>NZ_CM182074.1:0-1327615 GCF_059417965.1 Candidatus Pelagibacter sp. PS_16 | reverse complement strand
AAAAATTTGTAGGAATAAGGTCAGTTAGAAGCAAAATAATTTTTTTGCAATAAATAATTTTGTAAAAGCAAAAATAAATAAAATTAATATTTGCAATAAATAATTTAGTAAAAATAAAAATAAATTAAATCTATAGGTGATTCATTTCAAACGGGAATATTCTCTCTAAGCTGATATAATATTACAACCAAGAGGTGGTCTGTTTTAAATCTTAAAAATTATTTTGCCACAGTGTTGTTTGATTGAACGATTAATTTTACAAATTTAAAATCTATGATTGTGTGATTTATAAATTATGTTTCTTATTGTTTTACTAAATCTATATATAGTTAATCTAAAAATTTGATTTCTTATATGATGTAAGTACTATTAGTTGAAATTTAAAATAGTCGTATAAATTTATTATAAGCCTGAAATTTTCTTTGTTATTCTCGAAATGTTTCTTGAAGCATTTGCTTTCTTTATAATTCCAGTTTTTGCAACTTTCATTAACTCAGAGTTCAACTTTGGCAAGAATTTTAGAGCTTCATCTTTTTTCTTTTCTACCAGAAGAAGGTTCATTTTTTTTATAGCATTTCTGTACTTGCTCTTACGAGCCTTATTAACCAATGTTTGTGTAGCAATTCTTCTAATTCTTTTAATTGCTGATTTTGTGTTTGCCATAAGCGCAGTGGTATAGCTTGAGAATTTATACTGGTCAATAGAATAATTCCCTATTTTTGGCATGTATTACAAAAGAATGTTGACCTATTAGATATAAATATTTTCTGAATTTTCCCATTACATTTAGTTCTTAAGCAGCTTAGATTTTCTCTTTGATACACCCTAAATTCTTTTTGGAAATTTCCACTTTTTCCAGTGATGTTTTTAAAATCTCGAATACTTGACCCTCCTTTTTTAATAGCCCTATTAAGTACACTTTTTGAATAAGTAATAATTTTTTTGCAATCTTGCTTGGTTAACTTTGATGCATAGGTAATTGGATTAATTTTACATAAAAATAAAATTTCACTAGCATAAATATTTCCAATTCCTGATACAAATTTTTGATCTAATAAGAAACTTTTTATATCCTTTTTTTTATTTGTGAAATAACCAATTAAATATTCTAAGTTAAAATTTTTAAAAAATGGTTCAGGTCCTAAATGACTAAATCTTTTTTCAAGTTCCTTCTTGTTTTCTATAAATTTAAAAAATCCAAATCTTCTAGGATCATTGTATATAACTCTTAAACCTTTAAAATGAATTTCAACATGATTATGTTTTTTTGGTAGGCTTGGTGAATTATAAAAACTAGTATTAGTAAACTTACTAATATTATTTTTTTTTATTAAATGAACAGTTCCAGACATCCCTAAATGAATTAAACAAAAAGATTGATCAGAAAAATTCAAGATCAAATACTTTGAAAATCTAGTTACTTTTTTAATAATTTTATTTTTTAATAATTCTTCAAATTTTAAAGGAATTTTAAACCTTAAATTTCTATTCGTAATTATTATTTTTTTGATTTTTTTATGCTCTAATTTTTTAGATAGCGATTGTTTGACTATTTCTACTTCTGGTAATTCTGGCATTTGAGACTATATTATCAATAAATAATAAATTTAATATGCAGCAATATCTCCAAAACAAAAAGGGCCTTGTCCAAAGTGTCTTTGATAATGTCTATGACAAATATGATTTAATGAATGACTTTATGTCATTGGGTGTTCATAGAATTTGGAAAAAAGATCTATTAAGTTGGATGAACCCTTCAAATAATAAAACTTTAATTGATGTCGCCTGCGGAACTGGAGATCTTGGTAAACTTTTTTTAGATGCAACTGATAAAAATGGTGAAATATTTTGCGTTGATCCAAATAAAGGGATGATTGGTAAAGGCAAAGAAAAGTTAAATACTTATAAAAATATCAATTGGATAATTGCTCCAGCTGAAAAGTTGCCTATTAAAGATAATTCTTGTGATTATTATACAATTAGTTTTGGACTACGAAATACTAAAGATCTAAATAAAGCTTTGTCAGAAGCTTATAGAGTTTTAAAACCAGGAGGTCGTTACTTATGTTTAGAATTTTCTAAAATTCAAAACTCTAATTTAGACTTTATATATAAAAATTATTCAAAACTTATTCCTTTAGTTGGAAAAGCTATAGTTGGACAAAAAGAACCTTATGAATATCTGGTTAAAAGTATTGAAGAGTTTATTAATCAAGAAGAGTTAATTGATTTAATGAATAAAAATAAATTTGTTAACTGCAGTTATAGAAACTTATCAGGTGGAATTGTAGCTATTCATTCAGGCTGGAAAATCTAATGTTAAAAAAAATATTCATCTTATTTAAATTAGGAAGAAAATTAGCTCGTTCTGATATATTAACTATTCTTTCTAAGTTTAAAAAACCACCATTAGCAATTAAGATTCTCTTCCAAATACTTTCATTTTCTTTTTCTCCACCTAATAAAAATAATTTAAACGAAAATGAAGGAGCAAAACTTTCTAAGTCGCTACAATCAATGGGAACTACATTTATTAAGTTAGGACAATTTTTGGTTACTAGACCTGATATTATCGGAGATGATTTAGCAAAACAGTTAGAGGGCTTACAAGATAGGTTGCCCGCTTTTACTTTAACTGAAGCAAAAGCAATAATTAAAAAAGACCTAGGAGATGATACTTTCAATTCAATCATTGATTTAAGTGAACCAGTTGCAGCAGCTTCAATAGCACAGGTTCATAAAGCAAAAATAAATGACAATGGAACCATAAAAGATGTTGCTATTAAAATTTTAAGACCAAATATAAAAAAAGTATTTAATGAGGAGATAGATGCTTTGATGCTTTTTGCTTTTATGGTTGAGTCATTTATAAAAAAAACAAAAAGGCTGAAATTGGTAGAAGTAGTTTTTCTTCTTAAAGAAATAACTAATTTAGAAATGGATTTAAGATTTGAAGCAGCAGCTGCAAATGAATATGCCGAAAATACAAAGAATGATGCAGGTTTTAGAGTTCCTGCTATTTATTGGAATTTTACAAGCGAAAATGTCATGACACTTGATTGGGTAGAAGGCGTTTCTATTCGTGAAACAGAAGATTTACAAAAAAGAAATATAGATACTAAGAGAATAGCCTCTGATGTAATTCAGCATTTTTTAAGACATGCTGTTAGAGACGGTTTTTTTCATGCTGATATGCATCAAGGAAACATATTTATTGACGATAATGGGCAAATTGTTCCTATAGATTTTGGAATAATGGGAAGATTAGACAATCTTAGCAAAAGATTTTTAGCTGAAATTTTATTTGGATTTATTCAAAGAGACTACAAAAAAGTTGCTGAGGTACATTTGGTTGCTGGTCTAGTTCCTAAAGATGTGCCTGTTAATGATTTAGCACAAGCATTAAGATCAATTGGTGAACCAATTTTTGGTCAATCTGTAAAAGATATTTCTGGGGGAAAATTATTAAAACAACTTTTTGAAGTTACTGAAAAATTTAATATGCAAACTCAACCTCAATTATTAATGTTACAAAAAACAATGGTAGTGGTTGAGGGAGTTGCGAGAAAACTTAACCCTAATACCAATATATGGGAAACTTCAAAACCAGTTTTAGAAAGTTGGTTAAGAGAAACAAAAGATCCAATTAATACCTTAAATGAAAGTTTAAAAAGTACTACTGAAGTAATTAAAAGATTGCCTGATTTTCCAGAGATTATGGATAAAGCCAATCAAGCTTTATCATTTTTAGCAAGTGGACAGATCCCCCAAAATTCAAATTCATTTACTGCCTTAAATGAAAAGAGATCTGAAATGACTGCCTTTAGAAATCAGTCTATTGTTGGTTTATTACTGCTTGTAATTTTTGGTCTAGTAGTATTTTAATTCTCACAATGAATAATATATCTGAAAGAAAAATACTTTTAATAATATGTGGTGGCATATCTGCTTACAAAAGTTTAGAATTAATCAGATCATTAAAAAAATTAGGTGCAAAGGTTAAAACTATTCTTACTAAAAGTGCTAAAGAATTTGTAACTCCTTTGTCCGTTGCCTCACTATCTCAAGAAAAAGTTTATGACGATTTATTTAGCCCTGAAAATGAGGCTGAAATGGATCATATTTCACTATCTAGATGGGCAGACTTAATTGTTGTAGCTCCAGCTACCGCTAATACAATCTCAAAATTAAGCACAGGGTCTTCAGATGATCTTGCTTCAACTGTAATTTTGGCTTCAGATAAAGATATTTTTTTAACACCAGCAATGAATGTTAGAATGTGGGACCATCCATCAACGAAAGAAAACCTTAAAAAATTAAAATCATTTGGTTATAAAATTATAGGTCCTGAAATTGGAGATATGGCCTGTGGAGAATTTGGTGAAGGGAAAATGACTGAACCAGATAATATTGTTCAAGAAATTAATTTATACTTTAGTGAATTAAATAAAAATTATAAATTAAAAGCCTTAGTAACGGCTGGACCAACTAATGAATATATTGACCCTGTAAGATTTATAACAAATAAATCCTCTGGAAAACAAGGTTATGCTTTAGCAAAAGCATTTGCTAAAAAAGGATTTCAAACCACTTTAATTTCTGGACCTACAAATTTAGAAGTAGGCAACAATATAAACTTAATTAAAGTAGAAACTGCAGACGAAATGTTTAAAGCTACACAAAATAATTTACCAACAGATGTAGCAATTTTTTCAGCAGCTGTTGCTGACTTTAAAGTTAAAGAAATAAGTAATAGCAAAATTAAAAAGCAAGAAAAATTAAATCTAGAACTAGAAAAAAATATTGATATTTTAAATTATGTATCAAAACATAATTCTCTTAGACCAAAGTTGGTAATTGGATTTGCTGCAGAAACTAATAATATAGAAGAAAATGCAAAAAAAAAATTAGATGAAAAAAACTGTGATTGGATAATTGCAAATGATGTTTCCAATAAAGCAATTGGATTTGACTCTAGTTTTAATGAAGTTTCGATTTATTATAGAGATAAAAATATGGATGATGAAAGGCTTACAATAAAAAGTAAATCTGAAATTTCTGATGAAATAGTAGATAGAGTTATTAAAAGATTAAATTAAAATTCAGTGGCTAAAATATTAATCAAAAAATTAAATCCTAAAGTAGAATTACCTGCTTACAAAACAGATGGTGCTTCAGGTATGGATTTGATGGCTTTTATAGAGGAGCCTATTAGAATAGCACCTAATAGCTCATATTTGGTTCCTACAGGTCTTTCAATGGCATTTTCAGAGGATTATGAAGTTCAAATTCGTCCTCGATCTGGTTTGGCTGCTAAAAAAAGTATTACAGTTTTAAACACTCCGGGGACAATTGATAGTGATTATAGAGGAGAAATTAAAGTTATACTTTTTAATCATGGTAAAGAAGATTTCCTTATCAACAATAAAGATAGAATAGCACAAATGGTCTTAATGCCTGTAATTAAGATGGAGTTTGAAGAAACAGATAATTTACCTGATACATTGCGAGGTGATGGTGGATTTGGCTCAACAGGTAAATGAATAGCCAATTAAAAAAAGCATCAATAGAAAGATACTCAAGACAAATAGTACTAAAAGATATTGGCACTATTGGACAAAAAAAAATTATATCTTCAAAAGTTTTAATTGTTGGAATGGGTGGTTTAGGATCTCCTGTTGCAGAATTTCTTGCAAGAGCTGGAGTTGGTTCGATAGGTATAGTTGATGATGATAAAGTTAGTTTATCTAATCTACACAGACAAAGTCTTTATAACACCAGCGATATAGGAAAATTTAAAGTTCAAATAGCAAGGGTTAAAATTAAAAAAATAAACCCAAGTATTAAAATTAAAATTTACAAAATAAGACTTGATAAAAATAACTTTAGGAAAATTATAAAAGATTATGATTATATAGTTGATGGTTCTGATAATTTTTCAACAAAATTTTTATTAAATGATTTTTGTTATAAATTTAAAAAAATACTTGTAACCGGAGCCATAAGTAAATTTGACGGTCATATATTTACTTTTAATTTTAAAAATAAAAAAATTCCATGTTTAAGATGTTTTTTTCAAGACTCTGATATTTCAGATGACTTATTAAATTGCGAGTCAGAAGGTATTCTTGGCACTGTTGCTGGTATAATTGGAACAATACAAGCAAATGAAGTTTTAAAGAAAATACTTGGTATTGGAAAAAGTCTTGATGGATATATTTTTATCTTAGATTTATTACAATTAAATTTTAGAAAAGTTAAACTTAAAAAAAGAAAAAACTGTTTTTGTAAATGATAAAAAAAATAGCTATCTGGTTTTTGTGTCTATCAGTTTTATTTGGTCAATTTTCAATGGCAGAAGAAAAGTTTCTTTCTTTAAAAAAAAGTAAAGTAAATGTTCGATATGGACCAAGTTTTGATTCAAAAATCAAATATATTTATAAAAAAATAAATTTACCGATAAAACAAATAGATCAAAAAGAAAATTTTAGGAGAATTGTAGATTTAAAAAATAATAGTGGATGGATCCACATTTCTCAGATTAAAAAATCAAATTCTATTATTATTTTAGAAGATAAAATTTTATATAAAAAACCATCTAACTTTTCAAAACCAATAGCCAAACTAGAAAAGGGAAGACTATTAATCTTAAAAAAATGTGAAAATATATGGTGTAACGTAAAAACTGAAGATTATTCAGGCTGGGTCAAAACTGAAAATATTTGGGGCTCTATTAGATAAAATCATCACATAGCGATTTAATGCTATTTTCTGATAGTTTTGTTGTGTGAGTATACTCTTTATGATCAATCCCAAGTTCAATAGTTGCACTATCTGATTTAAATTTAAAAATTTGATCATCATTTAATTTGAAATGGATAAACTGTACTGAAGAAGCTTTTCCTTCTGCTGATGTTCTGTCAACATCTGCTTCTGGAACTGCTTTAACAATTTCATTATTAATTTTCATAAATACCTTTTCTTCAATACCTCCAACTTTACCTAAAAATTTAGCTCTTGAAATTGGATTATCAATTTCAAACATTAATGTTGCTATAAGTTCTTTTCCACTTGGTACTAAGGGATTGTAGGCTATTAATTCATCTTTTAATTGCTCATCTCCACCTTTTTCGATGTGAAGCATTTCTTGAACTTGGGCAACCATAGTTTCAAAACTTTCAAAATAAAAAGTAGCATAAGGACCAAGTGCTATTCTTCTATCTTTTTTAAACTCAACTAAATCTTTTCTGATTTGTTTTCTACTTTTTGTGTAAACATCAGATGGTAGTAAGTCTTCTTTTTCTATTAGTCTTTTTTCTTTACTCATAATTACAATCTATAACTTTTTGCCATTAATTCGATAGGATGAAGTGCCTCATCATTTGAAATATTTGTGTCTGTTTCTAATTGTTTCAAATGCTTACCTGCCAAAGGACAATCTGAAGCCATGTATTTATTATTTTTATTTTTAATTTGTTTTGCTGTTGGTGTTCCAACTTTTATAGCTAGATCGTGAGTTTCCTTCATCACACCAAAAGTTCCTCCGTGACCAGCACATCTTTCAACAACATCCATTTTTATATTAGGAATGAATTTAAGCATATCTCTAGATTTAATACCCATATTTTGTGCTCTTGCATGACAAGCGTTGTGAACTGTAACCCCACCATCAATTTCTTGTAAGCCCTCTGCTAAGCCTTCGTTTTGTGCTATATCAACGATATACTCATCTATATCACTAACACTTTTTGAAAGTCTTTTAATATTTTCATCGTTTGGTAATAGCAATGGCCATTCAAATTTTAACATTAGACCACAGCTGGCTGTTAGAGTAATAATTTGATAACCCTTATCTACCCACTCTAATAAATCTTTGGAAACTTTTTTAGCTTGCTCTACAACTTTTGGTAAATCTGCTTGCTCGAGATAAGGCATTCCACAACAACCTGGGTAAGCCTCTTGAACCTCTACTCCATTTTTTTTTAAAACTTTTAATGCAGCTACACCAGTGTCTTTTTTATTAAAATTAACAAAGCATGTTGAATAAATTACAACTTTTCTATCTTTAGATGGAGCTTCACTGTTTACTGGAATATTATTTTTTTTAAAATATTTTGTAAATGTTTCTGAATTGTAGGTTGGAAGCTTAACCCTCATATCAATTCCAGCAACTAATTCTAATATTTTTCTAAAAAATGTATTTTTAATATTTGATGCCCAGTTTATAAGTGATGATAACATTACACCAATTTTTGCATTTCTATCAATTCGAGCTAATTGTGCCGGTACTGCAGGTAATTTATTTAATTTTTTTTGAGCTGTTCTGTATCTCAACATTAAGTGAGGAAAGTCTAAATCAAAATCATGTGGCGGTACATAAGGACACTTGGTCATAAAACACATATCACACAATGTGCAAGCATCTACTACAGGTTCAAACTGTTCACTTTTTAAACTTTCTACATCCTCATTTTCTGACTCATCTATCATGTCAAATAATTTTGGAAACGAGTCACATAAATTAAAACATCTTCTACATCCATGGCAGATATCGAATGCTCTTCTCATTTCGTCATCTAATTTTTTAGGATCTAAAAAATCTGGATGCTCAAAATTGATTGGGTGTCTAATGGGTGCGTCTATACTGCCTTCTTTACTCATATTTAAAATTTTAGGATTTAATGGTGGGGGAAAACCCCACCATAAATTAAGTTTTATTTACGCAATAGATTCTAATGTTTTTTGGAATTTACCTGCGTGTGATTTTTCAGCTTTTGCTAAAGTTTCAAACCAATCAGCTATTTCTGGAAAACCTTCTTCTCTAGCTGTTTTTGCCATACCTGGGTACATGTCTGTATATTCATGAGTTTCACCTTGTACTGCTGAAGCTAAATTTGCTTTAGTCTCACCAATTGGTAATCCCGTTGCTGGATCTCCAACTTCTTCAAGATACTCAAGGTGTCCATGTGCATGACCTGTTTCACCTTCAGCTGTAGATCTAAATACAGATGCTACATCGTTATAGCCTTCGATATCTGCTTTTTGAGCAAAATATAAATAACGTCTGTTTGCTTGGCTCTCACCTGCAAATGCATCCTTTAAGTTTTCTTCTGTTTTACTTCCTTTTAATGACATATTTTTCTCCTTAATGATTATGGTGTACATGTAATCATTCTAAACTGTAAGTCAACAGTTTAGAATTATTTTAATGTAATTATTAAATTATTGAAATTATTGAATTATTTTTGATTTTGATTATCAGTTGCAACTTTAATCAATACTTCTACTGATTTTATTTTTTTTCCTGTGATATTTCTTTTTATATTCACTGAATCAATTTCTTCGTTGCTACAATCAATCAACTCATTTGTATCTTCGTCAAAAAAGTGATGGTGTTCAGTTACGTTAGTGTCAAAATAACTTTTATCACTATTAATTGAAATTTCTTTTAAGTATCTTTTTTTCTTAAATGCATGAATTGTATTATAAACTGTTGCTAGGGAAATTTTTTCACTCAACTTTTCTTCAATAATTTTGGTCAAATCATTTATTGTAAAATGAAAAGTTTTTTCAGGTGAAAACAATACTTCACAGATTTTTAACCTTTGTCTAGTTGGTCTTAAGCCAGACTCTCTTAGTTTTTCTTTGTATATATTAATATTATTCATTGTTGTTTATAATAATTCTAAACTATTTCTATATTATAATCATCATAAATCAAGTATTAAGGAACTGAAATTTATGAAAAAAAACTCATTCACATATGATGAGCTAATAAGCTGCGGAAATGGGGAACTTTTTGGCCCTGGTAATGCAAAATTACCACTTCCACCAATGCTCATGTTTGATAGAATAACAGAAATCAACGAGGATAATGGTACATTTAGCAAAGGCTCTTTAAAAGCAGAACTTGATATCAAAGAAGACCTTTGGTTTTTTGATTGTCACTTTAAAGGCGACCCTGTTATGCCAGGTTGTCTTGGCTTAGATGCTATGTGGCAGTTAGTTGGTTTTTATCTTGGTTGGCTTGGCAATCCAGGCAAAGGGAGAGCTTTAGGCGTGAGTACAGTAAAATTCACTGGTGAAGTTTTACAAAATGTTAAAAATGTAAGATATGAAATTGATATGAAAAAAATTATGGCACCAGGTGGAACAACAGTTGGTTTGGCAAATGGTTTAGTATTTGCCGATGACAAGAAAATATATTCAGCAGAAAACTTAAAAGTGGGGTTATTTAAATAATGAGAAGAGTAGTAGTTACAGGTTTGGGAGTTGTTTCTTGTTTGGGGAATAATCAAGAAGAAGTTTATCAATCTCTTTTAAATTCAAAATCTGGAATATCTTTTTGCGAGGAATATAAAGAGCATAATTTAAGAAGCCACATTCATGGCAAACCAAATATTAAACTTGAAGATCATGTCGATAGAAAAACTATCAGATTTATGGGCTCTGGATCTGCATATAATTACATTGCAATGAAAGAAGCTATTAAGGATTCAGGATTAGAGGATAAGGATATAAGTAATTTTAAAACTGGAATAGTTATGGGTTCTGGGGGTCCTTCAATTGAAAATGTAGTTTTATCAGTTGATAAGACTAGAGCCAAAACTCCAAAATTAATGGGACCATTTATTGTTCCAAGAACTATGGCTAGTACATCTTCAGCAACTCTTGCTGTACCTTTTAAAATTAAAGGAGTTAATTATACGATGAGTTCTGCGTGTGCAACTAGCGGACACTGTATCGGTCATGCAAGTGAATTAATTCAAATGGGTAAACAAGACGTTGTGTTTGCAGGTGGTAGTGAAGAATTACACTGGGCAATGACTGCAATGTTTGATGCGATGACTGCATTATCTTCTAAATACAATGATGCGCCTGAAACTGCTTCTAGAGCTTATGATAAGACTAGAGATGGCTTTGTAATAGCAGGTGGTGGTGGAGTTTTGGTGCTTGAGGAATACGAGCATGCAAAAGCAAGAGGTGCAAACATATATGCTGAATTAACAGGCTATGGCGCGACTTCTGACGGGTATGATATGGTAGCCCCATCTGGTGAAGGTGCTGTTAGATGTATGAAAATGGCTTTAGCAACTGCTAAGAATAAAATGGACTACTTAAACACTCACGGAACTTCAACTCCTGTTGGAGATATAACAGAACTTAGAGGTGTTGGAGAAGCATTTGGTGCTGAGGTACCAAAAATAAGTTCTACTAAATCCCTTTCTGGTCACCCACTAGGTGCTGCTTCAGTTCATGAGGCAATTTATAGTTTAATCATGATGAAAAATAATTTTATCACAGCTTCAGCTAACATCACTGAAATGGATGATGAAGCAAAAAAATTCCCAATCGTTACTAAAACTGAAACAGATGTTAAATTAAACTCTGTTATGTCTAACAGCTTTGGTTTTGGTGGAACAAATGCAACTTTAATTTTTGAAAAGGTTTAAATGAGTTTAATGAAAGGCAAAAGAGGATTAATCATGGGCGTTGCCAATGAAAGGTCTATCGCTTGGGGTATTTCGCAGAAACTTGCAGAAGCTGGAGCAGAACTTGCATTCACTTATCTTGGTGATGCATTAAAGAAAAGAGTAATCCCTTTAGCAGAAAAATTAAATTCAAAAGCTACATTTAGTTGTGATGTTGAGAATAAAGAAGAAGTAATAAAACTTTTTGAAGATATTAAATCTGAATGGGGACAAATAGATTTTGTGGTTCACGCAGTTGCATTTTCAGATAAATCAGAATTATCAGGTGAGTATTTAAACACTACTAGAGAAAACTTTTTAAGAAGTATGTTAATCTCATGTTTTTCATTTACAGAAGTTGCAAAAGAAGCATCTAAAATAATGAAAGAAGGTGGAAGCATGTTAACCTTAACTTACGAATCTACTAAAGCTATTCCAAATTATAACGTAATGGGTGTTTGTAAATCAGCTCTTGAGGCAAGTGTTAAGTACCTTGCAAGAGATTTAGGTGCTAAAGGCATGAGAGTGAATGCTATAAGTGCTGGACCCATTAAGACTTTAGCAGCTTCTGCTATTGGAGATGCAAAATTCTTATACAAGTGGAATGAAGATCATTCTTTCCTTAAAAGAAACGTAGATATTCATGATGTTGGAAATTCAGCATTATATCTATTAAGCGACCTTGCAAATGGTGTTACTGGTGAAATTCATTACGTAGATGCTGGATATAACAAGGTTGGAATGCCAGATCCTAAAAATATTACCTAAAATATAGTTAAATTTAGTTAAAAAAATTTGAAAGAATTTTTTAGACTTAATAATTTATATTTAAAAAAAATAAGACATAAGCTAAGATTTTGAATGATTTTTGTAAAAAATCTTGCTTCTGTTTTGAGTCAAGAATGGTCATCAACTGAAAAGTATCCTGGAGTAAGGTGGAAATTTTTAGTTGATGCAGATTTTGATGGTAGTTCTGGTTTATCCCTTGGTTTTGCTGAAATAGTGCCTGGTGGAGATTTAACACTTCATTATCACTCACCAGCAGAAATATATGTGGTTACCAATGGTACAGGAATTTTAAATAAATCAGGTAAACTTGAAACAATTAAAAAGGGCGATGTAGTTTATATAGCTGGAAATGCTGAACATGCCTTAAAAAATAATGGAAAAGAAACCCTTGAATTTTATTGGATTTTTCCGACAGATCGCTTTTCAGAAGTAGAATACTTTCCAGCAAAACAAAAGAGTGTGTAAGGTTTTTAATAAAAGCCCCATAAAAAAAAACCCCAGAACTTTCATTCCAGGGGTTTAGAATTTTAATTTAAAAATTATTCAGCAGCTTGTTTCATAGAAAGTTTAACTTTACCTCTATCGAAACCAATCACTTTAACTTTTACTTCATCACCTTCTTTAACAATATCAGTAACTTTTTCTACTCTTTTAGTAGCAAGTTCTGAAATGTGAACAAGACCATCTTGTTTGCCTAAGAAATTTACAAATGCACCAAACTCCATAATCTTCATTACTTTACCTGAATAAATTTTATTTAGTTCAGCTTTTGCTGTGATGTCTTTGATCATTTGCATAGCAATGTTTCTAGACTCTTCATCTGGAGCAGCAACAGTTACCACACCTTCATCGTTCACATCTAGTTTAGCACCTGATTTTTCAACAATCTCTCTAATCGTTGCTCCACCTTTTCCAATTACAGCTGCAATATCTTTTTTATCAACAGTAATTTGTTCCATTTTTGGAGTGTGCTCACCAACATCAGCTCTTGATTCACTTAAAGCTTTATTCATTTCACCTAAGATATGAATTCTTCCTTCTTTTGCTTGTTTTAAAGCCTGCTCCATGATTTCAAATGTGATACCTGTAATTTTAATATCCATTTGAAGAGAAGTAATTCCATCTTTAGTTCCAGCAACTTTAAAGTCCATATCTCCAAGGTGATCTTCATCACCTAAAATATCTGACAAGACACTAAAATCATCGCCTTCTTTAATTAACCCCATTGCAATACCTGCAACTGGCTCTTTAATTGGCACTCCAGCATCCATAAGTGCAAGAGATGCACCACAAACACTCGCCATTGATGAAGAACCATTGGATTCTGTAATTTCTGATACTATTCTGAAAGTATATGGAAACTCTTCCTTTGGAGGTAATGAAGAGTTAATTGCTCTCCATGCTAATTTTCCATGACCAACTTCACGTCTTCCAGTTCCAATTCTTCCAGTTTCACCAACTGAGAAAGGAGGGAAGTTGTAATGAAGCATAAATCTTTCTCTATGCTGTCCATCTAAACTTTCCAATCTTTGTTCGTCATCAGATGTACCTAAAGTAGTAACCACAATCGCTTGTGTTTCACCTCTAGTAAATAGAGCTGATCCGTGAGTTCTTGGTAAAACACCAACTTCACACTCAATAGCTCTTACATCAGCTAAACCTCTGCCATCAATTCTTTTTTTATTTTTAAGAATGTCAGTTCTAACAATTTTCTTTTCAAGATTTTTTAATTCATCATTAACATTGAAATCAGAATAATTTCCATCCTCTGCAAAAAGTTGTTTTGCTTTGTCAGAAATTTCTGAAATTTGATTTGATCGATCTTGTTTGTCTATTGTTGCAAAAGCTTTAGTTAAATCTTCTGTAAAGTTTTCTTCAAGTTTTTTCTTAACTTCAGATAAATCTTTCTTTTCAACAGTCCATTCTGGTTTTCTGCATTCTTTTGCAAGTTCCTCTATCATTTCGATTACTGGAACAAAACCTTCGTGACCAAACTTAACTGCATCTAACATTACTTCTTCTGTTAAACCTGATGTTTCTGACTCAACCATCAGCACGGCTTCTTTAGTACCAGCTACAACTAAATCTAAAGTAGAGTTTTCTAACTCAGCTTTTGATGGGTTTAATATGTATTTTCCATCAACTAAACCAACTCTTGAAGCACCCACAGGTCCCATAAATGGCATTCCTGAAATGGCTAATGCAGCTGATGAAGCTGTAATTGCTAAAATGTCTGGTTGATTATCTTTATCATATGAAATTACAGTTGGTAACAACTGAACTTCATTTTTGAATTCACTTGGAAACAAAGGTCTGATGGGTCTATCAATTAATCTTGAAATCAATTGTTCACTTTCAGTTGGTCTTGCCTCTCTTTTAAAATATCCACCAGGAATTTTACCGCCTGCATAATATTTTTCTTGGTAATTTACAGACAGAGGAAAATAATCCATATCTGGATTTACTTTTTTGGCTCCTACTACTGTTGCTAAAATAACTGTTTCACCACATGAAGCAATGATTGCTCCGTCTGCTTGTCTTGCTACCTTACCTGTTTCTAAACTTATCTTCTTACCTGCTACTTCAATTTCCTTCTTGTATACTTTGAACATCTATTTTCCGTTTCCTTCTGTCTATTTTCTTAAATTTAATTGAGTTAATACATTTTTGTAAGAATCAAATTTATTTTTCTTTAAATATTCTAACAATTTTTTTCTTCTATTTACTGCTCTTAATAATCCAACCGAAGAGTGTTTATCTTTTTTGAATTGTTTAATGTGTGCTGAAAGAGTTTCAATTTTTCCTGTTAATAATGCAATTTGTACTTCTGAAGAACCAGTGTCCTTCTCGTGCATTTTTAATTCTTCTGCTTTTTTCGTCATACTATTTATTTTCCTATTTATTTGTTTGTTTTATTAAGTTTTCTATTTTTTCTGCGTACTCAAATGAGTCGTCTTTAGCAAAAAGTATTTTTGGTAAATATTTCATAATTATTTTTTTAGATAAAGCTTTTCTAATTAAGAAAGAATATTCTTTTAATTTTTTAATAACTAACTCCGAATCTTTACCACCTAATGGTAATACGTAAGCTTTTGCAATTTTAAGGTCTTGACTCATTTTTACTTCAGTAACCGTTATAGTATTAGTTTCTAAATTTGGGACCTTAGCTTCATTTCTGGCAAAAATCATGCCTAAAGATTGCCTAATCATCTCTCCAACACGCAATTGTCTCTGTGATACTGGTTTTCCTATTCTATCAGCCATTATACTGTTCTATCCGTTGTAGTCGTACTAAAGGCCTCTATTGTATCGTTTTTCTGGAAATCGATAAAGTCCTTAAGCGTTATTCCACACTCTTGGCCATTACTAACCTGTTTTGCCTGATCTTTTTCTCTAAAAATAGTACTTATTTTACCCGTATAAATAATTGCTCCATCTCTTACTACCCTAGCACTTGCGCCACTAGTTATTTCACCTTCAGTTACTTTTGAGCCTGCAACTTTTCCTGTACCTGAAACTTTGAAAATTTCTAAAATTTGAGCTGTACCAATAATTTTTTCCTGAACATCTGGAGCAAGAAGTCCTGACATTCTTAATTTAATATAATCCAAAACTTCATAAATAATATTATAAGAAGAGATTACAATTTTTTCATTTTCTGCTAATTTTTTTGCTTCCTTACTTGGTTTAACATTAAATGCAATTAGTGCAGCGTTAGATGCTTTTGCTAAAGTTACATCTGTTTCTGTTACCATTCCAATATCAGATAAAATTATTTTAGGTTTTACTTCATCATGGGTAATTTGATTAATCGCACTTTTGATTGCCTCTGCAGATCCATGAACATCTGATTTTACGATAATATTTAATTCTGCAGCTGACTTATCAGCAAAAGCCGAGTCTTGAGTAGCAAAAGTTAAAGGACTTCCACCAGTTTTGCTTTCTTCTGCTCTATTCTGACTTAATGTTTTTGCCTCTTTTTCTGAATCTAGTACAATAAAATCATCTCCAGATTTAGCCGCTCCATTAATTCCAAGAATTTCAACTGGCATTGATGGTGGTGCTTCATTAACATTTTCTCCTTTATCATTAATTAAAGCTCTTACTTTTCCCCATTTTAATCCACTAACAAAGAAATCACCTTTTTTAATTGTTCCAGATGTAACTACAACTGTTGCAACAGCTCCTCTGCCAATATCAATTTTAGATTCTAAAACAATTCCTGTAGCTTTAGATTCAAAGTCAGTTTTTAAGTCTAAAATTTCTGCTTGTAGAACAATCGACTCTACTAACTTATCTAAATTTTTTTTATTTTTTGCAGAAATTTCAACCATTAAAGTATCTCCCGATAGATCCTCTGCAATAAGTTCGTATTCTAAAAGTTGGTTCTTTATTTTTTGTGGATCTGCCTCAGGTAGATCACACTTGTTAATTGCTACAACTATTGGAACGTTCGCAGCTTTTGCGTGTTTTATAGATTCTATTGTTTGAGGTTTAACACCATCATCTGCAGCAACTACTAATACTACAACGTCTGTTAATTTTGATCCTCTAGCTCTCATTTCTGTAAATGCAGCATGACCTGGTGTATCAATAAAAGTCAGTTTATTAGATTCGTGTTGTATTTGGTAAGCTCCAATGTGTTGTGTTATTCCACCAAATTCACCAGAGACAACATTCGCACTTCTTAAAACATCCAATACCGAGGTCTTTCCATGATCCACGTGGCCCATCACAGTTACGATTGGTGGTCTATTCTTTAAATTTTCAGATCTAGACTCTTTTATTTTTTGAATAATTTCTTCTGCTTTTGTTTCTCTAATCGGATTGTGACCAAATTCTTTTACTAAGTATTCGGCAGTATCTGCTGCTAATGTTTGATTGATAGTAACCGTAACACCCATTCCAAATAAATGTTTAATTACATTGCTTGATTGCTCAGCCATTCTGTTAGATAGTTCTCTCACTGTTATTGCTTCAGGAATATTTACATCTCTTTTTACAGGCTTTAAACTTTCTTGAATTTCTTCTTTAGTTAGTTCTCTATTTTCTTTTAATTTTGCTCTTTTAAGCGAAGCCATACTTCTTGATCTTGCTTCGATCTCATCACTTAATGCTCTTGATACTGTTAATTTTAATTCTCTTTTTTTAGTTTCAGGTTTACCTGTATCCCCTTTCAATCTTCTAGTTGCTCTTTGTTCAGCTAACTTACGTTTTTCATAATCATTAGTTATTGGAGAAGCCGGTTTAGGTACTGATGTGGTTCTTGGAGGGAAACTACTTGTTGTTGATACTGCTGGTTTTGACCTAACACTAGCAGGTCTAGTAAAGCTACTTCTAGGTGCGAATTTGCTGGGCTTTTTTTCAATTACAACGGAATTTTTACTTTGAGTTTTTGCTAACTCTATATTCTCTATCGATTTCTTGGCTATGCCAGACAGTGTTAATTTTGTTTTTTTGTTTTCCATATTTCATTACTCAATCTTTGTAAATTATGCTTCTTGCGGACATAATTAATTCATCTGCTTCTGTTTTTGATAAAGCAAAATCTTCAAGGTATCCTTGAATCTTAATTCTTTCACCTTTTACAACATCATAACCACCTGTTAATTCATCAGAGGCAAGGTCTGCAAAATCTTCTAATTTTAAAATCTTTTGTTCTCCTAAAGTAACTAACATTCCAGGAGTCAGTCCTTTGTGATTTATAAGATCATCTTGAAGTCCCAAATCTTTAATTCTTTGAGTAATATCTTCTTGATCTTTTTGGTAAAACTCTTTTGCTCTTTCAATCAAAGCCTTGGCAGTGTCTTCCTCTATACCTTCAATTTTCATTAAATTTTCTGGTGAACTATCTTTAATATCTGAGATTGAAGAAAAACCTTCAGCAACAAGTAATTGTCCTAATGTTTCATCCAGCTCTAAATTTTTAACAAAGTTTTCAGTTTTTTCTTTAAATTCAGATTGTCTTCTTTCTGAATCTTCTGCATCAGTCATTATATTAATTTCGTAATTTAATAATTTAGTAGCAAGTCTTACGTTTTGACCTCTACGACCAATTGCTTTACTTAAATTTTCTTCTGTTAAAATTACATCTAATTTTTTTGCAACACTATCAACGTTCACTCTTTGAACTTCAGCCGGTGACAATGCATTTGAAACTACTATTGCTGGATCTTCAGACCAATTAACAATATCAATTTTTTCACCTTGTAATTCGTTAACCACTGCTTGGACTCTTGATCCTCTCATTCCAACACAAGCTCCTACTGGATCTAATGAAGTATCAACTGCTTTAACACAGATTTTTGCTCTACTTCCAGGATCTCTTGCTGATGATTTAATTTCAATTAAACCATCATAAATTTCAGGAACCTCTTGAACAAATAATTTTTCCATAAATTTTGGATGTGCTCTTGATAAAAATATTTGTTGTCCTCTAGCTTCTCTTTTAACATCATAACAGTAAGCTTTAACTCTATCTCCAGCTTTAATGTTTTCTCTAGGGATCATTTCATTTTTTTGAATAATTGCTTCAGTTCTACCTAAATCAACTATCACATTTCCAAACTCTAGACGTTTAACAATTCCACTTAGAATTGAGTCTTTTTTATCTATAAAATCATTGTATTGTCTTTCACGTTCTGCTTCTCTTACATTAAAACTAATAACTTGTTTTGCTGTTTGTGCAGCTATTCTTCCAAAATCAAAAGAGGGAAGCGGTTGTAAAATTTCGTCACCAATTTTTTTATCTTTGTTTGCTTCATTTAAAATGATTGCATCTTGAAGATTAATTTCTGTATTTGTATTTTCTGGTTTTTCTACAACAATTAATTTTCTGAAAATTCCAATATCACCACTTTCTCTGTCTATTAAAACTTTAATTTCATTGTCCTGTCCAAATTTTGATTTGGCAGCTTTTGCAATTCCCGTTTCCATGGAATCTATAATTAATTCTTTATCTATAGACTTTTCCAAAGCAACTGCTTCAGCAATTCTTAATAATTCTAATTTATCTGATCTTCTATTTAACATAAGTTTATTAGCTCCAAAAAAAAATGGGCTAAAGCCCATTCTGTAATTTCAATAATGTAAGGGCAATATATAAAGATTTTTTTTTAATTCAATAGCAACTATTTAGAAAAAACGTCTTTTTTATCAGTTTTTTCCCATGAAAATGAGCCGTTAGCTTCAGGCACTCTTCCAAAATGACCATAAGCTGCTGTTTTTTCATAAATAGGTTTATTTAGGCCAAGCATTTCTCTTATACCTCTTGGGCTTAAATCAAAATTTTCTGAGATTTTTTCTGTTACAAATTTATTTTTTTCTAAATCATTATCAAATAAATCTACATAAATTGATAAAGGTTTAGAAACTCCAATTGCGTATGCTAATTGAATTAAACATTTTTCAGCAATGTTAGATGCAACAATATTTTTAGCAATATATCTTGCTGCATAAGCAGCTGATCTATCAACTTTAGTTGGATCTTTACCAGAGAAAGCTCCTCCACCATGAGGTGCTGCTCCACCATAAGTATCTACAATAATTTTTCTACCTGTTAAGCCACAATCCCCATCTGGGCCACCAATTACAAAATTTCCGGTTGGGTTTATATATAATTCTTCTTCATTAAAATCTTTCAAAAACTTTTCTGGAATTGATTTTAATAAATAAGGTTTTAATAATTCTCTAACTTTAGCTTGATCTACATCTGCTGAGTGCTGTGAAGATATAACAACTGATTTTACTTTGGTTGGTTTTCCATCTTCATACTCAAACGTGACTTGACTTTTTGAATCTGGCTCAATATTTTTTAATTTTCCAGATTTTCGATCTTCCGCCATTAATCTCAAAATCTTATGAGAATAATGAATTGGTGCTGGCATTAATTCTTCAGTTTCGTTACAAGCATAACCAAACATTATTCCTTGGTCACCTGCTCCCTCATCTTTATTACTTGATGAGTCCACACCCATCGCTATATCAGCAGATTGTGCGTGAAGGTGGCTTTCTATTTTTGTAGCTTCTCTCCAAGTAAAACCATCTTGATCGTACCCTATATCCTTGATGCATTCTCTTACTTTTTGAATAAGATCTTCTTCTTTGATGCTTGGTCCTCTTACTTCTCCAGCTAAAACAACTTTATTTGTAGTGGTTAAAGTTTCACATGCTACTCTTGAAAAAGGATCACCTGAAAGAAAGCTATCCACAACCATATCAGAAATACGATCTGACACTTTGTCTGGATGTCCTTCAGAAACAGACTCGCTTGTAAATAAAAAATTTTTTAAATTACTCATGTGTAATTTTCTTAAATGAAAAAATTAAAAAAATATATAATAAAATAAGTATAAAAAATATCTTATCCCCATAATTCATATAAGGTGTAGATTTAAGGATTTTACTCTCTTTAAAATCAACATATCCAATAGTGCCAAACTCAACTTTTTTTTCTATAATACCTATTGGATTAACAATGGCAGATATTCCATTGTTTGCTGATCTAATTACATATTTTCCACTTTCAATTGATCTAAAGATACTGTGTGCAAAATGTTGCTTTGGGCCAATAGAATTTCCAAACCACCCATCTTCTGAAATATTGATTATATAATCAAAATTTTTGTCTTTAAATAATCTATTTGAATAAATAATTTCATAACAGATTAAGGGAAGTAATTTTAATTCTATCTTGTCATTTTTTATTAAAAGTGCTTTTTGGTTCTCACCTTTTGAAAAAGATTGGTAATCATTGGTTACTGTTTTAAGTCCTATTAAACTAAGAACTGATTCAAATGGAGTAAACTCTCCAAATGGCACTAAATTAATTTTGTTATAACTATGAATTAAATCCAATTTATTATTAAAAATCGCCATTGAATTAAAAAATAAATTTTCACTATTTTTAATTTTTACACTATTTAGACCCATGATAATTAAATCATCACTCGAAAAACTATTTGAAAATAATTCCTTATATATATCCATATCTCTTAAATAACTGTCTGGAATAATTCCTTCAGGCCATAAAAAAATCATTGGCTCTTTTTTTTCTGGACTACTCAAGGTAATTAGTTCTTGTATTATCTTTAATTCATCCTGCTTTGAATAAAATCGGTCTAAACTAATATTGGGTGATACGGCTCTTATTGTAAAATTATTTTTAATATCAGCTGTAGTATTAAATTGATTATATTTTAAATTGCCAAAAACTAAAAAACCTACAGAAATTATTATAAAGAAAAAACAGACAATAATTTCTTTTCTGGTTTTTCTTAAGATAAATACAGCTGGAACAGTAAACAAAGATATACAAATTAAATTGAAAGAATAAGTCCCAATTACTGAAAGAATTTGAATAAAATAAATACTTTCTGAAAAACTAAAAGCAATTAAATTCCATGGAAAACCAGTAAGAATGGACCCTCTAATAAATTCAATAGATCCAAATAAAATTGAAAAAATAAAAAATGTACTAACAACATCTCTAGAATAAAAAACAGAAAACAAATAAGTTATTAATCCATAAAATATTGCAAGAAAAGCAGGAAATAAAACTATAGCTATTGGTATTAAAAATTTAAAGCTTTCATCAAAAGTTAAGGAAATTGCAATCCAATATAAACTACATAAAAAATAACCAAAACCAAAAAACCATCCATATTTAAAGAAAGATTTATTATTTGGATTATTTTTTTTTTGTGTAAAAAGAAAAATAAAAAATAACGAAAAAGTAAAAAAATTAATTATAAAATAATTATAAGGTGGCAAGCTGTAAGAGCTGATAGCACCTAAAAAAAATACATATAATATGTTTAAAAAATTTTTTTTAAGCAAGTTAAGCAACTTTTGTTTTGATGAATTTATAAATTAAATCTTCTTCTTTAATCATTTTTTTAAAATCTTTTAGTTTTATATGATCGTGTCCTAATAAATGAAGAAATCCATGAATAAAAATTTTAACGACTTTTTGTTTAAACTCTAAAATGCTTATATTTTTTGGTTTATTCATAAACTCATAGCTAATTACTATATCACCAAGATAATTTGATTTTTTTGGGTTAAATTTTTTCTCAAATGGAAATGATAATACATCTGTAGGTTTATTTTTATTTCTAAAATCTTTATTAAGCTTTTTAATATTCTTATTATTTGAAAGTAAAATTGTTAGATTTATTTTTTTACCAATAAATTTATATTTTTTTGGAAAAAATTTTAGAATAGAATTAAAAAAAGTTTTATTTCTTTTGATTTTTTTGCTCCAGAGAGTGCACTCCGAAACTACATCAATTTTAATCATTTTCTTGGTCAGAGTACGCTTTTACAATCTTAGATACCAAAGGATGTCTCACCACATCTGAATGATCAAAATCTACAACAGAAATTTCTTTTAAGTGCCCAAGTAATTTCTTAGATCTACTTAGGCCTGACATGTTTTTATTTGGAAGATCTATTTGAGAAGGATCACCATTTATAACAATTTTAGAATTCTCACCTATACGTGTTAAAAACATCTTAATTTGAGTATCTGTTGCATTTTGGGCTTCATCTAAAATTGCAAAAGAATTCTTTAACGTTCTTCCTCTCATGAAAGCAAGTGGTGCTATTTCAATATCACCAATTTCAATCATTCTCTGTATTTTTTCGAAATCAAATAAATCATAGAGAGAATCATATAGAGGCCTTAAATAAGGATCTACTTTCTCCTTCATATCTCCTGGTAAAAAACCAAGTCTCTCACCAGCTTCTACTGCTGGTCTTGATAGAATAATTCTTTCAATTTTTTTATCAAGCAACATAGTTAATCCAACTGCTACTGCTAAAAAAGTTTTACCTGTCCCTGCAGGTCCTGCAGATATGACAATATCACTTTGTCTTAAAGCTCTAACATATTCTTTTTGTCTCTCTGATCTAGGGATAACAGATTTTTTTGGTGTTTTAATTATATCAGAAACATTTTGATTTTTTACTTTTTCTTCAATCATAAATTTATCTATAGATGAGATTATATCTTTTTTCTCAATACTGCCATTGTTAATAAATTGATTTGCAAGAAATTGAATAGCATTTTTTGTAATTTCATTTTGTTCTGGGGTTGATTTTATTAAAATAGAATTTCCCCTTGAATAAAGATTTGTATTAGTAATTTTTTCAAGTTCTTTTAAATTTTCATTAAACTCACCAACAACTCCCATTAATAAATCATTATCATGAAAGATAACGCTTAAAGAGTTATTATCAGAGTATACAAATTTTAATGTTGAATTAATTTTTTTTGAAACTGTATTATTCAATTTTAAGCTACCTTTTTTTTAGAGCTTTCAGTTAATTTTCCAAAAAGACTATTTTGATTACTACTTATTATTTCGACCTGCACAAGTTTTCCAATATTTTCTATATTGCCATCAAAAATTACTGATGTCATATATTCTGTTCTTCCAAATAACTTAATCCCATCTTTCATTTTATTTTCTACTAGAACATTTAAAATTTTATTTTCTAAAGATTTATTTTTTTTTATTTGGTTATTAAATAATTTCTCCTGAATTATCTCTAATCTTTGTTTAGATTTTTTTTGATCCACGAGTGTTAAATTTGCAGCAACGGTTCCTGGTCTTGGGCTAAAAATAAACGAATAAGAGTTGATAAATTTTACTTTTTCAATTAGTTCCATTGTCATTTTAAAATCTTGCTCATCTTCTTCTGGGTATCCAATAATAAAATCACTAGAAAACTCAATTTTTGGGTTAATCTTCCTTAATTTTTCATAAACTAGCAGGTATTCTTCAATGGTGTGTTTTCTATTCATTAGATTTAAAATTTTATTTGATCCACTTTGTACTGGTAAATGTACAAGGGGCATCAGTTTAGATGATGTCTTATAAACATTAATCAAATCATCTGTCATATCCTTGGGATGAGATGTTGTGTATCGAATTCTTTCAAGTTTATCAAAGCTATCAAGCTTGATTAACAAATCTGATAGTCTATATTTTTTACCTTCCTCATCATAACTGTATGCGTTTACATTTTGACCTAACAAGATAATTTCTTTTGCACCACTTTGAACCAATTCTTTTGCTTCATTTATGATTTGGTCAAAAGGTCTGGAGTATTCTGGTCCACGAGTATAAGGCACTACACAAAAATGACAGAATTTATCACAACCTTCTTGGATTGTTAAAAATGAAGAGACTTTACTGTCTTTATTTTTAATCTGACTTAAATAATTAAATTTAGAAATTGTATCAAATTCTGTTTCTTCCTCTTTTTTTTTGTTTTTTAAATGATTTAATATTGCCTCATTTATTTTATGGTAAGACTGTGGACCAATTACAATATCAATATAAGGTTCTCTTTTTAACATTTCTTGATTTTCAGCTTGAGCAACACAACCAGCAACAACTACAATTGGTTTTTTTTTCTCTCTAAAAATTTTTTTGACTCTTCCTATTTCATGGTAAACTTTTTCTTTTGCTTTATCACGAATATGACAGGTGTTTAAAAGATAACAATTTGCATCCTCATATTTTTCAGTTTTTTCAAAGCCTATTTTTTTTACAGTATCAAATATACGATTTGAATCGTATTCATTCATTTGACAACCAAAAGTTTTAATAAAAATTTTTTTTAACATTGTGTTAGGATTTTTTTTTAACCCCATATAATTCTAATTTGTGATCAACCAATCGATAACCGTATTTATCAGCAATTTTTTCTTGTAGCTTTTCTATCTCTTCATCCACAAATTCAATAATTTCTCCTGATTTAACATCAATTAAATGATCATGATGTCCTTCATTTAATTCCTCGTATCTAGCTTTGCCTCCTTTAAAATCATGTTTAGCTAAAATTCCAGACTCCTCAAAAAGTTTTACTGTTCTATATACTGTGGCAATACTTATTTTTGGATCAATCTTTGAAACTCTATTATATAGTTCATCTACATCTGGATGGTCATTAGACTCTGACATTACTTTTGCGATAATTTTTCTTTGATCCGTTAGTTTAACTCCTTTAGCTAAACATTTTTGTTCAATATTTTCTGACATTTTTTAATTTTAACTTAAATAAATAGGATTAATCAAATTCTTTTTAATTTTAAATTTTTCACATAAACTAGGGACTTCTTCATACTTAACTTCTTTAAATCCTTTAAAATCTTCAAAACTAAAACAATAATAATTGATTTTTTTTGTTAGAAATAAAGCTTTAATCGTCGCTAATGAATTTCTAATTCCTGCAAAACTGCCAGGTCCTCTGTTAACATAAATAATATCAATTTGATCTAAAGTAGAGGAATTTACCTTTAAAAAATCATTAATTAAGATCATTAATTTTTCAAAATTAATTTTACTATTTTCATGAGTACAAGTATAAATATTTTCACTAACTATGAGTGTTAAAAAAATTTTATCTCTTGTGGCATCTACTATTAAATTTTTCATTATAATAATGTTATTTGCTATCAATTCTAAAGCAGAAGAAAATAATATCAAATATTATTCTGAAGATAGTGGCATTCTTTCTTTGATGTATCACCGATTTGATGAAAATAAGTATCCTTCAACAAATATACAAATGGATATTTTCAAAGAACAAATGTCTATAATCAATACCTCAAATTATAAATTTTTTGATCCACAATATTTACAAAAAGAATTTAATTTTCCAAAAAATAAAAAAGAAATACTTATCACTGTAGATGATGCTTTCTTATCATTTTATAAAATTGCGTGGCCATATTTGAAAAGAGAGAAAATTCCTTTTATTTTATTTGTTTCAACTGAAACCGTAGGTAAAACTGGCTATATGAGTTGGCAACAAATACAAGAAGTAGAAAAAGAGCCATATGCTTACATTGGCAATCATTCACATTCTCATAATTACCTGGTTGATCTAGAAACAAAAAATTTTTTGGCTGATATTAATACTTCAATTGAAATTTTTAATCAGAACTTAGGTTATAACCCAATCTTTTTTTCATACCCATTTGGTGAATATAGCAAAACTATTAAAGATTTTATTTCCAAAAATTTTGATTTTGCTTTTGGACAACATTCTGGCGTCATTGATATTAATAAAGATCCTCATGAATTACCCAGATTCCCAATTAATGAAAAATATGGTGACTTAGAAAGGTTTAAATTTTTGATTAATCTTGGTCCACTTCCATACAAATCTTTAAACCCTAAAGATAAGTATATTATCAATAACAATCCACCAAAACTATCTGTTGAATTTTTTGAAAATCAAAAAAATATAGAAAATATTAATTGTTTCTCTGATGAGGGTAGTGGATGGGATAAGTCAAATATTACTTTTAATAAAAATATACTAAACATAAATTTTAGAGAAAAATTCACATTCAGAAGAGGTAGAGTTAATTGTTCACTTAATGATGATGGAATATGGAGATGGTTCGGCGTTCAATTTTCAGTGAATCAAAATTAAATTAAACTTTCTAAATCTTTGCTAGATGGTAATAACTTTGCATCATCAAAATCTGTTAAATCATTTTGTCTAATAATTTGTTGTAAAATTTTAACATACTCTTTTCCTGTCTCTGCATATTTATCTAAGTATTCGGTAAGAATCATACTGTCTAATTCTTTTCCTTCATCTCTCAATTCTGCTCTTGCACTTCTAAAATCTTTATAAGACGAGTGTGTGTTTAAATTTCTTTGATATGCTTTTACAGACGCCTGCAAAACCTTAAATCTCATAACTTTATGTGTACTATCATCTTCTGCATCGGCTGGTTTTATTCCTTCACCACTCCACGTCCACTGACCAAACAATGCATTTCCCTCTTGAGCAAACCTTGATGTTCCCCAACCAGTTTCCTTTGCAGCTTGAGCGATTGCCATTGAAACGGGCACTTCATCCATTCTAATTTTCAATGTAGATAAATCTTTGTTTACAACTCCATATTGTTTAAATTTTATGTTTAACCACTCTTGTTCTGTCTTTGTATTTTTGCTTTTATTTAAAATACTAAAGAGCTTTATTCTATCTAGTTTAATACTATTATTTTCATCAATGACTAAAGGCAAAATTATCTGAATGAATAATTCTTTTCTTTTTTTAGTATTTTCTATTTTTCCAATTTCTTTTGGTAATAGATCTAAATTTATAGGCTTTACTAATTTATTTTCTCTAACATCTTTTAAATTATAATTTGTTGATTTAAAAAGTTCTTCAATTGTTGCAGCACTTAATAGTATGGCATCTGAGGGCTGTTCATCGAATGTTAAAACATCTTCATATAAAAACTTTTTATTTAATTGTTCATCTAGTTTTGTTGTTTTGTTTTCTAATAATTTTTTTAAATTATTCTTTGAATTATTTTCATAATCCTTAGAAAATATCATTTTTTCTTTTGTAAGATTCATGGCTAATGGAGCTATAAAAAAAATCGATATAATGATTAAACTTGATAAAAAAGTTCTTGAAAGATTATCTAGTCCACTTTTTTGTGCTTCTAGTTTATTTTTTTTTTTTAAATCTTTTGCAGTTTCAAAAAAAGATGTAAGTTTTTTTCTAATAATTATTTTTTTTCTCATAACTATATTGCAACCACTTCTTTAACCTCAGGCAAATAGTGACATAAAAGATTTTGCACTCCTTGTTTTAAGGTCATTGTCGAGCTGGGACAGCCAGAACAGCTTCCTTGTAATTCTACCTTAACAATTCCATCTTTAAATTCTTTAAATTTAATATCACCACCATCTTTTGCAACAGCAGGTCTAATCTTTGATTCTAAGATACTTATAATTTGCTTTTCGATTTCAGTGTGTTCCTCTTTTTTTTCTCCAAGTAACTCATTGGCAATTACAAATTCTTTTCCTGTAGAATAAAAATCATTAATCAGTGAAATAGCTATATGTTTAATATCTTCCCAATTTACTTCTTCATTTTTATTTATAGATATAAAATCTTCTCCTAAAAATACGCCTGTAACCCCATTAATTGATAAAATATTTCTTACTAATTCATTGTCAGTTTCTTCTTTTTTTATCACTTCAAATGAGCCATTATTGGAAACTGTTTTTCCAGGCAGAAACTTTAGTGAATTTGGGTTTGGTGTTACTTCGGTTTGAATAAACATCTTTTTATATATAATGATTACTGAGAAAATTTAAACTAATTAATATAATCTTATTAAAAACCTACTAAATCTTTAATTTCTTTTATTTTTTTTGAAGCAATTTTATTAGCTTTATTAGAACCTTCTAAAAGAATTTTATCTAAATAACCTTCATCATTTAATAGTTTTTTTATTTCTTTTGAGATTGGGTCAATAGTTTCAATTAAAGTCTCTGATAACTTCTCCTTAAACTCTGAAAAATTTTTTCCTTTAAATTCAATAATAGATTTTTCTAAATTTTGATTTTTTAAACTTGAATAGATCCCTAATAAATTTTCAGCTTCTGGTCTTTCGTTTAAATCTTTAATATCTGAAGGAAGTGGCAAAGGATCCGTTTTTGCTTTTTTAATTTTATTTAATATCTCTTCGCTATTATCTGTAAGATTAATTCTGCTCAAATCTGAAGGATCTGATTTGCTCATTTTTTTTAAACCATCTTTAAGACTCATTATTCTAGAAAACTCTTTCTGTATTAAGGGCTCTGGAACTTTTAAAAAATCTGTTGCATTAAAATCGTTATTAAATTTTTGTGCTATATCTCTACAAAGTTCTAAGTGTTGTTTTTGATCATCACCAACAGGAACATGGGTTGCGTCATACAGCAGAATATCAGCAGCCATTAATACAGGATAGGAGTAAAGACCAATACTAGCTTTTTCCTTATCTTTTCCAGCTTTTTCCTTAAACTGAGTCATTCTATTAAGCCAACCAATTCTTGAAACACAACTCAATATCCATGCGGCTTCAGAGTGAGCCGGAACCATTGATTGATTAAAAATTATACTTTTGTTGGGATCTATTCCACTTGCAATAAATGTTGCTGCGGTTTCTCTTATATTCTTTTTTAGTTCCTTAGGATCTTGTTTTACTGTAATTGCATGAAGGTCAACTACACAAAAAATACAGTCATTTTCTTTTTCATTTTGGAGTTTTACAAAATTTTTAATTGCTCCAAGATAGTTTCCTAAATGTAGGTTACCAGTAGGTTGTACTCCAGAAAAAATTTTTTTAATCATATCAATAGTTTAAATTAATATCTGTTCTTTTAAAAGCCTTGATTAAAACTGCAATGAAAAAATAAAATATAAGACCAGTAATAACAGCACCCACTAAATAGATCGCTTTAAAATTTTCTTGATAGGATAATTCATTATTAAAAAAATAAATTATATAGTTAAAAAATATTCCCATAATCACTGATGTTGTTAAAATTTTAATTAATCTATCTATAAAGATATGATTAAAATTGAAAAAACTTTCTTTTTTTAAAAAGATAAACAATAGCAATGCATTAAACCAAGATGAAATGGTAGTTGCGATTGGTATGATTATAAAACCAATTTGTTTAAAAAAGATAACACTTATAAATATATTTAATAAAACAGATAATAATGAAATATAAAACGGTATTTTTGTATTATGTCTTGCGAAAAAAAATGTCGAAAAAACTTTTATTAATGAAAAAGCAGGCAAACCAATTGCAAAATAAAATAGAGCTTTTGCTGAATTCTTAACACTTAACTCATCAAAAGAACCATAGCCAAATAATGAAGAAATAATTTCTTCTGAGGCAATTAATAATGCAACTGTTGCTGGGATACTCAAGAATAGACTAAGTTCTAAAGCTTTATTTTGAATTAAGTTTATTTTATCTTTATTTTGACTTTTAACATATTTGGATAGTTGGGGTAAAATAACTGTACCAATTGCAATTCCAGCAATGGCTAAATTTATTTGATAAACTCTATCAGCATAATAAAGGTAAGAAACCGCGCCAGCTTGAAAAGATGCAATAATTGTTCCTACTAAAATATTTATTTGAGTAACACCTGATGAAAAAATACTAGGTAATAATTTTTTAAAAAAGTTTTTAATTTTTTTATCAATGTTAATTTTAAATTTAATCTTAGGTGAAAAATTTTTTTTTACAAAAAAATATAGAAAAATAAATTGTACACCACCTGAAATGGTTACAGCATAAGATAAATAATAAACAAGATTATCGTCTAATATTTTTGCAAATAACAAAACTCCAATTAAAAGTATATTTAAAATAATTGGAGCAGCGGACGCTATTGCAAATTTATTATGTGAATTTAAAATTGCAGAAAAAAATGATGCTAAACTTATAAAAATTAAAAATGGGAAGGTAATTCTTGTTAAGGTTATAGCTAGTTCCATTTTATCATAATCGCCTTCAAAACCTGGTGCAATTAGATAAACAAATAAAGGCATCCATATCTCTACAATCAAAACTAAAACTATTAGGCCTAGGGAGAGTAGATTAAAAATACTATTAGCAAAGTTTTGTGCTTTTTTTTTATTATTCAATAATGATGAGTAGCTTGGAACAAAAGCTGCATTAAATGTTCCTTCAGAAAATAATCTTCTAAAAGTATTAGGAATTCTAAATGCCACAAAGAAAGCATCTGCCAAAATTCCAGTTCCAAGGAATACTGCTATTAAAATATCTCTTAAATAGCCCAGTAACCTACTAATTATTGTGAAAAAGCTAAACGTGCTTGTTGACTTAATAAGGTTCATAAATCATATTAGTCTTAAATTTGCTCCATTTGTATATCTAATTAACATAAATGAAAAAAACTAAAATAGATCATTATACTGATAAAGAAGCTCTAGAATTCCACAGCTTAAATAAGCCAGGAAAATTAGAAATAAATTCTTCAAAACCAATGACAACTAAGAGGGATTTGGCATTAGCTTATTCTCCTGGTGTTGCAGTTCCAGTTCAAGCAATCGCTGACGATCCAGAAACAGCATACGATTATACATCTAAAGGAAATTTAGTTGCAGTGATAAGTAATGGCTCAGCTATTTTAGGAATGGGTAATTTAGGAGCACTTGCATCTAAACCTGTTATGGAGGGAAAGGCAGTTTTATTTAAAAGATTTGCCGATATAGATTCTATTGACTTAGAAATTGACTCACAAGATTCTGATGAAATTATTAATAGTATTAAAAACTTTGCATGCAGTTTTGGTGGTATTAACTTAGAAGATATCGCAGCTCCCGATTGTTTTATAATTGAAGAAAAATTAAAAGAAATTTTAGATATTCCAGTTTTTCATGACGATCAACATGGAACAGCAATAATAACTACAGCTGCATTAATTAATGCCCTAGATATTAGTGGCAAATCAATAAAAGACATTAAAGTTGTTGTAAATGGAGCAGGTGCATCAGCAATTGCTTGTACAAATTTATTTAAAAATAGTGGTGTACCTAGTGAAAATGTAATCATGCTTGATCGTAAAGGAGTGGTCTATAGAGGCAGAACTGAGGGAATGGACCAGTGGAAATCTGCCCATGCAGTAGAAACTAAAAAAAGAACTTTAGAAGAAGCTATAAATGGAGCTGACGTATTTTTAGGATTATCTGCCAAAGGAGCTTTGAAAAAAGAGTTAGTAAAAACTATGGCCAAGAACCCAATAATTTTTGCCTGCGCAAATCCTGATCCTGAAATAACACCTGAAGAAATAATGGAAGTTAGAGATGATGCCATTATTGCAACTGGAAGATCTGATTATCCCAATCAAGTAAACAATTTAATTGGTTTTCCTTATATTTTTAGAGGAGCATTAGACGTAAGAGCTACAACTATTAATGAAGAAATGAAGGTTGCAGCTGCAAACGCAATTGCAAAATTAGCAAGAGAAGATGTTCCAGATGAAGTTGTTGCCGCAATGGGAGGAGATCGTCCTAAATATGGAAAGGATTATATAATTCCATCCACGTTTGATCCAAGACTGATTAGTGTAATTCCTGCAGCTGTTGCAAAAGCTGCTATGGATAGTGGTGTTGCAAAAAAACCTATAAAAGATTTTGAGGCTTATAGAGACCAACTCAAACAAAGGCTAGATCCCTCAGTAACTATTATGCAAGGTATTAACTCTCATATCAAAAAAAATCAAAAGAGAATTGTTTTTGCAGATGGAGAAGACGAAAACACTCTTAAGGCGGCAATTGCATTTAAAAATTCTAAATTAGGTACACCAATTTTAATTGGTAAAAAAAATAAAATTAAAGAAAGAATAAAAGAAATTGGCTACAATGAAAATTTTGATATCGAAATAGTTAATTCTGAAGACACAACAAAAAGAGAGAAGTACGTAAACTTTTTATTTGAAAAATTGCAAAGAGAGAAAGGTCTTTTGGAAAGAGATTGTGATAGATTAGTTAGAAATGATAGGGTTATATGGGCATCTTGTATGGTTGCTTGTGGTGATGCAGATGGTGCTGTCACTGGAAATACTAGAAGATTTGGAGCTTCTTTTGATAAAGTTACACAAGTTGTAGATGCTAGACCAGGTGAAATCATGTTTGGATTAAATATGGTTGTTGCTAAAGGAAAAACTATTTTTGTTGGAGACACGAGTGTAAATGAATATCCAAGTTCAGAGGAGCTTGCAGAAATTGCAATTTCATCAGCTAGAGTAGTTAAAATGTTTGGCTTTGTTCCAAAAGTTGCTTTTGTTTCTCACTCTACTTTTGGTCAACCTCTAACAAGTAGAACTAAACATATAAAAAAAGCTGTTGAAATTTTAAAAGATAAAAATGTAGATTTTGATTTTGATGGGGACATGCAGCCAGATGTTGCCTTAAATGAAGAATACAAAGAATTATATCCTTTCTCAAGTATTGTGGGAAATGCAAATATATTAATAATGCCAGGTCAGCACAGTGCTGCTATTTCTTATAAAATGATGAAAAGCTTAGGTGATACAAAAGTTATTGGCCCTCTTTTAATTGGATTGGGTCAACCCATTGAAATAGCTCCTTTAAGGTCATCTACTTCAGAAATCATAAATTTAGCTTCAGTTGCTGCCTACTCTGCTGATGTAATTGATTATAAAAAAAGTTAATTTTTTTGAATTCTTAAATCTTCAACCAAGACAATACTTGCAATAACATCTTCTACATCTAGTATTTCTTTTGCTTCATTTATTACTTCTTTTCTTTCTTCTGTGGTTAAAGAAATCCCATAAATAAATATTTTTTTCTTATAAGTATCAATTTGATAATTGGTTGCTTTAATTTTTTTGTTAAATATTAAAGCAGTACGAAGTTGGGATGTAATTAACAAATCTTTAGCTGATTGTTTGAAATTAAAATCTTCTTTTAATTTAATATCATTTTTAACTGATCTGGCACCTTTTGTTTCCCATGCAAGTTTAGTAATTTGAAGTTTTTCTTCAGGATCATCGACTTTTCCTGTTACAAAAATTTTTCCATCTAAAACTTTTGTGCTAACAGCTAAGATATAGTTCTTATCTCTTAGGGCTAATCTTGCAGCTAAATTTTTTTGCATTACAGAGTCGTCTATTTGGGTCCCTAAAGATCTTGGATCAAACGCAACACTAACACCTGTTCCAAAAACTCCTTTTGAGCTAATCCCAACACATCCTGTTAAGATTAAAAAAATTAAACTTATTAAAAATATTTTATTTTTCATTTTTTATTTTTAGACAATAATTGTAAATTTCTTTTTTTGAGACATTCGTATTTTGACTAATTAAATCTGTAATATCTTTTATGCTTAGTTTTTTAATTAATTTTTGAATAATTACTTTATCAGATTCTTTTAATATTATCGATGAATTTTTTTCTTTTACCTTTTCAGAAATAACAATTGTTAACTCTCCTTTGGGATCAGATTTAAATGGTTCAAGTGTCTCCACATCTGTTCTTATATATTCCTCATAAAATTTGGTCATTTCTCTACAAACCAAAATTTTTCTATTTGAAAAGTAACGTTTTAAATCTTTTATCGATCTATTAAATTTTCGTGGAGAAATAAAAAAAACAATACAGCACTCTAAATTTGCAAGCCTTTCGAAATCTTCACTTAATTTGCTATTTTTCTCTGGAAAAAAACCATAAAAAAAATATTTTTCATTAAATCCACTTATGGAAACTGCAGAAGAAACAGCAGACGCACCCGGAATTGGAAAGATATCTATTTCGTTAACAACACATTCGTTGACCAATATAGCTCCTGGATCTGAGATCGATGGAGTTCCAGCGTCAGAAATCAAAGAAACGACCGATCCTGATTTTAAAATATCAATTACTTTCGATAAATTTTTTTTTTCATTAAATTTATGATTTGCAATAAGTTTTGATTTAATTTCATATCGTTCTAATAAATTTTTTGAAATACGTGTATCCTCACACAGTACATAATCTGATTTTTTTAATACTTCTAGGGCTCTTAAAGTGATGTCGCTTAAGTTCCCAATAGGAGTAGATACAATATAAAGACCACTTTTAACTTTATTATTTATATTTTCAGTATGTAGAATCATCAAATTATAATAGTTATAATAATAACATTAAAATGAACAAAATTATTAAAATTATACTTTTTTTAGCTTTTGGTTTCTCAATTACTCCAGTAGCACTCTTGGCAAATGAGAAAATTAGGATTGGTCTTCTTGTCCCTTTAACTGGAAAGAACTCTGAAATAGGACAATCTATAATTAAATCTACACGTCTTGCAATTAATACAATTAACAATGCATCAATTGAGATTATACCAAAAGATACGCAGTCAAACCCTGAGGTCACTTTAAAGGCAGCTAAAGAGTTGGCTAATTCAGGAATAAAAATTGTAATTGGTCCAGTTTTTAACGAAAGTCTAATTTACCTAAGTGAGTTAAGTGAATTAACATTCTTGGCTCTAACGAATAAGAATGATAATTTTTCCAAAAACATTATTAACGCTGGAATTAATGCAACTTCACAACTAAATGCAATTAAGAAGTTTATAGAATTAAACGAAATAAAAAAAACTATCTTTCTTACTCCAGATGTAGGTTTTAAAAATGAAATTGAAAAAGCTATTTCTAATTCTAAAATAAAAATATTAGAAAATTATATTTATAATACTGACCCGACTAAACTTACCAAACAAATTGAAAAAATTACACGTTATGAAATTAGAAAACAAAACCTTGAAGATGAAATAAATAGACTAGAGAAATCGGAACAAAGCAATAAAGAGCTCTTAATTGAAAGGTTAAAAAAGAGAGATACTCTTGGTAGTGTAAAATTTGATTCAGTGGTAATTTCTGATTTTGATGAAAGTTTAAAAAGCGTAACAACTTCCCTGCTTTATACGGATATAACTCCTAAAGAAAAATATTTTATTACTCTTAATCAATGGTTTGATGAGTCTCTTTTAAAAGAGACAAGCTCACAACCCTTGTATTTTCCCTCTGCAAATAAAGATAATTATGATGAATTTTCTAATGAATATTTTGAAAAATATAATCAGTACCCTAATCAATTATCATTTTTAAGTTATGACTTGGTTGGGCTTGTGTATTATTTAATTCTTCAAAACGAATCTGTTATTGATAAAAAAATGTTTACTAAAAAAACTTTGTTTAAAGGAAAGGTTGGAGTTTTTGAAATTAAAAACAATAAAATTAATCATATTTTAAATTTTTATAAAGCTGAAGATGGAGAATTTAAAAAAATTTTTTAATTTTTTTAAAAGCTTTAAATCTATGATCTATTTTATATTTCTGTGATGCTCTCATTTCACCAAATGTAATTTTTTTTCCAAAAGGTATGAAAATAGGATCATAACCAAAACCATTTTTACCTTTTATAACTGGTGAAATAAAACCCTCAACCTTTCCAATAGAATTTATTATTTCTTTATTTTTATTATAAATGGTTAAGGCACAAATAAACCTGGCCTTAATTTTTTTCTCTCGCCAATTTTTGTCTTTTTTATCTAACTCCTTAAAAACTCTATACATTGCTTTTTTAAAGTCGCCTTTTTTACCCCCCCATCTAGCTGAATAAATTCCAGGGTCTCCATCTAGAACATCTATTTCTAAACCTGAGTCATCAGATAGACATGTCATTTTTGATTTTTTAGAAAAAAATTTAGCTTTGATTAAGGAGTTTTCCTTAAATGTTTTGCCATTTTCAGGAGGGCTTTTTATTTTAAAGTCCTGTGGAGAGTATATTTCAACATTTTTAGGTAATAAATCCTTAATTTCTCTTAATTTTCCTTTATTATTAGTGCCTACCAACAATTTTATAATTTTATTCTTTAACATCTAGCAATTATCAAATTTCATACCATATAAGTTGTCATGGAAAAAGATCAAAACATTAATTCTGAAAACCAAAATGAAGAAATTAAAGAGAGTGAAGCTGAGGAGCAAAACCAAGTAGAACAAGAAATTTCAGCCGATAAAACAGAAGAGGTAAAAGAGGTTACGCCTGAAGAAAAAATTAAGGAGTTAGAAGATAAGCTTACTAGAACTTTTGCTGAAATGGAAAATCAAAGAAGAAGATTTGAAAAAGAAAAAGATGATGCTTTTGATTATGGTGGATTTTCTTTTGCAAAAGAAGCTTTAAATTTAATTGATAATCTTGAAAGGTCAAAACAAATTTTAGAAAGTGATGAAGTATTAAAAGATACTGAAGCTTTAAAAAAAACTTTAGAGCATTTTGAAATTATTAGTAAAGATATGGTGTCAATTTTTTCAAAAAATGGAATTACACCTGTTGTTTCTATTGGTAAAAAATTGGATCCCAATCAACATCAAGCTATGATGGAAATTGATGATGATCAAAAAGAACCTGGAACAATAGTTCAAGAAATTCAAAAAGGTTTTATGATGAAAGATAGACTTTTAAGACCAGCATTAGTCGGAGTTTCAAAAAAAACTAAAACTCTAGATGATCAAAAAAGCGAGGAAAATAAAGAAAATTCAGACAATTAATTATAATTGTAAGAACTTGTAGATTGAAAATTAACACTTATATGAAGGAAAGGGATTAAATTATGAGCAAAATTATAGGAATAGATTTAGGAACAACAAATTCATGCGTGTCTATCATGGAAGGAAGTCAGCCAAAAGTTTTAGAAAATGCTGAGGGTGCAAGAACAACTCCTTCGGTTGTAGCTTTTACTGAGGATGGGGAAAAACTTGTAGGTCAACCTGCAAAAAGACAAGCTGTAACTAACCCTGAAAATACTATTTTTGCTGTAAAAAGATTAATTGGAAGAAGTTTTGAAGACCCTACTGTAAAAAAAGATATTGCAGCTGCACCTTTTAAAATTGTGAATTCAGAAAAGGGAGATGCTTGGATTGAAGCTAAAGGGGAAAAATATTCACCCTCTCAAATTTCAGCTTTTATTCTTCAAAAGATGAAAGAAACAGCTGAAAAATATTTAGGCCAAGAAGTAACGAAAGCTGTAATTACAGTTCCTGCATATTTTAATGATGCTCAAAGACAAGCAACAAAAGATGCTGGTAAAATTGCTGGCCTTGAAGTTTTAAGAATTATTAATGAACCAACAGCTGCTTCTCTTGCTTACGGTTTAGATAAAAAACAAAATAAAAAAATTGCTGTTTATGACCTTGGTGGTGGAACTTTTGATGTCTCTATCCTTGAGTTGGGTGATGGTGTATTTGAAGTTAAATCTACAAATGGTGATACATTTTTAGGTGGTGAAGACTTTGACAATACAATCGTTGATTATTTAATTGGTGAATTTAAAAAAGATTCTGGAATTGATTTAAGATCAGATAAATTGGCTCTTCAAAGATTAAAAGAAGCTGCTGAAAAAGCAAAAATTGAATTATCTTCTGCAGAGCAAACAGACGTTAATTTACCTTTTATAACAGCTGATAAAACTGGTCCAAAACATATCAATCTAAAAATGACTAGAGCAAAATTAGAAGCTTTGGTTGAAGATTTAATCTCAAGAACATTACCTCCATGTAAAACTGCTCTTAAAGATGCAGGGCTTACTGCAAGTGAAATTGATGAAATTGTAATGGTTGGTGGAATGACAAGAATGCCTAAAGTTCTATCTGAAGTTAAAAACTTTTTTGGTAAAGAACCTAATAAAAGTGTAAACCCTGATGAAGTTGTTGCAATGGGTGCTGCAATCCAAGCTGGTGTTCTTCAAGGAGACGTTAAAGATGTGCTTCTTTTAGATGTAACACCTTTATCGCTTGGAATTGAAACATTAGGTGGGGTTTCAACAAAATTAATTGAAAAAAATACAACAATACCAACAAAAAAAAGCCAGGTATTTTCTACAGCTGATGACAATCAACCTGCTGTATCAATCAGAGTGCTTCAAGGTGAAAGGGAAATGGCATCTGACAATAAAATGTTAGGAAATTTTGAGCTAGTTGGAATTGCGCCTGCTCCAAGAGGAGTGCCTCAAATAGAAGTAACTTTTGATATTGATGCAAATGGAATTGTGAGTGTTTCTGCTAAAGATAAAGGAACTGGGAAAGAACAAAAAATTCAAATCCAGGCCTCAGGTGGCTTAAGTGATGAAGAGATTGAAAAAATGGTAAAAGATGCTGAAGCAAATAAAGAAGAGGATAAAAAGAAAAGAGAATCTGTTGATGTTAGAAATCAAGCAGACACTCTTTTACACTCTACTGAAAAAAATCTAAAAGAGCATGGTGCCAAAGTTTCTGATGCTGATAAAAAAGCAATTGAAGATGCCTCAACTGACTTAAAAGAAGCTATTAAAGGAACTGATACCGAAGAAATTAAAAAGAAAACTGAAACTTTAGTTCAAGCCTCTATGAAGTTAGGTGAAGCAATTTATAAATCTCAAGAGAAAAAAGAAGGCTCACCAAAAGAAGGTGATAAAAATGATGAAGGAAAAAAAGACGATAATGTAGTTGATGCTGACTTTGAAGAAGTTAAAGAGGAAAGCAAAGAAGGCAAAGAAGAAGATAAAGAAAAAAGCGCCTAAGACTTACAGCAACTATCATCTTAAAGTAACTTATGGCTAAAAGAGATTTTTATGACGTCTTAGGAGTTAGCAAAAGTGCAAGCCCTGAAGAATTAAAATCTGCTTACCGTAAATTAGCTGTAAAATATCACCCAGACAAAAACCCAGGTGATAAAGCCTCAGAAGATAAATTTAAAGAAGCCGGTGAAGCTTACGGCATCCTTTCAGATAAAGAAAAGAAACAAAACTACGATAACTTTGGCCACGCTGCTTTTGAGGGTGGTGGAGGCAGACAAGGAGGAGGCTTTGGTGGTGGTTTTGGTGGAGCTGATTTTTCAGATATATTTGAAGATTTTTTTGGAGATTTTGGCGGTGGACAATCAAGAGGAAGACGAAAAACTAATAATAGAGGTTCTGATCTTCGATATGATTTATCTATTACCCTCGAAGAAGCATATGAGGGTAAAAAACAAGATATAAAATTCTCAACTACAGAAAAATGTAATACTTGTAGAGGTAATGGCTCTAAACCTGGTCATTCTCCAGATAGATGTACGGTTTGTGGTGGAAATGGAAAAGTAAGATCTAACCAAGGTTTTTTTACAGTTCAACAAACTTGTCCTCAATGTGCAGGCTCTGGTGAAGAAATAACAAATCCATGTACAGATTGTAATGGTCAAGGAAACAAACAAGCCTCCAAAAAAATATCAGTTACGATACCTAAGGGTGTCGATGATGGAACTAGGATTAGATTAGCTGGAAAAGGTGAAGCAGGTTCTAAAGGTGGAGCAAGTGGTGATCTTTATCTATTTGTAAATGTTCATTCACATGATTTATTTAAAAGGTCTGATGAAAACTTATTCTTTGAATTTCCTATATCCATTGCTGATGCAGCTTTAGGAACCACAATAGAGATACCAACAATTGATGGTGGAAAAGCTAAAATTAAAATACCTGATGGAACTCAAAATGGAAAACAATTTAGGCTAAAAGGTAAAGGCATGCCTTATATGAGAGGTAGTGGAAATGGAGACCTTTATGTCCAAGTAAATACTGAAGTTCCTATTTCTTTAAATAAAGAACAAAAAGAGTTACTTGAAAAATTTAGAGAAATTGAAAATGAAAAGTCCAATCCAAGTATCAAACAATTCTTTCAAAAAGCAAAAAGTTTTTGGAAAAACTAAAGACTAATTAACTAAAAAAGGTTAATATTTTCCTAGATGAAAAAAATTAATTTAGCTATTTCTGGCTGTCTAGGAAGAATGGGTCAACAGCTTATTAAATCTTCAAAAAATAACAATAACTTTAAACTAACTGCTCTAACAGAAAATAAAGCTATCAGTAAAAAAATTGCTGGTATCAAGCTTGATGTAAACACCGAACAAGCTTTTAAAAAAACTGATGTAATAATAGATTTTACAGTCCCAAACTGTACTTTAGATATTTTAAAAATTGCATCTAAATTAAAAAAAAGAGTAGTAATTGGAACAACGGGATTTAATCAAAAAGAAGAGGCCTTGATTAAAAAATTTTCAAAAACCATTCCAATTTTAAAAGCTGGGAATATGAGCCTTGGTGTTAATTTATTAATGTATTTAACTGAAATTGCCTCAAAGTCACTAAATGAAGAATATTTAAGCAAGGTATTTGAAGTTCATCACAAACACAAAAAAGATTACCCATCAGGAACAGCCTTAATGCTGGGAAAAGGAATTGCAGATGGAAAAAATAAAAACCTTTATAACTTAATGGGTAAAAAATTTTTAAATAAAAAATCTTTTCCTTATGGAAAAAAAATTAATTTCAATTCAATTAGAAAAGGTGAAATTATTGGTGAACATGAGGTTACATTTTCTAGTGGAAAAGAAATAATAAAATTAAATCATGAAGCTTTTGATAGAGCACTTTATTCAGATGGAGCTCTAACTGCTGCAAAATGGTTGATTAATAAAAAACCAGGACTTTATTCGATGAGAGATTTATTGAACTTTAGATAATGGATGAAAAAGATAAAGCAAAAAAAATACTAAAAATTTTAAATAAACTTTATCCAACAACCCCTATCCCGCTAGATCATACTAGTAACTTTACTCTCTTAATGTCAGTTCTTTTATCAGCACAATGTACTGATCTAAATGTTAATAATGTAACTAAAAATATATATCCAAAATATAATAAGCCTGAGCATTTTGTAAAATTAGGAAAAAAACGAATAGAAAAATTGATTAAAAGTATTGGTCTCTTTCGAGTTAAGGCTAAAAGCATTTATTTAATGTCTAAACAGCTTCTTGAAAAACATGGGGGCAAAGTGCCTAAGAGCTTTGAAGAGCTCGAAAAACTGCCAGGTGTAGGCCATAAAACTGCAAGTGTGGTTATGTCTCAAGGTTTTGGGGTTCCAGCTTTTGCAGTTGATACCCACATCCATAGATTGGCTCAAAGATGGGGTTTAACAAATGGCAAAAATGTAATTCAAACTGAAAAAGATTTAAAAAGAATATTCCCAGAAGAAACATGGAGCAAATTGCATTTACAAATAATTTATTATGGAAGAGAATTTTGTAAGGCGAGGGAATGTTATGGTTTGACTTGTAAAATTTGCACGACTTGTTATCCTAATCGAAAAAAACCAGTTAAAATAAAAAAAGCTTAATATGAAAATACTAGGAATTGGTAATGCAATTGTTGACGTCATTTGTAAAGTTGATGACCAATATTTAATAAATAATCAATTAACAAAAAGCACCATGAAACTGGTTGACGAGACAGAATTCCAAAAACTTTTATCAACTCTTAAAATAAAACAAACTATATCTGGTGGGTCAGTTGCAAATTCTATTGTTGGCTTATCACAATTAGGAAATGATGTTGGGTTCATAGGCAAGGTTAATGATGATGATTTAGGAAAAAAATATGAAGAGGGTCTAACCAAAGAAAAAGTTCAATATTTTTATAATAAAAAAAAAGAAATCTCACCAACAGGGACTTGTTTAATCTTAATCACACCTGATGCAGAAAGAACTATGGTCACATTTTTAGGAATTGCTGGAAAAATTAACCAAAATGATATTAATAAAAAAGCTATACAAGAAAGTGAAATGATATTTTTAGAGGGATATTTGTGGGATAAGGGAGAACCAAAGTCGGCATTTGATAAAGCCATGTTATTCTCTAACACTAAAGCAATGTCCTTATCAGATCAATTTTGTGTCGAAAGACATAAAAGTGATTTTTTAGACTTAGTACAAAATAAACTTGATATTACTTTTGCTAACGAACAAGAAATCAAATCATTAATTGATGCTAAAAGCTTTGAAGATGTTATTGAATTTGGTAAACAACTAGGGAAACTTTTGATTGTTACACGTGGCAAAAAAGGAAGTATTGCTATTAAAAATCAAGAAATTGTAGAATGTCAAAGTAAACCAAATTTAAAAATTGTAGACTTAACAGGTGCTGGAGATCTATTTGCAGCTGGATTTCTTCATGGACTAATTAATAATATCTCAACAAAAGAATGTCTCGAAAAAGGAACTGAAATGTCTTCAAAGATAATCCAAAAAGTTGGTGCTAGACTAGATTGAGCTATTTTAGTCAATAAAATAACCATTTTTATGGCTTAATATAAATTGTTCGTCTTTAAATAAATCACTTATTTTTTTTCGCAATCTATAAACATGTGTTTCTACCGTATGAGTCTCCATGTCTGCTGAGTAATCCCATATATTTTTTTGTAAATCTGCAACACTGTGTTTAATTTTTTTATCATTTAAATATAAAATAATTTCAATTTCTTTCTCTGTTAACTTTAATTTTAAATTTCCTTTAGAAAAAAATTTAGAATTTAAATTTAATTCATAGCCCTTAATTGTAATCTTAGACTGTTGGTTAAATTTTAATTTGATTAATTTAATATTTATTAATTCTAATAATTTTTTAAATGATAAAGGCAAATCATTAATGTCTAAAAAATTTTTATCAGTTATATTAATATTTCTTAACAATTTATGACTAGTTTTTGAAATTACTAAATAATCTAATTTATTTAAATCAAGTTTCTTTTCTAAATCTTCATCATTTTTAAGATTTATAATTTTAAAAGATAAATTTTCTTTCATCTCATCTAAAATTTCATATAGTGAATTAAAGTTTATAATAAAAACATTTTGCATAATTATAATTAATATTACTTATGATAATTCATGTACCAAATAAAAACACTCTTATAATTGACGACTTTAAATTTAAATGCTGCATTGGAAAAGGTGGCATAAATTCTAATAAAAAAGAGGGTGATCATTCAACCCCAAAAGGGTCATTTAATTTAAGAAAATTATATTTTAGAAAAGATCGTGTTGGTATTCCAAAATGCAAAATCAATAAAAAAATTATTAAACAAGATATGGCTTGGTGTGATGACCCGAAACATAAAAAATATAATGAAGAAATTAATACAAGCAATAAAAAGCTTAAAGAAAATCTACACAGAAAAGATCATAAATATGATTATATAATTTCAATTAGTCACAATGAAAAAAAAACTCCAGGTAAAGGGAGTGCAGTATTTATTCATTTAACAGATGATTATAAACCAACAGCAGGATGTATTGCTTTAAAAAAGATAGATTTTGAAATTTTACTAAAACTAATTGATAAAAAAACTAAAATTAAAATAGGTTAATTTCTATTACCAAATATTTTTGAACCTACCCTGACATATGTTGCATTATTTTTAATTGCGTCTTGATAATCTCCTGACATGCCCATACTTAATTCTTTAAAATTTAATTCTTGGTTTATTTTATTCATCTCAGAAAAATATTTCTCAACATTGCCATCATTCGGCGGAATACACATTGTACCAATAATATCTAAATTCAAATTTTTACAAAAGTTAAAGAAATCACTTAATTTTTCTTTATTTATTCCTGACTTTTGTTGTTCATTTCCAATATTTACCTGTATAAATATTCTAGGTTTTTTTTCTTGTTTCACTTGTTCTTCTGCAATTTTAATTGCTAATTTTTCACTATCTACAGAGTGGATATAGTCAAATATTTGTATTGCAAATTTAACTTTGTTCGTTTGAAGTCTACCAATTAAATGAAGCTTAATGTTTTTATTTTGGTTTTTTATGTCAGTCCATTTATCTAGGGCTTCTTGAACCTTATTTTCTCCATAATGAAGATGGCCATGCTCTATTAATGGTAAAATATTTTCAATAGGAAAAGTTTTTGATACCGCTATAATTGTAGGTAATTTGTCATGATTTGCTTTTGATTTAATGCACTCTTCTATATAAATTAAATTTTTAACAGTGTTATGCATAATAAAATTTTAAATAGATATTACTTTATTAATAAATTTGACAAAAGTCACATAGATAAACAAGATAAAAAAACTACAATAATTTATAGAAATTATAATCAAAAAGTAGATGAAAAATTAATTATAAAAATTAAAAATTATTGTAAAAAAAAAGGTAATAAATTTTTATTAGCAAATAATATAAAGTTATCTGTTAAACTTAATTTGGACGGGGCTTATATCCCTTCATTTAATAAAAGTAATAAACACCTCTCATATTCTTTAACAAAAAAATTTATTATTTTAGGTTCTGCTCATAATATTTATGAGATTAACACTAAAAAATTACAAAATGTTAATACTATTTTTTTATCTTCAATTTTTAAAAAAAATAAAAATTACCTGGGTATTAACAGATTTAAACTATTATCTGTTTTAAATAAAAAACCATTTGTAGCTCTTGGTGGTATTAAAAAAGATAATTTGAAAAAATTAAGCTTAATTAATTGCTCAGGCTTTGCGGGTATTTCTTTTTTTGAACAAAAAAAAGGCCCCTAGAAAGGGGCCCTTTTAATAATTTGTGTTCTAAATTAAATTAGAATGCAAATGATGCAACTAGGTGCCACATACTTCTATCTTCAGTAGCAGTAGTTGTATGAGACATGTTGTCTGCATCACCCATCATAGCTGAAACAGTCATTCCACCAGCTGTGTATGAAGCTGTAATAGCTGATACTTTGATGTCTTCATCAGAAGTAGCATTTGGTAGAGCTATTTCTTCCTCACCGTAAGCTATAGAGATGTTTTCTGATACAGTGTAAGATACATTGTAAGATGTAACATCTTGGTCTACAGTAGTTACAGTTGACTCTCCATCATACTCAGTATCACTGTAACCTACAGAAATTGGTCCATAAGCATATGATAATTTCATAGTAGTTACATCAACTGATGCAGCAGCAGTAGAGTTATCCTCACCTTGTGCATAGTTTAATGATAAACCTTCAACACCTGCGTATGAAAGTCCAAAAGCAGTACTTGAATCTGCATTTGCACCTTGTGGCGTATATGAAGCTGTTACAGTTAAATCATCAACCATTGATGGTAATGTGTAAAAGATCATATTGTCTGAAGTTGCTGATGCTTTAGGGTCATCGGCTAAACTTATACCATAACCGTTATCCCAAAGATCACCTGCTGCAGTAGTATCCATTGCTGATTGAGCAGAAGATCCACCTTCACCATGGAACGCTAAAGTTCCAAGAGCGTCAGAGCTGATTGTTACTGAGTGACTATCAAATGGCGCACCATCGTTAGTTGACTTAGCTGTACCACCTGTAGTCGAGTCATCATTTTGGTCTAGTACGAAAGATAATGAAACATTTAATCCATTGTCTAATTCTCCAGAACCAGCAAACTCAAGTTGGTTTCCCATTGAGAATGCTTTTCCTGCGTTAGCAGCACCGCCGTCAACGTGTCTTACTTTCATGCTTGCTGAACCAGTAACTGCCATTTCGCCAGCAACTAATGATGTAGCAACAAGTGAACCAGCTAATGCTGTTAAACCTATTTTTTTTAAGTTCATATTTTTCCTTTGTTTGTTGTTATTTATACTTTGTTTTTTATTATTAATAATAAACACAGAATATGTATCAATTTAAGTCTAATTCATTAGATAAAATATACCTTTATCGTAAAAATTCTGATAAGTGTTGTATTTATACATCACTTTAAAAATGGCTATTTTCTTATATTTTTAGCATTTTTTAAAATATATTGTATAAAATGACCAAATTAACAATTAAATTATTTATGATTTCCTCTAAAAACTTAAAAATTATTTTTATTCTTTTTATTTCTTCTATTTTTTTAAATTCATGTGGTGGCAAACTTCCTGGGGCTGACGCAAGAAAATATGATCCAGATCCAAAAAAGAGAGTGGCAAAAAATTTAGAGGAAGGTCGGGGCTTTAGACTTTCAGAAACTTTTAGTAATTCTGGAGGTGGAGTTTTTGAATTTGCAAGCTCTAATGAATTGTGGAGATCTTCGCTAGATACGATCGATTTTATGCCCTTGGTGTCAGTGAACTATAGTGGTGGATTAATAATTACAGATTGGTATTCAACAGATCAAGCTTCAAATGAAAGCATTAAAATATCAATAAGATTTTTAACTAATGAAATAAGATCTGATGCACTAGATATTAAAGTTTTTAATAAAAAATGTTTACCTCAATTAAATTGCGTGATTTCAGAAAAAAAAGGGAATCTAGTTACTGAATTAAAAGAGAAAATTTTAAAAACAGCAGCGCTTTATGAGATACAAAAAAAAGCAAAGAATTCCAAAGAGTATAAAGGCAAACAAAAATATTAAGCTTTAAATTTAAAATAAAAATTAAATTTTGTGGATAGATATAATTTCAAAACAGTAGAAGATAAATGGCAGAAATATTGGGATCAAGAAAATACGTTTTCTTCTAAAATTGAAAAAACAAAAAAAAAGTTTTATTGTCTAGAAATGTTTCCTTACCCGTCTGGTAAAATCCATATGGGTCATGTTAGAAATTATACGATAGGTGACGTACTTGCCAGATTTAAAGCCCTACAAGGATATAATGTTCTACACCCTATGGGTTGGGACTCATTTGGAATGCCAGCTGAAAATGCAGCAAGACAAAATAATTTAGATCCAAAAACATGGACTGAGTCAAATATTAAAACCATGAGGTCTCAACTTAAAAAACTTGGGCTCTCGATTGACTGGAGTAAAGAAATATCAACCTGCTCACCTGAATACTACAAACATCAACAGGAATTCTTTTTAGAACTGTATGATAAAGGATTAGTCTATAGAAAAGAAAATTATGTTAACTGGGATCCAGTTGATCAAACAGTTCTTGCAAATGAACAGGTTGTAGATGGCAAAGGATGGAGGTCTGGCGCCACAGTGGAAAGAAAGAAACTAAATCAATGGTTTTTTAACATCTCAAAATTTTCTGAGGAACTCTTAGAAGGTCTAGATGATTTAAATAACTGGCCTAATAAAGTTAAGGTAATGCAAAAAAATTGGATTGGAAAATCCTTTGGTTGTGAAATAGAGTTTAAAATAGAAAGCAACAAACCTATTGATAATATAAAGTGTTATACAACAAGACCAGATACCTTATTTGGTTTTTCTTTTCTAGCTCTTTCAGTTGATCACCCTTTAGCTAAATATTATGAAACAGATAAAAAGTTTCAAGAATTTAAAAAGGAATGTTCTAAGACAGGTACTACAGAAGAATCTATTGCCTCTGCAGAAAAGCTTGGTTTTAAAACAGATCTGATTGCAATTAACCCACTGGATAAGAGTATTAAAGTTCCTGTTTATTTTGCAAATTTTGTATTGATGGATTATGGACTTGGTGCAGTTTTTGGTTGTCCAGCTCATGATCAAAGAGATTTAGATTTTGCAATAAAATATAACTTAGGAATTACACCTGTTGTTAAACCTGAAAAGGAAAATGATTTTAAGATAGATAAAGAAGCTTACACAGGCGAAGGCTATCTTTATAACTCTAAATTCCTTGATGGTCTAAAGGTTCCAAGTGAATCTATAGTTAAAACTATTGAGTTTCTTGAAAAGAATAATTTGGGGACAAAAAAAACTAATTATCGATTAAAAGATTGGGGTATATCAAGACAGAGGTATTGGGGTTGTCCCATTCCAATAGCTTATGATGAAAATGATCAACCTGTTAAAATTCCAAGAAATATGCTTCCAGTTAAACTTCCAGAAATTAAAAAATTAAATAATACAGGAAACCCTTTAGACTCTGAGGATAGCTGGAAATTTTTTATCTTAGATGGCAAAAAATATAGAAGAGAAACCGATACATTAGATACTTTTGTAGATTCTTCTTGGTATTTTTTAAGGTTTTGTTCACCAAATAATTTAGATCGTGGATTTACTCAAGAAGAGGCTAACTATTGGATGCCAGTTGACCAATATATCGGAGGTGTTGAACATGCCATTTTACATTTATTATACTCAAGGTTTTTTATGCAAGCACTCTCTTATAAAAATGATGATTTTAAATTAAAAGAACCATTTGATGGATTATTTACACAAGGAATGGTTTGTCACGAAACTTACAAAGACCAAAACAATAAATGGTTAAGTCCTGATGAGGTAATTTCAGAAGATGGTAAAAAATTTTTCAAAAAGGACAGCTCATCAGAGCAGGTGGTTGTTGGACCGACAGAGTCTATGTCAAAATCTAAAAAAAATACTATTGATCCAGAGAATATAATAAAAAATTATGGGGCAGACTCTGTTAGATTATTTATTTTATCAGACAGTCCTCCAGAAAAAGATGTGCAATGGTCTGATCAGGGAATGTTAGCGTCATTTAAATTTGTTCAAAAACTATGGACATTAAATTCTAAAATTTTAGATAAAATAAAAGATAATGACCAAGACGATGAAGGTAAAGATTTAACTAAATTTACTAATCAACTAATTAATAAAATAACCCAAAACCTAGAAAAATTTCATTATAACGTAATAGTTGCTAACCTTTATGAAATGTATAATTTTTTAATTAAAGAAATAGACAAACCTATAAAAAAAGAAATTTTAATTGATAACTATAAAAAAATTTTGATTCTAATGAATCCATTTATTCCCCATTTTTCAAATGAATGTTTAAGTACCATTAATGAAAATAAAATAAATTGGCCAAAAATTTCAAAGGTAGATTTGATAGAAGAAGATATTAACTTTGTTGTTCAGATAAATGGCAAAAAAAGAGCTGTTTTAAAAGTAAAAAGAGATGTGATTGAAAAAGAAATTTTAGAGATCGTAAAAACAAACCTGGAAATTAAAAAATTTTTAAAAGACCAAGTAATAAAAAAATCAATATTTGTACCCAACAGACTTATAAATATTATACTATAAGATATGCTTCAAAAAAAAATTATATTTCTTCTTTTATTGTTACTATCATCTTGTGGGTATGAAGCAATATACTCCAAAAAAAATTCAGTAAATTATGATTTTACAGTGAGTGATTTAAGCTTTGTCGGAGATAAAACAATTAACCTAAAGATCAAAGAAAAACTGAATAACTATGCTCAGGATAAAAAAGAGAAAGATTTTATACTAAGAATTTCTAGCACTTCAGAAAAAATAATTTTGTCAAAAAATACTGCCGGTGATGCCACATCCTTTAAAAATTCAATTTCTATTAATGTAGAAGTTTTGATGAATAATAAATTTAAAAGCAATTTTATAATTTTGGAAAGTTTTAATTACAATAATACTTCTAATAAATTTGAATTGAGACAGCATGAAAAAGATATTAAAAATAATTTGGCTGAAGCAGCTTCTGATAAATTAATTTTTAAACTATCTAATATTCAATGATACTAAAGTCGTTTGAATTAAACAAAATAAAACTAAATAATTATAAATTTTATCTATTCTATGGTGATAATGAAGGTCTAAAAGAAGAGAATATTAAAAATTTATTTGAAAAAAACTATCAAGATAAAATTCATAGATATGAAGAAAAAGAGATACTAGATGATATTAATATCTTTTTTAATAGCGTTCTTACTAAATCCTTTTTTGATAATGAAAAACTCATAATTATTAATAGAGCTACAGATAAAATTAAAACAATCATAGAAGAGTTGATGGGAAAAAACCCTGAAGATATACAAATTATCTTAAATTCAAAAAATTTAGAAAAAAAATCTACTTTACGAAAACTATTCGAAAAAGAAAAATCAATTGTATGCATCCCATTTTATGAAGATAATAATCAAACTTTAAATTCAATTATTAGTCTTTTTTTTAGAAATAAAAAAATCCCAATATCTCAGCAATTAATTAATGTCTTAGTAGAAAGAAGTAGGGGTGATAGAAAAAATCTGAATAACGAATTAGAAAAGATTGAAAATTTTTCATTAAATAAAAAAAATTTGAACATTCTAGAAATAATTAAGTTAACTAACCTTGCAGACAATTATAGCGCCTCGGAACTCGTGGATCACTCACTTGCTAAAAATACTAGGAAAACTGTCACTATTTTAGGTGAAAATAACTATTCAGACGAAGATAATATCATAATTATTAGAACATTATTAGCTAAACTAAAAAGACTAGTTAAAATTCATGAATTGGTTGATGAAAAAAACAATATTGATCAAGCAATTTCTGCTTGTAAACCACCAATTTTTTGGAAAGACAAACCTCTTGTTGCTCAGCAAATAAGGTCTTGGAAAAAAGATGGATTAGAGCAGTTAATTTATAAAACTAATGAAATTGAACTTTTAGCTAAAAAAAACTCAGTGCTTGCTAAAAATATATTGGCAGATTTTATAATTAATAATTCAAAAAAAACTAATAATTAGATTTAATAATCTCAATTATTTTATTCAACTGATCTAAATCTTTATATTCTAATAATAAAGATCCTGAATTATTTTTTTTATTTTTAATTAAAACATTGAGACCAATTTTTTCTCTAATTGAGTTCTCTAAGACTTGTAAGTTAATATCCTTAGATGCTTTAAGAGAGTGCTTTTTAGTTTTAAATATTTTAACAAAATTTTCTGACTGTCTAACCGAGAGATTTTTTTCAATTATTTTATTTGCAACAAACTCTGCATTATCCAGACCTACTAAAATTTTTGCATGTCCTGCTGATAGTTTTTGAGTTTCAATTAACTTTAAAACTGCTTGTGGAAGGTTAAGTAATCTCAAACAATTAGCAATATGGCTTCTACTTTTTCCAATAAATTGGGCTACTTTTTCTTGATCATATGAAAACTCTTCAATAAGACGCTGATAACCTTGCGCCTCTTCTATTGCATTTAAATCATTTCTTTGAACATTCTCAATAATTGCAAATTCTAAAGATTTTAAATCATCTATGTTCGTTATAACCACTGGAACTTCGTGTAGTCCTGCTTTTTGTGCTGACAACCACCTTCTCTCACCTGCAATTATCTCATACTTTGAGTTATCTTCACTAAATTTTCTGACCATAATTGGCTGAATAATGCCTCTTTCTTTTATTGAGTTAGTTAAATCTTGTAAACTTTCCTCATCAAATGTTTTTCTTGGTTGAAATTTATTACTTACGAGATCAGATATCGAAACTGTATTGACATTTATTTCTGCTTTTGTTTCACCTATTAAAGATGACAAACCTCTACCTAGGCCTTTTTTTATTTTATTTGCATCCATTATGCGGCGCTCCCTATTTTTTGTTCTTGATTAATAAACTCATCTGTAAAGTTAAAATATGATTTACTACCAGGACAAGATTTATCATACATTAAAACTGGCATGCCATGAGATGGTGCCTCAGACAGTCTAACATTTCTTGGGATCACTGTTAGATAAACTTTTTCATTAAAATAGTCTCTTGCTTCTTTTTCAACTTGTGTGGATAGCTTATTTCTTTTATCAAACATTGTTAAAAGTATGCCTCTAATTTTTAATTCAGGATTTAAATTAACTTTTATCCGTTCTATGGTTTTCATTAGCTGGGTTAAACCCTCTAAAGCAAAAAATTCGGTCTGCAGTGGAACTAATAGTGAGTGAGAAGACACAAGAGCCATAACCGTAAGCAAGCTTAGTGATGGCGGACAGTCTATAAGCACATAATCATAGGTTGCTCTAGAATCATTTAAATAAGCGGTTAATTCGCGTTTTAAAATAAATGCTCTCATGCTATCATCAGCTGTCTCAACCTCAAGTCCAGATAAATCTACATTCGAAGTGATAATATCCAAATTTTTAATCTCAGTTTTTCTAATCACATCAGATATGACTCTTGTTCCATTCAGCACACCATAAATAGTATCCGTCGAGCCTTCCAAATTGGAAAGGCCAAGACCCGTAGTAGCGTTTCCTTGTGGATCTAGATCAATAACCAAAACTTTTTTCTCTTGTTGTGCTAAACCTGCTGCAAGATTAATTACTGTTGTTGTTTTTCCAACTCCACCCTTTTGATTTATTACAGAAATAATTTGCATTTAGTTTTATAATTGTTTTTAATTTTTTTTTTTATATTTTTTATATTTAATAAAAATGAATCTTCGCTCGTAATACTTTTTTTTTTTCAAAATCAAAATCCCAATTCATTAAAGTTTCTTCTAAAACTTTTTCTCCGTTTTTTCCCATGAATACAATTAAATTTTTATAACTGTTAAAATTTTTATAAACTAAATCTAAAATTATTGGTAAAGGTTTAAAGGCTCTTGCCATTATTGTACCCGAGTCTAAATTTTCTGCTTCAAAAATATTTTCTTGCATAACTTCAGTATTTAATTTTAAATCTCTAGATACTTTTCTTAAAAAAGAACTTTTATGGTGACTTTTTTCATACAAGTGAACTTTAATCGAATTTTTCTGATTTTTAATCATAATTGATATAATTATACCTGGCATACCACCACCTGAACCTAAATCTGTTATTCTACTACTATTTAAATCAACAAATTCAATAATTTGCGCTGAATCAATTATATGACGTGCTCTAATAACTTCATTTTTCGCTGTTTCTTTACTTATTATATTAATTTTATCATTTCCATGCTGTAGCATGGATATAAATAGCTCAAACTCAATTAATGTTTCACGTGGAACATTTTGATCTTTTAGCAGTGAATATTTTTTAAAAATTTCTTCCATTAAGCTAATAGCTTAATAGACTTTCTTTTTACATGTGACAACAAAATATATACGGCAGCTGGAGTTATTCCATCAATTCTCAGTGCCTGTCCCATAGTTTTTGGTTTTATTTTTTTAAATTTGGCTTTTACCTCATTTGATAGTCCAGAAAGATCATCATAATTAACTTTTTCAGGTATAACTAAATTTTCGTCTCTTTTAAATGCTAGTATATCTGCTTTTTGTTTTTTAAGATAGCCTCTGTAATGAGCATTTATTTCAATTTGCTCATCTATTTTTTTATCAAAATAAGGAATTTCAGGCCAAATTTCTCTAATTTTTTTCATATCAACACCTTTTTGAGTTAATATTTCATTAGATTTCCTTAAAATGCCATCTTTTGCAATTTTAATATCAAAGTTCTTTATTTTTGTTGGAGATATTGATGATTCAGACATTATTTTAGATATTATTCCTAATTTATGTTCTTTATCTTTAAAAATATTCTCTCTTTCTTTTGATATTAATCCAATTTTAATTCCTTTATTTGTTAACCTTTGGTCTGCATTATCTGCTCTCAAACTTAGTCTATATTCTGCCCTTGATGTGAACATTCTATAAGGCTCTGCAACACCTTTTGTTACCAAATCATCTATCATAACTCCTATATATGCATCTGATCTATCCAAAATAAATGGCTCTTCTTTTTTAAAAGATAACGCAGCATTAATTCCTGCGATTAATCCCTGGGCCGCAGCTTCTTCATATCCTGTTGTTCCATTTATTTGACCAGCAAGGTATAAATTTTGAATTTTCTTAGTTTCAAGAGTTAAAAATAGTTCTCTTGGGTCGATATAGTCATATTCTATGGCATAACCGGGTCTAATTATCTTTACATTTTCTAAACCACTGATATTGTTACATATTTCTTGTTGAACATCCTCAGGTAGTGAAGTAGATATTCCATTTGGGTATATTGTGTGGTCATTTAACCCCTCAGGCTCTAAATATATCTGATGACGGTCCTTATCTGCAAACTTTACTATCTTATCTTCTATTGAAGGGCAATATCTTGGACCAACCCCCTGTATGCTTCCTGAGTACATGGCACTTCTTTTTAGATTTTTTTGAATTATATTATGAACCTTTTCATTTGTATATGTCATCCGACATGAAACTTGTTTGTTTAAATTTTTTTTAGTTAAGAAAGAAAAAAAATAAGGATCCTCATCTGCAAACTGTTCTTCTAAATTATCATACTTAATTGTTCTAGCATCAAGCCTGGGTGGTGTTCCTGTCTTAAGTCTTCCTATTTTGAAATCATATTTTTCAAGTTGTTCGCTTAATCCTGTTGAAGGCTTCTCATCAAACCTTCCAGCTGGTGTTCTTTCATCACCAATATGAATCAAACCATTCAAAAATGTGCCCGTTGTTAAGATTAACTTACCACATAAAATTTTTTTACCTGACTTTGTTTCAAAACCACTTATAGAGTTTTTATTAAAAATAAATTTTATCACTGGATCAGAAAAAATGCTTAAATTACAATAGTTTATCAATTTTTCTTGCATATATTTACGGTATAATGATCTATCTGATTGCGTTCTAGGCCCCTGTACCGCTGGCCCTCTACTTCTATTTAATAATCTAAATTGTATACCTGATTTATCTGCAACATCTCCCATCACACCGTCTAAAGCATCTATCTCTCTAACAAGATGACCTTTGCCAAGACCACCTATCGCTGGGTTACAAGACATCTCTCCTATAGTCTCAATTTTGTGTGTAAATAGGGCAGTGTTAATTCCAAGACGAGCAGACGCTGCAGCAGCTTCACAGCCAGCATGTCCTCCTCCAATAACTACTACCTCAAATGATAAATCATTTTTCATAAGTTAAATTTATAACTGATATAAATATTTACAAGCAGACAGTATTTTTTTAATAAATATTTCTTAAGTTAATTAAGGCTACGTTTTTATGATTAAAATTGAAGAATTAGTTATGGTTATCTACTAAAATAGAGAAAATAGGCTAAAAAACCCCTTAAATGTTGATTATTTGCCAATGCAAAAATCATTGAAAATACTACCTAATATCTCTTCGACATCTACTTTTCCAACAATCATTCCTAAATGTCGTGTTGCTAAACGAAGATCTTCTGCAGCTTTATCAAAGTCTTCAGCTTCATTTTTTTCTTCAAAGTTTTTCAAATAATTTAAACTTTGTTCAAGATGTTGCCTGTGTCTTGCACGGGTAATTAAAATATCTTCACTTGTGATAAATTTATTTTTTAATTTATCTTTAATTTTTAAAATTAAATCTTCTACGTTGAGATTGTTTTTTACTGAAATTAAAACATGTTCATAATTTTTTATTTCAGAGTTTAAATCTTCTTTTAAAAGATCAGATTTATTGACTACAAGAATTGCATTTTCATCCATCAATTCCTTCAAAACTCCTTTAAAATCAATACTTTTAGCGTCTATAACGATCAACTTTAAGTCTGCATTTTCTGCTTTATCAAGTGCTAATTTTATTCCTTTTTTTTCTATTTCATTTTTAGAGTCTCTAATTCCTGCAGTGTCAGAAACTACAACTGGAAAACCATCAATATTTAAGTGTGTCTCGATTACATCTCTTGTTGTTCCAGCTATTTCTGAAACGATTGCTGCATCTCGATTAGAGAGGTGATTGAGTAAACTAGATTTTCCAGCATTGGTTGGTCCTATGATTGCAATCTTAAAACCTTCTCTAATTCTTTCACCAGCTTTCTGATCATCTAAAATTTTTTTTATATTTAAAATTACTTCATTAGAAATTTTTTTTATATTTTTCAAAATATCTTCAGGCAGGTCTTCATCTGGAAAATCTATTTTTGCTTCAACGTGAGATAAAATTTTTAAAAGTTTTTCTCTTAAACTATTAAATTTATCTGCAGATTTTCCATTCATAATTTTTATTGCTTGTTGTCTTTGAATTTCAGTTTCTGCCGAAATTAAATCTGCAATACTTTCTGCTTTCAGCAAATTTATTTTTCCATTTTGAAATGCAAGTTTTGTAAACTCACCGGGATCAGCTAAACGACAATTTTCAATTTTTGAAATAGAGTGGTGCAGGGCGTCAATTACTGCTTTGCTACCATGTATATGAAATTCAGCCATATCCTCGCCTGTGTAGCTCTCAGGGCCAGGAAACCATAATATTATACCCTCATCAATAAGCTCTGAAGTGTTGATTTTATTGATTTTTCTGACAGTTGCTACTCTTGGTTTTGGTAATTTTTTGCTAGTTAGCAATTCTATAGTTCTTCTAGTTTCTTTGCCCGAAATTCTAATAACAGCAATTCCAGAAATTCCAGGACCAGTAGATAAAGCATAAATTGTCATTTAATAAAATATATCTACTATATCTTAAATTTAACATCTTTTTAAAATTTTATTTATGAATAATTATGAAGAAAAATTTAACATAGCGAAACAACTTCATTCGTCTGGAAAAATTAAAGAATCACAAAAAATATATCTTGATCTAGTGAAAATTTATAAAAATAATTATATATTATTTTATTTGATAGGTACTACATTTTTGCAGCTTAAAAAGTTTGATGAGGCCATTAACCATTTTGATACCTCAATAAAACTAAATTCAAATTTTCCAGAAGCATACAATAATCTTGGTATTGCTTTGGCTGAAAAAGAAAAATATTCAAAAGCTTTGGTAAATTACAATAAAGCAATTAAACTTAAAGATGACTATATTGATGCTCATATAAATAGAGGAATATCTTTAAGTAAGTTAGAAAAGTTTAATGATGCAGTTAACGACTTTAATTTTGTTATTAGAACTCAACCTCTAAACCCAAAAGCACATAACAATCTGGGAAATGTTTTTAAAAAATTAAAAAATTATGATGAGGCTATAAATTCTTATAACAAAGCTATAAATATCAATCAAAACTACTTCGAGGCAATAAGTAATAAAGCGTACATTTTAAATCTTCAAAAAAAATATGAAAATTCCTTAATAGAATTAAATAAAATCTATAATGAAAATCCTGAATTTCATAATTTGCTTGAAAATATTATTGAAAACAAAATGTCTATATTTGATTGGGAAGATTTGGATAATTTAACAAAATTAATTAAAAAAAAAATTTTAGATAATAAAATTTTTATAGATCCATTATTTATTTACTATCTATTTGACAATCCAGAATTACAAAAAAAAAACTCAAATAATTTTATAAATGATAAATTTAAAAATTATTCTAAAATTATTTTAAAAAGAAATAAAACTAAAAATAATAAAATTAAAGTAGGTTATTTCTCAGGAGATTTTTATGATCACCCTGTACTACATACCATGAGAAATATTTTTAAAAATCATAATAAATCTATTTTTGAAATTTATGCATTTTCCCACACACCAAGTGAAAAAAAAAATATTTGGAAAGATTCAGTGGTTGGATATTTTACAAAATTTTATGAAATTAGTGATATGTCTGATGAGAATATACTTAGACTGGTTGATAGAGAAAAAATTGACATAGCTGTAAACCTAAGTGGTTTAACAAAATACTCACGTACAAGTATATTTTATAATAGAGTTGCACCAATACAAATTAACTACTTGGGTTATCCTGGAACTATGGGACTAAAATCTATAGATTATATTATTGCTGATAGCACAGTTATACCAAAAATTGACCAAAAGCACTATTTAGAAAAAGTATCCTATTTACCTACATGTTATATTCCAAATTCTAACAATTTATTTTTAAAAAAATCAAAAAAACAATTTTCCAGATCAGAATTAAATTTACCTAAAAAAGAAATTGTATTTTGTGCTTTTCATAATCCTCACAAGATTAATCCTGAAATTTTTGATGTATGGATAAAAATTTTAAAAAGAACTAAAAAAAGTGTGCTTTGGATTAAATCAAATAATGAAACAGCAAAAAAAAACTTGAAGCATCAAGCAAAAAAAAGAGGTTTGAATCCAGAAAGAATAATCTTTGCAGACCATATTAACAATATAAGTGATCATGTTGAAAGACTAAAATTAGCAGATATATTTCTTGATACTTATCCATACAATTCACACTCGACTATTTATGATTATTTAAAAGCACACTTACCAATGATAATAAGGAAGGGCGCATCTTTTCCCTCAAGAGTTGGAGCCAGTGTTTATTCTTCTATTGATTTAAAAGAACTTGTTGCAACAAATAATTTAGATTACGAAAATATTGCTGTAAATTTAGCTAACAATAAGTCAAAATTAGTTAAATTAAAAAATAAAATTCAAACTCAAATAAAAGATAGCTACTTATTCAACAGTGAAAGATTCACTGAAAATTTGGAAAAGTCATATTTGGAAATTTTTAATAAAAAAACCTAAATTAACTTATTTATTATCTAAATCAAACATTAGAACTTAGGCTGGTTTGTTCATTGAACTAAAGAAATCTGAATTACTTTTTGTTTCTTTAAGTTTTGAATTGATAAATTCAATAGCATCCATTGTTCCCATAGGACTGATAATTCTTCTTAGTACATTCATTTTTGAAAGGTCATCTTTATCAAACAATAATTCTTCTCTTCTTGTTCCAGACTTAGTTATATCAATTGCTGGATAAATTCTTCTTTCGGCAATTTTTCTATCCAAAACTGTTTCACTATTTCCGGTTCCTTTAAATTCTTCAAAAATTACTTCGTCCATTCTTGATCCAGTATCAATCAATGCTGTTGAGATGATTGTTAAAGATCCACCTTCTTCAATATTTCTTGCAGCACCAAAAAATCTTTTTGGTCTTTGAAGAGCATTCGCGTCAACTCCACCTGTTAATACTTTACCAGAACTTGGAATTACTGCATTATAAGCTCTACCCAACCTTGTGATCGAATCTAATAAAATTACTACATCTTTTTTATGCTCGGTTAATCGTTTTGCTTTTTCAATTACCATTTCTGCAACAGCTACGTGTCTTGATGCAGGCTCATCAAAAGTAGAACTGATAACCTCACCCTTAACTGTTCTTTTCATATCCGTTACTTCTTCTGGTCTTTCATCAATCAATAAAACCATCAAGTAACTTTCTGGATAGTTTTTTGCAATTGAATTTGCAATACTTTGTAAAATCATTGTCTTACCTGCCTTGGGAGGAGATATAATTATTGATCTTTGGCCCTTTCCAATTGGACTTACAAGATCGATTAATCTTGGAGTTAAATCTGGTTTTTTTTCAATCTTGGTTGTCTCAACTTCCATCACCATTTGTTTGTTTGGGTAGAGTGGAGTTAAATTGTCAAACGCAATTTTGTGACGAGCTTTTTCTGGTTCTTCAAAATTTATTTTTTCTACTTGTAATAATGCAAAATATCTTTCTCCCTCTTTGGGCGCTCTAACAGGACCCTCAACTGTGTCTCCTGTTCTTAAACCAAATTTTCTAATCTGACTTGGGCTAACATAGATGTCATCTGGTCCAGCTAAATAATTTGATTCCATTGCCCTCAAAAAACCAAATCCATCTTGTAATAATTGTAAAACTCCAGCTCCAGTTATCTCTTCTTTTTCTGCAACCTTTTTTAATATAGCAAATAAAATTTCTTGTTTTCTAAGCGTGCTAGCATTTTCAATCCCAAGCTTTTCTGCTTGGGCTATTAACTGTTCAGACGATTTTAGTTTGAGTTCTTGAATATTCATGTTGAGGGATTGTGATTAAGGTTGTTAGATAATTTGAATATATATACTCTAACGAGTATTTCAAGTCTAGATCGGTTTAAATATAACAATAAAAACAACCAAAATAAGCAATATTGTTGGCACTTCATTAATTATTCTAAAAAATTTAGAGCATTTAGTATTTTGATCTAGTTTAAAATCATTGAGTAATTTACCTAAATAGAAATGATAAATTGTCAACAAAGTTATTAATATTAATTTTAGTTTTAACCAAAGTGTTAAAATAACCTCAAGGCCAACAACAGAGATTAATATTAATCCAAAGATCCAAGATAAAATCATTGCTGGCATCATGATGAAATAAAATAATTTTCTTTCCATTGTTTTAAATATTGAGGATGAAATTTTATGATCAATATTTTCAACATGATAAACAAAAATTCTTGGAAGATACAAAAGGCCAGCCATCCAAGAAATTACGGCGATCAAATGGAGACTTTTAAATAAAAGATAACTATTCATAATTTAAACAAGGACACTTTTTGAAATTTGAAGGACACTGAATTTTCGGAGGATAAAGATTTTCACTAAACTTATATTCATTTTTTTTTATTATCAACTCCGACATTGCTTTAATAAAATCCTCATTAGTGCCAAGAGCCGGAACACGTGTATAATTTTTACATCCATTAGTTTCTGCTATCTCCTTATATTCTATATCTAGTTCAACCAATGTTTCTGAGTGTTCAGAAACAAATGCGATAGGGACCAAAACAATGTGCTTACCAAATTTAGAATTTTCAATAATTATATCTTCTGTGGATGGTCCTATCCATTTCAGTGGACCAACTCTACTTTGATAACTTAATATCCAATCTAAGTTTTCAATGTTCAAATTCTCAACTATTTTTTTAACAGATTGTTCTACTTGCCATTGATATGGATCTCCCTTTTTAATATTTTTTTCTGGCAGGCCATGAGCAGAAAATATTAGTTTAAAGTTTTTAAGATTCTTAATTTTTTTTACTATTTCTTTTGTGTGTGCGTTGATAAAATTTTGATCTGTTGGATAACAGCAAATTGTGCTTGTTTTAACTTTGTAGTTATTTTTTTTACAGACATCTTTCCATTCTTTAATTGAAGACCCGGAAGTTGCGGCAGAATATTGTGGATAAAGGGGCATTAAAATAACTTCTTTGGGATTAAATAATTGAACATCTTTGATCACATCATTTGCTCTAGGGTTCCAACACCTCATTACAATAAAACATTTATATTCGCTATCGGTTTCAGTTTGGTTTAGTTTTATTTCAAGTGCTTCTGATTGTTCTTTGGTTAATTTTAGTATCGGTGAGGAACCACCAAGCTCTTCATAGATCTTTTTAGCAACGGGTGCTCTTCTGTTAGATATTAGTTTTGCCAAAGGGTATCTTAATATAGTTGGTAAATTTAAAATTGCAGGGTCATTAAATAAGTTAAATAAAAACGGCTCTACATTTTCAATTTTATCAGGACCACCAAGGTTAAATAAAATTACTGCTTTTTTCATTTAATAATCTTTCACTGTTTTAACCAAATACTCTACCATATCTGGATTGGTTTCAGGCAACACCCCATGACCCAAATTAAATATATAGGGATGATCTTTAAAGGTGTTTAAATACTTCAAAGTCTCTTTTTTCAAATTTTCTTTATCCGTTAATAAAACTTTAGGATCAAGACCTCCTTGAACTGGTATTTTTATTTCTCTACATATTGAAACAGGATCAACATCATAGTCAATATTAACTGCATCAGGTTTAACAATATCACAATAATTTTTATAATTTTTTATTCCTCTTGGAAAACAAATTACAGGAATATTTAATGATTTAATATAATTCACTAAATTTAGTGTTGGCACATATACATAGTTTGGTAGGTCTTTTTCTTCTAAGAGACCAGCCCAACTGTCAAAAATTTGAATTACTGTAGCACCATTTTTAATTTGTTGGTCAATATGTAATTTCAAAAATTTTTCTAAAATTATTAAAATTCTATTTATTAAAAATTCATCTTTAAAAAAATCTTTTACTAATTCTTTTTTTGGGGAATGTTTATTAATCATATAAACTAACAGTGTCCATGGTGCACCCACAAATCCTATTAAATTTTTATTTTTTATTAAATTGTCTTCACTAACTTTTTTGATTGATTTATAAACTGGATATAATTTTTCTATAAAATCAATTTCATCAATCTTAGATATTTTTTTTAAATCTAATGAACCCAGTTTTGGACCAAAATTTTTTTTAAATTTTACCTCTTGGTTTAATCCATATGGAATCATTAAAATATCTGAAAAAATTATAGCAGCATCTAGATCGAATCTTTTAAGAGGTTGTAAGGTTATTTCTGAAGATAGGTTTTCATTTAAACATAAATTTATAAAATCTGGATTTAATTTTCTAATTTCCCTAAACTCTGGTAAATATCTACCTGCTTGTCTCATTAACCATATTGGAGAATTATTAGTTTTTTTGTTTATTATGGTTTCTTGGATGGGTGTCATAATAATAAGTAGATATTTAATTATAGTATTAGTTATATAGTATGTGAATAATGGTAATTAATTGTTTTTCAGTTTTTATACACGATTTATCAACAATTAATAATTTATAGAACTGTTATATAATCTTAAATTTACGGGTTTATTTAATATTGTTAGATAAAATGTATATTAATGCTTCACATGTTTATTAATGTTTATAAAAATGGGTTTTTACAAAGAAAAATAACAAACAAGATTATTTTAAAGAATGATAAAAATAATACTTAATTATCAACATTTTATTCATGAGTAATACATATCAAATATACCTTATTTCTGACTCTACAGGTGAGACACTAGATAGAGTTTTTCTAGCGATTAAAGCTCAATTTAAAAACATAGAGTATGATGTTAAATCTTATTTTTTTACTAGAACAGAAAATCAAGCTACTAAAATAATTGATGAAGCAACAAAAAATGATAATGCAATAATTTTATATACGATTGTTGACACTTCACTTGCAAAATTTTTAGCAAACAAGGGAAATGAAAAGAAAATTCCATGCTTTAGTGTTTTGGGAAATTTAATAATGAATTTTTCTAAACTTTTAAATCAAAAAGCATCCCACGTTCCAAGCGGGCAACATGCTTTAAACGAGGAGTATTATGAAAGAATAGAGGCAATCCAGTTTACCATGGCTCATGATGACGGAAACCTTGTTGAAGATGTAGATAAAGCAGATTTGATATTATTGGGGGTAAGCAGAACAAGCAAAACACCAACTTCAATTTATCTTGCTAACAGAGGTTATAGAACTTTAAATATTCCTTTAGTAAATGAGCAATCAATACCAGAAAGCTTAAAAAAGAATCCTAATCTCTCTTGTGTAGTTGGTTTAACAACTGAACCTCAGCGATTAGTTGATATTAGAAAAAATAGGATGAATGCACTTAAAGAAAAAGAAAACACAAATTATACAAATATCAATAAGATAGAAAAAGAAATTAATGAAGCTAAGAAAACATTTATCAAATACAAATGGCCAACAATTGATGTTACTAGAAAATCAGTTGAAGAAACTGCAGCATCAATAATTAAAATATATGAAATAAAAAAAAATAATGGTTAAAGAAATAATACTTGCATCAAAAAGTGGTGTGAGAAAAAAGATTTTAGAGGCAAATAACATTAAGTGTAAAACAGAACCATCCAATGTGGATGAGGATAGTGTTAAAGAAAGTTTACAAAAAGAAAAGGCAACTCCAACAATTATTTCAAAAAAGTTAGCAGAATTAAAAGCTAATAAAATTAGCCAAAAATTTATAGAAGAAATAGTTCTTGGAGCAGATAGTGTAATAGATTTAGAAGGTGAAATAATATCAAAGCCAAACGATAGAGTAGAGGCCCTAGGAATACTTAAAAAGATGAATGGAAAAACTCATCAATTGATAAGTTCAGTTTGTATATCAAGGGGTGGATCGATGATATGGAATTACACTGATAAAGCCTCATTAACCATGAAAAATATGACTTTTTTAGAATTAGAGAACTACCTGAAAAAAATTTCTGATAAGGATCTCTATGCTTATAATGTTTATCAAATTGAAGGAGAAGGAAGAAATTTATTTTCAAAGATAGAAGGAGATGAAGATACAATCATGGGCCTTCCAGTTAAAAAAATTAAAGAATATTTTAAAATTATAAAATGAAAAAAAATTTTTTAGTTATAGGAAATCCAATTGATCATAGCTTGTCACCAAAACTACATAATTATTGGATCAAAAAATATAAAATTAATGCAGTTTATGAAAAAAAACTTTTAAATAATAATGAGATAGATGATTTAATTTTTAATATTAGGGAAGAAAAAACTCATGGGTTAAACGTAACAGTCCCTTTTAAAAAGATGATTATACCTTTTTTAGATGAGCTAAGTGAAGAAGCAGAAATTTCTCAATCGGTAAACACAATTTATAAAAGAGATAATAAAATTATAGGTGATAATACTGATATTGAAGGCTTTAAACTTAGTTTAGAAAAAATAGAGCAAAAGATTAAAAATAAAAAAGCTCTAATACTTGGGGCGGGTGGGGTTGTTCCTTCAATTATTATTGCGCTTAAAAAAATGCAAATTGAAAAAATTTATTTAAGTAATCGAACAGAATTAAAGGCAATAGAGTTGAAGAAAAATTTTCCAGAAATTGAAATAATTAAATGGGGAGAAATTTTAGATTTTGATATAATCATAAACGCAACAAGCATTGGATTAAAAGAAGAAGATGAAATTAATATTAATTATCAACAAATAAGCAAAGATAAATTTTTTTATGATGTAATTTATAATCCACCAGAAACAAACTTTTTAAAAAATGCAAAAAAATATGGTGGAATAACAAAAAATGGTAAAATGATGTTTATTTATCAAGCTCAAAAAGCCTTTTTTATCTGGCATAAAGTTGTTCCAGAAGTAGACAATGAAACAATTAATCTTTTAGATGTATGATTAAAATTGCAGTTGTAGGAGATATTGGTTCTGGAAAAAGTCATATTGCTAAACTTTTTGGTTATCCAGTTTTTAATGCAGATCAAGAAGTAGCAAACATATATAAAAAAAACAAAAATTGTTTTCGAAAATTAAAAAAAAATTTACCTAAATATTTTTCAGTATTTCCAGCAAACAAAATACAAATTATAAAAGCAATAGAGGGCAGTAAAAAAAATTTAAAAAAAATTACTAAAATTATTCATCCAGAAGTTAGAAAGAAATTAACTGTTTTTTTAAAAAAAAATAAAAAAAGAAAAGCTATAATTTTAGACATTCCTCTTTTATTAGAAAATAAATTAAATAAAAAAAGTGATATAATAGTTTTTGTTCAGTCAAAAAAAAGTGAGATTATAAAAAGACTCAAAAAAAGAGATAATTTTAATTTAAATTTATATAATCAATTTAAAAAAATACAGTTACCACTAAGTTATAAAAAGAAAAAAGCCAATCATGTTATTAAAAATAATTTTACTAATAAGCTTGTTAAGAAAAGTGTAAAAAAAATACTAAAAGAAATTATATAAAATGAAAGAAGTCATACTAGACACTGAAACGACAGGACTATCTGTTAGAGATGGACATAGAATTGTAGAAATTGGATGCATCGAGTTAGAAAATTTGATACCAACTAAAAATAGATTTCACTGCTATCTTAATCCTGAAAGAAAAGTTTCTGAAAAAGCCCTAGAAGTTCATGGTTATACAGATGAATTTTTATCTACCCATAAAAAGTTTGGAGATATAGTTGATGAGTTTTTGGGTTTTATAGAAAATAAGAGACTTGTAATACACAATGCTGAATTTGACCTATCTCACTTAAACAACGAATTATCATTGCTAGGTAAGCCAAAATTAAATAGTGAAAATGTTGTGGATACACTTGCTTTAGCCAGGGATAAATTTCCAGGCTCTCCAATAAGTCTTGATGCGTTGTGCAAAAGATACAGAATAGATAACTCAAAAAGAACACAACATACTGCTCTTATTGACTGTGATCTATTAGCTAAAGTTTATATTAATCTTCTTGATCAAAAAGAACCAACTTTAAATTTTAAAAATGAAGATAATGAAAAAATAATAATAAACTCCAATGACACAAATCAGTATTATAAAAAAGTAGTTAAACCATCAGAAACAGAACTTAAACTTCATAAAGAATATTTAAAAAATAGTTTAAAGAAGAATTTTTTTAATTAGCTCTTTGTTTGTATAATTCAGTAAAATCAATTTTTTTTTCAAATTTTATTCCAGGATAACCTGACTCAGTTAATAAGTTTAAAAATATTCTCTCTAAGTCAGGATAAATTTTATTAGGCACATCACATAGAATAATTTTTTCCATTTCTTTTTTATCAGAAACCTTTTCATCTACTTTAACTATAGATGTATAAGTTATCTCAAAATGTGCTTTTTTTAAAACTTCAGGCTGATCTGAAAATTTTAAGATTGTGTTGACTTCAATAATTCCATTTTTCACTGCCTTTGAATTAATATCAATGTTTAATTTGTATTTAGAAATTTTATCTCTTACAAATACGTATGTTGGAGTGTCAGGGGTTTCACTCGACATATCTTTAATAAAACTTCCAATAATTTTATAATTTTCTGTCATTTTCATCCTCTATATCTTCAAATTCACCATTTATAAAATCTTGTTTTTTATTTATGGGCTTTTGTTTAATTGATACTTTTTTAAATATCAATTTTCTTGTTGGTGGAAATATTATTAATAAACCCAACAAGTCTGTAGCAAAACCAGGTAAAATCAAAAGTAATGCTGCAAATGCTAAAGCTGCACCAGAAATAATTTCATAAACTGGCAATTCATTTTTTACCATTTGAGACATCCCGGACTTAAGAGTGTTAAAGCCCTCATATCTGGCGTAGATAACCCCAAAAAAGGCCGTAATAAAGATAAGTAAAATAGTGTTAAAGGCTCCAATTTGAGAACCTAGCTTGATAAACAAATAAATCTCAAGGATTGGAATACCAACTAATAATAATAAAAATGTGTTCATTTGTCCTTAGTCTAAATTGCTAGTTGTAATTAATCAACATAGTAAATATTATTAAATTATGAGTTATAGTTTTGAGTACATAGATATTATTCTTTTAGCAATGATTGCTGGTTTTATTTTTCTTCGTCTAAGAGGAATACTTGGTAAAAAAACTGGTTTCGAAGGGAAAATGCCAACACAATTTGAAAAAGAATTTCAAAAAACAAATATAACTCCAAAACCAATTAGTGAAAATTTTGATGAAGTGTCACAAAAGGAATTTTTAAAAGGTGCAAAAATTGCTTATGAAACAATTATTACAGATTTTAGTGATAGTGATAATAAGCTGATAGCAAGTAAACCGCTTTTAAGTAAAAAAATTTATGGTCAGTTTAAAGAGGCGCTTGAAGATAGAGCTAACAAAGGTCATTTTGCTGAAATAACTTTTATAGGGATTAAGTCAGCTGTAATTAAAACGCATAAAAAAATTGAAGACAATTTAGAAGTTACAGTGGATTTTGTTAGTGAAATTATAACATGCATAAAAGACAAAGATAAAAAGATTGTGTCAGGAGATAGTGAGAAAATCAAAACCGTTTATGACACTTGGGTTTTCTCAAAAAATATTAAATCATCAAATCCAAATTGGTTATTAATTAATACTATTACCTAATTGATTAAGAAGATAACAGACAAAGATAAAGAAGATTGGGAAAACTTCCTAAACAATAAAAAAAAAACTTTTAATAAAAATTCTGTAAAACAAAAAGATATAAATAACCCAGATAAAAACAAACAGGACTGGGAAAATTTTCTAAACACCAAAGGTAAAATTCCCAATAAAGATTTTATTCTTAAAAAAAATATAAGATACGAGAAGATAAAGAAAATAGATTTGCATGGTTACACTATTGAAGAAGCAAATAAGGCCATAGAACAATTTATTCAAAAATGTTTTGATGAAAATGTTACTAAAATAATAGTGATTACAGGTAAAGGACTAAGATCTAAAAATATAGAAAATCCTTATCTCTCAAAAGATTTGAGCATACTAAAATATTCAGTTCCTGAATTTATCGAAAAAAATAAAAGTTTAACCCAATTTATTATTGAAACAACAGATGCTAAAATTGAAGATGGTGGTAGTGGAGCCTTTTATATCTATCTTAAAAATAAAAATAAATTTAAGTAGCCACTTAAGAAATGAATATAATCAAGCGAAAATTAAATATTTTAAAAAAAAGAAAGATTGATAAAAAATAGACAACTTTTTAGTTGTATAAAAGTTGCTGAATTAGTTGAACTTAAATCATGCAACATAACAGATGACCCGGTTCGCCCAGAACTTGATGTAATATTTAGAAAAAGTTACGGAAGAAAAATTTTTGGTATAAAATATAAAAAAGAAATATGAGCAATCATGTGCTTTGGTTTTATCTGGGTTATTTATATCTTTTGGTTTTACACATTAATAAATTTACGATAATAATTTGTTTATACTCATGTTTATTTGGTTAGCATCATATCCCAAAAGTGGAAACACTTTAGTCAGATCATTACTCGCATCTTATTTTTTCTCTAAGGATGGAATTTATAATTTTAGTTTAATAAAAAATATTAAACAATTTCCTAATATTAAATTATTTGAAGATTTGGGCATTGATATAAGAAATGAAAAAGAAGTAATTGCTAATTATGTTAGGGTGCAACAATCATTTAATAAAAGAGAATCTATACAGTTTTTAAAAACTCACAGTTATCTTTTTAATATTGAAAATAATGCTTTTACAGATTTAAATAATACTCTAGGAGTAATTTATATTGTAAGAGATCCTAGAAATGTTGTAACCTCGTTAGCTAATCATAAAGCATTAACAACTGATGATGCAACAGATGTTCTTACTAATTCATGGTGTGTAGAAGGAAATTTAAACAGTTTTAATTACACAGAGAGAACTACACTTTACACTGGTACATGGGCAAGCAATTACAAAAGCTGGCGGTCTTTCAAGTCTCAGGGAAAATATTTACTAATTAAATATGAGGATCTTATACACAAGAAGGAAGAAATATTTTTAAAAATTTTAAAGTTTATACATAGGCTAAACAAAAAAAATTTTGAGTTAGATAAGGTTAAATTTAAAAATGTAATAGATTCAACTTCTTTTGAAAGAATGAAGACTTTAGAAAAGGAAGTTGGATTTAATGAGAGTAAGGTTGATAAAAAGACAGGAAAAAAAATAAATTTTTTTAATTTAGGAGAAAAAAATGATTGGAAAAAAATGATCGCTCCAAACATTAAAGAAAAAATAGAAAATAGTTTTAAAGTAGAGATGAAAGAGTTGGGATATTTATAGCTTTTAGAGAATAAATTTAGATAAATCTGTGTCCTTAACAAGTTCATCTAGATTGTGTTTTACATAATCAGAGTCTATTATTATTTTTTCACCCGCTCTATCTGTTGCTGTAAAACTAATATCATCTAATATTCTTTCGATAATAGTATGAAGTCTTCTAGCACCAATATTTTCTACAGTGTTATTAACTTCTGAAGCCATATTGGCAATCGCATCGATACCATCATCAGAAAATTCTAGCTTAACGTTTTCTGTTTTTAAAAGAGCAACATATTGTTTTATCAAACTATAGTCTGGTTCTTTAAGAATTCTTTTAAAGTCATCACTGGTTAAAGCTTCAAGTTCAACTCTTATTGGAAGTCTACCTTGTAACTCTGGAAGTAAGTCTGAAGGTTTAGCAAGCTGGAAGGCTCCAGATGCAATAAATAAGATATGATCAGTTTTAATTGTACCGTACTTCGTACTTACTGTTGTTCCCTCAATTAAAGGAAGCAAATCCCTCTGTACTCCTTCTCTAGAAACATCCCCACCAGATCTATCCGTTCTTCCTGAAATTTTATCTATTTCATCTAAAAAAACTATCCCATTATTTTCTGTTGAATCTTTTGCTGATTTTATAATTTTATCTTCTTCTATTAGCTTGTCAGCTTCATCATTAATTAAAATTTCATGAGATTCTTTGACAGTCATTTTCTTCTTTTTCTGTTTATTCCCAACAGATTTTCCAATCATCTCGCCAATATTTATCATTCCAATGTTTGCTCCAGGCATTCCAGGAATTTCAAATGCAGCTTGAGAGCCACTATTATTTACTTCAATTTCAATTTCATTGTCATCTAAATCACCATCTCTTAATCTTTTTCTAAAACTTTCTCTAGTAGCAAGGCTTGCTTTATTTCCAACTAGAGCATCCAAAACTTTTTCTTCTGCTAATTTTTGTGCCTTCGTATGAACTTCTTTTCTTTTTTTTACTTTCTCCATTGCAATTGCAATTTCAAGAAGATCTCTTATGATTTGTTCAACATCTCTTCCAACATATCCAACTTCAGTAAATCTTGTAGCCTCCACCTTTACAAAAGGAGCTTCAGCTAACTTAGATAGTCTTCTAGAAATTTCTGTTTTACCAACTCCAGTTGGCCCAATCATTAAAATATTTTTAGGTAAAACTTCATTCTTCATTTCACCCTTTAAAGCTTGTCTTCTCCACCTATTTCTTAAAGCAATAGCCACTGCCTTTTTAGCTTTATTTTGTCCAACAACATATCTGTCTAATTCAGAAACTATTTCTCTAGGTGATAAAGAACTGACTAAAGAGTTATCTTTCTTTTCAGTTTTTTCTTTTGGAAAAGGTGTAACGTTTGTGTCTTCCATTAAATTTTTTCAATTTTAATATTATTATTAGTGAATACACAAATTTCAGATGCAACTTGAATTGCTTTTTTTGCTACTTCTTCAGCGCTTAAATCTGTATCTAATAAAACTTTAGCAGCAGCCAAAGCATAATTTCCACCCGATCCTATACCTATGGCATCACCCTCTGGTTCTAACACATCACCAGTTCCTGAGATTATAAAGCTATTCTCTTTATCGCCAATAGCCATTAAAGCTTCAAGTCTTCTCAAGTATTTGTCTGTTCTCCAGTCTTTTGCTAACTCGACAGCTGCTCTTGGAAGATTACCAGCATGTTTTTCAAGTTTTGCTTCTAGTCTTTCAAACAAAGTTAAAGCATCTGCAGTTGATCCAGCAAATCCAGCTATTACATTTCTTTTTTCAATTTTTCTAACTTTTGCAGCAGTGCTTTTTATAACAGTATTGCCCATACTAACTTGCCCGTCTCCAGCAACCACTACTTCATTGTTTTTTCTAATAAGCACTATTGTAGTCATAGATTATAAATGGATATTAATTTTTATTCTTCAAGTAGTAGATTGCAAATATTGATATAGTTAATTAATCCCTATATACATATTATATATTATGAGCAGAATTGGAAAAGTTTCCAGAAAAACAAAAGAAACCAGTATTAGTGTTGAAGTTAATATTGATGGCAAAGGTCAATATAAAATTGATACTGGAATAGGTTTTTTAGATCATATGCTCGAACAATTATCAAAGCATTCACTGATTGATTTAAAAGTTAAAGCAAAAGGAGATACTCATATAGATCTTCACCACACAACAGAAGATACTGGAATTGCTATAGGTGAGGCTTTAAAAAAAGCATTGAAAGATTTTAAAGGAATTAAGAGATACGCTCATGCAATGATTCCAATGGATGAAACATTAACAAGAGTTGCAATTGATGTTTCAAATAGACCTTATTTAATATGGAAAGTTAAATTAAAAGTAGAAAGACTTGGAGAGATGGACACAGAACTTTTTAAAGAATGGTTTCAAGCTTTCTCTCAATCAGCAGGAATAACTTTGCACATGGAAAATATTTATGGAGATAATAGTCATCATATAATTGAATCTTGTTATAAGGCTCTAGCAAGGTCATTAAGAACAGCTTTAGAAATAGACCCTAGAAATAAGAAGAGCATTCCATCAACTAAAGGCTCATTATAAGTTTAATGAATGTCACAATTGTTGATTATAATTCAGGAAATATCAGCTCTGTAATAAATTCCTTTAAAGAAGTCGCTAAAGATAAAGTTAATATTGAAGTAACATCAGACTTAAACAAGATTAGATCAAGTGACAAGGTAGTTTTACCGGGACAGGGGTCGTTTAAGAGCTGCGTTGATGCATTAAATGCTATAAATGGCCTTGTAGAGACACTAAATGAGTTTACAGTTACTAATAAAAAACCTCTTCTTGGAATTTGTGTTGGTTTACAGATGTTCGCAGATCTTGGTTATGAAGAAACTGAAACAAAAGGACTTGGTTGGATTTCAGGAAAAGTATCAAAAATTGATAATCAAAATAATAAATTTAAACTTCCACACATTGGTTGGAATGAAATTAACATTATCAAAGATAGTAAAATTTTTAAGAACATAGAAAATAAATCACACATGTATTTTGTGCACAGCTACGAATTTATTCCAGATGATAAAAGTGTAATTTCAGCAACAACAGATTATTCATCAAATATTGTATGTTCAGTTGAAAGAGAAAATATCTTTGGAACTCAGTTTCACCCTGAAAAGAGTGATAAATTAGGACTTAAAATTATAGAAAATTTTTTAAATTTATAAATATGAAAATATTTCCAGCTATAGATATTAAGGACAAAAAATGTGTAAGATTAATTAAAGGGGACTTTAATAATAAAACTGAATATGAAATATCACCAGTTGATCAAGCTGGTAAATACAAAGATCATGGCTTTAAAAATTTACACATTGTTGATTTAGATGGCGCCTTAACGGGAGAGACAGTTAACCTGGATATTATTAAAGAAATAGTTCATAAATTTGATTTAAAAATTGAAGTAGGTGGAGGCGTTAGAAGCATTGATAGTATTGAAAAATACATAGATGCAGGAGTTGAAAAAGTTATTTTAGGAAGCGCAGCTATAAAAGATAAAAATTTTTTAAAAGAAGCATGTCAAAAATTTCCAAACAAAATTGCCTTAGGTCTAGATGCTAAAGATGGATATTTGTCAGTCTCAGGATGGAAGGAAAATTCTAATCAATTGACTTTAGATTTTTTAAAAGAAGTAAATGATTATGGTGCAAGCAGATTAATCTATACAGACATAAATAGAGATGGCACTAAACAAAGTCCTAATTTTGAAGAAACAACCAATGTTGCAAATGTATCTAATTGCCCGGTAATTATTTCAGGTGGGGTGTCTTCAATTGATGACATTAAAAAAGCAAAAGGTTTAAAAAATATTGAAGGAATAATAGTTGGTAAAGCTATTTATGATGGTGATATTAAATTGGAAGAATTAGTAAAAGAATTAGATGCTTAAAAATAGAATTATACCCTGTTTAGATGTTAAAAATGGGAGAGTTGTTAAAGGAATTAACTTTGTAGATTTAAAGGATGCTGGTGATCCAGTTGAGCAAGCTAAAATTTATAGTGATGGTGGTGCTGACGAGATTTGTTTTTTAGACATTACTGCTTCCAATGAAAATAGAGACACAATATATGATGTGGTTGAAAGAACGTCTAAAAAATGTTTTGTGCCGTTAACGGTTGGGGGTGGGGTTAGAGGAGTTGAAGATATTAATAAATTATTAAATTGTGGTGCAGATAAAGTTTCAATCAATACTGCGGCAGTTCAAAACCCTGAAATGATAATTGAAAGTTCAAAAAAATTTGGATCACAGTGCATTGTTGTTGCAATAGATGCTAAAAAAAATGGTAATAAATGGGAAGTTTTTACTCATGGTGGAAGAAATAACTCAAATATAGATGCAATAGAATTTGCAAAAAAAATGGAAGATAATGGTGCAGGAGAATTATTAGTTACTTCTATGGATAGAGATGGCACTCAAATTGGTTATGATAATGATTTAATGTTTAAAATATCTTCAACGGTTAACATACCCATAATTGCATCAGGTGGAGTAGGTGACCTGGATCACCTTGTGGATGGTATTAGGCTTGGCAATGCTAGCGCTGTACTAGCAGCTTCAATCTTTCATTACGGAACACATTCAATTAATGAAGCTAAACAATATTTGAATTCAAAAGGAATTCCCGTTAGGATTTAGAGATGTCAGAAAATTTATTAAATTTAGTAAATACAATTAGAGACAGAAAAAATAAGGATGAAGATAAGTCTTATACTTCATCATTATTATCAGGTGGCCTGTCAAAATGTATAGATAAAATGGAAGAAGAATTTGATGAACTAAAAGAGGCCCTAAATGATAAATCTAATATAGTTCATGAAGCAGCAGATACAATATATCATATATTAGTTACACTTGAGGCAGCCGATATTAAGTTTGAAGACGTCTTAAAAGAGTTGGAAGACAGAAAAAAACAATCTGGTATTGAAGAAAAGAATAATAGATAATGAGTTACGACAAAAATAATATTTTTGCAAAAATTTTGAGAAAAGAAATTCCTTGTAAAAAAATATTTGAAAATGAACATGTTCTTTCTTTTCATGATATAAGTCCTCAAAAAAAAATACATGCATTAGTTGTTCCAAAAGGTGAGTACATTGATTTAGATGATTTTAATGCTAGAGCTTCAGATCAAGAGATCGTTGCGTTAAGTAAAGCTATTACAGAAGTTTCGAAAATATTAAATATTTCAACAGACACGGGTAAAGGTTATAGAGCTTTAACAAATTTGAGTGAAGATGGCGGTCAAGAGGTTCCACATTTACACTTCCATTTATTTGGAGGAGAAAAAGTTGGAAAAATGGTTGAGTGACAGAAAAAATTTTCCGAAATTATTTAGAGATAAGATCTCTAGAAGAATTAAAAGAAGTTAAGAGGCCTGCAGAGAATTACTCCGTGGAGCTTGTAGAACCAAAAGACTTTCAATTAAATAAATTTTTTTACAAATCTATTGGTAAGAATTGTCAATGGGTTGATAGACTTATTTGGACAGACTTAAAATGGACAGATTATATTTCTAATGACCAGTTATTTACATACATTCTTAAAGATAAAGGTGAAATAGCTGGCTATTTTGAACTCTTATTTAATAAACAAAGCAAAGAAGCTGAAATTGCTTATTTTGGAATTTTAGAAGAATATTTTGGAAAAAAATTAGGAGGATATTTATTAAGTGAAGCAATTAAGTGCTCATTTAATATGGGTGGTGTAAGAGTTTGGCTTCACACTTGTTCTCTCGATCACAAAAATGCGTTAAAAAATTACCTAGCTAGAGGTATGAAAAATTTTAAGTCTGAAACCTTAATTAGATGATTAATTATTTTCAGGTAATTTAAAAATATTTCCATCTATCTCTTGGTTTTTTTTGATAGAAGAAATAAATGTTATTGATAAATTTTGATAAATATCTTCAGTTTGCCATCCAATTAAATTTAAATCTTTCTTATCAAAAAAAATATTAATTTCATTATTATTCTCAAAAATTTTAAAATTTAAATACTTATTGTCAATATCCCTTGGCTCCAGTTTTTCTATCTTAGAAATTAGATATTCTTTATCTAGTAAAAATTCTAAAGGAGTTTTGTTAAGTGGGTAACGATAATAGCTTCCCTTGTTACTGGTTTTAATAACTAAAGATTTTCCATTTGATACTAAATTCTTTTTATTAGGATTAATGTAATCACAAAAAATTTTTTTAGGATATTCAATGATACATTTTCCATCTTCACTTTTATCATTAATTGTTTGTATAAAATTGAAACTTAAATTATTTGTAAGTTTCATTTGCGAAATTATTTTATCTTTTGGTGATGAGTTGGCTGGAAGGTAAAAACTAAATAAAAATAAAATGATTATTACTTTACGCATTAAAGCACATCTCTTTTACCAACATGATTAGCTTTACTCACAACCCCGTCAGCTTCCATCATATCAATAATTCTTGCAGCTCTATTATACCCTATTTGTAATTTTCTTTGTAAAAACGAGGTAGATGCTTTGCCCTCAGATCTAATAATATCAAGTGCAGCCTGGTACAACTCATCTTTATCCCCTGAGCCAGAAGCTTCTCCACTCAATTCTTTCTCATCAGCAAAATTTAAGATTTCATCTATATAATCTGGCTCTGCTTGACTTCTTAAATAATTATTAACTTTTTCAATTTCAGTTTCAGATACAAATGGAGCATGAATTCTAACGATCCTATTTGCTGAAGACATATAAAGCATATCTCCCTTGCCAAGTAGTTGCTCTGCACCTTGTTCTCCTAAAATTGTTCTACTATCTATTTTTGAGGTTACCTGAAAAGATATTCTGGTTGGAAAATTTGCTTTAATAGTTCCTGTAATAACATCAACACTTGGTCTTTGTGTGGCCATTATAATGTGAATTCCAGCAGCTCTTGCCATTTGTGATAATTTTTGAATATAATTTTCTATTTCTTTACCAGCAACAAGCATTAGGTCAGACATTTCATCTACTACAACAACAATATAGGGCATAGCCAAAGTATGCTTAGCATTATAGCCATCAATATTACGAACTCCTTCTTTGGTCATAAGTCGGTATCTATTTTCCATCTCTTTAACAACCCAACCTAAGACAGAAGCAGCTTTTTTTGCCTCAGTAATGACGGGACATAATAAGTGAGGTATGCCTTCGTAGGTTGATAGTTCAAGCATTTTAGGATCGATTAGTATGAACTTACATTTGTCTGGCGTGTGCCTGTAGAGTAAAGACAAGATAATAGTATTTATACAAACAGATTTACCTGATCCAGTGGTTCCAGCAATTAATAAATGAGGCATAGAAGCTAAGTCTCCAACAATAGGAACACCAGAAATGTTCTTACCAAGTGCAATTGGTAATCGAATATCTTTTCTATTAAAATCAGAGTTAGAGAGTATTTCACTTAAATAAACATTCTCACGACTAGAATTTGGAAGCTCTATACCGATGGTGCTACGTCCAGGAATAGTAGCAATTCTTGCAGATTCAGAGCTAGTATTTCGAGCAATATCATCTGAGAGATTGATAATTTTTGATACTTTAACACCTGCTGCTGGCTCAAATTCATTTAGTGTTACTACAGGGCCATGACTAACCTTCTTTATATCCCCACTAACTCCAAAATCTAACAAGATTTTTTCTAAAAATTCACTATCAATATAATCTTCATCTTTTAGTTTTTCCCTATCTTTTTGTGTTGGGATTTTAAGTAAGTCGATAGTAGGTAGTTTGAAGCGAATTTTTTTACTAGGAGATTTACTTTCACTTTTTATAAAAGGCAAATCTTCTTGAATTAAATTTGTAATTTCTTCTTGTGGTATAAATTCACTAATTATCTCATTTTCATTAGTATAATTTTTTTCTTTTTTTATAAAGATTAATTTAAAAAGTTTTTTTATTAATTTATAAAAATAAATAACTTTAAAATGGATACTAATTAAAAATAAAATTAAAATAATTAAAATTAAAAAGTAATAAGAAATTTGAGAATTAATATTAATTAAAGAAGTTAAAAAAGTTGTTTCTAAATATTTTCCAATAAAACCACCATTTCCATTAATATAAAGGTTGAAGGCAGCAGGGTAAAAAAAAGAAAAAAATAGAGAACCAAATGAAGAATAAAGAACTGAATAAAAAATACTTTCAAATATCAAAAAAATTTTCTTATTCAGAACTATATTTATGCCAGAAAATATGAGCGTAAATGGAATTAATAAAGAAATGAGTCCAAAGGTTTGAAAAAAAAGATCAGCTGTGTAACTTCCATTAAAACCAAGCAAATTTTTAATTTCTGTATTATCTGGGAAAATAAAATTAGGGTCATCGGGAGAAAAAGTTGCAAGGGAAACCAACAAAAGAAGACCAATTATAACAAAAGCAATTCCAGCAGTTTCTATAATTCTGTTTATACCGAAATTAATTGTATTGTTGGCTAATTTTTTAAATTCCATAAATAAATGAGTCTAATTAATCACTTTGTATCATCTAATTTTTATTGTTAAAATTAAAATTATTATGAATGTTTGTATTATTGGTGAAGGTCTAACTGCTCTATCTTTAGCTAAAAGCCTTATAAATAAAAAAATAAATGTTCATTATTATTATAAGAGTAAAAATAGTAATTTTTCCTCCAATAGAACAATAGGAATATCCAAAAGTAATTTTGAATTTTTCAAAGAAAAAATTTTTCAAATTTCAAAAAATAATTACTGGAAAATAAATAGAATAGAAATTTATACTGATAAAATTGATACAGAAAATTTATTAAAATTTGAAAATGATAAAAATGATCTATTTTATATTATAAAAAATGATGAGCTTCTAAAATCGTTAAATAGTAACCTTATTAAAAATAAATTTTTTAAAAAAATAATATTAAGCAAAAATATAAATGAGGAGTTTTTAAATAAAAAAGGATATGATTTAATAATAAATTGTGATGCAAATAATTTTTTAGCGAAAAAGTACTTTACAAAAAAAATTAGTAAAAATTATTATAATCTTGCTTATACCACTATTTTAAAACATAAAAAAATAGAGAATAATACAGCAACTCAAATTTTTACAAAGCAAGGTCCAATTGCATTTTTACCAATCTCTAGCACCGAAACATCTGTAGTATACTCAATGGATATTAAGAATAAAAAATTTGATAATAGCGATGTAATAGATTTAATTAATAAAAATAACCCCAAATATCTAATTAACAAAATTGATAAATTAAATAGTTTTGAGTTGAGTTCTTCAAATTTAAGAAACTATTATCATAAAAATATCTTAGCTTTTGGAGACATGCTTCACAGAGTGCACCCATTAGCAGGACAGGGATTTAATATGACAATACGAGATCTTAGAATTCTAACTAAAATTATTGAAGACAAAATTGAATTGGGTATGCAATTAGATTCACAAATATTTGATGAATTTGAAAAAAAAACGAAGGATAAAAACTTTGTTTTTTCTAAAGCCATAGACTTAATTTATGAATCATTCAATTTAGATAAAAAAGTTCAAAATAAAAGCTTTAGCAAAATTATTAAAAACATTGGAAAAAATAAAAATCTAAATAATTATTTTATTAAACTAGCTGATGTAGGAATAAATTTTTAAGTCTACTGAATAGTTGTATTGTGAAAATCATCAAAACTGTAAGTACTCAGTATTTCAGAAATTTTATCTTTTCTTGCTTCTAAATTCTTACTTTCTAATAAAATTTGTTTCTCTTCTAGTGAAAAAGGAGATGCCATTGCTAGAGCATTTATCGTTTCATTCAAATCTTGTTTCTCTAAAGATTTCCAATTTATAATATATCCTTTTTTTTCAAATAATAATTTTAAATCTTTAAATATTGGCTCTAGATCAGAAAGTTTTAATTTCTTTTTTTCAGAAGTTAAATCTAGCTCAAAATTATCATAAGTAGTTTCGCAAATACGATAAGGTTTTGAACTTTTAATTTCTTTAGTTACTTCAAACCGCGTTATACCATTTAGATCAATCATATATCTGCCATCTGATGTATCTTTAAAATTGGTTATTTTACCTAAACAGCCAACCTTATGAAGACCAGGGATTGAACTATCATCATTATTTTTTGGTTGAATCAAACCAATCATCTTGTTTGTTTTCATACTATCATTAATCATTTCAATATATCTTGGTTCAAATATATTTAATGGAACTGTTGTATGAGGAAATATAATAAAGTTACTTAATGGAAATACAGGGATAGTTTTTGGTAAATCTTGTTTTTTCATTCTTTCTTTTAGCAAATTTTTGAAAATCTATATACCAATGAAACACTTTATTATTGATTGAACTAAAAAAACCATCTATTTATAGTGTCTTTTATAAGCGGGTCTAGCTCATTGGTAGAGCGAATCGTTGCCAACGATTAGGTAGAGGGTTCGATTCCCTTGACCCGCTCCAAAATTTTAAAACATATTAATCAATGAGTGATTTACTTAATAAAAAATGTGTACCATGTGAGGGTGGAATTTTACCTTTTGATATTAGTGAAATTCATAAATATCAAAAAAAAGTTGATGGTTGGGATGTTAAAAAAAATACAAAAGAAATATATTTTTTAGAGAAAAATTTTATTTTTAAGAATTTTGTTAATAGTCAAAATTTTATAAATAAAGTTGGTGAAATATCTGAAAATGAAAATCATCATCCAGATATTTCTTTTGGTTGGGGATATGCTAAAATTATAATTACTACTCATGCTATTGAAGGATTGTCAGAAAATGATTTTATTTTAGCAGCAAAAATTGATCAAATTTTTAATGTCTAAAATGTCTTGTTTTAGAGAAAACTAAAATAGTACCAGTTTGGTTTGCAAATTTTATTATCTCCTTATCTCTAATTGATCCAGAAGGCTGTATTACAGCTGAAACTCCTGATTGTACTAATTTTTCAATACCATCAACAAATGGAAAAAATGCATCAGAGGCTGCCACAATATCTTCTTTTAAGTTTTGAAATTTATTCATTTTATCTATAGCAATTTGACAGCTATCAAGTCTACTAGGTTGCCCTGAGCCAATACCAACGGTTGCTTCTTGGCTTGCAAGAACAATTGCATTTGATTTTACATATCTACAAACATTAAATGCAAAAATTAAATTTTTTAATTGAGATTTATTTGGTATTAGTTTTGAAACAACTTTGAAATCTTTAGGTTCAAAAACTTTTAAATCCTCAGATTGTGTTAATATAGATTCATTCACAGAGCCAAATCTAATTAAATCTTTCATCATAAATTCTGATGCATCAATAATTCTTATATTTTTTTTCTTTTTTAAAATTTTTAAAGCATCAGCTTGAAAACCATTAGCAATGATAACCTCTAAGAAAATTTTATTAAGCTCCAATGCTAGAGTTTTATTTATTTTGAAATTACAAGAAACTATTCCTCCAAAAGCGCTAACTGGATCAGAAGCAAGAGCCAATTTATAACTTTTCAAACTATTTTTATTAATCGAAACACCACAAGGATTAGCGTGTTTAACTATAACGGTTCCAGAGTTTTTTGGTAAAGATTTTGATATTGTTAATGCAGAAAAAATATCATTATAATTATTATAACTTAACTGCTTACCATGAATTTGTTTAATATTAAGATTTTGAGTTTTAGAATAAATTGCAGCTTCTTGATGTGGATTTTCACCGTATCTTAATTTTTCAATTAAATTTCCATAAATAATTTTTTTTTTGGGAAAATTGTTTTTTTTAATTTTATTAAAATAGTTAGAAATTACAGCATCATAATAAGCTGTTTCAGAAAAGGCCTCTAAAGACATCTTTTCTCTAAATTCAATAGATGTTGATCCCTTATTATTTTCTAATTCATTAATTAAGGTTTCATATTGATCTGAGGATGTAATAACAGTAACATCGTTATAGTTTTTGGCAGCTGCCCTAACCATAGTGGGACCTCCAACATCAATATTCTCTATTATTTTTGAATGATTGGTTGTTTGATCTAAAGTTTTTTCAAAAGGATAAAAGTTAACAATAACAAGGTCAATTTCATCATATTGATTAGCTTTTAGTTCTTTAGTGTGAGATTTGTCGTTTCTTTTACTTAATATACCAGCATGAATTTTTGGGTGTAGCGTTTTAACTCTTCCACCAAGAATTTCTGGTGAACCAGTATACTCTGAAACTTCTTGGCATTTAAATTTAAGTTTCTTTATTTCTTTAAAGGTGCCTCCAGAGCTAATTAATTCAATTTTGTATTTCGCTAAAACTCTTAAAAGACTGCCTAAATCTTTTTTATCAGATACTGAAATAAGAGCTTTTTTTATTTTTTTCATTATAATTTTGTGATTTCCCATCTTATAGTTTGATTTTCTTCATTAGTCATTCCTGAAATAAATATATTTTGATTATTTGTAAAAGAATTTTTTTCTCCAAAATATAACCCTTCTTCAATATTTATCTTAGAATTTTCTGAGCTAAATTTCCAACCTTCTCCATCAAGATCAATAAGTATTGATTTTTCATCTTGAGTTTTCATTAATCGAATATTTGGCTCCAAATGAAATCTAATATCAAATTTTAAGTTTTTAATACCCTTGTTAGAAATAATTTTATCATGGCCAATGAATTTTAATTGTTCTGGGTAAAATTCTATTTCTCGATCATGAACAATACCAAGTGGTTTTGAATAGCCATCATGAGAAGCATTAATTTTCCAATAATTTTTTTCAAATACTACTTTTTTTTTTAATATTCTTAATTCTTGATTAATTTTAGATTTTTTACCTCTTACTTTGTTAAAATTACAAGAGGATTTATCATCTAAAATTAGTGTGCTATGGACTGCGCTTGACTTAGATATCTCATTTAATTGATGATCAATTTTTTGAAAATAACCACAATTACTAATTAATTTTTTATTATTTGATATAATCTCAAAAGATAAAGCACCAGCTTGATAATCTGAAGATAATTTTTTATTTGGGCTCGATCCAATATCCATTATTAAAGAATTTTTTTTATTATTAAGGACAACATAGCCACCCAGCTCATTATTTTGATTTTTAAAATTATATCCAAGTCTTTTTAAATAAAGGTCAAAATTATGGTTATTTGTTTTATGATTACCATTAAAGAGAAAATCTATTTTATTGTTTTGCCAAATAAAAGCGTAAGCCTGACCTAAATAATATATATTTTCATTTATAAAATCTGGTATTTCATTTTGAGATTCTTTGAACCATTCCCTAATTAATATAAAATATTTTAAGTAAAAACTTAACTGTCTAATATTCCTTGATTTTGGAAAGCCATCATTATCCAATGAATATTTGGCTAATTTTTTTACTAAACTTAACCCAATATTTAAATAATTATTATTTTGAGGGTACGATAGACCAGTTAAAATGATAGCTGCACAGCCTATAATTTTATTATCGATTAATTCAGAGACTTCAATTTCATTAATAAGGTGATTGATCTGCTTCTTTATAGTGCCGTTAAACTTGTCTTTATAATCTATATTGCCATCTTCATAGGTAAGCCTAGAATTTGAAATCCAAGCTATTATTCTTTTTCCAATTATATCAATTTTCCAATTTTTAGAGTTGTACCTGTCATTTGTATTAATCCATTGATTAATGACATTTTGAGTATCTTTTTTTGAAGATCTAAGATCTAGGCTAAATAGCCAAAAAAAACTGTTTAAATTTTGTTGGTCTTTTTCTTTTAAATTTGGATTATCCCAAATTTCATTTAACGAATAATTTTCTATGTTAATCTTTTTTTTATCATATTTTATAAGGCCATCTAACAAGCTAGGGCTTGGCTGATATTCTAGTAACTCAATAGAAGAGGGTGTAATTTTTTTATTATATAGATAGGAGTTTAAATAAAAGTGACGAATTTTTTTTTTAATAAGTCTAAATGAATTGTTTAAAATCATTATTCTAACTTGATTTTAAAAGGTCTATATTTTTTTTTATATCTCCATTGTTATTTTTAAATATAGTTGTCCCAGAAACTAAAATATTTGCTCCAGCTTCTATTGCTAGTTTATTATTGTCAAAATTAATCCCACCATCAATCTCGATATCAAAATCTATATTCTTTTGATCTCTTATTTTTTTTAATTCTTTAATTTTTTCTAAAACTTCTGGCATAAACTTTTGTCCTCCAAATCCAGGGTTTACACTCATAATTAGAACTAAATCTATCTCATTTAATAAGTCAGTTATTAAATTAATTTTACTTTCTGGATTTAAAGAAACCCCTACTTTTTTTCCTAAACTTTTAATATGGTCAATAGAGACTGCTAAATTTTCAGTTGCTTCTGGGTGTATAGTAATAATATCTGCACCTGCATCTGCATAATCTTTAATATACTTATGCACGGGTGAAATCATTAAATGAACATCAAATGGTAGTTTTGTGAATTTTCTTAATGATTTTATGATAGGTGGACCCATGGTTAAATTAGGAACAAAATGACCATCCATCACATCCACATGGATCATATCTGCACCACCTTCTTCAAGTCTTTTTATTTCATTTCCTAATTGACTAAAGTCAGCAGATAAAATTGAAGGGGATATTTGTATTTTTTTCATTGATTGCCAGCTCTACTAGTATCAATTTTTAAAATTTAATTGAATTAAATAATTGATAAATTTGTTTAGAAATTTCACTTTCTAGAGGAAATGATAACATTCCCATTACAGAATAACCTAAGACCCATGGCATAAAGTAAAATCTAATCATATAAAAAAACCAAGCAACATATAATGGAATCAGAGGTCCTATGATGAAAGAAGGGGTTATTGGCTTAAAAATTTTTATTAATGGATTGGTATATTTTACAAATATCTTCATAAAAAAAAATTCAGAATCTTCTTTTTGAAAAATATTCATCGCAACTCTTCCTATTAAAGTCCACATGATAACTCCAAGTAGATAATCTATAAAATAAACTAGAGGATGAAAGTTGGCAGACATTTAGAAATTTATATTTGAAAACTTATTGAATTAAAAGGGGCGAAATTAATCGCCCCTAGAATCAAGATTTAAGCTCTATTTACCAGTGACAGTTTTACCACTTGGTATACGAACTTCATCAACCATTTTTTGGATTGAAGCATCAGGTGCAGAAGTCATTAAACTTACTACCACCATTGATACACAACTAACAGCTGCTCCGAAGATACCAAATGTTAACTGAGTAAGTCCTAAGAACCCACTTCCACCATTTCTTACCCATACAAGGTACCAAATAGCAGAACCAAGACCTAAAACCATACCAGCAACTGCACCTTCTTTGTTAGCTCTCTTCCACCATACACCTAGTACAAGTGGGAAGAACAAACCAGACATCGCAAAGTCAAAAGCCCAGATAACTGAACCTAAAATACCTTGGATCTCCATTGCAGCAATAGTTGCTCCAGCAAAACCAATTACTACAAGTAATACCCTTGCAACAAGTAGTCTTTTTGCAGTCTCTGCTTTTGGATCAATCATTTTGTAATAAACATCATGAGAGATCGCATTAGCAATTGCTAGAATCAAACCATCAGCTGTTGACATGGCAGCAGCCATACCTCCAGCAGCAACCAGTCCTGAGATTACATAAGGTAATCCAGCTATTTCTGGTGTTGCTAACACAACCGCTTTACCACCCATGAAAAACTCGTTTAACTCAAGAGTTCCATTGCCGTTAAAGTCACTGATGAACATCAAGTTTGCTTGATTCCAGTTTTGGAACCAATCTATTGATTGAACTTCAGCAAATGATTTACCAATAATACCTGTTGGTAGTGTTGGATCGATCAACGATAGTTTAGATAGTGTTGCTAACATTGGTGCAGAAGAATACAGAAGGAAGATAAAGAATAACGACCAACCAACTGATTTTCTAGCTGCTTTAACGCTTGGAGTAGTAAAGTATCTCATCATCACGTGCGGTAATGAAGCTGTTCCCATCATCATCGCCAATGCTAATGAAATAAATGCCCAAGGCGTTGCATTTACTGCAGAGTGTGCTTTAGTTATTCCAGCTAACCCTTTAGGTACCGTTGCTAGATCAGCAGCAGAGTTTTTAACAAAACCAAACTGTTGTTCTAACTCACCAATTCTAGCTACTTCATCAGCTAACATAAAGTGAGGGAAGAAACCTGCACCCATTTTGTTACTGATCCAAAAAATTGGAAGCAAGTAAGCTATAATTAGTACGATATATTGTGCAACCTGTGTCCAAGTTACCGCTCTCATACCCCCTAACATTGAACAAAGTAAAATACTTATTAGTCCAATATATACAGCGTATTTAAAGTCGATATCTAGAGCAACAGATGCAATAGTACCTGTAGCGTTTATCTGTGCAGTCACATACGTAAATGAAGCAACAGTTAAAACTATTACCGCACATAGTCTCGCTAAATTACCACCGTATCTTGTACCTACAAAATCTGGAACTGTGTAACAGCCAAATTTTCTTAAGTATGGTGCTAATAAAGTTGCAACTAATATATAACCACCAGTCCAACCGACAAGTAGAGCCATATATCCATAGCCTTTGAAGTAAATACCACCTGCCATTGCAACGAATGAAGCACCAGACATCCAGTCTGCCGCCGTCGCCATTCCATTGAATACAGTGGGCACTTGTCTTCCAGCCACGTAATATGCGTCTGCTTGAGCTGTTCTTGATAGATAACCGATCAGTGCATAGATGAATATTGTAAAGGCTACAAAAGCAACACCTATTGCTTTAGCAGTCATACCCATCTGCTCACCAATTGCCATTAAGATTATGAAACCTATAAAACCTCCTGTATAGATTCCGTAAACTTTTGGCAAATTGTCTATAAATTTACCTTTAATCATTATTGATCTCCTTTTTCGTTGAAGCCGAATTCTTCATCGATTTTCTCTTGCCTATTAGCAAACCAGAAACATAAAATTACAAAAATTCCAAGAGATCCTTGACATGTAAACCAGTATGTCCATGGATAACCGAAAGGTCCTGTAACCTCATTCATTTCAGCTGCAAAAAGGAAGATGCCGATTGAGAAAACAAACCAAATAGCCAGTGTTACGAATAACAATGATCTAGTCTTTTCCCAGTGTTTTGTTGCGTTTGACATTTATACCTCTCTATTTTTAGTTATAACTACCCTAAACCATAACCATTCTGTAAGTTTTTAAAAGACTTAAAATTGTTCATATTAGGTGCTTATTTACCTACCTTTTTAAGGTATAATGAGCATATATGAATTTTTATGCAAAAATATAAACTCTCCTGGAAAGACATATCGTTTGATGATTTTAAAGTTTATTTGTTTGCCATGTTTAGGGCTTTTATTCCAAAGAAAAAAATTAAGAATTTAGATGAGCTTGAACACTTTATTCAAACAAAATCTGCTTGGGTAACACAAGTAACTTTATATAGTTATTTAAAAACCAGGATGGGAACAAGGTATGTTCTTCACTTTGATAATGATGTGTTCATGTCTTCCCTTAATATTGCCAAATGGAATATTTATTCTGTAGCCTTACAAGATTTGATGTTATTTACGTTTTCTTATTTAAAAGTTAACTTTAATTTTCAAAACGTTGACCAGTCTAAAGAGATTTTTTCTAAAATTTTAGATGATGAGATTTCTAATAAGATGCCACTTGATATTATTGAGGAAGCAAAAAAAACTTTTAATGAAAGACTTCAAAATATAAACTGGGAAATTTATTATAAAGATTTACCCTTTAATCCTAGTGCTTTGTCATTATACAAATGGGCACCAATAGCTGAAGAGCTTAAAACTTTAGATCGAAAAATCGTATTGAATTCTATGATATTGAAATGGGATATTATTAAAAAAGAATTTGAGAAATTAATAGAATTTTAAATATTTTTTCTATTATCCACCAAACTTTGCACAACACTTGGGTCTGCTAAAGTTGTTGTATCCCCTAATTGGTCATGTTCATTAGCTGCAATTTTTCTTAAAATTCTTCTCATAATTTTTCCAGACCTTGTTTTTGGAAGACCAGGTGAGAAATGAATAATGTCAGGTGTCGCTAGTGCACCGATTTGTTTTCTTACCCAAAGCTTTAAATCTCTTTCAAGATCTAAATCTGATTTCTCTCCAACATTTAGAGTTACATAACAATATAGGCCGTTACCTTTAATATCATGTGGATATCCAACCACAGCAGCTTCAGCAACTTTTGGATGAGCAACAAAAGCACTTTCTATCTCGGCAGTTCCAAGGTTATGACCAGAGACAATAATTACATCATCTACACGGCCAGTTATCCAGTAATAGCCATCATTGTCTCTTTTAGCACCATCACCTGTGAAATATTTTCCATCGAACTGAGAAAAATAAGTATCAATAAATCTTTGATGATCACCATAAACAGTTCTCATTTGACCAGGCCAAGATTGAGAAATGCACAATCTTCCTTCACCAGCTCCTTTGATTTCTTTACCATCTTTATCAACTATAGAGGGCTTAATTCCATAAAAGGGTTTACTTGCAGAACCAGGTTTTAAATTCATAGCTCCTGTTTGAGGGCTAATTAAAATTCCACCTGTCTCAGTTTGCCACCATGTATCAACAATTGGACATTTAGAATTTCCAACTGTTCTATAATACCACATCCAAGCTTCAGGATTAATGGGTTCACCAACAGTACCTAATAGTTTCAAAGATTTTCTTGAGGTTTTCTTAACAGGTTTATCACCCTCTCTCATTAAAGCTCTAATAGCAGTGGGCGCTGTATAAAAAATATTAACTTTATATTTATCAATGATTTCCCACCATCTTGAGCTGTCAGGGTAGGTTGGAATTCCTTCAAACATTATTGTTGTTGCACCATTAGCAAGTGGTCCATAAACAATATAACTGTGACCCGTTACCCAACCAATATCAGCTGTACACCAATAAACATCTTTTGGTTTATAGTTAAAAATATATTGATGGGTCATAGATGCATAAACCATATATCCACCTGTTGTATGTAAAACTCCTTTTGGTTTTCCAGTAGAACCAGATGTGTAGAGAATAAATAAAGGATCTTCTGCATTCATTTCCTCAGGCTCACATTTAGTTGACATATCTTTAATTAAATCGTCAAACCAAACATCTCTTCCTTTAACCCATTTAACTTTATTTCCAGTTCTTTTTACAACAATACATTTTTTGACATTAGGACAACTTCTTAAAGCCTCATCTGTAATTTGTTTTAGTGGAATAGTTTTTCCACCTCTAACCCCTTCATCAGCAGTTATTATGTATTCTGACTCACAGTCATTAACTCTGCCAGAAATAGAGTCTGCCGAAAAACCACCAAAAATAATAGAGTGAACCGCACCAATTCTAGCACAAGCAAGCATTGTTACTGCCAGTTCTGGAATCATAGTTAAATAAATCGTAACTCGATCACCTTTTTTAATTCCTAGTTTTCTTAAACCATTTGCAGCTTTAGAAACTTCATTATGTAATTGTTTGTACGAAATTTTTTTAGTATCTTTTGGATCATCACCCACCCAAATAATAGCGGTTTTATCTTTTTTATCTTTAAGGTGACGGTCTATACAATTGGCAGAAGCATTTAATGTGCCATCCTCATACCATTTAATTTTAACCTCTTTTTTACTGTATTTTATATTTTTAATCTTCTTGTATGGCTTAATCCAAGTAATTCTTTTCCCCTCATTCTTCCAAAAGTCATCATTTTTTTTAATCGAGTCTGAGTATTTTTTTTGATATTTCGCTTTATTTACTAGAGCACTTTTTATCCACTCAGGTTTAGTTTTTATGATTAATTCTTTTTCTTCTATTTTTTTTAAAACCTTTTTCTTAAAAGGCTTTACTTTTTTTTTAGCCTTAGTTTTTTTAGAAGTTTTTTTTTTTACTTTTGATAATGATTTTTTTTTAGGCATGAATTTTTTTTATTTAAATACTACTCATCTTATTTAAAATTTTCCAGCTTTTAGAGTCTATGGGCATAACAGATAATCTGCTTTGTCTAATAAGTGATAAATGGCTAAGAGACTTGGTTTTTTTAACCTCTTCTAGAGTTACACTTTTCTTTAATTTTTCTTTAAACTTTACTTGAACAGCTACAAATCGTCCATCTTTGTCAGTTTTATCTAAAAAAGCTTCTTTAATAACCTCAACTATACCAACAATTTCTTTGCCTATATTTGAGTGATAAAAAAAACAAAGGTCTCCTTTTTTCATTGCTCTTAAATTTTTTGCAGCTTGATAATTTCTTACTCCATCCCAAGGAGCACCTTTAGCACCAGCTTTTTTTTGCTGATCAATTGACCAAACATCAGGTTCTGATTTCATCAACCAATACTGCATCTAATTGTTTCTCCAGTGTTTACTTACTTTTTTAAACATAGTACTTTCATAATACGCCATTTTTAGAAAACAAGTACTATGCAAAGTCATATGCATTTTTAATGTTATATATAATTATAAAAAATAATAAATTAAATAAATGAGCAAAAATTTTGAATCTTTTTCTAAAGATGAATTAATAGAAGAATTAAAAAAAATTAAAAAAATTAAAAAATATGGATTAGTTTGGGAAGACAAAAATGAGATTATTGTAGAAAAATGTAGAACGGAAATTCCTGTTTTAGATGAAATTAAAAATAAAGAAATTTTTAATGATGCTTCTCAACCAACAAATTTATTAATAGAAGGTGACAATTATCATGCACTATCTGTATTAAATTATACTCATAAGGAAAAGGTTGATTTAATTTATATCGACCCACCTTATAACACTGGTAATAATGATTTTTTATATAATGACCAATTTATAGATAGAGAAGATTCCTATAAACACAGTAAGTGGATATCTTTTATAAATAAAAGATTAATTCTAGCTAAAGATTTATTAAAAAAAGATGGGTCAATTTTTGTTTCTATCGACGATATAGAGTTTCCTAGATTATTAATTTTAATGGAAGACATATTTGGAGAACAAAATGTAAAAACTATATGTATCAAGATGTCGGAGGCTACTGGTGTTAAAATGGCAAGTGTAATTAAGAATGGAAGAATACCAAAAATAAAGGAATATCTGATCATAGCAAAAAAAAATGGAATTAATAATATTAATTTAGATAAAATTGCTAAGACAAAATGGGATGGAGAATACAATGGTATCATCACAAATGTCTCAAAAAATGAAATTAATATAGTTAAAGAAATTAGAGATAATGAAAATAGATCAAAAAATGATGTAATAAAAATTGATAAAATTTTATCAAAATGGAAAACTAAAAGATTATCTGAGTATTATAAAAAAGAAAAAATAGATAAAAATATACAAGATGATTTTAACTATAAAAATGCATGGAGAATTATTAGAACTGTTGCAACTTCTGACGGGGCAAAAAAAATTGCTGATATAAAAAGAAAAAAAGTTAAAGGTGATTTTTTTTCAGTTATAACTCCTCAAAAAAAGCTTTATTTAATGCTTAAAGAATACAATAAAGAGGGAGATCAACCTCGTATAAAGATCCTACTGGCAGATGATTATTTAACCCAACACCCTGGAGACATTTGGTTAGACATTAAAACAACAGGTTTAGGAGACGAAGGAGGTGTAAATTTTAAAAATGGAAAAAAACCCTTAAAGCTTCTGGAGAAAATTATTTTAACAAATAAAAAAAAAGATTTAACGATATTAGATTTTTTTGCAGGATCTGGAACTACTGCAGAGGCTGTCATAAAGTTAAATTCTCAAGACAATGGTTTGAGAAAATTTATTTTAAACACTTATAATGATGAAAAAGAAAATGGTAAAATTATTGATGAATATTGTTATCCAAGAATAATCAATTCTATTAAAAAATATAAAACAAGAAATAAAATTCTACCTAATCTAAAATATTATAAAACTAGTTTTATTGAAAATAAAAATTCAGATAGAAATAAAAAAATAATTTCAAAAAAGATTGATGAAATTATTTGTATTAAAGAAAATACTTTTAAAAAAGTTTTTTTTAGTAATGAATATAAAATTTTTAAAAATCAAAATTATAACACAGCTATTATTTATAACCCCGAGTCAATAACAGCTATAATTAATAAGATAAAAGAAAATAATGAAAAGTATAAAGCATATATATTTTCTTTAAATGAAGATACCTATGAAGATGAGTTTATTGATGTTATAGATAGAGTAGAATTATTTTGTATTCCAGACTCAATAATGAAAATATATAAAAAAATATTTCAGTAAAATGTTTTTAAAAGACTTTCAAAATTCAGCAATAAAAAAAATGTTAGAGAGGTCTAGTGAACTATTGGATCAAGATGATCTAAGAAAAATTGTTTTAGATGCTCCTACAGGTTCTGGAAAAACAATAATGATGGCTGAGATATTGAAACAAATATCAATTCTTAATAAAGAGAAATATGAAATCTCATTTATTTGGACTGCCCCAAGAAGTCTTCATTATCAAAGTCTTTTAAAATTAAATCAATATTATAAAAAGTGTAATACTTTAAGTTGTTCAGAGTTTTCTGATTTAACTAAAAATGAAATAATACAAAATGAAATTTTGTTTTTAAACTGGGAAAGTATAAATAAAAAAAATAATTTAATTGTAAAAGAAAATGAAAAAAATTTTTATCTAGATAAAATTATTGAAAATACAAAAAAGAAAGACAGAAAACTGATATTAATTATTGATGAGTCACATCATCATGCCTCTAGTGCAATTTCTAAAGAGTTAATTAAGGATTTAAATCCAGATTTATGCATTGAGGTTTCAGCCACTCCAGTCATTGAAAACCCAGACGATATTGTAAAAGTTCATTTAAAAGATGTTATTCAATCAGGAATGATCAAGAAAACAGTTAAACTCAACCCAAATTTTTCTAATTTATTTAAAAATAAAAAGTTTAATAGCCCACTATCAAAAGAGACTAATGAAATTGTATTAACGAGTGCTCTAAAAAAATATTTTCAGATGCAAGAATTATATAAAAAAAATAAAATAAAAATTAATCCTCTTTTATTAATTCAATTACCAGACAGGAAAATGGGTAATTCTGAAGATCAAATGAAAAATAAAATTATCGATATTTTAAAAAAAAATTTTGATATAACTTTAGAAAATAGAAAACTAGCTATTTATCTCTCTAACGAAAAAATAAATCTAGCAAACATTTCAAAAAATGAAAATGAAACTCAGGTTCTAATATTTAAACAAGCCATTGCTTTAGGTTGGGATTGTCCTAGAGCACAGATTTTAGTTTTATTTAGAGAGTGGAAGAGTCTTACATTTTCAGTTCAGACTGTAGGAAGAATTATGAGAATGCCAGAGCCTTTAAAGGGTCACTATAATTCAGATTTGCTTAACCATAGTTATATTTATACAAATCTTCAGAATATAGAAATTAATGAAGACCTAGGAAAATCCTACCTTTCTTTTTTTACAAGCAAAAGATTTAGTAATTATAAAAAAATATCCTTAGATTCATTTAGTATTATAAGACAACGGGAAAAAACAAGATTGGACTCTTCATTTATTAAATTATTTTTAAATGAAGCTAATAACTATAATCTAAAAAAAAAATTAAAACAAATAATAAAAAAGTTTCCTTAAATTTTATCACAGATTTTGAAAATAAAGTAATTGATGAATTAAATAATAAAAAAATAAAAAGTAATTTTAAATTTAATCTAGAAAATGAAAATGATTTACAGCACTTATTTGATTATTTTATTATTGATAGTTTAAAGCCTTTTTTTCCAGAGTTGAGATCACAAGAAAGACTAAAGAGATCTATATATAATTTTTTTGATAAAATTTTAAATATAAATTATGAAACATCTTTCCATGAAACACTTAAAATATTACTTAGTGAAGAAAATAAAATTCATTTTAAAACAGTGATTGATAATACTAAAGAAAGATATATTAAAATTAATAACAATAAAGAGGCTCAAGTTAAAGAAACTAAAGGTTGGGAATTACCAGTTGAAATTAATCTTTCAAATAATACTTCAATTTTTAATGTTAAAAAATGTTCCCACAAACCATTTTATTATGATTTTAAATTTAAAACTGAAGAAAATTTCATTAATTATTTAGAGTGCTCAAATAAAATTGAATGGTGGTTTAAAAATGGGACATCAGAACTTAGTTCTTTCGCAATACCATATGCAGATAATGATCAAATAAAATTATTTTATATTGATTTCATTGTTAAATTGAAAAATGGCAAAATAGGTTTATTTGATACTAAAAGTGGTGATACCATAAGAGATAGTAAAGCTAAAATTGATGGTTTATTTTCATATCTAAATAACAGAAAAACATTAATAGGTGGTATCGTTACAAATACAGATCAAAGAAACTACAGTGATAGATGGGTCTTTTTTGATAAAAAAAGTAAGAGTTTAGTTGAAAATAAATTTTCAAACTGGAGCAACATTCCTTTTTAAGCTTCAAATCGTACTATGCGATGTCATATGCATTTATATTTATTAATTGGTTTAAATTATGGTTTTTAGTCAGAAATGTAATGAAAAGGTTAGAGGGAGTCAGTAGAATCTTATCGGAGTATCACAAGCTTTGGTTTCATTAACCAATACTGCATTACAATTTTACTCCAGCACCCTTCAAAAAAGCAGCATCTGCATCTAGAGGCCACCTAGGTTTTGCAGGACTATCTAATTCACTAAACTGTTTTAACTTAAATTTTTCTAATCCAACCATTGCAATCATTGCTGCATTATCTCCACACAAATTAATAGGTGGAAATATTGCTTCAAATTCCTCTTCTTTGCAAAGATTAGTTAGAACTTCTCTAATTCTCTTGTTTGCAGCAACACCACCCGCAACTACAAATTTATTTTTATTTGTTGTGTTCATTTTTTTGAATTCTTCAAAAGCAATTTTACTTTTCTTATATAGTATTTCTTCAATTGTTTTTTGAAAAGATGCTGCAAGATCATATTTTTCTTGTTCAGTTTTTATTTGTTTTGATATTTTTAAAACAGCAGTCTTTAAACCTGCAAATGATAAATTACATCCTCCTTTATGAAAAATTGGCTTTGGTAGTTCATATTTATTAGGATCACCTTTTTTTGCGTATATTTCAATTTGGGGACCACCAGGAAATTCTATTCCTAATAATTTTGCCGTTTTATCAAATGCTTCACCTACAGCATCATCAATAGTTGTCCCTAATCTTTTATAATTTCCTAAGCCTTGCACACTTAAAAACTGAGTGTGACCTCCAGAGATTAAAAGTAATAAATAAGGATAATTTAATTCAGAATTTAGTTTTGGGCTTAATGCATGTCCTTCTAAATGATTAACAGCTATAAAAGGTTTGTTTAGCGAGGAGGCCATTGCTTTTCCAAAACTTAAACCAACAGACAGACAGACCATAAGACCAGGTCCTGCAGTTGCTGCTATTGCATCTAGATCTTCCATTTTTACTCCACTTTTATCAAATGCTTTTTTTGTGATTAAATCTATTTTTTCCATATGGGATCTTGCGGCAAGTTCTGGCACAACACCACCAAACTCTTTATGAACATCTACCTGACTTGAAACAATACTTGATAAAATTGTTGGCATACCTTGCTCATTTTCAGTTATGATAGAGGCTGCTGTTTCATCACAGCTTGATTCAATTCCTAAAATTATGGGTTTTTTATTCATTAAATTAGTTTTTATTAATAATACATTCTCAATATAAGTATGAAGTATAAAGCAATTAAATGAAAAATAGAAAAATTATTATAGGCTCTAGAGGAAGCAAATTAGCACTAATCTATGCAGAAAAGGCCAGAGAAAAAATTCTCAAACATTCAAAAGATTTTGGAATTGAAGAAGTAATAATTAAAGAAATTGTAACTAAAGGTGATCAAGTTCAAGACAAAAGATTATCGGAAGTAGGGGGTAAGGGACTTTTCTCAAAAACTATAGAGGTTGAATTATTAGAAAAAAAAATAGATATAGCAGTACATGCATTAAAAGATATGCCTTCTGAAGAAACTAAAGGATTATTAACAGATTGTTTTTTAGAAAGAAATGATCCAAGAGAAATTTTAATCAGCAAAGACAATAAACATCTAAAAGATTTAGCATCAAATTCAATTATTGGAACATCCTCATATAGAAGAGAATTTCAGATTAAAAAAATAAGAGAGGATCTTTATTGTAAATTAATTAGAGGAAACGTTGATACAAGAATAAGAAAACTTAATGAAAACTTATATGATGCAATTATCTTATCTTATGCCGGAATCGATTCTTTAGGATTAAATCAAAATATCTCTCAAACTTTTTCTACTTCAGAAATTATACCTTGTGCAGGACAAGGAGTTATTGCCTTGCAGTGTAGAGATAACGATGAAGGTTTAATTGAATTATTAAAACAAGTTGATCATCAATCAACACATAGTTCAATAAAAGCTGAAAGAAACGTCTTAAAAGTTTTAGAAGGAGATTGTGAAACAGCAGTAGGAGTATTTGCAAACATTGAGGGGAACAAAATTAATCTTGAGGTAGAGCTTTTTTCACTAGACGGCAGTAAAAGATTTTATTTAAAATCATCTGAAAGTGTAGATAAAGCAGAAGAATTGGGAATAGAGATGGGAAAAACTCTTAAAAAGATGTCTAATAATTCTTACAAAAAATAATATGCATATTTTATTTACAAGACCTCTAGAAGATTGTCATGAAATGATATTAAAATTTCAATCATTGGGTCATGAAATATCTCATTTACCTTTAATTAATATTGAAGGTTTAAAATACGAAGCACCAAACTATTCGGAGTTTAAAGCAATTATTTTTACCAGTACTAATGCTGTTAAATTTTTGGACATTAAGAACATTGATAAAAAATTAAAATGCTTTTGTGTTGGAAGTGTTACTGAAAAAAAAGCTAGAAGTGTTGGTTTTCAAAATGTTTTTGCAGCTGAAGGAAATGTTGGTAATCTTAAGGAATTAATCTTACAAAATTTTAAACCTTCTGATGGAAAGCTAATTTATATAAGTGGAGAAATAATCTCTAGTGATTTGGACAAAGAGCTTATTTCGAGTGGGTATACGATAGAACGATTAATTAATTACAGAGCTAACCCAATTGAAAAATACGATGAAAGCTTTATCGAAAAATTAAAATTAAAAATGCCTGAAATTACTTACATTTATTCGCAAAATAGTGCGATTAATTTTTTAAAAGTAATTAAAAATTATCAGCTAGAAACCTTATGGATGAATACTAATTTAATGTGCATTGGAGAAAAAACCTCTTCAATTCTTAATGAAATAAAGTGGAAAAAAATTTTTCTTTTTAACCCTGGAGAAGAGGAATTTTTGCTATATAAAATTTAGCTATGGACATTTTTAACAATTTTAGTGACTTATTTTTTTCAGTTTGGTCAAAGGGAATTCACGGTATTGATATTTTTCAAATATTAATTGGAATTGGGATTTTTTTTATTTTTTTAATTTTTAGAGGAATTATCAGTAAAGTAATTATTAAAAGATTAGAAAGTATCTCTAAAAGAACAACCAATAAACTAGATGACACTTTCGTCCATGCAATGGTTGGGCCAGCAAGATTTCTTCCCATTGTTTTAGGTTTTTTTATTGCAAGTTATTACATGTCTTTTGGAGAAGATGGCAAAGTTGCTATTGATACAATTAATAGAACTTTAATAACTATTTTTATTTTTTGGGTGATACATCAAATTGTTGAACCCATCTCTTATATTTTAAGTGGTTTAGATAAAATGTTAACTAGAGAGTTAATTGGCTGGATTATTAAATCATTAAAAATTTTGATTTTCATTCTAGGTTTAGCGGCTGTTCTTGAACTTTGGGGAATAAAAATTGGACCAATTATTGCTGGACTGGGTTTATTTGGTGTTGCAGTTGCTTTAGGTGCGCAAGACTTATTTAAAAATTTAATATCAGGAATTTTAGTTTTAGTTGAAAAAAGATTTAAAATTGGGGATTGGATTTTAGTTGAAGGAACAATTGAAGGTATTGTTGAAAAAATTGGATTTAGATCAACAGTGATTAGAAAATTTGATAAATCTTTAGCAATAATTCCAAACTTTCAATTTGCTGAAAACTCAGTAGTTAATATTAGTGAAACAACCAATTGGAGAATAAGATGGTCCATTACTCTTCAATACGATACCACTGTTGCACAGTTAAAAAAAGTAAGAGAAGAAATAGAAAACTATATTAATAAAAGCGAGGACTTTAGCCAAAGTGTTGGTGTTGCGGTAAGAATTGAAAAGTTTTCTGATAGCTCAATAGATTTATTAGTTAGATGTTTTACGGCCAGCAACAGTTGGAGCGACTCTCTTTTAGTTAAAGAAAGATTAGCGATTGCAATTAAAGAAATAGTAGAAGGAAACAAAGCTTCATTTGCATTCCCAAGTCAGTCAATTTATATCGAGAAAAAATGATAGCAATTTTTTATTTGGTTCTTCAAATATTAAAGCTCTATTCTTATGTGGTAATTGCAAATGTAGTTATCAGCTGGCTTGTTGCATTTAATGTTTTAAATACTCAAAATAGATTTGTTTATTCTATTTTAGAGGTGACTTATCGATTAACAAATCCTGCACTTAATAAAATAAGAAGTTTTTTACCTAATTTAGGATCAATAGATATTTCACCAGTTATATTACTTTTATTGATTTGGTTTATAGAAATGTGTATGAAGTTGTACATTGCGCCAATGATTTTTTAGAGGAACACATGATCTTAATAGATGGGAAAAAAATAGCAGCTGAACTTAGAGAGCAATTAAGACAAGAGGTCGTAGAGCTAAAAGCTAAACACAATAAAATTCCTGGGCTTACAGTTATTTTAATTGGAGAAATGGCCCCTAGTCAAATTTATGTTCGTATGAAAGAGAAAGCTGCGAATGAAGTAGGGTTAAAATCTGAAGTAATTAGATACCCTGAAGCTGTGGAAGAAAAAACAGTATTAGATAAAATTGAGGAATTAAATAAAGATGAAAGTATTTCAGGAATTTTAGTTCAACTACCTTTACCAAAACATATCGATAAGCAAAAAGTTATTGAAACTATTTTACCAGGAAAAGATGTTGATGGGTTTCACCCAATGAATGTTGGAAATCTTTCTTCAGGTTACGAAAGTTCAGTTCCTTGTACTCCTTTAGGATGTTATTTAATGATTAAAAAAATTGAACCAAATTTGAGTGGAAAAAAAGCTGTTATGATTGGTAGATCAAATTTAAACGGTAAACCAATGGCGCAGTTACTTTTAAAAGAAAATTGCACAGTAACAATTACTCATTCAAAGACTAAAGATTTAAAAGCAGAATGCTTGGAGGCAGATATTATAGTTGCTGCTGTTGGCATTCCAGAGCTTGTGAAAGCGGACTGGGTTAAAAAAGATGCAATTGTAATAGATGTTGGGATTAATAAAACTGAAAACGGTATTGTCGGTGACGTTGCATTCGAAGAAGTTTCAAAAGTTGCAAGAGCTTTAACACCTGTTCCAGGTGGAGTAGGGCCAATGACTATTGCCTGCTTGTTAAAAAATACTATTGAGTGTTTTAAAAGATCTCAAAAATAAAAATATCATTATAGGTGGCAAAATTTATAATTTTTATATTTATAATTATTGCATATAACTCATCACTAATTGCTATGGAAAAAAAACCTTATCATCATTTACCAGATGGAACTTTTAGAAATCCAGAAGGATCACCTGTTAGAACTAGTCAAGCGAAGTTTTCTTACACACAATTCATTAAATTGAAAAAGAAAATAGACATGACGGTCCCTAAAGAACACGTTGTTGATAAAGAAAAAGTTTTATCTGATTTAGAAAAGTATAAAAATGAAGATTATATTGCATGGATTGGTCATGCTACTTACTTAATTAAACTTGGAGATACAACAATTATAACTGACCCAGTATTTTCAAAAAATGCGGGACCTTTAATTTTTGGCCCAGACAGATTTACTGAGCCTGCCTTAAATTTAAATGAAATTCCAAAGACAGATTTATTGTTATTAACACATAATCATTATGATCATCAAGATATGGGCACCATTAGAAAATATCCGTTTAAGAATACAAAAGTTTTGGCCCCACTAAATCTTGGAAAATACTTTACAAAAAATAAATTTAAAGATGTAAATGAAATGGATTGGTATGAGGAAATTCAGGTTAATGATGATCTGAAAGTAACATTACTCCCAGCTGTCCATTGGTCGAAGAGAAGCCTTACAGATATGAACAAAACACTCTGGGGCAATTTCTTAATTGAATATAAAGGTAAAAAAATCTTATTTGCTTGCGATACTGGCTATGGAAATATTTACAAAGAATTAGGTGAAAAATATGGTCCAATTGATTTAACAATGATTAATATTGGAGCTTATGACTTTAAGCCTATGTTTGATAAATCGATTTATCACACAACACCAGAAGAAGCTTTAAACGTAGCACAAGATTTAAGAAGTAAAAAGGTTATGGGAACACACTGGGGAACTTTTGTTTTATCGCTAGAACCTATTATGGAACCACCAGCAAGATTTAAAGCTAGTGCTGAGGAGTATGGTTTTAAAAAAGATGATGCTATAATCTTTAAAATTGGAGAGATAAATTCATTAAAAAATATATTATCTAATTAAAATTATTTTTTTTCCATTAACCATAAAGCATTTTCACTTAAGAAAAATATTTTACCATTAGACGGATGAACTTGAATATCTCTTATTCTTCCAACATTATCTTTAAATATAACATTTTCTTTCACATTAGTTGGATCATTAAATATTAGTTTTCTTAAAGATCGATCTTTTAAAGAAGTAACTAGCGCATGCCCATTCCACTCTTTAAACTCATTTCCTTTGTAAATTGTAATAGCACTTGTAGCTATGGAAGGTACCCAATATTGAATTGCTTTAGTAAAACCTGGCTTCCATTTTGGGCCAATAGGAATTCCAGAATAATTTTTTCCACCCCAGCCTAAAATTTTCCATCCATAATTTTCTCCTTTTTTTGCCTCTCCAAACCAATCACCACCTCTTGCTCCATGATTACTTAAATATATTTTTCCATCATAATCAGAGAGTGTTAAACCTTGTGGATTACGAACACCTATTTGATAGATTTCAGGCAACCAATCTGGTTTATCAATAAACTTTGGGTTATCTTTGGGAATACGACCATCAGTATGAATTCTAATAATACTACCAGGATGTTTTGTGGGATCTTGGGCAATCATACCTTGGCCTCTTTCACCAGCTGATGCATAAATATAATTATCTTTAATCGCTAATCTTGAACCAAAATGATAACCAGAATCTATAGGAGGGTTTGCTTGAAAAATATTTTTAAAATTTAATTCTTGTTTGTTTAATTGTGCTTTTGCAATTGATGTGCTTGTTTTTAAATTTCCCCTATCTTCTGAATAAGAAATCCACAGAGCATTATCTTGATGAATAATATCTAATAACCCACCTTGGCCGACTTCTAAAAAATTAAGATTATGTTTAATCTCTGTAACTTCTTTTGAAATAATATTAACAATTTTAATTTTTCCACTTTTTTCAGTAATAATGATTTCATCATTGTTAATAAAGGATGATCCCCAAGGTTCATCTAACTCTATAATTTTAGTGAATGTATAATTATTGGAATAGCTTTTTGAAGCAAATAAAAGAAAAAAAATTACTAATAAAAAATATTTTTTCACTTTAAGAAAGTTTTGATCTACCACCATCAACAGCTATTATCTGTCCAGTAATCCAAGAACTCTCTTCAGTAATTAAAAATTTTGCAAGCGCTGCAGAATCTTTTCCTTCACCCAATCTTTTAAGAGGATGAGCTTTAGCAATTCCTTCTGCAATTGCAGGATTTTTTAACATTGGTTCTGCAATTTTAGATTTTGATAAACTGGGTGCAATACAATTCACTCTAATATGTGGAGCAAACTCAGCAGCTAGTGTAACAGTTAGCCCCTCAACTGCAGCTTTAGCAGAAGCAATAATTGTGTGATTAGTAAAACCTCTTTGAGCAGCAACAGTTGAAAATAAAACAACTGAGCCTTTGTTCTTTTTTAAACTTTCTTGAAATCCTTTTATTGCTTCAATAGCTGAATAAAGGTTTAGTTTCATACATTTATTCATATCTGCTTCTGTAACCATCCTTAATGGTTTTAAATCAATAGATCCCACACAGTAAGCGATACCCTTAATTTCACTAATGTCTGATTTTACTTTTTCTATAAATCCTTCTTCTAAAACGTCAGCAACCGTATAAGTGCAGCCTAATTTTTCTGCAATAGTTTTAACTTCATTTTCATTTCTTGCTATTAGATGAATATCATTTCCTGAATTTTTCAATTGTTCAGCTAAGCTGGAACCCACAGAACCTGTCGCACCAAAAATAAGATATTTTTCTGACATATAATTTTTATTTAGTTATATTTAACTATGAAATTGTTTTTTATACTTGGCAATCAATTATTTCCATTAAAATACGTAGACCGCTTCAAAAAGGACCACTCTTTTTACATGGCAGAAGACTATGAACTATGTACTTATGAAAAGCATCATAAGCAAAAGATACTGCTATTTCTCTCTTCTATGAGGTCTTATGCAGATATGCTTAGAGCAAATAAATACAAACTTGAATATTCTAAAATTGAGGACAAAGGTTTTAAAGATACTTATTTTAAAAAATTAAAAATTATCATTAATCAAAAAAAAATTACTGAAATTTCAAGTTTTGAGGTTGAGGATAAATTTTTTGAAAAGAAAATTTATCAATTTTTAAAAAAAGAAAAAATAAACTGGAATATTATTAAAACTCCAATGTTTTTAAACTCAAGAGATGAGTTTAAAAATTATTTAGTAAAATCAAAAAAACCTTTTATGGCAACATTTTACAAAGAAGTTCGTAAAAAATCTGGAATATTAATGGGAGCAGATGGAAATCCTATTGGGGGTAAATGGAGTTTTGATGAAGATAACAGAAATAAATTACCAAAAGATATATCAATACCAAAATTTCCAAAAATTAACGAAACTAATCATACTAAAAAATTAAAACCAATTATTGAAAAATTATTTAAAGATCATCCTGGTAGCACAAATGATTTTTGGTTAGCAACAGAATACAATGATGTGGTCAAACTTTTAGATTTTTTTATTAAAGAAAAATCAAATTTATTTGGCGATTATGAAGATGCTGTTAATCAAAAAGACAATATTTTATTTCATAGCGCATTAAGCCCGTACATTAATTTAGGATTGATAACCCCTGAAATTATCATTCAAAAAATTTTAGAATTTCATAAAAAACACAAAATTAGAATGAACTCACTTGAAGGTTTTATTCGTCAAATAATAGGCTGGAGAGAGTTCATGCGTGGAATTTATCAAGGTTACTCTGATGAAATGGAAACAAAAAATTTTTTCAACCATGAAAGAAAAATGAAAAAGTCTTGGTATGAAGGCACAACAGGTTTGCCTCCATTGGATCATGCAATTAAAAATGCCGTTAATCATGGCTGGTCTCACCATATTGAAAGATTGATGATTTTATCAAATATAATGAACCTTTGTGAGGTGAAACCAACAATTGTTTATAAGTGGTTTATGGAAATGTTTGTAGATTCTTCTGATTGGGTGATGGTTCCTAATGTTTATGGAATGGGCTTATTTAGTGATGGAGGTATTTTTGCAACGAAACCATACATTTGTGGATCAAGTTATTTTATGAAAATGATGGATTTTAAAAAAGGGGAATGGTGTAATACGATGGATGGTCTTTATTGGAGGTTTATAGATAAAAATAGAAAATTTTTTTTAAAGAACCCTAGATTGTCTATGATGGTTTATGTTTTTGATAAAATGAAAGATGAAAGAAAGAAAATGATTTTATCTGAAGCTGATAAATTTATTAAACAAAATACTATTTAATGAAAAAAGAAAATTTACCTTCAAAAGTTTGTCCCGTTTGTAAAAGACCTTTTGTTTGGCGTAAGAAATGGAAGCTTAATTGGGATAAGGTAAAGTATTGCTCCAAAAAGTGCTCTAAGTGATTTACTTATCTTTATTTGCTATATCTTTTTTAGCTGCAACAATTTTACCATTTTCATCTGAGCTGACATTGGCAGGATTAATTGCAACATCAAATTTTGATAATTTATTATTGTTAATTGTTGCTAGTTTTGGGAATATTTTGGGATCAGTTGTTAACTGGGTCTTGGGATTTTATTCAAGAAATCTTAGTACAAAAAAGTGGTTTCCGTTTAAAGACAAACAAATAGAAAACTCTTCAAAATGGTTTAATAAATTTGGTAAATGGTCATTATTATTTGCTTGGGTTCCAATAATAGGTGATCCACTGACTTTAGTTGCAGGCTTATTAAGAGTTAGATTTTTAGATTTTATTATTTTAGTGGCAATTGGAAAAGTAAGTAGGTACGTCTTAATTTATTATTTGTTTTAATATTTGCTGAATTTATCTGGTTAACTATGCTAGAAAAGTGAATGCTTGAAATATTTATTCAAACTTTCTTTTTATATTTTATTGTTATTGATCCACTAGGAAATACACCTTTATTCTTGGCAGTAACTCAAAATATGAGCAGCCAACAAAGAGTTAAAACTGCATTGAGTGCAACAATAATTGCATCAATCATATTGCTATTCTTTGCATTTCTTGGAAGCACTTTATTAAATTATTTGAATATATCTTTTCCAGCATTTACAATTGGTGGAGGCATCATTTTATTAATAATTTCCATGGAAATGTTGTTTGATAAAAGACAACAACGAAAAGAAGATGACATTGATTTTAATTCTGAAAATGTAAGTGTATTTCCTTTAGCAACACCCATTATAGCAGGACCAGCTGCAATCACATCTGTTATTGTTTCTGTTTCAGATATGGGAAGTAATTTTACAAACCAATCTGTTGGAATGATTGCTTTAGCTTCAGTTTTGCTTTTAACTTTTATATTTTTTTTTACTGCTTCAAAATTTTCTCAGATAATAAATAAAAAAGTTATTAGTGTAATTTCAAGAGTAATAGCAATTATTCTAGTTGGATTAAGTGTTCAGTATATTTTAGATGGAATAAAAACCTTTCTAGCTTAAAATATTGTTCAGTAGACTATTTTAAAATACTATAAATATAGAAATGAACATAATTGTCTTACAGCACATAAAGATTGAAGACCCAGGGTATATCAAAGATTTAATGTTAGCTGATGGTTTTAACTTAACCACCATAGAACTGGATGAAGGTGAAAAAATTCCAAGCGATCTGAGAAAATTTGATGGAATGTTTTGTATGGGTGGTCCAATGGATACTTTTATGGAACAAGAACATCCATGGCTAATTGAAGAAAAAAAAGCAATTAAAGAATTTGTTGTTAATTTAAAAAAACCTTATTTAGGTTTTTGTCTTGGGTGCCAGTTATTAGGCGAGGTAATAGGTGGTAAGGTAGTTAAATCAAATCCAGCAGAAATTGGAATAATGGATATAAATTTTACTAAAGAAAAAAATAAAGATATTTTATTTTCAAAATTTCCAGATCAAATTAAAAGTTTGCAGTGGCATTCATATGAAGTGCAAGGAATAGAAAATAATAAGGATGTAACTTTACTAGCATCATCTCCTATTACTAAATATCAAATTTTCAAATACCAAAATCACGCATATGCAATTCAATTTCATATAGAAATTAAAGACACAACAGTTAATGAGTGGGGGTGTGTGCCTGAATATAAAAAAGCTCTTGAAAGTCAATTAGGTGAGGGAGCTTTAGATAAATTTGATCAAGCTGCAAAAAATAATATGCCTGATATGAATAATTATTCTAAGATACTTTATGAGAATTTTAAAAGGCTATTATGAATAATAAATTTTTTGAATGGGCAGGGGTTATTACGGCAATCCTTTATTCTATGTTTGTAGCCTTAAACATTGGAATAGAGTTTTTAGGATTTTGTTTGTTACTGTTGTCTGCCATTTTAATTGGTATCTGGGCATATAGAGGAGGTCACAAGGGAATACTTGTGTTGCAATTTTTTTATGCAACAGCAGGTATAATCGGAATGATACGTTGGTTTTAATTAAAATTAGCAATAATTTTTGGAATATAATTTTTAAAATTAAAAAAACCCTTATTACAATATTGCCAAGAAAACTGATCCAACTTTCTATATAAAAATTTTATATTTTTTAATTGATTATTTTGAATAAAATTTAAATTTTCACCAACGGTTGGATAAAGCGCATAAACTTCTTCGGTAATATTTTTTAAATCATTAATGTTAATAGTTTCACAATTTATTGATTTTTGTTTCAATCTTATTTTATGATCCTCTAAAAGATTTGCTTTAAATTTCAACACCTTTTCACTTAATTTGATAGTTCTATCTGTATTATTTGAGACTAACAAAATTTTTTTAAACTTATGTTCTTTAAAATCAGACAATTCAAATGTCATATTATTTTCAAATATTAATAAAGTTTTATCTTCCAAAATCTCAGAATTTTTAAAGCTTTTGTTAATAACAGAATATATCTTATCATTGGATATAGGTTTGGCATTTTCATTTAGTTTTATGTTTTTAAATCTATTATTTGTAAATTTATTTATATTCCATTCACTTACGAGGTAATGCTTGCCTTGAGTTTGAATGCCAGCAACCCATCTCCAACCAAGGGTATTTGATGCAGCATCCCCATCATATAGATGTTGCATAAAAAACTCAGCCCCCAACTGCCATGGTAATTCTAGTGTAAAAATCCAAATGCTAGCAAACCACATTCTTGTGTGGTTATGAAGATAATTGCTTTCTTTAAGTTCAATTACCCATTGATTAAAACAATCTACATTTGTTTTTCCTTCAATTGCATCCAAATAACTTTGATTGTTTTTAAATTCTTTTTTAATTTTATCTAATTCTATTAAGTAATCTGACCAAACATCAGGTCTTAATTCTAGCCAACCTTTCCAATAAACACGCCAAAGAACTTCCTGAATAAATTTTTCATTTTTTGCAAATGAAAACTTTTTAAGAGATTTATTAATTACTTCTAATTCATTAATTATTCCGTGAGTTATATAGGGGGATAAACAAGAAACATTAGATCTATTACTAGGCCCAAAATCAAAATTTCTTAGTTTTGAATAATCTGAAAGATTTTGTTCAACAAAAGTATTTAATTTATCAACGGCTTTAGCCCTTGAAGCTTCAAAAATCATTTTAAACTATTTAGATTTTCTTTTCTTTAGACCCAATTTATCACTGTGTCTTAATCTTAAAATAACTATTGCAGATGCAATTAGAACTATAGCTATAGCTTCATAGACTAATGCTGATGGATCCATTTCTTTTCCTTGTAATATAATAAATCGTGCGAGAGCAGTGATGGCAATTAAAAGAGGTAAAGTTATACTGATTGATTGTTGATTCCAAAAAACACGAACCATTGCTAAGACCTCTAAATAAAGAAACATTAAAAGTAAATCTGCTAGCATTACAGATTGATTTAGAAACATATTATTAATTTCCATACCAACAGCAATTACAGTGCTCACTAAAATAATGCACATTAGTGCAAGCTGTAAAATTTTTGCTATTTTATCCATTACTTATCTTTACTAAATGGTAGCCATTTTTCAAACACTGATTTTACTGGTCCATCATATGGAATTGAATAAGAGCTAGGGTTTGGACTTGTTAAAATTTCTATTCCCTTAGAAAATACAAAGATGAATACAATTACAAAAACAATAACCATAATCTTAAATGGATCAAAGTTTTTAGTTTTGAATACACTGCTAGATTGCGCCTCTGCTTTATGAAAATGTTTGAATGTCATATAAACTGCAAATATCAATCCAATATGAGCAACGTATAAACCGGCCCAACCAAATGCAAAAGTTGTATAAGAAAATATGTATAAACTAAAAACAGTTGTCCAAACGAAACTAAGAACTAATAAAATTTGCAATCTAACAGATCTTGGTAAAGACCTTAGATCATTTTTGCTATCATCAAATAAAATGTTAGCGGCATCTTTCATCCAATTTTTTAGTGCTTCCATATAGCTAGAATAGATATTTATATGTTAAAGGCAAAGGATAAAGTGTCCTTTAATTTTTAGCTTAAATTGGACTTTATTACACTTTCTAAATTTGCAGAGCTTTGGGCGCCTGAAATAAAATCTGTTCCTATTTCAAAGAAGGGTACTCCATTAATTTCTTTCTCTCTTGCGACTGAAATATATGAATTAACTTCTTCAATATTTTTTAAATTAAAAAAATTATTGATTACATCTCCATTAATATTAAATTCTTTGCCAATATTAATTAAGATTTCTTTATCTCCAATATCAAGACCTTCAATAAAGTATGATTGATATATTTTTTCTTTAATTTCGTTGTGTACATTAGATTGTTCGGCTAATTTTATTAATAAGTGAGAAAATACAGTATTGGGTGTTTTCTTTATCTTATCTAGATTAAAATTAAGATTTTCTTTATTCGCTTCTTCTGTCATTCGATCATACATTGGTTGAGCAAACTCTTTTCCACCAAACTTTATTTCTAAGTACTTGTTTCTTTCAATTCCTTCTTTGGGCATGTCAGTATTTAGTTGAAATGGAACATGCTCTATCTCAAACTTAGTCTCAGGAAAATTTTTTAATGCTTTATTTAATCTTGTCTGACCAATAAAACACCACCCACAAATTGTGTCAGCAAATACTTTTATTTTCATTAATTTATGAACGAAGCTTTTGTTTATGAAAGTTAATAAATCTTTCTACATTTGATTTATTAAAGGTTTTATTTTCTTCAAAAGAAACTTTTTTCATTGAGTAAGCATTACTTTTTGTCTGTCTAGACATTATGGTGATATTACCTTTGTATAATTTAAGCTTAACAGAGCCATTAACTTTATTCTTTTTAAGATCGACAATTTTTTGAAGTTTAAATCTTGCTTTTGAGTACCAGTAACCATTGTAAATAAGTTCAGCATATTTAGGCATAATTTCATCTTTTTTATGCATAGTTTCTTTGTCCAAAGTAACAGACTCAATTGCTCTGTGCGCTGACATTAAAAGTGTTCCACCAGGTGTTTCATAAACACCCCTAGATTTAATCCCAATAAATCTGTTTTCAACTAAATCAACTCTACCTATTCCATTTTTGCCGGCAACATTATTAAGTTTTTCTAACAAATTTCCAGGCGATAGTTTTTTACCATTAACAGTTATGGGGTCTCCATTTTTAAATCCTATAGTTACAAATGAAGCTTTGTTAGGTGCTTTTTCAGGAGATACTGTTCTTTGAAAAAGAAACTCAGGAGCTGAATTTTTTGGGTTTTCTAAAACCTTACCCTCAGTTGATGTGTGGTATAAATTATCATCAATAGAGAAAGGAGGAGCACCTTTTTTATCTGTTGGAATTGGAATATTGTTTTTTTTTGCATATTTAATTAAATCTGTTCTAGAGTTTAATTTCCATATTCTCCATGGTGCAATAATTTTTACTTTTGGACCAAAGTAATGATATCCTAATTCAAATCTCACTTGATCATTTCCTTTGCCAGTTGAACCATGAGAAACTGCATAAGCTCCAAATTTTTTAGCGGCAGCAATTTGACGTTTTGCAATTAAAGGTCTTGCAATTGAAGTACCCAATAAATAAACACCTTCATAAATTGCATGCCCTCTAATCATTGGAAAGACATAGTCTTTTACAAATGTATCTTTTAAATCTTCAATAATGATATTTTTAACACCTAGTCTTTTGGCATTTTTTATAATTTTTTTTCTATCAATTTCTTGCCCAACATCTGCAGTATAACAAATAACTTCTGCATCATAATTTTCTTGAAGCCATTTTAAAATAATAGAAGTGTCTAGTCCGCCAGAATATGCGAGTACAATTTTCTTTTTAGATTTCATTTAATTAACTGCAGCTAGTTTTTGCAGCATTATAGGCTTTCGTAAATCCTAACAATGAATAATGGTCTATAGTTTGAGAGCCTTTTTGATTATGACCAGTGATCATAATTCTTGATCCTTTCTTCATGGTCTTAATCATTTTGTTTTCAAGTTTGTTATCAGCAATCCAAGCAAAACCTTCTTGAGCAATATCAAATTTGTATTTAGATTTACCTGAAGTAGCTATAATTGAGTTTTGATTATTAAATTCATAGCCACCAGTAACGCTTATTTCATCATTTATTTTTTCGGCAGGTCTAAATGAAACAAACATTCTTGCTTCTCTAGGGTTAGATTTTGGGGCCTGCAACACAGGAACTGATTGAGCAAAACAAACTTTACCGGTTTGTTCAGTTATAATAATTGTTTCCCAGTCTTTAAATTTACCAACTTTTTTTACTTCTTGTGAATTTACGCTAACAGCAAATAAGCTTACAAGAATTAGAATTATAAAATTTTTAATTATGGACATGGGTTAGGGTAAATTTTTTGTACTTCATTTATTTCTTTAATTACGTCTTCACTTAAATCTATACCTATACTTTCTATATTAGTTTTCAACTGTTCCATTGTCGTTGCACCAATGATAACCGATGTTACAAACGGCTGAATTTCTAAAAATTTTAAAGACATTTGAGCTAAATCCAGATTGTGTTTCTTTGATATTTCATAATATAATTCAATAGCTTTTTCAGCATTTTGATTATTATATCTAGACCAAAAATCACCATCTCTTTCCATTCTAGAATTTTTTGGCAATTGTTTATTTCTGTATTTTCCAGATAAATAACCACACGCGAGAGGAGAGTAAGCTAGCAATCCGGCTTGCTCCCTAATAGACATTTCTGCAAGTCCAATTTCATAAGTTCTATTTAATAAATTATAAGGATTTTGAACTGAAAGCATTCTTGGTAAATTTTTATCTTTTGAAAGCTCTAAATATTTAGATAATCCCCACGGTGTTTCATTCGATACACCAACGTATTTAATTTTTCCTTGATCAATAAATTTTTTTAAATTTCCTAGAATATCTTCAAACCTAGTCCACTCATTGCTATCATCATGTTCATAACCTAGTTTGCCAAAAAAATTTGTTTTTCTTTCTGGCCAATGTAATTGGTACAAATCAATACAATCCGTTTTTAATCTTTTTAAACTTCCTTCAAGTGCTTCTGTAATATTCTTTTCTCCAAATTGATTTCCACCACCTCTTACATACTCTCTCATTGGGCCACAAACTTTTGAAGCTAAAATTACTTTGTCTCTCTTTTTTGTTTTTTCAAACCAATTACCAATAATAGTCTCAGTATGACCAAACGTTTCTTGTCTTGGTGGAACAGAATAAATTTCCGCAGTGTCCCAAAAGTTTACACCCTGATCTAAAGCATAATCCATCTGCTCAAAACCTTCATTTTGGGTATTTTGTTCACCCCAAGTCATAGTACCGAGACAAATAGTGCTTACTTTTAAATCTGTATTTCCTAATTTTTTATAATTCATAATTATTTAATCTTATTAAGACATCTTGAAATAATAGTAAAAGGCTATTATATATGTGTCATGGAATTCAATAAGCAAAACATATTAAATAAAGTAAAAGAAGCTCAGCAATCAACAGTAGTAATGGATGAGGGCTTAAGAGCCTACATGCTAAAAGTCTACAACTACATGGCTTCTGGTATTTTGTTAACAGGACTTATATCTTTAATATTTTTCAAACTATCTGTAGTAACAGATGCTAATGGATCAATTACAGCATTAACAAGCTTAGGAAATACAATATTTCTTTCAGGTTTTAAATGGATTGTAATGCTTGCTCCACTTGGAGTAGTTTTTTACATGAGTGCTAGAATTAATAAAATGACAGCTTCAACTGCTCAAACAACTTTTTGGGTTTTTGCGTCTTTAATGGGGTTATCACTATCCTCAATATTCTTAGTTTATACTGGAGCGAGTATCACTAGAGTATTCTTTATTACCTCTATTACTTTTGGTGCAATGAGTTTGTATGGTTACACAACTAAAAGAGATCTTACAAAATTAGGATCATTTTTAATGATGGGCTTAATTGGAATTATTGTTGCATCAGTTGTTAACATGTTCTTAAAATCTTCAATGATGGATTTTGTAATCTCAATTCTAGGTGTTTTAATTTTTGTAGGTCTTACTGCTTATGACACTCAAAAAATTAAAAACATGTATGTATCAAGCGATACGGGTGAGTTGATGGGTAAAAAAGCTGTAATGGGTGCTTTAACTCTTTACCTAGACTTTATAAATTTGTTTATAATGTTGTTAAGATTATTTGGTCAAAGACGATAGTCTTTTTATTTCTTAAGGTTCTTCCAATTAGTATTTTTAAGTAAAATTTCTAGATCAAAGGAATTTTTTAAAACTTTCCCATTAGAATCTGTAATTAAATACTTTAAATTTTTATTGCTAGGTTTAAAGTTTTTACAAATTTTATACAAAGCATTCTCTGCTGCATTTTTAAAGACACTAAAACTAACCTGCCTGTTAGAAATGTTTAGACCATAGTCTTTCCATGATCCTTCAGAGACCATTTTTGCATATAGATCTAAAATGATTTTAAGTTCATTTTTTTCAAAAAATTGTCTTTCTTCTATTTGTTTGTGAGGATTATTTACAACTAGCTTTAAGTTTCTATTCATCAAGCTTGTATTTATTAATCAATGATATTTGAAATGCTGTAAAGACAAGGGTTATTGGTAACATGCCCCATACCTTAAAATTAACCCAAAACTCTTCTGTTTGCGTTCTCCAGACACATTCATTAAGGATTGCAAGGAAGAAGAAAAAGTACATCCATCTTTTGTTTAATAATTCCCAACCCATATCAGTTAGAGCAATTGATTTACCCATAATTTTTTTAAGGACAGGTTCTTTTGTAAAATATTTTCCAAAATATAAAGCAAGGGCAAATAAAATATTAATGATCGTTGGTTTTACATAGATAAAAACTGGATCATTAAAATAAATTGTTAGACCCCCAAAAAATGTAATTAAGATACCACTTATTAATGGCATCATAGGTATTTTTTTTTCAAAAAACCAAACAACTGCTAGTGCAATTAATGTTGCAACTATGAGTGGAGGAATCGCAACTGCTAGGTTCTTATCATTATTATAATAATAATAAAAAAAAATGGCTAAAGGCCCAAAGTCTGTTGCAAATTTAAGAAAAGATTTATTCACTTGACAGATATTAACATAATAAAAAAAATATAAATGTTTTTTATTGATTTTTATTTTTAAACCCCCATATTAATAACAATGGCAATTCAAAAAGCAAAATTTTCAATAGGAGACATTGTAAAACATAAGCACTTTGAGTTCAGAGGTGTAATTTATGATGTTGATTTCGAATTTAATAATTCTGAAGAATGGTATCAATCTATTCCAAAGAATGTTCGTCCTAGAAAAGATCAGCCTTTTTATCATTTGTTAGCTGAAAATGATGAAATTACATATGAAGCATATGTTTCAGAACAAAATCTATTAATGGACGATTCAGAAGATCCAATTAAACATCCTTTAATTGAAGAGATTTTTTCTGGTAAAAGAGGCTCTAGCTACTTTAAGCCCTCTAATTAATTCTTTTTTCAAACACAATTAATTCAAATCTTCGACATATATAGTTGCTATCTATATTCATGTTCTGATCAAGAGTGTTAAATAACGTTTTTATCATTATTGACTCCCTCTGCATTCTTGATCAGGATGATCTTCCATAAAAAAAATTAAATTATCTTTTTTTTAATATATATAATTTAAGAATGTTTAAATATTTTGAACCTAATAAAATTTTTGCAATAACCTCTAAAGCACCAAAGTACGTTCTATTTTTATTTATTATTGTCCTAACAATTGGTTTATCAGAAGCGCTTATACTTTCACCTGAGGATTATAAACAAAGTGATGCAGTAAGAATTATGTATGTTCATGTGCCAGCTGCATGGATATCACTTGGAATATTTACAAGTTTAGCTTTTTTGTCTGTTGGAAGTTTTGTTTTTAAAAATAAAAATTTTGCATTAATTGCTAAAAGTTTAGCACCTTCTGGATTCATCTTTAATATTATAGCATTAGTTACAGGATCAATTTGGGGAAAACCAACTTGGGGTACTTGGTGGGCTTGGGATGCAAGAATAACTTCTATGTTAATTTTAGCCTTGTTTTATGGAATGTATTTATTAGCTTGGAGAATTTATGAGGACAAAGAACAAGTAATAAAAGTTACATCTTTGATTGCAATTTTAGGAGTGGTAAATGTTCCCATCATTAAATTTTCTGTAGACTGGTGGAACACGTTACATCAACCAGCTTCAATTAATATTTTATCAACCAACACAGCAATTCACCCATCAATGTTAGTCCCATTGGGCATTATGACTGCGGCATTTGCCCTTTTTTCATTACTCATTTTTTTGATGAAATATAATACCGAACTGATAAAAGTTAAAAATAAAGGATTAGATAGATTATGATAAATGAAATAATTTCAATGAATGGATATGGAGCTTACGTTTGGTCAGCTTTTTCATTTACATTGATTAGTTTTACAGCCCTGTACTTTGTAACTAAATTACAACTTTCAAAAGAGCAAAAAAGATTTGCTTCTAAATTTGGTTCTCTAAATGTTGAGAAAGCTAGAGCTGCAAGATCACAAAATATTAATAGAGAAATATTATCCAATACATCAAATATTTAACTAATAAACCATGTATGGTAAAAAGGTTAAATTACGATTTATATTCTTAGCTTTAATCTTAGCCTCAGTAATTTTAACAGTTTTTTTAGTTTTACAATCATTAAAAGAAAACGTTGTATATTTTCAGTCTCCGTCTGAAATAAAATCTTTAATAGAATTAAATAAAAAAAAAATAAGAGTGGGTGGGATGGTTAAAGAACAATCGATTTTTATAGATTCTGATAAAGTTAATTTTGTCATTACTGACTTTAAAAATGAAATTAATATTGTCTATACAGGGGCAGTCCCTAATTTATTTGCTGAAGGAAAAGGAGTGGTTGCTGAAGGTTTTTTAAAAGATAAGAATTATTTTACAGCTACTAAAATTTTAGCAAAACATGATGAAAATTATATGCCCCCAGAAGTTAAAGAAGCCTTAGGAGATAAATAAATTGCTAGCTAATCAGATAGGTTATTATTCTTTAATTTTAGGGTTGTTACTTTCGGTATTGCTTTGTGGAGTTTCAATTAAAGACTTCAATAAAACTAATAAGCAGATTAACCAAAATATATTATCTCTATCATTTCTACAGTTAGTTTTTGTAATTGTGAGTTTTTTGAGCTTGATTGTATCTTTTATAAACTCAGACTTTAGTAATGAGACTGTTTTTAATAATTCTCACACAACCAAACCATTATTCTATAAAATCTCAGGAACTTGGGGAAACCATGAAGGAAGTTTGTTATTATGGTTATTAGTATTAACTTTATTTATTTTTTTGTTTTTAATTAAATCAAGAGAGCAGCCTAAAAAATATAGAATTTTAACTTTATTATTTCAGCAAATAATAATTATCGGGTTTTTCTTATTTGTATTAATGACATCTAATCCTTTTAATTATTTATTTCCAATTCCTAATGAAGGCCTTGGTCTTAACCCAATTTTACAAGATCCAGCATTAGCAATTCATCCCCCAATTTTATATTTAGGTTATGTTGGCACCTCTATAATATTTTCATCATCTCTTGCTGCAGTTACACAAAATTATGTCACCAAAGAATGGGGGCAGCATATTAAAAAATGGGTTTTAGTTTCTTGGATTTTTCTAACTATTGGAATTATGCTTGGATCAATTTGGGCATATTACGAACTAGGATGGGGAGGTTTTTGGTTTTGGGACCCAGTTGAAAATGTTTCTTTAATGCCATGGCTAACACTAACTGCATTATTGCATTGCATTGTAGTGTTAGAAAGAAGAGCATCACTAACATCTTGGGCCGTTGTACTGTCCATCACAACATTCACCCTAAGTATGTGTGGAACTTTTTTAGTAAGATCAGGAATATTAAATTCTGTACATACATTTGCTAATGATCCTGCAAGAGGTATTTTTATATTAATATTTTTATTTGCACTAATTGTCTTATCGTTAGGAATATTTTTTATATTTCACAAAGAAAATAATAAAAGCTCAAATAATTTTTTTTGGCTTAGTAGAGAAACTTCCATCTTAATAAACAATTGGTTTATGATGTATTTTTTAGCTGTTGTTTTAATAGGTACGGTATATCCAATTTTTCTAGATGTAATATCTAGTGAAAAAATATCAGTTGGGCCTCCTTTTTATCAAAAATTAATTGTTCCTTTTTTAATACCATTTCTATTATTTATGTCTCTTGGACCAAGACTTAAATGGATTAAATCAAAAATTGAAAATAAGAACTTACTTATTATCACATTTATAATTTCGGTAATGTTAACCTTTTTTATTATAAAAAATTTAACTGCTGACTTACTTTTTTATACAGTTTTAATTTCAGCTGCTTTTTTTCTTTTCTTTGCCACTTTAAAAGAATTATTTATTAAAAAATTTAATAATATCTCTCAAACTGTTTCACACTTTGGTTTTAGTTTATTAATATTAAGTATTCTATTTAATAGTATTTTATCCTCAGAAATTATAACCAACATAAAAATTGGTGAAAGATATGATTATAATAAAGGTGAAATTTTTTTTAAAAAGATAGAAGAAAGAAATGAAAGTAATTTTAACTCCATCATTGCCTCTTTTGAAATAAAAGACAAAAATGGCAAAACTATAGAATTAAAACCTGAGATTAGAATTTATAATCAGCCTATAATTATTACTAGTGAAGCAGATATAAGAACAACACTATTAGAGGACAAGTTTTTAGTAATGAATCTTGTAAAGGGTAATGAATATTTTAATATTAGATATCAAGTAAAACCATTTATGGTTTGGATATGGATATCAGTTTTATTGTTAAGTCTTGGTGGATTAATGAGTTTATTTAAAAGAGAGATATGAAAAATAAGTTTAGCTTATTTGTTATAGTTATTTTTTTAAGCTTTTGTTTTGTTATTTTTTATAAAGGATTAAATACTCCAAATAACTACACACCCAAGGTTAATGAAAAAAAAAATATCCCAACCTTTAAAGCAAAAGACTTTTATTCAAATAATTATGTAAATTCAGATAACATTTTTGAAGAGAACACCTTTTATATTGTAAATATTTGGGCTTCCTGGTGTGTACCTTGTAGAACAGAACACCCCTTATTAATGCAACTAAGTAAAAACCAATCAATTAAACTAATTGGATTAAATTATAGAGACAATTTTAATAATGCAAAAAAATTTATTAATGACCTTGGCAATCCATATTCAAGAATTTTAATTGATAAAGATGGAACTCTAGGAGTTGAATTTGGAGCTTATGGAGTTCCAGAAACTTTTTTAATAGATAAAAATAAAGATATAATCAAAAAATTTGTTGGTCCAATCAATCAAGAAATTGTTAGTGAAATTAAATTAATTATTAAATGAAAGTATTAAAAATATTTATAATCCTATTTGTAGTTGCAAACTTTTCAGAGTTAAAATCAGCTGAAACAAATGATATTTTAAAGAATAAAATTTTAAAGAATGTTCGTTGTTTAATTTGTCAAGGTCAGTCAGTATACGATTCTGAATCAGAGTTTGCTTCTAGCATCAAATTAATTGTTGATAGAAAAATTAATGAAGGATTAAAAGAAAAACAAATATATCAATTTTTAAGAGAAAAATATGGTGACTGGGTAATTTTTGACCCCCAATTAAACAAAAACACATATGTTTTATGGTTATTACCATTATTGTTATTTTTGTTTGGTGGTGCAATAATATATAACAATAATATTAAATAAAAATAACAAAATTTAAATGAAACATTACAAGTTGATATCAAGATTTATTTTTATCATTTTCTTCAGCCTATTATCTTCAGTTGTTTATGCTGAAGAAAATAGTTCTAAATTTAATGTTTATTCTGGAATGTTTGATTTCAGTGATACTGGTAAAAAATCAACATTAATTGGATTTCAACATCAAAATGAGGATTTAAATAGAGATACTTTTTTAGGTAATATTTCTCCCATAACAGGTGCATTAGTGACTGCAGACTCTGCTGCATATATTTATACAGGTGTTCAGGCACAATATAAGCTAGGTAAAATTAATTTTACACCAAGCTTTGCACCAGGATTATACAGTAAGGGTGATGGTAAAGATCTTGGTCATTTTCTAGAATTTAAAAGTGAATTACAAATTTCAGTAGACTTTGTTAGTAATAGTCAACTTGGTTTTTCTTATAATCATCTTTCTAATGCAAGCTTAGGAACAAAAAATCCTGGTGTAAATAGTTATATGTTTAACTTTTTTAAAACATTTTAACTTAATTAATGAACCTAAAAGACTGCTATAATTTTAATGACTTTAGAAAGTTAGCAAAAAAACGATTACCTTCTCCAATTTTTCACTACATTGATGGTGGTGCAGATGATGAAAAAACCTTAAAAAGAAATACAGATTCTTTTGATGATTGTGATTTAATTCCAAATATTCTTGCTAGTGTTGGTAAACCAGATCTTTCAACAACTGTTTTTGGAAAAAAAATTGATATGCCAATTTTTCTTTCACCAACTGCAATGCAAAGACTTTACCATCATGAAGGTGACAAAGCCTCAGCAAGAGCCGCTGAAAAATTTGGAACCTTTTATAGTATGTCTACAATGGCTAACAATACTATTGAAGAGGTTGCTGATATTTCAAATGGACCAAAATTATTTCAATTATATGTTCATAAAGATCAATCAATTACCGATGACTTAATAGATAGATGTCGAGTGTCTGGTTTTAATGGTATGTGTCTAACAGTTGATACATTAGTTGCTGGAAATAGAGAAAGAGATCACAGAACTGGTTTTACTACTCCTCCAAAATTGACACTTCAAAGCTTAATGAGTTTTGCTATGCGACCTGAATGGGTATTTAATTATTTTACTCATAAAAAATTTGAATTATCCAACGTTAAAAATAAAACAGATAAAGGAACCAATATTTCAAAATCAGTTATCGAATATATCAATGAACAATATGATCCAGCCATGAATTGGAAGGATGCAGAATATTGTGTAAAAAGATGGAACGGCCCATTTGCTCTTAAAGGTGTAATGTCGGTTGAAGATGCAAAAAGAGCAATAGATATTGGCTGTACAGCAATAATGATTTCAAATCATGGGGGTAGACAATTAGATGGTTCAAGATCACCCTTTGACCAAGTTAATGCAATTAGAGAGGCTGTTGGTGATAAATTAGAGATTATTTTAGATGGCGGTGTAAGACGTGGAACTCATGTTTTAAAAGCTTTAGCAGCTGGTGCAACGGCATGCAGTTTTGGAAAAATGTTTTTATTTGCTTTAAGTGCTGGGGGTCAACCAGGTGTGGAACGTCTATTGCAAAACATGCATGATGAAATTAATAGAAATATGGTATTAATGGGTTGTAAGACTTTAAGAGAATTAGATATGTCAAAATTAATTTATAGAAAATAGTTTTTACTTATCAAAATTATATATAAAAAAAATAAATTAAATTATAGAATATTGATATTAGAATTAAATTATTATGAAATTAGCAAAAAATTTACAAAGACTAGGAACTGAATCTGCATTTAGTGTTTTAGCTGAAGCAAAAAAATTAGAAGCACAAGGCAAACCAATGATCCACTTAGGTTTAGGTCAGCCTGATTTTAAGACACCCCAACACGTAGTAGATGCTGCAAAAAAAGCATTAGATGAGGGTCATCATGGATATGTTTTATCAAACGGAATTTTAGAGTGCAGACAAGCTGTTACTAGAAAAATTAAAAAACTTTATAATAAGGATATTGACCCTGAAAGAGTATTGATAATGCCAGGTGGGAAACCAACAATGTATTATGCGATACAATGTTTTGGTGAACCTGGTGCAGAAATTATACATCCAACACCAGCATTCCCAATATATGAATCAATGATTAATTATACAGGCTCAACTGCAGTGCCTTATGACTTAACAGAAGATAAAGATTTAAAATTTGATCCAGAAAAAATTCTATCTTTAATTACAGATAAAACTAGATTGTTAATATTAATTAACCCTAATAATCCAACGGGAAGTTTTGTTGAAAAATCTGCAATAGATGTTTTAGCAGAAGGGTTAAAAAAACATCCTCATGTAGTAATCCTAAGCGATGAAATATATAGTAGACAAATTTATGATGGAAAAGAAATGCCAACATTTTTTAATTACCCTGATCTGCAAGATAGATTAATTGTTTTAGATGGTTGGAGCAAAGCTTACGCCATGACAGGTTGGAGAATGGGATGGAGTGTGTGGCCAGAAGAATTAATACCACATGTAAACAGACTAATTATTAATAGTGTTTCATGTGTTAATGCTCCGTCACAATTTGCAGGAATTGCAGCTTTAGATGGACCAGATGATGCAATCCATGAAATGATGGTAAAATTCGATCAAAGAAGGAAATTGATTCACGAAGGTTTAAATAGTTTACCAGGTGTGGAATGCAGTTTACCAGGAGGAGCCTTTTATGCATTTCCTAAAGTTATTGGAACAGGAATGAATGGTTCAGAATTTGCAAAAAAATGTATGCATGAAGCAGGAGTAGCAATAGTTCCAGGAACAGCTTTTGGTAAAACTTGCCAAGATTACGTAAGATTTAGCTATGCAGCTTCACAAGACAACATATCTAACGCATTGGAAAACATCAAAAAAATGCTAGGCTAAGACTAATGAGTGAATTAGTTCTGCCAAAGATTGACAAAGCAACGATCAATAAAAAAGAATATATTTTTAAAAATCTTGCCAAAATTATCAATCCAGAAAATGTTTTAAGTCATGCAGATGATATTAAACCATATGAAACTGATGCATTAGCAGCTTACACGCAAACACCACTCGCTGTTGTGATGCCAGAAAACACTGAAGAAGTAAGTAACATTTTAAAGTTTTGTCACAAAGAAAATATTAAAGTTGTACCAAGAGGTGCTGGCACTGGTCTTTCAGGGGGAGCTCTACCTTTAAATGATGCAATTTTATTAAGTCTTGGAAAATTTAACAAAATTATAGAAATTGATTTTGAAAATAAATGTGTAGTAACCCAACCTGGTGTAACAAACTTAGGAATAACACATGCCGTACAACATAAAAATTTTTACTATGCACCAGACCCATCAAGTCAACTTGCATGCTCAATAGGGGGTAATGTTGCTGAAAATTCTGGAGGCGTCCATTCTCTAAAATATGGAACAACAACTAATAATATTTTAGGTGTTGAAATGGTAATGATGGATGGAACAGTTTGTAGAGTTGGTGGAAAAACTCTTGATCAAGAAGGGTATGATCTAATGGGATTAATTTGTGGTTCAGAAGGATTATTAGGAGTGATTACTGAAGTGACAGTAAAAATTTTAAAAAACCCTCAAGTAGTTAAAGCAGCGCTAATAGGCTTTCCAACAATTGAAGAAGGTGGAAACGCAGCATCAGAAATAATTTCAAGTGGAATTGTTCCAGCAGGTATGGAAATAATGGATAAAGCTTTGATAGAAGCAACAGATAATTTTAGTAAAGCAGGATATCCAAGAGATGCGGAACTTTTATTAATTGTAGAATTAGATGGAACCGAATCTGAGGTAGATGAATTATTAAAACAGGTGAGAGGTATTTGTGAAAAAAATAATTGCTCAAGTTTAAAATTAAGTAAAAATGAAAAAGAAAGACTATCATTTTGGGCGGGAAGGAAAGCAGCATTTCCAGCATGTGGAGCTATGGCACCAGATTATTATTGTATGGACGGATCCATACCAAGAGGAAAACTTGCGGAAGCTTTACTTGAAATAAAAAGACTTTCTGAAAAATATGAGTTGCCAGTAGCAAATTGTTTTCATGCAGGAGATGGAAATTTACATCCATTAATAATGTTTGATGGAAGTGATAAAGAGCAATTAAGAAAAACAGAAGAATTTGGAGCTGAAATACTAAAGACGTGTGTGAGATTAGGTGGAGTGATCACTGGAGAGCATGGAGTTGGAGTTGAAAAAAGAGAACTGATGTGTGAGATGTTTAATAATACAGATATTCAACAACAATTAGATATTAAAAAATCGCTAGATGAAAAAAATTTACTAAACCCTGGAAAAGTTTATCCAATATTAAGAAAATGTGCAGAGGAAGGAAGGGTACATGTCCACAGAAATGAAGAAAAATTCCCAGATCTTCCAAGATTCTAATAATACTTATTATCCAGAAGATGAACTTCAAGTTTCAAATATAGTTCAAGAGCTTTATAAAAAAAACCAACCAACAGAAATAATTGGTACAGGTTCAAAAAATTTTATTGGTAACAACATTCAATCTGCAAAAAAACTATCTATGTCTAAGTTGTCAGGTGTAATTGAGTATTTGCCTGAAGAACTATATATTAAGGTTAAAGCTAACACGCCATTAGAGTTAGTTGAAAAGGAGTTAGAAAAAAACAATCAAGAACTAGCTTTTGAGCCTATTGATTTTGGATTTATTGAAAATGGAAAATCAAATAAGGGCACCATTGCAGGCCATTTAGCTTGTAACTTTGCTGGCTCTCGAAGATTTAAAGTAGGAAGTTTAAGAGATCACATATTAGGTTTTAGAGGTGTGAATGGTAAAGGAGATATAATTAAATCAGGTGGGACAGTTGTAAAAAATGTTACAGGTTATGACCTATCAAAACTAGTAACAGGATCTTTTGGAACTTTAGTTGCTTTAACTGAAATAACATTAAAGGTTCTACCTAAAAAAAAATTATCTAATACAATTACTATACATACTGATGATAAAAAATTAGTTAAAAATTTATTTGATAAGATATCTAGTTCAAGTAGCGAAGTCTCTGGAGCTGTTTATATTCCTGAAGAACCCAAAGATGAAAATTATGACCAAAACAAAGAGATGGTCTTTAAATTTAATGACTTAAAATACAAAGGTTCATTTTTAGCAATAAGAATAGAAGGAGATAAAATTTCAATAGATGAAAAATTAAAAGCTTTAACAAATGAACTGGAGCTTAGTAAGCTGAATACAACAGTTTTAGATGTTCATCAATCAACACCTTTTTGGAAAAAAATAAATAATCTTGAAATATTCAAATCAACAAAGAATAACCTTTTAAGAGTAGTAGTGCCTCCTTCGAAAGGCCCTAAGTTGATGCAATTCTTAGGTAATAAGTATAAATATTACATTGATTGGTGTGGCTCATTATATTGGATAGAGGTTCAATCAAAAAAGAACTCTAAGGTTAGCGATATTAAAAAATTGACCAAAGAATTAGGTGGTTATTTAACTATCATAAAGACATCGGATGAATATGATTACGAAGAAACAATTTTTACAGTAGACGATACAAGACTTTTAATATCAGAAAAGATCAAAAAAAGTTTTGATCCTAAAAGAATTTTTAATCCTGGAAAAATGTATAGAGGAATTTAATGCAAACAAACTTTACTGAAAAACAATTAAAAGACAGTGACAATGCTGCAACAGAAAAAATTTTTAAAAAGTGTGTTCATTGTGGTTTTTGTAATGCAACTTGTCCAACCCATCAAATATTTGGTGACGAATTAGATGGACCGCGAGGAAGAATTTATTTGATTAAAGATATGTTGGAAAATCAAAAAAAGCCAACAGCAAAAACTGTAAAACATATAGATAGATGTTTGTCTTGCTATAGCTGCATGACCACTTGTCCTGCTGGAGTAAATTATATGCACATCATTGATCATGGTAAAAAATATATTGAAAAAAACTATGAAAGATCTTTTTTTGATAGAACAATTAGAAATTTTTTATCAGTAGTGTTACCAAATACAGGATACTTCAGATTAGCAAGTTATATGGTTAAATTAGCTAAACCTTTTCAATTTTTAATGCCATTAAAAATAAAAGATATGATGAATTTGATGCCGACAAGTTTTCCAAAAAAAACAATAAAACAAAAAGAAACTTATTCCGCAACTGGTAAAAATAAAATTGCAAGAGTTGCTCTTTTAACTGGATGTGTTCAAAAAGAAATTTCTCCTCAAATTAATGAGGCAACAATCAGACTTTTAAATAGACATGGAGTTGAAGTAGTTGTGCCTAAAAAGATCAGATGTTGTGGATCATTAAATCATCATTTGGGAAAAGAAGATGACGCGCACCAAGATTTTAGAAATAATATTAATACTTGGTATGACGAACATCAAAAAGGAAATTTAGACGCTATTTTATCAAATACTTCTGGCTGTGGAACTACCATGAAAGACTATGGTTTCATTTTTAAAGATGATGAAGAAATGAAAAAGAAAGCAAAAGTGATTTCTGATTTAACAAAAGATGTTTCTGAATATTTAGATACTAATTTAAAATTAAATTTTAAAGTAAAAGATAAGAAGTACAAAATTGCTTATCATTCTGCATGTTCAATGCAACATGGACAAAAAGTACACAGTCAACCCATGTCATTACTTTCAAAAACAAATAATGAAATTATGGAAATTCCAGAAGGCCACATCTGTTGTGGATCTGCTGGAACTTATAATATTTTGCAAACTGAAATTGCTAAAGAACTATTAAGTAAAAAAGTAAAAAATATTGAAAGTTTGAAACCAGATTTTATATCAACTGGAAATATTGGTTGTATTACTCAAATTTCTAATGGAACGAAAACTCCAATTTTACATACCATTGAGATATTAGATTGGTATACTGGTGGCCCAAAACCAAAAATATTACAAAAAAACTAACTATGAAAAAAATTCTAATTACACGAAGATTGTTAAAAGAATCTGAAGACAAAGCTTCAAAAATATTTGATGCAAAATTTAATGGCAATGATGAATTATATTCTCAATCAAAGCTTATCGAATTAAGTGAAGGTCATGATGCAATATTAACTTCTTTAACTGATAAAATGGATGAAGAGACCATAAACAAACTTCCAGACAGTATTAAGGTAATTTCTAATTTTGCAGTTGGATTTGGGAACATTGATTTAGAAGCAGCAAAAAAAAGAGGAATAGCTGTAACTAATACACCAGAAGTTTTATCTGATGCCACAGCTGAGATTGGAATTTTATTAATTCTTGGAGCATGTAGAAGAGTTCCAGAGGGCATTCAGGCTGCAAAAGAAAGTAGCTGGAAATGGTCTGCAGATTATTTGATAGGAAAGCAGTTAACTGGTACGAGGCTTGGAATTTTAGGAATGGGGAGAATAGGTCAAAAGATTGCAAAAATTGCAAAATCTTTAGGAATGATTATTCACTATCACAACAGATCAAAATTAAGTGACGAAAAAGAACAAGGTGCCATTTATCATGATAGCATTAAAAGTCTTTTTGGAGTTTCAGATGTATTGTCAATTTGTTGCCCCGCAACAAAAGAAACAGAAAATTTAATTAATAAAGAAACATTAGAATATTTTCCAACAGGTGCGGTTATAACAAATGTAGCTCGTGGAGACATTGTTGAAGATGAAGCTTTAATAGATGCATTAAATAGAAGAAAAATCTATGCAGCAGGACTTGATGTTTATAAGGGTGAGCCAAATTTAAATCCAGGCTATCTGAAGATTAAAAGTGTTTTTATTTTGCCTCACCTTGGAAGTGCCACTAAGCACACAAGAATTGCTATGGCCAATCTAGCCATAGACAATATTGATGAGTTTTTCAAAACAGGAAATTGCAAAAATAAAGTAAATTAATTTCTTTATAATTTTTAATTATGAATAAAGTTATTTTACCAAAACAAAAAGCAATAACTATATTTTTAGTATTTGCTCTTGGTTATTATATCTCTAATTTACTAAGAGCAATCACGGCAACTATTTCACCTAATCTTATATCAGAGTTTGATTTATCAGCTGGTGACTTAGGACTTTTGGGAGGTGGATATTTTTTAGGCTTTGCTGCTGTTCAAATTCCATTAGGTTATTTATTAGATAATAAGGGACCAAAAAAAATAGTATCATATTTTTTACTTATAGCTGTATTGGGTATGATTTCATTTTCTTTATCAGAAAATTTTATTACTCTTTTAATATCAAGAATTTTAATTGGAATAGGCGTAGGTGCTTGTTTGATGGGGCCACTTACTGCATATAGAATTTGGTATCAAGACGAAACACAGCAAAGAGCAAATTCATGGATGTTAATGGTGGGCGCAATTGGAATGCTCTCTTCTAGTTTGCCTGTACAATTTTTTTTACCAATAATTGGATGGAGAATGATATTTATCACTTTAGCTCTATTAACCATATTTTGTATTATCTTAATTATTTTTTTTATACCTAATTGGAATAAAGCAAATATTCAAAGTAACTCAAATGATAATGGTTCTTTAAAAGAAATTTGGAACAATAGTTTTTTTAAAAGCTTAGTTCCAATGGGATTTTTTAATTATGGCGGATTGTTTGCTATTCAGACACTTTGGGCAGGACCATGGATGATTAAAGTTTCAGGATATACACCCGAACAAAGTGCAAATGGTCTTTTCTTAATTTATTTTTCTCTCTTAATATCATTCCTATCTTGGGGCTATTTAGTTCCTAAAATTTCAAAAAATGTTTCAGATGCGATAAGATTATTGAAGTTTGGTGCACCGTTAAATTTAATTGTTCTAACTTTTATAATTTATCTTGGACCTAAAGCAGGAGCATATCACTGGGCTTTTTTTGCTGTAAGTTCTGTTTTTTTATCCTTAACCCAACCAGCAGTAGGTATGGCTTTTTCACTTTCAAATGCAGGAAAAGCACTAACATCATTTAACTTACTTTTATTTGTTGGTGCTTTTGTACTTCAGTGGGTAATCGGAATTTTGATAGATTATTCTATGAGTTTAGGATTTTCAGAGATTATTGGTTTCAAAGTTGCAATGATGTTTTTTTTAATTACTTCTTTTTTTTCTTACTTATTTTTTCTAATTAAAAATTATAAGAACTAGCTATTATTTATATGTTTATAAATAGTTGTTCGAGAAACACCCAATTTACGTGATACAGAGCTTATATTAGCATTATTTAGATAAGCATTTCTGATTAAAATACATCTATCTTTTTTAAATTTAGAATCTCTGCAAAAATTACATGCCTGTATTTCTTTTTCAGATTCGCTTCTGCTATTTTTGTAGGAAGTATTTTTTTTAAAATTTTGAACTTTAATTATAAATACCGAAGAACCCATATGGTCTGTAATTTTTATAATTTTATTTTGTAATAAATCACCAGCAATTGAAGAAAATGATGAAGAAAAAATATTATTAAAAGATTCATTTTTTAGAGTTTTTAAACCATGCAACATAATTCTTGCATTTGAGTTTGTTCCAATTATTAAACCATCCCCATTAATAGCTAAAAGACCAACACTATTAGTTGTTAGGTATTCTTGTCGTGGATGAAAAGATAAAATCATTTCATTGCTAAAATGATTTAAAAATAATTTCGTTTCTATACTTTTTGTTGCAAGTTTAACAAGGGCAAGAGTGTGTTGTTCTCTTGAGTGAGCATCTGTTGATGCATCAATTATGCCTATTGTCCTTCCATCATAATTTAATATTGGACTCGCAAAACAAGATAATTTTCCATGTGAATCAAAAAAGTGTTCTTTACCAGAAACGATAGCAGATTTATTTAAAGTAACTACTTGACCCAATCCGTTGGTTCCTCCAAATTCTTCTCTCCAAATTGATCCAGGTATTACAACTCTTCCTACACTACTTTTAAGAGAAGTTTTGTCATAAATTGTATCTAAAACATTACCTTTGTTGTCTGAATAGGCTACCATAAAATTTGTTCCTGCAATTTGTGAATAAAGAAGTTCTAACTCAGGATTAACAAGGTTTCTTACAATGTCATTTTTATCTCTCAATTCACTTAATTCTCTTGAAGATAAAACATTTAATTCAGGTTTCCCCGATGGATCCAAGTCATTTTGAATACATCTTTTCCAACTATCAGTAACATCTTTAGGGACTTCCGTTGATAGCATTCCTCTTTCTTTAGCTAGAGAATTTAACTCTTGATCAATTGATCTTAAATTTACCATTTAAAATCTTAAACATTAATTTTATGTAATTCAACAATTAACCACAGGTTGTATTTGTAAACTTTATGAACATAATTTTAATCTGAGACACTTATATAAAGGTTTTTATTTAAGTAGGTTTTGAAATTAGAAAATTAAAAAAGAAAGCAAAAATATTATGAAAGCACAAGTTTTACACAAATATAACCCTAAAATGGATGAAAAGGTTTGGGTTACAGAGCAAGAAATGCCAGATCCAAAATTAGAAAAATCATCAGATGTTATTGTCAAAATTGGTGCTGCTGGAGTTTGCAGAACTGATTTACATATTATCGAAGGTGTGTGGGAACATATTCAAGATCCTAAAGGAGATTTATTACCCATGGTTATGGGTCATGAAAATGCAGGTTGGGTTGAAGAAGTAGGTAAAGATGTTGTTGGATTTAAAAAAGGTGACCCAGTAATTTTGCACCCAATTATTTCAGGAACAGATGGAACTTGTTTAAGCTGCCGTAGAGGCTTGGATCAGCATGCTGAAGAGGGAGCATTTCCTGGTTTAAATATTAAAGAAGGTGGGTATGCAGAATTACTTAAAACAAGTGTTCGTAATTTAATTAAACTGCCTACAATTTTAGCACCAAAAGATGTAGCACCCTTTTCTGATGCTGGACTAACTGCTTATAGAGTTGTTAAAAAAGCTACTAGACATTTATTACCAGGTCAAACATGTATAATTATTGGTGCTGGTGGACTTGGCCATATTGCAATTCAATGTTTAAAAGCAATGTGTGCTGCAAATATTATTATTGTTGAAAAATCTGCTGAAGCCTTAAAACATGCAATGTCACTTGGTGGTGATGAGGGGGTTTTAATTGATGGAAATGAAGTTGAAAGAGTTCTAGAGCTTACCAAAGGTAAAGGTGGCGAGGCTGTAATCGATTTTGTTGGTGAAAAAGGATCCACTGCAATGGGTATTAAAATGACAGCAGGAAGTGGATACTATTATATCGTTGGCTATGGTGAAGAAATCAGAGTTCTAGCTGTCGATGTAATTATTTCAGAAAAAACAATTGTTGGAAATTTAGTGGGAACGTGGTCTGAGTTATATGAACTGATGGAGTTAGCTAACAAAGGGTTAGTTACGCTTTCTATGCAAGAGTATAAATTAGGCGATGCTAATAAAGCGCTTCATGATCTTAACGAAGGTAAAGTTAAGGGAAGAGCCGTTTTAGTTCCATAATAATAAATAAAGGAGAGAGTAATGAAAATAATAAAAACTTGCCTAAGTGCTATGATATCAGGAATTCTGATATTTAGTCCAGCTTATGCAGATAAGTGGAGTGATCAATTTCCACATATCAAAGCAACAGGAGATATTTCTGGTGACTGTTCTTATGAAGAGATTTCAAAAAAGAACTACAAAGGAAAAACTCTAAAAATAAATACGCACGCAGTTCCAGTAATTGGACAGCCTACAGCTCTTCATGCTGAACAGTTTGCAAAACTAACAGGCGCAACAGTTGATGTAACACATACACCTGCAGGTGATTTGTATGCAAAAGCTATGGTTCCTTTTAAAGCTGGTCAAGCTCCATACGATATCGTATTTGGCTTTTCTAACTTTATAAATGACTGGAGACAATATTTAGCACCAGTTCCAAAAAAATACATGAACACAAAAGAGATGAAAGACGTTACAAAATCTCATGTGGGTGTTTCTTCTTGGGATGGAACTATGTACCAATATCCAGTTGATGGAGACAGACATTATCTAAAATACAGAAAAGACGTAATAGATAATCCTGAAATGCAAAAAAAATACAAAGCAGACACTGGTAAAGAGTTAAAAGTTCCTACAACTTGGAAAGAATATGGCGAAATGGCCAAATACTTTAACGGTTGGGACTGGGATGGAGATGGAGAAAAAGAATACGGTTCAGCTGAAGTTATGAAAAAAGACGACTTAATGTTTGCAGCTTTTTTCAGTAGATCAGTGGCGTATGCTAAAAACCCTAGAACTCCAGGTGGTTTCTTTTTTGATTTAGAAACTATGAAACCAAATGTTAACAATCCAGGGTTTGTTGAAGCTTTAACTGACTGGGTAGAAGCTACTAAGTATGTTCCTCCAGGAGGAATTAACTTTGGACTAGGTGATGAAATTGGATCATTTGGTGGTGGACAAACTCTATTTAGTTTTTCATGGGATGATGCTTTTATTGCAGCGATGCAAGATGACAGTCCTATTAAAAATAAAGTAGGTACAGCTCCCCTTCCAGGCGCAGATAAAGTTTGGAACAGAGTATCTGGAAAATGGGATAACAAATATAACCAAGCACCGTACATCGTATGGGGTTGGGCAGTAGGTGTTGCTAAGAAAAGTAAAGTACAAGAGATGGCGTTTGACTATCTATGTTTCTTTTCTAACGGAGCAAACCACCAAGCTGACTTAGCTATTGGTAACTTTGGAGTAAATCCATTTAAAAACTCTGATTTTGATCCAAAACTTTACACAGAGACTATGGGTTGGGATAAAGAGATTGCGGAATCATACACTAAAACACTTAAAGACATGGAAAAAAGTAAAAATAGAGTTTTCCCTTTAAGAGTTCGTGGTGTGTTTGAATTCACTAGTGCAGTTGCAACTGGAACTTCTAAGGCTTTAGCTGGTCAGCTATCTCCTCAAGAAGCTTTAGATGAAGTTGCTAAAGAGTGGGAAGCAATTGTCAAAAGAGTTGGTAAATCAGCAGTACAAGAAGATTATGCTGTTGGTGTCAAAATGGAAGACAACAAGTTATAAAAATAAATTTATATGGCCACTTTTAATTAAGTGGCCATATACTCATACTTACAATACAATCAAAATTCAAAGTCATGAACTTTAAACATAAATACGTTTTTTTATTTCCTGGTTTATTTGTTCTTATAGGTATCTTAATTTTCCCAATAATATTTGTAGTTCGTTTAAGTTTATCAGGCTGGAATAGTTACAATGGTTTAAATTTTATAGGTCTTGAAAACTATGTAAGATTATTTACAGATGACCCACGATTTTGGGAGTCATTTTTTAGACTAAGTTTTCTATCAGTTACAACTGTTGTTCTTCAATATGTAATTGGTTTTGCATTAGCACACATGGTTTGGAAAGATATTAAGTTTCAAAGATTTTTTAGAGTACTTTTCTTAATTCCAATGATGACAACTCCAGTTATTATGACTGTTATTTGGAGAACTTTTTTTCATGAATCTCTAGGTCCAGTGAATGATATTCTAGGTAATTTTGGATTCGCTCCAAAATGGCTCACAGATCCTACTTTAGCAAAATTTACAGTTATTATTGTTGAAGTTTGGCAATGGACACCATTTATGTTTTTACTATTGTTAGCAGGCCTTTTATCACTTCCAAAGGAACCCTTTTTAGCGGCTGCAATTGATGGAGCTAGCCCAATTAGAAAATTTATTTATGTAACATTTCCATTAATGGCACCAATTTCTATTGGGGCAATAATTATTAGGTTAATTGAGGCTTCAAAAATAATGGATACTGTTTATGTGTTAACCTCAGGTGGACCTGGGACATCAACTGAAACATCAAGTTTCTATATTTTTATTAAAGGCTTGAGAGAGTTTCAAATGGGCTATGCGGCCTCCATGTCATTCACTTATCTAATAATAATGATCATAAGTTTAACTGTTATAGCAAAAGTATTAACCAAATTATTACTCAAAGATTAGATATGGGAAAATTATACACATTTTTAAAATATTTTTTTATAACTATTTGGACAGTATTTGTGGTGGCGCCTTTTCTTTGGGCACTTACAACTTCTTTCAAAGATTTTAATTCAGTTAATGGAGGTGTTACTTATATTCCATGGGTTGATTTTGAACCAAACCTAGAAGGTTGGAGAGTTTTAATTAAATCACCAGCACAAGGAGGAGTAGATATCGTTGAGCCGTATTTTAATAGCTTGTTTGTAACGTGTACTGCAAGTTTAATTAGTATAATACTTGGAACATTATCTGCCTATGCTCTCTCAAGATATACTTTTAAAGCAGGTCCAATAAAAAATAACGACATTACTTTCTTTTTTATTTCTCAAAGAATTATGCCACCAATTGTTTTATCAATACCTTTCTTCTTATTTTTAGGAGCGGTCAATTTATTAGATAGTCTAATTGGGCTGATAGTTGTTTATATCGTTTTGTTAATGCCTATAGCAGTTTGGATTATGGTTGATTTCTTTAATAAGGTACCGAGAGAAATAGATGAAACAGCATTAATAGATGGATGTAATCCTTACCAAGCATTTTTTAAAGTTGTATTACCAAATTCAATACCAGGTTTAATTGTTGCTGGAATGTTTTGTATAATATTTGGATGGATCGATTTCTTCTTTGCATTTATTCTAACTTTTACTGAAGTACAATTATTACCAGTTAAAATAGTTGCCTTAAATTCTTCAATTACACCATGGTGGAGTTTATCTGCTTCAGCATTAGTTTCTGTTGCACCATTAATTGTAGTTGCATTTATTGTTGAAAGATATTTGTCAAAAGGAAATTTGTCTGGAGCAATTAAATAATGAATTTAGTTGGAGAAAATTTATCATACAAATTAACTGAAGAGCTACAGTTAAGAAAAATCTCTTTTAACTTTGAAAAGGGAAAATTATATACGATTTTAGGAAGAACACTTTCTGGGAAAACGACCTTATTAAAAACAATAGCTGGACTACTTATGCCAGATAGTGGAACAATTAAATTTGAAGGTAAGAATTTTTTAGAGATACCAGTATGGGAAAGAAATATTGCTATGGTTTATCAGCAATTCATTAACTACCCTCACTTAAATGTTTTTGAAAATATAGCCTTTCCATTAAAACAGAGAGGTTTAGATTCTCAAAAGATTAATGATGAAGTTTTTAATTCTTTAAAATTAGTAGGATTAGAAGGCTATGAAAAAAGAAAAATTCAAGAATTATCAGGTGGTCAACAACAAAGAGTTTCAGTTGCAAGATCACTGGTAAAAAATGCTAAAATTTTATTATTAGATGAACCATTAGTTAATTTAGATTACAAGTTAAGAGAGCAGTTGCGTGAAGAGTTTAAAAACATATTCATTAATGGCCTATCAGAAGAGAGTATTGTAGTTTTTTCAACAACGGATCCTAGAGAAGCAATGGAACTTAATGGTGAAGTCATTGTTCTTGATGAGGGTAGAGTGCTCCAAGTGGGCGCTGCAAAAGAAATATTTGAAAACCCTAAAAATCTAAAGGTTGCAGCTATTTCAAATGACCCACCAATGAACATTTTAAAAGCTGACATAGATTCTAATAAAATAAAATTTGAAGATATTGAAATAGATATTCCACATCATCTATCTAAAATAAAAGATAAAAATTTTAATTTTGGTATAAGAGCATCAGATGTTGAATTAAATGATAATGGGTTTGAGTTTGAAGTAGAGCTTGCAGAAATTAGTGGTTCAGAAACTTTACTCCATCTTACTAGAGGAAATGCAAAAATTATAACCAGTATAGAAAAAGTTATGGATTTTAAAATCCACGATAAAGTTAAAATTAATTTTAGATCAAACAAAGCTTACGCATTTGATGAAACTGGAAATTTAGCTTCATCTCCATTTGGAGGTAGTAGTGTCTAAAATTAATTTAAATAAGATATCCCATTCATATAATCCAAACGATGCTAACCCAACTTATGCACTAAACCCTTTTTCAATGACTTGGGAAGATGGAAAGAGATATGCAATTTTAGGCCCATCTGGATGCGGTAAAACAACAATGTTAAATATTGTATCAGGCCTAGTAAGGCCTTCATCTGGCAAAATATTATTTGACGACAAAGATGTTACAGATCTTAAAACCGAAAGTAGAAATATTGCTCAAGTTTTTCAATTTCCAGTGATCTACAATACTATGACAGTATATGATAATTTAGCTTTTCCACTTAGATGTAGAGATTTTTCTAAAGAAATAGTTGAGGAAAGAGTTAATTCTGTTGCAGAAACATTAAATTTAAAATCTTTCTTAAATTTGCCTGCTAGAAAACTTACTGCCGATCAAAAACAATTAATTTCTCTTGGTAGAGGACTTGTAAGAGAAGATGTAGCAGCAGTTTTAATGGACGAGCCATTAACAGTTATAGATCCTGATTTAAAATTTAAATTAAGAAGAAATCTTAAAGAAATAAATGAGCAATATAAAACAACTTTAGTTTATGTAACCCATGATCAAAATGAAGCGATGACTTTTGCAGATAATATAATAGTTATGAGTGAAGGTGAAGTGGTTCAAACAGGAACTCCCAAAGAATTGTTTGAAAGACCAAATACTACTTTTGTTGGATACTTTATAGGATCTCCTGCAATGAATTTATTTGAAACAGAAGTATCATCTAATAATAGTGTTAAAATTAATGATACTTTAATTAAAACAACAACAGATCTAACAAAGTTAAAAAATAAAAATGTTAAATTGGGAATAAGATCCGAATATATAAAATTAGCAGAAAAACAAAAAGACAATGTGTTATCTGCAAAGGTGGATAAAGTAGAAGATCTTGGAAATTATAAACTTCTAACGGCTAAAGCTGGAAATCTTACAATCAAATCTAAAATCAATAGAGAAACTGAAGTACCTTCAGACAGTATAAGCTTACATATTCCTGCTGAAAGATGTTGTGTATATGAAGATGAAAAATTGATTTAAATTTAGCATTATTTTTCTATCTCAGATTGTAAAATGATATTAAAGCGTCATTTTCTCCCTAGACTCCTAAGCTCAATTATAATTAAGTTCACATTGTTAATTAACAAATACTAATAGAGGAGAAATAATGATTAAAGATAAAAAATCCTTGAAGGCTACAACACCTTCAAGACGTAAGTTCTTTAAAGCAGCAGCAGTTACAGGTGCAGCAGCAGCAACAGCTGTAGCAATGCCTAATATTGCAACTGCAGACGGACACGTTACACTAAAGATGCAAGCTGCTTGGCCTTCAGGCGCAAACATCTTTTTTGAAATGGCGCAAGACTACTGTAACATGGTTAGCGATATGTCAGGTGGATCACTTAAAATTGATCTTCAGCCTGTAAACGCAATCGTTAAAACTTCAGAAATCGGAGCAGCGGTAAGTGATGGAATCGTTGATATGGGTCACTGGGTGACTGCATATTGGTACGGTAAAAACGCTGCAGCTTCACTTTTTGGAACTGGTCCTTCATACGGAATGTCATCTCAAGAAGTTATGGGATGGATGGAGTATGGTGGAGGAAGAAAACTATATGAAGAAGCAGTAGCTAGTGTTGGATTTAACTACACAGGTTTCTTTCATATGCCTATGCCAGCACAACCTTTTGGTTGGTTCAAAAAGAACGTAACTAAAGTATCTGATGTTAAAGGTATGAAGTATAGAACAGTTGGTCTAGCGACTAATGTTTTAACTGCTATGGGAATGGTCGTAAGACAATTACCAGGTGGTGAGATTCAACCAGCAATGAAAACTGGTTTGATTGATGCTGCTGAGTTTAACAACCCAACATCAGACTCACAGTTTGGAATGCAAGATGTCTCTAAACACTATCACTTAGGAAGTTTCCACCAATCTCAAGAGATGTTTGAAATTCCTATGAACACGAAGAGACTGAACAGCCTTTCACCTGCTCATCAAGCTATCTTAAAAAACGCTGCTTATGCTGCGAATACGGATAACTACTTCAAAGCGCTTGTTAGATATTCTGACAGTTTAGCTGATTTGATGAACACACATAAGGTTAACGTTTACCAAACGTCTGATGCCATTTTAGCTGAACAGTTAAAAGGTTGGGATAAAATTGTTGGAGAATTCTCTGCAAAAGATGCATTCTTCAAGAAGGTAATCGACTCTCAAAAAGCATATGCTAAGAAAGTAATGAAGTACTTGCTGATGAATCAGCCTAATTACAAACTAGCTTATGAAAATGAGTTTGGTCCAATTGGAAAAGTTAAAATCTAATTAACTTTTTAATATTTTAAAAAGGGGGTCTCGGCCCCCTTTTTTTTATAGTACAGTTTTTAACAAAATTAGAGTATCCTATTTAAACCATGATGAGAGCCTACATAAAATTAGCTGACACTTTAAGCACTTCAATAGGTAAGGCTTTTTCTTGGTGTATTGTTATCTTGATGGGTGGAACTTGTTATGAAGTTATGATGGCCTACGTATTTAATAAGCCAACACTTTGGAATTTTGACTTTAGTATGCAGATGTACGGCGCAATATTGATGATGTCAGGCGCTTATTGTTTAGCAACAGAATCTCATGTTAGAGGGGATGTAATTTACAGATTATTTAAACCAAGAACACAAGGTTGGATTGATTTAGTGCTTTATTTTATCTTCTTTTTCCCAGGAGTAATAGCCTTAGCATTTTATGGGTATGAATATGCAGCACTTGCTTGGAAGATAAAAGAAACTAGTTGGAGTAGCCCAGCCCAAATTAATATTTATATGGTAAAATCTTTAATACCAGCTGCGGGAGTTTTTTTGGTTATTCAGGGAATTGCTGAAGTGTTTAGAGCAATTATTTGTATTAAAACTGGACATTGGCCAGCAAGAATGGTTGTTGCAGAAGAAACAGAACAAATCTTAATGAGAACAGCACAAGACGAGGATCAAAAAGATGTTATTTAGTCTAACAAACCCAGAAGTCGCCATCTTAATGATGGGGCTGTTTTTATTTGCAGTGCTATTAGGTTTTCCAATTGCCTTCACCTTGATGGCAATGGGAATAGGTTTTGGATATTATGCTTATTACGATCCTGCTTTAATGGATCACATATTTGATAATAGGATATTTTCATTATTTGTAAAAAATACATACACCGTTATGGACAATAACGTGCTCACCGCCGTCCCGCTATTTTTATTTATGGGATATTTAGTTGAAAGAGCCGGAATTGTATCAAAATTATTTTTTGCAATAAGACTTGCGGCTCACAGATTGCCAGCTTCAATGGCAGTAGCTGCTCTAATAACGTGTACTTTATTTTCAACAGCAACTGGAATTATTGGTGCTGTTGTAACCCTAATGGGTCTCCTTGCTTGGCCTGCGATGGTTAAAGCAGGATATGATAAAAAATTTGCTTCAGGAGTAATTTGTGCGGGTGGATGTTTGGGTATTTTAATACCACCTAGTATTATGTTAATTGTTTATTCGGTAATAGCTCAGCTATCTCCTTTGAGATTATTTGCTGCAGCAATTTTTCCAGGACTTTTACTTGCAGGACTTTATATAGCTTATGCAGTAGGTAGAGCTTGGCTCCAACCATCAATTGCACCTAAGCCAAGAGCAGAAGATATTCCGCCAAGAGCTGAAATTTTAAAAGAAGTATTAGTTTCTTTCGTCCCTCTTTTTGGATTAATTATGTTGGTTCTTGGAACAATCTTAGCAGGTATTGCAACGCCAGCAGAGGCAGCAGCAGCAGGAGCGTTTGGTGCTATATTGTTATCTTGGTTTTACAAAACACTTAAATGGCAAAGCTTTAAAGAGTCTGTTTTTCTAACAGCAAAAACTACAGCAATGATTATGTGGTTATTTATTGGTTCTTGGACTTTTTCTTCTGTATTTTCTTATTTAGGTGGTCATGAAATTTTTGAACATTTTTTTACATCAATTGAAATATCAACATGGCAATTTTTAATTATTACTCAAGTAATAATTTTTCTTTTAGGATGGCCATTAGAATGGACTGAAATTTTAATTATATTTGTTCCAATATTTTTACCCCTACTTGAAGTATTTAATGTTAATCCATATTTCTTTGCAATGTTAATTGCCTTAAATTTACAAACATCATTTTTAACGCCTCCTATGGCAATGTCAGCCTATTACTTAAAGGGCGTTCAAAAGAAGAATGTTGAATTGATGGAAATATTTGCAGGAATTATGCCGTTCCTAGGAATAGTAATATTTGCTATGTTTCTTATGTATATGTTTCCAGGTATTGCTTTGTGGCTGCCAGAAACATTATTTGCAAACTAGATAATTTTAAATGCTAAATATATTTACTCTAACAACTAATAAATTGGTTGATCACCTAAAATCGGGTCAGATTTCATCTGTGGAAGTTTGTAATCAATATATTGAGAGAATTGAAAAATTTGAAAAAGATGTAAAGGCGTGGGAATATTTTGATAAAAAAAAGCTTTTAGAAAAAGCGGCGGAGGCAGATGAATACAGAAAATCAGGAAAACCACTGGGATCTTTGCACGGCCTACCAATTGCAGTTAAAGATATAATAGGTACTTTTGAAATGCCTACTGAATGTGGCTCTCCTGTTAGAAAAAAAATGCCAAGCTCACAAGATTCTGAAGTTGTTAATCTACTTAAGATTGAGGGAGCAATAGTAATGGGAAAAACTGTAACTACTGAACTTGCATATTTTCACCCAGGCAAAACTACTAACCCACATGATAATTCAAGAACACCTGGGGGGTCATCAAGTGGTTCTGCAGCAGCTATAGCAGCACATATGGCGCCACTATCAATTGGATCACAAACTAATGGCTCAATTATTAGACCTGCTTCCTACTGTGGAGTTGTTGGTTATAAGCCATCTTATGGATTGATTTCACGAAGTGGTGTGATGAGACAATCTGATAAATTAGATCACATCGGAGTATTTGGAAAAACAGTAGAAGATGTTGCTCTGTTTGCAAAATCATTAATTAAAAAAGATTTATACGATTCATCAACTATTCATTATGCGGCAGATGAAATGTTAAATGTTTGTAAAAAAGGACCACTATATGAGCCTAAATTTATTTTTTATAAAACTAAAAACTGGAAAAATATTGATAAAGAATCACAAAAATCTTTTGAGTTCTTTTTAAAAACTTTTAAAAAAAATATTGAAGTATTTGATACCCCTTCTTATTTTGATGATATTCCAAAATATCATAAAATAATTCATGAAACAGATATGGCAAATAATTTTCAAGGTTATTATAAAAAATCTAAAAAACACCTTTCTAAAGAAATGGTTAGTGCAATTGAAAGAGGCTTAAAGTATTCAGCCAAAGAATATGCTGAAGCGATAGATTTTATGAAGAGAAGTTATGAATCTTATAAAGAAGTTTTTGAAGATTATCATGGAGTGTTAACTCCATCATCAGCAGGGGTTGCACCGAAGGGTCTTAAGAGTACTGGAAGTCCAGAATTTTGCACTGTTTGGACTTATATGGGTCTACCATCTATTTCATTACCTTTACTTGTTGGAGAAAATAATTTACCATTAGGTATACAGCTAATTGGAGACAAGCTAGATGATTTAAGATTTCTAGGTGTAGCCAACTGGCTAGAAAAAAATTGTAAAAAATATGCTAAATAAAATAACAACTCTAATCGGGTCAGGCCTTGCAACATTATTTCTTATTGGCCTTGCAACAACTTTAACTAGATCTTCGATGATAGGATTTTGGGATATATTGCCAGTGTTTATTTTAATGGCAGTAGCAATTTTTATGATGTTCTACGAAGCTTTTTTCGACAAGAATTAAATCTTCTTTTAAGTGAATAATTCTAAAAATAGCTATTTACCTTTCTTATTATTATTTATTCAACCAATTTTTATGGCTAGCAACTTAATCGTTGCAAGAGGTGGGGTTGAGTATGTTCCTCCAATATCTTTAGCTTTTTGGAGATGGACTGCAGTTTTTTTAATATTACTACCATTCACCTACAGTTCTTTAAAAAAAAATTTTAAGTTTGTAAAACAAGAATATAAAAGAATATTTTTCATTGGATCGATGGGTTGTGGAGTTTGTGGAGCTTTTCCATTTTTAGCTGGTCAAACAACAACGGTTACCAACATGGGAATTATATATTCCTCTTCTCCAATTTTTATAATCATAATCTCAAGTTTATTTTTTAAGGAAAAAATCAATCTTCTTAGGATTATTGGACTAGTTTCATGTTTAATAGGTGTTTTTGCCATTATTATTAAAGGTGATTTATCTTTATTAATTAGTCTTAAATTCACAATTGGTGACCTCTGGATGCTAGCTTCTGCAATAGGTTGGGCTCTTTATTCTATTTATCTATTTTATTGGAAAACTAATCTAAAAATTTTTGATAGATTTACTTTGATTGCATTTTTTGGAGTGGTTAGCTTGCTCCCATTTTATCTAATCGAAGAAGCTTTTTTTGTAAGAACTGTATTTAATTCTGATTTTTTTATGTGGGTTTTATTTGCAGCTATTTCACCGGGAATTATAGCTTTTACCTTGTATACAATGGCACAAAAAAAACTTGGGGCATCTATAACTGGATTTACTCTTTACATTTTTACAGTTTATAGTGCTATTTATGGAGTTTTATTCTTTAATGAGCAACTCGAGTATTATCATTATATAGGGACAGCCCTTGTTTTTGGTGGGGTATATATAGTTAAGAGAAAAGTTTAAATAAATTAAGCCACAATCTAAACAAATAATTTACAAATTTCATATTTATACAATAAGTATGAAAAAAATTGTTAGGACTTTATTTATTATAATCTTTGTAGCTAATTTTACTTATGCGGATGAAAAAGATTATTCTGCGGATAATTTTTTTCATATAGGTCAGATGAATTCACATGATGAAAATTTTAGTCTTTATTTTAAAACTAGAGAAAAACCTATTTTAGCACGAGGGGAAGAATCTAATTATATAACTGATTTTCCTCAGGATCTTTATATCTATAACTATAAAACAAAAACTTCACTTCCTCTAATTTCATACGAGTGGTTTCCTTCAAAGGCTAAATTTTTTTTAGAAGAGTATGATTTTCCAGTGTTCCCTGAAGATTTTGCTTATTATTTATTAAAAGATAATAATACATTAGTTATGATTAGTGCTATTAAAAATATTAATAAAAATTTTCAATTCGATATTACTAATAAAAAGTTAAATCAATATCCTTCTAGTGGAAAATTTGAATTTATAATTTCATCGATCGCAAAAAACTGTGGTCACTCACAATTAAAAGAAAATTATAAATGTAATTATTATAAACCTTTAATTTCGAATAATTTAATCAATTAATTTGAGTAAATGCTTCTGCAAATTTTTCTGCATTAAAAATTTGTAAATCATCCTCTTTTTCACCAAGTCCAAGAGCAATTATTGGAAGCTTATATTTTTTAGCAAGGGCTAATAAAATTCCTCCTTTTGCAGTACCATCTAATTTTGTCATTATCAAACCAGTAAGAGGTATAATTTTGTTAAACTCTTCAACTTGACTGATAACATTTTGGCCAGAGGTTGCGTCAAGCACTAGGATTACATCGTGAGGAGCATCTGGATCTATTTTTTTTGTTACATGGGCAATTTTTTTGTATTCTTCCATTAAATTTTTTTTATTTTGTAATCTCCCTGCCGTATCGATCAAAACATGGTTAAAATCGTTCTTTAATGCCTCTTCTATTGCCTTGTAGGCAACTGATGCCGGGTCGGATCCTTGAGTAGATTTTGTAATTTGCACATCAATTTTATTAGCCCAACTTTCTAATTGTTCTATAGCAGCTGCTCTAAACGTATCACAGGCAGAAAACATAACTTTATTACCATTAGATTTTAAAATTTTACCAACTTTTCCAATAGTTGTTGTTTTTCCAACCCCGTTAACTCCCGATACTAGGACTGCATTAAGTTTTTCTTTTTTATTAAAAAAATTCTCATTTTCCAAAGGTTTCATTAAAGTAACTATATAGTTTCTAAGAATCAAGTTTACCTCATTCATAATATCTTTTTTGGGGTCAATTTTTTCTTGAGCAATAATTTTTTTAATTTCTTCAGCTGCAACAAGACCAACATCTGATTGAATCAAATATTCTTCAATTTGATCTAATGTTTTGTCATCTATTTCTTTTTTTACAATTATATCTCTTAAACCAGATGTAAATGTAGAAGCACTTTTCTTAAAACCAATTTTAAATTTATCAAAAATTCCCATTACAACTTAATGTTGATATTTTTAATATCAGACACAGGTCCTTTCATATGAATGCTATTTCTTTCATCAATAGAAATTGTTAAACTACCTAATGCAAACTCTATATCTGTAGTTTTTTCTACCAGATTATTAATGTTAGCTGCAACAGCTGTTGCACAAGCTGCCGTCCCACAAGCCTTGGTAAGTCCAGCTCCTCTTTCCCAAACTTTTACTTTTATTAAATTTCTATTTATAACTTTGGCCAGGGTCACATTACATTTTTCAGGAAATAGAGGATGATTTTCAATTTTCGGACCAATATTTTTTAAGTCAAATGCTTCAATATCATCTACAAAAAAAATTATGTGCGGATTGCCAACATTTATGGCTATTCCACCAATATGTTTGGTAGTATTTCTATCTATAATTTCAATTTTTAAGTCTTGAGTATCTAGCTGCTTACTTAATGGAATCTCTTGCCAATTAACTTTTGGTATACCAATTTCAGTCTCGACTAAATTATTTCCTAAAATTTTTGATTTTAGTGAGCCAGAAGTTGTTAAGAGCGTTATTTCTTTTTTACCACTTTCTTTTGATAGAAGATCTGCCACACACCTAGTGCCATTTCCACAAGCACCAGATATGCTTCCATCTGAATTAAAAAATTCTATATTTGCATCTATTTCTTTATTTTTCTTAATTAGGATGAGTTGATCGCATCCAATAAAACTACGATCACATATCTTAATTATTTGATCTTTATCTAAATTAAAATCTTGGCTTCTTTGATCAATAATTACAAAATCATTGCCTAAACCATCCATTTTAAATGCTTTAATATCCATATACAGATATTTAACTTATTTATTGACTTTTTGAACCTCTATTATAGGTTGATTTCGTTTCCACAAAAACGTTAAATTTGTGGTGTCTTTGGAAACAAAGAGATCAACACTAGTCAGCGATATTCGCCCACTAGTGCGAAACTGCTGTGCGTAATAAATATGTTTGAAAACTTAACAAATAAATTCGAAGAAATTTTTTCTTCTTTAAAAAAAGCACCTTCACTTGACGAAAAGCAAGTAGATGAAGGTTTAAGGGCTATTAGGCAGGCCCTCTTAGAAGCTGATGTCTCTTTAGATGTAGCTAAAGATTTTATAACAAAAGTTAAACCTAAAGTATTAGGTCAAGAGATAATCAGATCAACTTCACCAGGAGATATGGTTGTTAAAATTGTTTATGATGAACTAGTAAGCCTTTTAGGCGAAAGCAACACAGATATTAATTTAAATGCAGTTCCGCCAGTTCCAATGATGCTAGTTGGTCTTCAAGGTTCTGGTAAAACTACAACAACAGCAAAATTAGCCAAATACTTAGAAAAAAATAAAAAGAAAAAGATAATGATGGTTAGCCTTGATGTTTACAGGCCTGCTGCCCAAGAACAATTAAGGTCTTTAGGAGAACAAAATAATATTTTAACACTCCCTATAATTGAAGGACAATTACCAGCAGACATTTGTAGAAGAGCAGTTAGTGCTGCAAGCTTAAATGGAGCAGAAATTATATTGTTTGATACAGCTGGTAGAACTCAAATTGACCTTCAGATGATGAGCGAAATTAAACAAATAGAGAATATAATCAATCCAACTGAAACATTTTTAGTTGCAGATTCTTTAACAGGGCAAGTTGCTGCAGAAGTTGCAAAAGAATTTAAAAATACGGTAAACTTAACAGGTATTGTTTTAACTAGAGCTGATGGTGATGCAAGAGGTGGTGCAGCTCTTAGTATGAAATATGTTTCTCAAGTACCAATTAAGTTTTTAGGGGTAGGAGAAAAAATAGAAAACTTAGAAGTTTTTCATCCAGATAGAATAGCAAATAGAATACTAGGAATGGGAGATATTGTTTCCCTTGTAGAAAAAGCAGCAGAAGATCTTGGTGAAGAAAATTTAAAAAAAGCTGAAGAAAATTTGAAAAAGGGACAATTTTCTATGGAGGACTATCTATCCCAACTAAGACAAATGAAAAAAATGGGTGGTATAGAAGGAATAATGTCATTTATGCCAGGTGTTTCAAAGATGAAGTCACAGATGGATGCTGCGGGAATTGATGAAAGTATTATTACTCAAAACGAAGCAATAATTTTGTCTATGACCAAAAAAGAAAGAGGGAATCCTAAAATCATAGATGGTTCTAGGAAAAAAAGAATTGCTAATGGCTCTGGAACAGATGCGGCCACTATCAATAAATTGCTTAAGCAATTTAAAATGATGTCTGAAATGATGAAGAAGATGTCAAAAGGAAACCTGAAGGGTATGTCTGATAAAGGAATACCTCCAGAGCTACTAAATCAACTTAAATAAAAAAAGGAAAAAAAATGATAAAAATAAGACTATCAAGAGGTGGAACAAAGAAAAGACCAGTATATAAAGTAGTTATAGCTGACAGTCGTCGTGCAAGAGATGGAAGATTTATTGAGAAGGTAGGATTTTTTAATCCACTTTTACCAAAAGATAAAAAAGAAAGAGTAGGACTAGAAGCAGAAAGAATTAAATATTGGTTAGGTCAAGGTGCTCAACCAACTACTAGAGTTGCAAGAATTTTAGGTGAAAATGGTATTATAGCAATGCCTGCAAACGGTAGTAATCCAAGTAAAGCTATTCCTAAAAAAGAAAGAAAAAAAGAAGGAGACGAAGCAGCACCAGCAGCAGCTCCTAAAGCAGAAGCAGCACCAGCAGCAGAAGCTCCAAAGGAAGAAGCTCCTAAAGCAGAAGCAGCACCAGCAGCAGAAGCTCCAAAGGAAGAAGCTCCTAAAGCAGAAGCAGCACCAGCAGCAGAAGCTCCAAAGGAAGAAGCTAAATAGTTGGATTCATGTGGCAAGCTCAGATATTCACACTCTATCCTGATTTTTTTCCTGGCCCTTTAAATAAAGGGCTATATGGAAAAGCTTTAACAAATAAAATTTGGGATTTAAAAGTTGTAAATTTTAGAGAGGCTGCTGAGGACAAACATAAAACAGTAGACGACACCCCTTTTGGAGGTGGATCTGGAATGCTGTTGAAAGCTGACATTTTAGCAAAATCTCTTGATGAAAATAAAAAAGAAGGAGAAAGAATTTTTTATTTATCACCAAAAGGAAAAAAGCTTGATCAGAAATTAGCACTAGAACTGTCTAAAGAAAAATCTATTAGTTTAATTTGTGGTCATTTTGAAGGTGTCGATGAAAGGTTGTTATCTACAAGGAATATAGAAGAACTTAGCATAGGAGATTTTATTTTATCTGGAGGTGAAACAGCAGCATTTGTTGTACTAGATAGTGTTCTAAGATTGCTTCCAGGTGTCTTAGGAAATGAACAATCAAAGAATGATGAGAGTTTTGAGAACGGACTTTTGGAGTATCCTCAATACACAAAACCTCAAATTTGGGAGGAAAAAAGCGTTCCAGAAGTGCTATTATCAGGAGATCACAACAAAATTAAAGACTGGCGTTTATCACAATCAGAGGCTATAACACGCGTCCGAAGACCAGATTTATGGGAAAAATATAAGAAAAATTAATTTGATAAATACTAATATGAAAACAATTGAAGAAATAAATCAACTAAACGTTAAAAAAATACTATCTGAGAAGAAAATCCCAGATTTTTTTCCAGGAGATGTAATAAAAGTTGGTGTTAGAATTACAGAGGGTAAAAAAGATAGAATTCAATATTTTGAAGGTGTGTGTATAGCTAGAAAAAATAGAGATATAAATTCTTCATTCACAGTTAGAAAAATTTCATTTGGTGAAGGTGTTGAAAGAACATTTCCACTATATGGTACTGTTATAGATACAATTACAGTTATCCGTCATGGTAAAGTTAGAAGAGCAAAATTATATTACCTAAGAGACAGAACAGGTAAATCAGCTAGAATTGCAGAAAAAATTAGAAAAAAAATTGGTATAGAAGTTGATGTTAAACCAGAAATGGTAACAGAAGAAACTTTAGCACCAGTAGCTGCAGAAGCAGAAAAACAAACAGAAGTTCAAGCAGAACCTGTAAAAAAAGCAGAAGTTCAAGCAGAACCAAAAATAGAAAAATCAGAAGAAAAAAAATAATTTTTTTTTCAATGCCTTTAACTCTTTACGATAAAATTTGGAATGATCATTTAGTAGATCAACAAGATGATGGTACAGCACTATTATTTGTTGATCGACATTTAGTACATGAAGTAACAAGCCCACAAGCTTTTGAAGGATTAAGAAACTCTAATAGAAAAGTTAGACAACCTGGCTTAACACTAGCAGTTGCAGACCATAATGTTCCAACTACTGATAGATCTAAAGGAATAGCGGATGCAGAGTCTAAGATTCAAGTAGATACCTTAGAAAGCAATTGTAAGGAATTTGGAGTTCAATATTTAGGAATGAATGACAAGAGACAAGGAATTGTTCACATAATTGGTCCAGAACAAGGTTTTACACAACCTGGTACAGTAATTGTTTGTGGAGATAGCCACACAGCAACACATGGTGCATTTGGTGCTTTGGCATTTGGAATTGGGACCTCAGAAGTAGAACATGTTCTAGCAACACAAACATTAGTTCAAAAAAAAGCAAAAAATTTTAGAATCAATGTTAACGGAAAACTTCCTATTGGAGTTACCTCTAAAGATGTAATCTTACAAATTATAGGAAATATTGGAACTGCAGGAGGAACAGGATCAGTTATTGAGTATGCCGGCAGTCTAATTTCATCCTTAAGCGTAGAGCAACGAATGACTATTTGCAATATGACTATTGAAGGAGGAGCAAGAGCAGGGTTAATTGCTCCTGATGAAAAAATATTTAAATATTTAAAGGGTAAACCGATGTCTCCAAAAAATGAAAATTGGGATAAGGCTATGAAATATTGGGAAAGTTTAAAAACTGATGATGGAGCTAAATTTGATAAAGAAATCAACTTAGTTGCAGAAGATATTTTACCGATGATTACTTGGGGAACCTCTCCACAAGATGTAATCACTATAGATGGCAAAGTTCCAAATCCTAAAAATGAACAAGATGAAGATAAAAAGAACTCTTTAGAAAGATCATTAAATTATATGGGCTTAAAAGCTGATACACTAGCTACAGATATTAAGATTGATAAGGTTTTCATAGGAAGTTGCACAAATGGTAGAATTGAAGATTTAAGGGAAGCTGCCAAAATATTAAAAGATAAAAAGAAAGCGTCTCATGTTCAGGCAATGGTTGTTCCGGGCTCAGGTTTGGTTAAAGAACAAGCAGAGCAGGAAGGTTTAGATAAAATATTTATAGCTTCAGGTTTTGAATGGAGAGAGCCTGGCTGTTCTATGTGTCTTGCAATGAATGCTGATAAATTAAAACCAGGAGAAAGATGCGCCTCAACTTCAAACAGAAACTTTGAAGGAAGACAAGGTAGAGGTGGAAGAACACATTTAGTAAGTCCTGGAATGGCAGCTGCAGCTGCAATTTCTGGAAACTTAGATGATGTTAGAAAGTATCAAAACTAAAATGCAAAAATTTAATTCACTTACTAGTATCCCAGCATATTTACCAATAGTAAATATTGATACAGATATGATTATTCCAAAACAATTTCTTAAAACGATTAAAAGAACAGGGTTAGGAAAAAACTTATTTTTTGAAATGAGATACGATGATAATGGAAATGAAATTAAAGATTTTATTCTAAATCAAAAACCTCACAATCAATCAAAAATATTAATCGCAGGAAAAAATTTTGGCTGTGGCTCATCAAGAGAACATGCACCTTGGGCACTTCTAGATTTTGGAATAACATGTGTGATAAGCTCTAGTTATGCCGATATTTTTTACAGCAACTGCTTCAAAAATGGAATTTTACCAATTACTCTGCCAGAAGAAAAAATAAAAGAATTATCAGAGTATTCAAAAAGAAAAGAAGAAATTTCAATAGACTTAAATGAAGAAAAAATAATTTTTGGAAATAGTGAAATCAAGTTTGATATTGATCCTTTTAAGAAAAAATGTTTGTTAGAAGGACTTGATGATATTGCACTATCGTTAGCCAAAAAAGAAAAAATTATAACTTTTGAAGAAAATCTAAAGAATAATAAACCATGGATATTTAATGATAAAAATTAAAAAAAGAAAAATTTTACTTTTACCAGGCGATGGTATTGGACCCGAGGTTATTCAAGAAGTTAAAAAAGTTATTTTATGGTTGAATTCAAATAAATCTCTAGATTTTGAAATTGATGAAGATTTAGCTGGAGGTTGTTCTTATGACAAGCATGGGACACCAATCACGGATGAAGTTTTTTACAAAGCTCTAGAAAGTGAATTTGTTATGTTAGGTGCAGTTGGTGGACCAAAATGGGATAACTTAGAGTTTTCAAAAAAGCCTGAAAGAGCCTTATTAAAATTAAGAAAAGAATTAAAACTATTTGCAAATTTAAGACCTGCAATTTGTTTTGAACAATTAGTTGATGCCTCAACCTTAAAACCAGAAATCGTGTCTGGATTAGATATTATGATAGTTAGAGAATTAACAGGTGGAATTTATTTTGGTGAACCAAGAGGAATTAAGCCGATAGAAAATGGTGAAAGAAAAGGGATTAATACCCATTCCTACACAACTAGCGAAATAGTTAGAGTTGCAAAAGTAGCTTTTGATTTAGCAAGAAAGAGATCAAATAGAGTTACTTCATGTGAAAAGTCAAATGTAATGGAAGCAGGACAACTTTGGAAAGAAGAAGTTCAAGAACTACACGACAAAGAATATAAAGATGTAGAATTAAGTCATATGCTTGCTGATAATTGTGCAATGCAATTATTAAAAAACCCAAAGCAGTTTGATGTAATAGTTACGGACAATTTATTTGGAGACATGCTTTCCGATCAAGCCTCAATGTTAACGGGATCTCTAGGTTTATTACCATCTGCTTCTTTAGGTGCAAAAAATAAAGATGGAGAAATGAGAGCTATGTATGAGCCTATTCATGGTTCTGCACCGGATATTGCTGGAAAAGAAATTGCAAACCCAATAGCCTCAATTTTAAGTTTTGCAATGGCTTTAAGATACTCTTTAGATTTAGATAGTGAAGCTGATGCTTTAGAAAAAGCTGTGCAAGATGTCTTAAATGATGGTCTTAGAACAAAAGATATTCTTTCTCAGGGAAAAAAAGAAGTATCAACATCAGCTATGGGTGATGCAATCATTTCAAAATTGCAATAATTAAATAATTATTCTAGAGTTCTGGAATGCCAAATTATACTGCTCCAGTCGAAGACATGATGTTTCTTTTTGATAAATTAAGAAATAATAAAAATTATAATGATCTGGAAAAGTATAAAGAGGTTAATTCAGAATTAGTAAAAGATATTTTAGAAGAAGCAGCCAAGATTAATCAAAACTTAATATTACCATTAGCAAAATCAGGTGATGAAAATCCAACAGTTCTAGAGAATGGTGTGGTTAGAACACCGCCAGGCTACAAAGAAGCTTATTCTAAATATATAGAAGATGGTTGGACTTCACTTTCTTGTGATCCAAAATATGGAGGACAAGGAATGCCAAAAACAGTAAGTGCTTTTTTTGACGAAATGTTATCATCTGCAAGTTTATCATTTAAACTTTATAGTGAGTTAAGTATTGGTGCATATAATTGTATTTCTCATCACGCTACAGATGAAATAAAAGAAAAATACCTTCCAAAAATGGTTGAAGGAAAATGGAGTGGTACGATGTGCCTTACTGAACCAGTTTGTGGAACTGATTTAGGTCTTCTAAAAACTAAAGCTATTGAACAATCTGATGGAACTTTTAAGTTAAGTGGACAGAAAATTTTTATTACATCAGGTGATCAAGATTTAACTGAAAATATTATCCACTTAGTTATTGCAAGAGCAGCTGACTCACCAGCAGGCACAAAAGGAATAAGTTTATTCTTAGTACCTAAATTTTTAGTAAATGAAGATGGATCTATTGGAGCTAGAAATGGAGTTTCTACAGGGTCTATAGAAAGTAAAATGGGAATCAAAGGTTCTGCTACATGTGTATTAAATTTTGATGATGCAACTGGTTATATGATCGGATTGAAGAATAAAGGCTTAAACGCAATGTTTACTATGATGAATTTAGAGAGAATTGTTGTAGGAATCCAAGGCTTGGGGATTTCTGAAATTGCCTATCAAAACTCTTTGAGTTACGCAAAAGAACGAAAACAAGGAAAAACAAATAATACAAAATCAACTAATGGAGCAGATTTTATAATTGAACATGCAGATATTAGAAAATCTTTGCTTAATATGAAATCTATTATTGAAGGCGAAAGAGCTTTATGTTTTTGGCTGTCTCAACAAACAGAAGTTAGCCTTTATCACCCAGATGAAAAAATTAAACAAGAAGCTTCAGATCTTGTGTCGTTAATGACACCTGTGGTTAAAACGATGTTTAGTGATATGGGAATGGAAATAACCAGTGAGGCTATGCAGGTTCATGGTGGTTATGGCTATACGAAAGATCAAGGTATAGAACAGTTGTATAGAGATAATAGAATCACCCCAATTTATGAAGGAACAAATTCTATCCAAGCAGCTGATTTAGTTTTTAGAAAATTGGTAAATAAAAATGGTGATATAATTGACAAATATTTGGAACTGATCAAGAATGATTGCAGTACTGAAAATGAAAAATTAAAACCTTTTATAAAAGAATTAAAAACGCATCTAGAGGTATTATCTACTTTTACTGATTGGATTAAAGAAAAAGTGCAAAACTCAAAAGACGATGCAAGCGCAGCATGCAATGACTATTTAAAAGCATTGGGGTTTGTGTCCATAGCACATGCGTGGATAAAAGTTTTAGAGGTAAGTTTTAAAGATTATGAACAAAACAAAGACTTTTATGAAGATAAAATACAGACTGCAAATTTTTATTTTAAAAGAGTTTTACCAAGAGCCGAAAGTCATTTTAAAACAGCCACATCAGGAAGTGACTATATAATGAATTTTAAATTTAGTTAATATGAGTCATTACGATACAAATTTAGATAAAAATGAGGCTAATTATGTTCCTCTTTCTCCTTTAACATTCTTAGAAAGAACTAAAGATATATATCCAAATTATGAAGCCTTAGTTTATGAAAGTAGGTCGTATACTTGGGAAGAAGTTTATAAAAGATGTGTTAAGTTTGCTAGCGCATTAGATAAATTGGGTGTGAAAACTGGAGATACAGTTTCTATAATGGCTTTCAATACACCAGAAATTTTTGAAGCACATTATTCAATACCGATGGTGGGGGCAGTAATTAATGCAATCAACACAAGACTAGACCCCAATACTATAAGTTATATTTTACAACATAGCGATGCAAAGGTTTTAATTGTAGATAGACAATTTCATGATGTAATTGAGAAGGCTTTAAAAAATGTTAAAAATAAAATTACAATTATTGATATTGACGACCAGGACATAGACACAAGTTCTTTTAAAAAAATAGGTGAACTTGAATATGAAAGTTTCTTAAACACAGGTAATGAAAATTATGAATGGAAAAAACCAAAAGATGAATGGGAAGCGATTTCATTAGGGTATACGTCAGGAACTACTGGAAACCCAAAAGGAGTAGTTTATCATCACAGAGGGTCATATTTGATGGCAACAGGTAGTGTTACAGCTTGGAATATGCCTAACAAATTAAATTTTTTATGTGTTGTCCCAATGTTTCATTGCAATGGTTGGTGTTATCCTTGGACATTAGCAATGCTGCACGCAAGAGTAATTTGTTTAAGAAATATTGATGTTAAAAAGATGTTTGAACTAATTGATAAATATGAAGTAACACATTTTGGTGGAGCTCCAATAGTTTTAAATATGATTGTTAATGCTCCTAAGGAAGATCAAAAAGCCTTAAAAAGAAAAGTCAACGTTTTAACTGCAGGTGCACCTCCACCAAGTATTATTTTTGAAAAAATGGAAAATCTTGGCTTTGAGGTTATGCATGTTTATGGATTAACAGAAACTTATGGTCATATGTTGCAGTGTGCGTGGAATGATGATTGGAATTCTTTAGAAAAAGATAAAAAGAATGAAATCAAAGCAAGGCAAGGTGTACGTTACCCAAACACAGAGGGCGCTATTGTAATGGATCCAGAAACAATGAAGCCAGTACCCAAAGATGGAAAGACTATGGGTGAAATTATGATTAGAGGGAATATTGTAATGAAAGGATATTACAAGGATAAAGAAGCAACAGATAAGTCAATGGCAGGTGGATGGTTTCATTCAGGAGATTTAGCTGTGACCCATCCTGATGGATATATAAAAATTCAAGATAGATCTAAAGATATCATTATTTCTGGAGGAGAAAATATTTCTTCAATAGAAATTGAAAATGCAATTGCAAAACACCCTTCAGTTTCTTTAGCAGCTGTAGTTGCTAAACCAGATGAAAAATGGGGAGAAACACCTTGTGCTTTTGTTGAATTAATTAAAGATAAGCCAGCAACAGAAAAAGAAATAATAGATTTTTGTAGAGAAACATTGGCAGGATTTAAACTTCCTAAGAGTGTTATTTTTTGTGATTTACCAAAAACTTCAACAGGAAAAATTCAAAAATTTGAACTTAGAAAGAAAGTTAAGGAATTAAGTTGATCTTTCAAGTAGACAACAAAAAAGTCTTTGCATCAGATTCAGGCCAAGGTATTGATAAAAAAAAATCCACAATAGTTTTGCTGCATGGAAGTGGTCTCTCACATATTGTTTGGTCCTTAACAGAACAGTATTTATCAAATCAAAATTATAATGTTTTAGCAATAGATTTACCTGGACATGGAAATTCTGAAGGTGATTGTTTAAAATCAATAGAAGAAATTTCAGATTGGTTAGAAAAAGTTTTTAAAAAACTTAATGTTTCTGAATTAACAATAATAGGTCATTCCCAAGGGTGTTTGGAAGCATTGGAATATTCATTAAGGTATTCTAAAAGAGTTAAAAATTTAATATTTATAGGTGGTTCTTACAGAATGCCTGTTAATCAAGATTTAATTGATCTTGCTGAAAATGGAGATGATAAAGCAGTTCAGTTAATGATGAAATGGAGCTATGAGAATTATAAAAAATTCATTGGAGGTAATCCTGTAGAAAAAATTATTAATTCTCCAAGAAATATTAGAGAAGTTTTAGCCATCGATCTTATAGCTTGTAATAATTATAAAAATGGATCTGAGGCTTTGAAGTCAATCAAGTGTCCCACATTATTTATCTTTGGTGAGCTAGATAAGATGGTCAATATTGAAAAAGGTAAGAAATTTGCAGAGCTCGTTCTTAATTCAAAAACTCATATAATAAAAGATTGTGGACACATGATTATGTTTGAAAAAACTTTTGAAATGAGAGAAAAGATCTCTGAATTTTTAAAAAAATGAAAAATTTTTCAATAGCAAAATCAAGAAGATTAAGAAGTACTCCTTATACCTCAAGAATAGAGAAGCAAGGAGTTACAGCATACACAATATATAATCATATGTTGTTACCTGCTGCATTTGGATCAATAGAGAATAGCTACAAACATTTAAAAGAACATGTTCAGATATGGGATGTCGCTGCAGAAAGACAAGTAGAAATATCAGGAAAAGACTCGGCAGAGTTAGTACAATTGATGACATGTCGGGATCTATCAAAATCTAAAATAGGCAGATGTTATTATTGTCCAATAATAGATGAAAATGGAAATTTAGTTAATGACCCAGTTGTTTTAAAACTTGATGAAAATAAATGGTGGATATCAATAGCAGATTCAGATGTAATCTTTTTTGCCAAAGGCTTAGCATCAGGACACAAATTTGATGTTAAAATTGTAGAACCAGTAGTTGATATTATGGCAATACAAGGTCCAAAATCCTTTGCGTTAATGGAAAAAGTTTTTGGAAAAAAAATTACTGAGCTAAAATTCTTTGGGTTTGATTATTTTGATTTTGAAGGCACAAAGCACCTTATAGCTAGATCAGGATGGTCTAAACAAGGAGGATATGAAGTATACGTTGAAAACACACATTCAGGACAAAAATTGTATGACCATCTTTTTGAAGTTGGAAAAGAATTTAATGTAGGGCCAGGATGTCCGAATTTAATAGAGAGAATTGAGAGTGCACTGTTATCTTATGGTAATGATTTTGATAATAACGACAATCCATTTGAATGTGGTTTTGATCAATATGTTAGCTTAGATAGTGATATAAATTTTTTAGGAAAAGAAAAATTGAAAGAAATAAAATTAAAAGGACCCCAAAAAAAATTAAGGGGAGTTAAAATTGATATAAAAGAAATTAGTCTTATGGGATCAAAAAACATATATGATGAAAATAATAATGTGATTGGTGAATTAAGATCGGCTTGTTATTCACCTCATTTTCAAAAGGTTATAGGCATAGCAATGATCAAGAAATCCCACTGGGAAGCATCTCAAGGCTTTAAAATTCAAATAAACGATAATACCATTAATGGAAACGTTTGTGATTTACCCTTCATCTAGTATAAAAGTAAAATAATATCATGAATATAGCAATTGTAGGAGCCTCAGGTAATGTTGGAAGAAAAATGCTCGAAGTATTAGAGCAGAAAAAAATTTCAATAGACCAATTATTTTTAGTTGCCTCTTCAAGGAGTGCTGGTCAAAAAGTAAATTTTAATGGTAAGGAGCATGAGATTTTTAACTTAGAGACTTATGATTTCTCAAAAGCTGAAATTACCTTTTTTGCAGCTGGTGGAAAAATATCAGAAAAATATGCAGAAAAAGCAGCAAAACATACTACAGTAATTGATAATTCTAGCTTTTTCAGAATGGATCAAGATGTACCTTTAATTGTTCCACAAGTGAATCCAGAAGCAATTAATGTTTTAAAAAAAAATATTATTGCTAATCCAAACTGTTCTACAGCACAATTGGTAATAGCTCTAAAACCCTTACATGATGAATTTAATATAAAAAGAGTAGTTATATCAACTTATCAATCTGTATCTGGTGGTGGTAAAGCATCAATGGATGAATTGATTGAACAAACTAAATTATCATTAGATAAAAAGAAAATAAATTCTAAAAATTTTACTAAACAAATTGCATTTAATGCAATTCCTCACATAGATGTTTTTGCAGATGATGGTTACACAAAAGAAGAATTAAAGATGGTTAACGAAACAAAAAAGATTTTAGATGACAAAATTGAGCTAACTGCAACATGCGTAAGAATTCCAGTGCTAGTTTCTCATGCTGAATCTGTAAATATTGAATTTGAAAAACCATTTAGCTTACAAACAATACACTCTTTATTAGATAGTGCAGAGGGATGTGAGGTGTATGATAAAAGAGAAGATGGAGGCTACATTACTCCTTTAGAGGCAGAAGGTAAAAATGAAACTTATATTTCTAGGATTAGAGAAGATAAAACAAAAAAAAATACACTCAATATGTGGATAGTATCAGATAATTTATTAAGAGGTGCTGCACTGAATGCAGTAGAAATAGCTGAGCTTTTAATTAGGAAGAATAATGGATAATAACAACCCTTTATCACCACACATTCAAATTTATAGATGGCACATATCTTCTTTGGTTTCTATTTCTCATAGGATTACAGGAATAGTTAATATATTTGCAATAACAGTAATTTGTTTGTGGATATTTTCTTTGTTGTTAGGAGAATCTAGCTACGATCTAACAAAATTATTTTTGCAATCTATTTTTGGAAAATTTATTATTATTTGTTTAACTTGGTCTTTTAGCTTTCAGGTATTGAGTGAAATAAGACATTTAGTAATGGATCTTGGTTATGGTTTTGAACTAAAGACCACAAAGATTACAGGTTTATTTGTAATTTTTGGATCTATTTTTTTTACAATTCTATTTTATCTATTAGGAAGGAATTTTATTTAAAATGAACTCTGTAACAAAAAAATGGCTGTTCATGAAAATTAGTTCAGTAATTTTAGTACCTTTAATGATTTGGTTTATTCTAAATTTAGTTTCAATTTTTGATAAAGATTATATTGAGGTTGTTAATTTCTTTACCACTCAACCATCTAAAATTTTAGTTTCTTTAACACTAGTATTTGCTTACTTTTTTTCTGCCCTAAGTATTAGCGAAGTATTTGAAGATTATATTCAGAATGAAAAAATCAAAAATGCCGCAAACAAAGTACTTAATATTTTTGCTATAATAATGCCAATTATAACAATAACTGTAATATTGAATTTAAACTAATGAGCTCATATAAAATAATAGACCACGAATACGATGTCATCGTACTTGGTGCCGGAGGATCAGGTCTAAGAGCTGCTGTTGGTTTAAGTGAAGCTGGTTTAAAGACAGCCTGCATTTCAAAAGTATTTCCAACAAGAAGTCATACCTCAGCTGCTCAAGGAGGAATTTCTGCATCTTTAGGGAATATGGGTGAAGATGATTGGCGTTGGCATATGTATGATACTGTTAAAGGTGCTGACTGGTTAGGTGACCAAGATAGTATTGAGTATCTTTGTAAAGAAGCTCCAGCTGCTGTTATAGAGTTAGAAAAATATGGAGTTCCATTTAGCAGAACTGATGATGGCAAAATTTACCAAAGACCTTTTGGTGGAATGACAAAAAATTATGGTAATGGAATTGTTCAAAGAACATGTGCAGCTGCAGATAGAACTGGACACGCAATACTTCATACTCTTTATGGACAAGCTTTAAAACATAACACTGAATTTTTTATTGAATATTTTGCTTTAGATTTATTAATGAAGGATGGTGAATGCAAAGGTCTTATTGCTTGGAATTTAAATGATGGAACAATTCATAGATTTAGAGCGCACAGCACAATAATTGCAACAGGGGGTTACGGAAAAGCTTATTATTCTGCAACTTCAGCACACACTTGTACTGGAGATGGAAATGCAATGGTTTTAAGAGCAGGCTTACCATTACAAGATATGGAATTTGTACAATTTCACCCAACAGGAATTTATGGGCACGGAACTTTAATTTCTGAAGGTGTTAGAGGTGAAGGTGGATATTTAGTTAATTCAAAAGGTGAAAGATTTATGGAGCGTTACGCACCAAAAGCTAAAGACTTAGCATCTAGAGATGTAGTAAGTAGATCAATGTCAATTGAGATTAACGAAGGAAGAGGTGTGGGTAAAGAACAGGATCATGTTCATTTACACTTAAGTCATTTAGACAAAAATATTATTGAAAGTAGACTTCCAGGAATAACGGAAGCAGCAAGATTATTTGCAAATGTTGATGTAACTAAGGAGCCAATACCAGTAGTGCCCACCGTTCATTATAATATGGGAGGTATCCCAACAAACTATAAAGCTGAAGTATTAACAGGAAATGATTCTGAAACAGTTCCAGGATTAATGGCAATTGGTGAGGCTGCCTGTGTTTCTGTTCATGGAGCAAATAGATTAGGATCTAATTCTTTAATTGACCTAGTTGTATTTGGAAGAGCTGCAGCCAAGAGAGCTGCAGAACTTGTAAAACCAGGAACTCCACACGAGGATATAGGAGAGACTGAAACAGAAAAATGTTTAGAAAGATTTGATAAATTAAGAAACTCTAATGGTGAAAATAGTACTGCAGAACTTAGACTTTCAATGCAAAAAACTATGCAATCAAAGTGTGCTGTTTTTAGAACAGAAAAAACGCTTAAAGAAGGTGTTGATAATATTAGAAAAGCATATGATGGAATGGAATCAATTTCTGTAAAAGATAAGTCACTTGTTTTCAATACTGATTTAGTGGAAACATTGGAATTTGATAATTTGATAAGACAAGCAATTACAACAGTGGATTCTGCTTATAATAGACAAGAGAGTAGAGGTGCGCATGCAAGAGAAGATTTCCCAAAAAGAGATGATGAAAAATTTATGCAACACACTATTGCTTGGTGCAATGGAAAAGATTCAAAAATTGGATATAGACCAGTTACCAAAACAACTTTAACAAATGAAGTTCAATACTTTCCACCTCAAGAAAGAGTTTACTAGTGGTTCAAATAAATTTACCTAAAAATTCAGAAGTTCAAAAAGGTAACTATTACCAAGATAAGACTGGGTCAAAAAATATTAGAAAAGTAAATGTTTACAGATGGGATCCCTCAAATGGAGAAAACCCAAGAGTAGATACCTATGAAGTGGATATGGATAATTGTCCTTCAAAAGTATTAGATATTTTAAATAAAATTAAAAACGAAATTGACCCATCATTAGCTTATCGTAGATCGTGTGCACATGGAGTTTGTGGATCTTGTGCAATGAATATGGATGGTAAAAATGGTTTAGCATGTACAAAACCTCATTCAGAAATTGAAGGTGATATAAATATTTATCCATTACCTCATTTAAAAGTTAAAAAAGATTTAATTGGTGATTTAAGTGGATTATACAAACAGTATGAATCAATCGAGCCATGGCTAAAAACAAATACAAAAGTTGAAACCACTGAGATATTACAAACTAAAGAAGATAGAGTAAAATTAGACGGTGCATATGAATGTATCATGTGTGCATGCTGCTCAACATCTTGTCCAAGTTATTGGTGGAATGGTGATAAATATTTAGGTCCTGCAGTTTTACTTCAGGCTTATAGATGGATAGTTGATAGTAGAGATGATGAAAAAAAAGAGAGATTAAAAAAAGTAGCTGATGAGCTTAAACTTTATAGATGTCATACTATTATGAATTGTACTAATGCTTGTCCAAAGGGATTAAATCCAGCAAAAGCTATAGCTGAATTGAAAAAAATGCTTGCAACAAGCTAATTACCCCTTTAAATAACACCATTCATGAATTTATTAGAACATTTTGTTGGCGGAAAGCTAATTTCAGGCTCTTCTGACAGAAAAAGTAAAGTTTTTAATCCAGCAACTGGTGAACAAGAGTCTGAGGTAAGATTAGCCAGTAAAACTGATCTAGATAAAGCTGTAGAAGTAGCTCAAAAAGCTTTTGAAACTTGGTCTTTAAAACCTTCACTTCAAAGAGCAAGGGTAATGTTTAAATTTAAAGAGTTAATAGAAAAAAATGCCGATGAACTTACAAAGTTAATAGTTTCAGAGCATGGGAAAGTTTATGAAGATGCCAAAGGTTCTTTAACAAGAGGACTAGAAGTTGTTGAATTTGCGTGTGGTATTCCACATTTACTTAAAGGAGAATTTTCAGAAAATGTAGGAACAAATGTAGATAGTTGGTCTATGCGACAACCACTTGGAGTTGTTGCTGGAATTACACCTTTTAATTTTCCTGCAATGGTGCCAATGTGGATGTTTCCTATTGCTATTGCATGTGGAAATACATTTATTTTAAAACCGTCAGAAAAAGATCCATCTTGCCCACTAAGATTAGCAGAATTGCTAACAGAAGCAGGACTACCAGATGGTGTTTTTAATGTTGTTAATGGAGATAAAGAAGCTGTTGATGCGATTTTAACAAACAAAGATGTCAAAGCTGTAAGCTTTGTAGGCTCAACACCAATTGCAAAATATATTTATGAAAACTCTGCAAAAAATGAAAAAAGGGTTCAAGCTTTAGGTGGTGCAAAAAATCATTTAGTTGTAATGCCTGACTGTGACCTTGATGGTGCGGTAAATGGATTAATGGGTGCTGCATATGGGTCTGCAGGAGAGAGATGTATGGCACAATCAGTAGCAGTAGCTGTAGGAGATATAGGTGATGAGCTAGTTGCTCGTTTATCAAAAAAAGCTGAAGCATTAAAAGTAGGACCTGGTATGGATAAAACATCTGAGATGGGTCCACTAGTTACCAAAGAACATTTAGAAAAAGTAAAAAGTTATGTTGATCTTGGAGTTGAAGAAGGTGCTAAATTAGTTGTTGATGGAAGAAATATAAAACTTCAAGGATATGAAAATGGTTTTTTTATAGGGGGTTGTTTATTTGATCACGTTAAAAAGGATATGAGAATTTATAAAGAAGAAATATTTGGACCCGTTTTATCAGTCATAAGAGTTAAAACTTTTGAAGAAGCAACAAAATTAATTAACGACCATGAGTATGGTAATGGAGTAAGCATTTACACAAGAGATGGTGATGCTGGAAGAACGTTTGCTAGTAAAATTCAAGTTGGTATGGTTGGAATTAATGTTCCAATACCTGTACCAATGGCATTCCATAGTTTTGGTGGATGGAAAAGATCATTATTTGGAGATAGTGCGATGCACGGAGCTGAAGGAATTAAATTTTATACAAAGCTTAAAACAGTAACATCAAGATGGCCTTCTGGAATAAGATCTAATGCAGAATTCGTCATGCCAACAATGAAATAAGGAGAAAAATGAAAAAAATATCTTTAATAGGAGCAGGTCAAATTGGGGGCACTCTTGCTCACTTAATAGGAACCAAAGAAGTAGCTGATGAGGTGGTACTTTTTGATGTTGCAAGTGGGATAGCTAAAGGAAAAGCTTTAGATATAGCACAATCTTCTTCTGTTGATGGTTTTAATGTGAAATTTTCAGGTACAGACAATTATGAAGATATAAAAGACTCAGATGTAATAATAATTACTGCAGGAGTTCCAAGAAAACCAGGAATGAGCAGAGATGATTTATTGGGCATTAATCTAAAAATTATTAAACAAGTAGCAGAGGGCATTAAAAAAAATGCACCCAATGCATTTGTAATATGCATTACAAATCCACTAGACGTTATGGTGATGGCCTTTCAAAAATTTTCAGGCTTACCAGCAAATAAAGTAGTTGGAATGGCAGGAATTTTGGACAGCTCAAGATTTAAATTATTTTTATCCCTAGAGCTTAATGTTCCGGTAAAAGAAATTGAAGCAATGGTTATGGGAGGTCATGGAGACACAATGGTTCCCCTACCAAGATTCACAAAAGTTTCAGGTAAACCATTATTAGACTTAGTTAAAGAAGGAAAAATATCTCCAGAAAGGTTAGAAGAAATTAATCAAAGAACTAGAGATGGAGGAGCTGAGATTGTTAAATATCTAGAAAAAGGTTCTGCATTTTATGCACCAGCAGCTTCAGGTGTACAAATGGCAGAAGCATATTTAAAAGATGAAAAAAAATTACTTCCATGTGCAGTTCATTTAAATGGTGAATATGGAGTTAGTAATATTTATGCTGGTGTACCAGTAATAATTGGTAAAGATGGTGTTGAAAAAATAGAGCAAATAGATTTAGATGAAAAAGAAAAAAAAGAATTTATGCACTCTATAGATGCTGTGAAAGCATTATGGGAAGCTGCATCTAAAATAGATCCAGATCTTTCTAAATAATGAATATTCACGAACACCAGGCCAAGCAAATTTTAAAAAAATATGGAGCGATAGTTCCTGAAGGAGTTTTTGCTTTTACAGTCGATGAGTTGATTGAAAAAGCAAAATCATTAAAAACAGAAAAATTTGTTTTAAAAGCACAAATTCATGCTGGTGGACGAGGTAAAGCTGGAGGTGTAAAAATTTTAAACACAATTGATGAATTAAGTGTTGCTGCAAAAGAATTGCTTGGAAAAACACTCGTAACACATCAAACTGGCCCAGCAGGAAGAGAAGTAAAAAGATTATATGTAGAAGAGTCCTCTAATATTGATAAAGAATTTTATTTATCTTGTTTAGTAGATAGAGCAAGTTCAAAAATAGTATTTATATCCAGCGATCAAGGTGGAATGGACATTGAAGAAGTTGCAGAAAAAACTCCAGAAAAAATTATAACAACTAAAATAGATATTACTGATGAAATTTCTGATGCTGACTGTGAAAAAATAATTGCAATTTATGCTTTAGCAGATGATGCAAAAAAACAAGCAATAGCGCTGATAAAATCAGTATATAAAATGTTTTTAGGCACAGACGCCAACATGGTTGAAGTTAACCCACTAATATTAACTAAAGAAAAAAAAATAATTTGTTTAGATGCAAAAGTTAATTTTGACTCTAATGCTTTATTTAGACATCCTGAAATAATCGAGCTTAGGGATTTAAATGAAGAAGATCCTGCAGAAATAGATGCGAGTAAACACGATCTTGCTTACATAAAGCTAGATGGAAGCATTGGCTGCATGGTCAATGGAGCAGGTCTTGCAATGGCAACAATGGATATAATTAAATTATATGGTGAAGAGCCAGCAAACTTTTTAGATGTTGGAGGAGGAGCTTCAAAAGAAAAAGTTTCAGCTGCTCTTAAGATTATTCTTTCGGACAAAAATGTTAAAGGCATACTAATAAACATTTTTGGGGGAATTATGAGATGTGATGTACTTGCTCAAGGCGTTGTTGATGCTGCCAAAGAAATAAATATAAGTGTTCCATTAGTAGTTAGACTTGCAGGAACAAACTTTAAAGAAGGAAAAGAAATTTTAGATAATTCAGGATTAAAATTAATTTCAGCAGAAAATTTGGATGATGCTGCAAAAAAAATAGTTAAGGCTATAAAATAGAATGTCAGTTTTGATTAATAAAAATACAAAAGTTATATGCCAAGGTTTTACAGGTACACATGGAACTTTTCATTCAGAACAAGCATTAAAATATGGAACTAATCTTGTGGGTGGAGTTACTCCAAAAAAGGGAGGACAAAAACATCTTGACCGTCCAGTATTTAATACTGTAGCTGAAGCAAAACAAGAAGTTGGCGCTGATGCAACTATGATTTATGTGCCAGCAAAATTTGCAGCAGCAGCTATTATAGAAGCAATTGATGCATCAATTGAGCTTATAGTTTGTATTACCGAAGGTGTACCAATTCAAGATATGCTCCGTGTAAAACAAAAGCTAAATAATTCAAAAAGCAGATTGATAGGACCTAATTGTCCAGGAATAATTACTCCTGATGAATGTAAGATTGGGATTATGCCTGGAAATATTCACAAGAAAGGTTCTGTTGGAATTGTTTCAAGATCTGGAACTTTAACCTATGAGGCAGTTGCACAAACAACTGAAAATGGATTAGGACAATCTACTTGTATAGGAATTGGTGGAGATCCGATAAATGGAACAAACTTTATTGATTGTTTAGATTTATTTTTAAATGATGCTGAGACGGAATCTATTCTTATGATTGGTGAAATTGGCGGTTCTGCTGAAGAAGAAGCAGCTGAATTTGTTAAAAACCATAAAATAAAAAAACCTATGGTTGGATTTGTTGCTGGAATAACAGCACCTCCAGGAAGAACAATGGGTCATGCAGGAGCTATTATTTCAGGTGGTAAGGGCGGAGCAGAGGATAAGATAAAAAAGATGGAAGAATGTGGAATTACAATTGCAAAATCACCATCAGAACTTGGCAAATCATTATTTAATAAATTATCTAATTGAAAATTATTTATCTGATATTATATCAATAGAATAGATGTCATCATCAAAAAATCTCGAATTCGAAAAAACTTCATTTCTTAGTAAGTCTAACAGTGCATTTATAGAGCAAATGTATTTAAAGTTTATAAATAAAGACAAAGATCTTCCTGAAAGTTGGCAAAATTATTTTGAGGGTATGAGTGAAGATTTAAGTATGATTGCCAAAGAAATTAATGGTCCATCATGGAGTATAAAAAAAAAAATTGATATTGATGAAGTTGAAAAAAGGACTGAAGAAGGCGAAAAAAAACTTTCTAATGAAGGCAACATTGCAAAAGTTAATTCAAAAGATTTAGTCAAAAGCAATATTAACTCAATTAGAGCTGTTGCATTAATTAGAGCATATAGACAAAGAGGACATTTACTAGCTAAGCTTGATCCTCTAGGAATGATGGAAACAGAATATCTAGATGAACTTCATCCTGAGCATTATGGATTTAAAAAAGAAAATTATGATGAGAAAATTTACTTAGATGGTGTAATTAATAAAGAACACTCTACTATAAAAGAAATATTAAATTTCCTAAATAAAACTTACTGTGGTCCAATTGGTTATGAATATATGCATATATCAAACCCAACAGAAAGAAAATGGCTTAGAGATAGAATTGAGCAAGATGAGAACTCTCTTCAATTTACAAAAAATGGTAAAGAAGCTATTTTAATGAAACTAATTCAAGCAGAAGGTTTTGAAAAATTTTTACATAAAAAATATGTGGGAACAAAAAGATTTGGTTTAGATGGGGGAGAAGGTTTAATACCTGCGCTAGAACAAATAATTAAAATTGGTGGGCAAGCTGAAGTTAAAGAAGTCAAAATTGGTATGTCTCATCGAGGAAGACTCAATGTATTAGCAAATGTATTACAAAAATCTTACAAAAGAATATTTAATGAATTTGCAGGAGATGTTCAAACATCAGGGGAAGAAGGTGCAGGAGATGTAAAATACCATCTAGGAGCATCATCAAATAGAGAGTTTGATGGCAATTCTGTGCATGTTAGTCTTACAGATAACCCTTCACATTTAGAGGCAGTCAATCCTGTGGTACTTGGACAAACTCGAGCAAAACAATTTTTTCACAAAGATAAAGAAAGAAATAAAGTTATACCAATTCTGATACATGGAGATGCAGCCTTTGCTGGACAAGGAGTGGTGGCTGAATGTTTTGCCATGTCTGGTTTACCAGGCCATAACACAGGTGGAACAATTCATATTATTGTTAATAATCAAATAGGCTTTACTACAAGCCCAAGATTTGCAAGGTCATCACCATATCCATCTGATGTTGCAAAAATGGTAGACGCTCCAATACTTCATGTGAATGGAGATGATCCAGAAGCAGTTGTTTATGCAACAAGGATTGCAACAGAATTTAGATTAAAATTTAATAGAGACGTAGTGGTTGATTTAATCTGTTATAGAAGATTCGGACATAATGAAGGAGACGAACCTTCTTTTACACAGCCATTGATGTATAAAAAGATTAGGTCTCACCCCACACCAGTTGAGCTGTATGGGAAAAAATTAGTAAATGAAAATACACTTTCAGAAAGTGAGTTAAGTAAATTTAAAACAGATTTTAAAAATTTGCTTGATGATCAATATAAAAATGCAAAAGACTATAAACCAAAAATAGAATGGTATGAGGGAACATGGTCAAGATATAAACCAGAAAAAGGAAAAGATAAAAGAGGTGTAAGTGGCTATGATCAACAAAAACTTTTAGAAATTTCTGAAAAAATTAATGCAACTCCAGAAAAATTAAAATTACATAAAACTATTGTTAAAATTTTAGACGCTAGGAAAGCATCGGTATCTAATGGAAAAGGTATTGACTGGTCAACCGCTGAAGCACTAGCATTTGGATCATTGTTAGAAGAAGGTTATCCAGTAAGATTAGTTGGACAAGATTCTGGTAGAGGAACATTTAGTCAAAGACATTCAGTTTTGAGGAATCAAGAAGACAACTCTAGATATATACCTTTAAATAATATTTCAAAAAATCAAATGAGATACGAAATAGTTGATAGTTTTTTATCAGAATTAGCAGTTTTAGGTTTTGAGTATGGATATAGTTTAGTTGAACCTAATACTTTAACTATTTGGGAAGCACAATTTGGAGATTTTGCAAATGGAGCACAAGTAGTTATTGATCAGTTTATTGCATCAGGAGAAAGAAAATGGACTAGAGCATCTGGGCTAGTAATGCTTTTACCTCATGGATATGAAGGCCAAGGACCAGAACACTCTTCAGCAAGACTAGAAAGATTTTTACAACTATGCGCAAATGATAACTTACAAGTATTGAATTGCACAACACCTGCAAATTATTACCATGCTTTGAGACGTCAAATGCATAGAGAGTTTAGAAAACCTCTAATAATTATGACACCAAAATCTTTGTTAAGAAATAAATATTGTGTTTCCAATATAGAAGACTTTAATAAAGATACTTTTTTTCACAGAATCTTATGGGATCACGCACTAGATGAAGAAAATGGATTTATAAAATTAAAAGAAAGCTCAAAAATAAAAAAAGTAATTTTATGTTCAGGAAAAGTTTATTTTGATCTACTAGAAGCGAGAGAAAAACTTAAAAAAGACGATGTAGTGTTGTACAGAGTTGAACAACTTTATCCTTTTCCAGTTAAAAGTTTAGTTAGAGAAATCAAAAAGTATGCAAAAAATGCTAAATTTTATTGGTGCCAGGAAGAACCAAAAAATATGGGAGCATGGTTTTCTGTAAGAGATTATATACAATGGACATTAGAAACTATTAACGCTAATAATAAGGAAATTTCTTATATAGGAAGAAGTCCAGACGCGTCTCCAGCTACAGGGTTTGCAAAAAGACATATTTCACAACAGCAAGAAATTATTAACAAGGTTTTTGAATAAAAATGAGTGAAAAAATTTTAGTACCAGTTCTTGGAGAAAGCATTACTGAAGCGACAGTTGCTAAGTGGCTTAAGAAAGAAGGCGATACAGTGGTAGCTGATGAGGCAATTGTAGAATTAGAGACAGATAAAGTTAATTTAGAAGTACCATCTCCAATTGATGGGGTTTTGTCTGAAATAAATTCTAAAGATGGAGAAACAGTCGAAGTAGGTGCTCTTCTTGGTATGATAAGTCAAAATGGAGCTCAACCATCTGAAAAAAAAATAATTACAAAAATTGAACCTAAGAAAACAGAAAATAATGTAGTTAATTTAGAAATTAAAAAAGAAGCTCCTAAAGTTCTTAAAGAACCTGAAGAGGAAGAGCCATTGGTATTAACCAATGAGGTTAAAGAGGAGAAAACTAATTCTTCAAATAATAATAATGAAATACTTTCACCAGCAGTAAGAAAAATTGTAGTTGAAAATAAAATTGATTTAAAAAAAGTTAGTGGCTCTGGTAAAGAGGGTAGAGTTCTTAAAGGTGACCTAATTAGTATGATGGGAGAGAACCCTCAACCATCAGAAAGAAAAATTAAATATGGTCAAGAAGAGAGAATTAAAATGTCTAGGCTTAGACAAACAATTGCAAAAAGATTAAAACAAGCACAAGAAAATGCAGCATTATTAACAACTTTCAATGAAGTTGATATGACTGGCATAATGGAAATGAGAAAAGAGAACCAGGAAGACTTCCAAAGCAGGTACGGAATTAAATTAGGGTTCATGTCATTTTTTGTAAAAGCATGTGTTGCTGCACTAAAAATGTATCCATCAGTTAATGCTGAAATTGATGGAGATGAAATTATTTATAAAAATTATTATAATATGAGTTTTGCAGTAGGAACTGAAAAAGGATTAGTAGTACCAGTATTAAGGGATGCAGATCAATTGTCATTTGCTGATATTGAAAAAAATATCAAAACTATTTCTGAAAAAGCGAGAGATGGAAAAATAACCATAGAAGACCTTCAGGGTGGAACTTTTACAATTAGTAATGGTGGAGTGTATGGTTCAATGTTATCTACTCCAATATTAAACTTACCTCAATCTGGTGTATTAGGTATGCATAATATAGTCGAAAGACCAATGGTAGTTGATGGTGAGATTAAAATTAGACCTATTATGTATCTTGCCTTATCTTATGATCACAGAATTATAGATGGAAAAGAGTCAGTATCATTCTTAAAAATGGTTAAAGAAAATTTAGAGGATCCAAGAAGGTTATTTTTAAATATTTAAATGTCAGATAAATTTCAAGCAGTAGTAATAGGTGGTGGTCCAGGAGGCTATGTGTGTGCGATAAGATTAGCACAATTAGGACTTAAAACTGCATGTATAGAATCAAGAGGTTCATTAGGTGGAACCTGTTTAAATGTAGGGTGCATACCTTCTAAAAATTTATTAAATATTTCTGAAAATTATCATAAGGCACAAAATTTTTCTAAACTTGGCATAGAAGTGGGTGAGGTAAAACTTAATCTTCAAAAAATGATGCAAAATAAGGATAAAGCAGTAACAATTTTGACTAAAGGTGTAGAATTTTTATTTAAGAAAAATAAAGTCACTTACTTTAAGGGTACAGGAAGCTTTAAATCTGCAAATAAAATTTCAATATTAGATGATCAAAAAAAAGAAACTATAATTGAAACAGATAAAACAGTTATTAGCACCGGGTCAGTTCCAGTTGCATTACCAGGTATTGAATTTGATGAAAAAATAATTGTATCTTCAACAGGAGCATTAACTTTAGAAACTGTGCCAAAAAAAATGGTTGTAGTTGGTGGTGGTTATATAGGGTTGGAGATGGGATCTGTTTGGTCTAGATTAGGTGCTGAGGTTCATGTGGTTGAATTTTTAGAGCATATTACTCCTGGTATGGATAGAGAAATATCTACAGAGTTTATGAAAATATTAAAGAAACAAGGAATTAATTTTCATATGCAGACAAAAGTAGAAGGAATTAAAAAAAATGCTAATGGTGTTATAGTTTCAACATCAGATAAAGATGGAAAAAAAGCAGATTTTGATTGTGATGTAGTTCTTATATCTGTTGGTAGAAAACCTAATACAACTAACTTAAATTTAGAAGCAATTGGTGTTGAATTAGATGAAAAGAAAAGAATTAAAACTGACAAAACATTTCAAACAAATGTTGAGAATGTATATGCTATTGGAGATGTAATTGATGGACCGATGCTTGCTCACAAAGCTGAGGACGAAGGTATTGCAGTTGCAGAAAATATTGCAGGACAATCAGGACATGTTAATTATGATATTATTCCTGGAGTTGTTTATACAACACCAGAGGTTGCTTCAATTGGGAAAACAGAAGAACAATTAAAAGAAGCAAATACTAAATATAAAATTGGTAAATTTTCATTTATGGCAAATTCAAGAGCTAAAGCAATTGATGAAGCAGAAGGTTTTGTGAAAATCTTAGCTGATGAAAAAACAGATAGAGTTTTAGGAGCACATATTATTGGACCTCATGCAGGTGAATTAATTGGAGAAATTGGAGTAGCAATGGAGTTTGGTGCTAGCGCTGAGGATATTGCAAGAACGTGTCATGCGCATCCAACATTCTCAGAAGCTGTAAAAGAAGCAGCTTTATCAGTAGATAAAAGAGCAATACACTCTTAAAGTATTTTCATATTATAAAAATATGAAAGTACCGATTCTTATACCAAATATTTTTAATCATCCATTTACCTATAATTCAGATTTAAATTTAAAAGTTGGAGACTACGTGGCAGTGCCTTTTGGAAAGTCAGAGGTGACTGGAGTTGTATGGGATGATTTTGAAAAAAAAACAAACAAAAATTTTGCTATTAAAAAAGTTTTAAGAAAATTAGATGTTCCACCCTTAAAGAAAAATACAATTAAATTCTTAAATTGGTTTTCTGAATACAATATGACCCCTAAAGGTATGGCATTAAAATTGTTATTATTAAGTAGTGGCGCCATAGAAAAGTTACCAATTGAAGCTTATGAGCCATTCAAAATTGATATCAAAGAAAATGAAATAAAACTTTCTAAAGAGCAAAAAAATTCATTAAAAAAAATGAATGTATTAAATCAAAAATTTAGAGTTCATGTTTTACAAGGTACTACAGGCTCAGGTAAAACAATGGTCTATTTTGAAGCTTTAAAAGAGATAATTAATAAGGGTTTTCAAGGATTAATTCTATTACCAGAAATCGGATTAACAGGACAATTTCAAAATAAATTTATAGAATTTTTTGGTTTCAAGCCTGCTGTGTGGCACTCAGGTATTACAAAAAAAAATAAAGAAATTATTTGGAGTGGAATAGCAAATGATAAAATTAAAGTTGTAATTGGTGCTCGATCTTCATTATTTTTACCTTTTAAAAAACTAGGATTAATCATTGTTGATGAAGAACATGATCAATCTTATAAGCAAGATGAGAGAGTAACTTATAACGCAAGAGATATGGCAATTTCTAGAGCATCCTTTGAAAATATTCCAATCAATTTAATAACAGCCGTACCCTCTATTGAAACTTATGACAATATTAAAAAAGGCAAATATAGTTTATCAAAACTTGATCAAAGATATTTAAATGCATCTTTACCAAAATATGAAATAATTAATCTAAATAATTCCAAACTCGAATCTCAATCTTGGATAGCTAAAGAAACAATCGAGAAAGTAAAATTTCATCTTGAAAAAAAAGATCAAGTATTATTTTTTTTAAATAGAAGAGGATTTTCACCCCATGTTTTATGTAAAAAATGTTTTACTAGTTATTCATGTCCAAATTGTTCAATAAATTTAGTTTATCACAAAAACAAACAAAATTTATTATGTCACTACTGTGGATACAAAACTTTACTAAATAGGGACTGCTCAAAAGAAGGAAAATGTGATTTTATTTTTAGTGGGCCTGGAGTTGAAAGGATATCAGAAGAAGTAAAAAAAATTTTTCCCACCAAGGAAACAACTATATTTTCTAGCGATACAATGAATAAAAAAAGTTCAGCAGATGTTTTAGAAAAAATTATAGATAATAAAATTCAAATTTTAATTGGAACTCAATTAATTTCTAAAGGATTTCACTTTCCAAGTTTAAATTGTATTGTTGTTGTTGATATCGATTTATCATCACAAGGTCACGACCTAAGAGGTGCTGAAAAGAATTTACAATTATATCATCAACTTTCAGGTAGAGCAGGAAGAACAGGAAAGCCAGCAACTGTTTATTTTCAAACTTATAATTTAGATACCAAAATGATAACAGACATTACCAATAAAGATCCTGATATTTTTTTAGATAAAGAACTTGAAATTAGAAGGGAAAATAACCTTCCACCGTTTCAAAGATTTATTGCCTTAATAATTACCGGTAATAATGAAAGAGAACTTGAAAAAGAGGCTTATAAATTTAAAAGTTTTATAGAAAGTGCTGTTGATGGTAGAGTGCTTGGTCCTGTAAATGCACCTATATTTAGATTAAAAAGAAGGTTTAGAGTAAGACTTTTGATCAGGGGTCGAAAATCTCTCAAGGTTCAAAATTCCCTTTCAAAAGTCATTGAAAAATTCAAATTTCCAGCTGGAATGAAACTAACGGTTGATGTTGACCCAATAAACTTCAATTAACAAAGAAAAAACAAGACTTTTAGACAATGTGTGACTTGAAGAGCTAGGAGTCATATGTTAATTAAAACGAAATTTTAATAAATCTTCTAATATTTATAAGGAACAATAAATTGAGCAAAAATAAAGGTTTTTCTGAAACATCAGCAGGTAGATATTCCCTGGCACTTTATGAATTAGCTGTAGAAGCTAATAATTTAAATGAGATCGAGGTTCATTCTGCTTCAATTATCAATTTAATTACTTCAAGTGAAGATTTTAAATCTTTAATCAAGGATCCAACGAATAACAAAGAAGACCAATTAAATGCTCTAAGTAAAATTTCAGAACAATATAAATTGAATGAATTATTAACTAAATTTTTAAGCTTTCTAATATCTAAAAGAAGATTCTTTTATGTGGATAAAATTCTAAAAAGCTTTGTTGAGACATGTTCAGTCAAAAGAGGTGAATTAAAAGCAGAATTAACTTCTGCAAAAGATCTTACTGAAAATGAAATTAACAATATAAAAGAAGAATTGACTAAAAACTTTAGTTCAAAAATAAAATTAAACTACAAACACGATGCAAGTTTAATTGGGGGTTTGATTGTGCAAGTCGGAAGCACAATGGTGGACACTTCCATTAAAAATAAATTACAACAAATCGAAAATAGGATGATAGAGGCATAAATGGATATAAACCCATCAGAAGTAACAAAGATATTAAAAGAGCAAATTAAAAAATTTGGCGATAAAGCAGAAGTGACTGAGGTTGGTCAAGTTTTGTCAGTAGGAGATGGTATTGCTAGAGTGTACGGATTAGACAATGTTCAAGCTGGAGAGATGGTAGAATTTTCTGATGGATCAAAAGGAATGGCTCTAAACTTAGAAAGTGAAAATGTTGGAGTTGTAATTTTCGGAGACGATAGAAAAATTAAAGAAGGTGACGTTGTTAAAAGAACAGGAAGTATTGTAGATACACCTGTTGGAAAAGAATTATTAGGAAGAGTTGTTGATGGATTAGGAAATCCAATTGATGGCAAAGGTGCTTTAGATAAAGCAACTAAAAGAAGTAGAGTTGAAGTAAAAGCTCCTGGAATTATTCCAAGACAATCTGTTAGTGAACCAATGCAAACAGGCTTAAAATCAATTGACAGTCTAGTTCCAGTTGGAAGAGGACAGCGTGAATTAATTATTGGGGATAGACAAACTGGAAAAACTGCAGTTGCTATCGATGCGATCATTAACCAGAAAAAAATAAATGAGTCTGGTGATGAGAAGCAAAAACTTTATTGTATCTATGTTGCTATAGGTCAAAAAAGATCTACCGTTAGACAAATTCAAAAAACTTTAGAAGAAGCTGGTGCAATGGAATATACAACAATTGTTGCTGCTACTGCTTCAGACGCAGCGCCGCTTCAGTTTTTAGCACCATATACAGGCTGTACTATGGGTGAATACTATAGAGATAATGGTATGCATGCATTAATCATTTATGACGATTTATCTAAACAGGCTGTAGCTTATAGACAAATGTCACTTTTATTAAGAAGACCGCCAGGAAGAGAAGCTTATCCGGGAGATGTATTTTATTTACACAGCAGATTACTTGAGAGAGCAGCCAAGCTTAGTGATGAGCATGGTGGAGGTTCGTTAACCGCTCTTCCTATAATTGAAACGCAAGGTGGAGACGTATCTGCTTTTATTCCAACTAACGTTATTTCAATTACGGATGGTCAAATATTTCTTGAAACAGAATTATTTAACCAAGGAATTAGACCAGCGATTAACGTAGGTCTATCAGTTTCTAGAGTTGGATCTGCAGCACAAACAAAAGCAATGAAAAAAGTTTCTGGTTCAATGAAGCTAGAGCTTGCTCAATATAGAGAGATGGCTGCCTTTGCACAATTTGGATCTGATTTAGATGCATCTACACAAAAACTTTTAAATAGAGGTTCAAAACTAACTGAACTTTTAAAACAAAAACAATATTCCCCTATGACAGTTGCTGAACAAGTAATTGCAGTTTTCTGTGGAGTTAAAGGTTATTTGGATGATGTGGAACTTAAAGATATTGCTGAGTTCGAATCTAAGATTATTGAAAAATGTAAATCTGAAAAACCAGAAATTTTAGAATCTGTTTTAAGTTCAGGTAAGCTTGAAGAAGATACTGAAAAATCATTAGTTGATACTATCATGGAACTTAAGAAGAACTTTAATTCTTAAAATATGGCAACACTAGACGACTTAAAAAAAAGAATAGCGAGTGTAAAGTCTACACAAAAAATTACCAAAGCCATGAAAATGGTTGCGGCCGCTAAACTTAGAAGAGCCCAGGAAAATGCTGAAAAGGGAAGACCTTATTCTGAAAAAATGAATAACATTATTCTTAATTTATCTAGTGGCATTTCTGATAAGGAAAATGCTCCTAAGCTTCTTTCAGGAACAGGAGAAGATAAAGTGCATTTATGTATTGTGTTAACATCTGATCGTGGTCTATGTGGTGGTTTTAATACAAATATTATTAAAAAAGCAAAAACATATTTTCAAAAAATATCTGATGAGGGAAAAACTTTAAAAATTATAACTGTTGGATCTAAAGGGTATGATCAATTAAAAAGAGTTTATAAGGATGATATCGTAGAGAGAATATCTTTTAAAGATTCAAAAACTATCAACTATCTAGATGCTGAAAAAGTTGGAAAAATGATAATTGAAAACTTTGAAAAAGAAGAATTTGATGTGTGTACAATTTTTTATAATAAATTTAAAAATGTAATCACTCAGATACCTCAAGAACAACAAATAATTCCTTTAAAAACATCTGAAGCAGAAGAAAATTCTTCTGAGGATAATTATGAATTTGAACCAGACGAAGATGAAATTTTAAGCAACTTATTGCCTAAAAACATATCTACTCAGATTTTTAAAGCGATGTTAGAAAATTCAGCTAGCGAACAGGGCTCAAGAATGAGTGCAATGGACAATGCAACCCGTAACGCAGGTGAAATGGTTGACAAGCTAACTATTGAGTATAATAGAAGTCGTCAAGCAGCTATTACAAAAGAACTAATTGAAATCATATCAGGAGCGGAAAGTTTATAATTATGAGCAAAGGAAAAATCACACAGATCATTGGAGCAGTAGTAGACGTAAAATTTGATGGAGAATTACCAGAAATTTTATCAGCATTAGAATGTAAAAATGGAGACAACAGATTAGTTTTAGAAGTTGCTCAGCACCTTGGTGAGTCAAGTGTTAGAACAATTGCAATGGATGCTACTGAAGGATTAAAAAGAGGAGACGAAGTAACCGCAACAGGTGCTCCTATACAAGTTCCAGTTGGTCCGGAAACTTTAGGAAGAATTATAAATGTAATAGGTGAACCCATCGATGAAAAGGGTGAAGTTAAAACAAAAGAAAAATGGCCAATTCATAGAGCCGCACCTGAATTTAGTGATCAGTCAACAGAGACAGAAATTCTAGTTACAGGAATTAAAGTAGTTGATCTATTAGCACCATACGCCAAAGGAGGAAAAATTGGTTTATTTGGAGGTGCGGGTGTTGGTAAGACAGTACTTATTATGGAATTAATTAACAACGTAGCAAAAGCTCATGGTGGATTTTCTGTGTTTGCTGGTGTTGGAGAAAGAACTAGAGAAGGAAATGACCTTTATCACGAAATGATAGATTCAGGCGTTATTAAGCCAGAAGGTCCAGGATCAAAAGCTGCACTAGTGTATGGTCAAATGAATGAACCTCCAGGAGCTAGAGCAAGAGTTGCCTTAACAGGTTTAACTGTGGCTGAATATTTTAGAGATCAAGAAGGACAAGACGTATTATTCTTTGTTGATAATATCTTTAGATTTACTCAAGCAGGTTCAGAAGTTTCTGCACTATTAGGAAGAATTCCTTCAGCAGTGGGATATCAGCCTACACTTGCAACTGACATGGGTAATCTTCAAGAAAGAATTACGACTACTAACAAGGGTTCTATTACATCTGTACAAGCGATTTATGTACCAGCAGATGATTTAACTGACCCGGCACCTGCTACATCTTTTGCTCACTTAGATGCAACAACTGTATTATCGAGACAGATAGCTGAAATTGGAATTTATCCAGCAGTTGATCCTCTAGATTCTACTTCTAGAATTTTAGATCCTAGAATAGTTGGTGATGAGCATTACAGAGTTGCAAGAGAAGTGCAAAAAATTCTTCAAACTTACAAATCTCTGCAAGATATTATTGCAATTTTAGGAATGGATGAATTATCTGAAGAAGATAAATTAACAGTAGCTAGAGCGCGTAAAATACAAAGATTTTTATCACAACCTTTCTTTGTTGCTGAAGTCTTTACTGGTTCTCCAGGAAAATTAGTAGATTTAGAATCTACAATTAAAGGTTTTGCTGCAATATGTAATGGTGAGTATGATCATTTACCAGAAGCTGCATTTTATATGGTGGGCACAATTGAAGAAGCTGTAGAAAAAGCAGAAAAAATGGCGAAAGATGCTGCTGCATAATGAGTGAAGAGTTCAAAATAGAAATTGTAAATCCAGAAAAATCTTTTCTTTCAAAAGAAGATGTAACAGAAGTTGTTGTACCTGCTTTTGAGGGAGAAATGGGGATTTTAAAGGACCATATCTCAATTATTTCATTTCTAAAGCCAGGGATTATTAAAATCTTTTCTAAATCAGGTGAGGATAATTACTATGTTGAGGATGGAATTGTTGAATTTAAGAATAATAATTTATCAGTTCTAACAAGTTCTATTTTTAATATTAAAGATATTGATAAAGATAAAATTAGTGAACTACTTGCTCAAGCAGAAGAAAATTCAAAAAATAGTGACATTACAGATCAAAATAAATACTTAGTTGATCAAAAAATTGATGTGCTAAAAACTCTTAATTAAGAATTTCTTTTACTTTTTCTTTAACATCTTTGTACACATGTAGCTTAAAGTCTACAACTAGGTCAGTTATATTTTCTAGATCAATCCATTTCCATTCACAAAATTCAGGGTGTTTAGTTTTAATATCAATCTCATTATCTTGTCCTAAAAATCTCATTATAAACCACTTTTGTTCCTGACCTCTATATTTACCTTTCCAAATTATACCTAGTAAGTTTTTTGGTAATTCATAAGAGATTAATCCATCACATTCTTTGATTAGTTCAACATTTTTTATACTAGTTTCTTCTTCTAGCTCTCTGTAAGCAGCAGTTAAATAGTCCTCACCCTTATCAACACCACCTTGGGGCATCTGCCAAAAATTTTTTTGATTATCAATCCTTTTTGCAACAAAAACTTTATTATCTTTGTTCAGGACAACAATTCCAACCCCACTTCTAAGAGGTAAATTCACTTTACTATCTGGCATTTATCCGTTGAATAGTTTTATTGCAAAATTCAATTGATTATCAGTTTCAGAGTTAAATTTAAAATCATCCGAACCTTCTGCAACTTCTATATCAGGTGTTACACCTACTTCAGAAATAGATTTTCCTGAAGGGAGATAATATTTTGCAATTGTTAATCTAATAGCACCTCTATTTTTCAAAGGGATTATTGATTGCACAGAACCTTTTCCATAACTATTTTCTCCAAGTATAATAGCTCTTTTATGATCTTTTAATGCACCAGCTACTATTTCCGATGCTGAAGCTGATCCATAGTTAATAAGTATAATTAGTGTTTTACCATTTGTTAGATCACCTTTTTTAGCAAACCATTTTCTATTCTCTGAAGCTTGTCGACTTCTTGTTGATACAATCTCACCATTTTCTAAAAAAAAGTCTGAAATTTTAATTGCCTGAGAAAGCAAGCCACCTGGGTTGTTTCTTAAATCTAAGATATAACCCTTTAGATCTTTGTTTTTATTTAATTTATTAATTTTTTCTTTAATTTGTTCACTGCTATTTTCGTTAAAGGAAGTTAATCTTATATAGCCAATGTTATTATCTATAAGTTCAGATTTTACAGACTGAACCTGAATAACTTCTCTCGTTATATTAAAAATTAATGCTTTTTTTACACCTCTTCTTCTAACTGTTATTTCAATACTCGATCCAACAGGTCCCCTCATTAGGTCTACTGCTTGCATTAATGTTTTGCCTTGGACCTGGGTATTATTAATTTTTACAATATAATCACCAGCTTTTAATCCTGCTTTTGATGCTGGAGTATTATCTATTGGTGATATTACCTTTACAACACCTGCTTCCATGCCAACTTCAATACCAAGCCCACCAAACTCTCCACTAGTTTCAGTTTGCATACCCTCAAAACTTTCAGGTGTCATATATGCGGAATAGGGATCAAGAGATTGCAATAAACCATTTATGGCTGAGTCCATACTTTTTGATTGATCAACTTCATCAACGTATTCTTTGCTAATTTTCTCAAGAACCTCACCAAACAAATCAATTTTTTTATATAAGTCGGTGTTTTCAGAAAAACTTTTTTGAAAAGTAAATAATAGTATTATAAAAAAAAGAAAAAATCTTTTAGTCAAAATCATATCATCACTTTTTCTTTAGGAATGATTTCTGACCATATTTTTTCTAATTCATAAAATTTTCTTTTATCAGGATGAAATATATGAACAATCAAATCTATACCATCAACTAATTTCCAATCACCACTTTCTTTTCCTTCAATCTTAGAATTTTTTATTCCATTGGTCTTTAATTTTTCTAGCACCATTTCAGATAAAGCCTGAATATGTCTAGAAGAAGTTCCGCTTGCTATAATCATATAGTCAGCCATTGAACTTTTATTTTTAAGATCTATTGAAATAATATCTAGGGCTTTATTAGAATCTAGGGTTTTTAGGATTAAATCTTTAAGGTCTATGTTTTTTTCCATTAATTTATTTAACCTTATCAAATTTTTCTTAATTGAGAAGATGAAATATTAACCTTTTTAAAATTAATAAAAGATAATCTATTTTTATTTACACCGTTATAGGTCACAGACTTTAGCGATTTAGCTTTATATCCCTGTCGATCAAACACAAGTAGATTGCATTTTTTTATAATGGATTTCCATTTATACCATTTATGAAAATTGATTAGATTGTCAGCACCCATAATAAAATAGATCTCAAATTTTTTATCTTTATTTAAGTAATTGATGAGGTCAATTGTTTTATTGGAGAGAACTTTTTCCTCATAAAATTTTACTTTAATAAAATCATTTTTACCAATAATTTTTTTTGCAAATTTTATTCTATTTTTTAAATTTGTTTTACTTGTGTTTTTAAATGGGTTTTGTTTGGTAATTGCCCATATAATATTTTTTAATTCTAATATTTTTTTAGCCTGTTTAGAAATTTCTAAATGACCTTTGTGAGCAGGATCAAAAGTTCCCCCCAAGATTCCAATTTTTGTTTTTTTTTGTTTTAAGTTATTTTCTAGTTTTACCATTACTAATAATTTCGTATTTGTATGAAACGAGCTGCCCTAATCCAACAGGTCCTCTTGGAGGCAAAGTATTTGTCGAAATGCCAACCTCACCACCAAAACCGAATTCACCACCATCAGCAAATTGAGTAGATGTGTTATGCATTGCTATTGAACTTTTAACATTTTTTAAGAATTTATTTGCAGTTTTTTTATTTTTAGTAATGATAGAGTCAGTATGCATAGTCCCATATTTATTAATATGGCTAATAGCGTCGTCACAATCTTTAACTGTTTTTACAGACACTGTTGATGATAAATATTCAGTAGACCAATCCTTTTCTTTTGCTGGATAAATCTTTCCCTTGTAATATTTTTTCAAAAAACGATCTCCATAAATTTTGCAGTTATTTTCTTCTAACTTTTTTAAAATTGGGTTACAGAATTTCTTAACAATTTTTTCATGCATCAAAATTGTTTCAGTAGCGCCACAAATACTAGTGTTTCTTAGCTTTGCATTATAGGTAACGTTTGTAGCCATCTTTAGATTGGCATTCTTATCAATAAAAGTATGACAAAGACCTTCCAAGTGACCGATAATAGGGACGTTAGAAAATTGTTGAACTCTTTTTACTAAATTTTTTCCACCACGAGGTATTATTACATCAATATAATCTTTCATTTTTGAAAGCATAAAGTCGACCATTTTTCTGTCTTTAGAGTCTATAAATTGAATAAAGTTTTCATTCACTCTAGTTTCCTTAAGCGACTTTCGAAATAGTTTTGCTAAAATTTTATTAGTATTTATAGCTTCAGAGCCACCCTTTAAAATTACAGGATTTCCAGATTTAAAGCATAAACTTGCAACATCGGCTGTAACGTTGGGTCTGCTTTCATAAACAACACCTATAACACCAATAGGTATAGACACTCTGCTAATTGTTAAACCATTTGGTCTGCTCCATTTTTCTAAAGTAGCATCAACAGGATCTTTCAATTTAGCAATTTTATTTATAGAATTTTTTATGCCTATTAACTTTTTTTCATCAATAGTTAATCTTTCTATCAGATTACTTTTTAGGCCCTTATTTAGAGCAAATAGAATATCTTTTTGATTAGCTTTAAATATAGATTTTTTTTCTTTGCCTAATAAGAAAGCATATTTTTTTAAAACTTTATTTTTAGTTTTTGAATTAACTTTATCAAGTGATGCCTTTCTTGCATTTTGACCTATTAATCTCATATATCTGCTCATTCTATACCTCTACTATATCATCTTTATGAATTACTTCTGATTTGGAAATATATCCTAGTAATTTTTCTATTTCTTTTGAGTGGTGACCCATTATTTTTTCTATTTCGTTAGATGAAAAAGAGCTAAGTCCTCTTGCACATTCATAATTATTTTTATCTAAAACTTTAATATGATCTCCTTTACTAAATCGCCCAGATACTTTTTTTATTCCTGCTGCTAATAAACTTTTACCATTTGAAAGTGCTTGTTTCGCACCATCATCAATAATCAGCACACCTTTAGGTGAAACAGAGCTGATAATCCATTTTTTTCTAGCATCTAATTTTGAAACCTTAGGTAAAAACCATGTACAATTATTCTCTTCAGTTATTTTTTTAATAGGTCGGTTTATTAAGCCATTTGCTATTACCATTTGGCATCCTGATAATTGACAGATCTTAGCAGCATCTATTTTAGTTTTCATGCCACCCGTTCCATGCTCACTAATACTTTTGGTCGCTATTTTTTCTATATCTTTATCTATATTTCTTATTTCTTTTATTAATTTTGCATTTTTATATATTTTTGGATTATGTGTATAAAGACCATCTACATCAGAAAGCAATATAAGGGAGTCTGCACCTGATATTTGTGCAACACGAGATGCTAATCTGTCATTATCACCATACTTAATCTCTGAAGTAGCGATAGTATCATTTTCATTTACTATTGGTACAAAGCCTAGTTTAAATAAATTGTCAAAAGTTCTTTTTGCGTTAAGGGCTCTTCTTCTTTGTTCAGTATCTTCTAGAGTGAGAAGAATTTGGGAAATATTAATTTTTAATTTAACAAATGTTTCTGAAAATAAATTCATTAGTTCAATTTGCCCAATAGAAGCAACAGCCTGACTTTTATCAATCTTAAGGTTTTTTTTGCTAATATTTAGTTTTTTGCAACCCATTGCTATTGCTCCGGAGCTTACAATAATAACTTTTTTATTCTGTTTTATTAATTCCTGAATATCTTTAGCAAATTCAGTGAGCCATTTTCTTCTTACTTTTTTTTTGTCATCTATTAATAAGGATGAACCAATCTTAATTACAATTATTTTAGAATCTTTAAGATACATAGGAGAGCAATTTAGCTTTAATTTTAGATATTGAGTCTTTTTCTAATGTTGAGAGTGTAACTACCTCAGAATCTTTATTTTTAGAAAAATTTTTTAAAATTTCTTTCACTTCTTCTTCTTCTAATAAGTCTGTCTTATTTAATACAATTATTTCTTTTTTTTCTAGTAAATCTTTACTGTAACTCCCCAATTCATTTCGAACTTGTTTATACGTATTTTCAAGGTCCTCATCAGTAATATCTATTAAATGCATTAAAGTTTTGCATCTTTCTATGTGTTTTAAAAATTGAATACCAAGACCTACACCCTCGTGCGCACCTTCAACCAATCCAGGAATATCAGCTAGAGTTATTTCTTTATCATCATAACTTGCAACACCAAGATTTGGATTTAATGTTGTAAATTTATAGTTAGCAATTTTAGGCATCGCATTTGTAATGGAAGCTAATAAGCTTGATTTACCTGCATTAGGTAGTCCAACAATACCAACATCAGCAATAGTTTTTAACTGAAGCCAGATTACATACTCTTCACCAGGCGCACCTTTAGTAAATTTTTTGGGAGCTCTATTAGTGGAACTTTTAAATCGAGTATTTCCTAGACCACCTTTGCCACCATTAGCTACAATAAATTCTTCACCTTCTTTTTTAAAATCATAAATTAAGGTTTTATTATCTTCTTCAAAAACTTGCGTACCTATTGGAACTTTTAAAATTAAATCTTCTCCACTGTGACCTGTACGATTTTGTCCAGAACCATTAACTCCTCTTCCTGCTTTATGATGTTGTTGAAATCTATAGTCGATAAGAGTATTTAAATTTCTTTCTGACCTAAGATATATGGTGCCACCTTTACCTCCATCGCCTCCATCAGGTCCGCCGTATTCAATAAATTTTTCTCTACGGAAGCTAGGAGATCCATGTCCTCCATTGCCTGCTTTTACATAAATTTTAACTTGATCTAGAAACTTCATAATACAACTCTTAGTTTTTTAGTTGTACTACTAATTGGGCTTTACTGAAACGAATGTTCTATCTGATTTACCCTTTTTGAAAACAACTTTTCCTTCAACAACAGAAAAAATTGAATGATCTTTACCCATCCCCACGTTTTCACCAGGAAAAATTTTTGTGCCTCTTTGTCTTACAATTATGTTTCCAGGAATTACTACTTCACCACCATACTTTTTAACGCCAAGTCTACGACCGGCACTATCTCGTCCGTTTCTCGATGATCCACCTGCTTTTTTTGTTGCCATAATTTACCTAATTTATTTGCTTGCTACTTCAGTCTCAACTTTTTCAACTTTTTTAGTTGGTTTTACCATTTTCTCAGCTTCTGATAAAACTTTACCATCTTTTGAAAAAATTTTGCTAATTCTAATTAATGAGTACTGTTGTCTATGACCATTTTTTCTTCTTGAATTCTGTCTTCTTCTTTTTTTAAATATTAAAATAGTTCTATTTTTACCGTTTTCTACTAGGTCGGCTTCAACTTTTGCACCTTCAACTACTGGAGAACCAACTTCAATAGTTTTATCATCTCCATAAGCGAGGATTTCTTTAAATTCGATTTTAGTCTCAGGTTTAGAATCCTCTAATCTTTCAATTTTAAGGATTTCACCAGCTTTAACTTTGTACTGTTTTCCACCTGTTTGTATTATTGCGTATGACATTGTTTAATCTGTTTTTTATAATCAGCAATATAGTCTTGACCAAATTATAGTCAAGCGCGAATAAGCTAAAAATTGTCCTTTAAATCTCTCAATTTTGAAAAGTTTTCCTCTGTACCCGATCTAAGAAAAATATTGCACTCTAATTCTTCTTTAATCGTAGATGGAATAGTAGGTAGGTTTTTTTCTAATTTTTCATCTATAAGTTTAATCTTAACTTTAAGGCTTTCATTGTCTTGGTCATGAGCAATACAAAATTTAGAGTTTTGTTTGGTATACTCATGTCCACAATAGATCTTAGTTTTTTCTGGTAGAGCTTTTATTTTCATTAATGAATTATACATCTGTGAGTATGTTCCTTCAAAAATTTTACCACAACCAAGTGAAAAGAGGGTGTCTCCAGTAAAAACAGACTCTTCATTATAAAAATAAAAACATATATGGCCAAGGGTATGACCAGGTATATGAAATATTTTAGCCTGGAAATTTTCTTCGTGCCAAATGTCCTGATCACCAACAAGTATATCTATTTCTGGAATTCTATCTTTGTCTCCTTTGTATCCAATAACACTAGCTCCATATTTTTCTTTTAATTCTTTATTTCCCCCAACATGATCATAATGATGATGTGTATTTAATATATATTTTAAATGTATATTTTTATCTTCCAAATATTTGATAACAGGTTTTGCTTCACTAGGGTCAATCACACATGCAATATTTTTAGCTTTATCAATAATTAGATAAGAATAATTATCCTGTAGACAACGTATTATTTGAATTTCCATTTAACTTTCAATTAAAAAAATACCCAATTCTGCAGACAAATTTTTAGTATTTAGATTAAGTCTATTAATAGAAGATATCTTTTCGTTATGTAGAGCTAATGATTTATCTAATTTAATTTTTCTATTTTCACAAAAATTATAAAAATCTTTTATAGTACACATATGAAGGTTGGGAGTATTGTACCACTCATCAGGTAAATTTTTTGTAATTGGCATTGTTCCTTTAATTAATAGATGAAGTCTAACCTTCCAAAAACCAAAATTAGGTATTGTAACAATAGCTTTTTTGCCAACTCTTAATAGTTCTTTGATAACTATTTCAGGATTTAAAAATGCTTGTAATGTTTGACTTAAAATAACGAAATCAAAGGAACTGTCAGGAAATTGTAAAAGATCTTTTTCTGCATCACCTTCGATAACAGTTAGTCCTTTTGATAAACATTTTTGAACATTATCTTTTGAGATTTCTATTCCTCTTATGTCTATTTCTTTATTATACTTAAGATATTCCATTAATATGCCATCTCCACACCCCACATCTAAAACTCTAGTATTTTTTTCAATTAAATCGGAGATTATTTTAAATTCTTGTTTCATGTTTAGTTTTTAGAATAAGCTGTTTTAATATAGTCACCTAGAGTATTTAAAAATTTAGGAACTTTTAAAAGGAATGAATCGTGCCCTTTGTCAGATTCAATTTCAACAAATCCGACCTCAGCACCTATAGCATTTAAGGCTATAACAATTTCTTTATTTTCAGAGGTTGGATAAAGCCAATCAGAAGTAAAAGATATAATAAGAAACTTAGTTTTAGTTTTTTCAAATGCTTTAGATAAATTACCATGATGTTCTTTTACTAGATCAAAATAGTCCATTGCTCTTGTTATGTATAGGTAGCTATTGGCATCAAATCTATCAACAAATACAGATCCTTGATATCTTAAGTAGCTTTCAATTTGAAAGTCAGCATCAAAACCAAATTTCAGATCATCTCTTTCTTGTAACTTCCTTCCAAATTTTTCCTGAAGACCATTTTTAGACAAATAAGTTATATGTGCAGCCATTCTTGCAACAGATAATCCTTTATCAGGATTTTTATTTTGATTGGAATAATCACCGTTCTCCCAATTAGCATCAGCCATAATTGATTGTCTACCAAGTTCATTAAAAGCAATGTTCTGTGCCGAATGACTAGCTGTACAGGCTATTGGAATAGCAACTTTTGCTTTATCAGGGAAGTTATTAACGAATTGAAGTGTCTGCATACCACCCATTGATCCACCCATAACAGCAAATAATTTTTCAATATTAAAAAAATTTAAGAGATTAAATTGCGCGTTAACCATGTCATTAATAGTAATAACAGGAAAAGTAGTGCCATATTTTTTATTGGTATCAGGGTTGATATCACTAGGACCAAATGAACCCATGCACCCACCAATAACATTTGCACAAATTACAAAGTATTTATCAGTATCAATAGCTTTACCAGACCCAACAGCATAAGACCACCAACCTTCTTTTTTAGTAATTGGATTTATTCCAGATACAAATTGATCACCAGTCAAGGCATGAAAAATAAGAATAGCATTATCTTTATTCTCATTAAGAGAGCCATAAGTCTCATAAGCAAGAGAATAATTATTGATAGTTTGGCCACAATCTAATTTTAATGGTTTATCAATTATAATATTTTTTATGTTCACATTTATATTCATAAGTATTAGCCAAATTTGAATTGTGAGACAAAAAAACTTATTTAGCGGTTTTTTTTAAGCGCTCGCAATTCAGTTAAATCAGCGCATATTTTTTGTACTAGATAGCATTTCTTATGTCAATTTTTTTAAAAAATGACTTATTCTATATGAAAGGATAATATTTTATTTATAAGGTAAATTAAATTAATATAATGACAGTTCCAAAATTTAAAAAATTCAAAATAGAGGCTTATAAACCAGGTAAGTCAGATATAGCAAAAATACGAAATATTATAAAATTATCAGCAAATGAGTCAGCTCTTGGTGTAAGCCCGAGAGTAAAGAAAATTTTACAGAATAAAGAATTGTTAATATCGAAGTATCCAGATGGTAAAGCAAAAAAATTAAGAAAAGAAATTTCAAAGAAATTTAAGTGTGATTTTGAGAGAATAATTTGTGGTGCAGGGTCAGATGAAATTATTCAAATGATTTGTCAGTTATACTTAAAACCCTCTGATGAAGTGATTGTTCCTCAATATAGCTTTTTAATGTACAGGATATATGCACAAATAGTGGGGGCAAAAGTTGTTTATTCTAAGGAAAAAAATTTTAAAGTTTCGATAAATGAAATTATTAAGAAAGTAACAAGAAAAACCAAGCTAGTATTTATTGCTAATCCAAATAACCCAACAGGAACATACTTAACTAGAGCAGAATTAATAGACTTAAGAAAGAAATTAAATAAAAACATTTTACTAGTTTTAGATGATGCGTATTTTGAATATATGAAAAATAAAGATTATAAATCTGGTTTAGATTTATTTAAAAATAAAGATAATGTTGTTGTGATAAGAACTTTTTCAAAAATATATGGACTGGCCTCCTTAAGAGTTGGCTGGGGTCATGGGCCAAAAAAAATTATATCTGCAATGAACTTAATTAGACCGCCATTTAATGTAAATCAAGTTGCACAGATGGCAGCAATAGAAGCTTTAAAAGATAGAAAATTTGTTAATAATTCTGTGAAACACAATATTAGAGAAGCAAATAAAGTTAGAAATGTTTTACAAAAACTAAAAATTTTCTCAAATGAAGTAACCGCTAATTTTTTACTATTAAATTTTGATAGATGTAAATTTTCAGCTAATTATATTTTTAACAAACTGCAGTCAAAAGGAATTATATTAAGATCTACAGAGGATGGGTATAATATTAAAAACAAATTAAGACTAACAATTGGATCAACAAAAGAGAATATGAGATTCATAACAACAATTAAGGCTATCTTTAATTGATTATGAAAAATATTTTAATTATAGGCTGTGGTTTAATTGGTTCTTCATTATTAAGAGCAATTTCTGAAAAAAAAATAGCTAAAAAAATATTTGTCTATGAAAAATCAAAATCAAATATTTTAAAAATCAAAAAATTAAAATTACCATGTGAAATTACAAATGATTTAAAGCAAATTATCCCAAACTTAGATTTGATAATATTTTGTACTCCTCTAGGAGAATATGAAAAAATAATTTTAAAGATAAACAGATATTTATTACCCAAAACTATTATTACAGATGTTGGATCATCTAAAGAAAAGTCTATGGACTTAGTTAAAAGAAAATTAAAAAAAGGAATTTTTTGGACATCCAGTCACCCTATTGCAGGCTCAGAAGTTAGTGGCCCAGAAAATGGAGTAAAAAATTTATTCTTTAATAAATGGTGCATATTAATAAAAGAAAAAAATACTAACAAAAAACATCTTCTGATACTTACCAAGTTTTGGAAAAAAATTGGTTCAAAAGTTGCAATTATGGACTCAAAAAAACATGATACAGTTTTTTCTATGACTAGTCATTTGCCTCATTTAATTGCATATAATTTGGTTAAAACAGCTACAGACTTTGAAAAACAACAAAAGTATGAATTAATAAAATTTAGTGCTGGTGGTTTGAGAGATTTTTCAAGAATTGCTGCATCTAATGAAATTATGTGGAGAGATATTTTTTTTAATAATCAAAAAAATATTTCAAAAGTTATTGATCTGTTTATTAAAAATTTACGTTCATTTAAAAGAGATATTCAATTTAAAAATAATAAATCTATTATTAAAAAATTAGTTAATACTAAGAAGGTTAGGAAAAAAATAATTAAGTTAAAACAAGATATTAATAAGCCAGATTTTGGAAGAAATTAGTATTTTATAGGGGATATTTTTTTTACTGTTAATTTTGCTGTTCTTTCAATTCTATTTATTGTCTCTTTTATATTCATAATCAAAACTTTCTTTTCAGGACCATATGCATGAATTAACTTTTGAGCGTTAATACAAACAGCAACATGACCTTTCCAAAAAATAATATCACCTTTTTTAAAAACTTTACTTCTATTTTTTTTTGCTGAATATTTTATTTGGTCTTTTGTGTCTCGTGGATAAAATTTATTATTATAGTAAAAAAATAATTGTAAAATAGCAGAGCAGTCTATACCTCTATAAGTTTTACCACCCCATAGATATTTAATTTTTAAAAACATTTTTAATACTTTTAAATAATCTTTTTCAATATGATTAATTTTTTTTATATTAACTTTTTTAATCCATTTATTTTTTTCAAACTCTATGAATTTTTTATTTTCATGAATCATTGAAATTCTTGATGCAAAGGGTAAAAAATTTTTTGTTTTATTTTTTTGTTTATTATAAATATTTGCTTTTAGAGTAAATATTTTATGGGTTGGTTGGTGATCTTTTGTGTAATCTTTATTTTTTATGTATCCAGTATAATTATCGAATAAAGCCTTTATTTTTATCCAACTTTTGTTCTTAGATATAATTTTAAATTTTTCTCCATACAAAATTTGAGAGGTAACCTCAGAAAATGCATTGGGCTTTTTATGGATATTTGATAATGGTTTTTTATAAAAATAACTATCTTTCATGAAGTTTTAATTTATCTTTTATAAGCCACAAACAAATCAAAGAAGGTATCACCATGATGGCTGTAATAATAAAAAATACTCCCCAATCTCCATTAAGCCAATCTACTAATGCTCCAGATGATGATGCAAGTGTAGTTCTGCCTGCAGTTCCAATTGATGCAAGTAACGCGTATTGGGTTGCAGTATATGTTCGGTCTACTAGTAATGAAATAAATGCTACAAATGCAACTGTTGCAAATGCTGCTGCTATATCATCAAATATGACAGCTACTGCGAATAACAACTCAGATTTATCACTCCACGCTAAGACTGTGAATAATAAGTTAGTTGCAGCCATTAATATTCCTGCAACAAACATTGCTTTTAAAACACCAGATCTAATTACAAAAAGTCCACCCAGCAATGTAAACATAACTGTAGTAATCCAACCTAAAGTTTTAGAATAAATTGCAATATCACCTTTAGAGAAGCCTATTTCTTTATAAAAAACTATCGACATACGTCCAAGAAAGGCCTCACCAATCTTAAATAAAAAAATAAAACTTAAAATTCCAACAGCAATTGTAAAACCATTTTTCCTAAAAAAGCTTATTATAGGGCCACCTAATGTGCTGCTTATCCATGTTATAAAATTAGTTATAATATTTTTTGATCCAAGTTTACTTTCTATAAGTTTATCAGTTTCTTTTTGTTTTTTTTGTCTGTCAGTATAAAGAGGCTCATGGACAAACATCAAACCTATATTCATTAAAATTACTACAACTCCTAAAATTAAAAATGTAATTTGCCAGTAATTTGTAACACCCATATTCTCTAAATATTCTGCTGTAAATAAAGCTATTACACCACCTAATTTGTATCCACTCCACCAGCCAACAACAGCCATAGCAGCGCCAGCGGCCATTGATTTACTTTCGTGTTCGCCTATTTGTTCAATTCTTAAAGCATCAACTGTAATATCTTGTGTGGCTGATGCTATAGCAATAATTAAACCAACTGTAATTAGTAGCGCAAGGTTTTCGGTAGGATTAATGAAACTCCAAGTAACAAGACAAGCTAAAATTGCAATTTGCATTAAAACTATCCAGCCTCTTCTATGACCAAGTTTTTTTGTTAGGTAGGGTATTTGAAATCTATCAATAAGGGGGGCCCATAAATAATTAAAAGCATAAACAGCAAATATTAGTCCTGCCCAACCAATTGTTGATCTGCTTAAGCCCTCTTCTTTGAGCCATAGACTTAAACTGCTCCCAATTAAAACCCAGGGAAAACCAGAAATTGCACCTAATAATAATATTCTAAGCATTCTCTTATCAAAGTAGACAGCAAAAGTTTCTGATAAGGATTGTTTTTTAATTTCAATCATAGTTAATTTCTCCAAAATGATGGAAGAAACAATACAAGTATAGCAAATAATTCCAACCTACCCAATATCATTCCGAGACTTAAAATCCATTTAGATATTTCTGGTAAGCTTGAAAAATTGCCATTAGGGCCAATTGTAGAGCCCAATCCTGGACCAACATTTGAGATAGAAGTTGCGGCACCAGAAATTGAAGTAACAAAATCTAGACCACTTAAGGATAAAAATGCAGTTATTAAAAAAAATATAACCAAATAAAGAAAGATAAAAGAAATGATGGAAGCCATAAATTTATCATCAACATTATTTTTATCATATTTTATTATGAATATGCCTTTTGGATAAATAATCTTTTTTAATTGATTAATAATAAAAAGGTATAAAATTTGAATTCTAAAAATTTTAATTCCACATGTGGTAGAACCAGCACAACCACCAATGAACATTAAAGTTAGAAAGAAAATGAGTGGAAAATTACCCCATCCATCAAATTCTCCAGTAACATATCCCGTTCCACTTAATATAGAGATAACATTAAAACAAATAGTCCTAATATTTATTTGAGAAAAATCTTTGTTGTGAAAAAGTAAATAAATAAAAAGTATAATAATTGAAAAAATAATAATTTTTAAAAACGATTTTATTTGAACATCAGAGATAAGAATTTTTCTGTCTCCATTTAAAAATTTTATATAAGTAATAAAAGGTAAACTCCCTAATATGATGAAAACCATGGATGATATTTCGATAGGTAGACTATTAAAATATCCAATAGATTCGTTATAATTTGAAAAGCCACCAGTTGCTATCGTGGTCATTGAATGAGTTAAGCTATCAAAAATATTCATACCAAAAATTTTATATGTAGAAGCACAAAGCACGGTTAGACCTAAATAAACGTAAATTAGTCTAAGTGAAATTTCTTTTGATTTTGGTAATAGTTTTTCAGAAGAATCATTACTTGAAATTTTAAACAATTGCATTCCACCAACATTCATTATTGGCATTAAGGTTATTGCCATTACAATAATACCAATTCCACCTAACCATTGAAGCATTGCTCGCCACAAAAGTATCGATCTTGGAGCACTCTCTAAGTTGGAGATAATTGTCGACCCTGTCGTGGTGATTCCAGACATACTTTCAAAGAAAGAGTCAGTAATTGAAAGTTCAAGAGTAGAAAAAATAAAAGGTAAAGAACCAAATATTGCAATACTTAACCAAGAAAGAGCAGTTAATAAGAACGCTTGTTGTAGATTTAATTTTTTATCATGATTTAAATTTGTTAAAAAAAATAAAACACCAAATATTATAGAAATTATAGAGCCTCCAATAAAAGAGGAGTCAATTTCTGAATATATAAACTGAGCTATAATTGGAATCATCATGGAAATTCCAAGAATAATTTGCAAAACACCCAAGGTAAAAAAAACAGTTTTATAATTAGACATTTTGAAAGAACATTATTTTATGGTAAATAAATTTCAACTCTATAAGAATTAATAAAAACACCAAATATAAGATATTTGTTATTAAACAAAGTGATTGAAAAAGATAATTTAGATAAAACTAACGCATGGCCCTTTGTTGAGGCTAAAAAATTACTGCGTGAAAGAAAGTCCTTTATTGATAAAAAAGGTAAAATAATTTTACAAACTGGTTATGGTCCAAGTGGGCTGCCCCATATAGGTACATTTGGTGAAGTTGCAAGAACATCGATGATGGTTAATGCTTTAAAACAACTTACAGATATACCAACGGAAATCATAACTTTCTCTGATGACATGGATGGCTTTAGAAAAGTTCCAGAAAACGTTCCAAATCAAGAGCTCTTAAATAACAATCTTCATAAGCCTTTAACTCAAGTGCCAGATCCATTTGAAAAATTTTCAAGTTTTGGTGAACACAATAATGAAATGTTAAAAGATTTTTTAAATAAATTTAATTTTGAATATAATTTTCAAAGCTCTTCGGTTCTTTATAAGGGTGGTTTTTTTAATCCCACATTACAGATAATCCTAGAAAATTATCAAGGTATTATGGATATAATTCTTCCAACACTAGGGAAAGAAAGACAAAAAACTTACAGTCCATTTTTACCAATTTGTCCAGACACTGGTAAGGTTTTAGAAATTCCAGTTTTAGAAATACTAAAAAAAAAATCCAAAATTATATTTGATAATAATGGAAAAAAACTTGAGGCAAGTATCTTAGATGGAAATTGCAAATTACAATGGAAAGTAGATTGGGCAATGAGATGGTACGCTCTTGATATAGATTTTGAAATGTATGGAAAAGATCTAATTGAAAGTGCAATATTATCATCAAAAATAATCAAGTTAATTGGAAAAACAAACCCATCTGGGTTTGCTTATGAGCTTTTTTTAGATGAAAAAGGAGAAAAAATATCCAAATCAAAAGGAAATGGAATTACAATTGATCAGTGGCTGGAGTATGCATCACCCGAAAGTCTTTCATTGTATATGTATCAAAATCCCAAAAGAGCAAAAAAACTATATAAAGAAATAGTTCCTAAAACAGTCGATGAGTACTTGGACTTTATAGAAAAAGCTAAAACACAAAATGAGTTACAGCTATTAATGAATCCTGTTTGGCATGTGCATAATGGATTAATTCCTAAAGAAGATACTATTATGAGCTTTTCAATGCTTTTAAATTTAGTAGAAACGAGCAATGCAGACTCTAAGGAGTTACTTTGGAAGTTTGTAAAAAAATATAAAAAAAACCTTTTAGAAAAAGAACACCCAATTTTTGATAATCTTATAGGTTATGCGATTAAGTATTTTAATGACGTAATAAAATTACAAAAAAAATACAAAACTCCTGACGCAAATGAAAAAGTCGCATTAGAAGCACTGGTTAAGTCTCTTGATAGCTGCAATGATAAGATGTTGCCTGAGGATATTCAGACATTAATTTATTCAACAGGAAAAGAAAATGGTTACGCAGAAAACTTGCGGGATTGGTTTAAATTAATTTATGAGGTTGTTTTTGGAGATGAAAATGGACCAAGAATGGGATTTTTTATAAGTTTTTTTGGAGTAAACGAAACTAAAGAGTTAATTAAAGAAAAAATAAAATAATGTTTTCAAAATTCAGATCACTAATTTTCAAAATTGATCCTGAAACTGCTCATAATTTAGCAATTAAGTCTTTAAAACTAAACATATTACCAAACATAGCTGATCAAAATAAAGGAGATCCAATATTTAAAACTAATTTATTTGGTAAGAATATAGATAATCCAATAGGAATGGCTGCCGGGTTTGATAAAAATGCTGAAGTTTATAACCCACTGTTTAAACTTGGGTTTGGTTTTGTTGAAGTAGGAACGGTTACCCCACTTGAGCAATATGGAAATCCAAAGCCAAGAGTTTTTAGGTTGGTTGAAGATCAGGCTCTTATAAATAGGTTAGGTTTTAATAATTTAGGAGCAGAAAATATTAGCCATAGAATTAGATCTAATTCACATAAAGGTTTATTAGGAGTCAACATAGGTCCCAATAAAGATAGTGAAGATAGATTAAATGATTATTTGATTGGACTTAGAAACTTTTATGATATCGCTGACTATATTACAGTTAATATTTCTTCGCCTAACACAGAAAATCTAAGAGCTTTTCATGATGAGACTAAATTTGATGAATTGTTGAATGCAATAGAAAAAGAAAAAGTTAAACTTAAATCAAAAATTCCAATTGTAGTAAAAATCTCTCCAGATATTTCAGATGAACAAATTGAACTAATAAGTAAAATTTTAATTAAACATAAAGTTAGTGCAATAATTGTTTCAAACACAACAGCTAAAAATAGAGAAAAATTGAATAATATTTTAAAGCATCAAAAGGGTGGGCTATCAGGCAAGCCACTAGAGGAAGAGGCCAATAAACTAATAAGTAAGTTTTATAAACTGCTTAAGGGCAAGATTGAAATTATAGGTGTAGGAGGTGTGGACTCGGGAGAAAGTGCTTATAAAAAGTTTCAGGCAGGAGCTAGCTATGTTCAGTTATATACAGGAATGGTTTTTCAAGGACCAAACATTGTAGGAAAGATAAAAAAAGAGCTTAAAGAAATATTAATTGACGAAGGTATTAAGAATTTTAAAGAAATAATAGGAAAGAAGCTGACTAATTGATCCTAATAAACTTGACGAGATCATGAACACATCTTATATAGTCACTAAATATTATGTCTAAAAAATGTGAATTAACTGGTAAAATTCCTATGAAAGGTCACAATGTTAGTCACGCTAACAATAAGACTAAAAGAAGATTTTTACCTAATTTAAAAAAAGCTAAATTTACAAGTGAACTTTTGAAAAGAAGCCTAACTTTAACTGTTAGTAATGCCGGGGTTAGAAGCGTTGATAAAAAAGGTACTTTTGATCAGTTTTTAAAGACTGTAAAAAATAAAAATATTTCGCCTAGACTAAAAAAATTAAAAAAAAGTATATTAATTAAATCACCTTTTATTAAAAAAGCACCAAAAGCATCTCCTAGTAAATCAGCTTAATGAAAAAGTTTTTTATACTACTCTCATTTATAATGGGAGTTGTTGTCTTAACTTCAAATTATTTAGTACAATTTCCAATCAATTATTATGGTTTAGAAGAAATATTAACTTATGGTGCTTTTAGCTATCCAGTTGCTTTTTTAATTACGGATCTGGCAAATAGATCTTATGGCAAGGTTGTAGCTAGAAAAATTGTTTATGTTGGTTTTATTATAGGGATTGTATTTACTCTTTTCTTTTCAACAAATTTTGCAGACTTAATTTCAGTTAGAATTGCTATAGGTTCAGGTATAGCATTTATGGTTGCACAGTTGTTAGATGTTCAAATTTTTGACTATTTAAGAAAAAAGAAATGGTTTGTTGCTCCATTAACTTCTTCGTTAATTGGGTCTACTGTTGACACATTTTTATTCTTCTCCATCTCATTTTATGCAACGGGAATACCATGGGTCACTTTATCTCTAGGTGATTTAGCTGTTAAAATATTTGTTGCTTTAGCAATGTTAATTCCATTTAGATTATTATTAGGAACTTTTAAAGCTTCAAAAGCTTAGTATAAAAATTTGTACGACAAGATTTTATAAGCAAGTTTAGCTACAAGAAAATTGTAAGAATTAAAACCTTTAATAGGTGAAAGCTCATTTATATCTGCACCAACAATATTAGAGTTTTTAGCAGCTATCCGTATGATATTTAAAGTTTCATCCCACAATAATCCACCTGGTTCAGGTGTGCCTGTTGCAGGCATTATGCTTGAATCTAAACCATCAACATCAAATGTTAAATAAACTGTTTTATTCTTTATCATTTTTTTAAATTTTTTTAGGTCCCATTTATTTTTGTCTTTTGCCCAAAAGATATCAATCCTAGATGAGTTTTTTTTTAAGAATGGTATTTCACTTTGAGATATATTTCTGATCCCAAATGAAATTATGGAAACATTTTTATGATCAAGACATCTCTTAATAGCTGAAGCATGTGAAAATTTTTCACCATTATAACTCTCTCTTAAATCTGCATGTGCATCAAAATGTAGTAAACATATATCTTTATATTTTTTTACAAATGGAGCAATACATCCAGGTGTTATTGAGTGCTCCCCACCAAAAGTGATTGGAAATAATTTTTTATCTAATATTTCTTGATTTATATCAGACATCTTTTTAAGAGCTTTTTTAATGTCTTTATCAATTTTAAATGGTTTTAAAGTTTTAATCCCAATTTTTTTATAGGGTTCACAATGTAACTCTTCATCATATAGCTCAACTTGATGAGATGCTTTGATGATTTCTTTAGGGCCATTACGAGTGCCACCACCATAACTTACAGTTTTTTCTAAACCAAATGGAACAACTACTACTTTCTCTTTAAAATTAACATCATTGTCAATTCCTAGAAAACCATTTTTATTAGAAAGATATTTCAATTTTATTTAAATATTTTTGAGAAGTTTTTTCTCGTTCTATTTTTCCAATCACCTTTATGATAAGCATCGCTTGCAATCAAAGGAAGGACACTAGTTGCTTCTGCAAAAACCATTTGTTCTTTAGCAATATCTACTTTACCCCATGAGCTTGCCTCTTTTAATGTAGAGCTGCTGCAAGCACCATCTCTAGAATCTGCTACTGTAATTTGAACTGCATACTTATGCATCTCAACCTCTTTTCCTAAAAGTTCAGCACAGATAACAGTATCTTGAACAAAGTTTTTAGGTACTCCTCCACCAATCATAAATAAGCCAGATCCTTTTGATTGAATCTTTATTTCAGTTAATTCACGAAGCTCTCTAATAGAATCTATCGTAATATGCTTTTTAGGATTATTTTCTTGATGAGTGACCAATCCAAAACCGGCACTTGAGTCTGTAAATGCAGGACAAAAAATGGGAACATTATTGTCATATGCAGTTTCAATTAAAGAGTCTTTTTTTTTAGAATTTTTCTTTAAATATTTTCCCATTTCATAAATAAATTCTCTTGATGTGTAACTTCTAGGATCAAGTGTATCTGCTATTTCACATATTTTTTGATCACATTCCTGTAATTCATCTTCATCAATATATGTATCGTAAATTCTATCTATATAATTTTTTCTTAATTCAGTGTCATCTTGAAATTGTGAACCTTGATAATGTTTAAAACCTAAAGCTTCAAAAAAATCCATATCTACTATTGAAGCTCCTGTAGCAATAATTGCGTCAACCATATTATATTTAACTAAATCTTTATAAATATTCATACATCCCGCAGCAGAAGTGGAACCAGCAAGTGTTAAAAAAATTGTACAATCCTTATCTTGAATCATTTCATTAAAAATGTTGGCTGCATTTGCTGTTTCTCTTGAAACAAAAGACATTTTTTCCATTGAGGAAATTATCTTTCTTGCATCAAACGATGTAATATCTATGTGTTCAACTGGATTTTGTAAGAAGCTTTTTTTGCTATTATGAGTTAAATTTTTGTTTTCTGGCATTAGGCAACTAGTATAGCCTTATTGCTGTCTTTACCATACATGGTCATTATCGGCTCATCTTCTACTTCATAAATTTCATTAGAATAAAAACCATTAAATTGAGTTCTAAAAGTTAGACCGTAGGCTCCAAGCTGACCTAGTTCAATATAATCATTTTCTTTAATATTATTTGGAAGTAAAAATGGTCCTTTCATGTAATCCATGCTATCGCAGGTGGGGCCATAAAAATCAAAAGCAGTTAATTTTTTTGATATTATCTTGCTAGATTTAATTAAACGAGATGGGTAAACCATATTTGGTGTACCAGCATCAAAAAGAGTTCCGTATGTTCCATCATTTATATAAAGTTTTTGTTTTTTTCTAAGATTTACTCTGACAATTGTAGAACCACTTTCTGCAACTATTGCTCTTCCAGGCTCACATAATAATTCTGGAAGTTTTTCTAGTTCTAAATTAGTTAAACTTTTTTTTATTTCTTCAAAATAATTTTCTAAAGGTTGAGGTACTAAATCAGGATAGATTGCAGGAAATCCACCACCAATGTTTATGTAATCAGGAATAATTTTTGTTTTTTTTATTATGTTTCCAATCTCTCCAATTCCTTTTGCATAAGAAATTGGGTGCATACATTGAGAACCAACGTGAAAACTTAAGCCGATTTTTTTTGCATATTGTTTCGTTAGTCTTAATAAACCAGTAGCTTCAGAGGTTAAAACACCAAATTTTTTAGATAGATCTATTTCAGCATGTTCATTTGAAACAGCAACCCTTACAAATAGTTCAAGATCTTTTGCTTGATTGGTTGCTTCAATAATTTTTATTAATTCATCTTTAGTATCTAAAGAAAAAGCTTTAATATTGTAGTTAAAGTAAGCTTCCTTAATACTTTCTCTACTCTTAACAGTATGCATATATGAGCATTTTGCATCAGGGGAGATAGCTCTTATGTCTTTAATCTCTTGAATTGAAGCTACATCAAAGTTTTCAATTCCACTTTTTACTATTGTTTTTAAAACCTCAGGATGTGAGTTAGTTTTAACAGCATATAGAACTTTACCAGGAAATTTATTCCTAAAATAAGTAGAAGCAGACTGTATAGATTTTTTTCTAATACAATAAATAGGCTTTTCTGGTTTTAGTTGATTTATAAGCTCATCAACTGTTTTAAATTTTTGCATTTTATATGTCCCCAAAAAAAATTTAATAAAAAAAAGTTCTTAAATACTTAAAAACTTTCATATAAATCATGCAATTAAGGCAATACTTAATTAATGTAAAGCAAATAATGGGTGTTGAAATTATCAGATAAGGCACCATATTAATAATATGGTTGAAGCAGCTAATTTAAAAAAATTAAGTGATTTTGATAATAAATCCTTATTAATCGTTGATGATGACAATCCTTTTAGAGATAGGCTTGCAAGAGCCATGGAAAAAAAGGGATTTGAGGTTTTTCAAGCTGAGGGTGTACAAAAAGGAATACTATCTGTTAAAGAAAAAAAACCAGCTTTTGCAGTTGTCGACCTAAGACTAGCTGATGGAAATGGACTTGAAGTAGTAAAGCAAATTCAAATTTCTAATCCAAGCAGTAGAATTATAATGTTAACTGGATATGGAAATATTCCAACGGCTGTTGCTGCGATTAAAGAAGGTGCAATTGATTACTTAGCAAAGCCAGCAGACGCAGATGATGTTGAGAAAGCATTACTAGCCGATCCAGAGAAAAAAGCTGAACCACCAGAAAACCCTATGTCAGCTGATAGAGTTAAGTGGGAACATATTCATAGAGTTTTTGAATTATGCAATAGAAATGTATCTGAGACTGCTAGAAGACTTAAAATGCACAGAAGAACGTTACAAAGAATTTTATCTAAAAGATCCCCTAGATAAATTTTCTAAATTTGATAATTTTTTTAGCCAATATAGCCAATAAGCAAATTTTAAATAATTCAGCTAATAAAAATGGTGTCACTCCTAATTGAAGAATTGGTTTATCCCATCCAATTAAAGTTCCCAACCAAATAGCTCCAAATACATAGATTACAGAAACAGAAAATATTAATTTTCCAAAAATTATAAAAATATTTTTATTAAGATTTAAATAGCCTGCAAAAAAAGAAGCAAATAAAAATCCAATTAAATATCCCATTGTTGGACCAGTAAAATAAACTATTCCAATACCTTTTTCTGGTGAGTTAGAAAATACAGGCATACCTAGAATACCCTCCAGAAGATAAACAGCTACAGATGCCAGGCCAATTTTATACCCGAAAGCAATTCCTAAAAAAAGAACTACAAATGTTTGCATTGTCATAGGCACAGGATAAAATGGTATTTTTAATTTAGCTGAAATAGTTAAAGCCATTGTTCCTATAAAAATTAGAATAAATGTTTTTAATACTTTTTGAATTGTATTTGTTTTTAATAGATCCATATCCACAAATTACTATTTATTAATGTGATAATCTAGTTTTTTATTAATCTTAAAAAAACATCCTCTAAATCACCGTCGTCAGTTGAAATATCTATAATTTTGACGTTATTTTTCTTAATTAAATTAATTAATTCTTCCATATTAATTTTACTTTTTTCATAAGAAACACAAACTTCATTATCTAAGTGTGAAACTATTTTTAAAGATTCTAGATCATCATCGTTAATATTTATCTTTATATCAGTTTTAAAGGTTACTTTTTTGGTTTGAATTCTATCTAATAAATTCTTAGTGCTGTCTAGGGCAACAATATTTCCTTTATTTAATATAGCTATTCTTCCACACATTTCCTCAGCCTCCTCGAGGTAATGAGTTGTTAAAATGATTGTTACACCAAGTTCATTTAATAATTTTACATTTTTCCATAAATTTTGTCTTAATTCCACATCAACACCAGCAGTAGGTTCATCTAGAATAACTATTGGTGGCTGATGAACTAAAGCTTTAGCCATTAACAATCTTCTTTTCATTCCACCAGATAAACTTCTAGCATAGCTGTTAGCTTGTTTTTCTAAGGACACTAATTTTAGAATTGTATCTGTAATTCTATCTTTTTCTTTAATTCCATAAAGACCAGCCTGTAATTCTAATAATTTTCTTGGGCTAAAAAATGGATCAAGATTTACTTCTTGAGGAACTATTCCAACCGAAGCTCTAACTTGTCTTGGGTTTTTATCTAAGTCAAAACCCCAGACACTTACTTGTCCTGCTGTTTTAACCACTGTTCCAGCTAAAATATTTATAAATGTTGTTTTCCCAGCACCATTAGGACCAAGAAGGCCAAAAATTTCTCCCTCTTTCACGTCTAAGTTTAAATCGTTTAAAGCAAGGTTGTCCCCATCTTGTTTGTCTGAATAAATTTTTTTTAAATTTTTAACAGAAAGTATATTTTTTTGCTCCATGCGTGGTAATACATTTATAGTATTTAAAATATTTAAGATAATATTATTTAATGGATAAAATTAAAAAAACAGATCATTTTTATTTAATAGATGGTTCAGGTTACATTTTTAGAGCTTATTATGCATTACCACCCCTAACTAGAAAAAGTGACGGTCTTCCAGTAGGTGCAGTTAGTGGATTTTGCAGTATGCTATTTAAACTATTAGAGGATTCAAAATCAAATGAAAATCTTCAAAAACCAACACACTTTGCTGTAATATTTGATGCTGCTAGAAAAACTTTTAGAAATGAAATTTATTCAGACTATAAAGCTAATAGATCAGAAGCCCCAGATGATTTAGCACCACAGTTTGAATACATAAGAAAGTCTGTAGTTGCTTTTAATTTACCATCTGTAGATCTTCCAAATTATGAAGCAGATGATTTAATAGCCACTTATGTAGAACAAATTTTGGCAAAGGGGGCAAAGGTGACAATAGTCTCTTCAGATAAAGACTTAATGCAATTGTATAGAAAAGACGTTCGTATATTTGATCCTATGAAAAATAAATTTATAACACCTGAAGATATAGTAACTAAATTTGGAGTGGGCCCAGAAAAAGTTATTGATGTTCAATCCTTAGCTGGAGACAGTAGTGATAATGTTCCGGGAGTACCTGGGATAGGTGTAAAAACTGCAGCAGAACTGATTAATAAGTATGGAACCCTAGAAAAATTATTAGATAATGCTCAAGAAATAAAACAAAATAAACGAAGAGAAACACTTATAGAGAACAAAGATAAAGCGATAATTAGCAAAAAATTAGTGACACTAATGAAAGATGCTCCAGTTGAAAGAAAGTTAGAGGAATTTCATCTAAAGAAGATTGATAAAGATAAACTATATAAATTTTTAAGAGAAATGGAGTTTAATAGACTTCTTAGTTCTGTCATTTCTGCATACGGAGAACCACTGTTAGAAGAGACAGCAAAAGAGACAAAGCCTGAAAAAAAACATCAAAATATAAGTAAAAAAAATTATCATCTAATTACAAATGAAAAAGAAATAGATGAGTGGATTAACGAAGCAGAAGAAGCTGGAGAGCTAGCAATTGATACAGAGACTAGTTCTTTAGATGCACATCAGACTGATTTAGTGGGAATTTCATTAAGCACTAAAATTGGCAAGGCTTGTTATATTCCAATCGGTCATAAGTTTAAAGGATGTTTAAAAAAAGAAACTGTAATTAAAAAACTCAAACCACTTTTAGAAGACAAGAGTGTAAAAAAAATTGGTCAAAATATTAAGTTTGATTTTATTGTCTTGTATAAACATGGAATAAATATGAATTCAATGGAGGATACAATGCTGATGTCTTATGTATTAGATGCTGGAAAAAATAGACATAATATGGATACCTTGTCTGAGATTCATCTACAGCATAAAACAATTTCATTTAAAGAAATTGTTGGTACAGGTAAAAAAGAAATAAACTTTAGTGATGTAGAGCTAGATAAGGCAATGGAGTATGCTGCTGAGGATGCTGATATTACTTACAGATTATACAAAATATTTAGTAAAAATTTAAAATTAGAGAAATTAACTAATATTTATGAAATCTTTGAAAAACCTTTAATTAAGATACTAGCATTTATGGAAATTGAAGGAATTAAAATTGATAATAAATTTTTAAAGGTTTTGTCTGAAAAATTTGAAAAAAAAATAAGTAAACTAGAAAAAGAAGTTTTTAAAATTTCAAAAAAGGAATTTAATATTGCATCCCCAAAACAATTAGGTGAAATTATTTATAATGATTTAAAAATTGCTGTACTTAAAAAAACTAGAAAAGGTAGTTTTGCCACAAATGCAAGTGTGTTAGAAGACTTAGCATTCAAAGGACATGAATTTCCAAAATTAATTCTAGATTGGAGACAAGTGTTCAAGCTTAAAAACACATACTCAGATGCTTTACCTGAACACATTAATCCAAATACTAAACGAGTTCACACATCATTTTTATTGGCAGCAACAACAACAGGAAGACTGGCATCCAGCGATCCAAACCTACAAAATATTCCTATTAAATCAGAGGATGGTAAAGATATAAGAAAAGCTTTTATAGCAGAAAAGGGCTTCACATTAATATCTGCAGATTATAATCAGATTGAAATGAGAATTTTAGCTGATTTGGCAGAGGTTAAAGAGCTGAAAAAAGCGTTTAGTAACAATGAAGATATTCACTCTCTTACAGCAAGCCAGGTATTTAATGTTGATATTAAAAAAGTAGACCAAGACATGAGAAGGAAGGCTAAGGCTATTAATTTTGGAATAATTTATGGTATTTCACAATATGGACTTGCAAAACAAATCAACGTTTCAAATCATGAAGCAGATGAATTTTTAAATGCTTATTTCTTAAAATTTCCCGAAATAAAAATTTATATGGATAATACAATTAAGTTTTGCAGAAAAAGTGGATATGTAACCAATATTTTTGGTCGAAGATCTCACTTTAATGGAATTAATGATAAAAATTTCAATGTGAGAAATTTTCAAGAAAGAGCAGCTATTAATGCTCCTATTCAAGGATCAGCATCAGAAATCATGCGACTTGCAATGATTAGACTTAATAAAAAATTTGAAAGCATTAAAAATAATAAATCAAAAATATTATTACAAATTCATGATGAGTTAATTTTTGAGGTTCCAGTAAAAGAAGTCAAAAATATAACTGAAATAATCAAGGATGAAATGACGAGTGTTACAGAAAGTGATTTACACACTTTTTCAACACCATTGACGGTAGACGTGAATACAGGGGACAATTGGGGAATACTTCATTAATTTATCTCCATTGCCTAAATTAGAACAATTTAGTATTTTTAAAGTAGAATATGCAAACTCAAACAATAGCTCTTATTGATGACGATAGAAATATACTCACAAGTATAAGTATAGCTCTTGAAAAAGAAGGCTTTAAAGTTCAAACTTATATTGATGGAGAAAGTGCTTTAATTGGGTTAACTAGAAATCCACCAGACCTTGCTGTTATAGATATAAAGATGCCAAAAATGGATGGTGAAGAGCTTTTAAAAAAGTTAAGAAAAAAAACTTCCTTGCCTGTAATTTTTTTAACTTCAAAAGATGATGAAATAGATGAATTATTAGGCTTAAAATTGGGTGCAGATGATTTTATAAAAAAGTCAGGAGGTTTTTCCATTAAAGTTTTAATAGAAAGAATAAGGGTTCAACTTAGAAAAAAAGATATTAACAATAATCTTGAAGACACAAAAAATATTATTTCGCATGGGAAGCTAAAACTTGACCCTTCACAACTTGAATGTGAATGGGATAACAAGCAACTACCAGATAAACTAACTACTACAGAATTTTTAATAGTTAAAGAATTGGCAAAGAGACCAGGAATAATAAAAGAAAGAGCTCAGCTTATGGACATTGCCTATCGAGAAGATACTGATATTGAAGATAGAACTATTGATAGTCATGTTAAAAGAATTAGAAAAAAATTTAAAAAAGTTGATCCTGATTTTACAGCTATTGAAACAAGATATGGCAGTGGATACAGATGGAACGTTAGTTAATGTTCAGTAATTTTCTAAAAAGTTTATCTATATTAAAAAAATTTTTATTCATTAATTTGGTTATTTTTTTAATTATAGGAATTTTAACAGCGCTTTACATTAGCAATGCAAAACCTAATTTAATAAAAAATAAAACCTCTAAACATATTCAAATAATTAACAATACAATTGAGCATATTTTAAGGTTAAATATAAAATTTGAGGAAGAAGATATTAGAAAATTTTTATTTTCAACAAGATTTTTATTTCAAAACTTAGATAGAGTAATCTTATTTGATAATCAATTTAATTTAGTAGGTGATACTGATACGCTAGATTTAGACCCGAGATCCTTTTCTAGTAGACTAGATATAGTCGAGCTAGAAATATTAGACGAAGAAAAAAGCAAAAAAATTGTTGAAACAAAAAATATAAATAAAGAAAAAACCGTTTCATTCAAAGATGTTCTTACTAATTATTCGTGGTCAAAAGACTTTGGAAAGCCCTTTACTTTTATACAGGAAGGCTATGATCAATTTTTACTAACAACAGTTAAAAACATTACACTAAATGGAGTTAATATTGGATACCTAGCAATTTCAGAAAATGCTAATGATGTAAAATCTGCTATTGATGAAAGAAAAACATTTATTCTAAGAACAGCAATATTTATAATTATAGTAATATTTATATTCTCTTTTGTTTTAAATAGATATTTTCTAAAACCTATAAAGAACTTAGTAGCATATACAAAAATTATAAAAGAAAAGAGCAAAAAAAAAACAAATATTAATGAACTTAAAAGTAGAAATGACGAGCTAGGAACTTTGTCAAATTCGTTAGATGATATGACAAGTGAACTTCAAAAAAGAATTTCACATGCAGAAAATTTTTCAACTGATCTTGTTCATGAGATAAGAAACCCCTTAACATCATTAAAAAGTGCTTCAGAAATATTGAATGAGACTGATGATCAATCTCAAAGAAGTAAATTAATTAGTATTCTAAATCATGATGTCCAAAGAATTGAAAGATTGATCACTGATTATTCTCAAATACTAAAAGATGAGGTTGCATTAAGTAAAGAAAAAATGAAAAAAATTAATCTCAAATTAATTGCAAGATCTGTAGTAGATGATTTTAATAATATTTATGAAGCAAAAAGAGGAATTAAAATAATGTTAAATGATCAAGATGATCAAGAAGAATATTTTATTAATGGAATAGAAAATAGAATTGAACAAATTATTGCAAATTTATTAGATAATTCAATTTCATTTAGTGATGATAACAAAAAAATCTTAGTTGAAATTTACAAAGGAGATAAAGATAAAATTATTTTTAAAGTTATTGATGAAGGTAAAGGATTTAAGGAAACAGATACAAAAAAAATATTTAATAGATTTTATAGTAATAGACCTGATACTTTTGGCGAGCATTCTGGTTTAGGTTTAAATATAGTAAAAAACCTTGTTGAACTCCATAGTGCTACCATTAATGCCTCAAACAATGTAACGCAAGAAGGTGCAAATGTTGAAATTGTCTTCCCTAAAGTTTAATCATAAGTTGATTAATTAAATTTTTATTATATAAAACTGAGCAATGGATGATTTTAAAGTTAAAGATATATCGCTAGCAGACTTTGGAAGAAAAGAAATTTCAATAGCTGAAAGTGAAATGCCTGGTCTAATGGCATTAAGAGAAGAATATTCAGGAAAAGCACCCTTAAAAGGAGCAAGAATACTGGGATGTCTTCATATGACAATTCAAACAGCAGTTTTAATTGAAACTTTAGTAGAGCTTGGAGCAGAAGTTAGATGGTCTTCTTGTAATATCTTTTCAACACAAGATCATGCTGCTGCAGCAATAGCTAAAGCAGGAATACCAGTTTTTGCTTGGAAAGGTGAAACTGAAGAGGAAGCTGTATGGTGCATAAGACAAACAATAGAAGGTAAAAAAGACTGGAAAGCAAATATGCTATTAGATGATGGTGGTGATTTAACTGCAATGATGCACAGTGATTACAAAGATTTATTAAAGGAAGTAAAAGGTGTTTCAGAAGAAACAACAACTGGAATTAAAGCATTAAACAAAATGGAAAAAGATGGAACATTAATGATTCCAGCAATTAATGTTAATGACTCAGTTACAAAATCAAAATTTGATAACCTATATGGTTGTAGAGAAAGTTTAGTAGATGGAATTAGAAGAGCCACAGATGTAATGATGTCTGGTAAAGTTGCAATTGTAGCAGGCTTTGGGGATGTTGGAAAAGGTAGTGCTGCATCTTTAAGACAAAGTGGTGCTCGAGTGATGGTTACAGAAGCGGATCCAATTTGTGCACTCCAAGCAGCAATGGAAGGTTATGAAGTAGTTTTAATGGATGAAGCTATAAGCAAGGCAGATATTGTTGTTACTGCTACAGGTAATATAGATATTGTTACTGCAGATCATATGAGAAATATGAAAGATAGAGCAATCCTTTGTAATATTGGACACTTCGATAATGAGATTCAAGTAGAAGCCTTAAAAAATTATAAATGGACAGAAGTAAAACCAGAAGTTGATGAAATAGAATTAGTTGATGGAAAGAGAATTATTCTTTTAGCTAAAGGTAGATTGGTAAATTTAGGTTGTGCAACAGGGCATCCAAGTTTTGTAATGAGTGCATCATTTACAAATCAAGTAATGGCACAAATTGAACTTTGGCATAATCATAAAAATTATGAAAATAAAGTTTATGTATTACCAAAATCATTAGATGAGAAAGTGGCAATGCTTCACTTAAAAAAAGTAGGTGCCAAACTTACGAAACTATCAAAAGACCAAGCTGACTATATAAGTGTTGAAACAGAAGGTCCATTCAAACCAGATGCTTATCGCTACTAATAGCGAAAAAATAGATATCTCCCTAGAAGATAAAACATCTGAGCTAGCTAAAAGTTTTTCAAGAACACTACAAAAAGGAGATGTAGCTTATTTTCATGGAGAAATAGGTGTTGGCAAAACGACATTTATAAAACACCTCATTAATAATCTTCAACAATTAAATAAAATCAATTTAACCGAAGTTACTAGTCCTACCTTTAATTTGGTAAATGAATATGATGTTGGAAATTTTATAATACAGCATTACGATTTGTACAGGTTGACTGACTATAGTGAGATAAAAAACATTGGTTTATTTGAAAATAGAGAAGAAGTTGTGACATTAATTGAATGGCCTGAGAAAATAAAAGAAACTATTGACTCCAAAATTGATTTACATTTTGAATACAATGATGATTTAAGTAAAAGATATTTAATAATTAAGGGAGTTAAAAATAAATAATAGATGTTACAAACTAATAATAAATTAAAAAAAATTAAAGGTGACGCATCATTTAGATCTTTTTATAGAAAGTCATTATCAAAAAAAAAATCAATCATAGTTTTTGCTTCTAAGGAAAAAGAGAAAAATTTGCTAATATATGATGCAATAAATAGTCTTCTAATTAAAAATAAAGTTTTAGCACCTAAACTTTATAGCGAAAATTATAAAAAAAATTATATAGAAATTGAAGATTTTGGAGATGACTCAGTTTTTAGTTTATTAAAAAAAAATAAAAACCAAAAAGAAACTCTCTATAAAAAATCTATTGATTTACTTGGAGTGATTCAAAAAATTAAACAAAATCGATCTAAAAACTTTAAAGGTAAAACTTATAAAATACCTATTTATGATAATGTTAAATTATTCAATGAGGCAAATTTATTTTGTGAATGGTATGCAAAAAAATTTATAAAAAAAAATAAACTAACCAAGTTTAAAATTGATATAAAAAAACAAATTAGATTTTTATTAACAAACCTTCAATTAAATGAAAAAGTTTTAGTTCATAGAGATTTTCATGTATCGAATTTAATGAAGTACAAAAATAAAATAGGAGTTATCGACTCGCAGGATGCTTTAATTGGAAACAGGGCTTATGATTTAGCTTCCCTAATTGATGATGTTAGATTTAGAACAGATGAAATATTTAAAAATAAAATTTATCGTTATTATCTAAAACTAAATAAAAAAAGAGTTAACAAGGCTACGTTATTAAGTGATTTTGAAATATTATCCATTTTAAGAAATATGAAAATCATTGGAATATTCACAAGATTGGCCATGAGAGATAAGAAAAAGCAATATTTAAAATTAATTCCCTATGCTTGGAAGTTAATTGAATTAAGAATTTCCAACAATAACAAATTTTCTGAGCTCAAAAGCTTATTAGAGCTTAATTTTTCCAAAAAAATAAGAAATCAAAGATGAAGATTAAAACTGCATTAATTCTATGTGCTGGATATGGTAAGCGCTTAAACCCAATAACACTGACAACCCCGAAGCCTCTACTAAAGATAAACGAAATAACATTATTAGAAAATTGTATTAATTTAATACATTCTTTGGGAATTGATAAGATTTTAATTAACACATTTTACCTAAGTGAAAAAATTGAACAATTTTTTAAAAATAAGAAATTTAATTTAGAAATTAAAATAATAAATGATGGCTCAAATATTTTAGATACGGGAGGTGGAATTTTAAATTTAATAAATTCATCTGATGAAACAGATTTTATGATATTTAATCCAGACACCGTATGGAATGAGAATTATAAAAAATATATTAAAGATATGGAGAAATTTTATTTTTTAAATAAAGTTAAAAATATACTTTTATTAGCTAATGAAAACTTGAGTTTTGACAAAAATTTGAAGGGTGATTTTAATCTTAAAAAAAATATTATAAAAAAAGATGAACTTAATCACCTAATTTATACAGGGTGCCAAATTATAAATAAGGGTTTATTTGACTCATATGAAGTAGGCAATTTTTCTATTTCAAATATTTGGAATAAATTAATTGATAAAGACGATTTATATGGTTTTGAGAGTTTTGAAGACTTTAAACATTTAACAGATCTCAATATTTACAAAAAATTATTAAAAAACTAACAAGTCCTTAGCTCTATCTTGATCTAGGTAAGTGCATTCTTTAATATTTTGCTGTGAATCTAAATTTATCAAAAGTGGATTGCCTGTTGGTACTTCAAGTAGTGATATTTTCTGGTTATCTAATTTAAATAAAAATTTGCATAACGCCCTTATAGAATTTCCATGAGCTGAAATTAAAATATTTTTATCATTTTTTAGTTTCATTTGAATTTCATCAATATAAAATTTCATTACTCTATCGTAGGTATCTTTAAGGGACTCGGTGTCAGGAATATTTTCTTTTGGAATACTTTTATAAACCTCTATATTTAACGGGTGATATGGATTGTTTCTACTTAATGGATCTGGTTTAATATCCCAAGATCTTCTAAAAGCATGTATTTTATCTTCACCAAGCTTTTCTTTCATTTCATCTTTATTTAGCCCTGTCAAAGCTCCATAATGTCTTTCATTTAATTGCCAGGCTTTAACTGGTTCTCTTTTGTCTCTTAATGTGTCCTGAATAAATTTTAGTGTGTTGATAGCCCTTAACTGAAATGATGAATAAAAATAATCAATATCAATTTTAGTTTCCTTAATATACTCTCCAGCCTTGCAGGCCTCTAATTTACCTTGCCCTGTAAGGTCAACATCTACCCAACCTGTAAATCTTTTCTCAAGATTCCATTCACTTTGACCATGTCTTACTAAAATTAAATGAGCCATTTTATATATTCTGATAACTGATAAAAGAAATAAAATAAATAAGATTATTATGAATAAATTAAAAAACTTTTTTAGAATTGGGTTTTATTCTTCAAATATCATATTGATAATATTTTATTTATACCCAGGAAGTATTTTTGGATGTTTTTTGTATAATGATTGTTACTTACAACCCCAAATTACTCAAGATTTTATAATTTCATCAAACCATTTCTATGCTTTTATTTTACTTACAAGCTTAGGGTTACTTTCTTTTCATAATACTAAAAAAATTAATTCTTTAAGTGTTTATTTATTTCTATTATCAATTTTTTTAGAACTATTTCATATTATCATTCCAAACCGTGGATTTGAGATGAGTGATTTATTTGGAAATATTGTAGGTGTAATATTAGTAATACTTATCTATAAGATTATAATTAGGAATGTCAAAACTTAGAAATCATTTTTCAATACTATTAATTATTTTTATTACTGGCTGTTCTTCAATACCTCAAAATACTTCAAATAGTTGCTCAATTTTTAATGAAAGATACCTTTGGTATAAACATGCCAAAAAAACTGAACAAAAATGGGGAACCCCAATTTATATTCAGCTAGCTATAATTAAGATGGAATCAGACTTTGATTGGCTAGCTAAACCGCCAAGGCAAAAATTATTTAAGATTATACCATTTAAGAGACCCTCTAGTTCATTTGGATATTCACAAGCAGTAAAGGGAACTTGGGAGCAGTATAAAAATGAAACTGGAAATAAATTAGCAACAAGAACAAGATTTAAAGATAGTGTTGATTTTATTGGTTGGTATACCGATAAAACTGAATCTCTTTTAAAAATTTCTAAGAAAGATGCCTTTAGACAGTATCTAGCGTATCATGAAGGGTGGGGTGGTTATAAAGATTATAAGAATAATCAGAAAGTTATAGGTTTAGCTAAAAAAGTAGAAAAACAATCTAATAAATACAAATCACAATTACAAGATTGCCAGAAAAGATTAAATAAAAATAAATATATTATATTTTAACGAAGTTGTTTTTTTAGCTCAATATCAACAGCATCAATTCGTTTCGTATTCTTTGCTAATACCAAATACATGGTTGGCGTTACATATAATGTAAAGAATGTTGATATAATCATTCCTCCCAGAATAGTTGCACCCACTGCTAATCTTGAAGCTTCACCTGCGCCTGGTCCAATATTTCCTATAACCAATGGCATCATTGCTATCATTGTGCTTATTGACGTCATCATTATGGGTCTAAATCTTAATTGACAAGCTTCCTTAACAGATGTTTCTATATTTTTTCCAGCTGTTCTTAACTGATTGGCATAATCAACAATTAGAATACTATTTTTAGTTGATATTCCAATTAGTATGACAAGCGCTATTTGTGAGAAGATATTAATAGAACTGTTCAGGAATAATATAAAGACCAAACCTCCAAACAAAGCAAGTGGAACAGTTAACATAATAATAAATGGATGAATAAATGAATTAAAGGTTGCAGCCATTACTAGGTACGCAGTTAGAAAAGCTAATCCAAAAATAATAAATAGTTCATTACTAGTTTCTTTTATTTCTTCTGATTTACCTTTCCATGCAATTTGATTAGAAGAGCCAATTTCTTCCATTGTTTCTTCTAAATATGCAATTGCTTCTGTAAGTGTATAAGATTCCGATATATTTGCAGATATTGTTACAGCTCTCTGCCTATTATATCTTGCTAATTTTTTTGCAGATCCAATTTCACTGAACTCTACTAAATTTGATAAAGAGATAAGTTTACCAGAGCTTTCAGATCTAACAAATATTTTAGAAAGACCTTCTTGCGATCGTCTATCTGCCAAGTATTGTTGAAGTATAATTGGGTATTCTTTACCAAGTCTATTAAATTTTGTTACAGTTTTTCCACCATAAAGAGTTTCTAAGGTTTTGCCAATTGAGTCAGTAGACACACTTAAATCCTTAGCCTTATTTTTATTAATTACTAATTTGACTTCTGGTTTGTCTCTAGAATAGTCCGATTCTATTCTAGATAAATTTTTATTTTGTCTTAATTTATTGATAACTTTTGACTGTATTTCCTCTAACTCCTCATAAGTGCTGCCCAATATAACCATTTGAACAGGTTTATTGTAACTAGAAACCCTAATAGATTGAGGTGATATTGGAAAAGCTACTGTTTCAGGAACAGTCACAATTTTTCCAATTGCTTCTCTCATTATTGTTTGTGAACTTTTATCTCGTTCAGCCCATTCATCTAATAATGCGATTATTATAAAGCTATTAAAAGAATTTTTATTGCTACCAAAGCCTGGCACTCTCATTATAAATCTTTTGTATGGACTGCCCTTAGCTTGAAGAAGAGGAATTAATCTTTTTTCAACATCTTCTGCTCTTTTTTCAGTATATTCAAAAGAGCTTCCTTCATCTGTAAATCCTAGAACAAGATAAACCCCTCGATCTTCTAAGGGTAATAATTCTTTTTTTGTAATATTAAACAAAACACCAGAAATAATAATAGTGAAGACTATAAATGAAATTATGATTTTTTTCTTATTAAGCCAATACCCCAATGTTTCTTCATAAAATTTTAAGAATGATTTAAAAAATTTATCAAATTTAGTGACTATAAAATTTTGTTTTGGCTCTTTCTTTAAAAACTTACTTGCTAACATAGGTGATAGTGTAAGAGCAACAAAAGAGGACACCACAACAGAAACAGATAATGCTATTGCTGTTTCTCTAAATAATGTTCCTGCAATTCCATCTATAAAAATTAAAGGAATAAAAACCGCAACTAGAATTAAAGTTGTTGCAATGATTGCAAAGCTGATTTGCTTTGACCCTTTGTAAGCTGCAATTAATGGACTCTCTCCATTTTCAATTCTTCTATAAATTGCATCTGTCATTATGACCGAGTCGTCAGTAATTATTCCAATTGCTAAAATAAAACTTAATAAAACAAATATGTTTATTGATAAACCAAACAAATAAAGACCTAAAAACGAAGCTATTAAGCTTACAGGTAGTGCAACTGCTGGTACAATTACAGCTTTTATATTACCTAAGAATAAATAAATAATAATAACCACAAGAATAAAAGCAATGATTAAAGTTTTGTATACTTCATCGATAGCTGTACCCACATATGTTGCTCTGTTAAAAGCTACTTCTATATTTAGATCATCTGGCAATGTTTTTTTAACTTCTTCAATTTTTTTACTTATTTCTTTAGAAAGTTCTACTGTTGAAGCGCCACTTTTTGCGTAAATACCAATTCCTACAGTGTTTAAATCTAAAGCATCTTTACTTTGGGCTTTAAAAAGATTTTTTTCTGAAACCGGACCAAACTCAACATTTGCAATATCTGAGAGTCTTACAACACTATTTTGATTTTTTTTAATAGGCAATGTTTTTAGTTTTTCTATATTGTTATATGACTTATCTAAATTTAGTATTAAATCTATGTTGGTAGCTTCTAATGTTCCTGCGGGTAGGCTGACATTTTCTTTCCTTATTGCTCCTTCAACTTCTTGAATAGTTAAATTGTTTGCAGCAAGTTTAATTGGATCTATCCAGATCCTAACACTTAAATCTCTTAAGCCACCAGTTGAGATTGTTCCAACATTTTTAACACTTGAAAATTGATCTACTAAATATCTTTCAACATAATCTCCAAGCTCTAAATCACTCCAGGTTGCTGAAGATACGGCCAGCCACATAGTGGTTGAAAATCCTGCTGATTGTTTAAGTATTTGAGGTGCTGCTGCTTCACTTGGCAATCTATCGACAACTCTTGCAACTCTTTCTCTTATATCATTAGCAGCATTATCAAGATCTATATCAGGATTAAATTCAACATTAATTGAACTACTCCCATTTTCTGATGTTGAGTTAATATTTTTTATTCCTTCTACTCCACCTATTACATCTTCTATTACTTGTGTTACTTCCTGATCAATTATAGGAGCTGATGCAGATTTGTAGTCTACTTTAACTTGAACTACAGGTGGTTGTAAGCCCTCGGGTAGTTCTCTTACTGGCAATTGTGAAAAAACAAATATTCCAAAAACAATTAATATAAGAGACATTACCCAAGCAACAACTGGTCTTCTTATACTTACGTCAGTTATAAACATTATTTTTTAATCGGTTTAATTTTGCCTCTTGGTCTAACTTTTTTTAAACCCTCAGCTACAATGTTATCTCCATTAGCTAAACCTGAAACTACTTCAATAAAACCAGAATCTCTTATTCCAATAACAATTTCAGTTTTATTAGTCACATTATCTTCTGCAACTTTATAAACATAAGTTTTGTTACCTTCCATGATTAAACTTGTATCTGGAATACTCATGGAATTTCTCTCATTATATTTAACTATAATCTCCAAAAGAGAACCTGGTAAAATTTCAAAATTATCATTTTCTAATTTTATTCTTATAGCTAAAGATCTTGTATCCACATCAATCCTGCCAGCTGTTGAGTCAACAACACCTGAATAAATTTTTTCACTATTACCTGAAAATTTAACATCAACATTTAAATTTTCTTTAATAAAACTTGCGTAAAGCTCAGGAATATCTACATCTACATAAATTGTCGAAGTATCTTCTAGTTGTATTAAAAGTGAACTTTCAGAAACTTTAATATCATTTGAAAAATCTCTTTTAGTCACCACTCCATCAAAAGATGCTATTAAATTTCTAGTTTTTAATTTTGTTATTAAATCACCTTTTTTTAATTTTCTATTGAATTCTATTGGGTTAACTATTTCATATTTTTCAATTTTGTATGATTTAGTTCTAAAAGGAATTGCTGTTCCATAAGTTGAAACTTTTTGAGAGAAATTTTTTGCTACAACTTCAGTTACTATTATTCCTGGAGGAGGTCTTTTGCTAAATTTTTTTTTAAAATGATTTCCTATCATTGTTCTTCCAACAATTACTATTGTAATAATTAAAAAGAAGGTAAGGATTGCAGTTCCAATTTTTGTAGATCTTTTCATATTTTAATTTTTTCCATATTCACTCCATGATCCGTCGTAAATAGTAGGCATATATTTATTATCTATTAAGGAATAAGCAAGAGCCAAAACTGAAGCAGTAACACCAGAACCACAAGTAAACACAATGTTTTTACCTATCTCATATCCAGTTAATTTAAACTTTTCATGAATCTTTTCTTTACTAATAAATGTATGATCTTTATTTATAAGTTCAGAGAAAGGTAGACAAAAAGAGTTTTTGATTGAGCCACTTCGCAATCCTTTTCTTGGCTCTGGAACCTTACCCTCAAATCTTTCTAAACTTCTTGCATCAATAACATTAAAATTGTTTTCTAAAATATTTTTGTTAATTTGGTTTATATCTTTTACTAACTCTCTTTTTTCATTTGCAATATAGTTAGAGGGAATAATCTTAATTATATCACTAGTGGTTGCTTTATCTTCTTTAATCCATTTTTTTAATCCACCATCTAATACATGAACTAATTCTGGATTGTGACCAAAATAGATAAAATTATACCAACATCTACATGAACTAATTACATCCGAATTATCATAGATAACTATTTGATCATCATTTTTAATTCCCATGCTAGAGACAATATTTTGCCATGACTTAGCATCTGTTAACATATGAGGTAGATCAGTATCTATTTTAGAGTTTTTATCTAAATCAAAAAAAATTGCGTTTTTAATATGATTGTTTTTATATTCATCAAAACCATTACGTTCTGTCTGAGGCATGTGCCATGAGCAATCAATAATTTTTACTTTATCTAAATTTTCTTCTAACCAATTTGTATCAACTAAAGACATATTATCTTTTTTCCAAATATCTCTGATGATATTCTTCTGCTGGACAATAATTTTTTAATAAAGAAGATTTTGTTACAACATTTCCTGATAATTTTAAATTTACTTTTTTTATAACACTCTCAGCAATTTCTTTTTGTCTGTCACTTAGGTAAAATATTTCACTTCTATATTGCGTCCCAAAATCAGGTCCTTGTGAATTTAAGGTTGTAGGGTCATGAATTTCAAAGAAGAAATCTAAAATCTTTTCATAAGAGATAATTTTAGGATCAAAATCTAACTTAACAACTTCTGCATGATTTGTATTACCAGTACATACCTCTTTGTAAGTGACTGTTTTACTGTCACCTCCACAATAGCCAACTTCAGTTTTAATAACTCCTTCAAGTTTACTAAACTTAATTTCTGGTCCCCAAAAACATCCTAATCCTAATACTGCTATTTCCATTGATTATACTTTAATTTGATTTACAAATTATTGCTATGCTAACTAAAAATCAATTAGGTTTTTTGTACATGTTTCTATCTGTATGCACCTTTTCTGTTATGGATTTGCTGGTAAAATGGTCAAGCGACTATCCAACTGGGGAAGTTTTATTTTTTAGGGGTTTTTTTGGTCTGTTGCCCACATATTTTTTAATTCCAAAAGGTAAATTAAAAACTTTTTATACAACTGAAAGATCAAAAGAACATTTATTCAGATGCCTTATGGGTTTAATGGCCTTGATAGCAATAGTTGTTGCGTTAAGAGAACTTCCTTTGGCAGTCGTTGTTAGTTTATCATATGCGGCACCATTATTTATTACTGTATTATCAATTTTTCTATTAAGTGAAAAAGTGGGTATTTTTAGATGGTTAGCTGTCTTAATTGGATTTATAGGTGTTATTATAATTGCTGAGCCTGGCTTTAAGGGTATGAATTATCTTTATTTCCTTCCTCTAATATTTTGTATTGGAATGGCTTTTGTAACCATCACAATTAGAAAGCTATCAACAACAGAACCTATTTGGCTTATCTCAATTTTTTTTACAATTACTATTTCAATTGCTGGCTTGGCCACAATTCCAATGGGATGGAAAATGCCAAATTTTCAAGACTTTATTCTTTTAGCTTTAATTGGAGTAACAGGAGGTTCTGCAAATTTATTTTTAACTCAATCATATAAACTTTCAGAAGTATCTTTGGTAGCACCATTAAAATATTTAGCTTTGGTATTTGCTATATTTTTTGGTTATTTTATTTGGAATGAGATACCAACTATAAAAACACTAATTGGTGCATCACTTGTAGTTCTTGCCTCTCTTATAATTTTTAGAAGAGAAATTTATCATAAACAAAAAATACCATCAACAACTAGACATGAATAAAAAACCAAAATATTGGAATACTGCAAAAAAATATTTATCCAATAAAGATAAAGTAATGTCATCATTGATAAATAAATATAAGTCTCCTTCAGAGGCTGTGCTTACTTCTAGAAAAGATATATTTTTTTCATTATGCAAGAGTATCATTGGGCAGCAAATCAGTGTTGCAGCAGCCAACTCAGTTTTTTTGAAATTTAAAAAGAAATGTAAAAATAAGATTAATGCAAAAACAGTCTCTAAACTTTCTTCTGTCCAACTTAAAAGCTGTGGATTAAGTGGACAAAAGGTTAAGGGAATAAAAAGTTTAGCTAAACAAATATTAGATAAATCATTTAATCCTAGATTAATTCCCAAGATGTCAGATGAAGAGGCTATTATTTATTTATCTCAGTTAAGACAAATTGGAAGATGGTCAGCTGAAATGATTTTATTGTTTACTTATAATCGGTCAAATATTTGGCCTATACAAGATATTGGTCTTTTAAGAGGAATTTCAAAAAATTATAAAAAAAAATATCTACCACCTGAATCTTATGTAAAATTATTAAACAAAAGATTTAGTCCATACTGTTCAGTTGCAACTTGGTATCTTTGGAGAAGTATAGATCCAGAACCTATTCAGTACTAAAACCTTCTACTATTTGTAGGTTTCGTTCAGTAGTATCTCTAGCTATAGCCCAACCATCTTGATACTCTTTAGAATCGTGACATTTCATAGCTTGCTCATGATTTGGAAATTCCCAAATTACAGTTCTTGGGTAAGTTTCACCCTCTAAAGTTTCAAATTTTCCACCTCTTACAAGAGGTTTTCCTCCATAACTTTTTATTATTCCAGTAACTTTTGCCCCATAATTTTTTAAATTTTCTTGGCTATCTATTCTTTTGTATAAAGCGATCCAGTAGGCTTTCATTATTTCTCCTTTTTAAATAATTTTTTATATGATAATGAATTTTATGGCAGAGAAATTAATTATCACTTTTGATCAGTATACAAAAATTGTAGAAAAACTAGCAATAGAAATCCACAATAATTATAAGCCAACAGTACTAGTAGGCATTATGAGAGGGGCAGCTCCTATACTAGATATCCTCTCTAGAATTTTAAAATTACCTATAGCTTATATAGTTATCCAAAGTTATTCAGGAAAAGGAATGGAAGATAAACAGGGTCAATTAATGTTTGCAAGAGAAATTAGTTCTTTAGCTGAGAATAAAGATTTTAATAAAGTTTTATTAGTAGATGATTTATCTGATACAGGATTAACTTTAAACAAAAGTATTGAGTGGTTAAAGAATTATGAACCAACTAGAAATTATATAAATGAAGTTAAAACAGCCTGTTTGTGGAAAAAAAAATCATCTACATTTGAGCCAGATTTTTGTCCAGTTAAACTTGATTCAGATCCATGGATTGTTCAGCCTACGGAACATTATGAAGAGATGTCTATGGAAGAAATAATTAAGAAAAATAAATAGGGCTGGAATAATTCCAGCCCTAAAAATTATATTTTAAGCAACTGCAAAACTTACAACACTCAAAATTGCAATAATCCATATCGCTGGTGAAGTTGAAGAAAACTTACCAGTAAATAATCTGATTAATGCGTATGATACAAATGCTAAAGCAATACCATTACTAATACTATATGTTAACGGCATAGCAATCATAGCAAGAATAGCAGGAGCTGCCTCACCAATATCATCCCATTCAATATCAGTTATATTTCTAACAAAAAGAACAGAAACAAATACTAAAGCTGCACCATCAATTTGCTTAGGTAAACTTGTTGCTAAAGGAGCAAAGAATATACAAGCCAAAAATAGAAGACCAATTACCAAAGAGGTCATTCCTGTTTTTCCACCAGCTTTTACACCAGCACCAGACTCAACATAACTTGTTACAGTTGTTGTTCCCATCATTGCACCCGCTACAGTTCCAACACTGTCAGCCATCATCGCTTTTTCAATGTCTTTAACTTTACCATTTTTATCAACCTTACCAGCAACGTTTGCTACTGAAGTTAATGTTCCTGCAGTATCAAAGAAATCAACAAATAATAAAGTAAATACTACAGTTGTCATACCAGCTGTTAATGCTGCTGATAAATCAAAATCAAATAGATAAGTCATTGGAGGTGGTGAGCTTGCAATTCCATTAAATTTAGCAAGTCCAGTAGCCCATGCAATAATACTGAATAGTAAAATACCAATGATGATATTTCCCTTAACTTTCATTTTTTCAAGAACAACCATCAAAATAAATGCTGCACAGCCCAATAGAACAAGTGGATCACTCAAGTCACCTAATTGAACTAATGTTACCGGGTTATCAACAACAACTTCCATGATCTGAAGCCCAATTATTGCTAAGAATAATCCTATACCAGCGCCAATTCCTAATTTTAAACTTCTTGGAATTGAATTAATTAACCACGCTCTGATAGGTGTTAATGAAATGATTAAGAATAAAACCCCAGCCACTAGTACAGCTCCTAAAGCTTCTTGAGGCGTATAGCCCATTCCAGCACAAACACCAAATGCAACGAATGCATTAATTCCCATACCTGGCGCCAAACCTATCGGCCATGTTTTTCCATAAAATGCCATTATGAAACAAGCAAGCGCTGTTGCAACAATTGTTGCCGTGTATACCGCTCCAAATTCAAAGAACCCTTTTTCTGGTCCAGCAAATTCACCTGATAGTATAAATGGATTTAAAAACATAATGTAAGCCATTGTCAAAAATGTTGTTACACCAGCTATTACTTCTGTTTTAAAATCAGTCTTGTGTTTTTTATAGTCGAAATATTTTTCTAACATTGATCCTCCTAAGATTAAGATGGACTAATATTAGATTAATTAAGAAAATACTCTTAAAAATCTAAGTTTATCAACATATTTCAACTTATAAGTTTATATTTATGCCATATTTTGAGTGTTATCATTGAACCATGCATAAATTAAAATTTATTTTAATAAGCTTATTTCTTTTAACTCTTGTTGCCGGCTGTCAAACAATCAAAAATAAAACAGACACAATTGTTGAAAAAGAAAATGCTAAGTTAAGTGAATACATTGGAAAAACTTCAAGCAATTTGCAAATGGAATTAGGTAAGCCAGATGAAGATTTTAAAAATGATAAAGGTAACTTAGAGCTTGTTTACAACACCAAAAAATATGGAATACTTTGCGAAAGAAGATTTGAAGTAGATTCTAATTCTATAGTGATTGGTTTTGTTTCAAACGGTTGTTTTTAAAAACTTAATACTTGTGGGGAATGTACCCCACAAGTAAGGTTTTTACTTATTTAATTTCAATAAGTTTTTTCTTTTTATATTCAGGTACAATTCTTTCACAGGCAATCGTTAAAAGACCATCTTTTAATTCAGCACCATTAACTTTCACATCCTCAGCGATTGTAAATGATCTTGCAAATTGTCTTTGTGAAATACCTTTATGAATAATTTCACCATCATCAGATTTGTCCTCAGATTTATCAACTTGTTTAGTTCTTACAGTTAATAAATTGTCTTCAAACTCCACCTCTACATCATTTTTATTAAAACCAGCTAAAGCAACTTCAATAGCGTAGTTGTCTTTTCCAGTTTTTCTAATGTTGTACGGTGGATAATTGGACTGCATAGTTAACCCTCCATTTCCCAACATATTTTCAAATTGGTCAAACATATCGTCAAATCCAATTGAAAAAGGTCTTAGAGTGTTAAATATAGATAGATCCCTACTTGTCATAGTTTCCTCCTTTGTTAGCAAGGTTAATTTAGTAAGCCCCATTAGGCGACTTACATATGATATTTAGGAATTATGCTAAAAATTTCAAGATAGGATGACTAAATTTTTTTAGAAATTTTTAATGCAAATGCATAATCTAGTGCAATTTCTTCTATAGCCCCATCTCTACCTGATTTACCACCATGACCTGCGTTCATTTCAGTTTTTAAAAGTAATAAATTATTATCAGTTTTATATTCTCTTAGTTTGGCAGTAAATTTTGCTGGTTCATCAAACAATACTCTGTTATCGCTTAAACTTGTTGTGATCAACATATGAGGATAATCCATTTTTTTAATATTATTATAAGGTGCATAAGAATAAATATAATCAAAGTGATCTTTTTTATCTTTTGCATTTCCAAACTCATCAAACTCTCCAACTGTTAAAGGTAAAGAATGATCTAGATTAGTTGTCAGAGAATCTACAAATGGTACTGCCATTATAATTCCTAGAAATAATTCGGGGGCTTGATTAACTACAGCACCCATAAGAAGACCACCTGCGGAGCCACCCATACCTATTATTTGATTTTTTGAAGTATATTTATTTTCAATTAAGTATTTTGCAGAAGCGATATAATCTTCAAAAGTATTTTTTTTATTAAGCAGCTTTCCTTCTTTCCACCACTTCATACCTCTTTCCATACCCCCTCTAATATGGGCTGTAACCCAGATGATATCTCTATTAATCAAACTTAATCTAGTAGTAGAAAAACTAGGGCTCATAGAGCTTCCGTAAGAGCCATAACCATAAAGCAGCAATTGAGCACTTCCATCCATTTTAGTATTTTTGTGTCTTGTAATTGTAAGAGGAACCAGTCTTCCATCGTGTGATTTACAATCTACTCTTTCTACAATGTAGTCATCAGGATTATGACCGGATGGGATCTCTTGTTCTTTAACTAATTTTTTTTCTTTTGTGCTTAAGTTATAAGAATAAACTCTAGATTGTGTTTTAGGTGAAGAATAACTTATGTATATTTCGTCTGTATTTTTATCTCTTTGCATCAAAGAGGCACCAGGAACATATACAGTTTCATCAGAAAAAATTAACTCTTCTTCTATTCCAGTTGTAATATTTTTTACAAATAATTTATCTAAAGCATCTGAAGTTTCAGATCTTATGATCCAATTTTTTAAAAATGTTAAACCTCCAATTAGAACCTCATCTTTTGCAGCAATAAAGGTTTTCCAGTCTGGTTTTTCCAAACTATTACTTATGTCTACTTTAAAATCTTCAGCATTTTCATTAGTATGATTGTAAAATTTACCATCCCAAGAATTGACCGAATAAAGAATTCCTCTTTGTCTTTTTTTTATTAATTTTGGTTTGGGATTTTTTTCATTAACATCAAAGTAATATTGTTCAGATGTATTATGGTCTGAAGAGCTGATAAAGAAATATTTATCATCTGCACTTAAACCAATTCCAACCGTAAAGGCTTCACTTTTTTCTTCGAAAATTAATTGATCTTCGCTAACTTTAGTACCTAATTTGTGTCTATAAATTTTTCTTGGTCTATGATTTTCATCAAGTTTTGAATAAAAAACAAACTGATCATCTAAACTGAATGTTATGCTACCTGATGTTTCTTCAATCTTTTCAGTAACTAATTTTTTTGTATTTATATCTCTTATATATATTGTGTAATATTCAGAACCTTTTGTATCTAAAGAATATCCCAAATATTTGTCATTAAAACTAACCTCCAAATCGCCAACACCAAAGTATTCTACTTTTAGTTTTTCTTTTTCTTCATCTCCATTCCAAATTTCTTCAATATTATTAGTTCCGATTTTTTTCCTTAATTTTATGGAATAATTTCCTTTGGTAGTTGTTTTTGACCAATATTCATAATCAAAATCTTTAAAAGGTAGAGACTCATCATCTAATTTTATTCTTCCTTTGATTTCATCAAATAATTTTTTTTGAATGGTCTTGGTATCTGATAAGTGAAAATCAGTATAAGAATTTTCTTCTTCAAGATATTTTCTGACTTCAGGGTTTAATTTTTTGCTATCTTTTAAAACCTCCAGGATGTCATCTTGATGTATCCAACTATAATCATCTTCCCAACTAATGTTATGGCACGTTTTTATTTCTGATTTTTTTTTAAGATGTGGTATTTTCATGGATACAAATTAAATATATGAATATTATTATTTATACACTAGTTTTTTTGGGAATTACTTACTTTATACTTAAATTAGTAGCAAATACTTCATCAAAAAAAATATCAAAACATTTAAGAAAATTAATTTTTTTAGGTTTAATAATTTTGGCAATATTGCTTTTTGTTGCTGGTAAGTTTTTGTTAAGCATACCACTTACGTTGCTTAGCTTAGCTTTAGTTAAACTAAAGGGGTTTTCAATATTTCAATTAATTAGTTTATTTAGACTTATACAAACACTTAGAAACTCTGGGAGATTTTCATTTAACCAAAATCAAAATATCAAAAATTCTTCTACAATAACTATAGAAGAGGCTTATAGGATCTTAAACTTAGATATTAAAAAAAAAATTACTAAAGAGGATGTTCAAAAAGCATACATAAAAATCCAAAAAAAAATACATCCCGATATTTCACCAGAAACCACAAGATTATCGATGATTGTAAATGAAGCAAAGGAAGTAGTTTTAAAAAATTTAGTCTAGAATTTATTATTAAGAATTTCTTGATAGACTTTCTCAACAGATACATCTTCTGGGTTTAAATTTGATCCATGAGTTATATTTTCAATTTTAATATTTTCTGGAAATATTCTCTGATAATTTTTACTATAATCCGTGTATGCTTTAGGAGAATCTAAGAGTATTACTAAACTTTTTATTCCTGACTGAGCTGTTATATGAGATCCAAATGAATCATTACCAACATACATGTTGGCTGAACATAGAAATGGAATAACTTCTTCTATTTTTTTATCATATAATGAAACATAATTATTACTTTTAATATTATTTGTAATTTCATTAGATAAATCTTTATCCCCTGGACCACAAAGAATAAAAAAATAATAATCTCCATTATTGTTAAGTTTGTTTATCAAGTTAGAATAATTTTTAGCACCCCACTTTGTTGTAGGTCCAGAAGATCCAGCTCCAATAACAATTGTAAATTTTTTAGTGTCTAAGTTTTTTTTTATATTTTGTATTTTGTTTTCTTTAATGAAATAGTTTGCTTCAGTTGAGCAATTAGTTATTCCCAAAGATTTTTCAGTGAATTTTTTTGCAGCATCAACCAAATGTAATTTATTTTTCTTGAATAATGGATAGCAAAAAACTTTCTTAATATTAGATAAAACTGAAGCTAGATAAATTCTTACACTTGGATAAAAAATAAAAATTTGATCAAAATTAAAAGAGTTAAAAAAGTTTCTTAACTTTAAGATATCAATAAATCTTTTATGATACCTATTTATAAAGATAATTTTATCAATTAATGGGTCATCCTTTAAAGCAGCCTCCAAATTATTACACAATGTAATAATCGTGACAGGACCATATTTTTTAGCTATCTCGTGACAGTAAGCAAGGTGTAATAAATTTGCACCTAAACCTTTATAGCTTAAGTATATACATGTTTTCATATTGAATTAAAAATCTTTTTGACTAATTTTGCACCACCAATTTTTATTTGATATTTAAATTTTTTATTTAATATTTCATAATTTTTTTTTGATCCCTTCATTATATCAACTTCATCAGGTCTAATAAATTTTTTATTAATTGAAAAATATTTTCTGTAATTAAGTTTATTTTGTTCATAGGCAATTTTTAAAATTTCATGGCCAGAAATTCCCTGACCGCTTGATAACATCAAATCTCTAGGTTTAATTTTTGTAAGATAATAAATGCCTTCAACAATCTCTGGAGCCCAGGAATAATCTCGTATCGTATTAAGATTACCAACAGTAATATTTTTTTTTAACTTAGCATGTGTACAAATTTTTTTTATAAAAAAATCATTATTTCTTAATGGAGATTCAACTTGTAAAAAAAATATACTAGAGCAATTAACTCCTTTTTTTCTGAATTTTTTGACTTCTTTATGGGCCTTAATTTGTGATTGAATATAAGGGTTTTTATTTTTTGAAATTTTAGATTTTATATTAATCAATCCTTTATTTGGTTCAAATATATATCCTGAATTAGCCTTATAAAAATTTGTTTTTAATTCATATTTATGAAGAATTTCCAAAATATTTTTAGCACCAATATAATTGGAATCATTGGTTACTTTTTTAAGTTTGATACTTTTAGTAAGAGAGCTTTGTCCAGAAAAGTAAAATATATTTTTTGGAGTATATTTTTTTAAAAGTTTTAATATTTCGTCTTTTTTTAAAAAATTTAACTTCTCAAATATTATTTTATTTTCAATATTTAATTTATTATAATTTGTATAAGACTTTTTTCTTTTTCTTGAAGTTACTATAATCTTTTGTCTTTTTGATAATAGAAATTTTGCTAAATAACTCCCTATAACTCCAGAACCGATGATTATTGAATTATTATTTTTCATTTTTAATTGTTTTAAGTATATAAGTAATCATTATAGGAATTAATATGAAAAAAATTAAAGGCATTTATGCAGCTGGAATGTCAGTTTTTAATGATGATTTAAGTTTAAATATAGCCAAGACTATAAATCATGTAGAAAGAATAATAGATCAAGGGTGTCATGGTGTTGCTATTTTTGGAAGCACTGGCCAAGCACAGCTTATATCTATAAGTGAAAAAATTAGTCTCTTAAATGAATTATCGAAGAGCAAATATAGAGAAAAATACTTAATTGGAACTGGGCTAAATTCTTTAAATGAAACTATAAATTTAATGAAAGTAGCTAACTCTTTAAACTTTAGTGATTTTTTAATAATGCCACCAGCTTATTATAAGTATGGTGATAGTGAGGTAATAGAATTTTACTCAAAAGTAGTTGAAGCTGTGCCAGACAGTAAGATTATATTATATAATTTTGAAAAGTTATGTGGCTACAAATTTAGCGTTGAGTGTGTTGAGGAGCTTGTTAAGAAATTTCCAAAACAAATTGTTGGTGTCAAAGATAGCTCCTATAACCTATATGAAAATTTAAAGATTGATAATTTTTCTGTGATGCCGGGATCAGAACTAAAACTCCTTAAGGGTCTTGAGCTTGGATGTGATGGTATTATTACGGCAACTTGCAATGTAACTGCTAATTTATCTAGAAAAGTTTACGATGATTTTAACGAAAAAAAACAACAAACTGTAAATGATATACTATGCAAGGTTAGAGGCACATTTGACCATTACAATTTAATATCAGGATTACATTCTTTTATGTCAGATCGAGACGATTGTTACAAAAATGTTATACCACCGGTTAGTCTTTTAAACGAAAAAGATAAAAAACAACTTGTGGAAGATCTCGGTAAGCTTAATTTTACATTAGGATCACTTAAGGCAGCTTAAATATAGCTAGCAAATTTTTAACAACATTTTGAAACAAGAGACTATATTTATCAGTAATTAATTGATAAATCTAATTTTCTTAAAGTATGAAAAAAATAAAAAAAAATTCAGCTAAAAAAAAACCTTTATTAAAAAAGAAGGTTAAAAAAATTACAAATAAAAAGCAGAAAAAAAATTTAAAAATAAAAAAAAATATTTATAAAAAAAAAAATAAGTAAAAATATAAAAACAAACAAGAAAAAACAAAAAATTAACACTAGAAAAAAAGTAACCTTAATATCAAGAGTAGTTACACTTCAGAATTCTTTAAAACCAGAATTTAACTTTAAAATTAATTTTAATTTAGAAAAATACATTCAAGCTTTTTTTGATAGTATCGCCAATAGAATATCTGAATATAAAACCTTAAAAGCTGAAGAAAAAAGAAGAAGACAACTTGAGGAAATTGAAAAAAAAGAACAAGAAAAATTACAAATCCAAAAACAAAAAGTAAAAGAAGAAGAGGAGCAAACTAAACTTAAAGAAAAAGCATTAAAAGAAGAAATTAAACTTGAAAAGGAAAGAGCAAGAGACATAAAATTATTTTTACGTAAGGAGCAAGCATTACTTAGAATTGAACATGCTGAAAGGCAAAAACAATTTTTAAAACAATTACAATTAGAAAAACAGATTGAGAAATTTAGGATAAGAGAGATTAAAGAATTAGAAAAACTTGAAAAGATTTCATTAAAAGAAAAAAGAGATGATTACGCTGGTCTTCAAGCAAGGATAGAGAAATTAAAAGATAAATATAGAATAATAAGAGACCAAAAAATTAGAGAGAGAGTAGAAGCTTTAGGAGTAAAAATTCAAGGTGATGAGGATAGAGAAACTTTACTTCAAAAAGAGAAAGATTATAAAGTTGCAAGGCAGAAAATTGAACTTTCTCTTGAAAGCTTTTACAGAAGTGCCAGTAGTTTAGTTTTTCAACTAAACAAACGGCACATCACTAGACACATGTCTATTTTTAGATGCATTGATCAAAGATTTGAAACTGGTGAAATCTTTATCAAATGGGATGAAGCTCCCGATGAAGACTGGCTGCTATTAATTTATATAAAAAATAATTCTCCTGACGAAGGAATAATTATTGAAGATAAATCAGATCCTGAAAAAAACTTATCTCATGAATTCAAATCAAATGAAATATTTAAAGCATCTGATCTAATGGTTGACGCGTTAACACAGTTAATTTCAAGAAAAAGAGCTAAAAAAGATTAAATTAGATACTATCTTCTTTAATTAATCTTTCAATTTCAGGTATTAGTTCACGACTTTTAAATGATGGATAGAATTCTAATGCACTTTCAATACTCTTAATTGCTTTTTCATATTCTTGAAGTTTTATGAAAATTCTTGCTTGTCCAGATAAAGCCCCAAAGTGTCTAGGCTCTATATCTAAAACTTTATCAATATCATTTAATGAATTTTTAAACTGACTCATTAAAAAATATACAGTTGCCCTTTTATTCCAGGCTTCAGACCATTTAGGGTCATTCTCCAAGATATTACTAAAAACTTTTAACGCATAATTATAATCACCATATTGCATTAACTCTGTTCCAAACTCTAACTTTTCAGTTAATTTAAAATCACTAGGATGTTCATTCCAGACAGACCAAATTTTTTGCTCCAATAGAGCAGCACTTTTTGAATTATCAATAATTTGAAGTTGGTCAAAAAGATTATTTAAAATAACTTTCTGCGATGACTGAGCAGAAGAAACAAAACTAAATATAAATACAAATAGTATGAAAACTTTCATAATTAAAATATATTTTATTCAGTGCCTCATCTCAACATTAAAAACTTATTTCAAAAGTTGTTTCTTATTTTTTAAAAATAAAAAGAAAGCAATAATCTCATAAAAAAATGAAAATAAAGTAAAAATTATTGGAGTTTTAAAGAAACTATAAAGAAACTTATATTTAGGAATTTTTTTCCACACCAATAAAAAAGCTTCTGCCCCTCCAATTACTTTCTCCCCCTCTTTAATATGAAGTCTACGCAAAAGGTTTTTAGCATCTCTTTGAGTTTCTATTTCTGCTGACTTATTATTTGTAATATCTACCCATTCTATGTCTTTAATATTTTGTTTTTTATACAAATTTATCTCAGCACGGCAAATTTTACATGAATTATTAAAATAAACTTTCACAATCTATTTTTTATCTTTCCAAGCTGTCATTCCACCAGTCATATTTTTCACATTTTTTATTCCCATTTCCTGCATAGTTTTTGTTGCAAGTGTGCTTTGACCTCCAAGACCGCAAAAAACTACATATTCTTTGTCAGGATTTTTCTTAAACATTTCATTTTCTAAAGGACTACCATCAGCTAAATAAAACTCTAATAAGCCTCTTTCTAAATTTACAGCATTACCAATAGTCTCTGACTCAAAACTATTTTTATCTCTTACGTCTATAAATTGAACATTTGGGTCATTTAGTTTTTCTTTAGCTTCATCAACCGAAATATTTTTTATCTCGTTAGAAACGTTCATTAATTCATCAAATTTTTTCATTATATTGTCCTTTTTTTTAATTTATTCCTAAAATTATATAGAATCCGATAGATTGTATATGTGCGAAATACGACAATTGAAAAAATAATTATAACTATTACTTGTTATGTATGAATGATTTTTTTACTAAAACAGATTTATCAAGAAAAGATGCTGAGAGCATTATATCAGAAACATTAAATAGTTGTGATGATGGTGAGCTTTACTTAGAAAACTCTAAAAGTGAATCTATTGTACTTGATGATGATAAAATAAAGAGTTCTAGTTATAGTTCTGATCTAGGATATGGCTTAAGGGCGGTTACTGGTGAAGTGGTAGCTTATTCTCATTCAAATGAAATTTCAAAAAAATCATTAAAACAATCAGCTAACAATCTAAGCTCAACATTGAAATCTCAAAAAGGTATTTACAATCATGAAATTCCACAAACTAATGAAAAATTTTATAAAGATGTGAATCCGATAGAAGAAAAATCACTACAATCTAAATTGGATCTTTTAAAAGAAGTTAATAACTATACGAGAGCTAAAGGTGGAATGGTAAAACAAGTCACTGCTAGTTTTGCAGGTGAGCATAAATCTATAGAAATTATAAGATCTGGAGGTGAAGTGTTAACAGATGTTAGGCCTTTAATTCGTTTTAATGTTTCAGTTATGCTTGAGAAAGATGGAAAAAAAGAAACAGGAGTTTATGGAATTGGTGGAAGACAATCTTATGATGAATATCTTAAAGATGATAATTGGAAAAAAGTATGTGATGAAGCATTTAGAATTGCTTCAGTAAATCTTGAAAGTAAACCTGCACCAGCAGGAGAAATGAAAGTTGTTTTAGGATCGGGCTGGCCAGCAATACTAATTCATGAAGCTATAGGGCATGGTCTTGAAGGTGACTTTAACAGAAAAAAAACATCTGCTTTTCATAATTTAATGGGTCAAAGAGTTGCTAGTGAGGGTGTTACTATAGTTGACGATGGAACTCTTCATAATAGAAGAGGAAGTTTAACAATAGATGATGAAGGGACACCTACTGAAAAAACTGTTTTAATAGAAAATGGTATATTAAAAAATTTTATGCAAGATCGACTAAATGCTAGATTGATGAACACAAGATCAACAGGTAGTGGAAGACGAGAAAGCTACAAGCATGTTGTTCTACCAAGAATGAGAAATACTATGATGTTAAATGGAAAATATTCTCAAGAAGAGATGATTAAATCGGTTGATAAAGGAATATTTGCAGTAAGTTTTGGTGGTGGGCAAGTAGATATTACTTCAGGAAAATTTGTATTTAACTGTACAGAAGCTTATGAAATTATTAATGGTAAAATTGGATCACCTATTAAAGGTGCAACGTTAATTGGTGATGGACCTTCAATTTTAAAAGAGGTTTCATTGGTTGGCAACAACATGATGCTTGACCCAGGTATTGGAACTTGTGGAAAAGCAGGGCAAGGTGTTCCGGTAGGTGTGGCACAGCCATCGATCTTAATTGATAAAATGACTGTTGGTGGAACTCAATTATAAATCATATGGTTAAAGATCAAGATTATTTAAAAAAGACAGCTTCTTTTTGTATAGATTTAGCAAAAAAACTTGGAGCAACAGACTCAACTGCTGCTGTGATGCACTCCATCTCAGAAACAGTAAATTTTAGAAATAAAAAATTAGACGAATCTGATCGGTCAGATAGCCTAGGCGTTAGTCTTACAACTTATATTGGCAAAAAAAAATCAAGTATTTCCTCTTCAAATCTTACTGAAGAAAATATCAAGACATTGGTTGAAAGATGTATTGAGACAACAAAAATTACTCCAGAGGATGAATATAATTCATTACCAGATAAAGACTTACTGGCTAATAAAATTAATGATCTAAATTTATATGATGATGACCATATAGAGAATGATGAAAAAATTGAGTATTTAAAAGAAGTAGAGGAGGCTGCATTTCAAAAAAAAGAAATTATTAATACAGAAACTGGTTTTTCTGAGTCAAAATCAAATTTTATATTAGCTAGCAGTGATGGTTTTTTAAATGGTTATAAATCTTCTTCTTTTTCAGCATCATGTGTTGCTGTAGCAAAAGATTCTAATAATAAAATGGAAAGAGATTATGAATTTACCAGCACTTGTCATTTAAATGATATGTTAAAACCTAGTCAAATTGGTGAAATGGCAGCAAAAAAAACACTACAAAAATTAGATCCAAGAAAAATAGAAAGTGAAAAAATTAGTATTGTCTTTGATAGAAGAATTTCAAAAGGAATATTGAGTACTTTTGCAAGTGCAATATCTGCTTCCTCAATTGCAAGAGGCACATCTTTTTTAAAAGATAAAATTAATGAGGAAATATTTACCTCTGCAATAAATATTTTTGATAAACCCAATATAGTTAAAGGATTAGGGTCAAGGTATTTTGATTCTGAAGGAGTGAAAACTGAAGAATTAAAGTTGGTAGATCAAGGTGTTTTAAAACATTATTTAGTAGATACCTATAATGGAAAAAAGCTAAACCTTAAGTCAAATGGTAGAAGTGGTGGAACAAGTAATTTATATTTTGAAAAAGGTTCCATTTCTTACAAGGATTTATTAAAATTAAATCAAAGAACTTTATATATTACAGAAACAATCGGTCATGGAAGTAATTTAGTTACAGGAGATTATTCTGTGGGTGCCACAGGGTTTATGGTTGAAAATGGAGTGTTTAAATATCCAGTAAGTGAAATAACTATTGCTGGAAATTTTAAAGATATCTTCAAAAACATTACTTTGGCTGATGATCTTGAGTTTAAATATTCTACCAATGCCCCTACGATGTTAATAGAAGGCATGGTAGTTGCGGGTAAATGAAGGATTTCTGTATTATTGGCTCAGGTATTTCTGGTGCAACAATTGCAAATTCTCTTAGTAAAAAATATTCATTAGATGTTTATGATAAAGCGAGAGGAGTTGGGGGAAGATCGTCTAATAAAAAGCTTAATAAGAATGAAAGCTTTGACCATGGTGTTCAATATATTTCACCAAAAAGTATTCAATTTAAAAAATTTATAAAAAGTTTAATTTCTAAAAAAATTGTTAAAAAATGGCCAGGAAAACATTTATTTTTAAATACTGATAAGAAAGAAGATAAAAAACATATTAAAATAATTGGAAAAAAAGGTAACAACGCAATCAGCAAATATCTATTAAAAGATATCAACTGCAATTTTAATAGTGAAGTAATTAAAATTTTTAAAAAAAATAAAGTTTGGGAAATATATTTTTCTGATGGATCAAAAAAATTATATAAATCATTGATATTAACCTGTCCATTTCCTCAATTAAAAAAACTTTCAAAAAAATATATTAAACATTCATTTATTAATCAAAAAATAAAAATGGATGCAAATATAACAGTCATGATGGCAACAAAAAAAAGCAAACTTAACGTTAGTAGTTATTTTTTTAATGATAAAATTTTAGGTTGGGCTGGCAACGAAAATAGTAAAATGAGATTTAAAAGTAAAAATGATCTTTGGACTTTGCAGAGCACTTACTCATGGGCAAATAAAAAAATTGATAAAAATCGAGAAAATAAAAAATTGAACACAAAGATTATGATTGAGCAGTTTTTTAAGCTTACAGGTATCAAAAAAACCAAAGTTTTATTTTCATTAAATCATGGCTGGAAATATTCATCTAACTCAGAACCTTTGAGAATTAAAAGTTATTGGAATTCTTCCTTAAACCTAGGAGTTTGTGCGGATTGGTTTGTTGGACCTAGACTAGAGTCGGGATGGATAAGCGCTAAAGATCTTTTTAATAAAATAAATAAATAACTTTATTCAAACTTTTTAACCTTATATTCCCAATTTCCTAATCTAGAATAAGTAACCTTTAAAATTAATGAATTTTTTTTATCAAACCATATATCAAAATTAAGTCTTTTATCTTTTGGTAAAGACATGTCTTTTGAGGTTAATTTAAAATGATCCACCTCATAGGTTTTACCGTAGAGTTCGATTTTTTCTTTAGCAACAAAGGTTACTACTTGTTCTTTGATGCTACCTGATATTGGACTAATTTGACTATCAGTTTGTAAAATTTTATGGCTCCACCAGTTTCCAACTACGTTATTTATTGATGCTATACCACTATAGGAAGAACCCTGAATATCAAATTTATTTGTTTGTTTATTAAATTCTAAATTTACATATTTTTTTTTATCATTTTGAAGTGTTTTAGAATTAAAAGAAATTAATTGATCTTTAATATACTTTTCTTCTCCAAACCCTTCAACTTCAAAAATTGTTGCACCAAATAATTTCACTGTAAATTTAATTTGATTTGTAACGGTTGTCTTATCTCCATCCTTTTTAAAAAAATAATAATTATAACCAATAACTTCACCATCTTTTAAAATCTCCATTTCAATTTTATTAAATTTATTATAATGCGCCATATGAGCATTAGAGCTGAGTGAATATGCTAAGAAAAATATTAATATTAAAAATTTTTTCATAAAGGAGTAACAATAATAGACTTTAGTTTTAAAAGAAGTAATTTATTGAAAATATGTTCTTGAAAATTAAAAATATTCCTAAGGTATATTGGAGTTCTGAAAAACCATTAAATCTTAAACCAAAAATTTCAACTTTCTTTTTTTTGTGTCTTGGATTAGTTTTATTTGGTCTAGGTGAGGGATTATTAATAGTTTCCTTTGTGGGGGCTTCCCCTTGGTCTATTCTTGCACAAGGTATTGCATTGAATGTTGATCTTTCAATTGGAATAATAACAGTATTAATTAGTATTGGAGTTTTGTTTCTTTGGTTGCCACTTAAACAAAAACCTGGAATTGGAACAATTTTAAATGCAATAATTATTGGTTTAATGATCGATGTCTGCATAAAATTTATACCAACCCCTGAAAATTATTTAAATCAATTAATTTTAGCAACAATTGCTGTACTTACGGTTGGTCTTGGTGGGGGGATTTATCTTGTTGCAAACTTAGGTGCAGGACCAAGAGATGGACTAATGGTTGGTTTACAAAAAAAAACTAACTTACCCATTGCAACTGTAAGAGCTTTTCTTGAAATAACAGTGATGTCTATTGGGTGGTATTTAGGTGGAACAGTTGGAGTTGGAACTTTATTATTTGCTTTTGGAATAGGACCTTCGGTTGCTTTAGGATTATATCTTGTTGGAAAAACTTTTAATTAAAGAGGTGTTCCAGATTTCTCATTCTTTTTTCTGTCATTAGGATTTAGAATGGCTTTTCTTAATCTAAGAGATTTTGGAGTAATCTCCAAGGCTTCATCAGTATTTAGCATACTTAATTGTTCAGCAATTGACATTTGTCTTACTGGTGTAAGTACAACATTTTCATCAGTTCCTTGAGTTCTCATATTAGTTAACTGCTTACCTTTCATGACATTAATAATCATATCACCTGGTTTTGGGGCTAATCCGACAATCATTCCTTCATAAACAGGATCATTATGAGTTACAAACATTTCACCTCTTGCCTGCAAGTTAAATATTGCAAATGCAACAGCTTTTCCGTTTGCCATTGAAATTAAAGCACCATTTTTTCTGCCATCCATTTCACCTTCAAATTTTCCATAACCATGAAAGATTCTATTAATTACACCAGTACCCTTTGTTAAAGTTAAAAATCTACTTGTGTAACCCATCAAGCCTCTTGTTGGTGCATGAAAGATTAATCTTTTTTTATCTTTTCCTGTATCTTTAAGATCAAGTAATTTACCTTTTCTTCTATTCATTGAGTCAATAATCTTTGATGAAAACTCTTCATCTACATCAACAGTAATCTCTTCAATTGGTTCTAGTCTGTTACCATTATCATCTTTTTGGTATAAAACTTTTGGAGGACTTACAGTCATTTCAAAACCTTCACGTCTCATTTGTGTTAGTAGAATTTCAAGCATTAGCTCACCACGACCACTAATTACAAAAGCGTCTACGTTTGCATTTTGAGAAAAAGAAATTCCAACATTATTTTGTGCTTCAGTAACCAGTCTATCTCTGATTTGAGTACTTGTTAATTTTTTACCTTCTGTCCCAGCTAAAGGTGAACTATTCACACTTATAGTAATAGACATTGTTGGAGGATCTATTGGAGTTGCTGGAAGTGGATCGTTTACTTCAAGATCACAAATTGTATCTGCTACATTAGCTTTTTCTAAACCTGCAATTACAACAATATCTCCTGCTTCACCAACTTCAATAGGTACTTTTTTTGTTCCCTCGTATCTAAAAATTTTAGTTAATCTACCTTCATCAACTTTCTCACCTTTAAGATTTATTGCTTTAATAGGCTGGTTAGCTTTTGCTGTTCCTTGAGATATTTTTCCAACTAAACTTCTACCTAAGAAACTATCTGCGTATAATAAAGTAGATAGCATTGCGAAAGGTTTAGTTTTATCAAGGTCTGCTGGCTTAACATGTTCTATGATTAAATCTAATAATGGGTGTAGATTTTCTCTTGGGCCATCTACTTCTTTATCTGCCCATCCAGATCTTCCACTTGCATACATAACTGGAAAGTCTAACTGTTCTTCGTTTGCATCTAAACTTACAAATAAGTCAAATGTTTCATCTAAAACTTCATTAGCTCTTTGATCAGCTTTATCTAGTTTGTTAATTACAACAATGGGCTTTAAACCTTGCTTAAGAGCTTTTGCTAACACGAATTTTGTTTGTGGCATTACACCTTCAGCAGAATCAATTAATAATAAAGCACCATCAGCCATACTTAAAACACGTTCTACTTCAGCTGCAAAATCTCTGTGACCTGGTGTATCGATAATATTAACTCTAGTACCTTGCCAATCAATAGAAGCAGGTTTAGCTAGAATAGTAATTCCTCTTTCTTTTTCCAACTCCCCAGAGTCCATCAATCTTTCATCTACAACTTCATTTTCTCTAAATGAACCACTTTGTTTCATTAGATTATCAATCATAGTTGTTTTACCATGGTCAACGTGAGCGATAATTGTGATGTTTCGAATATTGTTACTCATAATTTGACGCTCTTATACATTAATTGAGTCATTTGAAAACTTAAAAAAAATCAATATTTACTCACTTAAATTAATTTTTCTAAAAATTCACTTCTTGTGATTGTTATAAAAACGTATAGATATCCCTGTATAAATTAGACGTATTAAAGGATTAAGAGCATATCTCCTTAAATTTTAAAAAATCTAAATACCTAAATGGAAAACTTTAAATTACTAAAAATAGAAGATTCGTTAAAGAATTCATTGGAAAAAATGAAGTTTACGAAACCAACTCCAATTCAGGCGATGGCAATTCCTGTTGCTTTAGAGGGAAAAGATATTTTAGGAACAGCTCAAACAGGAACTGGAAAAACATTGGCATTCAGCATTCCTCTAATTAATAAATTAATACTAGATAAAAATGCATTTGCATTAGTTATGTGTCCAACTAGAGAGCTTGCAACTCAAGTAATGGCTGCAATTAAAAGTATTATTAGTGATAAAATTAACATTAAAACTGCTTTACTTATTGGTGGAGAGGCAATGCAAAAACAACTTAGACAATTAGGTAATAGATCAAGAATAATAGTTGGAACTCCTGGAAGAATTAATGACCACTTAAAAAGAAAAAGTTTAAATCTATCAGCCACTAAATACCTAGTACTAGATGAAACTGACAGAATGTTAGATATGGGTTTTACCCCTCAAATAGAATTAATTTTAAAATTTGTTCCAAAAGATCATCAAACTTTATTATTTTCTGCAACACTACCTCAGAATATTGTTAGAATTTCTGAGAGATATCTAAATAAGCCTCAAAGAATTTCAACAGGGTCAACATCAGTACCTATTGCAAAAATTAAACAAGAAACTCTTCAAGTTTTTAAAGAGAATAAATACGATCAACTAGTAGACCAATTTATAGCAAGAAAAGGATCAATATTAGTTTTTGTTAAAACTAAAAGAGGTGCTGATAAAATGGTTAAGCGTCTTAAAGAAGAAGGTCATTCAGCAGATGCTATTCATGGAGATCTTCGTCAAAGTAAAAGAGATCGTGTAATTACCTCATTTAGAAAAGGCCTTAAGAGAATATTAATTGCAACAGATGTTGCTGCAAGAGGTTTAGATATTCCTTTAATTCAACATGTAATTAATTTTGATCTTCCACAAGTACCAGAAGATTATGTTCATAGAATTGGAAGAACTGCTAGAGCAGGAACAGAAGGTTCTGCTTTAACTTTTCTTACTCCAGATGATAGATCGATGTGGAATGAAATTAGTAAATTAATTGATCCAAATTTTAAACCTGCACCTCGTGGCGCAAGAGGAGACTCAAGAGGAGGAAAAAGAGGAAAAGCTCCTTACAATAAAAAAAGAAAATTCAGAGATGAAAAAAAATCATTTGGTAAAAGAAGACCTGACCGATCATCAAGAGATGGAGAGAAAAAAAGTTTCGGTTACAAAGGAAAATCTAGTTTTGGAGATAAATCAAAACCCTCTAGTTATGGAAGATCTAGTTCATCATCAAGAGACGGAGAGAAAAAAAGTTTCGGTTACAAAGGAAAATCTAGTTTTGGAGATAAATCAAAACCCTCTAGTTATGGAAGATCTAGTTCATCATCAAGAGACGGAGAGAAAAAAAGTTTCGGTTACAAAGGAAAATCTAGTTTTACAAAAAAGGATAACTCGAAACCAACAGGATTCACAAATAATCCAAAATACTTTGGAAAAAAAACATCTGAAAGTTCATCTACTAGTGGAGAGAAAAAAAGCTCTAGTTTTGATGGAAAGAAGAAGTTTAAAAGCAGAAGTGATAGGCCTAAAAGCTTTACCTTCAAAAAACATAGTCAAAAAAGAGCTAAAGTCTAAGATTTTTTAGATTTCTCTTTTTTATTTTTTCTTTTTTCTTTCAAGCTTAATTTTGGTTTTTTAGCAGTACTTGAATTTTTAAATGATTTTCCACTGTATCTTTTAGACATATCTTAATCTTATAACAGCTTAATAAAAAAAAGAGCAGCTAAAACTGTTCTTTTTAAATTTTATGCCTTTTGCTAAACCTATTTCTTATAAATAGCCAATTTCTTTCATTTCATCTTTAAAATCATCTTCTATTTTTTTGATAATTTTTTTATCAAGTGAGTTTTGCCATATATTTTTTGGACCAAGGTTAAAAAAATTTACATTAGAACCTGTTTCTTTTTTTATCACATTTTCTGTAAATGACCCTTCTTGTTCCATTTTTTTTAAATTTTTGAAATTGGTGCTTTCTAAGATATTATCAATTTTAATATCATTAGTGTCAAAATTTATATATTTGTTTAAAAAAAAAATTATTTTTTCTAGTTCTTTTTTTGGTTCATTAATTAAATCCTCATATCTTAAAAGTAATAAATTTTTTGTATTATTAGTCCAAGATTTATAATGCTCATTCCATTTTCCTAAAAAGTTAAATATTCCATCTTTTTTTTCTTCCCAACTTTTACCATTTCCCATTAATTCTGGTGATGTTAAAAATTTGCACGCTTCATTTAATGATAAAGAATAGTGATTTGAAATTGATGTAACTAAATTTCTAGGGTCTCTAACAATATATATCACTGCTTGAGTATTCTGATTATTTGTAAAATGATCATTTCCTATTTTAAAGTTTCCTTGGTGTGTTTTAAAAAACTTAATTTTTTCGTCTAAATTAATTTTATCTTGTGCTGCTATCCAATTTTTTTTTATTTCATCAAAATCTCTAAAATTTTTAACTAAATCTTTAAAGAATTTTTTTTCTGGAAATTGATCTATTTTACTTAATTTATCGAAAGTAAAAATACCGTCTTTTGAATATACTAACGCTGAAATAATTGACCTTAACCAAGTATTGCCACTCTTTGGGTATGAAGCAATCCAGATAATCATGAATACATTATTTTAATATTGTTAAAATTGATCTGCTTTATGTAACTTTATAATGATAAATAAATTAAGAATCAAAAAAAAAACCCCCAGAAATTTCTTTCTGAGGGTTTCTAATTTGTTTAACTCTTGTACGAAGAGTGTTCTGGTTGGGGAACCGTATTACATGCCCATTCCACCCATACCACCCATGCCGCCCATTCCACCAGGCATTCCACCAGGCATTCCACCAGCACCAGAATCTTTATCATCTGGTTTATCAGCAATCATGGCTTCAGTAGTTACAAGTAATCCAGCAATCGAAGCTGCATCTTGTAAAGCTGTTCTTACAACTTTAACAGGATCGATGATACCTTTTGCAAACATATCAACGTATTCTTCGTTCTGAGCATCGTAACCCATATTCTTTTTATTTTGTTCAAGTAGTTTTCCAACTACAACTGAACCATCAACTCCAGCATTTAAAGTTATTTGTCTAATAGGAGCCTGTAAAGCTTTAGCAACTAATGCAACACCAGCTTTTTGATCGTCTCCTTTAACTTTAAGTGTGTCAAGACTTTGTGAAGCGTATAAAAGAGCACAACCACCACCAACTACTATTCCTTCTTCAGCAGCAGCTCTAGTTGCATTAAGAGCATCTTCAACTCTATCTTTTCTTTCTTTAACTTCTACTTCAGTTGCACCACCAACTTTGATTACAGCAACTCCACCAGCAAGTTTTGCTAATCTTTCTTGAAGTTTTTCTCTGTCATAATCAGAAGTTGTTTCACCTACTTGTTGTTTGATTTGAGCACATCTAGCTTCAATTTCAGATTTTTTACCATTGCCGCTAATGATTGTGCTGTTATCTTTATCAACTTTAACTCTCTTACAAGATCCAAGATCAGTAAGTTTAACGTTTTCAAGTTTAACACCAATATCTTCAGAGATAACCTGACCGCCTGTTAAAATTGCAATATCATCAAGCATTGATTTTCTTCTATCACCAAAACCTGGAGCTTTAACTGCAACAACTTTTAAACCACCTCTAAGTTTATTTACAACAAGAGTTGCAAGAGCTTCGCCCTCAACATCTTCAGAAATAATCATTAGTGGTCTACCAGCTTGTACAACAGCTTCTAAAAGTGGAACCATTGGTTGTAAGTTAGTTAATTTCTTTTCATGCAATAAGATGAAAGGGTTTTCTAACTCTGTAGTCATTTTATCAGCGTTAGTAATAAAGTATGGTGATAAATAACCTCTATCAAACTGCATACCTTCAACAACGTCTAACTCAGTTTCTACTCCCTTAGCTTCTTCAACAGTAATAACACCTTCATTACCAACTTTTTGCATAGCTTTTGCAATCATGTTACCAATTTCTTTATCACCATTAGCTGAAATAGTTCCAACTTGAGCAATTTCATCAGTATCTTTTACTTTTTTTGCTGAAGCAATTAAACTTGCTTTAACATGATCTACTGCTGAGTCTATTCCTCTTTTAACATCCATAGGGTTCATGCCAGCTGTTACATATTTTACACCTTCTTTAACAATTGCTTGTGCTAAAATAGTTGCTGTAGTTGTTCCATCACCAGCTTCCTCATTTGTTTTGCTAGCAACTTCCTTAACCATTTGAGCACCCATGTTTTCAAATTTATCTTCAAGATCAATTTCTTTTGCAACAGAAACACCATCTTTAGTAATTCTTGGTGCACCATAAGATTTGTCGATAACAACATTTCTACCTTTTGGTCCAAGAGTAACTTTTACTGTGTTAGCTAGGATATCAACACCTCTTATCATTGCTGCTCTTGCTTCAGAGTCGAATTTTACAATTTTTGCCATTTTATTTTCTCCTTTAAATTAAATTATTTGCCAGAAATACCCATAATGTCAGACTCTTTCATTATGCTGTATTCTTTGCCATCTATTTTGATTTCAGTTCCTGACCATTTGCCAAAAAGAACTTTGTCTCCAACTTTCACATCCATTGGAATTAGTTTTCCATCTTCAGTTTTTGCACCACCACCAACAGCAATAACTTTACCTTCTTGAGGCTTTTCTTGAGCTGTATCGGGGATAATTATTCCTCCAGCAGTTTTTTCACTACTGTCTAAAACTTCTATTAAAACTCTATCGTGTAACGGTTTAAATTTCATAAATTCTCCTTTTATTATGCGACTCATATAGCTATTAGGTTTACTATTTCAAGAGATGTTAAAAAAAATATGTAAGGCAAAAAACCAGAGAAATTGTGTTTTTTATAAGTTATACCTCCCATAATGACTAAGAATTTAGATAAGGATGGATTAAGGTCGATTGTAGAGAATTATGATATTTTTTATATCGATTTATGGGGTGTTGTTCATAATGGGATAACTCTTCATAAAAACGCAATCGAAGCCTTAGAAGAAATCACCAAAGCAAACAAAGACTATGTTCTTCTAACCAATGCGCCAAGACCTAATAAAATAGTAAACAATTTTTTAGAAAAAATGGGGATGAATAAAGAAATTAGAGAAAAAGTTTATTCCTCAGGAGAAGCGGCGCTGAATTATTTAAAAAAAAATTCTCTAGAAGAAAAGTTTTATCATGTGGGACCACCAAGAGATTTTGATTTATTTTTAGATTTTAAAAAAAATAAGACTAATAACATTAAAGAAAGCTCGTACTTACTCTGTACAGGATTATTTGAGCAGCAAGGTGAGGATTTAAAATATTACAAAGAGTTGTTCAATGATCATATGGATAAGAAAATGATATGCACTAATCCAGATTTAATTGTTGATAGAGGTGAAAAAAGAGAATTATGTGCAGGGTCTGTAGCTCTTGTTTTTGAAAAAATGGGAGGAGAGGTTATTTATTTTGGAAAACCTTTTCCTGAAGTTTATAATCAAGCAATTAACAATGAAGGAAAAAGAGTTTTATCTATCGGTGATAATTTAAATACAGATATTAAGGGAGCCAATCTTTTAAATTTTAATTCATTAATTATATCAAATGGTGTTCATAAAGATGAAATTAAAAAAGAAGGTATTGATGTAATTTCAAAAAAATATGAAGTTGTTGTAAACTTTATTCAAACAGAATTAAAGTGGTGAAATATGAAGCTGTATAAAGATTTTAAAATTTCAAATAATCATAAAAAATCAATTATCTTGATTGGAAATTTTGATGGCGTTCATTTAGGTCATCAAAAATTATTTAAATTAGCAAATACTTATAAAAAAAAATTTAACCTAAAAATTGGTGTTTTAACATTTGAGCCAATGCCTAAAATGTTTTTTAATAAAAATTTTAAAAACTTTAGAATTTCTAATATAAATCAAAAAAAAATAATTTTAGATCATTTAGGGGTCGATTTTATAATTACTAAAAAATTTGATAAAAAATTTTCTGCAATTAAGTCTGATTTTTTTATTAAAGAAATTTTATCAAAAAAATTAGAAGCTCAATACATATTTGTTAGCAATAACTTTAGATTTGGTAATAAAAGAGAGGGAGATGTTAGGCAGTTAATAAAAAATGAAGAAAGATACCATTACAAAATAGTAAAACCACAACCACTAATTTTAAATAAAAAAGTTATCTCTTCAACATATATCCGCTCTCTTCTAGAAAAAGGACAGTTAAAGAAAACTAATAAGTTATTAAGTCGAAATTGGTCTATTGAAGGAATTGTTCAAAAGGGAAGACAGCAAGGAAAAAAAATTGGTTTTCCAACCTGCAATATTGATATTAAAGATTATGTGATAGCAATGCCTGGAGTTTATGCCGTTAAAGTAAAACAAAAAAACTCCAATAAATCACTAAAAGCGATTGCTAATCTTGGTTATAGACCAACTTTTAATCAAAAAAAAATTTTATTAGAAGTTCACATTTTTAATTTTTCTGGAAATCTTTATAATAAGTATTTATCAGTAGAGTTCACAAAATTTATAAGAAAAGAGAAAAAATTCAAAAACGTTGATCAATTAAAAAAACAAATTCAAAGTGACTTAAAAGTTGCTAAAAAAAGTTAATATGAGCAAAGAAAATATAAATTTACCTAAAACAGCTTTCTCCATGAAAGCAAATTTACAGAACAAAGAACCTGAAATTTTAGAATATTGGAAAAAAATTGACCTTTATAAGGAGTTGAGAAAATCTAATAAGGGAAAAGAGAAGTTCATACTTCACGATGGCCCACCATATGCGAATGGTAATATTCACATGGGTACAGCTTTAAATAAAATTTTGAAAGATATCATTGTTAAATTTCATCAAATGGATGGTAAAGATTCTGTATATGTTCCAGGATGGGATTGTCATGGTTTACCGATTGAGTGGAAAATCGAAGAGCAATATAAAAAAAACAAAAAAAATAAAAATGAAGTTCCAATAACAGAATTTAGAAAAGAGTGTAGAGAGTTTGCTGAAAAATGGATTGAAGTTCACAAAACACAATTTAAACGATTAGGTGTTGTTGGAGATTGGGAAAATCATTACGCAACAATGAGCTTTGAAGCAGAAGCTCAAATCGTAAGAGAATTAGGAAAATTTTTAAAAGAAGGAAGTCTTTATAGAGGTTTTAAACCTGTACTTTGGTCAACTGTAGAAAAAACAGCTTTAGCAGATGCTGAGGTTGAGTATCAAGATCATAAATCAGATACAATTTATACAGCCTTCCCAGTTAAGAAAACAAATATAAAAGAATTAGAAAATACAGATGTTATTATATGGACTACCACTCCATGGACCATACCTGCAAACAAAGCTCTAGCATATAATGAAGCCTTAGATTACTTAATAATTGAATTAGGTGATGAAGGAGATTTTAAGAATAAAAAAATAGTTGTTGCGGAAGCTCTACTAGAATCTGTGATCAAAGATTGTGAAATCAAAAGTTATAAAGAAATAAAAAAATTTAAGGGTAAGGATTTTAAAGATACAATTTGTAGTCACCCTTTCTTAGAGCTAGGTTATGATTATGATATACCAATGCTTGAAGCAAGATTTGTTACAACAGAACAGGGAACAGGCATTGTTCATTGTGCACCCAGTCATGGTCCTGATGATTTTAATCTTTGTTTAAAGCATGGGATAAAAGCCATAGAGACAGTAGATGGTGATGGTAAATACACTAAAAACCTTCCTTTATTTGAGGGAACTCATATTTTTAAAGCTAATCCAATTGTTATTGAAAAATTAAAAGAACAAAAAAAGTTATTATCTAATGGGGAACTAGTTCATTCATATCCACATTCATGGAGATCAAAAGCACCTCTTGTTCATAGAGCAACTCCGCAATGGTTTATTTCTATGGAAAGTCATGGCTTGAGAAAAAAAGCATTAAAAGCTCTTGATGATACTAAATTTTATCCAGACAAAGGCAGAGAAAGAATAAAAGCAATGATTGAAACAAGGCCAGATTGGTGTGTTTCAAGACAAAGAGTTTGGGGAGTTCCACTTCCAATATTTGTTCATAAAACTACTAAAGAAATTTTAGTAGATGATAATGTAAATGAGAATATTGCGAGCATTTATGAAAAAGAGGGTTCTGATTGTTGGTTTTCTGATAGTCCTCAAAGATTTTTAGGGGATAAATATAAAGCAGAAGATTACGAAAAAATAAGTGATATTGTTGAAGTTTGGTTTGATAGCGGTTGCACTCATGCATTTGTTTTAGAAAAAAGAGAAGATCTTCAATGGCCAGCATCAATGTATTTAGAGGGTTCAGATCAGCATAGAGGATGGTTCCATTCGTCACTTTTAGAATCTTGTGGAACAAGAGGGAGAGCGCCTTATGAGTCAATATTATCACATGGATTTGTTGTGGATGGCAAAGGTCTGAAAATGTCAAAATCTGTAGGAAATGTAATTGCACCTGAGGATATTTTAAAAAAGTATGGTGCAGATATTTTAAGAATATGGGTTGCATCATCTAATTATGCTGAAGATTTAAGAATTGATTATTCTATTTTAGAACAACACGCTGATTCATATAGAAAAATTAGAAATACATTTAGATATTTGCTAGGTAACTTAAATGATGATTTCCAAAAAATTGATATGGAAAGTCTAGACATTAAACAATTGCCAGAGCTAGAGAGATATATGCTACATAGAGTGTATGAGCTAAATAATAATTTTAAAAATTATTTTAAATCTTATGATTTTCACAATCTTTATAAAGAGCTTTTAAATTTTTGCACAGTAGACCTATCTTCATTTTATTTTGATATTAGGAAAGACGCTTTATATTGTGACTCAAAAAATTCTGATAGAAGAAAGAGTAGTATAGTAGTTTTAAATATTATTTTAGAATCTTTGGTTAAATGGTTTGCACCAATACTTTCATTTACAACTGAAGAAATTTTTACCCTGATAAACAAAGAGCAAAAAAGTATTCATCTTGAACAATTCATGAAATATCCAGAGTCTTTTCAAGATGAAGAACTGCATAAGAAATGGATAGAGTTAAAAAAAATTAGAGATATCTGTAATATAAGTATTGAAGCAAAAAGAGCTAGTAAAGAAATAGGATCAAGCTTAGAAGCTAGTCTAATTATTAATCTAAATAAATCATTATTCGAAATTTCAAAAAATGTAGATTTTTCAGAAATATGCATCACATCTTCTGCTTTAGTTCATCAATCGAGCACTGATGAAATAATTATTGAAACGATTAAAGCTGAAGGAAATAAATGCCCAGTTTGTTGGAAAATCAATAAAGTTAAATGTGAGAGACATTCAGATTAACTAAAAAGGTTGATGAACAAAATTAACTTAAAAAACTTTTATTTAAATTTAGTAATTATATTAGTAGTTTTTATATTTGATCGTACAACAAAACTATATATTTTAAAACTTGCGGAAGTAGAAACTTCGGTTGATATTTATATCACTCCTTTTTTGAACTTATTTTTAATCTGGAACAAAGGAATAGCTTTTGGTTTATTTTCAATAGATGGAAGTGTTATTTATAATTTTATTACAATCTTAATTGGTCTTATTATTATTGGTATTATTTTTATGATGTTAAAAAATAATAATATTCAGCGTTACTTTTTTGCATTAATTGCAGGTGGTGCTTTTGGGAACTTTTATGACAGGATAGTTTATACCGCTGTTCCAGATTTTATTGATTTACATTTTTATGGCTTTCATTGGTTTGTTTTTAATGTAGCTGACATATTTATTACCATTGGAGTTTTTTGCCTTATTTTAGTAGAACTTTTCTTTAATAATAAAAATACAAATGAAAAAAACTAATCCATTAATAGCTTCTTTTTTAATACTTATTTTCTTAAATTCCTGTGGAACAGTTGCCGAAGGATTGGGAGGAAGCAAAAAAAAAGGAAGTGACGAATTTTTGGTTGAAAAAAAGTCTCCATTAGTACTACCCCCTAGCTTTGGAGAGTTACCAGAACCTGGAAAGGAACCTGAAGAAAACATAATATCAGATAAAAAAGATACATCAGACATTGAAGATATAATAAATCAAAGCTCTTCTATAAGCACAAGTGAAAAAAGTGATGATGCAAAAAATTCTATTGAGCAATCTATTATTAAAAAGATTAATGAAAAAAAAGTTAATTTAATAAAAACTACAGAAATAAATTTAGATGAAGTTATAGAAGATAATGAAGAACCAAAAAAAAAAGGTTTTTTTAAAAAACTAAAAGATAAATTCAATAATCTAGAGCACTAAAGAAATGATATTTAAAAATTTTTTAAATATCAAAAGTTCTAAAATAATAAAAAAAGATTTTTTAAAACTACTAAAAAATCAGCCAGCATTGTTTGAAACTTTAAAACCCACATATAAATATAGCTATTCAAAAAAAATAATTAAAAAATATAAAAAATTATCAAATTTAAGAATAATTGGTATGGGTGGATCTGTTCTTGGCTCTGAAGCTATTTATGATTTTTTAAAACCTAAAATAAAAAAAAAAATTACTTTTGTAAATAATTTAAACAGCAATGCAGATTATTTTAATAATAAAAATATAAATTTAAATTTAATTATTTCTAAATCAGGAAATACATTGGAGACAATAGCGAATGCCAATGCATTAATTACCAAAAAAGAAAAAAATATTATTATTACTGAGTCAAAAAATAGCTATCTAACTAACTTAGCAGCAAAACTAAAGGCAGAAATATTTGAGCATAAAAATTATGTAGGAGGCAGGTATTCTGTGTTGTCAGAAGTTGGAATGCTACCTGCAGAATTAATGAATCTGAATGAAAAGAAATTTAAGCAATTCAATAATCTTATTAAAAATAAAAATTTTATTAATAATTTAGTAAGCAACGTGTCAACTACCTTAAACTTAATTAAGAGTGGAAAACAAACGTCAATAATTTTAAATTATGATGAGCAATCTGAAAATTTATTTAAATGGTATCAGCAACTAATAGCTGAAAGTTTAGGAAAAAAATCACTTGGATTATTACCCGTTGTTTCTTCAATGCCAAAAGATAATCATAGTTTAATGCAGCTTTATCTAGATGGCCCAAATAAATATTTTTATACATTTTTTAATGTTCTAGAAAATAGAAATGTTAAAATTAAGAATGATAGTGTGTTAAATACTCATAAGTTTTTAAAAAACCTATCAATAGAAAAAATAAAACAATCTCAAATGATTGCTACAGAGAAAGTTTTTATTTCAAAAAAAATACCTTTTAGAAGCTTTAGAATTTTAAAAAGAAATGAACAGTCTCTAGGTGAATTGTTCTGTTTCTTTATATTAGAGACTATTTTACTTGGTCGAGCTTTAAATGTTAATCCATTTGATCAACCTTCTGTTGAGTTGATAAAAATAGAAACAAAAAAAATATTAAGTTAAAATATTTCCAAATATAATTTTTGAAATACCATAATTTTTTTCTAGAATTAGGTTGAATTCCTTTGGTAGGTCGTCATCTTCTTTTTTATGTCTATGAATAATTATGATGCCATCTGTGTTAAGCAATTCTAATTTAGTTATTGCATTCAGCAGAAAAGGTAATTTTTTTTCCTTATAGGGAGGGTCCATAAAAATAATATCAAATTTGTCATTTAATAGTTTAAGTGTATTTTCAGAAAAAATATCTTTTTCAATTATTTTTGTTTGATTTTGTTGATTTAAATTATCTATATTTTTTTTTAAAATATTTAATACTTCTGTGTAACTCTCTAAGAAGGTAATATTTCTAGCTCCTCTTGATAAACATTCGAGACCAAATGATCCAACACCTGAAAATAAATCTAAAATATTAGAATTTTCTAACTCTACATTTAATAATTTAGAATGTTTTAATATATTAAAAATTGACTCTTTTGTTAAATCTTTGAGAGGTCTTGTTAGTTTATCTTTAGGTAGAAGAATTTTTTTGCCTTTAAAATTTCCTGAAATAATTCTCATTCATCAATCACCTTATGACCAATATCTTTTCTATAGAAACCATCTTTCCAATTAAGTTTTTTAATTAAACTTATAGCTTTATCTCTACTATTTTTAAAATTTGATGACAGACTAACAAAATTAATTACTCTTCCACCATTTGAATAAACCTGATCGTTTATTTTTTTTGTACCAGCGTGAAAAAAATAATCATCCTCATCGAGCTTTAGATTTCCAATATTATCTATTAAAATTTGATTATTATATTTATCTGGGTAGCCCTTTGAACATAAAACAATACATAGACTTTTTTTATCATGCCACTCTATATTTATATCTTTTAAGTTTTCATTGCAGCACGCATTGATAATTTCAAATAAATCTGTTTTTAATTTTGGTAAAATAGTCTGACACTCTGGATCTCCCATTCGTACATTGTATTCAATCAAATAAGGTTCATCTTTAACTATCATTAAGCCAGCGTATAAGAATCCTTTATAATTAGATCCCATTTCTTCTAGAGCGTTAATGGTAGGTTTGATTATTTTATTTAATATTTTTTCTTCCAAAGGCTGATTGAGTAGTCTTGAAGGTGAATAAGCACCCATTCCACCTGTATTCGCTCCTTTATCACCTTCTAGAACTCTTTTATGATCCTGTGCAGTTTCAAAGCCCTTGATTTCTTTACCATCACTTATAATAAAATAGCTCATTTCTTCACCAACAAGAAATTCCTCAATTAAAATATTTTTTGCTAATCCAAACTTTCCATCAAAAACTTCTTTTATTGCTAAATTTGCATCATCTTTATTTTCACAAATATAAACACCTTTTCCAGATGCAAGACCATCAGCTTTGACAACAAGTGGAAACTGAGTTTTATCTAAAAAAGATATTGCATCATTGGCATTTTCAAAAATACCAAATTTAGCAGTTGGTATATTGTGCTTTTCACATATTTTTTTTGTAAATATTTTTGATCCTTCTAACTGAGAAGAAATTTTATCAGGACCAAAAATATTTATTTCAGTATCTTTAAAGAAATTCACTATTCCATCGACTAATGGTTTTTCTGGTCCAACAATTAATAAACTAATTTCATTTTTGATTGAAAATTCTTTAATCTTATTAAAGTCTGATAAATCAATTTCAATATTCTCAGCTATATCAGAAGTTCCTGCATTACCAGGAAAGCAGTATATCTTGTTAACTCTAGGCGATTTTTTGATGGACAGACATAGAGCGTGCTCTCTTCCACCACTTCCAATTATTCCAACTTTCATATAGATGTATATAAACTAAAAATGAATAAAAAATTAGCAAAATTAAAATATTTACCAAATAACTTTGAAATTATTGAAAATGGTGATCATGTCGTTTGTGCTGTATCAGGAAAATTAATTAGTTTAGAAAATCTTAATTATTGGAATGTTGAGCTTCAAGAACCATATTTTTCATATGTAGAAGCTCATAAAAAAAAAGAGACACACTAAATTCTTACTTCCATCTATCATGAGACCATATCCATTCCCCTGGATTTTTTAAAATTGTTTTCTCCAGCCAAATGTTTAGCTCTCTAGTAATTTTTTCAGTAGAGGAGTTTTTTGAAAACTCAATAGGTTTTTCAACTTTAATATTAAAATTTACACTATTATGCCTCTTAATAGAAATTGGTACTACTTTACAATTAAATTTTTTTATAAATTGTGCAGGAATTGTTGTAGTGAATGCTTCTTGATTAAAGAATTTAGATTTTATTCCTTGAGAGACTCTCTGATCAATCATTAAGGCTATAGAGTAGCCTTTTTTATATAACTTTAATAATTCTCTAACTCCACTAGTTCCTTTTTTAATTTGATTTTTGCAAATATATTTTTTTCTAATTCTTTCCATTAATATATTTAAGAAAATATTGTTTAATGGTCGATATATTGCTGATAAATTTACACCAGATTTTTCAATTTCCATCGCCATTAATTCAAAATTACTAAAATGACCAGAAACAAAAATTACTGGGGTTTTTTCAAGCTTTATTTTTTGAAGAATTTCTTTACCTGTAATATTAATATTTGATCTAAATTGATCATTTCTAAAACCTTTAAGAAACATATATTCAGACAATGTCCTTCCATAATTATTCCACATATCTTTTGTAATACTCTTAATTTTTGATGAATTAATTTTGGGAATAGCTCTTTGAATATTAGTTTTAATGAGATTTTTTGATCTGAAAACTGGACCAAATGTTTCAAATAATTTTCCACTGAAGTAAGATGAAATTTTTAATCCTAAAAATTTATAAATAATAAAAAGAGAAGATATAATTAAAAATTCAAAAAAATATTTAATTTTTTTCATTTAATTTAATTAGTTTGTTTGTGAGATTTTTCTCATCTGATATATCAAGACTTGATTTAACATAAAAAATTTCATTTCTATTTAAGTTTTCTAGCCTTAAATAATCTTTTTCAGTAGTTATAATATGTGCGTTGAATTTTTTTGCATTGATTATTATTTCATCTAAATCTTTTTTTGAATATTGGTAATGATCTGGATATTCTAAATCACTTACAATTTTTAATTTATTATTTTTTAACATCTCTACAAAAGTTTTGTGATTACCAATACCAGAAAAAACCAAGTAATTTTGATCTTTATCAAATTCACCTATGTTTAACGGCGTATATTTTCCAGAATTAATATTAATATTTGGGTTAATTCTTTTAATCTGTTCTTTGATGGCAATTAGACTTTCTTCATTTCCATTTAAAAAAACATTTTCATAAGATTTCAGATTATTAATATTTTCTCTTAAAGGTCCTGATGGTAGTGTAAGTCCATTTCCAATCCAATTTAGATTATTAAAACAAACAATTTCTAAGTCATATTTGATAGAGCTATCTTGTAGTCCATCATCAAAGATAGCAACTTCAAAACCTTCTGCGATGGCTTCATTAAGTGCATTAATTCTTTTTAAATTACTAAATAAGGTTCCATTTTTACTAAGTAGTTTTTGCTCATCAGTTTGATTAGAATAAAATTTTTTAATAAAACAAGCTTTGATATTATTTTTATCTAAAATTTCTTTTATCTTGATGGCTAGTGATGTTTTGCCTGTTCCTCCAATATAGATGTTTCCAACACAGATTGTTTTAATTTTTGAATTAGAAAATTTAGGTTTTGATTTTATTTTAGTGATTAAGCCTAAAATTATTGAAAAAGGTAATAGTAGATATGAAAAAAAGGATGGTTTTTTCTGATCCCAGAATTTAGGTTTTTTTAATTTCATTATTAAATAAACTATTTATCTCATCTTTAGTTTCATTAAGTATTTTTTTTCCTATTTTTGCAATTTTTAAATAGTTTTTTTTGTTATTGGGATTAGTAATTAATTTGTCTATTGATTGAGTTAAGCTTTTTTCTCCATTAACTTTATAAGCAATCTTTAGTTTATTGAGTAATTTGTAGGTATCTTTAAAGTTATCTACGTGTGGCCCGTACAAAACGGTAGAACCTAAGTTGGTAGGTTCAAGAGGGTTTTGACCACCATTTCCCGATATTGATTTACCCATAAAAACTATATTAGAAGATTGATAAAATTTCTTTGTCTCACCATATGTGTCCACCAAATAAATGTCTGTATTATTTAATTTTTTTGGTTTTGAACTGTGTAAAACTATATTCAAATCTAAACCTTTAATTTCATCAACTATTTTACTAACACGATGAATATGTCTTGGTATTATTATTGTTAATAAATTTTTATATTTTTTCTTTAGTTTTACGTGAGTATTTGCACAAATGATTTCTTCACCTGGGTGTGTGCTTGAAGCACACCAAACTTTTTTAAGATTTATATTTTTTAAAAAAATTTTGTCTAGTTTAGTAAATTTAGATTTTTGATTATTAAAAAACTTAAGATTTCCTATTTTTTTTACTTTTGAGATGTTTAATTTTTTAAGATAATTATATGTTTCTTCATTTTGAGGGTAGGCAATTGAAATATTCTGAAACACTGAGTTTGAAAATTTTTTTACATGTCTCCATTTATCAAAAGTTTTTTTTGTAATTCTTGCATTAAGAAGTGTTAATGGAATTTTTTTTTTATTAATAATCTTAAAGATGCTAGGCCAAATTTCAGACTCAATAAATATTGCAATAGTTGGCTTCCAGTAATTCAAAAATTTATAAGAAAAAAATATCGAGTCTATTGGAAAAAATTGATGAACAGTTTTTTTAAAATTAAATTTTTTAAATATTTGAGCAGAACTCAAAGTTGAAGTAGTTATTAAAATTTGGTTTACAGACTTATTTTTTTCAAGCTCTTGAACTAGAGGCAAAATACTTAAAAGTTCACCCACACTTGATCCATGAAACCAAATTAAATTACCACTAATACGTTTTTTTGATGGAAAACAAAATTTTTCTTTATATCTTTTTTTATCTTCTTTTTTTTTCAAAATTCTAAAAAATATAATTAATGGAGAGAATATTAGAGTAATGGTTATTATTATTTGATATAAAAAAAACATTATTCTTTACGAATTTGCTTCTCATAGAAATTTTTATAAAGTTCTGAATTATTTAACAATTCATCATGTTTACCGTTCGCAACAACATTTCCAGAATCAATAATATAAATTTGATCAGAGCTTAAAATTGTTGACAGTCTATGGGCTATTACAATGGTTGTCTTATCTTTAGTTAATATTTGTAAAGCATCTTGAATTTTACTTTCAGTTTCAGAATCTAATGATGAAGTTGCTTCATCTAAAAGAATTATTGGACTTTTCTTGATCATAGCTCGAGCTATAGACAGTCTTTGCTTCTCTCCACCTGATAATCTAATTCCATTTTCGCCTATTATTGTTTCATATTTTTTTGGTAATTTTTCTATAAACTCATGTGCATAAGAGAATTTTGCTGCTGAAATTACCTCTTCATCTGTGACATCATTTTTAGCATATTTGATATTATTTTTTATCGTATCATCAAACAAAGTCGTATCTTGACTTACAAGGGATATTTTATCTCTTAGAGATTTAATTTTCACTTTGTATATAGATTGATTATCAATCAAGATATCTCCAGATTGAACGTCATAAAATCTAGGTATTAAATTTAAAATTGTTGATTTTCCAGAACCGCTATGCCCAACTAATGAGGTCATTTTCCCCCCAGCAATATTTAGATTTATGTTTGTTAAAACATCTTTTTCATCAGTATTATATTGAAAGTTAATGTTATGAAACTTAATATTAGAATGAGTAATATTAATATCCTGAGCGTCTTCATGATCAGCAATTTTATTTTGATTGTCAATAATAGGTAGAATTCTATTGGCTGCAGATAACCCCTGTTTTAATATCATATTCATTGTAGATAGAGCTCTTACAGGTTGATATGCGAGCATCATTGCTGCAAGAAAAGAGAAAAAATTTCCTATCTCAATCTCGTCATTAAGAGCTAATTTTCCAGAATAAAATATTAAAATTGCAATCATTATTCCAGTCAAGGTTTCCATGATTGGTGACAATCTTACAAACACAGTATTGATTTTAATATTTTTTTCTTTTAGTTGATTTAAATGACCATCTGTTCTTTTACTTTCATAGTCTTCTCTTTGAAATATTTTAATTAATTTATGGTTTTTAAATAATTCGATTAAATGAGTATTTAAAAAACCAGATTTTTCTTGTGCTTCTGTCACAACTTTTCCAATTCTTTTACCGAGAGTTTTTGAAGCCATACCAGCAATAGGAATCATTATTATTGCAATTAATGATAATTTCCAATTCTGATAAAACATTACAAATAGCAACCCAAACAAAGTTAAGCTATCTTTGAATAAGCTTAAAATGGCTGTACTGAGCATATTGGTAATATGGTTTACATCAAAAGTAAGATTTGAAATAAATTTTCCAGAATGTTTTTTATCTATTAGCTGTGTATCTGCATTAATTAGAGATTTTACCATTTGAGATTGAAGAATTTTTTTAATTTCTTCAGCAACTTTAATCATGATTGCTTTTGCAAAATAAAGAGCAAACCCTTTGATAGTAAAAGCTATAATTATTAATAAAGGAATTATGAATATTAGTGACTGATCTTTCTCAACAAATATTTTTTTAATAGCGGGATCTAAAAGCCAAGCTATAGCAGAAGTGCTTGCTGCAACAAGAACTCCAAAAAAAACTGATATTAATATTTTATTAATATATTTTTTTGAGTAATCTTTATAAAGTCTTTTATAAATCTCTGAATTATTCATTAAAATTTCCCGATTAAAATATTACAAAAAATGAGAAGACCAACTAAATTATTACTTTTAAAAACTTTTAAGCACATAGATGGGCTTTTTGGGTTAAAAGATTTAATTTGGTAAAAAAATAAGTGGGCAATTGTTATTAACAAGCTTGCATAAAAAAAGTAATTATAATTCATCATATAGCCCACAATTAAAATAGAAAAAATTAGAAAAACATAACATGTGGATACAAAATTTTTTGGTTTATTTTTGAATTTTATTGAAGTTGATTTTACACCTATAATTTCGTCATCTTTAATATCTTGAAACCCATAAATTGTGTCGTATCCTAGTGTCCAAAATATGGCTCCAAAGTAAAAGATAATAGCAACAGTATTTATTTCACCCTGAATTGCAGTCCATCCTAAAATTAGACCATAATTAAATGTTATTCCTAAAAATAATTGAGGCCAATAAGTAAATCTTTTCATTAAAGGGTAAATGAAGGCTAGAGGCATAGACCCAAGAGCAAGTAAGATTGTTAAGTTATTAAAGTTAATTAAAACCAAAAGTGCAAGTAGACATAAAATAAAAGTATAAAATATTCCTAATTTTATGGAAACTTGATTAGATGCAATAGGTCTATTTTTTGTTCTTGAAACTTTTTTATCAAATTCTTTGTCAGAAATATCATTTACAATGCATCCTGCAGAACGCATTAGAACTGATCCTAAAAAAAATAATAATAAGTAAAAAAAATAATCATTTAAGTTTTTTGAGAAATCATAAGCAAGAGTTAGTCCCCATGCACAGGGCCAAAATAATAACATATAGCCAATAGGCCTTTTCAATCTTGTTAGTTCAATAAAGAGATTTAATTGTTTCATAATAATTTACTTGTAAATAACAAAGGCTAGTTTCATAATCAAATTGATTCGTATGAATATAGATTACACAGTTACAGCATTGATGTTTCCGGCCATTCCTTTATTGATGAGTGTATATAGCAACAGATTTCATTCTTTGAGCAAGCTTATTAGGCAGCTTCATGATGAACATGTGTATGAAAATCATATTCCTCCTGAGTGGAAAAAACAGTTTATAAATTTAAGTGGAAGAATTGTTCTTTTAAAATGGACTATTATGTTTGCTGCATTTGGTTTTTTATTTAATATGTTGACTGTGTTTGCCCTTTATTTGAATGAAATTTTTGCTGCAAGATTAATCTTTGGATCTTGTTGTTTATCGATGATGATTTCAATCGTTGTTTTTATGAGAGAAATTCAAGTATCAACAAATGCATTAAAATTGCATATGTCTGATATGGATGTTAATTTAGATTAATTAGGAATAATAACTGCAGGACCGGTTAATAGTCTTGCTTCTAATTCTTCATGAGCTTTTTTCGCATCATCAAGTGAGTATTTTTTTGAAATTTCAACTTTAAATTTTTCAGACAAAATTGCATCAAAAACTTTTTTAGCTGATTCAACTAATTCTTCCCTTGTCATTGTATAATGTGCAATAGAAGGACGAGTAAAAAATAATCCTTTTGCATTAATATGTTTTTTAACATCTATCGTATCAACGTAACCTGATGCGTTACCAAAAGCGACCATCATACCTCTAACCTTTAAGGTTTCAATTGATCCATCAAATGTTTTAATACCAACACCATCATAGACAACATCAACTCCATTTTTACCTGCAATTTTTTCCACCTCTTCAACAAAGTTTGTATCAGTATAATTTATTACATGATGACAACCATTTTTTTTAGCAATAGCCTCTTTTTCTTTAGAGCCAACTGTTCCAATGACTTCAGCTCCTAATGCATTAGCCCACTGGCATAATATTTGGCCAACACCACCAGCTGCTGCGTGGTATAATACTTTATCCCCTTTTTTAATTGGATAAGCTCTGTGTAATAAATATTCAGCAGTAATCCCTTTAAGCATAATACAAGATGCTATTTCATCAGAGATACCCTCTGGAACTAAAACTAATTTTTCTTGAGGAAACAATTGTTTTTCTGAATAACTTCCAATTGGCATTGAAGAGTGAGCCACTCTATCTCCAACTTTAAACAGATCAACTTCAGAACCAACTTCTTCTATTATTCCACATGCCTCTAGGCCAATTCCACTTGGTAGAGGAATAGGGTACAAGCCTGTTCGATGATAAACATCAATATAGTTAAGACCAATTGATAGATTTTTTATAAGAACTTCTTTTGGACCTGGTTTACCGATTTCAATATCTTTAACCTCTAATACTTCAGGACCACCAAATTTTTCTATTTTAATAGTTTTCATTATTTTACAAATGTATCATTATGATAATCTTGAACTGCTTGCAAGATCTCTGCTTTAGTATTCATTACAAATGGACCTCCTCTAGCAATAGGCTCACCAATTGGCTTTCCAGATATCAATAAAAACTTGGCTTTAGTTAAGCTAGAGACTTTTAATTTTTCACCTCTAGTTAGAATAATTAAAGTAGAGTTTTTAGCTTGGTCATGGTTTTGATCTCCTACCTTAATTTCACCTTCAACTAAATATATTAATGAATTGTGAGTTGAGGGAAGATCAAAATTAAATTCTTTTCCTTTTTCAAGCTCTACATCAAAATAAACAGGTTCAACATTGTGACCTTTAACAGGTCCTTCTGCATCTTGAAATTTTCCAGCAATCACTTTGACAGTTTTATCATCATCTTTATGAGTGCTCATTTTATCTGCATCAATATAAATATATTCAGGTTTAGTCATTTTCAATTTAGCAGGCATGTTTACCCATAATTGAAATCCATGAAGCTTACCTTCTTTCATTGCAGGCATTTCTGAATGAATGATACCACTTCCAGTTTTCATCCACTGAACATCTCCAGCAGTCATTATTCCTTCGCCACCTGTACTGTCTTTATGTTCAAAGTCGCCAGCAAGCATATACGTTACTGTTTCAATTCCTCTATGAGGGTGAGGAGGAAAGCCTCCAATATAATCATCTTTATTTTCAGAACCAAATTCATCTAACATTAAAAAGGGATCATGGTAATCAATAAGGTGAGTGCCAATACTTCTCTTTAATTTAACACCAGCACCATCTGATGCCGCAACTGGCTCTATTATTTTTTCTACTTCAATACTATTCATTTCTATCCTCTATTTATTGTTTTGCTTATTATTTATAACTCCACCAAATGACACACCAGATAGCTCGCTCATTTCCTTCTTCCAAGTTGTTAAATCATTTATAGAAAGTTTATTAAGATGATCATGTCCGCATGCTCTTGCTAATATCTTCATTAGATCTACAGATGCATTAAAAAATCTAGTTAATCTTGCAGAAGATTCGTCAATATTTAATTTTTTTCTAAGTTCTGGTCTTTGAGTGGCAATACCAGCGGGGCAATTATTTGTATTACACATTCTAGCACCAACGCATCCTATTGCTTGCATGGCTGAGTTAGAGATTGCAATACCATCTGCTCCAAGAGCAAGTGCTTTTACAAAATCTGCAGAAGTTCTTAATCCACCTGTTACAATTAATGATACATGGTCATAACCTTTTTTATCTAAATAATTTCTAGCTCTTGCTAAGGCTGGAATTGTGGGAACAGAAATATTATCTCTAAATATTAAAGGAGCAGCCCCAGTTCCACCACCACGCCCATCAAGAATAATATAATCAGCACTAGCACTTACGGCAAATTCAATGTCATCTTCTATATGTTGAGCAGATAATTTAAATCCTATTGGAATACCACCAGTTAACTCTCTAACTCTGTTTGAGAATTTTAAAAAATCATCAACTGTTGTCAGGTCTTTGAAAGTAGAAGGGGAGATAGCATCTTCACCTTCTGGAATTTGTCTTACCTCAGATATTTTACCTTTAACTTTGTTCCCTGGTAAATGTCCACCTGTTCCAGTTTTTGCAGCTTGACCACCTTTAAAATGAAAAGCTTGAATATTTTTTAACTTATCTTCTGAATAACCAAATTTAGCAGAAGCAAGTTCATAAAAATACTTTGAATTATTTTTTTGCTCTTCTAAAAGCATTCCACCTTCTCCGGAGCAAATTCCTGTACCAGCTCCCTCAGCACCTTTTGCTAGAGCAATTTTTGCCTCCTCTGATAGCGCACCAAAACTCATGTCAGATACAAAAATTGGAATCTTTAACGTTAGAGGTTTATTTGAGTTTTTACCTATAATTATATCTGTCTCAACTTTATCATTATCTAGAAGAGGTTTTTTTGCTAGTTGGGCTGTAAGTATTTGAATATCTTCCCACTTTGGCAAGTCTTTTGAGGGAACACCCATTGCTCCCATTTCTCCATGATGACCAAGTTTTGTTAAGCCATTTTTTGCAAGCTCATGAATGTATGCAAGATGTGGCTCTTCTTCTGTACTCTTTGTCTCATTAGTGCCTGAAACTTCTTCTGATTTATTAATTTGATCAGAGGTAAAATTTTTATGCGTACCGTCACAATAAGGTTTGGTACTACTATGTTTACACATACAAAGATAAGCATCACCAGTTTCTTCAGCTTTAAAATTTATAGGCTCAAATGAAGTACCAGCATGAGACCAATCACAAAATGGTTGGTTTTTAGATTTTCCACAAGTACAAAACATGTATTCTTCATTTTGTACTAGTTCTACTTTTTTAGGTTTGTTATCTGCTATAGTTGGCTTGTCCATTAATACCCTTACTCTAATAAATTAAATCTTAAAATAATATGTAATTTTTATAAGTGTCTTAATTTAAAGCATCAAGACACTTATATATTTAGTTAATTAACGATTATTTAATTTTTTATCTAGGCTAAAATCTTTTGTTTCATTAACAACTAAGAATAAAAAACCTCCTGCAAGAGCAATATTTTTCATAAAAGATATAAACTGCATTTGATCAGAAAGATTATTATGAAAAATAACCGCTGTGGCGATACAAAATATACTTAATAAAGCTGCTGAAACTTTTACTTTATATCCAATCATAATTAATATCGGTGCACCTATCTCAAGTATGATAGCTGGTATTAAAAAAATGCCTGGCACACCTAAAGACTCCATCCAACCAACCGTTCCTTCATAGTTTCCAATTTTATTAATTCCACTTAACAAAAAAATTAGAGAGATAAGTATTCTACCAGTCAGATCTAAGATATTGTTCATATTTTTAGTTCTTTTACTTGCTTTAATCATTACTTACTGTGTGAACCATCGCAAAGAGGCTGGTTGTTAGTTTGTTTACAAGCACAAAAAAATACTTTTTTTGTTTCTTCTGCTTTGTAAGCTAGAGGAGTGAATTCTGAACCTTGATGAGATCCATCGCAAAATGGTTGCTTTGAACTCTTTCCACATGAACACCAGTAGTAAGATTTATCTTTCTCTACATCTACTGCAATTGGTCCGTTACCTGCGTTTTGTCCTTTAGTCATATTGATCCTTTCAATTTATTTGACTTCTATTTAGTGCTTTGGTATTAATAAAGCAATAACGCAAAGTAAACATACTAGTATACAAAAACATACCATGAAAAATTTAATAGATTGTCCAGCTGAAAGAGCCGTTTACTTTCTTGGAGGTAAATGGAAAATTAGAATTTTGTTTAGTTTACTGCAAAGTAAAAAAATTAGATTTGGTGAGCTCAAAAAAGGATTAAAAACCATTACACAACAAATGTTATCCAAGCAGCTTAAGGAACTAGAAGGAGATGGAATAATTAATAGAAAAGTAATTCGAATAATGCCCCCAAAAGTTGAGTATTCACTTACAGAATTTGGGCTTTCGGTTATGCCTATCTTAAGATCCTTTTCAGAGTGGAATAAAAGAAATACTCGAACTATTTCAGTAAAACTAAATAAGAATTTTGAAGAAAATAGAATTAGATAATATCAAGCAATTGTTTTAAGTTTTTAACCTCATCTTTAGGTTTATAATCAAGATTATCAAAAATATTATTATTTCTGTTTACCCAAATAGAACTGTAACCATAATTTCCACCACCAGAAACATCCCAAGTATTAGCACTTAAAAATGCGACTTCTTCTTTTTGTATTTTGTATTTTTTAATTGGCATGTCATAAACTTTTGAGTCTGGTTTATAAATTCCAACTTCTTCAATTGAAAAAATATCATCAAATATATTATCTAAATTATTACTCTTAACTAATTCGTTAAGAAGAGAGGGTGTTCCATTTGAAAGAATACCTAATTTATAATTTTTTTCTTTTAATCTTTTTAAAATTTCAGGTACTTCAGGAAAAGGTGAGAGCACCTTATAAAGATTTAATAATTCATTTTTCATTGATAAATCTATTTCGTAAGCCTTCATAGATTTATCCAAACTATCTTCTGTCACCTGCCAAAAGTCTTTATGTCTATTCATTAGACTTCTAAGCCAAGTGTATTCTAATTGAGTAGTTCGCCAATAATTAGCAAAGCCTTCCCATTTATCACCAATTTTATCTTTACATTTTTCTGCTGCTGAATTGACATCAAATAAAGTGCCATATGCATCAAAAATTATTGCTTTAATATTTTTCATAAATTAACTTAACATTAATGAGTAATATTAGATTATTTTTTAAAGAAAGTTTATCACTTAATTTAACTGCTAAGCTTGATAAATCTCAATCTCACTATGTGAATAAAGTAATGAGAATCAAAGTGGGTGAGGTTTTTTCTTTATTTAATAACAGTGGAGAGTGGGAAGCAAAAATTTTAACTATTTCAAAAAGTATAGTTGAATTTAATATTACAAAACAATTAAGACAAAAAGAAAATGTAAAAGATTTGTGGTTAGCTTTTTCACCCATTAAATCAAATTATTTTAATTTTATGATTCAAAAAGCAACAGAGCTTGGTGTTACAAAATTTTTACCAATAATATTTGATAGAACAATTGTTAGAAAAATAAATAAAGAAAGATTAGAAAAAGTAATCATAGAAGCTGCCGAGCAATCTAATCGTATTAATGTTCCGCTTATTGAAGATCCCCAATCATTAAAAAGTTTTTTAAATCATGAAAAGATGGACTTAATATTCACAGATTTAAATTCTGAAAATAAAAAATTAGATTTTAATAAATTAGCTCATAATCCAACTTGTGTAATTATTGGTCCAGAGGGAGATTTTTCTGAAGAAGAAAGGGGGGAGATTCTTGCCTTTAAAGGGGTTCAGCCAATTAAAATAAACGAAAATATACTTAGATCAGAAACTGCTGTAATTTCAGCCTTATCAATTGTTAATTACCTAATTAATTGATATTTTGTCGCGAAAACTAAAGTGTAATTTTTTAAAAGACACTTTATATAGTGTGTAACAAATGAAAAAATTTTTAATAACAATTATAACTACAATGTTAATAACTAGCGCCTGGGCGGATCAGCCTAAAAACTGGCAGCTAGGCTTTCAAGATTCTGCCTCTCAAAGTATGACTGAGATTGTTAGTTTTCATAACAACATTCTCCTTCCTGTAATTATTGCTATTAGTGTTTTTGTTTTATTTCTTATGATTTATGTTTGTATAAGATTTAGAGCGTCAAAAAATCCTAACCCATCAAAAACTACTCACAATGTTGCTGTAGAGGTTTTGTGGACACTGATTCCATGTTTAATCTTGATAGTGATGGCAGTTCCATCTTTTAAAATTTTGTATAAACAAGATACTATTCCAAAAGCTGACCTAACAATTAAAGCTGTTGGTTACCAGTGGTACTGGGGCTACGAGTATCCTGATGAAAATATTATTTTTGAATCGTATATGATTAAAGAAGCTGAATTAAAAGAAAACCAACCTAGATTATTAACTGTTGATAATGAAGTTATTGTTCCAGTTAATAAAGTGGTTAAAGTTTTAATTACAGCCAACGATGTTTTGCATGCTTGGGCATTACCATCATTTGGAGTTAAGAGAGACGCAGTTCCTGGAAGAATAAACGAAACTTGGTTTAAAGCTGAAAAAGTTGGAACGTACTATGGTCAATGTTCTGAACTTTGTGGAATTGAGCATGCTTTTATGCCTATCACAGTAAAAGTTGTGACAGATGAAGAATATGCAATATGGTTAGCAGAGGCTAAAATGAAATTTGCAAAAGAGCCAATTGCAGTAAATGAATATAAAAAACTAGCGAGTAAATAAAAATGTACACAAAAACAGCATCACACGACGATCATCACACACCAACAGGTTGGAAACGTTGGGCTTACTCAACTAACCACAAAGACATTGGTACAATGTATTTAATTTTTGCAATTGTTGCAGGAATTATTGGTACAGCTTTTTCAGTATTAATGAGAATTGAATTGATGCATCCTGGTGATGGAATTTTAGGTGGCAACTATCACTTATATAATGTGTTGGTTACAGGCCATGGATTAATAATGATTTTCTTTATGGTAATGCCTGCAATGATTGGTGGATTTGGTAATTGGTTTGTTCCAATTATGATCGGTGCACCTGATATGGCTTTTCCAAGAATGAATAATATTTCATTTTGGTTATTACCAGCTTCATTTATTTTACTATTACTTTCAATATTTGTAGATGGCCCTCCAGGTCAGCAAGGTGTTGGTGGAGGATGGACTTTATATCCACCTTTATCGTCAAAAGCTGGACAACCAGGACCTGCTATGGATTTTGCTATTTTAAGCTTACACTTAGCTGGAGCTTCTTCAATTTTAGGAGCAGTTAACTTTATTACAACAATTTTAAATATGAGAACGCCAGGCATGACTTTGCATAAAATGCCTTTATTTGCTTGGTCTGTTTTAGTTACAGCATTTTTATTATTACTATCACTACCTGTTTTAGCTGGTGCTATCACAATGCTTTTAACAGATAGAAATTTTGGAACAGCATTTTTTGATGCTCAAACTGGAGGAGATCCAGTTTTATACCAACACTTATTTTGGTTCTTTGGTCACCCTGAAGTTTATATTTTAATTTTACCTGGCTTTGGAATGATCAGTCATATCGTTTCAACATTTTCTAAGAAACCTGTATTTGGATATTTAGGAATGGCTTATGCGATGGTTTCAATTGGGGTTGTTGGGTTTGTTGTTTGGGCTCACCACATGTATACGGTAGGTTTAAGTACAGATACTAAAGCATATTTTTTAGCTGCAACAATGATTATTGCGGTCCCAACAGGGATTAAAATATTTTCATGGATTGCAACAATGTGGGGTGGATCAATTTCATTTAAAACTCCCATGATGTGGGCATTAGGTTTTATATTTTTATTTACAGTAGGTGGTGTAACAGGTGTTGTTCTTGCAAATGCAGGTGTTGATACTGCAATGCATGATACTTATTATGTAGTTGCTCACTTTCATTATGTATTATCTTTAGGTGCAGTATTTGCAATCTTTGCAGGATTTTATTATTGGTTTGGTAAAATGTCTGGGTATGAGTATTCAGAATGGATGGGACAATTACATTTTTGGTTAACATTCATTGGAGTGAACTTAGTATTTTTCCCTCAACATTTTTTAGGTTTAGCTGGAATGCCAAGAAGATATGCTGATTACCCTGATGCATTTGCTGGATGGAATTATGTTTCGTCAATCGGCTCATACATAGCGGTTGCTGGCTTACTAGTATTTTTTGCTAACTTAATTTATTCTTTTTCTAAGAAAAAAGCTGCAGCTCAGAACCCTTGGGGAGAAGGAGCTACAACTCTAGAATGGACTGTACCATCACCACCAAATTTTCATACTTTTGAGGAATTACCAAAATTTGAAGATCCAGATGGTGCTGAAAAAGTATCTAGTTAATAAAGTTACAGCTTTTTCTATATTAAATATTGATGATTAACTCTAAATTAAAAAATAGAAATTTAAACCAAGTGAATGTGTTTAATTTTTCTGAATTATTCAAGCTAATGAAACCAAGGGTAATGTCTTTGGTAATCTTCACGTGTGCTGTGGGTTTGTTAATGGCGCCTTCTACAGTTTCTACAAAAGATGCAATGATTGCAATTCTTTTAGTATCAATTGGTGCAGGAGCCGCTGGTGCTCTAAATATGTGGTACGAATCTGATCTTGATGCATTAATGACAAGAACTTGCTTGAGACCAATTCCAATGGGAAAGGTTAATAAAAACCAAGCCTTAATTTTTGGAACATCACTTTCATTTTTTTCAGTAATCGCATTAGATTATTTTGCTAATACAATTTCAGCAGTATTACTGCTGTTTACAGTTTTATTTTATGTTTTTGTTTATACAATCTGGTTAAAGAGAAAAACTCCACAAAACATTGTCATTGGAGGTGCTGCAGGAGCATTACCGCCAGTAATTGGATGGACTATAGCAACTAATTCATTATCTCTTGAGCCAATAACCTTTTTTCTGATTATATTTTTTTGGACACCATCGCATTTTTGGGCGTTAAGTCTTTATAAATCAGATGATTATAAAAAGGCAAAAATTCCAATGCTTCCATTAACTAATGGGATAGAGAGCACTAAAATAAATATTTTAGTTTATTCATTATTAATGTTGCCAATGGTTATTTTACCCTACGCAATAGATTTTGTTGGATTAGTATTTTTAGTACCAGCCCTAATGCTTACATTGTATTATAACATTTTATGTTTTGAGCTTTATAAGTTTAAAAAAAATAAATTTAACCCCAAAAAAGCAAAAACAATATTTGGATATTCAATTTTATATTTGTTTTTGATATTCGTTATTTTTTTGATAGATAAGATATTATGATGATACCAGACAAAAAAACTAAGCGAAAAAATATTTTAACAGCAGTAGCAATAATAGGATTTATGATATTTCTGTTTTTTTTTACACTTTATAATACGGGTGTTTTTGATAGATCAATATAGTGAAAAATAAAACCTTAACTCCAATTCTTTTAGCTGGAATATTTTTTTTAATGTTAGGACTCTCATTTGCTGCAGTACCCTTGTATGATTTATTTTGTAGAGTAACTGGGTTTGGTGGAACAACACAAATATCAAGAGAAGCGCCAGATATAATTTTAAACCAAAAAGTTAGCGTTCGTTTTGATACAAATGTAAATAAACTTCCTTGGAATTTTAAAGCAAAAACAAATGTTATGGATGTTAAAATTGGTCAAGTGAACCGAATCGAATTTGAAGTTGAAAACTATGGCAATGAAACGACTTATGGAGTTGCATCTTTCAATGTTTCTCCATCATCATTTGGTAAATATTATAGCAAATTGGGATGTTTTTGTTTTGAAAAACAGGCCTTAAAAGCAGGCGAAAAGGCCACTTATATTATGACTTTTTATTTGGATCCAGAAATGGTAAATGATCCCAATACTAAAAATATTAAAGATGTAACTATGTCCTATACTTTTTTTTCATCAGATTACTATAACCAATCAAAATTATAAAAATGTCCGCAGAAAAAAAACATGACTATCATTTAGTAGACCCAAGTCCATGGCCTATCTACGTTTCATTTTCATGCTTAATTTTAGCAATAGGTTCAGTTTATTATCTACATAGCGAAGTTTCTTGGGGAATGTATTTGGGATTAGCACTACTATTATATGGAACATACATGTGGTTTAGAGATGTTGTTATCGAAGCAGAGCACCAAGGTCATCACACACCAGTAGTACAAATTCACCACAGATATGGAATGACATTGTTCATTGCTTCAGAAGTTATGTTCTTTGTTGCATGGTTTTGGGCTTATTTTGATGCAAGTTTATTTCCATCTTTAGCAATAGGAGGAATATGGCCACCCAAAGATATTGTAACTTTTGATCCATGGGATATCCCACTAATCAATACATTAATTTTATTATTATCAGGAACGACAGTAACATGGTCACACCACGCATTGCTAGAAGGTGATAGAAAAAGCTTTATTCAAGGACTAGTTCTAACAGTGATACTTGGTTTTTCTTTTTCACTACTGCAAGTTTATGAATATCAGCATGCAACTTTTGATTTTGCAGGAAATATATATGGCTCAGTATTTTATATGGCAACAGGCTTTCATGGTTTTCACGTTATCATTGGTACTATATTTTTAGCGGTATGTTTAATGAGAGCAAGAAAAGGTCACTTTACTGAAGAGCATCACTTTGGATTTGAAGCAGCTGCTTGGTATTGGCACTTTGTAGATGTTGTGTGGCTATTTTTATTTGCTGCCATTTATATTTGGGGAAGTTAATTTTTAGCTCTTGAGATATAAATTTTTATTTTCTATTTTTGTATTTTTCTTCATTTCTGTCTTTCTAGCATTAGGGAGTTGGCAAATTATTAGACTTAATTGGAAATTAGAATTAATTAATCAAATAGAGACATCTCTGAAAGACATACCTGTCAATTTATCAAACAGTAAACATAAAAATTATCTTAGAGTTAAAACTAGAGGATCAATTGATTTTGAAAAACAAATTTATCTTTATAACTTAAATGAAAAAGGGAAACCGGGCTTTGAAGTTATTAACCCATTAAAAGTTGGCAATAATAACTATTTATTAAATAGAGGCTGGATACCATTTAATAAAAAAGAAGATGAAACTATAAACGTAATAGATGAAAACTATATTAATGGAGTTTTGAGAAAACAAATCAAACCCAATATATTTAAGCCTGAAAACGATCTATCTGAAAATTACTGGTTTACATTAGATAGAGATGATATTTTTAAATTCACAGGTAAAAATTTTTCTCCTTATGTAATTTATCTTTCTGGAAATAATGAATTTCCTAAACCAAAATCAATTACAGCAAATATTTCAAATAATCATAAAAAATATGCATTAACTTGGTTTTCGTTAGCGATTTCAATTCTTTTAATATATTTATATTTGAGAAAAAAAAATTATTAGATGAAATATATAAGCACTAGAGATAATTCAAAAGAGTACAGTTTTGAGGAAGTATTTATCAAAGGACTAGCAGATGATGGCGGTCTATTTATCCCAAAAAAGATTAAAAAATACACCACTGAAGAATTAAACTCTTTAAGTAATTTAAGCTATCAAGACTTAGCAAAAAAAATAATTTTCCCATTTATTGGTGATTTCATGACAGAAGCAGAGCTGTCATTAATTGTAGACAAGTCATATTCTTCATTTCGAAAAGATAACGTTGTAGATTTGATAAAAATTGGTGATGCTAAGATTTTAGAATTATTTCATGGTCCAACACTTGCTTTTAAGGATATAGCAATGCAGTTACTTGGTAATTTTTATGAATATTATCTAAGTAAAAATAGTAAACAAATTAATATTATAGTTGCAACATCAGGAGATACTGGTGCTGCTGCTATAGATGCAATTAAGGGTAAAGAGAATATAAATATATTTGTTCTACACCCACACAATAAAGTTTCACAGGTTCAGAGAAAAATAATGTCTACAGTTAAAGAAAAAAATGTATTTAATATTGCTATAAATGGTAATTTTGATGATTGTCAAAATTTAGTTAAGGCAATGTTTGCAGATAAAGAATTCTCTAATTCAATAAACATGTCTGGTGTAAATTCAATAAATTGGGCAAGAATTATTGCACAAGCTGTTTATTATTTTTATACATATTTTCAAATACGGGATGACAGGCTTGTTAATTTTTCAGTTCCAACTGGTAATTTTGGGGATGTTTATGCTGGTTATCTTTCTAAAAAAATGGGTCTACCAATAAATAAACTTATAGTAGCGACAAATCAAAATGATATTTTGCATAGAGCAATCACAAATGGAAAATATGAAGCTGAAACAGTGCTTGAAACAAATTCGCCAAGTATGGACATTCAAATTGCAAGTAATTTTGAAAGATTAATTTATGATTTAAATGATTTTAATGATGTTGAAACTGGCAATGTTATGAAAAAAATTAAAGAAGAGGGAAAATATATTATTCCAAAAGATAAATTACAAAAAATTAGTAATGATTTTCTTTCAGAAAATATGAGTGAAACTGAAGTTTTGAATATTATTAAAGATGTTCATAATAGATATAATGTTATATTAGACCCTCACAGTGCAATAGGCTTTGGTGCATTAAAAAAAATTAACCTAGAAGGTAACAATATTGTTTTAGCAACAGCACATCCCTGTAAGTTTCCAGAGGCAATTGATAAATCAATTGGTATCAAGCCAAGTCTTCCAAATGAATTACAATATATAATGAATGAAAAAGAAAATTATGATATAATTTCAAATAATATAAATGAAACTCAAAAATATATTAAGGAAAAATTACAATGAAATTAAAAGAGAACGATAACATACCAAATTCAGAATTTTTTATTATGGAAGATGGTAATCCTACTAAAAAAAATACGCATGAATTTTATAAGGATAAAAAAATTGTTCTTTTTGGTTTACCAGGAGCATATACATCCGTTTGTTCAGCTAAACACTTGCCTGGATACGTAAATAACTATGAAAAATATAAAGAAAAAGGCATAGATCACATCGTCTGTATTTCTGTAAATGATCCGTTTGTAATGGACTCTTGGGGAAAAAGCCAAAATGTAGAAAATAAAATTATAATGATGGCAGATCCTTTCTTAGAATTTACAAAAGCAATAGGTGCAGATGTAGATAAAAGTGCCAGAGGATTGGGAATTAGATCTAATAGATACACAATGTTAATTGATAATCTTAAAGTTATTAAATTACAAGAAGAGGAAGACGCTGGTGCTTGTGAAATTTCAGCAGCACAAAATTTTCTATCTTTAGTTTAATTCGGCAGCTTTTTTTGCGAGTAAATCTACTTCTTCATTTAGGGCATTACCTGCATGTGCTTTAACCCAAATCCATTTTATTTCAAATTGATTTGTTAGCTCGTATAGTTGTATCCAAAGTTCTTTATTCTTAACAGGTTCTTTCTTTGAAGTTTGCCAATTATTTTTTATCCATTTATGCACCCATTCAGTAATTCCTAATCTTACATATTGTGAGTCTGTATAGATTTCAATTTGATCATTTTGTTTAATTTGTTTTAGAGCCATAATAGGAGCCATCAACTCCATTTTATTATTAGTAGTGTCTTTTACGCTCCCACTAATTTCTTTGACTTCACCATTTTGGTTTATAATTGCAGCCCAACCACCATTACCGGGGTTATTTAAACATGATCCATCTGTATAAATTTTAATCATTACTTATAATAATCTTTATAGTGACCAAGATTATTGTGAATAATTAATTTTTGTAGATATTCCATAGGGTCTTTTATTTTAATCAAAGCAGTTTTTGGAGTGTTAAAATAATCATATATCCTTGTTAAAAGATATCGTAACGCAGCGCCTCTACACATTACATTTAGTGCATCTTTTTCTTTTTTAGATAAAGTTCTTATACTTTCATATCCATTAATTAAGTTTTTAATCTTACTACTATTCATTACAAACTTATTTTTTTTTATCGAAACATAAAGCATTAATGCAGATTGCAATTTCATATATCAAATAGTCATTAGATGAAAAATAAAAATCAATAAAACCTGAAAATTTATTTTTATTAAAAAAAATATTATCTATAAAAAGATCCCCATGAATAATTCCTTGAGGTAGATTCTTGGGCCATTTATTTTTGATATCTTTTAGACACAGGTTGAGCGTGTTTTTAAGATTAGGTGTAATTTGATTAGATTTAAATTTTATAGTTTTCAACAAATCATTAAGTCTATGTATCGACATAGAATTTTGCCTATATAATTTTAATTTTGCAGTAACTTTATGAAATTTTGCAATATTTTTTCCCACATCAAAACAGTTTTTATTGTTAAGGATTGTTTTATCCTTGCCTTCTAAAAAAGTTACAATACACACTGATTTTGTTTTAATATTGGTTATATGTGTTCCTTTTTTAGTTCTTAAAGGTTTAGGACAAATAATTTTTTTATGATTTAACTTCTCCATTAAATTCATAAAAAAAGGTAGATCCTTTTTTTTAACCCGCTTTTCAAAAATTGTTAAAATAAATTTATTCTGTTTTGTTTTTAATAAATAATTTGTATTTTCAATTCCTTTTTTTATACCTTGGAATTTTTCTATTTTATTAATTTGATAATTGTTAATTAATGATGAAATATCTTTTTTAATTAACTTCGTGTATACAGCCATTTAATTCAATTTTCCTGGAACTTTAAATACAATATTTTCTTTTATGATCTCAACTATTTCGATTTTTACTTTAAATTTACTTTTAATTTCGTTAATAAAGTTTTCAACTAAAATCTCTGGTGCAGAGGCTCCAGAGGAAATACCAATAACTTTGCAATTTTCTAATTTTTCAAATGGAATTTCACTATCGGAGTGTATCAATTCAGAATGAGGACACCCTGATTGTTCAGCTACCTCAACTAGGCGCACAGAATTTGAAGAATTTCTGCTTCCTAAAACAAAAAACATGTCACATTTTTTAGCTATATTTTTTACAGCAGATTGACGATTAGTAGTTGCGTAACAAATATCCTCTTTAAATGGTTCTTTAATTTTAGGAAATTTTTTTTTTAAAGCTTTAATCATATTTTTTGTGTCATCAACTGAGAGTGTTGTCTGGGTAACATAAGCAATTTTTTTATTATCATCTAGTTCATAAGTCTCAACATCATGTTCATCCTGAATTAAATCAATTGAGCCTTCAGGCAATTGCCCCATAGTTCCTATAACTTCGGGATGATTAATATGTCCTATAAGGACAATATGGTATCCAGCTTTATAAAGATTTTCTGCTTCTCTATGTACTTTGGATACAAGTGGACAAGTAGCATCTATATATTCCATTTTATAGCCATTTGCTTGTTGTGGTACTGACTTTGGAACACCATGAGCAGAAAATATTACAGGCCTATTTTTATCTTTAATCTCATCAAGTTCTTCTACAAATATTGCACCAATTGCCTTAAGACTATCCACAACATATTTGTTATGAACTATTTCATGACGCACATAAACTGGAGCTCCATATTTTGTAATACTTTTTTTGACAATTTCTATAGCTCGCTCAACACCAGCACAAAAGCCACGTGGTGCTGATAATAATATTTTAATTTCTTTATTTTTCATTTTTTTCTAGAAAGTATTCAAGCAATATATGTGGAAAGGTTAAGGACGCCAAACCAATAAATATAACTTTATATATTGCCTCGTTTACTAGATAGTGATTTGAAAGATAATATAAGCTTAACAAATAGAAAATAGCAGTCAAAATCGTCAAGGGCGCAGCTTTTTTAATAAAAATTAATAGCCCATTTTTAAAATTATATTTATCTAATTCAGTAATTAATGAGAGAGAGTGCCTAAAAGAATGCAAAAAGCAAAAATATAATGTGAAGGCTACCAAAGGTGCAAAGAAGTAATTTAAAATTAAAATTGAAGTGAAGTCAAAAAATATTAATAAGTTAACTAGTTTGAAACCTTTTAAAAAAAAATAAATATTTGTGAGTAAGGAGATTAAAAAAATAAAAGAAATTATATAATTATTTTCTATAAAATTTAAAAATAAATAAAAACTTTCATTTTGTATTAATAATAATTTAAAAATATTGATTGTCTCAACAAAATGAAACATTAAGGGTGTAATAATAATTAATATCCCTTTTAGAAAATAAAGAATTATATTTATGTTAGATTTTTTAGTTATTAGAAATTCTGTATCTTCTTTACCAAAATGATAGGCAGCAAAAACTAAAAAAATAATCAGTGATAAAGTTGGTGCAAGTAACCAAATAGTAATTGTAGTAGCAGCAATTATTAAATAAATTAAGTAAAAATAATAAATATTATTAATATTATATAATTTTATCAGTCTTTTACCTTTTTGATTGTCCAATGCACCATGTGAGATTCCAATTGATAGGATTAGTAATAGACAAATAATTGGAGATATAGACAGACTTTTAAATTGATCAAAAATAAGAGCAAGTGAAGCAGAAAAAAATAAAAAAATAATAGAGTGAAAGAAATTAATTTTTTTAATTTGATTATTTATCATTTTTAAAAAATATTTTGATAAAAAGCCATTTAGGCATTTTGAGTATTATAAATAAATCTTGTAATAAACTACTTTTATTAGACAAAAATTTAATAATTGTCTCAGGCGAATTGCTAAACATATCAAAAAATATATTTGCCATTTTTTCAGGATGGTAATTAAGAACTTTTAAAAATATTTCGTCCAAAAATTTATATTTTTTATTAATTTCATATCTTTTACTCTCTTTGATAGTGTGAATATTTTTTCTTATGTATTTGCTCTGCTCTTGTATATTTAAAAAGGTATAACCAGTACTCAATCGAGTCATTCCTCCAGCAGTACCTATATTCATTTTATTTCTTTCATTAGAAACTGTGGGATGAAATAATGGGATTGCACCTACTTCGCTATAGTTAACCTTATAATCTCTGATATTAAGATGATTTCTTATATAATTTTTTAATTGTTCATCATAATCTTTTAAAGAATCATTTTTTATCTTAGATAACCAAGTAGTTTCAATTAAAGCTTTATTTTTTGTATAAGGTAATGTGTAAAAAAAATGAACACTATCACGTTGATCACAATCAAAATCCATCAAATTAAAAATTTCATCATCAAATACATTTTTTTTAGTTTCGATCTCAATACCTTTAAAATGTTGCCAGAGCTTATCCTCTTTAGAATCCAGTAGGGGAACGCTATTAAAGATAAAAGCACTATTTAGGTCTATTTCATTAGTATTTTTGTAAAAGCTAATATTTTTATTTTTTTTTAATCGTGTATTTATTTTTTCATAAAATAAACCACTATCTATAGCTTCATAAGGTAATCCGTTGCACTCTAAAAATTTTATTTTTCCAGGTATATTTATTGAAAAATTATTCCAACTTTTCTGAACACAATCTTGAAAGTTATGATCTATGGTCTTCCAATAAGACCAAGTCTTATCTCTTTTGTATTCTAATCGTGGCTCTATGATTGCTAAAGTTGCATCTTTTAGTTTGTTATGAAGGTCTAGCTCATACGCAAGTGACAATCCTGCACATCCACCTCCAATTATGATATAATCAAATTCTTTCATTTAAATCTATTTCTTCATTGATTAAAAGATGCTCTTTATTTCTAAGGTGGTTTTTTTCATTTATAAATATGAGTTTTATCAAGTCTAATATAGATAGAAATGTTTGGTACAACTTACCTAAATTAGCTACATAGATTTTTCCGCTTCTATTGTAATTGTATATATTTTCTTTTTGTAAAATTTTAGCACCAATTTTTCTATAAATTCTTCTAGCAACAAGTATTGCAAACCTAAACCTAAAAGGAATTTCTTTTATAGAGGCAAAGGAGCTTTCGTAGAACAAATCAGCCATACTTAATGTATTCTTTATAGTCTCGAAGTCATGATTAATATAAAATCTATTATTATTCATATCCTCAATTACATCTCTTGAAATATTTGTTAATTGCATTGCAATACCAAGATCTATTGCTGATTTCATGGAGTTTTTATTTTGTACACCTAAAATTTTTGCCATCATTAAGCCTACAGTACCAGCAACCCTATAAGAGTATATTAACAATTCTTTTTTTTTGTTAAATTTAACTACTTCATTTAAATCAGACTCAATACCGTCAAATAAATCTTCAACAATCTTGATTGAAATTTTATTTTCCTCCATAAGGATCCACATATTTTTTATTATCAAATTATCAAAGTTTTTATTTATAAAATCATTCTTAAAAATTAATAAATTTTTCTTTTTAATATTTAGTTCATTTTTATCATCAGCAATATTATCTATTGTTCGACAAAAATCATAAAGAGATGAGCATTTTTCATAAATATTTTTTGGTAAAAAAAAACCTGCCCAGTTAAACGACTTGGCATAAATAGATAAATAATTATTTTTTGACATTATAATATTTTATCTAAAACCTTTGCTGAAGAGAGTACACCTGGAACCCCTGCACCGGGGTGCGTTCCTGCTCCAACAAAGTATAATCCATCATAAATTTCTGATTTATTATGAAATCTAAAATATGCAGATTGAGTAAATTTTGGCTGAATCGAAAAACCTGATCCAAATTTGGTATTCAATTCATTTTCAAAATAATCTGGCGTTAAGTAGAAATCTTCAATAATGTTTTCTCTAAGATTCGGTAGTAATGCTTTTTCCATTTTATCTATTACTAAATTCTTCATTTTTTCACCTTCAATTTTCCAATCAATTTTGGATTGATTGTTTGGGACGGGTACAAGAACATAAAAGCAATCATTTCCTTCAGGCGCCATTGATTTGTCTGTAGCTGATGGTCTATGAAGGTAATAGCTTATGTCATCATTTAATTTTTTATTATCAAAAATATCACACAGGTGTTCTTTATATTTATCACCAAATTTGATTGTGTGATGCTCAACATCTGGGTATGTTTTTTTTGTTCCAAAATAGTAAACAAATAGACCCATAGAATACTGCATTCGATTTTGTTTCCATCTAAATAGAGGGCTTGTTTTATTTAGACTTAGAAGTTTTTCATATACAGCAGGAGGATCAGCATTACATATTACATTATTTGAAAGTATTTCTTTTTGATTGTCTAATTTTACTCCACTAATTTTCCCATTATCAGAAATTATCTCAGTAACCTCATGTCCTTTGATCACTTCAATTTCTTGTTCAATCATTAATTTTTCTAAGCCACTGATTATGTTCCCAGTTCCACCCATTGAGTAATGTATGCCCCATTTTTTTTCGAGATATAGAATTAATCCGTATATTGATGTTGTAGTAAAGGGGTTTCCGCCAACTAATAGAGGATGCATACTTAGCATACGTCTTAATTTTTCATTTTTTATATATGAAGAAACTAATGAATAAACTGATTTATAGCTTTTAAGTTTTAGTAAAGAAGGCAATTGTTTCATCATCACAAGAGGTTTATCAAATGGAACATCAGCTAGTTCTGTGAAGCCTTTATCAAATATTTTTTTTGTAAATTTTACAAGTTGTTCATATCCTTTGACATCATCTTTGTTTATTTCTTCAATTTGTTTTTTCATTTGATCTTCATCACCAGAGTAATCAAATACACCTCCATCTTCATAAATAAATCTATACCAAATTTTTAAGGGAGTGAGTTTTATGTAATCTTGAGACTTCTTATTAAATAAAGTGAAAAGCTCTTCAATTAGATATGGCGCAGTAATTACTGTTGGACCAGCGTCAAAAGTAAAACCATTTTTTTTAAACACTCTAGCTCTTCCACCCAAGTCAGGGTGTTTTTCTATTAAAGTTACTTTATGATTTTTGGCTCTTAATCTTAATGCTGCAGCTATACCACCAAATCCAGAACCAATGACAATAGATTTCATTGGGTTAATTTATAGTTTTTTTAAAAAATTGTAAGGTAATTATGAGCTTATTTTTTTTAAAGCTATTTTTGTTTCTTCAAGGTTTTTTTCAAAAAGACCATCAAGTTTTGATTTATCAACAGATGTGTTAATAATTTTTTTAACAGAATCAACAGCAATTTTAATTGAAACATCTTTTATTTCTTTAAGTGCAGCTTCTTTCATTTGTGAAATTTTATTTTCTGCTAAACTTTTTTTAATTTCTGAAGATTTATGAAATTTATCATTCATTTCGATTATAAGATGATCGCTATCTTTTTTGGCTTGTTGTAAAATATCATTGCTCACAGTTTGTGCGGTATCAAGTTTATTTTGAGCGTTATCTAATAAAACCTTTGCCTCTTGTCTTAGTTTTTCACTTTCATCTATTTCATTTTTAATATCAAGGATAAGCTTATTTAAAAGTTCATTAATCTTTTGAGGTATTTTTAAATAAACTAAAGCTCCAATAAATATTAAAAAGGATATAGCTACCCAAAAAGTTGCATCAATTACCATAATATTCATCCATTTTTTTTCTTGAAAGATCTTCTACTATTGCAGAAATACTACTACTGTTAACTTCAGCTCCTATTAGTTCCTGCAGTAAGTCCGAAGAGGTCTCTACAGCAATTTTTTTGATTTTTTCTGGTGCATTATCTCTAAAAGTTTTTATCTCAATCTCAGCTTTATTAACTTCTTCATCAAGCTCTTTTTCCAGTATTTCTTTCTTTACACCAATATCTTTCAGTACTTTTTCTCTAGCTTGTTTAAAGTAGTTTTTTGCTTCATTCTTGCTAGATTGTACTATCTTTTCGTATTCTTCAATTTTTTGTTCACTTTCTTCTCTTTGTTTTTCCGCAGCCTCAATATTTTCTAAAATTTGAGATTTTCTAGTTTCTAGATTGGCACTTATTTTTGGAAGTATAAGTTTAGATAAAACAACATATAAAATTCCTAAAGTAATAATTAACCAAAAAATTTGAGAAACCCAAAACTCTGGATTTAATTGAGGCATTCCACCGCTTTCAGCTGCAAAAGCTTCCATAAAAAACAGGAAGCTTAAAAATATCGACTGAAAAAATATTTTTTTAATCATTAAATTTAAAATGCAAATAAAATAATTAACGCTACAACTAATCCAAATAGGCCAGTTGCTTCAGCTAAAGCAAAACCTAATAAAAGATTAGGAAATTGTTTTTGAGCTGCAGATGGGTTTCTCATTGCGCCAGAAAGGTAATTACCAAAGATAATTCCAATCCCAACACCGGCACCCGCTAGAGCTATTGCTGCTAGTCCTGCTCCGATCATTTTTGCTGCTTCTAATTCCATTATATCCTCCTTATGTTAGTTAATGGTGTAAATTTAATGCATCATTTAAGTAGATGCAGGTTAAGATTGCGAAAACATATGCTTGAAGAAAAGCAACTAGTATTTCCAAGCCAGTTAATGCAACCGAAAAACTCAGTGGAAGCCATCCACCAACTATTCCAAGGCTTATTACAAAGCCTCCGAAAACTTTCATCATTGTATGACCAGCCATCATGTTTGCAAATAAACGAACTGAAAGACTAACTGGTCTACTTAAGTAAGAAATTATTTCTATAACAACTATTAGTGGTAATAGTACAGCAGGTACTCCGCTAGGTACAAATAGTTTTAAATATCCTAATCCATGTTTCATAAATCCAATAATTGTTACACCCACAAAAATAAATGAAGCCAAGATAAAAGTAACAATGATATGGCTAGTTACTGTAAAGGCATAAGGGATCATCCCAAACATGTTACAGAATAGCACAAACATAAATATTGAGAAGATAAACGCAAAGTAAGGTTTTGCTTTTGATCCTGCGGTATCACTAATCATTTTGGAAACAAAAGTGTAACTTAATTCAGAAAGAAGTTGCATCTTGCTTGGTAGTAAAGAATTTTTTTTTGACCCTAAATTAAAAATTAGTAAGATTGCAAGAGAACTAATCACCATAAACAAGCTTGCATTTGTGAAAGAAATATCTATTGCGCCTAATTTAATTTCTGGTCCAATTCTATAAACTTCGAATTGGTTCATCGGGTTTGTAGCCATAATTTTTTAAATCTATTTTTGCATATTTTTTGCAGATCTGAATACGTTTATAATTCCAGCAACAACACCTACAAAAAAAAATATTAATATTAACCAGGGCTTAGTACCAAAGGTCTTGTCTAAAATAAACCCTATAATTGTCCCAACTGCCACTGCGGACACTAATTCTGTACTTAATTTAAAGGCAGTCCCAATAGAAGAGGGCGCCTCTTCATTTTTATACAGATTTTTCTTAGAAAGCTTATTTTTTGCAATCTCCAAGCGAGTTTTAAGGCTATCTTTTGGCATTCAAATTGTTAAGCAACCATGCTCTCTGCTTTTTGTAAATCAACAGCAACAAGTTGGCTAATACCTTTTTCAGGCATTGTAACTCCATAAAGTCTATTCATTTTTGACATAGTTAGAGCATGGTGAGTTACGATAATAAATTTAGTGTCAGTTATTTTAGTTAAATCATCAAGAAGTCCACAAAATCTTGTTACGTTAGCATCATCTAGTGGAGCATCAACCTCATCTAAAACACAGATTGGAGATGGGTTAGTAAGGAACACTGCAAAAATAAGAGACAAGGCTGTTAAAGCTTGTTCACCACCAGATAATAAAGTTATAGACTGAAGTCTTTTACCAGGAGGACTTACCAGCATTTCTAAACCAGCTTCAAGAGGGTCATCAGAGTCTACTAACTCTAGTTTTGCATTTCCACCGTTAAATAGTTTTGTATAAACTTCATTAAATTTTCTATTAACTTTTTCAAAAGCTTCTAATAGTCTTTCTCTTCCTTTTTGATTTAATTCATTAATACTTTCTTTTAATTTTATAATAGCAGATACAAGATCTTCTCTATCTTGTTCCATTTTTTTAATTTCTATTTCATATTTACTAGTTTCTTCATCAGCTCTAAGGTTAACTGATCCCAATTTTTCTCTTTCATTTTTTTTTTTATCTAAAGCATCTTCTTGCGCAACAGAGTCAGGTAGCTCTTCAACACCATTTAAATTAGAATTTTCTAGAATATCATTTTCTTCAAGATTAAGTTCAGAACTAACTCTTTCTAACAGATCTTCTTTACGTTTTTTTAAACCTTCGACAGTTGCTCCTGAGCTAGCTTTTCTTTCTCTGATTTGAATAGATCTTTCTTGAACGTCATTTAACTCAAGTCTTAAAGAGTTTATCTTTTTATCTGTTTCTTCAATTATTTTTTCATTTTCAATTTTTTCATTTTGTGAAATTCTTAGACCCTCAGTAATTTGCCCTTTTCTTTCTGCTTGGGCTTTGGGTTGTTGATCACGCTCATTTAACTGTGATAGTAATTTATTTTTTCTTTCAGTTAATTCTGTTACCATTTTTTCAGAATTAGAGAGTAAGTTTTTCCAACTTTCAACTTCTGATTCTATGGCTTTAATTCTTTCATTTCTTTTTACAGACTCTTTTTTTATTGATTGATTTTTACTAAAACTATCAGCATATTTTTCTTGCAATAATTTTATATTTTCATTTTTTTCATTAATATTAGAAAGCTTTTTCTTACTCTCTTCATCTTCAAGATTATCTAAAAAACCATCTATTTCAATTTGACATCTATCAAGTAAAGTAAGCGCTTGATTAATTTCATTGTTATTAATCAATTCTTTAGCTCTGGTGATTGTATTTTTAACATTTTTAATTGGCCCAATAGCAATATTTATATTTCCATCAGCAAAAATATTAATAATTTCATCAACAGATTTTTGTTCATCTTTTAATAGGTTTTTTGCCTTCTCAAGATCTTCGTTTGATAATTTTTCTGTTTCAAAATATTTAGAATCTATTTCTATTAATTCAGCTTTCTCTTCTTTTAGGCGTCTTTCATTTGAGTTAGCATCAATTACAATCCCTTTTTCTCTGTCTATATCTTCCTCGATAGTTTTTAGGGATTTTTTAATATTTTCAATTTCATCTTGAGTTCTAACATTTTCTTCATCTAAATTTTGTAGCTCTAAATTTAATCTTTGAATTTTGGATAGATTTTCTATATTTTTTTCTCTTAAGGGAGAAACTTTATCTGTTTCAGTTTTAATTAAATTTTCAAATTGAGCAATCTGTTGATTGAAGTTACTTACTTCTCCTTCAGCTTCATTGTTAATTTCATTTTCTATTCTAATCTCATTATCAATGTCTAATAATTTTAAATAATATAGCCCTGCTTCAATTTTTTTTATTTCTTCAGATATAAGTTTATATTTCGTTGCCTCTTCAGCTTGTTTCTGAAGGTTTGCTAATTGTTTTTCTTGTTGTCTTCTTAATTCATCAGCTCTTTTTAAGTTTGTCTCTGCAGCATTTAATCTAAGTTCAGCCTCATGCCTTCTCACATGTAACCCTGAAATATTAGCTGCTTCCTCCAAGATTGCACGCCTGTCAGTAGGCTTAGCAGTTACTAAAGCTCCAATTCGTCCCTGACTAATCATTGATGGTGAATGAGCACCCGTAGATAAATCTGCAAAAAACATTTGAGCGTCTCTAGCTCTAACTTCTTTGTCATTTATATAAAATTTTGAACCCTTATCTTTTTCAATCTTTCTTCTAACTTCAATATGATCTAAATCTTTATATTGCATTGGACCATCATGACTTGCATTATCTACACTAATAGAAACCTCTGCTATATTTTTAGAAGATTTATTAGATGTACCATTAAAGATAACATCTTCCATACCTGAACCACGCATACTCTTAGCTGAGGTTTCACCCATAACCCACCTTAAGGATTCCACAATATTAGATTTCCCACAACCGTTTGGACCAACAATACCGGTTAAGCCATGTTCTATAAGAAAATTTGTTTTTTCAGCAAATGATTTAAATCCGTTTAATTGGATTTTTTTAAACTCCATGGACTAACTTATATCAGTTTTTCCAGATATTTTTTTAAATTCTTATAATTTAGGGCTTTATCAAACTTTTTATCATTAATTATTATCGTAGGAGTAGCATTAACTTCAAATTTTTTTACCCCATCGATTCGATCATTTAAAACAAAATCTTCTATAGCTTTATCACTTAAGCATTTTTCAAAATCTAAGTTTACACTTTCACTTTCTAAGAATTTTTTTAAATAACCCGTTGCTTCTTCTGGAGTTTTTCCTCTAGCCCATTTTTTTTGCCCAGAGTATAAAATATGCAAAATATTTGAATTACCATCGTTATTACACTGAGCAATTTTTGATGCATTAAAAGCTGCTAAATCTAATGGAAAATGTCTAAATTCTATTTTTACTAATCCTTTATCAATGAAGTCCTTTTTAAGTTCAGGTAATACATCTTTATGAAAATTTGCACAGTGACCACAAGTCAATGACTCGTATGCAATTATTGTTATTTTCGCACTTTCTTTTCCTTCAGAAATTCTTTTGACCATTTCATTATCTGCAGCAAGCGCTTTAGTGGAGAAGATTAAAAATATTATAAATAATGTTGAGGTGAATTTTTTCATCGTTGTTTAAATAGTTTTGTTAATTCAAGTAATGATTTTTTAATTTTATCATTCTTAATACTATTTATCCTATCTGCATATTTAATATTTGTCACATGATTTTCATTAGTGTCTAATTTTTTGAACTTTGTTTGGGCGTCATCAAAGCTTATGAATTTCAATTTCTCAACAACGGCATAGCCAAAAAAACTATTCATTTTATCCATTATTATTTTTTTAGAATACTCTAAATCAATCTCATGTCCTCTCTTTACCATTATTTGAAGAGTGCTTACTCCAAATTTATTCGAATTTTTAAAGGATTTGGGATAGCATATTTGAAAAAGATCATCTCCAACTATGTACTTCCAGTTATTAAGTGTTTCAGAAAATATATGACCCTTTTTTTTGATTATTTTTTTAATGTTTTTTGGCAAAGTGTCTTTAAAAGACCTTAAGCCTTGAATAGTTTTAAACCTCTGCTTAGTATTATTTTTAAATTGCATATGACCAAATCCATACTAACAAAAAAAATTCTTTATTGGTACGATAATAATAAAAGATCACTCCCATGGAGAAAAGAGCTATCACAAGTTAAGCGAGAATATTATACGTTAGTGAGTGAATTTATGTTACAGCAAACGCAGGTTGCAACTGTAATTCCATACTTTAATAATTTTATAAAAGATATTCCAGATATTAAATCTCTATCAAAAATTAAGGAACATAAGCTTTTAAAATATTGGGAGGGCCTTGGTTATTATTCAAGAGTAAAAAACTTAAAAAAGACTGCACAAATATTAGAAAAAAATTTTAACAGAAGGTTACCAAACACGATTGATGAATTAAAATTATTACCTGGAATAGGTGACTACACTTCTAATGCAATAATGGCAATTGCCTTTAACAAGCCATTTATTCCCTTAGATGGAAATATTGAAAGAGTAATTAAAAGATTATTAAATTTAAAATTACTCAAAGAAATTACAAAAGATAATCTTGTTAAGAATAAAAAGATATTAGGTAATTCAACTAGAGCAAGCGATTATGCTCAAGCGCTAATGGAGCTAGGTGCATTGATTTGTCGACCTAAAAATCCCTTATGTCACCAATGTCCTTTAATTAAAAATTGTAAGTCTTTTAAAAAAAAAGATTTTGAAATAATAAAAGAAAGAAAAAAGAAGATTGATAAATTTTATTTATTAGAAGTTTATAAAAAGAATAATAAATTTTTGTTAATCAAAAATACTAAATTTAATTTTTTAAAGAATTTGCAAATATTTCCCATGAAGCAAATATCCAAACCTGATAATTTAGCAAAAGCTTTAAACTTCAAGATATCCAATATGAATATGAATGTAATAATCAAGTTTTCCAAGTTAAAAGGTGAAATTTCTAACTCTTCTTGGATTGATAGCTCTAAGCTTGAAGATTATACTTTGCCCACATTTACTAAAAAAATTTTTAATTATTTAAAAAAGATTTAATGAAAAATATAGCAATAATAGGAGCTGGTATTTCAGGTCTGTATATTGCAAATCTTTTAAGTCAAAACTCTAATTACCAAGTGACAATTTATGAGAAAAATGCTTCTGTTAATTTGGAAAAAGGATATGGAATTCAACTTTCAGTTAATAGCATCAAACTGTTAAATCAAATAAATTTTCAAAAAATCAGGATAGAAGATAAATTTCACCCCAATAAACTAGATTTTTATTCTTTAAAAAATAATAAAAAAATATGTGATTTAGATATATCCATGTTTAACAGCACTGATACAAAATATACTACCTTACAACGCTCTACTTTAATTAATTTCTTAAAAGATGGGCTTCATGAAAATATTATTCATTATAATAAAAAAGTTATAAAAATTAATGAAGAAGCAGAAAGTAAAGAAGTTTCTTTTGAGGATGGTTTATCTGTTAAATGTGATTACTTAATTATCTCCGATGGAACTTTTTCAAAGACAAAATCATTAATTGCCAATAAAGAAACTAAGCCAAAGTATTTTAACTCTATTGCCTTAAGAGCAACAATTGACCAGGATGCCCTTAAGGGCATTAACTCACAGAATATATCTTTGTTTTTAGGGTCTAATTTACACTCAGTTCTTTATCCGGTTAATAGCAAAGGACAGTTTAATTTTATTACCATTTTTAGAAAAAAGCTTAGCACTAAAGAGTTATCTGATTATTCTTTATTTGAGAACAAAGATTTTGCTGCATCTATTATATCTGAAATATCAAAGCAAGTACCCACTGAAACAATGAACAATCTAAAAAGTATTAAATGTTTTCCAATATTTGTGAGTTCTGATGTCAATGAACCAAAAAATAAAGATACTTTTATCATTGGAGATGCCTTTTTTGCTTTACCCCCAACCTTTGCTCAAGGCGCCTCTCAATCAATAGAGGTTGCCAATGAACTTTATAAAAATTTAGAAAATGAAAACACTCAATTTAACTCTGAAAGAGTTAAAAGAGTAAGGATGATTGATATGAAATCAAAACTCAATTATTTTGCTTTTCATTTATCTAATCCATTAATAATTTGGATTAGAAATTTAGTAATAAAAAAATTAGTTAAAAATGAAAAATTTATTAACAGTTATCTTGGTAAAATTTATAAAGACTAATTTTTAGAAATTAATCTTTGTCTTAAATTATCAATTGGCACAGAAACACCATTCACTGTACAATGCCAATAAGTCCATCCATTACAGCTTTCAGAACCAAGTATTGTTGCTGCAACTTTATGAATTGATCCTTCAGCTTGATTATGCTTGATACTTCCATCTGCCATAATCTTAGCAACTATTTTTTTCTTTTGATCAAAAATACTTGTTCCAGGCTTTATTATTCCAAGCTCTACTAGTGATCCAAAAGGTATTCTAGGCTTAGATCGATTATTTTTTAAAGTGTCTAAGAAATTATCCTCCAAAGGTTTTGTATTTTTTAACCTTTCTTCTGCTGCTTTAAAATAAGTCTTCTCTTTCTCTATACCATAATATTTTCTACCTAATTTTTTTGCAACCGTTGCAGTTGTTCCAGATCCTAAGAATGGGTCTAGAATTAAATCGTCCTTGTTTGATGATGCCAATAAAACTCTATGTAATAAAGATTCTGGTTTTTGAGTAGAGTGAACTTTTTTACCATTTTTTTTAAGTCTTTCTGCACCATTACAAATAGGTAAATTCCAATTAGATCTCATTTGAAGATCGTCATTTAAACATTTCAAAGATTGATAGTTAAAAGTATATTTTGACTTCTCACTTTTAGAAGCCCAAATTAAAGTTTCATGAGCGTTTGTAAACCTTGTTCCTCTGAAATTAGGCATTGGGTTATTCTTATTCCAGATAACATCATTTAAAATCCAAAAACCCAAATTTTGTATTGCAGTGCCTACTCTAAAAATATTATGATAGCTTCCGATAACCCAGATGGCTCCATCTTTTTTTAATATTCTTTTACATTCAGAAAGCCAAGCAAGCGTAAAGTCATCATATTTTTTAAAGCTTTCAAACTGATCCCATTTATCGTTAACAGCACTGACTTTGCTTCTATCTGGTCTAGTAAGTGAATTTTTTAATTGTAAATTGTATGGTGGATCAGCAAAAACAAGATCAAAGGTTTCGCTTGGAATTTTTTTTAATTCCTCAAGACTGTCACCATTAATAATCTTATTTTTAAAATTGTTTTCCATTTTGTATAAAACAATTAGACTCCAAACAGATTCCACGGTCAACCTGTGATTGAATTAAATGGATTCAATTTGTGTTTATTATTTCTTAAACAACCAGATCTTGTGTTGCTATTATTAGGATTTATAGAAGATCACTAACAGGAGAAAATGTTTTACGGTGATATTTGGTAATACCAAATTGTTTAATTGCCTTTAAATGTTCTTTGGTTCCATAACCAGAGTTTGTATCCCATCCATAATTATTAAATTCTTTTGAAAGTTTTGTAATAAATTTATCTCTACTGACTTTTGCAATAATTGATGCAGCAGAAATGCTTGGAATTTTTTGATCTCCTTTAATTACATATTCTAATTTATAGTTTTTTAAATCAGGTAGTTTGTTACCATCAATTAAAACAAGTGAAGGTTTTATCTTCAATTTAAGAATGGCTCTTTTCATTGCAAGTAAACTTGCATGCAATATATTAATTTTTTCAATTTCTTTAGTCGACGCCTGACCTATAGCCCATATAGAATTTTTTTTAATATATTTTTCAAGCTCTTCTCTTTTGTCTTTTGTTAGAGTTTTTGAATCTTTTAATAATTTTTTATCAATAGAATTATTTAATATGACAGCTGCTGCATAAACGGGTCCGATTAAGCTTCCTCTACCAACTTCATCAACACCTGCTAAGATTTTCATTAAACGGATAGGTTTAGTTCTAAGATTTTTTGTTTAATCTTTTTTAAGTCATCCCATGAATGTTTTTTATTTTCAGGAGCTCTTAAAAGATAAGAGGGGTTAAAAGTTATGATAACGTTGTAACTTGTATTCTTTACAATTACTTCTTTCCATTTTCCTCTTTCAATAGAAATTTTACTATTTAAACCAGTTAAAGATTCCATAGCAGTACTACCCATAAGAATTATTATTTTAGGATTTATTATTGAAATATGTTTTTGTAAAAATTGAGAATATCTTTTAATTTCTGTAGAGTTTGGCTTTCGATCTTCAGGGGGCCTAAAGTTTACAGCATATGTTGTATAAATATTTTGTTTTTCAATATTTATTGCAATTAGCATTTTTTTTAAAAGATCTCCTACCTCACCCATAAAAGTTAATCCGGCATTATCTTCTTCAACGCCTGGAGCTTCACCAATTAACATTATAGGGCTATTAATATTTCCATCTCCTAAAATTATTTTTTTTGAATTATTCTTTAAGTTACAATCACTAATTGAGTTTATTTGTTCTTTAAGATTCTCAAGCTCTTTAACTTTATCTATTTTTTGAATACTCAGATCTTTTTTTAAGTCATTACTAGTATTTTTTAGTCTATTGATTGGTTTTTCATCAAAAATAAAGTCAGATCCAGTAGAGTTTAAGAACTCAGAGTCAAAATTCGTTTTTTGATTTATTACTTTTTTAGACATAGAATGGCCAAATGTTGGTAAAGTTTTTTAAATTCTTTTTAATATTAATACTTTATCAGAGTCCATTATACTCAAAAAATACCAGTTTAAATGATTTTAATGCAAGGTATTTGTCTAATTATTTTTCAGGAATTGTAGCTTATGAAAATCTAGATAATACAGAAGCTTTAAAATTTTTTAATTCATCAAAAATATTAATAAAACAGCATGATGCCTATCTTGAGAGGTATGTATTTTCCTTAGTACTTGATGGCAAAGTTGAGAAAGCAATTAATCAAGTTAAACAGAACTCAACAAAAAACAACTCTGACTTTTTTCAGGCTAATTTGTTGCTGGCGGTTGATAGTTTAAAGAAAAAAAACTTTAAAAAAAGTAAAGTTTATATTGATAGATCATATGAATTTATTAACAATGATAGACTTTCATTAATCATTGCAGAAACCTTCAAGCAATATTTATCAGTTTTTGAAGAAAAAAAATTAGTGAAACAAACAAATACGTTTGGAAATTTTTCATTTATTAACGAAGTTTTTCAAAGATGTTATTTAAATGATAAAGATACAGAGAGATATTTTAATACATTAATTAATTCACAAAACGATGCTGATTATTCAAGGTATGTATTTTTTTTGATCAGTTATTTAATCAAGAAAGATAATTACGATAAGGCAAAAAAAGTTACTAATAATTTTGATTATTTAAATTCATCAGTATTAATTTCTCAAGGTAAAAAATGGATAGAAGATAAAAACTTAGATAATTTCCAAGAAATTTTTTCATGTACAAATTCGAATGACATTGTTAGTGAACTATTTTTTCTAATAGCAAATCTCTATTCCTCTCAGAATGATTATGAGAAATCAAATTTTTATTTAAATATAGCAAACTATTTAAATCCTAAATTTATTTTCAATTTGTCTTTATTAGCTGAAAATTATTATTTGAGTGATGATTATTCCAATACATTAAAAACTCTTGAAGCATTTGATAAAAAGCATGAATTTTATTATTGGTTTAAGTTAAAAAAAGAGTCTCAAATTATTTTAAAAAAAAATAATAAAGAAGCATCTCTAAAATTTATCAATGAAAAATTTAAAGAAATTAAAAACCCAAATAAAAAAATTATATTTGATATTGCAAATATGCATAAAAATGCAAAAAAATATATTGAAGCAATAAATTTTTATGATCAAATACTTTTAAAAATGAACGCTAATTCTGACTTATACGCTGAAATATTATATAGGCGTGGAGGAAGTTACGAGAGATCTGGAGATTATGTAAAAGCAGATAAAGATTTATTAAAGTCTCTAGAAGCCAACCCAGATGATGCTTATGTATTAAATTATTTAGCTTACTCATGGTTGGAAAGAGAGCATAAAATTGATACTGCTCTTAAAATGCTTGAAAAAGCTTATGAAGCCAGAAGTAACGATCCATACATTATTGATTCAATCGGTTGGGCATATTACTTAGTTGACGAATATGAAAAAGCAGAAAATTTTCTTAAAAGAGCAGTTGAATTAATGCCTCAGGATCCAGTAGTTAATGATCATTACGGTGATATTCTTTGGCAGCTTGATAGAAAAATTCAAGCAAGATATTTTTGGCAAGCTGTTTTAAATTTAGATGAGACTGAAGATGCCATGAAAAAAACTATTAAAAATAAATTATTAGAGGGATTAAAAAATTCCTAAATTATGAATAGTTTTAAGATAAAGTCTTATGCAAAGATAAATTTAGCTCTAAACGTTACAGGAAAAAAATCAAAGCTTCATAATATCGAAAGTTTAATTTCTTTTATCGATTTACATGATTCAATTACAATAACAGAAAGCAATACAAAACAGCATAAAATCAATTTTATTGGAAGATTTTCTAAAAACATCAGTAAAATTAATACTATTTCAAAATTGTTAAAAATTTTAGATAACAAAAAACTTTTGAATAATAAAAAATTTGAAATTAAAGTTATAAAACATATACCTCAAAAAGCCGGAATGGGAGGTGGGTCTATGAATGCTGCCAGTCTATTAAATTTTTTTATTGAAAAAAAATTAATTAAAATAAAAAAAAATGACTCAAAAAAAATAAGTAATGAAATAGGATCAGATGTGATTTTAGGTATAAAGCCATCACTTGCTATTCTTTTATCTAATGGAGATATTAAAAAATTCAAAAATAAAATTAAATTTCATATATTGGTTGCGAAACCTAACTTTGGATGTTCTACAAAATATATTTATTCTAAAGTTGATTCATTCTCTAAACCTCAATTTAACCCTCCTAAACAGAAACTATTTGAAGCAAAATATTTAAAAAATTTGGACAATGATCTTGAAAAGGTTGCCTTAAATAAATATCCAGAACTTAAAAGAATTAAATCCTACCTCAATGGTTTACCCAACACCCTATTTGTTAGAATGTCCGGATCAGGATCCTCAATAGTGGCTTATTTTCATTCCAAAAAGGCCTGCAAAAAAGCATGCAGCCAATATAAACGAAAATTTAATAACCACTGGTGTATTGAATCAAAAACTATATAATTTTTTTTTTTTGTGATATATGCAACTAATATTGGCCCATGGTGAAGTGGTATCACATCTGTTTTTGGTACAGAGATCCGAGGTTCGAATCCTTGTGGGCCAGCCATATATGAATAGCTTATTAGATAAAATTTTTTTTAGATCTCAAAACCTTAATCACATAAATTTAGGCTTCAAAAATATTAAAAAGGAAACAGAGGTTTCAAAAATATTTGAAGCAATTCATTCATACTCTAGCAATAGTGAAATCCGGTATGTAGGTGGATGTGTAAGAAAGATTATTAATAAAGAAGCATATGATGACATAGATTTAGCAGTTAATTTAAATCCAAAAGAGGTTTGTGAGGCTCTTACTAAAAAGGACATAAAATATTACGAGAGTGGAATAGAACATGGAACAATTACAGCGTTAATTAATGATATAAAGTTTGAAATTACATCATTGAGAAAAGACATTGATACAGATGGACGACATGCAAAAGTAGAGTTCTCTGATAGCTGGAAAGAAGATGCTTCTAGAAGAGATTTTACTATCAATTCTATTTACGCGGATATTGAAGGAAGTTTATTTGACCCATTTGATGGAAAAAAAGATTTAGAAAGAGGAAAAATTAATTTTATTGGAAATGTAGAAACCAGAATTAAAGAGGATTATTTAAGGGTATTAAGATATGTCAGATTTTTTCTTAGTTATTCTAAGCATAGTCATGACCCACAAGTTATTAAAGCAATTAAAAAAAACCTAAGTGGTGTTTCAAGTATTTCCTCAGAAAGATTAATAGATGAATTTCAAAAATTATTAAAATCAAATGGTTTTCTAAAGTTAACTAAGGATAAGGATTGTTTAGAGATTATAAATCTTATTTTTCCACAAATAAAAAATATTTCTCTATTCAATAAAATGAATAGTTTTGCAAAAAAAAACTTTCTTGAAATGGACTTTATTTTCTTATTATCTTTAATGATTATTGATGGAACTGATAATGTAGATTACTTTATTTATAAATTTAATTTATCCAAAAAAGATCAAAAAAGACTTATATTTTTAAATAAGTTTAATTTAGAAAAAAATACGAACCAAACCTTTTCAGAAAAAAATCTAAATAAAATTTTTTATTTTAATGGCAGGGAGGCATTATTAGATGTTCTTTATTTTAAAATTTTTAAATCCAAAAAAGTAGACAATAAGTTAATTAAAATGATTGAAATTTTTAAAAAAAAAGAAATGCCTGTTATGCCATTTAAAGCTAGTACTTTGATGGAAAAATATAAAATTCCTGAGGGAAAGGAGCTGGGACAGAAGTTAAAAGCAATAGAAGAAGTCTGGACTAGTAATGATTTTAAAATTTCAGATAAAGAACTTCAAAAAATAGTAAGTAATTAAACGTACTTTACATCTTTAATTTCAAAGTTTTTTACACCTGCGGGAGTTTTAATTTCAACTAAATCATTTTTGTTTTTTCCAATTAAACCTCTACCTATAGGTGATTGAAAAAATATCAGTTTTTTTTGAAGGTCAGCCTCGTCTTTTCCAACTATTTTATAGGTAATTTTTTCTCCAGTATCCAAATTTTCTAAATCTACAGTTGAGCCAAAGATGACTTTGCCATCATTACTCATTTTGGTTACATCAATAACATTTGCTCTTGCAATAATATCATTTATTTCTGTAATCCTTCCTTCGTTATGAGATTGTTCTTCTTTTGCAGCATGATATTCAGCATTCTCTTTCAGATCTCCATGAGATCTTGCTTCAGATATCGCAGCAACTATTTGAGGTCTTTTTTTTTCTTTTAAAAAAATTAACTCTTCCTTTAAACTTTCAAGACCATCTGCTGTTATTGGTTCTTTATCCATTTTAATTCCATTTTACTATTGGAGGTAAAGACATTAATATTGCCTCAACATTACCACCTGTTTGTAGGCCAAATTTTGTTCCTCTATCATATAGTAAGTTAAACTCAGCATATCTACCTCTTTTAATATATTGTATCTCCTTTTGTTTTACAGTCCATTTCTTTTTGTGTTTCAATTGTATTATCGAGTTAAATAACATTTGAAAGGTAACTCCAAGATCTGTTACAAATTTAAAGTCTTTCTCCCAATCTTTTTTTTTGTAATCAAAAAAAATACCACCAATTCCCCTTGTTTCTTTTCTATGGGGTAAATAAAAATATTCATCACACCACTTTTTATATTTTTTATAAAATTTTTTATCATGTCGATCACACATTTTTTTTAATTCAGTATGAAGGAAGCTTTTTTCTTTAAGATCTTGGATGCAAGGGGTTACGTCCATACCACCACCAAACCATCCATGTGTTGTGTAGATAAATCTAGTGTTAAAATGAATTGCTGGAACATGAGGATTTTTCATATGCATTACAATAGAAATTCCTGATGCCCAAAAATTTGGATTTTTAGAGGCACCTGGGATTTTTTTACTCATTTTTTTTGAAAACTTTCCATGCACTTCTGAAAAATTTACACCAACTTTTTCAAAAATCTTACCATTTTTTAAAATTCTAAACTCTCCACCACCTTCATCCTTAATTTCACTTCTATTCCAAGTTTTAGATTTAAACTTAGATTTCTTACCTTCTAGTTTTTCAATGTCATTACAAATTGTGTTTTGCAGCAACTTAAACCAATTAGAAGCAAGTTTTTTTTTAATTTCTTTGTCCATTATTTATTAAAGTTAGTTTGCCTTAAATTTTCTGAAAGAATTATAGCAACTGAAGAGGCTATATTTAAAGATCTTTTATTGTCCATCATGGGTATTTTTAACCTATACTTAATTAAATTATGAACATGGTCTGGTACGCCAGCACTTTCTCTTCCAAATAAAAGTGTATCATTACTCTCAAATTTGAAGTCAGTATAAGAATCTGCTGATTTAGTTGTTAATAATATTACTCTCTCATTCTTTTTTGATTTAAAAAATTCATCTGAACTTTGATAAAATCTTATCATTTTTTCATCCATATAATCCATCACAACTCTTTTAAATCTTTTATCGCTGAATAAAAAACCACATGGTTCAATTATTTCTAAATCAGCCCCTAGACATGCACATGTTCTGATAATAGCAGCTGTATTTTGAGGAATATCAGGTTCATATAAGGCTATTTTAGGTCTCAAATTCATGTTTTATGTGTCATTGTTTCAGTGGAAAAAAAACTTTTTTCTTATATGAAATCATATATTAGATAACAATATACAAAAAATTAAAGATGTCTGAAAAAAAACCTGAAAGAAGAGAATTTTTATTTACAGCCTCATATGCGGTAGGTGCTGTTGGGGTAGGAGCTGTTGTTTGGCCACTTGTTGATCAAATGAACCCAGATGCATCTGTTAAAGCATTAGCTAGCACAGAAGTTGATGTAAGTTCAGTTCAACCTGGAAAAACAATCACTGTACTCTGGAGAGGAAAACCAGTTTTTATTAAAAGAAGAACACCCGAGGAAGTAGCTGAAGCAAGAGCTGTTAAAATGGAAGATTTAAAAGACCCTCAAAAAGATGAGGATAGAGCAAAAGATCCAGAATGGTTAGTTATGTTAGGTGTCTGTACGCATTTAGGATGTGTCCCTTTAAATGATAAAGGAGACTACAATGGTTGGTTTTGTCCTTGTCATGGTTCACATTATGATATCTCTGGAAGAATTAGAAAAGGTCCTGCTCCAACAAACATGGAAGTTCCAAAATATGAATTTGTTAACAGCAACACTATTAAAATTGGATAATAAATAATTATGAGTGATCACGAGTACGTTCCTAGTTCAAAATTTGGAAAATGGTTTAATGACAGGCTTCCACTTTTATCACTCGCTAGTCATTTAACTGATTATCCAACACCTAAGAATTTAAATTATTGGTGGACATTTGGTGGGATTTTAACTTTTTGTTTAATTACACAAATCGTTACCGGTTTAACTTTGGCTATGCACTACATTGCTCATGCTGACATGGCTTTTGAAAGTGTTGAACATATCATGCGGGACGTTAACTATGGTTGGTTAATAAGATATATTCATGCAAACGGTGCTTCAATGTTTTTCTTAGCAGTTTATATTCACATATTTAGATCTTTGTTTTATGGATCATATAAATCTCCAAGAGAAATTATTTGGATTATTGGAATAATAATTTACCTTTTAATGATGGCAGCAGCATTTATGGGATATGTTTTACCATGGGGTCAGATGAGTTTTTGGGGAGCAACAGTTATTACAAATCTTTTTAGCGCCATACCTTTAGTGGGTGAGGGAATAGTTAATTGGTTGTGGGGAGGTTATTCTGTAGATAACCCAACTTTAACAAGGTTTTTCACATTACATTACTTAATACCATTTTTAATCTTGGGCTTAGTCGTTCTTCATATTTGGGCGCTTCATGTTCCTGGAAACAATAACCCAGTGGGGATTGATGTTAAAAAACCTTCTAAGGATACAGTACCATTCCATCCATATATTGTGATCAAGGATGGCTTTGCACTATTAATGTTTATGATTGTATTTGCATTTTTTGTTTTTTATTCACCAAATATTTTAGGGCATGCAGATAATTATATAGAAGCAAACCCAATGGTAACACCAGCCCATATCGTTCCAGAGTGGTATCTATTACCATTTTATGCAATCCTAAGATCAGTTCCTGATAAATTAATGGGAGTAGTTGCAATGCTATCGGCAATTTTAATTTTAGCTGCACTGCCTTGGTTGGATACTTCAAAAATTAGATCAGCAGTATTTAGACCTCTTTACAAACAATTTTATTGGATACTAGTAGTGGATGTATTAGTTCTAGGTTACGTAGGTGCGATGCCAGCTGAAGGGCTTTACTTATTGATTGCCAGGGTTGCCACAGCTTACTACTTTATTCACTTTTTAATAATCTTACCGGTATTAGGATTTAAAGAAAAAACCATACCATTACCCTTAAGTATTACAGAACCAGTGCTTGGAGGGATGCCAATGGCATCAGCTGTTAAAAAAAAAGAAAGTTTAAATTAATTAAGTGAAAAATATTTTAAAAATTAGTTATTCAATTATTTTTTTATTAGTAGGAACTCTTACAGTTAATGCTGCAGAAAAAGTCGATCTTTTAAAAACAGATTGGAGTTTTAAGGGATTATTTGGAAAATTTGACAGAGGTTCACTTCAAAGAGGATATCAAGTTTATACTGAGGTTTGTGCATCGTGCCATTCAATGAAATATGTAAGTTATAGAAACTTATTTGAGCCAGGTGGACCAGAGTTTACAGAAGAGCAGGCTAAAGCAATAGCTGCAAGTTTTGAAGTTACAGATGGACCCAATAATGATGGAGAAATGTTTGTAAGACCCGCTAAGTTATCTGATAAATTTGTCATGCCTTATGAAAATGTTAAAGCAGCTCAAGCAGCAAATGGAGGAGCTTATCCTCCTGATATGTCTGTGCTAGCAAAAGCTAGAACTGGTGGGGTTGATTATATTTACTCATTGCTACTTGGTTACGAAGATCCACCGAGTGGTGTAACGCTTGATGATGGTGTTTACTATAACAAGTTTATGTATGGAAATAATATTAAGATGGCAGAACCATTATCAGATGGTTTGGTAGAATATAGTGATGGAACTACAGCATCTAAAGAGCAAATGGCAAAAGATGTTACAACATTTTTAATGTGGGCAGCTGAACCTCATTTAGAAAGCAGACACAAGATGGGCTTTAAGGCTATCTTGTATTTAATTATTTTAACTATTCTAGTTTACTTTAGTATGAAGAAAATTTGGTCACGTATTGAATCTGAAGTTTAATATATCACCATCTTTGACAATATAATCTTTTCCTTCAAGTCTCATTTTTCCATTTGTCTTTGAATTGACCCAACCATCATTAGCTATGAAGTCTTCATAAGCAATTGTTTCAGCTCTTATAAAACCTTTTTCAAAATCAGTGTGTATTTCACCAGCTGCTTTTGGTGCAGTACAATTTTTTTGGATAGTCCAAGCTCTAGTTTCTTCAGGCCCAGATGTAAAATAAGTGTCTAGCTCTAAAATATTGTAACCTTTTTGAATTAACATATTTAAACCAGTTCTTTTTAATCCAATCATCTCCATATAATTTTCTTTTTCTTCATTTTCTAATTGATTTATTTGGTTCTCAATATCAGCTGAAACTATTAAGGTATTTTTTTCACCATATTTATCAATAAATGCTTGAGTGTATTTATTTCCATTTTGAACACTTGCCTCATCAACATTACATACAAAAATTTTAGGCTTTAAAGATAATAAACCACTTTGGCTTATTAATTTTTTATCAAATTGTTCATAAAGTATTTGAATATCTTTGGAATTATTTATGCAGTCAGAAGCAATTTCTAATATTTTTAATTGCTCCTCATCTACATTTTTCTTATTATTTTTTTCTAATCTTTTTTGTATTGACTCAAGGTCAGCCAACATCATTTCTGTTTCAATAATTTCCAAATCTCTAATTGGATCAACAGTTGGGTTCACATTTTGAATATCATCAGAGTCAAAACATCTGATCATATGAATGACTGCATCGACTTCTCTTATATGAGATAAGAATTTATTTCCTAAGCCTTCACCTTTAGAGGCGCCCGCTACTAGTCCGGCTATATCGACAAACTCAATAGTAGTATTAATTTTTTTTTTTGATTTTGATATTTCTACCAATTTGTCTAGTCTTTCATCTGGCACAGGAACCACACCAACATTTGGCTCTATCGTACAAAAAGGGAAGTTTGCTGCTTGTGCCTTACTAGAATTTGTAAGTGCATTAAATAGTGTAGATTTACCAACATTAGGTAAGCCAACAATTCCACACTTAAAACTCATTATTTATTATTTACAGTGCTTGAGAATAAATCTAATTTTTTATCAATTAATATAGCCATTGAATCAATAATATTTTTAGTAATTTTTTCTAGTTGTATCATTTCATCTTCATCAAAATCTTTTAATACATGATCTGCAACATCAGCCTTAGTTTTGGGTCTTCCAATTCCTATTCTAACTCTTGAATAATCTTTACCAATAAATTTATCTATAGATTCAATTCCATTATGTCCTGCACTTGATCCTGCAAATTTTGCTTTCACTTTTCCAAATTCAAGGTCAAGGTCATCATGGAAGACAATCACATCTTCAGCATCAATTTTGAAGTATTCAATTAATTCCCTTATACAAATTCCAGAATTATTCATAAAGGTTAATGGTTTTATTGCATAAACCTTTTTATCCTCAACATTACCTGTAGTTAATAATCCTTTAAATTTTGGTTTTTGTTTAGACAAACCAAACTTTTGATTAAGAGCATCAATTAATTTGAAACCAATATTGTGTCTGTTGTTTTCGCTATCGGGTGTTGGATTTCCTAAGCCTACAAATAAAAGCATATTTTTTTTAAATCGTATCTAGGAGTCTTCACTATGATAAGTTGATTATTTTTTTTCTTCAGTGGCTTTTTTTTCGCCGTCATCTTTTTTATCACCCTCAGCTGCTGGTGCTGCTTCTTTACCATCTTCTGCTGCTTCTGCTTCAGCTTCAGCTGGTTTTTCTGGCTCTTTCATCACTGTAGGTGCTGCTAAAGTTGCAATTACAAAATCTCTTCCAATAATAGTTGGTGTAACACCTTCTTCTAATTTTACTGAAGATATTTTGAAACTTTCCCCAATATCCACCCCATCTAAATCAATAGTTATTGCAGATGGAATTTTTTCACTTGGACATTTTAATTCTATTTTTCTTCTCACAATGTTTAGTACTCCACCTCTTTTTAGGCCTGGTGAAGTTTCATGATTAATAAATACCACAGGCACTTCTATTCTAATTTTTACACCTGGTACAACTCTTAGAAAATCAATATGAGTTGGCTCGTCAGATATTACGTTATAAGTAATTTCTCTTGGTAAAACATTTTGAGGTTTGCCATCTAAATTAAGAGTTATTATGTTTGATAAGAAACTTCCTTTATCTATTAAAGATTTTAATGTTTTTTTTAATACAGTAACTTTTTGATTTTGATCTGGTCCCCCATAGATTATGCCAGGGATATTTCCAGCCGATCTAAGAGAACGGACATCTCCTTTTGACTTAGTATTTCTAGTATTTGCATCAAGTGAATTCATAAAAAGATGGCTTTTAGCCCAAGTTTCTTAATAACTCAAGATAATTATTTAAATAAATCGGATACAGATGTTGAGTTAGAGATCCTTTTAATTGCCTCACCCATAAGTGCTGAAATAGGCAAAACTTCTATATTTTTAACATTTTTAATTTTATCGTGATTATCAATTGTATCCGTTATTACTAATTTTCTAATAACTGATTTTTTAATTTTATCTACTGCTTCTCCACTTAAGACTCCGTGAGTAATATAAACATAAACCTCTTTAGCGCCTCTATCCTTTAAAGCTTTCGCAGCGTTTACTATAGTTCCACCTGAATCAATTATATCATCAACTATAATACAGGTTTTCCCTTTAACATTTCCTATAACATTCATAACTTTGGATTGTCCTGGTTTAGGTCTTCTTTTATCCACAATAGCAAGTTCCACATTTAAAATTTTACCAAGTGCTCTCGCTCTTTCAGTTCCACCAACGTCTGGTGCAACACAAATAATATTTTTACTTTTAATATTTTTTTTAGCATGTCTTGCAAAAATTGGTGTAGCAAATAAATTATCTACAGGAATGTCAAAAAAGCCCTGAATTTGTCCTGCATGAAGGTCTACAGTAACAACTCTGTCAGCACCTGCTTTAGTAATTAAATTAGAAACCAGTTTTGCAGAAATAGAAGTTCTAGGCACTACTTTTCTGTCTTGTCGTGCATATCCAAAATAAGGAATGACGGCAGTAATATTTTTTGCTGAAGATCTTTTTAAAGCATCAATGCAAAGTAGTAATTCCATTAGGTTGTCGTTTGCAGGTGATGAAATAGACTGAATTATAAAGATACTATTACCTCTAATATTTTCATTAATTTCTATATAAATTTCTCCATCAGAAAACTTTTTTATACTTGAGTTTACAAGCTTAGTTTTTAAATATTTTGCAATATTTTTACTTAGAGGTTTATTGCTGTTTCCAGTTAATAATTTCATGAGATATTATGAATTAATCATAATTACAGAAATATTTCTACCATAATCATTCTCATTGCGGCTAATAGATCTTCGTGCACTAAAAAAATTATTTTTAGGATTAAATGTATTCTTATTAATTATATCAATTTTCTTTATATTTAAGGCTTTTAATTGAGAAAGGACGTATTTCTTTAAATCAAAGAAATCTTTATTTTGAATTTTTTTAAAAAATTTTTTATTTTTTCCATCCTTTTTAATGAGTTTTTTAATAAAATCTTTTTTTACCTCATAATTTTTTACTGAAATACATGGACCAATAACTGCAGTAACATTTTTAGGATCACATCCTTTTTTGATCATAAAATTTAAGGTTCTTTTAATTATCCCTTTGAAAGCACCCTTCCAGCCAGCATGGATTGCAGCAATCATCTTTTCTTTCTCATCATAAACAAGTATTGGAGCACAATCTGCAGTTAATATAGCTATAGGAAATTCCTTTTTATTTGTGACTAGCGCATCTCCTTCAAAATTATAATTTTTAAGTTTTAGATTTTTATCTATAAAATGAAATTTATTGCTGTGAATTTGCTTTAGTAAAATAATTTTTTTAAGCTTAGTTTTAATTTTCCTTTGAACGATTTGAAGATTTTTTAAAACATTTTTTTTATTGTCTGAGGACCCAGGGCCACAATTTAAGCTCTTAAAAATACCTAGAGATTTTCCACCCTTTCTATTAAAGAAAGCATGCTGTAAGTTTTTAAATTTACTGAGTTTCTTTGACTTAATCAGTTTAAAACCCCAATTTAAATTTATTTTTATGTGTTGTTATTAGCATTACTTTAAACAATTCACCCATTTGATTTTTATCTATAAGTCTTTTTATTCTAAAATAAATATCAGCTTTTTCACTAAATAACATTTTCTTGGACAATATTTCTGCTCTTTCAAGAATACCAAGTTTTGTTAAAAATTCACCTTGAGTAGTATTCATTGAGGTAAGTGAGCTTAATTCTTTAACTATTCTATTTAATAAACTAAAACTTAAATTGTAGGTAATATCAGAATTACCAAACCCTTTTAGTACATCACAATATTTATGTTTCGATACAGCTTGCAGGGTATTTTTCATTTTTTTATCAGTATACGCATAATCTATTATTAAAATTCCACCATTATTACGTTTAATCTTATTGAAGATAATTTCTAGGTATTCGGTTGATTGTGGTGAATACTCAATAAAGTTCTGTTGTTTTGTAATTTTAAATTTAATTTTATTTACAAATTTTTCCATATCAAAAGGAACATCAAAATACTCAAATTTATTGTTAAAAAATCTGACATGTCTTTCAAACCATTTTCTTTCTTTCTTTATGAATTGTTTAATAGGTAAGGCGTCAAAAAATTCGTTTGCCAAAAAAATACATGGCGAATTATCTAATTCGCTTAAATCATTTAACCATTGAATATTTTTTTTATTGATATTAATTTTTTGTTTTTTTCGAAGCAATTTACTTCTTTCTAAAATCTTAATGTGACAAGAATTTTTAAATATTTGAAATTTTTCAAAGGTATTGACTAAAACTTTCATCATTTCACCATTACCGGCCCCTAATTCGATTAAATTAAATTTTTTAGGGCAACCTAGATTTTGCCAAAATGAAACCACCCAAATTGCAATCATTTCTGAAAATAATACAGATATGTTAGGTGAAGTTATGAAATCACCCTTTTTGCCAAAGGGATTTTTTTTCATGTAGTAGCCTGATGTTTTATTATAAAGAGACTCCTCTATAAACTTATCTAGGGTAAACGACTGATTATTCTTAATTTTCATTTTTTAAAGATAAAAGGTAAACCCCAGTCAGAAAAAAAAGAACACTTATCAATTGACCTAATGTTAGATTTAAAACTAAGTAACCGATTTGTGGATCTGGAGATCTGAAAAACTCTATAAAAAATCTAAATAGAGAATAAAAGATCAGGAATAAAGCAGAGATTTTTCCAGGTACTTTTAAATAATCTTTTTTAAAAAAATACCCAAGTACAAAGAAAAGAATTATTCCCTCAAAAAAAGCCTCATATAATTGTGAAGGGTGCCTTTTGATATTATCTATTAGAACAAATTGAACTGACCAAGGAAGGTCTGTAGCTCTTCCATAAAGCTCTGAGTTTATAAAATTGGCAATTCTACCAAAAAAGATTCCAATTGGAGCAGATAGGGCAACCAAGTCTAAAAATATAAACGAATTTGTATTGTGTTTTTTTGAGAACAATATTGATGCAATTATAATTCCAATTAAAGCACCATGAAATGACATTCCTCCATTCCAAACCATCAATATTTCTATAGGGTTATCTAAATAATATTTTAGATTATAAAATAAAGTATAACCAAGCCGACCTCCCAAAATCATACCTATAATGAGATAGGTTATAAAGTCATCAAATAGCTGAAGAATATGAGAGTCTTTTATTAATTTTTTTTTACAATACAGCCAACCAAGTGCAATACCCACAATATAAGCCAAAGAATACCATCTGATTTCTAATGAAAATATTTGAAACGCAACTGGGTCAAAATTATTAATAAACATTTTTAAAAAACTACGTATAAAGTATATTAATTTTATAAGCGAATATATGACAAAATCAAAATTTGTAATTGATAAATTAACAAAGCTATTTGAACAAGGGCTAATTTCTTATAAAGATTTAAGTTCTGAAATAATAAATGTTTTAAGATCTAAAAGAGAAGAGATCATTTTTAAAATGAAATTAACTAGCAAAGAAGAAATGGATATATTAATTAAAAGAGTTGAAAATTTAGAAAAAAAAATCAACAAATTTGAAAAAAAAAGTCCAAATAAAAAATCTACAAAGGTAAAAAAATCTTAACTCTAAGGCCGTTTAAAGGAGATTTATCTAATAAAATATTTCCTCCATGGGATTTGATTATGTCAGATGTAATTGACAATCCAAGACCAACACTAGATTTAGAATCCCCTCTACTTTTATCTACTTTATAAAATGGTTTGAAAACATTCTCGAACTCTTCTTTAGGAATACCGACTCCATCATCATCAATAGTAATTATTATGTTGCTGTCTTTTTTTGATAGATGAAAATTTATATTTTCAGCATATTTAATTGAATTATCAATTAAATTATTTAAAGATCTTTGTATTAAATTCTTTCTTCCATTCATGTAAACTCTTGGAATTATTTTTTTGATTATTTTATCATTATTATAATTTTTTATTGTAGTTTCGATTAATTCTGAAATATCAAAGGTTTCATCTTTTTCTAAATATGATGAACTTGTAAACTGCAGATATTCATTAAGCATTTTTTCCATTTCATCTATATCTAAAGACATTTTTTTTGATAAATCTTTATCTTTCATAAAAGATAGCTGAAGTTTTAGTCTTGTTAAGGGTGTTCTTAAATCATGGCTTATGCCAGATAACATTTCAGATCTTTGATTGAGGTGTCTTATTATTCTTTTTCTCATTTTATCAAATTCCAAACCTGCTTGTCTGATCTCTAAGGCACCTGATGGCCTGTACTCATCAATGTTTTCTCCTTTACCAAATCTTTCTGCAGCTTTAGCCAGGTTTATAATTGGTCTGGTTTGATTTTTTAGAAATAGTATAGCTATGGTTATCATTAGTAGAGCTGGTATAGTGATCCATAACGCAAATATTCTAGCAGATGAGCTTGCAACCCTGTCTTTTGGAATAAAAAATTCAAAGTAACCCTCGTTATGTTTAATATTTATATGAATAAGCTCTTTATAACTTGTTGTATCGAACCAGAAATTTTGAGTGCCCATATTAGATTTCAGTTCTCTTCTAAGTGTTCTATCTATTGGACTAAACCATCTTTCTTTTTGAGCTTTTTCAAATAAATCATCTTTTTTAAACTGAACATTAAGATCTAAATAAATTGAGAATAAGCCTGAAAGGTCGTTATTATTATATTTTCCATTATCGTAAGCTGTTATGAATGTTTTCATCTCACCGATTAATGCTCTTGTCATACCTTTATTTGTTTTAATCCAAAGACTATCAAAAAAAACAATCGATATGACTACTTGAAGAACAATTATTGGAACTGCTACGATTAATAAAGCTCTATAAAATAATCTTTTTGGTAGTAAATTTTTTACAAAATTATTCAATCCATAAAACATAGCCAGCACCTCTTAAAGTTTGTAAGTATTTTGGATTTTTTGGGTCCATTTCAATTTTTTTTCTAAGTCTTGTAATTATCACATCTATTGACCTTTCTTTATCAAGATCAGTTAGTTTGCCAATATCCTCTCTTGAAAAGGTTTTGCCAGGATTGTTAATCATTTTTTCTAATATAATTTTTTCAGTACTATTTATTTTATATTCAATATCATTTTTTATGATTAAAAGTTTGTTAAGATCAATTTTAATATTATCAAAGGTTATAATTCTTTTTTCATCATTTCTTTTTGTTTTATTTAAAATATTTTTTATTCTTAAAATAAGTTCTTTTGGCTCAAAAGGTTTTGGTAAATAATCATCAGCACCTATCTCTAAACCTTCAACCCTATTTTCAGCTTCTCCTTTAGCCGTTAATAAAATTATAGGGGTAACAATTTTAGATTTATTTTGTTTGATAAAATCCAACCCACTTTTGCCTGTCATCATTATATCCAAAACGATTAAATCAAATTTAATTATTGAAATTTTTTCTTCTGCATTTTCTGCACTATTTGATGTAGTAACCAGAAAATTATTTTCATTTAAATATTGTTTAATTAGGGATCTAATTCCCTCATCATCATCTACAACTAAAATATGGGCTACAAAATCATTCATTAATTATTTTCTTTAAAACATTGTCAAAGTTTAAGACTTGATCTGAACTTGAATTTAAAAGAGCATTATAAATTCTTTTTTTTTGTATCGAAAATATTTCGTCAAAAATTTTTTCTCCTTTTTCATTTAAAAAAATGTGTTTTACTCTTGTGTCTTGTTGGTCTTTTTCAAAAAAAACCACATCAAGTTTAATTAAATCTTTTAAAACTCTATTTAAACTCTGCTTGGTAACCTTTAACTTCTTTAATAGATCAGAAATTGTAATCCCTTTATACATTGATAAAAGATGTAAAACTTTGTGGTGAGCTATACCTATAGAGTATTTATCTAATGTTTTCTTGGCATCTGAAAAAGACTCACGGTAACTTGTAAATAACTTTTCAATCAGCTGCTTTAACTGAGTATCCTTTAAATATAAAAGTTCTTTCATTATGGGTAAGTTATATTGACATATTATAGATACAAAGATAATTTTAGATAAAATTTAAATTATTTCATTCATGATACCATACGATAAAAGATCAGGTAAAATTTGGTTTAATGGCGAGCTCGTTGATTGGGCTGATGCTAAAATTCATGTTTTAAATCATGGCCTTCACTATGCTAGTTGTGTTTTTGAAGGTGAAAGAGTCTATGATAATTCAATTTTCAAATTAGAAGAACACACATCTAGACTTTTTTATTCTGCAAAAAGAATGGGTATTAAAATTCCTTATACTGAAGAAGAAATAAATTTAGCATCAAAAAAAATAATTTCAGTTCAGGGTGTCAAAGATGGATATGTTAGACCAACAATATGGAGAGGTAGCGAGATGATGGCTATATCTGCTCAACAAACAAAAATTCATGTTGCCATAGCAACTTGGGAGTGGGGTTCATATTTTGATCCAAAACTAAAAATAGAAGGTATTAAATTGAATATATCAAATTGGAGAAGACCTGCGCCAAATACGATACCTTGGGATACGAAAGCTTCTGGATTATATATGATTTGTACTTTATCAAAACATGAAGCTGAACAACAAGGCTATACAGATTCTCTAATGCTTGATCATGAAGGAAATGTTGCAGAAGCAACAGGTGCTAACATTTTTTTTAAAGATAAAAATGGAGAAATTCACACACCCATTCCAGATTCTTTTTTAGACGGCATTACAAGAAGAACGGTAATTGAAATTGCAAAATCTAAAGGAATAAAAGTCAATGAACGAAAAATTGCACCAGCTGAATTATCAAATTTTGTAGGCTGTTTTTTAACAGGTACGGCAGCAGAGGTTACGCCAGTTTCATGTATTGCTGAAAATAAGTTTAAAGTTTGCGAAACTATAATTGACTTAAATGAAAGTTACCAAGCATTAGTTAGAAAAAGAAAAGCAGCTTAGTTTTTGTTATCTTCAGATATTGCATGGTCAATGCCTTTTCTTAAATATTCATAACCAGTATACAAAGTTAAAAATGCAGAAAGCCAAAGCAGGATTATGCCAATAGTTTGAGCATTATAATCTTGAAAATTTAAAATTTTATTACCAGTTTCACCAGTTAGTAAAAGAGCTATAGCAACCATTTGTAAAAAAGTTTTTAATTTTGCTAAGTTAGTTACTGGTAATTTAATTTGTCCTCTAGCTAAAAACTCTCTTAAGCCTGAAATTAGTATTTCTCGTGTAAGTATTATAATTGCTGCAATAACCTCGTAATGTTTAATTGTTCCACTCATGACAAGCAATATAAGTGCAGTAGCAACAATAATTTTGTCTGCTATAGGATCAAGTAATTCACCCAACTTAGACTCTTCACCCATCATTCTCGCCAACATTCCATCCAAAAAATCAGTAAATGAAGCAATTACAAACAATACGCATGCAGTTAAATCACCATAAAAACCAGGTAAATAAAATGCTAGAACAAAAAAAGGTACAATTATTATCCTACCTATTGTTAAAATATTTGGAATTTTTTTAAGCATAATTATTCGTGAAAAAAGTTATATATCTTTTTTGCAACTTTTTCCTCAACACCTTCAACTGATTTAATTTCATCAAAACTTGCAGATTCTACTGCTCTAGCAGAGCCAAAATGGTTCAATAGCGCTCTTTTTCTAATCGATCCAATACCATCAATTTGATCCAGCAAGGATTTTGTAATTCCTTTTGCTCTTTTTGCTCTATGAGAGGTGATAGCAAATCTATGTGCTTCATCACGTAGTCTCTGCATAAAAAATAGAGTGGGGTCATTCTTATCAAATTTAAATGATTTTCCTTTGTAAAAAAAAGTTTCATCTCCACTATTTCTTAGTTTACCTTTAGCAATGGCTATCATAGGAAGATCATGTAAACCAAATTCATCTAACACTTCTTTGGCAGATGAATATTGACCTTTACCACCATCAATTAAAATTAAATCAGGAAGAGTTAAATAATTTCCTTTTTCTAACATTGCTCTTTTAAATCTTCTCGTAAGTACTTCTTTTAACATTGCAAAATCGTCTTGTTCATTACCTTTTGTCTTAATATCAAATTTTCTATATCTTTTTTTAACAAATCCTTCATTTCCAAAAGTAATCATAGCACCCACACTATTTGTTCCTGAGATGTGACTATTATCATAAACCTCAACTAAGTTTAGGCCATTTTTAAGATCAAATTTTTTAGCAACACCCTCAAATAAATTTTTATTATTATTTGTTTCATAAATTTTTCTATTAAGTGACTCTTTGGCATTTTTTTCTGCCATAGCAATTACTTTAGCTTTAGTGCCTTTTTTTGCTACATTAATAGAAATCGCACTATTTTCTTTTTTGCTTAAAGTTTCTTCAATTAATTTTTTGTCTTCTATTTCTGTATTAATGATTATTAATTTTGGAACATTTTTATTTTCATAAAACTGCATCAAGAACGAAGACATTATTTCAGATAAGCTTTGATCAGGATCATGTTTTGGAAAATAAGCTTGGTTGCCCCAATTTTGTTTAGACCTATAAAAAAATACTTGAATACACGTTTTACCAGATTCTTTGTATGCAGCAATTACATCTGCATCAATTAAATTTGCTTCATTAATTCTTTGTGAAGATTGAATTATATTTAAAGATTTAATTCTATCTCTAAAAATAGAAGCTCTTTCAAAATCTAGCTTTTCACTAGCTTCCTCCATTTGTTTAGATAGATTTTTTTGTATATCTCTTGATTTACCCGATACAAACTGAATTGCTTGATCTACTGATTTTTTATAATCTTCTTTATCAATATAATCGACACAAGGACCAGAACATCTTTTTATCTGATAAAGAATGCAGGGTCTTTTTCTATTCTTGAACGTGCTATCATCACAAACTCGAATTTGAAATATTTTTTGAAGCATCTTAATAGTCCAATTTGCAGTTCCTGCTGAAGCAAACGGTCCAAAGTAAAATCCTTCTTTATCCTTTTTGCCTCTATGTTTTGTAACTTGTGCCCATTGGTCTTTATTGCTGATGAAAACAAAGGGAAAAGATTTGTCATCCTTGAGCAATATATTGAATTTAGGTTTATGTTTTTTTATTAAATTAGCCTCTAAAAGTAGAGCTTCACTTTCATTGGCAGTAGTTGTTATCTCTAGCTTAAAAGTTTGAGAGAGCATTCTTGCTGTTCTAATAATGTGGTTTTTTTCAGCTACATAGCTTTTTAATCTATTGGGTAGGTTTTTTGCTTTACCTACATACAAAATCACATCTTTATGATCAAGCATTCGATAAACTCCAGGGCTTTTAGGAATTAATGGGAGCTCTTTTCTAATTACGTCTTTACCTAATTCAGAGCTCTTCATGACTTCTTTTTTTGGTAATTTGGATACCAACAGAGGCACACTCTTTTATAATTTCTAATTTTTCAATCTGAAGCATAATTTTTCCAATTCGTTTGTCTTTAAATAATACATCAAAAACATCTTCAGCAAGTGTTTCTAAAAAATTATAATGTTTATTTTTTGCAAGTTTTGTAATTAATTTCACAACCTGACCATAATTAACAATTGATTTAATATCTTTGTCATTTGTTGGTTTTCTATCTTCATAATCAATCTCTAAGCTAAATTTTACTTTTTGAGTTTTTTCTTTTTCAAAATCATAATAACCAAGCTTTAAATCTAGAGTTAACTCTTTAATAAGAATTTTTTTTTCGTAATTAAATAAACTTTTATTTTTATCTATTTTAATAATATTTAAATTAGTTTTTTTCATTCTTTTCCGATTACATCTGGTGTTTGCCAGTTTAAACTTTGTCCACTATCTATTGCTATTACTTGACCTGTAATTGAACTGTTTTTGATAAAAAAGTCAACAGCAGAACATATATCCTGTACATTTACCTGCTGTTTTAAAGGAGTTGCCAAGTACTGCTTTTTAAAATGCATGTCAGTTTGTCTTTTATTTTTAATAGTAGGACCAGGAGCTATTCCATTAACTCTTATATTTGGAGCTAATTCCATGGCGCTAGTTTTTGTTAGAGTATAAAGCCCTGTTTTACTTAAAGTATAAGAAAAGAAAAAGGGAGTTAACTTAAAAACTCTTTGATCAATTATATTTATAATATTGTTATTTTTACCCTTAACGTTTTTTGAAAATTCTTTTGTAAGATATGCGGGTGCTTTTAAATTTACATCAATATGTTGGTTCCAGCTTTTAGAAGAAAAATTTTTAAGACTATCATTTTCAAATAATGAAGCATTATTAATTAAACAATCAAAATATTTTAATTTTAACTTTGAGAATTTTATAATTTTTTTTAAATCTTGTTCTTTTGCAAGATTACCTTTTACCAAGTAAACTTTTGTTTTATTTTTTGATAATTCTTTTTGTAATTTTTCAGCTTCAGATTTAGAGCTATTGTAATGAATAACCATTTCAACTCCTGGACCTGAGAGTTTCTTTGCAATAGCAGCGCCCATTCTTGTTGCGGCTCCTGTGATAATTATTTTGTTTGCTTCCATTTTTTCTTACCTTTTTGTGCTCTTGTACCAGGTAAGCCCATCTTTGATCTACCTTTTGGATACACTCTATTTTCTTGATTATAGTGTTTTACTTTTGGATTTAATACAATTTCTAACTCTGACGCTTCAAGGTTTCTTATTTCATCTCTAATTTTTGCAGCTTCTTCAAATTCAAGGTTTGTTGCAGCATCTTTCATTCTTTTATTTAATTGTTTTAAATGTTTCTTTAAATTGCCACCAATATTGTCACCTGTTCCAACTTTTAGGTAGTCTTTTTCATAAACACTTTCTAAAACATCGCTAATTTCTTTTTTAATTGAGGTTGCATCAATGTTATGTTTTTTGTTATAGGCTACCTGAATTGTTCTTCTTCTATCAGTTTCTTGAATTGCTTTTTTTATACTTTTAGTTTCTTTGTCAGCATAAAGAATGACTCTACCATCTAAATTTCTTGCTGCTCTTCCTATGGTTTGGATTAGTGATGTTTCAGATCTTAGAAATCCCTCTTTATCAGCGTCTAGAATTGCAACTAATGCACACTCAGGTATATCAAGCCCCTCTCTTAAAAGATTTATACCAACCAAGACGTCGAAAACTCCTAGTCTTAGATCTCTCATAATTTCTATTCTCTCAAGTGTATCAATGTCAGAATGCAAATATCTAACTCTAATACCATTTTCGTGAAAATATTCAGTTAAGTCTTCAGCCATTTTTTTAGTTAAAGTTGTAATCAATACTCTAAAATTTTTATCGATTGTTTTCTTACACTCATGCATTACGTCATCGACTTGGTTTTTAGCTGGTTTGATTTCAACTGGTGGATCAATTAAGCCAGTAGGCCTTATTATTTGTTCAACGAACTTACCTTTAGTCTGTTCTAACTCCCATGGACCAGGTGTTGCTGATACAAAAACTGTCTGCGTTCTCATTGCGTCCCACTCTTCAAATTTAAGTGGCCTGTTATCCATACAAGAGGGTAGTCTAAAACCATATTCTGCAAGATTACTTTTCCTTGATCTGTCCCCTTTGTACATTCCATTTAATTGTGGAACAGTAACGTGACATTCATCTACAAATATAAGTGTGTTGTCTGGAAAATATTCAAATAGAGTAGGAGGTGGCTCTCCAGGTTTTCGTCCTGATAAAAATCTAGAATAGTTTTCAATACCAGCACAAGAACCAGTAGCCTCAATCATCTCTAAATCAAATTTTGTTCTCTCTTCTAATCGTTGAGCCTCAAGAAGTTTATTTTGTTCTTTAAATTTCTTAAGAGTAACCTCAAGCTCTCTTTTAATTTTTATTACTGCTTGTTCGATAGTAGGTTTTGGAGTGATGTAGTGACTATTCGCATAAACTTTTATAACATCTAAATCTTTTAATAGATCTCCTGTTAAAGGATCAAATTCTTCGATTTTTTCTAGTTTATCTCCAAATAAACTTAATCTCCATGCTCTATCTTCAAGGTGTGAGGGGAATATTTCAATGTATTCACCTCGTGCTCTAAAGGTACCTCTATAAAAACTTTGATCATTTCTTTTATATTGTAGGTGTACTAAGGTTTTTATTAACTGTTCTCTATTATAGTCATAATCCTTCTTTAAACTTAAAGTCATTTTACTGTAAGCTTCAACTGAGCCTAGTCCATAAATACAAGAAACACTGGATACAATAATCACATCATCTCTCTCTAGTAGCGACCTTGTTGCTGAGTGACGCATTCGATCTATTTGTTCATTAATAGATGCTTCTTTTTCAATATAGGTATCAGATCTTGGAACGTATGCTTCTGGTGTGTAGTAATCATAGTAAGAGACAAAATATTCAACAGCATTTTCTGGGAAAAATGATTTCATCTCTCCATAAAGTTGAGCCGCTAATGTTTTATTGGGAGCAAGTATAAGAGCAGGTCGATTAGTTCGTTCAATAACTTGAGCCATTGTAAAAGTTTTACCCGAACCAGTTACACCAAGTAAAACTTGGCTTAACTCATCTTTATTTGCACCCTTAACTAATTGTTTAATTGCCTCAGGTTGATCACCTGCGGGTTTAAAATCTGTTACAAGTTTAAACTTTTGTCCACCTTCTAGTTTCTGGTGAATTTCTGGGTTTTTACTTTGGATTTCAGTAATTAAATCTTGATAAGTATTTTGCATTATCTATAAAACTATTAGAATAAAATTATATTTCAATGAGCATTATATCAAACAGTTTAAAAAAGATTAAACCATCGCCAACTATTGCTGTAACTCAAAAGGCAAGAGAGTTAAAAGCTGCTGGAAAAGATGTAATAGGACTTGGGGCAGGTGAGCCTGATTTTGATACTCCAGATAATATCAAACAAGCGGCTATAAAAGCCATTAATGATGGTGATACTAAATATACGGCCGTTGATGGAACTGCTGCTTTAAAAGATGCCATTGTTAAAAAATTTAAAAGAGAAAATAATTTAGACTACACAACTGATCAAGTCACCGTTGGTGCTGGTGGAAAACATGTAATTTATAATGCCATGATGGCAACTCTAAATGAAGGGGATGAAGTTATTGTTCCTGCACCTTATTGGGTTTCTTATCCTGACATGGTTTTATTAGCGGGTGGAACTCCAATTATTTTAGAGTGTAATGAAAAACAAGGGTTTAAAATTAATCCAACTGAATTAGAAAAATCTATAACACCAAAAACAAAGTGGATCATATTAAATTCACCATCAAACCCAACGGGTGCTTGTTATACTGAAGGTGATATTAAAGGAATTGCAGATGTTTTAGCAAAACATCCTCATGTTCATATTTTAAGTGATGATATTTATGAGCACGTAACATATGAAGGATTTAAATTTTTCACCATTGCCCAAATTGATAGCTTGAAAGAAAGAGTTCTAACAATGAATGGTGTAAGTAAAGCTTACTCAATGACTGGCTGGAGAATAGGGTATGCGGCTGGTCCTAAAGAAATTATTAAAGCAATTGCTAAAATACAATCGCAATCAACAACAAATCCATCTTCAATTAGTCAAGCTGCAGCTGTTGAAGCATTAAATGGAACTCAAGATTTTATAAAAGAAAGAGCAATATCTTTTCAAGAAAGAAGAAATTTTGTTGTTAAAGCACTAAATGAAATTGATGGAATTGAATGTTTAAATCCAGATGGAGCATTTTATGTTTTTCCAAGTTGCAAAGGATTAATGGGGAAAAAAGATACAAGTGGCAAAGAACTTAAGACAGATACTGATTTTGTTCAGTCTTTATTAGAGAATAGTGGTGTAGCAGTTGTTCAAGGTTCTGCATTTGGTTTAGAAGGTTTTTTTAGAATTTCATATGCAACTTCAATGGACAATCTTAAAAAAGCTTTAGAAAAAATATCTACTTTTTGTAAAAGCTTAAACTAATGTTAAACGTATATTTAGCAGGTGAAATTCATAGTAATTGGCGAGAAGAAATTACTCAACTTTGTGAAAAAGAGAAATTAGATATTAAATTTACATTTCCCGTCACCGATCATGAGGCATCTGATAATTGTGGTGTTGAAATCTTAGGAGCTGAAGAAAAAAATTTTTGGAAAGATAGAAAAGGCGCTAATATTAACTCCATTCGAACCAAAAAATCTATTCAAGATTGTGATGTAATTATTGTTAAGTTTGGTGAAAAATTTAAGCAATGGAATGCAGCTTTTGATGCAGGTTATGCTACTGCACTTAATAAATCTATGATTGTTATTCATAACGACGATCATCAACATGCTCTTAAAGAAGTGGATGGTTCAGCTGCTGCTGTTGCATCAGATCAAAAACAAGCCTTTCGTATATTGAAATATATATTGGAAGGGTCTTTAGACTAACCCAAGTCTAATTACTGAGTTCCCAGCATCTACAATACTTTCTTTTGCAGGTTTAAATTTCATACCCAATAAATCTTCAGAATATGAAGTGTCTGTCTGCATTAAAATTCCAAGATCAGGCAACATAATCTTTACAGAAGAATCTAAGTAACTGATCAATTTAACCACGAAATTTGGCATTTCTTTTTTTGGAAGTTTTTTTGCATACTTTGGAAATGCTTCAGCCATAATTTTAGAAACTTCGAGCATTTTTTTTACTTCTGAACCAATAATCAATCGTCTTCCATTAACCTTGGGATTTTTTATAGATAAAACATGAGCTCTTGCTACATCTTTTACATCAGAAATTAATATTCCAAAATTTGGCGCCATAGGATATTTTCCTTTAAGGAAAAGTTCAACATAGCTAGTTGAAGTGTTTGTTTTTTTATCTAAAGCATCACCAAAAACTCCTCCTGGATTAATTACAGTTAATTTATCTTTTAATCCTTTGCTTTCCATTAATTCCCATGCAGCTTGTTCAGCTTTTGCCTTTGATATAGTGTAGTCATTCGACCCACTCCAATCAGTATCTGTCCAATCACTTTCCCCAAAAGTATATGGGTTTGTTCTGTTAGGTTTTTTAAACATTGCTACTATTGACGAAGTAAGAATTATTTTTTCAACATTAGCTTCTATACCAGCATTTAAAACTCTTAACGCCCCACCTTTAGCAGCTGGAACTAAAGCTTCTCTATTTCTTGAACTTTTCATAGGGTAGGGAGAAGCAGTATGTATAATATATTTACAATCTTTAGCAGCCTCAACCCAACCATCATCTTTTAATAGGTCCAATTCAACAAATGATAATTTATCTGTTGAAATATATTCACTTAGAGTTTTCTTTGTTTCATCTAATGAATTTTGACTTCTAACAGTTCCTAAAACTTCATATCCAGAATTTAATAATTCAATTGCTATATGTTTTGCTATCCAGCCACTTATTCCAGTTAGTAGTACTTTGTCAGTCATTTTGTTTCCCTTTAGTTTGTATTAAGTTTTAATGGTTCTTATCAGTGAGATAAAAATTTTTCAGCTTCAAGCGCAGCCATACAACCCATTCCAGCAGCTGTAACTGCTTGTCTAAACGTTTTGTCTTTAACATCACCCGCAGCATAAACTCCAGGGATATTCGTCTCTGTTGAATCTGGTTTGGTCAATAAATAACCTTCTTTATCCATTTCTAACTGTTCTTTAAATAAAGCTGTTGCTGGGTCGTGACCAATTGCAATAAATAAGCCATCTATTTTCATTTCTTCAATTTTATTAGTTTTTAAATTTTTAATCTTAATAGCTTTAACATTTTTAGGTTCGCTATCCCCAATAACCTCTTCAACAGCACTATCCCAAATTATTTCAATTTTTTTATTTTCCATTAATTTTTTCTGAAGTAATTTTTCTGCTCTTAAAGTATCTCTTCTATGAATTAATTTTACTTTTGATGCAAATTTTGTAAGAAACATTGCCTCTTCAACTGCAGCGTTTCCACCACCAACAACTGCTACAACTTTTTCTTTAAAGAAAAAACCATCACATGTTGCGCATGCTGAAACTCCAAAGCCTCTATAAGCTTGTTCTGATTCTAAGTTTAACCATCTTGCTTGAGCACCAGTTGAAATAATTATGCTGTCAGCTGTATATTTTTGTCCACTATCTCCAATAGCTTCAAAGGGTGTAGATTTTAAATTAACTGAAGAAATATGATCTTCAATTAGATCTGTTCCAACTGCTTTTGCTTGATCTCTCATTTGATCCATTAACCATGGACCCTGAATTACATCTGAAAACCCAGGATAATTTTCTACATCGGTTGTTGTCGTTAATTGCCCACCAGGCTGAACTCCATAAACTAGAATAGGATTTAGCATTGCTCGGGCAGCATATACAGCGGCTGTATAGCCAGCTGGACCTGACCCTATTATTAACACTTTTGTGTGTTTAATTGGATTTTCACTCATGCAGAAGTTATATAAGGATAAATGACAAAATTAAAAGGGATATTATTGACTGAGGGTATGCACGGCATGATCAGCCAAGTAGAAGGTTTAGCAAAGGCCCTAGATTTAGATTTTATACACGAGAAGATTGAACTTAATAATTTTTGGAAATTATTTCCCCCAAAGCTAACACCAGTTTCAAGTAATGTTTATAAAAAAGTAGAATCTTCTGATTTTGATGTAATCATTTCATGTGGAAGAAAAAGTGTAATTCCATCTATTCATTTAAAAAAGAATTCTAATAAAAGAGTTATTAATATTCATATTCAAAATCCAAAAGTTAATTTTAAAAATTTTGATTTCATTGTGGCACCAGAACATGATGGAATTGAAGGCCAAAATGTTATCAGTACAAAAGGTGCAATTCATTACCTTACTGAAAGTGAAATAAATGAAAATAAAGATTATTTAAATTCATTTATAAAAAAAGATGAAAGAAAAATTTGGGCTTTAATAATGGGTGGTCCTACAAAGTATTATGAATATTCAAGAGAAAATATTAAAGCTATTTTTGAAAATTTAAACAACTTAAATAAACAGAACAACTTTCAACTAGTTGTGATCCCTTCAATGAGAACACCAAAAAATATAATTCAATATGTAAAAGATTATTTTGGTGAAAATCATACAGTTATTGAAACTATTGATAAGAAAGCTTATCTATCAGCTTTAGCAATTTCAGAAAAAATTGTAGTAACATGTGACTCTAGCTCCATGATATCAGAAGCTGCTTTAACTGGAAAACCAATCTACGTAGCTAATATTTCACCTAAAAAAAATGACAAAAGATTTCAAAGATTTAGAAATTTATTTAAAGAATTAAATATTACTAGAAATTTAGGTGAAGAAGTAGAGAATTGGAACTATCAAAAATTGGATGAAACGAATAGAGTAGCAAATATTATTAAACAAAAAATTAATTCTTAATGTCATTCTTAAATTCAATTCAAAATCAGGCAAAAAAACATGAATTTCCTTTTGATCACTGGGAATATAATAATGCACTATCTGACGGGGCCATTGAGGAAATTATTAAAGCTGATATTCCAGATGTCAGTAAGCACAATCTTAATTATGATGGCACCAGAGCAATTGATGGTGGTGCTGCAGAGTTTAGAGAGGGAATAGCTTCGGGCGGTGAGGCAATTAAATTTAGATGTTTTGTAACAAAAGAAAATGAAAAAAAATTTCCAAACTTAGTAAAATTTATTAAAGAACTTCAATCCAAGGAAGTTCATGGAACTATTTCAAAAATGATCGATAGAGATTTATCGAACTCATATGTTAGAGTTGAAGTTATTTGTGATAGGGAGGGTTTTTGGTTAAAGCCCCACTGCGATATCAAAGAAAAACTGATGTCTGGATTAATTTTTATAAATAATGCTAACGAGTCTGAAGATCTTGGAACAGATTTTTATAATGAAAAATTAGAAAAAGTTAAAACAGTTCCTTACAAAAATAACTATGGCTACATGTTTACTAGTGGGCCCAACACTTGGCATGGTATGGAAAAGAAAAAAATAGTTAAGGAAAGACGATGCATTCAGGTTAACTATGTTACTTTTGAAACAGATTGGAAAGTTCTGTAATTAAATTAAAACTCTTTCATTATTAACAATAACATCTATTAGTCCCCATTCTGATTGCTTCATTACCTCCAAATAAAAGAAAAAACTTATTTTGAACACAGATGACTAAGTAAACATTGTTTTTGTTAATATTTGTATGTAAAAATTCATCATGTTTGAAAAATTAGAAGAATTAGCAAAAAATAATAAAAAAATTTCAGATTTTCATATTAGAACTGGTTGGCCATTAGCGTTTAGGCAAACTGGAGAAATACACAAAATTCAAGAAATTGTTGTTAAAGAACAAGATCTTCAAGATCTAATATCTACTAATTGTAACGAAACTGAAATGAAAAAGTTTAGTGAAACTCATGAGTTAGATTCATCAGTTACATTAAGTGGATTAAGATTTAGAGCTAATTTTTATAAAACTATTCAAGGACCAGCTGCTGTATTAAGAAGAGTAGAGAGCGTTATTCCTGAAATGGATCAATTTGATTTACCCCAAGTTCTTTATGATATTGTCGATATGCATAAAGGATTAGTTTTAGTAACTGGACCAACAGGGTCTGGTAAGTCTACAACACTTGCGGCAATTGTAAATGAGATTAATAAAACTAGAACTTCAAATATTATTACAGTTGAAGATCCAGTTGAATTTATTCATAAAGATTTAAAAAGTATTGTGTCTCATCGAGAAGTAGGAAAGCAAACCAAAACATTTTCTAGTGCATTAAAAGCTGCACTCAGAGAAGACCCAGATGTAATTCTAGTTGGGGAGATGAGAGATTTAGAAACAGTTTCACTTGCATTAACTGCTGCTGAAACAGGACACCTAGTTTTTGGAACACTTCACACTAGTGGTGCTCCTAATACCATCAATAGAATTATTGACGTTTTTCCACCTGAGCAACAAGCTCAAATAAGAGCACAGATATCTTCTTCTTTAAAGATGGTGGTTACTCAAAGACTTCTTAAAACAAAAGATGGTCAAGGCCGTTGTGCAGCGTTTGAAGTGATGAAGTGTACGCCTCCAATTCAAAACTTAATTAGAGAGGCTAAAATTCATCAAATACCTAGCATCATGCAAACTTCTGTGAGAGATGGTATGATTACTATGACTAAATCATTAGAAGAATTAGTTAAGGCAGGTAAGATAGATGCGAGTGCAGGACGAGAAGATTAAAGGATTTAACGTCCTTGAATTAATTGTTGTCGTTGTACTTATTGGCGTCATCTCAGCCATAGGTTATCCCAATTTTTCTGAATGGCGAAAAGATAGAGAGACTAGAAGCGCAGTACTTAGCATAAAATCTTTAATCGAAGGAATAAATTCACAAGTTCAAAGAGGTCAATATGCATTTGTTCAAGTACATATATTAGAAGAAGTGAATGGCGCAGAAAGAAATTTAATTGTTACATCAAAAGGAATGAAACCAGAAAAACTAGCAAGTTTGTTAAATGATGGAACTAGTGACTGGTGGGCAAAAATTGGTGATCGATGTAATATAACAGACGATGCATATTGGGATGATGATCCAGATCAAGGTGCTGATAATGTTGAAGTAAGACAAATTACTTATGATAATATGGCAACTTCTTGGGAAGGGGATGACGGAGCTATTTGTTTTAGTAAAAATGAGAAATGGTACAGTGGCGCAGGTAAATTACAATCATCCTTGCCTGAAGAGGGGGATGTAGCAAGATCTGTAGATAATACTTTATTTATTTGCAGAAGAACAAATGATCGATCAAGTTGCGATGTTGATAGCGATGGAACACCTGCTTCAGAGCATGATCATTTATATGTTATTGAATGGTCAAGATTTGGCAATGTGATACTTGAAAAATGGGATACAAGAAATTCTGATTGGGTTAAACAATAACAAGATGAAAAAACAAAAACATAATATTTCTGGACTTTCTTTAATAGAAGCACTTGTCTCAGTTGTGATTATTGGAATTGGATTTGTTTCAATTTTACAAATGACAAATTTTTCCGTTCAATCAATAGATAATTCAGGAGATAGAACTAAGGCAAATTTTTTAACTGAGATGATAGTAGAAGACGTCATTGGAAGTAAAAATTCTTTCTATGGAGTAAATTCTGATAATGAAAATATAATCTATAGTACTGATGGGACCGCATCACTAGATGGAGACACATTAAATACATTTTCAAAGCATCTAAGTGACAATAGTTGGAGTGCAGATCTGAGCTGTGGTGGAAGCAGTTCTAATACCACTACACCAGTTGAGAATAAACAAAACATCTATGAAACTCAACAAGTGGATGCTCCTCGAAATAAACAAGCTAAGTGGAATACTATATTTGAAGAAAATAGATTTTTAAAATGTAAAAGCACAACTGAAGAAAAAAAATTGCAAGTATTTGAAATATGTAAGTGGGATGCTTGTGATTATAAATTAGATTCTATAACAGATGAGCCTTTGTACATTGGTAGAGTGGAGATGAAATTAAATGAAGGTAAAAAAAGAAAATTTATATATTTTCAGTCAGACTATAAACTTAAACAATGAATAAAAAAAATTTAAAATCTATTGCTGGTCTTACATTAATTGAGATTTTAATTAGTGTGGTGGTGTCATCGATAATGATGGCTGCAATTTATACAACTTATTCAATTGTAAATTCAACTTATACTCAAGTGTTAGAAAAAGCTAAAGTAAGCAGATCTTCTAGAGATTTAATCGAGTTATTAATTCGTGATACACGAATGGCAGGATTTAAATATTATTTAGGTGATAATGATTTGGGTTTTCCAGTAGAAAGTTATTTAGAATTTGTTGGTGGTGCTACTACGGTAAAAGATAGCCATGATCCAATTGTGATAATTCCAAATGAACTTGGACATTCACTAAGTGATGCTATTGCTACTCCAACTCCAAAACATAACTTAGATGATACTTGCTGTGATAAAATTCATATTGTTTATGATGATTTTAATCAAAATGATGCTACTCAACCTTACAAAAGATATAAGCTAACTTATTTTGCAAATCCATTATCAGATGGTTCTAATGCTGATGGCCCTATAAATCCAAGATACGGCATATACAAATCCAAAATTAGTTGGCAACAAAATATTGGTCAAGAAACTGGAAGTTGGGTATCAGATTGTTCCGAGTGTTATCACAATGAATTAGTAAGAGATTATGTTGAAGATATGGAATTTATTGCATTAGATCAAAATGGAAAAGTTTTAAGTCCTTACCCAAGTACAAATTCTGAAGCTTCGAGGGGAAATTTATATAAAATTAGAGCAGTAGATATTAGGATCGCATTTATTTCTGAAAAGCCTTTCTTTAGATTTGAAAGTAGGACAGGAAATGAAAGACAATTAAGTGGATTTTCTAGAGCGATAAGATCTTTTTCAGATAGAAACTTAAGAGATAATGTAGTGGTGACCGTATACACAAGAAATATTGTTGGACAGGATATATTTTAATGAAAATAAATAATCAAAATGGATTTACACTAATTTTATCACTTGTGATGTTATTAGTAATGTCGTTGATGGGTGGAGCTTTAATTGTAATTTCTTCAGGGGATCATCAAAGCAATAATACTAGTGATCAATATCAACAAACTTTTTATGTTGCTGAACATGCCTTAATTGAAGCAGAGAAAAGAATAATTAATAGAATGATTGGACCTTGGACAGAAGTGAGTACGATTACCACACCACCAGTTGGATCTACACCTACAGAGATCACTGCTCACAATAATTATATTGAGCAACTTACAGCCACAGCAATTGATGGCTTTGCAAGAAACACAGATGGAAGAGATACTCCTAGAAATACTCTTACTCCTGTAGAAACTCCTTGTTTTAAAAGTTTTAGAAATTTAATCAGAAATGATAGTGGGGGAAATTTATCTTTAGTTACAGATCATTTTACTAATCAAAATTTTGGAAGTTTAATTGAGCCAATTTTAAATACCCCAAGTGATGTAGGATTAGAGGCAGATGATGCAGAAAAAGAAAAAGAATATTTAAAAAGGTATAGATATGAGTTTTTTTCAATTAATGTTGGTTCCTCTACCTTTAAAGGAGCGGGGGCTAGTCTTAAAAAAACCTCTACTAACGCTCAAAGACAAGGAACAGCTTATAGAATATATGGTTGTGGATATTTAATGCCTAAGGGCGCAGAATTAGGCGAATTTGAGGATCCTGAAATTTTAATTCCTTTAGAAACTTTAATTATTTTATCTAGTTAAACACAAAATGAACACCATAATCATTACTTTAATTACAATCTTAATTACAATCTTTTAAAATACGGGCTATTATTAATGATAATGAAAAATATCTTTATTGGATTTTTATCACTTTTTTTATATTTCAGTTCATTAAGCATGAGCGGGGCGTGTGAATTTTTAAAAGAACAAATTGGTACCCCAGTTTCAAGCATCATTGAAAAATATGATAATTTAGACGAGCCTCCGGGTGGTGGTGATCCAACTGCTACCTACGTTAAAGAATATGACAGTTTAAATTTATGTGAAAATTCTCAATTAGAAAATAGTGTTTTAAAAGTATTTATTAAAGAAGGAAAACTCATTGGAACTGAAATTGAAGGTGCTTTGGGTGAAGCAAAAAATAACAAAATTATAGACTTTGCAAAAACACATTTAGGGTACAAAAGTGAAGTAGATTTTGATGAAGAGTGGACAGGGGCTATATCTTTGTCATCTTTTGGTGATGACGTCATTTATGGTAGAGTTAGTGATTCAAGTGGAATTTATGAAATGTTAATTATTACAAAGCCAGAGTTTGATTCATTTTTGTTCGGACCTAATGTCATAAAGTTTTTTTAATTTATGAAAATATTATTTAAATTATTTAGTTTATTAATTTTAATTATTAATTTTAATCAAACATCTTATGCAAAACCATTGCCACCTGGATCAGGTGAAGGGGATGTACCAGCTAATATTTTAATTTTATTAGATAGCTCCGCTAGTATGAGACGTACATTAGGAGATGGTATTCCTGTTATAAGCTCTGCTGCAATCGATGGAAATGGAAATAGGGTTTTAACAAGTGCCGATAAATCGCTGGGAGGATTATATCTTTTTAATTCTGCCGGTGAGAGAATTAACTTTACTGGAACCAATCAATCAGGCGGATCTTATACAAGAGATACTTGGTGGGCAGGAAGTAATACTGATCAACGATGTGATTACCGTTTAAGGGATGGATCCAGAACAACTAATCATCTTATTTCTACAACTAGAAAATATCATGAAGCTCGCTATGTAACAGGAGTAACTGTTCCAGGAACTAATATCAGTAACGAAAATCTTTTATTTGCTGTTCAATTTGATGATGGGTCCTCTTCTGTTGCAGTTATTGCCCTTGATACACAATATAGATGTAGACTTGCACTAACGGTAAATAGTGTAAAACATATTCGCGGTATGGACATTAGTGCTAATGCAGCAGGACATATTATTGTAGGAGTTTTTGGTAGATCGGGTAGAAAAAATGCTTTTCAAATGACCTGTAATCTAAATCAAGCTGATTGCGAAGAAATTACAGGTAGAGGTAAAGGTCAAACGGATGTGTTTGGCAGAATATATGACGGAAACCGTTATAGATTAAATAGCGACTCTACAAGAATGTATATTTCTGATGATGGGAATCTTTATGAATATGCAACAAGAAATGTTGGAGGACAAAATGTAATTTCATATGCCTGGGGTGAAAAAAAGGAGTGTCGTGCTAGCCGTAACTCAACTATAAACCAAATTACACAATTTGAGTTATCTAGCAATGACGATGATATTTTTTTTGTAGGAGGTAGCGGAAGAGAACTTGTAAGAGTACAATGGACTGCTGGGTACAACATTTGTACACGTATTACCGGTCTAGGAACCGCTAGTTCACTTTCAAACGCTGGTCAAGCTGCTGGAAATTTAGCTGCTGATAGCGTTAGAGTTACAAATGCACTAACTGCTATAAGTAAATCTGGTGGGAGAATTTTATTTAGTCATAATAGTTATGTTGATGAATTAACAGAAGCTAATTTTACATCTGCAAATAGAAATACAGCTTGGCAAATTCAATATGGTGGGCCAAAAATAACAAGACTAGACGGAGCAAAAGCAGCAATTATTGCCGTTTTGACAGATAGTACTTTAACTAGTGGTGCTAATTTTGGTTTTGGTCACTGGAACGCTGGCGAAGGTAGTCAGGGAAAAACTGGTAGAAGAGGTGGCAAATATTGCCATGGTAGTGGTACTTCTTGCAATTATTATGGAGGTTGGTCCGGCAATCATCCTGCTGGTCAAAGCAGAATATGTACTGGTAATTCTTGTTTAAATGTTGGAATTGGTCCAGAGGGTGCTGGTAACGCTATTCCTGTTGTTGAGAGATTAGGAGTGGAGTGGGGCACAGACTCTGAAGCATTTTCTCAGATTGCTCATGATTATTTTTTTGGTCCAGTTTCTCCTCATGACCCAAACTCTGACTGTCAGTTAAATTATGTAATTGTTATTGGTGATGGTGAGATGTCTGGTACAGGAACTGCTTCAACTAGTTTTCAAGGGCGTACGGCAGGCAGACTTACGAGAATGAGAGAGGAATTAGGAATTAAAACTTTGATGGTTGCTTATGGAGATGGAATAAAAGCTAGTGGTATGAATAGATTTAATGAATTAGCTTTAGTTGGTTCATGTGATGCAGCAGGTGGTGAAGATTGTGAACAAACTATTGTAGCCACTACACCTCTGGAACTTCAGACTGAGCTTCAGCAGAAAATTAGACAAATTTTAGCTGAGCGATTAGCATTTACCGCACCATCCATTACAGCAACCATTCAACAAGGGGGTTCATTATACCAAGCGCAATTTGCTTATGAACAATTTGGAGAGTGGAAAGGAACCATATTGAGGAAAACTTTAAATGCAGATGGAACAGTTGAACATGATCCTAACGCACCAGGAAACTGGGATGCAGCAGCTCGAGTAAGAACGCAAGCAGCTGGCGGGCCTACAGATCCTGGTACAGCTGATAGCAGAAATATATGGACACCCATTGCAGATCAAAGTTTAGATTATTTAGGAAATTGGGATAACGTTAATGAGGCTACTGCACCAACTTTAGAACCTGAGATGGAAAGACTAGGATATGTTCTTAGAAATTATCATTCCTCAACATCAAAATGTGGTGGAGATGATACCACAGATGATGAGCGAGATGGAATTCTACGTTTTTTAGCTGGTCAAGATTTTTTTGATTATGATGGAGATTGTGACACTACAGAATTAAGAAGCCATGTTCTTGGAGATATATATCATTCTCAATTAATTGAAATTGGCGCACCAGATGGAAATACCCAATTTACTGATAATAACCAAGAAGCTTACTTTAGAACTATAAATAATTATCAAGCCTTTAAAGCTTCACAACAAAGTAGAAGAAATATTTTATATGCAGGTTCTAACAGTGGATTACTCCATGCTTTTTCTGCTGAAACAGGAAATGAAGAATGGGCATTCTTACCACCCTTTTTAATTGGAAAATTACCTACATTAATTAACTCCAGACTTGATGGAGCAATTGATGGATTTAAGGGAGGTAGTAATGCAGTGTTTGGAGTAGACGGCTCTCCAGTTGTCCATGATGTGTTTATGAAAGGCTTAACTCCAGAGGGTGATGTCGAAGGTTCCGCTAGTTGGCATACCATATTATTCCAACCGTTTGGAAGAGGTGGATCTGGTTTTTCAGTATTAGATGTAACCACTCCACTAGTAAGAGATGGTTTAGGACCAATGCATATGTTCAGTGTATATAATGATTATATTAATAATGTTGTATATATCATGGACAACGAAGGAGAAGTTAGAGAATTAGAGTATTTTTCAAGCTCTGCAGAAATATCTGCTTCAGATGAAGCCCTAAAAGCGCAATCAAATTTTAATGAAGCTGTTACTGCTGATGAAGCCATCGACTCGGAGACGACTACTAATCAAGATGCAATTGCTGTATGTCAGTCTGATGCAGATGTGACTGGAGAATTTAAAACTGCTGGAACTGCTTCTTGTTACATAGGAAGAACTTTCACTTTTAGTGATATATCTTTTAATACCCCAAATAATCAATCCATACCTGAAAACATGATAAATGTTTCAGAAATGGTTGATGGTGAATTTTTGCCAGTAGAATTTTCAGATGCAAGAATGATCGATGGCCAATTTGTAATTACTTTTGATGAAGATAAAATTTATAATCCAGGTGGAAGTGTAAATGAAACAAGAGAAACAACAAATATATTTGTTCAAACCTCATGCACATCATCTTCTGGAATTGATCCATTCTTTGACTATAGTAAATTAGGTGAAACTTGGTCAACACCAAGAATTGTAAGATTACCATCAGACATTGAAGCAGAGAGAGAAGACCCAGCAAATGATAAATATGTTGCAATTATGGGTGCAGGAATGGCTAATAATAATTTATGTGCGGGCTCTGCTTTGTTTATGGTTGAATTAGACAATATGGATGAGCCAGGAAAACTTTACGGTGGAGATCAAAACGGTGGACCAATTACAATTGTTGATACATCGCCATCAGGCGTGGCTCTTGGAAATGATATAATTGAAACACCTAACGGTAGCAATATTAATAATGCGGTTCCAACGTCCCCACTTGTGATCACTCCTGATACTGGATTTGGAATTCCTTGGCGTGGGGCAATGGTTTATATTAATGATAGAGAAGGAAAAATTACTAAAATAAATTTAACAGACTCTACAAAAAATGATGCTAAATTATTTGATCAAACAACCTTATTTAGATTAAACGCAAGTACTACCAATAAAAGATATACTTTTTTCTCAATGGATGCAGGTGTAGGAGTTACCACAAAAGATTTTTGGTTGTTTGGTGGTACTGGAGACTTTAATAAACTTGGAGATATAGATAGAAATATGGATAATATTTTATATGGGATTAGAGATTTTGATTATCCTTATTTTAAACATTTAAATGGAGTGACTATTCCTTCATTTGATGATCAAGCTTTTACATCCACAGCTCATCAAGGAGCTGATAATGCTAAATCGATTGATGATGCAACTGTTTGCTCAGATGTTACAGGAGATACTGATGCTAGTCTTTGCCCAGATTCTGCAGAAAGTGCCTGGGTAATCCATTTAGATACACAAGGTGATAATAATTCACACAGAAAAGCATCTGCCCCACCAACTTTATTTAAAGGACAAGTATATTTTCCAGTTTATGAACCGCCTCCAGGATCAAATCGATGTAATATTGGAAATGCATATATTTGTGTAGCAGATGATGAATGTGGAACTAATAATTCACATAAACTTGTTAAAGGCGCAGAAGCTAACGGAAGCAACTGTACATTCATTAGAGAAGGGGTTTTATCTGAATTAGTAATATTTGGTGACAAACTTTACGCAAACGTTGCAGGGCCTAGTGAAGACAGTGATACTTTATATTCTGTTATAGCTGTTCCTGGTGAGATCTTGTCAAATACAGGTGGTTGGAGAGATACAGGATATTAATTCAAGTTATAACACTCTCACAAGTGGATCTAAGAAGCTGAAAACAACCTAAAATAGGAATATATAACCCACACAAACATATCAAGCATAGTTATAAATATAATTGCCAAACCAACAATTGAATCTTGTTTTATTTTTTTTCTCCATTTGATTGGAAAAAAATTTAAAGAATATGCATAAACTAAAATGAATATATTTAATGATGCAATAATAATGTTGATAAATAAAAAAGTATTCATTTAGTTAATCAAACCTTTCAGCTTGTTCTTTAATTTGTCTTTTACTGTATCCTCTATTTGCTTGATATCCAAATTTTTAACAGCATCTAATAAATTATTACTCATTATTTTTTCTCGTACATCAACCACCATGTCTTTAAATACTTTTTTTAAAATATCTTTGTAGTTTTTACTATCCTTAGTATTACCAATATCTTTAAAATTCATATCATTAATTGTAAAGGTTTTTTTAAAATCAAAATCAGAAGATAATACGGCTAAATTAATATTCTTAGCATCTAGGTTTTTAATATTAAAGTATTTGCTTGATTGAGAGTCGGTATTTTTAAATTCAAGATCTTGTTGAAGATTTCTTAGATTGTCTGAAGTAATTCTGTCAGAAAATTTAAAATAATAATTTAAATTTATATTGTTTAATTGAACATCGTTAATCAATATATCATTAGAAAAAATTGAGAATGTATCTAAATTTACTTTAACAAAATCTACTTCTGCTAAATTACCATCAAACTTTTTGTTAAGTATCTTAATGTTATTTGCACGAGCTTCACCACTTAAATAATCAATACTTAATTTTTTAATTGATACTTCTCTATTTAATGAACTTGAAATATTATCTTCTAATATATTTTTAATTAATCTGTCTCCTATAAATTCAACCAATATATAAAAAGATAAAGTGAATATGGTTATTATGGAAAGAAATTTTTTCATACACACTGATCTATATTAATTTAAAAAATAATTCTAATGGTTAATCGACCACTCTGGGTTATATTCTTAATTCAAAAATAATCTTATCTGTTCATTAAAAATAAGAAAAACTAAGTTTCCTATAATTAAATAAGGACCAAAAGGAATTTGAGACGAAAGATCTTTTTTATTTTTAATTATATCTGGGACAACACTTAAAAGTGCAATGACAGATGAAAAAAATATTACAAAAGGAATTGAAGCCCATCCAAACCAAAAACCAATTACAGAAAGTAATTTAGCATCACCCAAACCCATTCCTTCTTTGTTTCTTAATTTTTTATAAGTAAAAATTATTAACCAAATGATTATGTAACCAAACAAACCACCTATTAAAGAGTTAACTAAATTTGGAAACAGAGTGGTATTTAAATTTGGATCAAATGATTTTAATAAACCAATTATCATAAGAGGGTATGTTAACTCATTTGGAATTATGAAATGTTTTAAATCAATAAAAAAAATAATCACAAAACAGATGCTTAAAATAAAAAAAAGAAGAGTAGTTAATGAAACTCCAAAGAAATGAAAAATTACTACAAAATTTATTGCTGATATTAATTCTACTAAAAAATATTTAATATTAATTTTAGCCGAACAACCTCTGCATTTTGCTTTTAAAAACAAATATGAAAATAATGGAATGTTATCGTGCCATTTAATTAGGGTTTTACAGGATGGACAGTGGGATCTTCCTGTTACAACGCTTATATCGTCAGGAATTCTATGGATACAAACGTTACTAAAGCTGCCCCATATACTTCCAAAGATAAATGCTATAAGATATAACACAACTTATAATTTAATTTTGGAGGACAGTTCTATGAAACCATCAATGCAATATTGTACAAGCATCATTGCGTCTGTAAGGTGTAAGTAGAAGTTAGGACTATGAATAATGAGTTCCATCAGTCTCAAAACTATCAAAAATTTAATGAATATCAATTTATAAATAACATGTTCTTTGGTGCTAAAAAAACAGAAACAATAAAAGTCGACAATACAAGCGTTAAAGACTTAGAATTGGTTACAAAAATGGGCCAGGAGTTTGCTAAAACTCTTGATTTAAAAGAAACACTACAAACTTCATTAGAGCTAATTATTAAAAGAATTAATGCTCAAGCTGCTAACATTTTTTTAATAGATAATGATAAGCAAAACTTTCAATGTATTGCATCAAAACACCAAGCATATCTAGAAGATTTTGAAATTCCAATTACTCAAGGTGTCATGGGAAAAGCAGCACTCATGAAACAATGTATAAGAGTTGGAGATGTTAGAAAGGATGTAAGAGAAATTGCAGAATTTTATTTTGATTTAGATAATAAAACAAATTTTACAACTTATTCTGTTTTATGTTCACCATTAATTGTTTCAGATGAATGTATTGGTGTTATTCATTGTTTAAATAAAAAAACAGACAACAAACTTTTTGAAGAAAGCGATAGAAAACTTTTAGAAACTTTATCTGGTCCTGCTGCATTAGCAATTAGAAATGCTAAGATGGCAAAAGATTTGATTGTTAAAAATAGAATAGAAAAAGAAATAGAAATTGTTGGAGAGATTCAAAAAACATTACTATCTCAAAACATTAAAGAAAATTTTCCTATTGCTGGAATAAATATTCCTGCCAAAGTTGTTTCTGGAGACTTTTATAATTTTTCAGAATTATCTAATGGAGTTTACGGATTTGGAGTTGCAGATGTTTCAGGTAAAGGAATTAAATCTTCATTACTAATGTCTAAAGCATCTAGTCTTTATAGATGTTTAAGTAAAACAAATTTTTCTGCAGCAGGTCTTTTAGATATTTTAAATACAGAAATTTGTGAAACTACTTCAAGAGGAATGTTTGTAACAATGCTGGTTGGAATTTACGATAGTAACAAAAAAGAATTAACTTTATCAAACGCTGGTCATGAACCTCCGTTAATTTATTCTAAAGATGGAAACTTTTCTAATTTTGAAGAAGCAGGACCTCCTTTAGGCATTGCTCCTAAGTTTAAATTTAAAGAAACCAAAATTAATTTTTCAAACAGCTCAATGTATATTTTTACTGATGGTATTACGGAAATAAGAGATGCTAAAGGAAGTATGTTAGAGGCAGAAGGATTTAAAGATTATATAAAAAAGTATCAACAAATTCCAAACCATGAAAGATTAAACAAGATTATCGAGGATATAATTAAATCTGGTCGAATACAAAAGGATGATTTAACAATTGTAACGGTTGATGGTTAATAATTATGGATAGATGTTTTTATTTACACTCTTTAAGATAGAGTAAAAATGTTTATGGGATAGTTTCCAGTTAATAAGAGTAATTACCCCCAGTTTCATGTAATAATTCTAATTTTGGGTCAAATATCTGATAATTAGAAATAAATCCTGCAATCCTAGTCAAATCTCTAATTTAGAGTGAAATCTCTCATAATTTGCTATAAATCCTATACTGGTAGTCAAATCTCTAATTTAGAGTGAAATCTCTCATAATTTGCCACAAATCAGATTTAATTAGTTAATTTGAGTTTAGTCCCCAGATTTAGGCTTTAACCATAATATAAATTGTATCAAAATCTAATATTGCCATCCGCAATAATCAACAATTTGATGGATCAATGTTAAAATTTATATATATTATCCCAAAGGGATGAGTGATGTAAGGCTGTTTGAGCTTTTGTTAATATTCATATTTATCTCTAACACACAGCATAAAAAATATAAATTATCTCTAACACATAGGATAAAAATTAAAATTATCTCTAACACAAATCAATAAATTTATTGAAAATATAAAAAATGTTGATTTTATTGACTTTTTTAAAAATATGATAATATTAATAATTATAACACAAAATAAATATAGCTCTAACACATTTTATGTTTTATATTCATAATATTAAAAACGTTGATTTTGCTTACTTTTTTAAAAAAGAATATTATGTTAATTTTCTAACACAAAATGAAATAATTTTTTTTTTTTAAATGTGTTAGAATAAAATTTTTGTGTTAGAGAAAAAAAAATAATTTTTTTTTTATAAATTAGAATAATTCTAAAATTTGCAAAAAATATATTAGAATCTTTCTAAAGTAAAATAAAAATATATTAGAATCTTTCTAAAGAGAAAAAAAATAGTTTGGAATATTTCTAATGTAGGAAAAAAAAATATATTAGAATAATTCTAAACAAAAAAAATTAAAAAAATTATAACACAAATAAATTTTTCTCTCACACAAAAAAAATTTTCTCTCACACAAAAAACAATTAAAAGTTGTTTTAATAAAAAATAGCTATTTTACTTATTTTTTAAAAATAGAAAAAAATATTAAATTTCTAACACAATATAAAAAGATAAAATTATGATAAATGTGTTAGAGAAAATATTATTTAGAAAAAAATATCTTAAATTTAATTTTTTTCAATGATTTTAATAAACTGTTGATTTAATTGAATATTTTGTATTTCATTATTAAATTCAACCCATTTTGAACATAATGATTATAATCTTGTGTTAGAATTTTATTAATTTTGTGTTAGAGAATCAATTAACAATTTAAATATTAATTTTTATTTATAAGTTTTATGGACGAAGATAATAAAGATAAATTTGATTATAAAGAGGAAGATACTCTCAAGAGTGATCAGGAAAACCAATCTGAAAACGATTCAACTGATACTTTAAATCCTCAAGAAACTGATAATAATGAATCAGAAAAATCCAATGAAAATGATTATTTAACTGAAAATTCAGAAACTTTACAATCTCAAGATGAATCTGTTGAGCAAAATGTAAGTGCATCAAATACTAATAATGATGAAGAGACTTTAAAGAGTGATCAGGAAAACCAATCTGAAAACGATTCAACTGATACTTTAAATACTCAAGAAACTGATAATAATGAATCAGAAAAATCCAATGAAAATGATTATTTAACTGAAAATTCAGAAACTTTACAATCTCAAGATGAATCTGTTGAGCAAAATGTAAGTGCATCAAATACTAATAATGAGGAACAAAAAAAAGAGCATGAGGTAATTCATAAAAAAGATGGAAGACTACATATATATGTAAGGCAAGATAAATATAAAGGTGAACTTAAATCAAGAAACTGGGTAGGTAGACTTTATATTGATGGTAAACAAAAAATTTCATCTTCTGGAACAACAAATTTAGATGATGCAATACCAATTTTGGAAAAATGGTTTGATGATGTTCATGAAGAAAGTAAAAAATTAAAAATTGAAGAAAATATTAAGCCAGAAGAGGGTGAATCTTCACAAATTGATATTTCAACAACCAATCAAAGTAATAATGAAGCACAACCACAAACTTCAAGTGTTCCATTAAATGAAAACTCAGAAATATCTACCCAAGATCAGGTAAAAAGTAAATTATCAAATATTTTTGGAAAAATTAAGGAAATTAAAATTAAAAAACCAGATTTTGCTAAAAATATAAAAAAATCATCTTTTAATAATTCTAAAGTTGGAAATTATAAATCAAAAATACAAAATTTTTTCAAATCCAAATTAGGTAAATCTAGTGTTCAAGGCGAAGAAATAATTGGTATTGAGTTAGCAAATAAAGAAATAAGAATAGTCCAAGTTTCTAGTAACAAAGCTAATCAATGGGTGTTAGAAAAATTACATATTCACCCCGTCGACATTACAGATGATAGTACTCCAATTGATAATGCGGATAAATTTTCAGAAGAATTAGTATTAGCAATTCAAAAATACAAAATAACTTCACCAAATGCAGCAATTGCTATTCCGGTAACTAGTGCAATCATAAGAGTAGTCACCGCACCTTTAATGAAAGAAGATGAATTAAATAAAGCAATCGAAACTAATTCATTGTGGGAAAACCTAGTTCAACTAACAGATAGTTTGGAAGATTATTCTATTTTTCATCAAGTCATAAATAGAAATGATAAAGAAAATACAATGGATATTTTATTCGTTGCATCAAAATTAACTGATATAAATAGTTATACTTCAATAATTAAAAATGCAGGTTTAAATCCTGTAATCATAGATGTTAAATGTTTTGCTTTAAAGTCATCAGTTGATCAAGTTAATCAAATAACAAATAAAACTGAGGATGCCAATTTAACTGCTGTTTTAGAATTTGGATTAGATGAAAATTATTTAATGATCCTCTATAATAATAACCCAATAATAACTGATATTTTTATTAGAGGGCAAGATAGAAAAATTTTACAAGATTCCCAAGATACTGAAGAAAAAGAAGGATTAGTTAGAAGATATGTTACTCAAGTTAAGCAAGCAATTCAAGATTTTGAGACTAAATATGAAAAGAGAATTCGAAACATAAAAGTTGTTTCAGATATTAAAAATGTCGATGAATATTTAGGAAGTTTTAGAAAAATTTTAATGAATGTTGGATTTAACACTTTTGATCCCACAGAAGGATTAAAAATTCCAAGTCAGTATCAACAAATTTTAGATAATAAGTTAAATAGATCTTATCTATCTACTTCTGTTGGCTTAGCCTTTAGAAAACTTGATGTCTTTGGTTATTATAAATTTGTTACTGCAGTTAAAAATATAAATCTTCTTCCAGATAGATCAAATGTAATGAAGCAAAAGAAGATGAAAGCAATTTCAGGTTTTGCATTCAAGGGTATTACTGCTGCTGTAGTTGCAATTTATGTGGTATTATTTGGTTTATCTTTTTGGAATATTGTTTCCTATAATAATAAATTAAAACAATATGAAACTGTAAAAATAGATCATGCTAAAATTATTAAACAGAAAAATATAGTTTCAAAAGAACTTAGTGTAATTAATACGTCTTTAAAATTAAGTAGAACACTTAAATCAAATAAAGAATTAACTTATAGAATTTTAGCTCAAGTAGCCTCAAGTGTTCCAAACCGTGTAAAATTTGATCAAGTTGAATTTAATGGATCTAGAAGATTAACTATTCAAGGAATAGCTGCAAGTGATCAAGATATTTTGAAATTTATAGAAAATTTAGGAAATCAAAAATTGGTTGAGCAAGCATCATTATCATCAATGCGATTACCAAAATCTACAGCAGGTGGTGCTACAATGAAAGGTTTTAGAGTGTTTGTAAAAATTAAAACAGGTAAAATATAGCAATGGATATAGATTTAAAAAATATTAACATGTCTGATATCAAGGATCAGATTACAAAATTAGCTGATAAAAAAACTCTTATAAAAATAGGAATAATCTTTGGTGCAATTGTTTTTTTCTTAATAATTTATTACGCAATTTTAAATCCAATGGTTGAGTCTAGAAAAGCTAAATTGGACGACATGAATTTGAAAATACAAGAAACTGCAAAATTTACTTCTGAAATTTATTCAATGAGAGCAAGAATTAAAAAACTTAAGCCTGATTATGAAAAATACTCTAGCTTGTTTCATTCTAAAGCTGAAGTAGAGGGTCTTTATCAAACATTAAGTGAATACGCCGGACAAAATGATCTAGTAATCACTAGAATTGAAAAAAAGGTAATTCAAGAAGTATTAAAAGCACAAGCCTTAGCCCAAGCAGACGGTAAAAAAACGAAAAAAAAGAAAAACAACCAAGTTAAAAATGTTGCAAATATTGCCTATTATTTGATCCCTGTTGATTTTGAAATTGATGGTAATTTTATTGGTTACATAAAATTTAAAAGAGCTCTATCGCTTTCTAACAAAATGTTAAACTTTGACAAAGAGTCTATTCAGGTGGTAAAAGGGAATACAACTGGAGCGATAAAAGTAAAAGGTACGTTAACAATAGTGGGGTTACCAAATGAATTTTTTTAAAATAATCATTATTTCAGTGTTTTTTATGTTGCTATCAAAAGTTTCCATGGCTGATAGTCATGATAAAGAGCAAAACATTATTGATAAAGCTAAAGAGATAAATAAAAAGATCAAAGAAAAACAGGCAAATTCACAATCGAATATTTCATCAGAAATTAAAGATGAAGAGCCTCTTCCATTAAACGATCCTTTTGCTGGAGATAGTTCATTAACTGGTGGTAATACAATTTTATCAAGTAATCCAGAAGAGGCACAAAATGAAATGAGCTTATATAAGTTTAAATTAGTTGGGATAATGACCTCTGCAAATGATGATGGGTTCGTATCTTTAATTAATTCAAGTGGAAATATAATTACTTTAGCTAGGTTTGAAGAATTAAGCCCTGGAGTAAAATTAGTTGGATTAAATAATAGAGAAGCAGTTTTTGAAAAAAATGAAAACTCTCTCTTAGTGATAAATTTTAATAATAAAATTACAGAAAGAACAAAATAATTATGAAATTTAAAAACAAAATATTATTTTTAATTTTACCTTTTTTATTTATTTTTTTAACAGGTTGTGCTGAAAAATTTGCTAAAAACACTGGTTCTTTTAAACACGACACCCCACTAATAAAAACTGATATCAAGAAAACTGGAAAACTAGAGGTTGAAAAAAGTGTAGAAATGGGACCAACTCCTGCTGAAGGTGATGTCGTAAAGCTTAAAAAAAGAAAACAAATATCATCTGTTAAAGAGAGAAATTATTTATTAATTTCGGAAGATTTCAAATCTTTAAAACAAAATGTTTCTTTTAAATTTCAAGCTTTAGATTTTAAAGAAGCAATGAAATTAATGTCTGAAGTTGGTCAAATTAATATTTTAGTAGGTGACGATGTGGCAGGATCAATAAGTGCAGAGTTAGATAATGTTCCATGGGATAAAGCATTTAATGCATTATTAGATTTAAAAAATTATGCAGCAGACATAGATGTAGCAAGTAATATTATTAGAGTTTCTACTCCTGCTAATCTAACGTCACAAGAAGGTTATAAATCAGCGAGAGCTTCAGCAGTTAAGAAAAAAGTTGAATTAGAAGATTCAGTAGAACCAATTATTTCAGAAATTTTTAGACTTTATTATATAACTCCATCAGAAGCTAAAGCCACAATCACAGAATTATTTACAACTGTTGGAACGAATGGAAATTTTATACCAATACAAGTAACGGAAGAAGCAACCACAAGATCAATTATTGTTAGAGGTAAAGAGAAAGATTTAGATATCGTTGATAAAGTTATTCGAGAAATTGATAAAAGAACAAAACAAGTTTTAATAGAAGCTTTTATAGTTGAAGCTACTTCAACATTTGAGCAAAGTTTAGGAAAAAGACTTGGAGCTGCTTACACAAGAAAAAGTTTAAGAATGGGTGGTACACAAGGAGGTAGCAGTGTAGGAGCTGCATCAGGAACAGGGGCTGCATTATCTGATTCAACAGGTGCTTTTACAAGCGGTGCTGGAACAGATAATTTAGTAAATTTTGGGTCAGCTGCTGCAACAAGTGGAATTGGAATATTGAAAAAAACAGGTTCTGCTGTTTTAAAACTTGAACTTGATTTTTTAGAAGCTCAAGGCTTATCAAAAACAGTATCTAATCCAAAATTATTTACATTAGATAATCAACAAGCAAGTATTAATCAGGGTGAAACAATTTATATTGATGGTGGAGAAGGGGAAGATAAACCAGTTGATGCATCATTAAAACTGATAGTTACTCCTAATATCATAGGTGATGGAAACGTTATGCTTTCAATTCAAGTAAACAATGATACTCCAAATAGAGCAAATGCAGCATCAGTAGGTGTAAATAAAATGGAGATAAATACAAAATTATTAGTAGCTGATGGGGATATAGTTGTAATTGGTGGTATTAAAAAAAATAACGTAGCGAATAATAGACAAGGTGTTCCAGGAACGTCAAAAGTACCAATTCTAGGAAAAGTACTTAGTGGAAAATCAAATTCTGATACAATGAACGAGTTATTGGTATTTATCGCTCCAAGAATTTTATAATGTTTAAAATAAGTAGAGAGAGTGAAATTAATTTAGTTAATGTCTTAATTGATAATGACATTATTTCTGGAAAAGATTTAATAGATATTAAAAAAGTAAGCACTGAAAACAATAAATCTCAAATTGATGCAATATTTGAATTAAAGCTTACTGATGAAAAAAAAATAATTGATTTATTAATTAAAGAACAAAATCTAGAAATAATTGATCTAAAGTCAGTTGAAATTACTGAAGAAGTAAAAACAGTTTTACCATCAAACTATATTAAGATGAATTTTGTAGCACCATTTAAAATTGATGGAAAAACTTTACACATGGCAATCCCAGATAGTTCAAAATTGGGATTGATGCGAAATTTAAAAGCTATTACAAAAAAAAACATAGAACTTCATGCTGCAAAAATAGGTGATATTTCTGAATATATTGAAAGATTATCAAGTGAAACAGATGAAGTAACTATTGCGTCAATTCGAAATGAGAATAGGAGAAAAACAAAAACTTTTGAAACAGATTTAGGAGATGCAGGGGAAGTTTTAGACAATAAACCAGAAGAAGATATTGAAGCAATTGAAAATGAGTCAGAGGTAATAAAATTTAGTACGGCAGTGGTAGCAGATGCAATTAAAATGGGTGTTAGTGATATTCATATAGAGCCTTACCGATTTAGTTCAAGAGTAAGATATCGATTAGACGGTATGCTTCAAGAACAAGAAACCTATAGACAGTTTCTGCATGACAATTACGGGGCAGTAGTTACTCGATTTAAAATTATGGGTAAATTAGATATTGCAGAAAGAAGATTACCACAAGATGGAGCTATTAATTTTAAAATTGGTAATAAAGTAGTTGACTTACGTTTATCAATTTTACCTACTGCAAATAATGAGAGAATTGTTATGCGTATTCTTAACAAAGACGCGGGAGATATTACCCTTGAACAATTAAATTTTGAAAAGCAAGATTTAGAAAGTCTAAGAAAAGGAATTCACGGTAGTCAGGGATTAATTTTGGTAACTGGACCAACAGGATCTGGGAAATCAACAACGTTATATAGTATTTTAAAAGAAGTAAGTAAGCCCCATTTAAATATTTTAACAGCTGAAGATCCTGTGGAATATGAATTAGATGGTGTAGGACAAGTACAAATTAAAGATGATATCGGTTTTACCTTTGCTAAAGCTTTAAGATCTTTTTTAAGACAAGACCCTGAAATTATTCTAGTTGGTGAGATGAGGGATAAAGAAACAGTTGATATCGGATTAAAGGCTGCCCTTACAGGTCACTTAGTATTTAGTACTCTACACACTAATGACGCTCCAAGTACTATTACTAGATTACAAAACATGGGAACGCCAGATTATTTAATAAGTGCTGCCTGCCAACTTGTTGTAGCCCAAAGACTAGCTAGAAAAAATTGTAAAGATTGTAGAGTGCCTGATGATGATGTTAATCCTAAGGTTCTTAAAGATATGGGGTTTAGTGATGAAGACGCTTCAAAAGTAAAAGCCATCAAAGGTAAAGGTTGTGCAAAATGTAGTGACTCAGGATACAAAGGTCGACAAGGTATTTATGAAATCTTAGTGGTCTCAAAACCAATTAAAGAAGCTATTTTAAAACAAGCAACCACTCCTGAATTAAGAGAAATAGCTATTAAGGAAGGATTTAGAACGATGCAAGATATGGGTAGAAGAATGATTGCATCTGGTGAGCTTAATTTTAGAGAGTATGAGAGAATTCTTTCAAGCGAATAAAAATGGAAGCTTTTACTTATAAAGGAATATCCGAAGGTAAATATGTAGAAGGAGATATTGAGGCAATCAACCTTGATGAAGCTTCTCATTTATTAAAAGAAAAAAAAGTAATAATCACCAACATAATTAAGTCTAAGAAAAAAAAAGGTGAAGCAAAAAAAAAATCAGGTGGCTCATCTCTTTTTGGGAAAAAAAAAGTTAAAGTAGAAGAAATTCTTATATTCTCAAAGCAATTTGCAACCATGGTTAAGGCGGGCTTACCTATTTTGCAGGTTTTAATAATGTTAAGGGACCAATTAGAAAGTCCTGCTCTTAAAGACATTATAGAAGATATTAGAAAAAGTTTAGAAGGGGGTGTGAACCTATCAAAATGTTTTGAAAAGTATCCGCAATACTTTGATAATATTTATGTCAACTTGATTAAGGCTGGTGAAGCAAGTGGTAAGCTAGATGTATTTTTACTTAAAATAGTAGATTCTTTAGAGAAAAAAGAAAAGATTAAGAAAAAAATTAAGGGAGCTTTAATGTATCCAGCGATAATGTTTACAGTAGCGATTACTGTAAGTGCTTTTATGTTGATTAAAGTAGTTCCAGTATTTGCAAAAATGTACGATGGAATGGGCTTAGAATTACCCGCTGCAACAGCAACCATCATGGCAATGAGTGATTTTTTAAGTGGTACAGGTGGAAAAGTAATCCTGTTTGGTGGAATAGGCGGATATTTCGGGTTTAATTTTATTGTAAAAAGAAATGCTGCAATTCGTTTTAGATGGCATAAACAAATTTTAAAATTACCTATTTTTGGAGATATGATCTTAAAATCTCTACTGGCAAGAATTGCATTGATTTTGGGTAATTTAAGTGCAGCAGGTGTAAATTTATTAGAGAGTTTAGAAATTGCAAAATCAGTTAGTAATAATGATGTGATAACTGATGCACTAGAGAGTGTAAAAAAAGGTGTGTTCTCTGGTGATACCTTAACAAAACTTTTTTTAAAAGAACCACTCTTCCCACCAACTTTTAGTCAATTAATTTCTGTCGGAGAACAAACAGGTCAATTAGATGAAATGTTTAATTCAGTATCTGCTTATTATGAAGAAGAATTTGATACGACAGTCGATAACATGTCTGCTTTAATTGAACCTATCATGATTGTTTTCATGGGAGTAATGATTGGTGGTTTAATGATAGCCATGTACTCACCAATATTTAACGTGGGTGCTTTAATTAACTAATTTTTAATTTTTTGGTTAAAACTAAATTATTAATCCAGGGTTCTTTTCCTGGTTCAAAATTAATTGAATCCATAATTTGTTGAATAAAAAATGTTCCTAGTCCACCTGGTTTAATATCATCGATTGCTCTATGCTTAACTTTGCTTTTTTCTACTGGTTTACCTTTATCAAAGAAAGAAATCTCTAGAACATCATCACTACAAGATATTCTTACAACCATTTTATCTTGAGTGTCAGGCATATCTTTATATGCATGTTTAACTATATTTTGCGCAGCTTCAGCAATCGCTAAAACTAACTCTTCTCTTAAATCTTCATCAATTTTAAATTTTTCAAAAACATCTCTAGAAAAAGCTCTGACATCTTTCAAACTTGCTGAGCTAACTAAAAAATCTTTTTTTTCTGAACGATTAAAGTTTTCTAAACTCATAATTTATTTACTCCAAATTTAAAATTTGTTCTAACTTTGCCATCATGATTACTTTTAAAACAGATTTACTCACATCTTTAATGACAAGCTTGGTTCCCTTCTCAAGGGCTTTTTGATGACTTTCTATTAAAACTGAAATACCAGAAGAATCCATGTATTGAACATTACTTAGATTTAAAGCAACATTTTTACCAGAGTCGATAACAGGAAAGATAACTCCCTTAACTTCATCCGTTTTATCCATGTCTATTTCACCATCTAAAAATATGGTGCTTATATTGTCTTCTTCTGTAATTTTGTATGTCATAAAAACTTTCTTGCCATTGCTAGAACTTTTTCAACAGGTTGACTAACCTCTTTAAGTTCAACTTTAGTATTTTTCTCTCGAGCTCTTTGATTGCTTTCTATAATTATCGATATACCAGAAGAGTCCATGTAGGGTACATCTTTTAAATTTAAATGAACTTCTTTTCCAGCATCAATTAAAGGAAAAACAATTTCTCTTACCTCATCTGCAACATCCATATCTATTTCTCCAGTAAGAAAAACAGTGCTTACATTTTCATTATCTGTAACTTTATATTTCATATTTTATTTACTATTTATAGCTATTAACAAAAATAAGAAACAAGTAAACCCAATATGGTCAATTATCTTTGATTATTATTTAATATAATAAGATTTTTAGTTTACATCATCAATAATTATAATAAATTTAATAATAATAACTAATAACAGAGGAAATTATGAAAAATAATAAAGGTTTTACACTTATTGAATTGCTAGTTGTTGTAGCAATTATAGGTATTTTAGCTGCGGTAGGTGTTGTTGCTTACAATGGTTACACTAAGAGTGCAAAAATTAATGCTTCTAAATCAAACCAAGGGGCAGTAACAAAATATTTAGCTGCTGAAATTCAAAAATGTAACATGGGTACAGAGTCTACTGCAATGAGTGGAAACTTAACATGTTCAGGCAGAACAGAAGCTTTAATCATGAGTGGTGCTGTTGCTGCACTAGCAGATTTTAAAAACACATACACGCCAGTTTGTAAAGGAGTAACAGACGGTAGTACTGTGCCAACGGCTTCAGATGGTAGTACAACATGTCTAGCATCAGGAAAAGGTGTTACAACAATAACAGGGGATGATGCTGGAACTATTACCGTTTCAACACAGTATGGTGACGACGCAACTGTTGACGTACTAACTAATGCTGTTGCAATAGAATAATCATCTCGATTGCAAGAAACAAAAAAAATAAAAATTAAAAGCTCACTAGGGTTTTCCCTGGTTGAGCTTTTAGTTGTGGTAGCAATAATTGGTATTTTAGCTTCTGTAGGAGTTATTACTTACAGCGGTTATATTTCAGGCACTAAAGAAAAATCTGCAAAAAATGTGATGCTACAAATATCACTAGCTCAAACAGAAGAATATTCAAATAGTGGAAATTATTACACGCAGGATAATGATAGCTGCACACCTACCTCATCAACATCAAATGATATTGAAACAATTTTGTTTGGTGGAGGAGATCAAATTGGTAAAGATATGGGTTATGAAATTTGTGTTGCAAGCATAGGTTCTTCAAATTTTAATATAATTGCTAAAGAAATCGATGGAGCTTGCCAATTAATCCTTAGTCGTAACGGCAATTTTACTAGAGGCGATGATTGCTAAAAAAATTAGCTAACCACCCATAATGGATAGTTTTACAGTTTCAAATTAAATATTCTTGTATAAATTGAAGATGTGAAAAAAATTATTTTAATATTCTTGCTTATACCGTTATTAAATAATTGCGGTCCATATTCTGCAGCACTTGGGCCAAGCTTAACTCTAGTTAACTCTGGAAGTATTTTACAAGCTTCAGCATCTTATGCTGGCTCCTCAACAATGAAAAAATTTAAAAAAGATTATATTAATGAATTAAATGTAGAAAAAATTTGTCCAACGGTTCATTCTAGTGAGTTAAATGAAATTTTTTTTGAAACTATAGATCATATGGATTGTTATTTTGATCCAATGAGTATTCATAGATAATATATAAATTATTCAAGAAATATAGATATTTGAGTTCATCTTAATCAAAAAGGCTCATTTTGGGCGATTGACGAATTTTAAAATGAATTGATGCGTGATAGCTTTGACTTATAATTAACAATAGGAAAAACTATGTTCAAAAAATATATACTATTTTTAGGTTTTGTTTTATTTTCAACCAATTTATTTGCAGCTCAAACTCAAATTGCCCAAGTAAATGGAATGATGTGTATTAAATGCCAAAAAATGGTAACTAAAGCACTTCAAGCAGCTAGCCCATCTGCTACTGTTAAAGTCTCATGGCCAGAAGGTGTTGCGGTATCATCTTACCCTGATAAATCTGATTTATCTAATGAAGATTATAAAAAAGCAATCCTTGGAACCGGCTTTGAAGTTATTAAAGTGGTGAGTGTTGATAAGATTATTACTGATGCTGGTGAAGCTAGAAAATTAGTAGATTAATTAAAATAAAATTATGACTGCAGCTGATACTCAGATATTGCTCAATAAGCTGCAGTCCAACATAAATCAATTAGAGCTTACTAATAAGGGAGCTTTAAATGCATTAGAATTTCGCTTAGATGCAATCTTACAAGCAAATTTAGATACCTTTTGGCTTTTAATTTGTGCAATCCTTGTTTTTTTAATGCAGGCAGGCTTTATGTGTTTAGAGACTGGTTTGTCTCGGAACAAGAACAGTATTAACGTTGCCCTTAAAAATGTTTCAGACTTTGGAATATCTGTTGTAGTTTTTTGGGCGTTTGGTTTCGCATTAATGTATGGAACCAGTGTATCAGGACTGTTTGGTACCAAATTTTTTTTCTTCACCACTAAGGTTGCAGGCTATCAAACATATTTTGTCTTCCAAGCAATGTTTGTTGCAACAGCTGCAACTATTATCTCAGGTGCAGTTGCAGAAAGATTAAAGTTTTTCTCATATATAATTATTACATTATTAGTTTCTGGCCTCTTTTATCCAATTGTAGGTCACTGGTCTTGGGCATTTAATTTTGAAAATCCTGATCAAAAATTTGGTTGGTTAGGTCAATTAGGATATTTAGATTTTGCAGGTGCATCCGTTGTACACTCTGTAGGAGGATGGATTGCTTTATCAGTATTACTGGTAGTTGGTAACCGTACTGGAAGATTTAGAGAAGATGATAAAAAAAAATCTTTTCAAGGAAGTAATACACCAATGGCAGCTTTAGGTGCTTTAATTTTGTGGTTTGGTTGGTTTGGATTTAATGGAGGTGCTAATGGTGCAATGGATTTAAAAATTCCATTAATTTTAATTAATACTTTTTTATCAGCATCCTTTGGACTTATTTTCTCAAGTGTTATGGGTATCATTGTTTTAAAAAAACCAGAGCCATTATTTATGATCACGGGTCCCCTTGCTGGACTAGTTTCAATAACTGCTTCTTGTGCTTATGTTGATCCCACTCATGCAATTATAATAGGAAGTATTGGTGGAATTATTTCAGGCTCAACAATTGTATTACTTGAAAAAATTAAAATTGATGATGTGGTTAGTGCAATACCAGTTCACTTAGCATGTGGAATTTGGGGAACTATTGCAGTTGCTTTGTTTGCAAATTTTGAATTGATGGGTGTTGAAAAAACAAGATTAGAACAAATATATATTCAACTAATTGGCATAAGTTCAATTGGTGCTTTTTGTTTCATTGGTTCTTATTTAATATTAAAAACTATTAATTCATTTTTCCCTCTAAGAGTAAGTAAAATTCATGAAGAACTTGGTTTAAATATTTCAGAACACAATGCATCAACGGACACGCACGAATTACTTGAGGTATTAACTAATCAAGCAAAATCAGACAATTATTCAAGCCGCGCACCACAAGATCCTTTTACTGAAAGTGGAATTATTGGCACGCAATATAATGTCATAATGAACAAATTGGAACAAAGTGAAAAGCAAAAAAACAAATGGAAGAATAGAGTTTCTAAAGAAATTAAACTTGCAATGAATGTTCAGCAACGATTAATGCCAAAAAGAGATATAGAAAACTATCCAATATTTGGATTAAATATTCCTGCAAGAGAAATCTCGGGAGATTTTTATGATTTTTACCTTCATGATGATGAGGTGTATTTCACCCTATCTGATGTTTCAGGAAAAGGGGTGAATGCAGGAATGGTTATGGCAAAAGCTATTACTTTATTTAAGATCTTCGCTAAGCAAAAATTTAAGCCTAACGAAATTTTATTAGAGATGAATAATGATTTGAAAGAAACTAATCCTGTTGGTACCTTTATTACTTCAATTGTTGGAAGATATAATTTGAAAACAGATTTAGTTGAAATTGCAAATGCTGGACATCAGCCAACTTTATTAAAAGTGGGTAAAGATTTTAAAGAATATCCTTCAAGCTCAATGCCTTTGGCAGTGATTAAGCACAAAGATGAAAGTGTTTATCAATTAGAAAGCTTTAAATTAAATGGTGGACGAATTTACTGTTTTACAGATGGATTTTCAGAATGCTTGGATGAAAATAAACAAGAAATTGGAATTGATGGTGTAAAAGAATTAATTTTAAAACACACAAACTCTTCATTACAAAAAGAATTAACAAGTGCGACAGAAGAAATTCGTTTAAAAAGTTTAAAAAAAGAAATTGTGGAAGATGGTGTTAAAAAAGATAACGATATTCTTGATGATGATTTAACAATTATTGCAATTGGTAAATAAGAAATTTTAAGAGTTATTATTAATTTTAGCTAATTAATCGCATCTATAACGATTGATAAATTTTAAAATAAATTTAAAGATGATATTTATAAATTGATAGAAAATGGAAAGTATTAGTTTGGAATCTGTAAAATCGTTTGTTGATACTCTTTGGGTTATTGATTGTGCGATATTAGTTTTCATCATGCAAGCTGGTTTCATGTGTATGGAAACTGGTCTTTCACGACACAAAAATAGTATTAACGTTGCTCTTAAGAATGCTGCTGATTTTGGTTTATCAGTTGTAGTTTTTTGGATTTTTGGTTTCGGCTTAATGTTTGGGACAAGTTATAATGGTTTTTTTGGAACAGATCTTTTTTTCTTTAAAACCGAAAAAGCTGATTACATGACATATTTTGTGTTCCAAGCCATGTTTGTTGCAACTGCTGCAACAATAGTTTCTGGAGCTGTGGCTGAAAGAATGAAATTTAATGGATATTTAATAATAACGATAATTGCAACTGGCATAATTTATCCAATTGTTGGTCATTGGGCCTGGTCATCCAGTTATCTAAATAATATGAATGATACTGTAATGCAGTTATCGGCTGTTACGGGAGAAATTAAAAATACTGGATGGTTAACAGAACTTGGTTTTGTTGATTTTGCTGGTAGCACTATTGTTCATTCTGTTGGAGGATGGATTGCACTTGCTGCTGTATTAATTTTAGGGCCAAGAATTGGTAAATATTCTGAGTCTAATAAAGGTAAATTTACTGGCTCTAGTTTTCCGTTAGCCGTTTTAGGAACCTTAATTTTATGGTTTGGTTGGTTTGGTTTTAATGGCGGAAGTAATGGAGCAATGGATGAAACAGTGCCATTAATATTGATAAATACATTTCTTTCTGCTGCTTTTGGGTTGTTAACTGGACTAGGTATTTCATTTTTATTATTTAAAAAACCAGATCCATTTTATGTAATATTAGGTCCTCTTGCAGGATTGGTTGCTATAACAGCTGGTTGTAATTCAATGACATCAGTTACGGCAATTTTTGTTGGTATTATTGGTGCAATCGTAGCAATTTTTATAAATGAACTGTTAAACAAATATGAGATAGATGATGTCGTAGGTGCAGTGCCAGTTCATTTAGGAGCAGGTGTATGGGGAACTATTTCAGTTGGTTTGTTCAGTGATTTAGAAAAATTAGGAACAGGACTTACAAGGTTAGAGCAAATTGAAGTCCAGGTTATAGGAATATTAGCAATTGGTGCTTTCGCATTTTTTGGATCTTATATTATTTTAAAAATTTTAAATTATTTTTATCCATTAAGAGTAACTCCTTTACAAGAGGAATTAGGATTAAATATTGCTGAACATAATGCAGTTTCAGTAGAACATGATTTAATTTCAATCCTTGAAAAACAGTCTGAAAGTGGAGATCTCTCTGTTAGAGGCCCACAAGATCCTTTCACTGCAGGAGGGGTAATAGGACTTTATTATAATAAATTGATGAACAAGCTTGAGGTTAGCGAAAATGAAAAAGAAAAGTGGCGAAGTAGAATTTCCAAAGAAATAAATTTGGCTGTAAAAGTTCAAGAAAATTTTTTACCAAAAAGAGATTTACAAAATTATCCTGTGCAAGGAATTAATATTGCTTCGAGAGAAGTTTCAGGTGATTTTTTTAGTTTTTATCCCCATAATGATAGTATTAATTTTATAATTGCAGATGTAGCAGGTAAGGGAGTTCATGCTGGAATGGTGATGGCAAAAGCCTCTACTTTATTTGAAGTCATGTCAAGAGATCAGGTAGATCCAGATGAAATGATGCTTCATATGAATAACGATTTATTTCTCACCAAAACATCAGGCATGTTTGTGACATGTGTTCTTGGAAAATATGATTTAATTACCAAAGAAGTTTCATGGGTAAATGCGGGACATCAACCAGCTATCATTAGAGACAAAAATGGTAAATACCAAAATTTTGATAGTGAAGCGCCGCCGATGGGGGTTATTCACCAAAAAAATAAATCAATTTATAAAATTAATAAACAAGTTTTAAATGGAAACAAATTTTATGTTTTTACAGATGGATTGTCTGAAAGTTTAAATGCTGAAGGACAAGAAATAGGTATTGAAGGTTCAATTGAAATAATTGAAGATAACTACACAAAAGATTCGAAGAAACACTTATCAGATATTAGTAAAAAAATAATTGACAGCTCTAAATCTGGAAAATTAAGTGATGATCTTACTTTAATATCAATTGGATAGTTTTTGCTTTTTTTAAACACCATCTTTTAAAAGATAAAAATCTTATAATTTCTTAAGCATCTTAGTGTATTTAGAATAAATCTTTATTAGTTCTTTAATCGAATTAACTTTAATATTTGTAGTTTTTTTTTAGGATTTATCTTGTCATGTTTACAACCGACCAAAATGGGTTGACAAATGATCAAAATGGGTGGAACTATGCATGAAATTTTAAATTAAATTAATGGAAATAGTAACCAACATCGCTCCAATCGCTCTAGCTATTATTATGCTTGGACTAGGAGCTTCTTTAACAGTAGATGACTTTTTAAGAGTTGCAAAAAACCCTAAAGATTTTTTTATTGGTTTTATTTGTCAGTTAATTGTTTTACCAATCGTTGCCTATCTACTTATCATTACCTTAGGTGTGCCGATTGAAATGGCCTTAGGAGTAATGCTAATTGCAGCTGCTCCAGGGGGTGTAACCTCCAATGTTCTTACAAAATTTGCAGAGGGTGATGTAGCGCTATCAATATCACTGACAGCAGTTATGAGCTTATTAAGTATAGTAACAGTGCCATTCATTGTGATCAATTCAATTAATCTGTTTGATATCACCTATGTTGAGAGAGAAATAACAATGGTATCCATTTCTTTAAAAATGTTTTTTGTAGTTACGGTTCCAGTAATAATTGGAATGACTATCAGGCATTTTACTGGTGACCTTGTCATAAAAAATTTGAAGTTTATTCAAAGATTTTCTATTGCATTATTTTTACTTGTTTTTGCTGCAATATATATTGAAGAGTGGGATAAAATTGTAAGCTTTTTAACTCGAGCAGGTTTAATAGCCTTAATATTAAATGTAACTATGATGGTGATAGGATTTTATGTTGCTAAATTTTTTGCATCAGGGACACCTCAACAAAGAGCTATCTCTTTAGAATGTGGTTTGCAAAATGGAACCCTAGCAGTTTTTGTTGCTACTCAATTATTTGATAATATTATTTATATGGTACCCACAGCTGCCTATGCATTAGTAATGATGGCAACCTCCGTAATCTTTGTTTTTATTTTAAGAAAATCTAATTAGTGTTTATTATTTTAATCTGATTAAAAACCTTATACAAAAATTTACCCAAAGCTTTCATATTTTTATCTTGTAATTTAGTGAGCACTTTAAATTGTTTAGTTTGTGTCCCCATAGCAAAGTTATAAAGTTTTTTTTCACTAATATTTAAAAATTTGTTTTCGATTAAAAATTGTAATTTTCTTACAACGGTAGCCCTTGGAATTCCCGTAATATCAGCTATAGAAAATGCGTTAATACCAATGTGATTAGATTTTTGAACTGCTTTAAAATATTTTTGTCTATCTAAATTCTTGTCTTTGAAACCCCTATTTTGAACAGTATTAATCATTACAATTAATCCCACACATATTGTTTCTAAATCCTGAGTTTTAGTATCTGTTTTCCAACGGTTAGAAAATATGAATAAAAATTTGTAAAATTGATACCAACAAAAAGAAAAATTTTCTTTAATTAAATTTGAAATTTGATCTGTGTTTAAAGGTTCTTTAATTATTTTTTTATCTTTTAAAATTTCACTAAACGTAGAAACCAAACTACTAAAATCTTTTAAAGTTATATTAGCTTTTGTTTGTATAAAGCCAGGTCTTTCAATAAAGATCTTTTTTCCTGCTCTTTTAATAATACCTTTTTTCTCTAATTCAGATATTTTTCTTCTTACATTTTCCTTAGGTATAAGAAGGTCTCTTGCAATATCTGAAATATTAATATTTGGAATTTCTAGTGTTTTATCCTTATAAAACGTATCATAATCAACCATTAGTCCATTTTTTCTATAGTGAATAAAGTCTTTATTAATCAGATAAATTAAAATTATATACTTATCGATACCTTTAAAATTTTTATAAGCATTAATAAACCAATGAGTTACCAACGAATAATATGAGGGTGCTAACTGACTAAAATTTTCATTAATAATTTTGAAGATTTGTTCTTCATTAGTTTTATTTGTAATTTTAATCATGATTTCTATTAAAGTCTTACAAGTTGTTTTTTCCACCCATTTTGATCAGTTGTCAACACGACATGTGAGAAAACTCTAAAATGATATTATAGCTAACAAATTTAATTCGATTTGGGCATCAACACGGTTGTATTTATCCTAATTTCATTAATCTGCTAAGGTGAAAAAAATTCTCAAAACATCATTTTTTGTATTTAGCTTTTTAGCATTATTTTATTCTAATGCTTTTGCTTTTTTAGAATTTCAAAAAGAAAAAATACTATCCACAGATGTACCTGGTGTTAGAGGAATAAACTTTAAACTAGACGGAAGCATAATGTATATAACAAATCGTGTTGCAAATCATGATGCCTACATAGTTCAATATTCGCTCAGCACTCCATTCGATATAAGTACAGCAACAAGAACATTTGTTGATGGAGCTGGAACAAAATTAACATGTAGTACAGATATGCAGTTACCACACGCTATTGAATTTAAACCTGATGGAACAAGAATGTTTATAACTACCAACAAAGATCACTCTGGAAATCCTGGAGTTGCAGTCTATCAATTTAAATTAACAACTGCTTGGGATACTTCTACATTGGATTGTGAGAAAATATTTGAAGTAGACATAACGGGTGTTGGCAATGAAGATCAAGTAAGAACTTTAACATTTAAACCTGACGGAACACGTATGTTTGTGGGTGGAAAAACTCAAGATAAAATAAGAGAATATATATTAACAACTCCTTTTGATCTTCGATCTGGAGTTTCAGTGGGTTCTTTATCAGCCAGTCTAGCCAGCTCTTCTGACGGAGGAATGAGAAATATTCAATTGCATTCGGATGGGTCAATTTTGTATGTCGCAGGTGATGGTAATAATAATATACATAAATACACTCTAAGTACACCTTGGGATATCACAACTATTTCTTCTACTTCTACTGAATACGAGCTAGGTAGCAGAGTTAGTCATATGAGAGGCTTTATTTTCACAGCAAATTTTACGAAGTTGTTTGTTACTAATGATGCTGGCTCTACTGCTTCAACAAATAAAATTTTTGAATATAGTTTAGCTTGCGCTGGTACCATTACTTGTATTGATGCCTCAAATAATAATGATGTTAAAGCAATCATTGAAGCAAATGTCGAATTATCAAAACGTATAATTAAGAATAATACGCTTCCAATCTTTCACCGAATTGAATGGTTAAGAAGACATAAAAACAAAGACAATCTTTCAAATCTTAATGCAGAAATTGATTTTACAAATGAAAAAATATCAAAATTAGTTAGTGCTCTTAAAAGCTCAAAAAAAGAAGTTGATAGAAGTTATGAGAGTGAGGATTGGTTTCAGTGGAGTGAAGGTAGAGTTAGTTTGGGTAAAAATAAATCTATAAATTCATCATCAAGAGATTTTCACAGCTATGGTATCTCAGTTGGTGCAGATAAAATTAAAGATGATGACAGAGATGCTATGCATGGATACGTCTTTCAGTATGCAAACGATAATGTTGATATTGGAAGTAGTGGAACAAAATTAGAGACAGATGCATATAGTTTTGCCCTATATGATACCAAACTTAGAGATGATCACGTTTTTACAGATGCATTAATTGGAGTTAGTTTACTAGATATAGATCAAAAAAGGGTTATTTATGGTAACATTTTAGAGGGAAACCGAGAAGGTCAACAGATATATGGATCATTTAATTTTGGAAAAAGAATAGTTGATGAAGATTTAAATCTCAATCCAGGTATTAAATTAGATTTAGGGTACACAAAACTAAAAGCATTTAGAGAAAGAACTGTTGTTGGAGATAGTTTAGCTGATGCACTACTTTATAAAGAGCAAAATATTAAATCAGCATTAATAACACTTGGTGTCCTTTTAGATAAAACAGATACAGATAAAGAAGAAGATGAAATTATTAATCACCATGGTCGATTAGAATATATTACTGATCTAAGTCCATCATCAGATGCAGAATTTTATTATCTAAATAGTCAAAGTACTGTTTACAATTATAATGTAGAAAATAAGTCCAAACATAATCTTAGAATTGGGTACGGTTTTGATGTCACTTCCATAACAGGATGGTCATTCGTTGGAAATTTTGAGAGACTTCAATCTAATGGAAAAGGTTATAGTAATGACATTTATTTATCTGTAGGGTATGTTCCAATAGACGCAATGAAATTTGTATTTGATTTGAATAATTTTGAAAATACTAGTTTCTCATATAAGAATAACATAAATGGATTTGATTTAAAGATGAGCTCTAATTATAATTTTATAAGTGATGTACCTGACTATGGCACAAATATAGAAATTTCAAATAAATTTTGATTTAATAATTATTCTATAACTTCAATTTCATTAATAATGCTTACAATTTTTCCACCTATAAGGACGGCGTTCACTCTTGCGCATTCATAGTATGCAGAGGAGCTCTCTTCTGCTGTTTGTTTCATTTCTAAACATCTAGATTTATTCTTAGTTAATAAATGTTCATATAACTCTGGTGGGTCACCTAAATACATCATGAGACCAATTACTTCACCTTCTTTTTCAAAATCTGCTTTTTCTTCTATAGCTGCAACCCTGTCATCAACACCAATTTCAAAATTTTGAAATGCAACAAAGCCTTTATAAAAAATAAAAGCTAAAGCTAAGTAGAAAACTATTTTTATTTTACTCATTAAAATTTACTTAATATAGATAAGTTAGCATTATGATTTTCTTGATTTGAAAAATTATTTTCTAAATCAAATTCTAAATCAAATACACCTAGTGCTTTAGAAATTTTAAAGCTCGAAGTCATTTCTTCATCAAGACCAAGTGCAAACTCTGTTTCTTTTCTATATAAAAAGCCTGCTGATAATGTAAATTTATTAATATAACCATGACCCTTGATTTGCTGTCTTTCGTAATCAGTACTAATTATTAACCCTTGGTCATGCTTAAAATCTAAACCAAGTCCTGCTGTGTATATATCTCTATTTTTGTTATCAGCTTGATATTCAAAACTTTCACTGTTTGATACGTAGCTTGTTACCACCTTAGAGCTTGAGGCAAACTCTTTACTGTATTCAAGATTAATTCTAGATCTTACAGTTGAATTTTCTAGATCAACATCTTGGTCTATTAATACTCCTAAAGAAGCCATTAATGAACTGATGTCTTGATCATTATAACTAAGTGCTGCAATGCCACTTTCTGTATAACCATTAAGTGCTGTATAACTTCCATCGATACGACCTGTTGGAGTAATAATTAAATCACTATTTTCATATTCTTTTCCAAAATTAAGTGAACCAAAAACCTGTTTACCTTCACGTTCACCCTTATTTGCGTCGGTATTTCCGTCATATTTTCTTGCAATATTGCTATCTAAATAACTAACTCCAAAAACGTGTTTTAAATAATTACTGTTTTCTAAACTGTTAATTCCATAAAGAGATAAACTTAATGCATTTGTATCAACTTTAGAACCAAAGGTTCCAACATCAACATCAGTGCTACCCACTCTTAAAGCAACTCCTAATATTTTATCATCATCCATTTTTGTATCAACACCCACAGTTATACCAAGGCTATCAATATCTTGAGCAGAACTTAAGGAGCTCTCACCAATTTTTCCAAAACTAATGCTACCTTCGGACCATACCTCCCAATCATTAGGTAAAATTTGATCTAATTTTTGAAGTGGGTTTAATTTAGCTTGTGCGGAACTTAAAACATTATTGGATACTTTCTTTAATAATTCATTTTGAAAGTTTAACTCTATATTTTGTGCACTTGCGTTGTAGTATTTATTCGCTCTTAAAATAGATAATCTTTTTAAAGCAGACTGACTTGAATCTTTAGCAAAATTTTTAGCAGTATTAATTTGTGCATCAACTACACCCCTTACATCTTTATTTTTTTGTGGGGCTCCACACGTTGATGAACTAACAACTGCAAAAGGACAGCTTAAGCTATACTCATTTACATTGTCAGCATCAGTAAGTGTATGCCAATCTAAGTGATACATTTTTGTTCCAGAACTATTGAAAGCAAAGCCACTTAACCTTTTATTTGTAACTGGAAATGTCGGTGAGACTGTACCAGTTAATGTTGCGCTTGATAGATCGAAAGCAGTAGATAAAGCATATTCATCAATTTTATTGTCTTGTTTTACTATAAATATTTTTGATCCATCATTATTAAAACCTAGTCCCTGATGACTAGCACTCCTTGCATTACCAAGTGTGTTGGCTACAGAACCTTTAGTATCAGGGTTATATGGTGTTGAAAGATTGTATTCTTCTACCCGCTGAGCAGTATTATCCAAAATAAACATTTTTGTTCCATCATTATTAAAAGCTAATCCTCTTGGGTTATCACCACCAACTTCAGTAAAAGTGGTATTTGCTGGAGTGATCGATCCAATATCATATGGTGTACTTAAAGACCATCTATGAATCCCATTTCTAGCAGCATCCACTCCATCTATTACTCCAGTTCCCGTTCCTAAAAGAAAAATTACAGTTCCATCTGAATTAAATTTTACATCTTGTGGTTTATCCTGTTCTACTTGGATTAACACAGACTTTTCAAAAGCTGCTGAAGTAACATCAAAAGCTGTAGTTAAATTATATTGTAGTATTTTTCGCATATTTATTCCTGTAATAAACATTTTGGTACCATCAGGATTAAATGTTATCCCAGTAGGTGAAGTTTCTTTGTCTTGGACATTAAAATTAGCAATAAATGTAGGTTCAGCTAAAGCTAGTGATGAAAAAAATAAACTAAATAAAACTAAAAATACTTTTAGTTTAAGAGCACCTTTTATAATTAATTTTTTACTTTTTTTTATTAAATTAAGCATCTTGATTTATTAAAATTTATATATTTGAATTTTTGATGAAGATTATTTTATCCTCGATAAAACGCACTCAATATTAGAATTTCTGCCCGTTTTGAGCACTTAAAAGAGCTGAAAAACCGCTAAATTAAATTTTATATAGTATTTTTCATTATGGTATTTTTTTTAAGAAAATTAGCTGTCGGTTCACTTGTGTCATCATTTTTTATTTTGATGCAAGCACAAGCTGGAATAGTTGAAGTGGTAAATAAACAATTTAAAGACCTGAGTATTAAATTGTCAACAACATTTTAATCTTATGAAATTTATAAAAAACTTTATTTTAATTTTATTATTTATACTTCCCATCTCAAATTCATTTGGAGCTATGGTTACCAAAATACAGTCAGCAGCAGTCAATGATAGGAGTGACTTTATAAACGGCATCCATTTTAATTCTGATGGAACAAAAATGTTTACAGTGACCCAAAGAAAAGTTTCAGCAATTTCTAGTGTTTATGCACATATAAATGAATATGATTTAAGCACACCATTCAATGTCTCTACAAAAACTTATGCGAGTGATGATGAGGTATGTATATTAAATAGTGGTGACACGACTTCGGGTCCTATTAGTGCTATTACTGATCTAGAATTCTCTAATGATGGATTGATGCTGTTTGTGTCTAGGGGAAATGCTAAAGGTACTGCAAATGATGATAGAGTATTTAGATTTGATTTAACTTCCCCCTATGATGTTTCAACATGTGCATTCGCAAATCAAACTTCAGACCTTGATACTGGTACTCTACAAGATGGTAGTAATGCTGGAGATATTACTGAGGGAACTAATAACAGACTTCAAGGTATTGAGATTAATAATGATGGAACAAAATTATTTGCAATTTTTCATGGAGCGACGGGTCAAGACACAAGATTATTAGAGTACCAACTTTCAACTGCATACGATCTAAGTACCATATCAATTATTACAGATGCAGGAATAGAACTAAATGATGAAGTATCAAACCCTCAAGGAATAAGATTTAGTCCAGATGGAAAAAGATTTTGGGCTGTTGATCACAATGGTAGTACACAAGATGTAACTCAAATTTCCCTTGATGTGGCTTTTTCCACTTCTTCATTTACAATAGACGGTACAGTTTCAATATCTAGTGATATTACTCAACCAAGAGGAATTGCATTTAGTGCGGTTGGTCTTAAAATGTACATTGGTAGTGACAGAGATGAAAACGGAAAGGATGAAGTTTTTGAATTTGATTTAGTGTGTCCTTTTAATATTATTGAAGGAAAATGTCCGAGTATCACAACAGGTGTCAGAACTGGAATAGCTATTGCACAAATAGAAGTTGCAACAAGAACTATAGAACACTCAACGGACACTGCTTTAAATAGATTAAAGTGGATTAGAAGAAACAAAGATAATCAAAACTTAACTAATCTTAATTTAGATCTTAATTTTACCAATCAAATGCTTGCCTCTCTTACTAAAGTTGTAAAAACCTCAGCTACTACAAAGAAAAAAGATAAACAACAAGACGTATTTTATTGGAGCGAAGGAAGTATTGCAGTTGGCAGAGTTGGAGAGACAAATGTTTCTTCATTTAAAAAGATTAAAACTAACGCAATTACAGTTGGAGCAGATAAATTTACCAAAAATAATGGCATAAGGGGGCTTGCTTTTAGGTTTGGTAAAAATGATGTTGATGTTGGCTCAGCTGGAAGCAATTTAGATACGAATACTTATAATTTAACCCATTATTCCTCATCCCCAATTGAAGATGATACAAAATTTATAGACACAGTTATTGGAGTAGGTGTCCTTAATTCAGATATTTTATCAGTGCTTGATGGTGAACGTGTAACAGCTGATAGAAAAGGTAGACAAATATATGGAACAATTAAATTAAAAGATGAGATTAAGAAAAATAATTTAATTCTAATCCCTTCTGGACAAATAGACCTTGGTTACACTTTATTAGATGGTTATCAAGAAAGTGGTAACACTGCTATGAAATTTAAAAAGCAAGGCATTCGATCAAGAAATGCAAGACTTTCAATTGCTGCAGTTGATGAATTAAAAAATGAAAAATATAAAATTAGAAAGCATGGAAAATTAGAATACAAAGCAAACTTAAATCGTTCTTCTAATATAAAATATTCTTACGTCTCTGATGCAACAAGTGGTGAATTTGATACCAAGTTAAACTCAGGTGCTTTACACAATTTAAATGGTGAATTAGGTATAGATATAATTTTACCAGATAGTTTTAGTATCTTTTTAATCTATGAGAGAAATCAAGCATTAGGCACCGGTCATACTGATAAAATACATTTAGCTATAGGATATTTACCAAACAGAAAAACTAATTATGCTTTTAAATTAGCAGGCTCAGAAAATTTAGGATCTGAATTTAAGATAAGTAAAAATATTAATGATTTTGAAATTGATTTTAAATTAAACAATCAAGATGTATTGAAACCAAATACTTTTGATGAAGCAACGATTAATTTAAAGAAAATCTTTTAATAATCATTAATATTTTTATAGATCGTACGTTTTAAACCTTGATATGAGTTACGAAGATATGATTTTCAGTATTGCAAATACTGGTTTGTCTTCACATTAAATATCTTGAAGTGCAGTTACTGTAATCTCTTTTGTCTTTAAAGATCTAATCCCCATCAAGCAAGCTTGAGCAGTAGACATGTTTGTACAATAAGGAACCTTATTACCCAGTGTTGCTCTTCTTAAAGCCATTGCATCATGAAGACGATGCTCACTATTTCCACCACCCGTATTAATAACTAAAGCAATTTTTTTAGAATTTAGTACATCAACAATGTGAGGAGAGCCTCCGCTTACCTTGTTTATTGTTTTACACTTTATTCCATGTTTACGAATGTAATCAGCAGTTCCACCAGTGCCACATAAAGTGAAATTTAATTTTATTAATTGTTTTGCAAGATCTACACCTTCATCTTTATGACCATCTTTTAGAGAGATAAATGCTAGACCTTTAGTGGGCAATGAGTTTGAAGCAGCAATTTGGCTTTTTGCGTAAGCCATACCAAAGTCTTTATCAAATCCCATAACTTCACCTGTTGATTTCATCTCAGGCCCTAACAATAGATCACTATTTGGAAATTTATTAAAAGGAAATACAGCCTCTTTAACTGCAAATAGGTTTTTGTTTTTATTTTTTAAATTGAACTTTGATAGTTTTTCACCAGCCATTACACGTGATGCAATTTTAGCAAGAGGAAGACCTTTTGCTTTAGACACAAAAGGAACCGTTCTACTTGCTCTTGGATTAACTTCAATTACGTAAATTTCATCATTTTTAATAGCAAATTGAATATTCATAAAACCTTTAACATTTAATGCTAGAGCTAATTTTTTAGTTTGAATTTCTATTTCAGAAATTAGTTTAGGTTTAATAGATACAGGAGGCAGACAACAAGCAGAATCTCCTGAGTGAATACCCGCTTCTTCAATATGCTGCATGATACCTGCAACAAATACTTGCTTACCATCAGATATCGCATCAACATCAACTTCCATAGCATGACTAATAAACTTATCTATTAATATCGGATTATCTTCCGCAGCTTTAAATGCTTCTTCTACAAAATTTTTTAATTGGCTTTTCTCATGAACAATTTCCATTGCTCTTCCACCTAATACATAAGAAGGTCTTACCATTAAGGGTAGTCCAATTTTTTCAGCAATTTGAATGGCTTGCTTGTAAGTTTTAGCAATACCACTTTCTGCTTGTTTTAATTTTAATCTATCAAGTAATTTTCTAAATCTATCTCTATCTTCAGCTAAATCTATTGAAGTGTACTGCGTACCTAAAATTGGAAGTTTGTTATCGTGTAAAAACTTTGCAAGTCTTATAGGGGTTTGCCCACCGAACTGAGCAATGATACCTACAAGGTTTCCTTTCTGCTGTTCTTTTTTAATAATATTATAAACATACTCTTCTTTAAGAGGTTCAAAATAAAGTCGGTCACTTGTGTCGTAGTCTGTTGAAACCGTCTCTGGATTACAGTTAATCATTATAGTTTCAAAACCACTATCTTTAAGAGCATAACTCGCTTGGCAACAACAATAATCAAACTCAATACCTTGGCCTATACGGTTTGGTCCACCACCCAAGATTATAATTTTTTTTCTTGAAGAAGGTTCTGCCTCACATTCTGAGTTTAAAGCATAATTTCTTTGGTAGGTTGAGTACATATAAGGAGTGAATGATTTAAATTCAGCAGCACAGGTATCTACTTTTTTGTAAACGGGTAATACTTTTAAAGCTGTTCTTTTTTTTCTAACAAGGTCTTCAGGAATTTTAGTGATTTCAGATAATTTTTTATCAGAAAAACCTATTGATTTAATTCTGTTAAACTCATTATAGTCTTTAGGAAGCCCTTTTTTTTGTATCTTATTTTCTTCATCAACAATTTCCTTTATTTGCTGTAAAAACCAAGGGTCTATTTTGCAAAGTTGGTGAATTCTTTTAAGATTTATTTTTTTTCTAAACGCTTCAGCAGCTAATAATATTCTGTTTGGAATATTTTTTTTTAATTCTTTTTCAATTTGTTTTTTGTTTAATGGAAAAATACGATCTAAACCTGAAAAGCCAATTTCAAGAGAAACCAATGCTTTTTGCAGAGATTCTTTAAAGTTTCTCCCAATTGCCATTGCTTCACCAACTGACTTCATTGATGTTCCAAGAACCGCCTCAGATGTTGAGAATTTTTCAAAGGTAAATCTTGGTATTTTAGTTACGACGTAATCAATACTAGGTTCAAAAGAAGCAGGCGTTGTTTTAGTAATTTCATTTTTTAATTCATCAAGGGTGTAACCAACTGCTAGTTTTGCTGCAACTTTTGCAATTGGAAATCCAGTTGCTTTAGATGCAAGAGCAGATGAACGTGACACTCTTGGGTTCATTTCAATAATAACCATTCTGCCGTCTTTTGGATTGATTGCAAATTGAACATTTGATCCACCTGTTTCTACTCCAATTTTTCTAAGACAAGCAATTGAGGCATTTCTCATAACTTGATATTCTTTATCTGTGAGTGTTAGAGCGGGTGCAACGGTAATCGAATCTCCTGTGTGAATTCCCATTGGATCAATATTTTCAATAGAACAAATAATAATACAGTTGTCTTTTTTATCTCTGACAACCTCCATTTCAAATTCTTTCCAACCCTCAAGGCATTCTTCAATTAAAATTTGGTTAACAGGGGATTCGTGCAATCCATCTTTAACTATTTTAAGATATTCTTTTTCAGTTTTGGCAATTCCTCCACCCAAACCACCCAAGGTAAAAGCAGGTCTAATGATTGCAGGCAACCCAATTTGTTTTAAAGCTTTTGCAGCATCTCTAATATGAGATACCACTTTAGATTTTGGTAAGTCCAAACCAATATCTAACATGTTTTTTCTGAATTTTTTTCTGTCCTCTGCATTAGAGATCGCTTTAGAATTAGCTCCAATTAACTCAATTTTATATTTTTTAAGAATTCCCTTTTTTTCTGCCTCCATTGCTAAATTCAAAGCAGTTTGGCCACCCATTGTTGGTAAAATTGCATCTGGTTTTTCTTTTTTTAGAATTTTTTCTAATACCTCTAACGTTATTGGTTCAATATAAGTTTTATCTGCAACACCAGGATCTGTCATGATCGTTGCTGGGTTAGAGTTAATTAAAATAACTTTATAACCTTCATCTTTAAGGGCTTTACAGGCTTGTGTCCCTGAGTAGTCAAACTCACATGCTTGACCTATGATAATCGGTCCAGCACCAACGACTAATATAGTTTTAAGATCTTTTCTTTTTGGCATTTTTTTTTATGTTGTTAATAAATTCTTCAAATAAGTAAACACTATCTTGCGGTCCTGGATTTGATTCAGGGTGATATTGAACAGAAAAAACAGGTTTATTTTTTAATTTAATTCCTTCAATACAATTATCAAATAAAGATTTGTGAGTGACTTCAATATTTTTTGGCAATGATGCTCTTACAATTTCAAAGCCATGGTTTTGACTGGTGATTTCAACATTGTCTTTAATTAAATTTTTAACTGGATGGTTAGCGCCTCTATGACCTAGTTTCATTTTTTTAGTTTTTGCACCTAGTGTTAGAGCTAGAATTTGATGACCAAGACAAATACCAAAAATAGGTAAATTATTTTTGATTAATTCTTTAATGATTCCAATTGCATATTTACCAGTTGCTGCAGGGTCACCAGGACCATTAGATAAAAAGATCCCATTTGGCTTTAATTTAAGTATGTCTTTTGCACTCGTTTTGCACGAAACCACTGTTACTTTACAATTAAGATCTGAGAAATATCTTAGAATATTTTTCTTTATCCCATAGTCAATAGCAACAACATGTAATGAACTTTTCTTATTTTTTAAATAACCAGTTTCTTTTTTCCAAGTTTTAAAACCTGACCAAATATAATTTTTTTTAGTAGTTACTTGTTCTGCTAAATCTAAATTATTTAATCCACTCCATTTCGCTGTGATATTTGCTAATTTACTAATATTGAAATTTCTTTTACTAGAAAAAGAAATAGTACCTTTAGGGGCTCCTTTATCTCTAATATAATTAGTCAAGCCTCTTGTATCCAAACCAGTGATCCCAACAATTTTATTTTTTTTTAACCACAGGTCTAAATTAGCTAAAGATCTATAGTTAGAAGGATTTGTTATTTCAGAGTTAAAAATTACACCTTTGGTCCAAACTTTATCAGACTCTAAATCTTCTTTATTAGTTCCAACGTTACCAACGTGAGGGAAGGTAAAATTGATAATTTGCCCAGCGTAAGAGGGGTCTGAAATAATTTCTTGATAACCAGTTAGAGAAGTATTGAAACATACTTCACCCGTTGCTGTTCCTTGATAGCCAATACCAACTCCTTTAAAGATAGTTTTATTTTCAAGAACTAAAACGCCTGTGTGAATCTGTGAGATTTTGTTAGAGCTAATCTTTTTTGCTTTTTTGATCAATTACAACTCATGAGTTAAAGGTTAATACAATAAAACCCTAATTATCGCAACAGAGATGTATTATAAAATTATAAAAAAACAATTTTTCTTTTGAAGAATTTTCACTTTGCAGTAGATTAAAAAATATTATGACATTGAAAGAAAAAATAGAAACTAACTATAAAAATTCTCTAAAATCAAAAAATAAGGTTGAAATCTCAACCTACAGGTTAATTTTATCTGGAATAAAAGATCTTGATATTGTCAATCGATCTGGAGCCAACATAAAAGAAACAGACGATGATGATATAAAAAAACTTTTAAAGAAAATGATTAAGCAAAGAACCGAATCAATAGAGATCTATAAAAAGAATGAAAGATTGGATTTGTTAGAAGTTGAGCAAAATGAATTTGATCTTTTATCTAGTTTTTTACCACAGCAGTTAAGTGATGAAGAAACTAAAAAAATATGTGTAGATACAATAAGTAAATTGGGTGCTGCATCAATTAAAGACATGGGTAAAGTAATGGGTGAATTAAAGAAGTCATACCCTGACAATCTAGATTTTGCTAAAGCTGGACCTTTGCTAAAAGAACTATTAAATAAATAATGAAATACCCAAAAGAGTATTTGGACGAAATTAAAACTCGTTTAAAGGTTTCGACAGTTGTATCAAAGTCTGTCAGTCTAAAAAAAAGAGGCAAAGAATTTGTAGGTTTATCACCCTTTAAAACTGAAAAAACGCCTTCATTTACAGTTAATGATGAAAAAGAATTTTATCATTGTTTTGCAACATCGGAACATGGAAATATTTTTGATTTTGTAATGAAAACTCAAAATTTGAAATTTGGAGAAGCGGTAAAATCATTAGCAAATCTTGCAGGTATGAGACCTTACACATTTTCAAAGCAAGATGAAGAACGTGAAAAAAATTGGCAAGAATATTGCTCAATCTACAATCAATATGTTCAATTTTATCATGATGAAATTTTAAAAAATGAAAGCTTAACTATTGCAAGAGATTATTTAAAAAAAAGAAACCTTAGTAAAGAAGAGGTTAAAAATTTTAAAATAGGTTTTGTTGAAAGAAACTCAAATTTTTATGAAAAATTAAAAGATGAATTTAGTGAAAAAGTTTTGGTTGAAAGTGGTCTTTTTTATTTAGATGAAAAAAAGAATACATACGTTGAAAGATTTCGAGATAGAATAATATTTCCAATTAATAATATTTCAGGCCAACCTATTGGATTGGGAGGAAGAACCATCCAGGAAAATAGTTATTCAGCAAAATATATTAATTCTCCCGAAACACCTTTTTTTAAAAAGGGTTCTAATTTATATAATTTAGATTTAGCTAGAAGATTATCTAATAAAATAGATCATGTATATTTAGTCGAGGGATATATGGATGTAGTTGGTTTAAGTAAAAATGGAATTGAAAATGTTGTGGCAAATCTTGGAACTTCTTTAACAGATCGACAAATTTTAATGCTTAACCAATTCTTTGAAGATATCATTATTTGTTTTGATGGTGATGAAAGTGGATATAAGGCTGCGCTTAGAGCAGCAGAAAATTCAATTAAAGAGTTACAACCAGAAAAACAAATCTCGTTCCTTTTTTTACCAGATGGAGAAGACCCTGATAGTTATGCAAATAAAAATGGTAAAGCAAATTTTATTGATTTTACAAAACAGGCAAAAATTTCAATTCATCAGTTTATATTTAACCATTATAAACAACAAACTGATAGCAATCCTTCATCAATGGCTATTTTTGAAAAAAAATTAAGAGCTATTGCTGCAACTATTAAAGATGATTTCATAAAAAAATATGTACTAGAGTTTTTCTTGGAGAAAATTTCATCCTTAACCCCACATAGCAATATTGGAAAAAAACAATTTTATACTAAAAAAGTTAAATCATTACAGTCCACTCAAAAACACTTTAACGAAAGTAAATCATTGAGTGGTGTTGAGCTTAAAGAATTTTCATTGCTTTATTTAATAATGAATAACTTGGATTTATTTCAAGAAAATATTCACATGATTGAAAATATAAAACTATTTAGCGAAGAAAATAAATTAATCCTTGAAACTTTGATAGCTAAACTAAAGAGTGGAGAAAAACTTACCTTAGATCAAATTCCAATTGACCCTCAATTAACTGAAAAAATCTTTAAATTTGCCTCAATAAAACATATTCTAAATAATCACCAAAATGATCAGAATAAAATGTTTGAATTATTAGACGAAGTATCTAGAGACCTCAAAAACTACGATTTAGAGTTTAGGATTGAAGAGCTCGAGTCGAAGTTCTCTAAAGATTTAAGTGAAAGCACTTTCAACGAAATAAGAGAGCTAAAAAAACAAAAAAACATCAATTAAATCCTTCAAAAAATACGTGGATTTTTCTCAAATTGGGCTTATATAAGTCTTCTCAAATATACTATTGTGGAAAGAATAATTACAAAATCATTTGCTAGACTTATGGGTCGTGGAACCCATAGAGGATTTATAACTTTTGATGAGCTGAATAAATCATTAGGTAAAAGAAATCTTTCAGACGAAAATTTAGAACAAGCCTTCATGTACATTCTTGATGAGAGTGTAGCATTGGTTGAAAAAAAATCTGACTTTAAAGTTTTAAGAAAAAAAGAAAATTCATCTAAAGAAGAAGGCAAGACAATTGAGAAAAGTGATGACCCTATAAGAATGTATTTAAGAGAGATGGGTGGAGTAGAACTCTTGTCTCGTGAAGGTGAAATTGCAATTGCAAAAAGAATAGAAGCTGGAAAAGATGTAATGCTTATCGCATTAGCACAAAGCCCAATTACTGCACAACAATTTGTAGAATGGGATGAAAAACTTCAAAGTGATGAAATATTAGTTAGAGAAATTATCGATATTGATACTAACTACATGGAAGACGAAAATACAGGTCCAAGTGCTAAACAAAGAAATTCTGGGGAAACTGATAAAAATGAAGAGAATAATGGAGACGATGATGAGTTTAATCCAACGCTTGCAGCAATGGAAACTGAAATTAAACCAAAAGTTTTAAAAACTGTTAATACTTTAACAAAAGAATATGCAAAATTAATTAAGTATCAAAAAGAAAAACTTGATTGTATTTTAAATGCAGTAAGTTTCTCAGCTGCTAAAGAAAAAGGACATGATAAAATTGTAAGTGATATTTTAGAAAATATTAAATCATTACAATTGTCACCATCTGTATTAGAGGAATTGGTTCAAAAACACTATGTGGAAAATAAAAAAATTGTTTCACTAGAAGGAAATCTTCTAAGGTTGGCAATGGATCAAAAAATTCCAAGAAATGAATTTATTAAGTTTTATATTGGTAATGAAATTAACCCAAATCTTAAAAAGTTCTTGGATACTAACCCCATGTGGAAACAGTTTTTTTCAAAAAATAAAGATGAATTTAAAAACATAAGAGAGAGATTAATTGAGATTAGTCATAAACTTGGAATTTCAGTAACTGATTATAAAAAAATAGTTAGTAGAGTTCAAAAAGGTGAAAAAGAATCTAGAATTGCAAAAAAAGAAATGGTTGAAGCAAACTTAAGATTGGTAATTTCAATTGCAAAAAAATATACAAATAGAGGACTTCAGTTTCTAGATCTTATTCAAGAAGGAAATATCGGTCTTATGAAAGCTGTAGATAAGTTTGAATACAGAAGGGGTTATAAATTTTCAACATATGCCACTTGGTGGATTAGACAAGCAATCACCAGATCTATTGCTGACCAAGCGCGAACGATTAGAATTCCAGTTCATATGATTGAAACTATTAATAAAATTGTAAGAACCCAAAGATTAATTTTAAGTGAGTTTGGTAGAGAGGCTACACCTGAAGAGCTTGCACAAAAATTAAGAATGCCTTTAGATAAAGTTAGAAAAGTTTTAAAAATATCAAAAGAACCAGTATCTCTTGAAAAACCAGTTGGAGATGAAGAAGATAGTAGTTTGGGTGATTTTATCGAAGATACAAAAGCATTAGCACCTTTAGAACAAGCTATAAAATCTAATCTAAGTGAAGCTACGACTAAAATTTTATCAACTTTAACACCAAGAGAAGAAAGAGTTCTTAGAATGAGATTTGGTGTTGGAATGAATACAGACCATACTCTTGAAGAAGTGGGTCTTCAGTTTTCTGTAACAAGAGAGCGTATTAGACAGATAGAAGCTAAAGCTTTAAGAAAATTAAAACACCCAAGCAGATCCAAACAGTTAAAAAGCTTTTTAGAAAGTTAAAATTCAAAGGGACTGTAGCTCAATAGTAGAGTACTGCATTGACATTGCAGGGGTAGTTGGAGCGTAACCAACCAGTCCCACCATTTTCATTATCTTTTACCTATGCTAGACATCGGTTACATTATAATATAATTAAAGCTTAATTTTTAGGGCCTGTAGCTCAGTTGGTTAGAGCAGTACACTCATAATGTATTGGTCCCAGGTTCGAGTCCTGGCGGGCCCACCAAAAATTATTTTTATAGATGATTATTTAATAAACTCTTTTAAAATAGAAAAAAGAGCGTTGATATCCCCATCATTACTTTGAATGATAGAAGAAAATTCTTCCTTTTGAGTTCTTGCTAGACTTAAGCCCTCAATAATTAAATCTCTGATTAAAGGATTTTCTGGATTTTTTGTATAAATTCTCCAATCAATTTTAACCTCAGGCCTTTGTTCTGTTCCAACTAAAATACTAGATACCATTGTATAATTTTCATTTAATTTCTCTTTAGACACGACTTCAATCTCTGGATTTGAGTATTCAGCCAGTCGACTAGAAAAACTTTTTAGAAAATATTGTTCAAAAAGCATCTCATATTGATTTATTTCATTTTCACTTATATTTTTTCTATAAGCTCCTAAAGTGTAATAACCAATACCATTGATATCAACTGTTTCACTTGCAATTTGTTTTAGCTTTTCTATTTTTTCTTCTTTTGAATATTTGTTATTTAAGGCCTCAGAAGCTCTATTCACAGTTGATTGAACAAATACATCTGGTTCAATTGAATATGATTGATTAATACCAACAAAGTTAATTATGACGAAGGTAAATATTAAAAACTTTTTTAATCTCATTAAGTTTTATAATTTATTGAGCTTCTATTTCTTCCCAATCACTATCGTTTTGGGTTTCAGTTATTGCATTAGAGTTAGCTATTTTTTGTTGTCTATCTTGCAAATATAAACTTCTAACTGAAGCATAAAAGTCTATTGAATTTTTTTCTAAGTTTTCAAACGAGTCTATATTTTTTGCTCTAAAATCTATCCCAGAACTTGCTCTTGATGCGTAATAATCAAAGTCAGAAAAATGCTGAGTATCATTAGCTACAGTAACGTTATACCAAGCATCTCCACCTAATATATTTGCAAATGATCCAGCTGTATCTCTAACAGTGGATGGTCCTAAAACAGGTAGAACAAGATAACATCCTGGACCAACACCCATTACGCCAAGGGTTTGGCCATAATCTTCTTTTTCATACTCTGGAAAACCAATTTTTTCAGCCACATCAAATATTCCAACAACTCCAACTGTTGTATTAACAATAAATCTACCTGTGTTAACTCCAGCTTTTTTAAATTCTCCTTGGAGAATATTATTAGGTATTGTTACAAGTGTAGAGAGATTGTCTAGAGCATTACCTGTCCCAGCTCTAACTGGAGAGGGTAAAATTCTATAAGCTTTTGCAACAGGTTCAAAAATAACACCATCTAACACTTGGTTAAATTTAAAAGTTGCTCTATTTACATTTTCAAAACAGTCTTTAACTTCACCAGAATTTTTTTTAGATAAGTTGTTTTCACCGTCTGTATCAGCACTCACATTTGTTGCTAACATTAGACTTATTAGTGAAGTTATTAAAATTTTTTTCATTATCCTATGATTATATAATGTATATAATATCAATGTAAATCTAGATTTAGCTCTAAATATGACGCAAAAATGGCTTTAAAAACAATATTAAACTATTCCCCAAATTTTAATCCTAAAAAAAGAACCTCTAAGCAAATCAAATTTATTATCTTTCATTATACGGGTATGAAAAGCGAATCTGATGCTTTGAAAAGATTAACAGAAATACAATCTGAGGTTAGCTGTCATTATTTAATCAAAAATAATGGAGAAATTGTAAAAATAGTACCTGATTTATATATTGCATGGCATGCAGGAAAATCTTCTTGGAAAAATTATAAGTCTTTAAATCAAAATTCTATTGGTATTGAAATTACAAACCCAGGACATGAGTACGGTTATAAAAATTTTACACAAAAACAAATTACTACTCTTGTAAAGTTAAGTAAGTTTTTAATAAAAAAATATAAAATTAATCCTAAGAATATTTTGGGACACTCAGACATAGCAGTACTTAGAAAAAAAGATCCAGGTGAAAAGTTCCCATGGGAATATTTGGCTAAAAATAAAATAGGGATATGGCACACATTAAATAAGCAAGATTTACTAAAGAATAGAAAGCTAAAAATAAGCAAGGTAGAAGAGAATATTTTTTTTAGAAACCTGTTTAAGATTGGATATTCAAAAACATTTCCAAAAAATATTGGTAGGAATAAATATTTAAGAGAATTAATAAAATCTTTTCAAAGAAGATTTAGACAAGAGTTGGTTGATGGAAAAATTGATCAAGAATCCTTATTAATCAATAAAAGCCTCATCAAAGCATACAATTAAATTTTTCTTGAAGTTCTATAATTAAGTAATAAATTACATTTGCTAGATGAACGACTTATCGCTTTAATTTATTAAAGAGGAAAGTCCGGGCTCCGCAAAGACACAGTGCCAGATAATACCTGGCGGGGGAAACCCTAGGGATAGTGCCACAGAAAATATACCGCCATAACATGGCAAGGGTGAAAAGGTGTGGTAAGAGCGCACCGGTTCTATTGGTAACAATGAACGCTGGAAAACCCCACTGGGAGCAAGACTAAGTAGAGATGACATTGTTGCAAAACTAAAAGCCGTCTTTGGCTAGTCATCAGGGTTAGTTGCATGAGCTTAAGAGTGATCTTAAGCCTAGAGAAATGATAGGTTTAAATGACAGAACCCGGCTTATAGTTTGTCTAGCAAACTTATCCACAGTTCAATTTTAATTAACTTTAGATGTTCACCTTTTGATTCATAATTGAATCATTTCTGTTCTTATTTTTAGTCTTAGAATTGTATTGAGTTAAAACTAAAAATTGATTTTTGACTTTATGTAGATACATAAAAGTTATCTACAATCATTGCCAAATAAGCCTAAAATGAACATATTGACTCTATCTTTAAAAACCCATATTGTCCCATATATTCCCAAATATGGAATTTATGAAATATAAAAAATATGTTTTTATCTACTTACGAGAACAAAATAGACAAAAAGGGAAGGGTATCTGTGCCTGCTAGTTTTAGATCTCACCTTTCTAACTTAGGATACAATGGTGTTATCTGTTATCCCTCATTTAATAATCAGTCTATAGAAGCTTGCTCACAAGATAGAATTGAAAAACTTTCTGCAAGTATAGATTCATTAAGTCCATTTGAAGAAAAAAGAGATTATTTTGCAACATCAATTTTATCTGAGAGTATGAATTTACAATTTGATAGTGAAGGTAGAATTTCATTATCAACAAAATTATTAAAACATGCAAAAATAAAAAATAGCATGTTGTTTGTTGGTCAAGGTCAAACATTCCAAATATGGGAACCAGCAGCATTTGAAAAATTTAAGATCAACGCAAGAAAAAAAGCAAATCTAAATCGTGCAAGTCTTAAATGGGAAAAACATTTTAATAACAATGAGGGGAAATAAAAATGACAATTAACTTTAAATCACCAGAAATAAAAGAATTACAACCAAGATTATTAGTAGTGGGAGTTGGCGGAGCAGGTGGAAATGCACTTAATGAAATGATTGATAATGGACTTCAAGGAGTAGAGTTCATTGCTGTAAATACAGATGCTCAAGATTTAAAGTTAAGTAAAGCTAAAGCAAGAATTCAAATTGGCCTAAGTTTAACAAAAGGTTTAGGTGCTGGAGCAAAACATGACATTGGTCAAGCAGCTGCAGATGAATCTTTAAATGAAATTGTAAATACTCTTCAGGGTGCAAACATGGTTTTTATAACTGCTGGTATGGGTGGTGGAACTGGCACAGGTGCTGCACACGTTATTGCAAGAGCTGCTAAAGAATTAAATATTTTAACAGTAGGTGTTGTAACACTTCCTTTTTTATATGAAGGGCCATCAAGAATGAGAAGAGCTCAGGTAGGCCTAGAAGAATTAAGAAAACATGTGGATACAATTATTGTAATTCCAAATCAAAACCTATTTAAGGTTGCAAATGAACAAACTACATTTGAAGAATCTTTTAATCTTTCAAATAATGTTTTAATGCAAGGTGTACAGAGTGTGACCGATCTTATGGTTAGACCAGGTATAGTTAATCTAGATTTTGCTGATGTTGAAACTGTAATGGCTTCAATGGGTAAAGCAATGATGGGAACTGGTGAAGCTGAAGGAGAAGGTAGAGCAGCTAAAGCAGCAGACATGGCAATTAGCAACCCATTGATTGATGATTATACGTTAAAAGGTGCGAAAGGATTACTAGTAAATATTACCGGTGGTAAGGATCTTAAACTTTTTGAGGTTGATGAAGTGGTTAATAAAATAAGAGCTGAAGTAGATCCTGAAGCAGAGGTGATTATTGGTGCTATTACATCTGGCGACCTTGATGGAAAAATTAGAGTATCAATAGTTGCAACGGCATTAGATGGACAACAACCAGAAAGTAAATCTGTAATCAATATGGTTCACAGAATACAAAATAGAAATCCTGGTTATTCAGATTTTAACAGTGCTAGTTCTGCTCAATCGTTTAATTTTTCACCTACAATGACTAGCCCTATTTCTCATGGAGCAAATGCATTAAAGTTAGAAAATGAAATAATTGCAGAACCAGTTACAAATACTACATCATCAGAAATGATGAATGAGCAAACTGTTAGCAATCAAGAAGTTGAAAGTATTGTTGAAAACAATCAATCAAATGATTATGAGCAATCTTTTTCAGAGGAGGCACTTACAACTGCAAAGCCTGAAGAAAATAGCCCAATGGAGGAGGAGCATGTTTCTAATGGACTTGAAAACTTTGGTGTAGAAGGTGAAGACGCGCCAGATCTATTTAGTTCGGATAGTGCAACTTCAGAGACAGAAGGATTTTTATCAACTGAAACTTCGGAAAATACCTCAGAAGAGGATGATCTAGAAATTCCAGCATTTTTAAGAAGACAAAAGAATTAATGGTCTTCAAAAAAATAAATGATAGCCACCATAATACCAGATGTGAGAAATCATTATCCGGTATTGCTAAGTGAAATAATTAGCATTATTACCCCTCAATATGGTGGCACATTTATTGACTGTACGTTTGGTCAAGGCGGATACACAAAAAGAATATTAAACTTTCCTGAAACAAAAGTAATTGCATTAGATAGAGATTCTGAGAGCTCTATAAAAGCTCAAGAACTTCAAAATAGTTTTGAGGATAGGCTATTATTTAAAAATATAAAATTCAGTCAATTAAACAATCTAAAGTTAAAACATGAAAATATAAAAGCTGTAATTTTTGATTTGGGGTATTCCTTGAACCAGATTAAAGACCCAAAAAAAGGTCTTTCATTCGATAGCATTGGTGAACTTAATATGAAAATGGGTATAAATGAATTTTCAGCAAAAGAAGCAATTAATCAATTAGATGAAAAAGAACTTACCAAAATATTTAAATATTTTGGGGATGAAGCAGACAGTAAAAGAATAGCACACAATATTGTTGAAGACAGATCTAAAAGAGAGATCACAACAGAAGAGCTAGTTAGGATTATAGAATCTTCGAAAAGAAAAAGAAATTATAAGACACATAGTGCAACTAAAATTTTCCAAGCATTAAGAATATTTGTAAATAAAGAAATTAGTGAACTAATTTATGGATTAATTAATGCTGCTAAAGTTGTTAAAAAGGATGGAGTTATTGCAGTTGTAACATTTCATTCTTTAGAAGATAAAATTGTTAAATACTTTTTTAAAAGTTTATCTGAAAATAAAAGCATCTCAAGACATATGCCAAAAACAGAAGAAAAATTAAATTTATTTAAATCTGTTATAAAAAAACCAATAGTACCAAGTGATAAAGAAATTAGAGAAAATCCACCTTCTAGATCAGCCAAGTTACGTTATGTAATTAAAAAAGAAGATTTTTTCGATTTTGAAACAGATATCTTGGATAAATTTAAACATTTAATTGACATTGAAAATTTGTCAAAAAAACTATGAAACAATTAGTGGTAGCTGTTATTTTAGTATTAATATTAATTACATCACTTATTAAAAATTCTACAAAAGAAATAGAAGATCAAATTTTTATAGTTAAAGAAAATATAAGACCTTTAAAATCGGAACTTGAAGATGTATTGCTTGAGTTTAACTATTTGAGCTCTCCTGAAAAACTAGTTCAGTATCAAACGCAATATTTTGAAAAAGATTTAATCAAAATTGAAATTATGAATATTAAGGAAATCTTTAAAAATAATGAAACTTTAGAAATAAAAGACTTAATCAGCAAAAATGGAAATGAATAATAAAAAGAATATTATTCTAGAAGAATATGAAAATGAATTTTCATATAAAAAAAGTAAAACTAATTTAGACATACAATTTAATAGAATAGCGTTTATTTTTTTTGTTTTTTTGGTGATTTCAGTAATTTATTCAATACAATTGCTTCATTTAGGCTCGTTAAAAGAAGAAAATAGCAAGGAATTCTCAACTATAAATAAAAACTATAGAGCAGACATACTTGATAGAAATGGAAATTATTTAGTTAAAACAGTTAAGTCGATAGATATTGGTATTAACCCTATTGAAGTAATTGATAAAAAAAAACTATTAATTAATTTACAGTTAATATTCCCAGATAAAAACTATGAAGAGATTACTAAGAAGCTTGAAAAAAATAAATTCTTTTATTTGGAAAAAAAAATATCTTCTGACAATTATGAAAAAATTATGTTACTTGGAGATAAATCAATTAAGTCAGAAGAAAAATTAACTAGAATTTATCCTCAAAAAAATCTCTTTAGTCACATCATTGGTCAAATAGATGATGACAATAAAGGTATATCAGGACTTGAAAAATCCTTTAATGAAAAATTAAAACAAACAAATAAACCACTTAAATTAACAGTAGATACTGACATACAATTTTTAATTAGAGAAGAGTTAGTAAAGTTTCAATCTATATTTAGAAGTAAAGGTAGTACAGCAATTTTGATGAATGTTAATAATGGAGAAATTATATCTATGGTTTCATATCCAGATTTTGATCTAAATAAAAGAGAGAAGATAGTTGATCTCAACTTTATTAATAGAGCAACAAAAGGAGTGTATGAGCTGGGTTCGGTATTTAAAACTTTTACAGTAGCAGCTGGATTAGAGGAAGGCTTAATTGATACTGACACAGAATTTTTAAATTTAGAAAAAAAACTACAATGTGGAAAAAGTAGTATTTCTGAATATGACAATAAAATACCATCAGATCTTACTGTAGAACAAATTTTAATTAGGTCTGGAAATATAGGATCTGTAAGAATTGGACAAAAATTAGAAATTATTAAATTAAAAGCTTTTTTAGAAAAAATTGGAATCTTAAGTAAAATAAATTTTGACATAGAGGAGGTTGGAGAGCCTATTCCATTTAAGTGGGGAAAATGTAAACTTGCGACAGTGTCTTTTGGACATGGAATAACTACCACTCCATTACAATTAGCAAAAGCTTATGCAATAATTTCAAATGGTGGTTTTGCTATTGAGCCCAGCTTAATAAAAAAAGAATTAAAAGATCCTGAAAAAGAAAGAAGAATAATCAAAGCTGGTATTTCAGAGAAGATAAATCCAATACTTAGAAAAATTGTAAATACTAAAGAAGGTACAGCAGGACTTGTAAACATTGAAGGTTATGAAGTTGGTGGAAAAACAGGAACTGCTCAAAAAACAATAGTAGGAGGTTATTCTAAAGCAAAAGTAAATACATTTGCAGGTATTTTCCCCACTTCTAAACCTAAATATGTGCTGATAGTTCTACTTGATGAGCCAAAAACTTCATCAGACTACGTATATGAATATAAAAATAAAAAAGGTTCATATAAAGGAACCCCATTTAATACAGCAGGGTGGACATCTGTTGAAGTAGCTGGAAAAATCATAGAAAAAATTGGGCCTATTTTGGCCACAAAACATATAGAAAATTAATACTTATATGTTGATTGGCAACTTCCTTAAAAATATTAAAAAAGAATTTAAAAATCATCAGTTTGCTGGTCTTAGTTTTAACAGTGAAGATTGTAAAAAGAATTATATTTTTTTTGCAATCCAGGGAACAAAATCAGATGGAACTAAATTCATAGACCATGCAATTAAAAAGGGTGCAACAGTTATTATTTCAGAGCAAAAATTTGAAGGTATTAAAAATAAAGTGTTATTTTTAAGATCAAAAAATGTAAGAAAAGTATTATCAGAATTATCATATAAGACAAAAAAAAATATACCTAAAAATTTAATTGCTGTAACAGGAACAAATGGAAAGTCATCAATTGCAGATTTTTATTTTCAGCTACTCAACTTAGGTAATAAAAAAGTAGCTTCTATTGGAACATTAGGAGTTAAGACAAAAAATAGTTTAAAGAAAGTTTCTAATACAACATTAGATCCAATTAAATTAAGCAAAATATTAAATGATTTAAAAAAACAAAAAATTGACAATGTTATAATGGAAGCTTCTAGTCATGGTCTTAAGCAAAATAGACTTGATGGTTTAAAATTTAATACTACAATTTTTACAAATTTGTCTCATGATCATTTAGATTATCACAAAACATTTAATGATTATCTCAAATCAAAGTTATATCTTTTTGAGAAGCTATTAAAACCTAGAGGAACTATCATCACCGATAGTAAAATTCCCGAATATAAAAATTTAAAAAGAATATCGCTAAATAATAAATTGGATCTTCAGGCTTTATCAAAAAGTAATAATGGAATAGATATTTATTCTCATCAATTTAGGGATGATAAACAAATAGTCGAAATTAAATATAATCAGAAACATTATAAATTAAAAATAAACTTAATTGGTAAAATTCAATTAAAAAACTTATTTATGGCAATGCTTGCTGCTAAAAAAAGTAATTTAAAATTTGATCAAATAGTAAAATTAGCTTCAAGAGTAAAATCAGTAATTGGTAGGTTTGAAAAAATTGGAACTTTAAAAAATAATTCAAAGGTTATTTTAGATTATGCTCATACACCTGATGCATTAAAAACTTGTTTGACTAATTTGAAAGAACAATTTGAAAATAAAAGAATTTTCATTGTATTTGGATGTGGTGGTAATAGAGATAAAGACAAGAGACCCATAATGGGAAAAATAGCCAATCAATATTGTGACAGAGTTTATTTAACTGACGACAATCCAAGAGACGAAAATCCAAAAAAAATAAGACTAGCTATTAAAAAAACTATTGATAAATCAAAAGTTTTTGAGATTTCAAGCAGGTCTAAAGCTATTCATAAGGCTATATTAGACTTAAAAACTGGTGATATCTTAGTTATTGCAGGCAAAGGTCATGAACAGACACAAGATTATGGAAATTTTGTAAACAAATTTTCTGACAGATTAGAAATACTTAAGAATATTAAATTAAAAAATAAAATTCTTTCAACTAATATTAAAATAAATATTTTAAAAGAAATCAGCAACTCTCCCCAAATTAATTCAAATATAAAAATAAAAAATGCATCAATTAATTCAAAAACAATAAAAAAAAATGACATATTTTTTGCAATAAAAGGAAATAATAAAGATGGAAATCTATATGTTAATGAAGCTTTCCAAAATGGTGCATCATTAGTAATAGCTAACAATCAAAAAAAATCTAAAAAAAAAATTGTAGTAGATGATACATTGCAACTTTTAACAGAGGCTTCATCAAAATTAAGAGAAAATTTATCTAGTAAAATTATATCTATAACAGGCAGTTGTGGAAAAACTTCTCTTAAAGAATTATTAGGAAAAACTTTAAGTAAGATTAGTAATGTAACTTATTCACCAAAATCTTTTAATAATAAATTTGGTGTACCATTAAGTTTATTTAATCTAAAAAAAAATGATGAATTTGGTATTTTTGAGATTGGAATGGATAAAAAAGGTGAGATTGATTATCTATCAAAAATTATCAAGCCTGATGTGGGTGTTATTACAAATATTTCCTACGCACATATTAAAAATTTTAAAAACATTCATCAAGTAGCTTTAGCAAAGTCAGAAATTATTAATAATATAAAAACAAATGGAATTCTTGTTTTAAACCAAGATGACAGATTTTATAATTTACATAAAAAAATTGCCAAGAAAAAAAACATAAATATTTTTACATTTAGTTTAAAAAATAAATCAGCAAATATTTATCTAGAAAAAATAGTTAAAGAAAGATCTAAATACAAAATATTTGTAAATGTTAATAAAAAACAAATTTATTTTTATGTAAGATTAATTTTTGAAAATAATTTAAAAAACTTATTAGCCACAATTGCAATTATATCAATTTTTAAAGATACACAAAAATTAGAAAAAAATATATTTCTTGATTATGAGATGACAAAAGGCCGTGGTGATATTATAAAAGTTAAATTAAAAAAAAAGAGTATTTACATTGTAGATGAGAGTTATAACTCTAATCCATTATCATTAAAGTCTGCTATAAAAAATTTTGATGAATTAAAAATTGATAATTCTAAAAAAAAATTAATACTGAGTGACATGTTGGAGTTAGGAAATTATTCAAAGAAACTACACTTAGAGGCTGGCAAAGAAATTAATAAAACTTCTCTTAAAAATATTAATGTAGTGGGTAAACATATTTTACATACTTATAAAAACCTTGATAAGCACCGAAGAGGGGTCATTTTGAAAGATAAGTCTAAAATAATTGATTTGATTAAAAATGATTTAAATAATAATGATTATTTAATGATTAAGGGCTCAAACTCTACTGGACTTAACAATCTAGTTAACAAATTAAAAACTGGAAAGTTTAATGCTTTATAGTCTTATTACGCAATTAATTGATCAATATAGTTTTCTAAATGTATTTAAGTATTTAACATTTAGAACGGGCCTTTCAATGTTTACATCAATGTTTGTAGTTTTATTAATTGGCACTCCTTTTATTAAATTTTTTTCAGCAAGAAAAATATTAAATCCAATAAGAGATGATGGTCCTACTGAACATATCGTTAAGAAAATTGGAACACCAACAATGGGAGGTGTTTTAATTTTACTTGGACTTTTTTCAGGAATATTACTTTGGGGTGATTTATCAAATTACCATATATGGTTTTTGTTATTTATTGTTTCGGGGTTTGGGCTATTAGGTGCATATGATGATTATAAAAAAATTAAGTTTAAAAATTCATCTGGCGTTTCATTTAAATTTAAGATTATTTCTCAAATTTTAATAGCCATTGTTGGAATTTATGGTTTAACTCAATTATCTCAAAACACTGAACTTACAAATTTATATTTTCCTTTTTTTAAAAATTTAATTATTAATCTTGGATGGTTTTTTATTCCATTTTCAATTTTTATAATTGTTGGATCCTCCAACGCAGTTAATTTAACAGATGGTTTAGATGGCTTAGCAACGGTGCCAGTGATATTAGTTGCAGCATGTTTTGCATTTATTAGTTACGTAACGGGCAATATTGTATTTTCTGAATATTTAAATATTCCCTATCTTGAAGGTATGGGGGAAGTTTCAGTTTTTTGTGGATCAATTATAGGAGCTTGTTTAGGATTTTTATGGTTCAATGCTCCACCTGCTAAAATATTTATGGGTGACACTGGTTCATTAGCATTAGGTGGATCTTTAGGGGCAATTGGTATTATTACTAAACATGAGATTGTTTTAGCAATAACAGGAGGGTTATTTGTACTAGAAGCTGTATCAGTTATAATCCAAGTATTTTCATTCAAACTTACAGGTAAAAGAATTTTTAGAATGGCACCTATACATCATCATTTTGAAAAAAAAGGTTGGGCAGAATCAACAGTTGTAATTAGGTTTTGGATTATATCAATAATCTTAGCAATGATTGGATTAGCGACATTAAAACTTAGATAATGTTAAATCTAGAAAAAAACTTTTTAAAAAAAAGAATACTGATATATGGTCTGGGTAAAAGTGGTCTATCCACTTATAGTTATTTAAAAAAAAATAATATTATTAGTTTATATGATGACCGAATAATTACTAAAAAAAATATAAAAGATACTTACACAACATACAAAGAAATAATTAAAAAAAAATTTGACTGTATTATAATTAGTCCAGGAATAGATATTAATAATTGTAAATTAAGTAGATTTTTAAAAAAAAATCATAAAAAAATTTATACAGATTTAGACATTTTTTATAGTCGATATGCTTTTAATCAAAAAATAACTATTACAGGAACAAACGGAAAATCAACTACTGCTAAGCTTTTGTATGATATATTAAAGGATCAAAAAAAAGATGTTCGTTTAGTTGGCAATATAGGAAACCCAGTTTTACTTGAAAAAAAGATCAAAAAAGACACTTTATTTGTAATAGAAGCTTCATCCTATCAACTAGAATACAGCAAGTTATTTAAAACAAATATATCTTTAATCTTAAACATTTCACCAGATCACCTCGAAAGACACAAGACTATAAATAAATATGTAAGTGCTAAATTTAAATTAATAAAAAATCAATCTAAAAATGATATTGCAATTTTAAATACAAAAAATTTTTATATTAAAAGAAAATTAAAGCAAAAAAAATTTGCACCATCAATTTTGAAAATAGAAAAATATGTAAGTGATAGGTTTATTAAAAAAATTGATAATCATTATTTTGATACAGATGGTAATAAAGAAAATTTGACATTTGTGCTTAAGGTTTCAAAGATATTAAAGTTAAAGAATAACTTGCTATTAAAATCATTAAAAAATTTTAAAGGACTAAGTTTTAGACAAGAAATAATTCATAATTCTAAATTTTTAAAAATTATTAATGATTCTAAAGCAACAAGCTTTTCTTCATCAGAAAGATTATTGAAATCATTAAAAAATATTTATTGGATAATAGGTGGTTTACCTAAAAAAGGAGATAAATTTCTACTTAAAAAAAACGATTGTAAAAAGATCAAATTATACATTTTTGGTAAAAATCAAAAATTTTTTATTAATGAATTAAAAAATAAGATGGCGTTTAAATCATTTTTAAATTTAAAGAGTCTAATTGCTAAGGTTTTTTTAGATATTAAAAATGAAAATAATTTTATTAAAAAGACAATTCTTTTTAGTCCAGCCTCTGCATCATTTGATACTTTTAAAAACTTTGAAGAAAGAGGTAGATATTTTAATAAACTTATTAAAAATTATATAAAATGATAAATAATAGCTCGCTCAACTCAATATATTATAACTGGTGGAAAAATATAGATAAAACAATTTTTTTATTGATAATAATTTTATTTAGTTTGGGTTTATTTTTTTCTTTAGTTTCAACTTCATTAATTGCTTCTGATAAATTAGATACAAATAATTATTTTTTCTTTTTTAAACATTTGGTATATTTTTTCATTGGCTTGTTGACCTTAGTGTTTTTCTCTTCTCTAAGTGAAAAGAATCTTTTTAGATTCTCTATTTATCTTTTTTTTATTACTTTATTTTTTTTATTTTTAGTGCCAATTTTTGGTACTGAAGTTAAAGGATCAAAAAGATGGTTAAATCTTTTTTTTCTTCCTCAATTTCAACCAATTGAATTACTAAAACCATTTATAATTATTTTTGTGGCAACAATTTTATGTAGTGAAAAAAATTATAATATTTATATCAAATACTTATTGACTATTATTTCTATTATCCCAACTGGGTTACTATTAATAATGCAGCCTGACATCGGACAAACACTTTTGGTGTTTTTATCGTGGGCAATATTAGTTTTTGTATCTGGCATAAACTTATTATTCATTTTATTATTTATAAGTCTTTCTATTATAAGCCTGCTATATGTAGTTTTTTTTATCCCAAAATTTATTTATATTAAAAGCCGTATACTCTCTTTCTTCAACCCTGATGGTGGAACCCATAATTTTCAATCTGATAAAGCTATAGAAGCAATTAGTAGTGGTGGCTTTTTTGGTAAAGGAATAGGAGAAGGTACCTTAAAAACAAGAGTTCCAGAGGCTCATACCGACTATATAGTTTCAGTTATCTCAGAGGAGTTTGGTGTTATTGCAATAATATTTTTATTAATTTTATTTTTATTTCTTATTTACTCTGTTTTTAAAAAAATTTATTTAGAAAAAAGCGAAAAAAATAAATTAGTGCTAACTGGAGCAATAAGTCTAATAATTTTTCAAGCATTAATACATCTTGGCGTGAATATAAGACTATTTCCCACAACTGGAATGACATTGCCATTTTTAAGTTATGGGGGTTCTTCAATTATAGGAGTTTCTATATTATCTGGAATAATTTTAAATTTAACAAAAAGAAAAATTAATTAAATGAATAAAAAAATACTAATTAGTACTGGCGGATCAGGAGGTCACGTTATACCCGCAACCATAATATATAAACATTTAGAGGGCAATTTTGATGTTTCAATGACATCTGACTTTAGGGGTATCAAATTTTTAAACAAAGATGAGTACAATTTAAAAATATTTAATGTGAGGCCAATTTCAAAAAACTTATTAATAATACCACTTGATTTTATTTTTATGATATTTTTGATTTTTAAATCAATTTCTTTTTTAAGAAAAAATAAAATTGATACATTAATTTCGACAGGCGGATACATGTCACTACCCTTATGCTTAGGAGCTAGAATTTTAAATATTAAGCTGTTGTTATTTGAACCAAATATGGTTTTAGGTAGATCAAACAAATTTTTTTTAAGTTACTGTCAAAAAATATTTTGTTATTCTAATAATATCAAAAAATTTCCTATTAAATTTAAAAATAAAATTAAAGTAATTCCAGCATTATTAAGAAAAAATTTTTATAATAAGAGAGATTACAATAAATCCTTAGATACAATTAATTTGCTTATAATAGGTGGTAGTCAAGGAGCTAAAATATTTGATGATTTAGTTAAAAATGCAATTATTGAATTAGCAAAAAAATATAAACTAAAAATTTACCAACAAACTAGTTCTATTAACTTTGAAAGTTTTAAAAAAACTTACGAAGATAAGAATATTCAATGTGAATTATTCAATTTTAACGATGATGTCATAAATTTTATGCAAAAAGCAGACCTGTGCATTACTAGAGCAGGAGCATCAACATTAGCTGAGTTAAATTTTACTGAGACTCCATATTTAGCAATACCTTTGCCAACTGCGAAAGATAACCATCAATTTGAAAATGCACATTTTTATAATAAACTTGGCTTTAATTGGTTGTTAAATCAAAAAGAAATAGATGAGAAAACATTACTCAATAAACTAATTAATATTATTGATAATAAAGAAGAATATCTTGTTAAAAAAAAGAACATGAAGGATTTTAACTATGAAAACACATGGAATAATATAAATCTGAAAATTATATCTGTTATTAATGAAAATTGAATTAGCTAAAACTGAAATTATACATTTTGTTGGTATAGGGGGTATTGGAATGAGTGGCCTTGCACTCATTATGAAAAGGATGGGATTTAATGTTCAAGGGAGTGACGTCCTTGGAAATAAAAATATTGAAAGATTAAAAAAAGATAAGATCAAAATTACAATTAGTCATACTAAAAAAAATATAGCAAAAGCAACAATTGTTGTCATTTCGTCAGCTATTAAAAATAATAACCCTGAATTAATTGAAGCCAAACTAAAACAATTACCTATTTATAAAAGAGGAGAGATGTTGGCAAATATAGTCTCTTTAACAAAAAATATAGTTGTTACCGGTTCACATGGAAAAACAACAACTACATCTTTATTAGCCTCAATATTTTCAAAGACAAAATTGGACCCAACAATTATTAATGGAGGTGTCCTTAATGCAATAAAAAATTCTGCAAAACTAGGTAAAAGTGATTGGTGTATATTAGAAGCTGATGAGTCAGATGGTAGTTTTATACATGTGCCACCAACTTATTCTATAGTAACAAATATTGATCGTGAGCATATGGATTTTTATAATTCAATGAAAGATCTTAAAGAATTATTTATAAAATTTATCAATAAGGTCCCTTCGTTTGGGAAGTCTTTTATTTGTATAGATGACAAGAACAATAAAGATTTATTAAGTAAATTAAAAATGAAGAATTATTATACATATGGAACTGATAATAAATCAAATTTCTATATTAAGAATATAAAACAAGAAAAAGAATATTCTCAATATGATTTAGCTATAAATTTGCCAGGAAAAAAGAATTTAACTATAAGAAAAATTAAATTACCATTATTAGGAATTCACAATATTAGAAACTCTACAGCAGCAATTGCTGTGGCAGTAACAATAGGAATATCACAAAATATAATCAAAAAAGGATTAAAAGAATTTAAGGGTGTTCAAAGAAGATTTAATAAAATTTTTACACATAGAGAAACTAATTTTTATGATGATTATGCCCATCATCCAACTGAAATTAGAGAAGTATTAAATGGTGTGCGAGCTGCTTATAAAAATGAAGAAGTGATTTGCATATTTCAACCACACAGAATTTCCAGATTAAAAGATCTTAAAAAAGAATTCAGCTTATCATTTAAAAAAGCTGATGTTGTAATATTATGCCCTATTTATACCGCTGGAGAAAAAATAAAATTAGGTTTTAAATATAATAAGTTTGCAAAAGATATTATTAAAAATTCAAAAGTAAGATTGTTTATGGTTGAAGATCAGTACCAGTTAGCAAAATTTATTAAAAATACTATTTTTGGCAAAAAGATAGTTGTTGGTATGGGTGCTGGTACAATTTCAGCATGGATGAGACAATTACCAGAATTGATCTAATGAGCATTGAAGAAATAAGAAAATTTTCTAATGAAATTAGTAGTAAAATTAACTTTGATTATGATTTAAAAAAGAGCAATTGGTTTAATATTGGTGGACAAACTAAAGTTTACTTTAGACCAGATAATTTACCTGACTTAATTTTGTTTTTAAAAAAATTTGGAGAAAAAGAAAAAATACATATTTTAGGTGCAGGTTCAAATACTCTTATAAGTGATGAAAAATTTGATGGTGTTGTTATCAAACTAGGAAAAAATTTTTCCAACATCTCTATATTACCAAATGATGTCATTATAGCTGGCAGTGCCTGTCTTGATAAAAAGCTTTCTGATTTTGCACTGAATAATGGAATAGGTGGATTTGAATTTTTAGCATGCATACCTGGTACTATAGGTGGTGGATTAAAGATGAATGCTGGATGCTTTAATAAAGAGTTTAAAGATGTGCTAGTATCAATCCAAGCAATTGATAAAAATGGACAGGTTTTTACAATACCAGCGAGTAAAGTTATATTTAAATACCGAAGCAATGATTTAAAAGAGGACTTAATTTTTTTAAGTGCATCGTTTAAAGGAACAAAAAAAAATAAAGAAGAAATAGAAAACGAAGTTATAGAATTAAAGAAAAAGAAAGATAAAGCACAACCAACAAAATTAAAAACAAGTGGTAGCACATTCAAGAATCCAATTGATCAAACTGATAAAAAGGTCTGGGAGTTGATAAAAGATTCTGTGCCACTAGATATAAGCTTTGGGGATGCTCATATTTCAAATAAGCACTGTAATTTTTTTGTAAATAAAAATAATGCTAGTTTTGAGGATATGAATAAATTGATTGAATTTGTTAAGACAAGTGTGGAAAAAAAAACTGGAATAGTGCTAGAAAAAGAAATTAAAATTTTAAAATAAAATGACAAAAAAAATCTTAATATTATCTGGTGGTATATCTAAGGAACGGTTAATTAGCTTAGATACTGGAAAGCAAGTTGCCAAAGAGTTAATTAAAAATGGATATAAGGTTTTAATTAGTGAGCCTGATAAAAATCTTTCAAAGAATATCACTTCATTTAAACCAGATGTTATTTTTAATGCGCTACATGGACAATTTGGTGAGGATGGATACATTCAAGCAATTTTAGAGACTAAAAAAATTCCATACACACACTCAGGTGTAATTGCATCATCAATAGCAATGGATAAAGAAATTTCAAAAAAAATTTTTATAAAAAATAAAATACTAACTCCAAAATATATTAAATTTAATCATAAAAAAAATAAACTTAACATTATAAAATTAATTGAAAAAAATTTAAAATTCCCTGTAGTAGTAAAACCTATAAATGAAGGGTCTAGCGTTCATGTATATATTTGTGACAAGACCAATATATTAAAAAACTTAAAAGTATTAAAAAGTTATAATGAAATATTAATTGAGGAATTTATACCAGGTAGAGAAATCCAAGTTGCAATAATGAATAATAAATCACTTGGTGCAATTGAACTTGAGCCTAAAAGAAAGTTTTATGATTATGAGGCAAAATATAATTCTAGTGCTAAGACAAAGCACTTAATTCCTGTAGATTTGAGTAAAAATAATCTAGCTAAAATTACTGGCATAGCAAGAGCAGCTCATAAAATTATAGGCTGTAAAGGTGTTACAAGATCTGACTTTAAATTTTTTAACGGGAAGTTTTATTTGTTAGAGATTAATACTCAGCCTGGAATGACTAAACTTTCATTAGTCCCTGAGATTGCAAAACATAAGGGTATAAGCTTTATAAAATTAATTGAATGGATTTTAAAAGATGCATCAATCAATAGGTAAAAAAAATAAAATAATAATTTATTTATTATTTTTATTCATTTTAAGCACTACTAGTGCAAAATTTATAAACGATCAAAAAAAATTATCTTCATCAATAACTAAAATAAACATTACAGGTCTTTCTGAGAGAAAAAATTTGGAGATCTTAGATAACCTTAATAACCTTTTATACAAAAGTATATTTGTCATTAATGAAGAAGAAATAATAAAAATTTTAGAAAAACATAATATTATACAAGAGTTTAATATAAAAAAAATTTACCCATCAACACTTAACATTAAAATTAAACCAACTAAATTAATTGCTCGAGTTTCTAATAATAGTCAATATCTAGTAGGTGCCAATGGTAAGTTAATTAAAGATAAAAGTAACAACGAACTACTCCCATACATTTTTGGTGAATTTAATTCTCAAGATTTTTTATCATTTAAAAAAAATATTGAAAAATCTATGTGGTCTTTTTCAAATTTAAAAGAATTATCTTTTTTCCCATCAGGTAGATGGGATATTTTAACCGATAAGGATATTTTGATTAAGCTACCACAAGAACATATTGTAGCGTCATTAAACTTATCTAAGGAACTTATCAATAATGATAATTTTAAAGATTTTAAATTTATTGATTTGAGAATTAAAAATCATTTAGTTGCTAAGTAATGAGTGATAAAAAATTTCAAATAATAATTGACTGTGGTTCTTCAAAAATAAGAGCAGGTGCATTTAATGAGGAAAGTAAGAATAATCCTTTTTTTATTGAGAGTAATTTTTATACAGAGCAATTTAATCTTAAACCAGATATTCAAAAAATTATTGCTTCGCTAGAAAAATCCACAAATGAATATATTGATAATATAGATTTGATGATAGATAGTTCAAAAACGATTTCTGTTGCAATTTCTGTATTTAAAAAAATTGAAGAACTGAAATTAAGACAAGATGATATCATATTTTTAATTCAAGAAGCAAAGCAACAAATAAAAAAATATTATTCAGATTATGATATTGCACACATAATCATAAATAATTATAAAATTGATAATGTTGATTATTCTGAGTTACCAGATGAAATCGATTGCCAATTTATATCGCTAGACATTATTTTTATCTGTCTTCCAAGTGAATTAGTCTTTAGCTTTAAAAATATTTTTTCAGAATTAAATATATCAATTAATCAAATAATTTGCTCTAGTTATGCAAAATCAATCAATTATAAAAATAATTTAAATTTAACAGGAGAGGTATCTTTCATTGATATTGCTTTTAAAAAAACATCAATTATTTCCTTTTATAATGATAAATTAATCTTTTTGGACGTTCTGCCGATAGGTGGAAACCATATTACTAAAGATATTTCTCTACTTTTAAAAATTGATATTAATGAAGCAGAAAAACTTAAATTAAATTTTGAAAAAAATAACGAACATACTGATAATCCAAATTTTTCTTTGGAAATGCTACAAAAAATAGCTTTTGCTAGAACGGAAGAGATTCTTGAATTATGTGATAAATCTCTTGTCTCAAATGCAAAGGTAAAGACCCAATCTAAGATGATACTGATGGGAGAAGGATCAAAAATTTTAGATAATAAATTTAAAGATAAAATTTCATTTTCTAAAGATATTGATTTTTTAGAGGAAACCCTAGGTGATGTTTGTCAATCTGGGTATAAACTAAGAAAAATGTATGACAAACGAGAGGTTGTAGTTGTGCCAAAAAAACAAATAAAACAAGGTTTTTTTGAAAAACTTTTTCATTTTTTCAAATAGACTAGTATTTTCTCGTAACATTTGTTGTTTTTCTAAATTTAAACCAATTATTTATAAGAATAATAATGTCTGTTCTTAATCAAAAAACTATCAATAGAGATATTATTTTTAAAGGCGTTGGGCTTCATAGTGGAGCAAATGTAACTATGACGGTTAAGCCAGCAAAACCAAATTCGGGAATCCTTTTTAAAAGAGTTGATTTAAAAGAAAATAATATAGTAGTTCCAAATATTTTTAATGTTAGTAGTGCAGTATTTTGTACAACCATAGCAAATGAAAGTGGGGTTAGTATTTCAACAATAGAGCATTTAATGGGAGCATTATATGGTTTAGGAATTGATAATGTCCTAGTAGAGATTGATAATCAGGAAGTACCAATTCTTGATGGGTCAGCAAAAATTTTTATTGAAGAAATATCAAAAGCTGGAATAAAAAGTAGTGAAGCACCAATAAAGATTATTAAAATTGAAAAAAGAATTGAATTTAATGATGGTAAAAAAACAATTTCTATAGAGCCAAGCAAAGTTAGTTTGGATATAGATTTTGAACTAAAATATGAAAATAATTTAATTGGAACGCAAAGAAATTTAGTAAGTGTATTCGAGTCAGATTTGACTGATATTTATAATTCAAGAACCTTCTGTCTTTTTGAGGATATTGCAAAGCTAAAAGAAATGGGATTAGCTCAAGGAGGAAGTCTTGAAAATGCAATAGTTGTTAAGGACAATGAAATTTTAAATGAAAAAGGTCTTAGAAATAAAAAAGAATTTGTAAACCATAAGATTTTAGATTGTATGGGAGATCTATATCTAGCAGGTTATAAAATAATTGGAAAAATTATTTGTTCTCAAGGAGGGCATAAATTAACTAACCAATTATTGAGAAAAGTTTTTCAACAAGACGAAAATTTTTCATTAATAGAGATTACAGAAAAACATTTGCCAAATACCTTCATAAATAAGAGTCACCTAAGATCTATTGCTTAAAAAATAGAGTTTTATTCATAATCTGTTAGAATAAGACCATGCTTTCTAAATTAAAAATTATACTTCTTTTAATCACTTTTATCTTTATTTGGTCTTGTGGAGATAAAACAAAACAAATATCTGAAATTGTAGAAGTGGATATGGAAATGCAGATGTCTGATGCATACAAAGAGGGTTATTTTGAACTTCAAAGAGGAGATGTTTTATTAGCAGCTAAAAAATTTAATGAGGCTGAGTTGTTATTTCCACAGTCACCCTGGGCTGCAAAATCTGCAATTATGGCAGCTTATGCATACTATACTCAAGATTATTACACTGATGCAATTTTTGAGTTAGAAAGATATTTAGTAACATATCCAAATCATAAAGATAAAGTTTATGCACATTTTCTTCTAGGTATGAGTTTTTATCAACTAATAGTTGATGAAAAAAAAGACTTAAAATCAATATTAGATTCTAAGGAGCAATTTGAAACTATAATTAGAGATTACCCTAGTACAGAATTTGCCATGGATGCTAAATTTAAAATAGATTTAATTAATGAAATTTTGGCAGCAAAAGAGATGTACATAGCTAGATATTATCTAAAAAAAACTAAGTGGATCCCAGCACTTAATCGATTTAAAACAGTTGTTAAAGATTACAATACAACCATTTATACAGAGGAAGCTCTTCATAGACTGGTTGAAATTAATTATAGACTTGGATTAATTAATGAGTCAAAAAAATATGCAAGCACTTTAGGATACAATTACCAATCTTCTGATTGGTATAAAAATTCTTACAAAGTATTTAATAAAGATTATAGAGATAGTGTAAAAGAATTACAAAAAGATAAAAAGAAAAAGATAGGCTTAATAAAAAGATTTAAGGGATTATTCGAGTAAAATGAATGATAAAGATCTTGAAATTGAATACTTAAAAAAAATTGATTTATTTCAGAGACATAACAAGCATTATTATGATAAAAACAAACCTATCGTATCAGATCAAGAATTTGATCTTTTAAAAAATGATATAATAGATTTAGAGAGTAAATATAAATTTTTAAAAAGTGAATATTCTCCCACTAAATCCATAGGATTTAAACCATCAAAAAACTTTCAAAAAATAAAACATAAAGTTCCAATGTTGTCGCTTGGAAATGCTTTTAATGAAGAAGACTTAAAAAATTTTGAAAAAAAAATAATTAATTTCTTAAGTTTAAAAGATGTAAATACTATCGAATATAGTGCTGAACCAAAAATTGATGGAATATCTGCATCTCTAATTTATATTAATGGAAAATTAACCAAAGGGCTTTCTAGAGGAGATGGTAATGAAGGAGAGGATATTACACAAAATTTAAAAACAATTAAGGATATACCTTTAGAGATTACTAAGAGTAACTTCCCCAAGGAAATAGATATTAGAGGTGAAGTTTTTATAGAAAATAATGATTTTAAAAAAATTAAAGACAAGTTTGCAAACCCTAGAAATGCTGCTTCTGGATCATTAAGACAAAAAAATTCATTAATAACTGCAAAAATTCCATTAAAATTTATTGCCTACACATATGGTTATGAAAAAAAAATGAATATCAAAAATCAAACAAGTTTCTTAGAAAATTTAAAATTATGGGGGTTTAAAACAAACCCATTTAATAAAAAAATTATTGGGGTTAAAAATTTAATATTAAATCATAAAGAATTAGAGGAAAAAAGAAAAGAGCTGGCATTTGATATAGATGGAATTGTTTATAAAGTTAATGATTTTGATTTACAAAAAAGACTGGGTTTTGCTGCTAATGCACCAAGATGGGCGATAGCACATAAGTTTTCAGCTAATAGCTCAATTTCAGAAATAATGAATATTGAAATACAAATTGGTAGAACGGGGGCACTTACCCCGGTTGCAAAAATTAAACCAGTTAATATAGGGGGAGTAATAGTTTCAAATGCAACGCTTCACAATGAAGATGAAATTGTTAGAAAAGATATAAGAGTAGGGGATACGGTCACTGTCGAAAGAGCTGGAGATGTAATTCCACATGTAGTTTCAGTAGATTTAAAAAAAAGAAAACAAAATTCAAAGAAATTTATTTTTCCATTAAAGTGCCCATCGTGTGGAAGCAAAACAATTAAAGATTATAATGAGACAACTAAAAGACAAGATGCTGTAAGAAGGTGTGCTAGTGAGGGGTTTGAATGTGAAAAAATTGCCATAGAGAAAATTAAACATTTTGTTTCTAAGGACGCATTTAACATAGACGGATTTGGCAAGAAAATTGTTGAAAATTTTTGGAATCTAAAATTAGTAAGACTTCCACAGGATATATTTAAGCTTAATTATAATAAAATAGAAGAACTCGAAGGATGGGGAAAATTATCAGTTGCTAATTTAAGATTCTCAATTGAAGAAAAAAAAAATATTTCTCTAGAGCGATTTATTTATTCATTAGGAATAAGACATATTGGACAAGAAAATGCTAAGCTTATTGCAAGACATCTTAAAACAGCATCTAATTTTTTTAGACTATCAGGTGAAAAGAATATTGAAAGTTTATCTAATATTGATGGAATTGGAATAACTCAAATTCAATCCATTAAAAAATTTTTCCTAAATAAAACTAATCTTAAAGTATTGTCTGAGTTAGAAAAGAATTTATTAATCAAAGATATAATTTTAATAAATAATAATGGATTGTTAAAAAATAAAACTTTTATGTTAACGGGGAAGTTAAATGGAATAAGCAGGGCGGAAGCAAAATCATTGATAGAGCAAAATTCAGGAAAAATAATTAGTAACGTTAATAAAAAACTTGATTATTTAATTGCTGGAGACAAACCAACTCTAAAAAAAATCAACACAGCTAAAGAGTGGAATATAAAAATTATTAATCAGACAGAATGGTTAAAAATGTTAAATAAGAGTGGCTAACCACTTTCTTTCTTTTTTATTAAGCAAACCAGATAATTCTGAATAAATATTTAAATGATATTTAAATAAATAATCTTTTTCTATTTTATTTAACAACTCGTAGTTAATTAAATCTTTTTCTAAAGGAGCAAGTGTAAGGTTTTCAAAATTAAAGCTCCTTTTGGTTTTTTTGGCATAGATTAAGTTTTCGATCCTAATACCAAAGTAGTTTTTTTTATAAAAACCAGGTTCATTACTCAGGATCATTCCATTTTTTATCTTTATCGAATTATGTTTTGAGATAGATTGAGGTCCTTCATGGACGTTTAAAAAAAAACCAACTCCATGTCCTGTTCCGTGAGCATAATCTTGACCTTCTTTTTTTAAAAATTTTCTAGCTCTGATGTCGATTTTTTTTCCAGTGTCATCTTTATTCAAATTTGTTAAGGCAACTGCAATATGTCCTTTTAATACGTTCGTATAAGCATTTTTGATAAATTTATTTTGTTTTGAGAATGAAATAGTCCTCGTAACATCTGTAGTACCGTAATGATATTGTCCACCAGAATCTACCAATAAAATATCATTCTGTTCAATTTTTTTAGTTGTTTTTTTATTAGCCCTATAATGAACAATTGCCCCATTTGAGCCAGCGCCAGCAATAGTATCAAAACTTGGAAATAAATAATCTTTATTTAGTTTTCTGAATTTTTCTAATTTATTTTGCGCATACACTTCTGTAATTTTTTTTTTATTAATATTTTTAATCCAATAAATAAATTTTGTTAACGCTAAGCCATCTTTTTTATGGGCTTCGATCATATGTTTTATTTCATTAGAATTTTTGATTGATTTTAATTCATAAACAGGATCATCAAATTTAAGTATATTAAAATTTGATTTAATTATTTTTTCATAAAAAATTGAGCAGGTTTTATTATCAATAATAAAATTTTTACCTTTTAAATTATCTAAAAATTGTGGAAGTGATTTGATTGGTAAAATTTGTTTCTTTTTAATCTTTTTATCCAATAGAAGATTTTTTAATTTTTTTTCATTTGCTATTAAAAAAAATTCTTTTTTTTTATTTAGTATCAATCTTGCATTTGCAATTGGGCTATTTGGATTATCATATCCACGAATATTTAAAAGCCATGCCACATTTTCAGGTGCAGAAATGAAACAATAATCTACTTTGTTGTTTTTAAGAAATCGCACTACTTTAGAAATTTTAGAACTATATGGCTCACCTACAATTTTTGTGTCTAAAGAGTAGAATGGCTTAGTAGGTTTATCTTTGAATCTAAATATTTGGTCAATTAAGTTTTGGTCAATTGAAATTAAGTTATTATTCTTAAAATATTTATTAAGTAATTTTGATGTAAATAGTGTTGGGTCATATCCTAAATTCAAATTTTTAATAATTGTATGAGGTAGTTTTTTATGAATTTCAATAATCTTAAAATTTTTAGATGATTGTTGATGGGCTTGAATAGTATACCTTCCATCGACAAATAAATAATTTTGTTTTTTTAAAACTATAGCAAAACCTGCAGAACCTGAAAATCCTGTAATATTCTTTAACCTGTCATTTTTTGCATATTCAGAAAAATATTCATCATTTTTTGGAATAATATAACCATCAATTTTATATTGTTTAAATTTTTTTCTTAGAACTTTTATTTTTTTTAAAATCATTTAATTCTTTTTTGATATCTTATCCACCCAGGACTTCTAGTTCCCTCTTCAATTTCAAAATCTTGATTAAATTCAAAATCTTCTTCATTATCTTTAGAGTCGTCAAAAAAAGAATTCTTTTCTAAAAATTTTTCTGGTAATTCCTCAATAAATCTTGAAGCCATACTGTCTATCCAATTTCCTTGATAAAACCTATTCATAGCAAAAGATATCAGTGCTTTTTTTTTGGCCCTTGTTATTCCCACATAAGCCAATCGCCTTTCTTCTTCAAGCCCATTTTGGCCTTTCTCTTCAATAGATTTTTGGTGTGGGAAAAGACCTTCTTCCCAACCTGGTAAGAAAACTACATCAAATTCAAGTCCTTTAGATCCATGCATTGTCATCATATTAACTTTTTCCCCATCCCAATCCTGATCAACTGAGGTGGCAAGAGCAACATGTTCTAGAAAATTTTCTAAATTATCAAAATCTTTCATCGCACTTAAAAGCTCTTTAATGTTTTCAAGTCGGTTTTCATTTTCCAAATCTTTTTTGTTTTTTAACATACTTGAATAACCAGATTCATCTAAAACTAGTTGTAATAATTTAACATGGTTAATTTTTTTAATATTAATGTCATTCCTCCACTTATCCATTAAGAATAAAAATGAGCTAAGACCGATTTTAGTTTTGGGTTTAATCAAATTTTCTTCAATTAATTTTTTAGAAGCAATTTCCAAACTAACAGCGTTTGTTTTTGAAAACTCATGAATTAATTTTATAGTACTTTCTCCAATAGCTCTTTTAGGATTATTGACTATTCTATCAAAAGCTAAGTCATCTTTTGGTTGGTGAATCAATCTTAAATAGGCTACACAATCTTTAATTTCTGCTCTTTCATAAAATTTTGTACCACCAAGAATTCTGTAGGGTAAGCCAATTTTTAAAAATCTTTCCTCAAATTCTCTTGTCTGAAAAATAGCTCTAACTAGAATAGCAATATTATTAAAAGAATATTTTTTTTTAAGTTTTTTTTCAATTTCATCAGAAATCCCTATTGCTTCATCTTTTCCATTCTTAAAACAATTAAGCTTAACAAGATCTCCTTCCTCCATAGTTGTCTTTAAAGTTTTTCCAACTCTGTTTTGATTGTTAGCTATAAGATTTGAAGCAACAGATAATATATTTTGTGAGGAACGATAATTTTCTTCTAATCTTATTACTTTTGAATTTTTATACACTTGATCAAATTCTAAGAAATTTTTTATTTCTGCTCCACGCCAACTATAAATGGATTGATCATCATCTCCAACACAACATAAATTTTTATGTTTTTCTGAGAGTAAGTTCAGCCATCTACTTTGTATATAATTAGTATCTTGGTATTCATCCACAAGTATATATTTAAAATTATTTGAATAAATATTTCTAATGTCCTGATTTTTTTCTAAAATTTTAACCACGTGTAAAATTAAATCTCCAAAGTCACATGCATTTAAATCTAATAACTTTTGTTGATAAATTTTATATAGAGGACGTATAGTTCTTTCAAAAATATCATTTTTATTGATAACGACTTCATCTGGATAGAAGCCTTTATTTTTCCACCTATCAATTATTGAAAGAATAAACTTTGGGGCTAATTGTTTTATGTCTATATTTTCAGCTTTACATATATTTTTGATTAATCTCACCTGGTCATCTGTATCAATAATTGTAAAATTAGAAGTTAATCCAGCTGCAGGTGCATGTTTTCTTAGAAGTTTTGCACATATAGAATGAAAAGTCCCGAGCCATGAAAGCCCGATTGCCTCAGAATTTAATATAGAGCTTACTCTGTTTTGCATTTCTTTTGCAGCCTTATTAGTAAAAGTCACTGATAAGATTTGATTTGGAAAAGCCTTTTTTTCATTGATTATATGAGCAATTCTTGAGGTTAGAACTTTTGTTTTTCCAGATCCAGCTCCCGCAACAATCAATAATGGTCCATCAAGATATAAAACAGCCTCTTTTTGAGCATTATTCAGGTTGTTTAAATATTCAGAGTTTATCATTTTTTAAATTTGATTATAAGCTATTAAAACCTTCAATGTGATTTATGAAACAAATTGTTAAAAATTTTAATAACTTAATTAAAAAGACAATATTCAAACTTAAAAAAAAAACAAATAATAAGTTTCATGTTAGTACTTTTAATAAATATATAATAACCGCAATTAGTATATTATTTGCCTATATTTTTTATTTATTAATACCTCTATTGTATGACAAAAATTGGGTACAAAATAAGATTGTTAGTAAATTAAGCTCTGAATTTAATATAAATTTAACTAACTCTTTTGATATCTCATATCGCATTTTACCAAAACCTCATTATTTAATTAGAGACAGCAAAACTTCTTTAGCAGAGATTAAAACATTAAATGTTTTAATTAGTCAAAATAATTTTTTCAATAAGGATAGTATTAGAATAAACGAAGTATTTATTGAAGAGGCAAATTTTTCTTTATTAAGTAATGATTTAAAACCACTTTATAAAGACAGTGAAAATAAATTTTCTAAAAAAAAAATTAAAATTAATGATAGTAATGTTTTTTTTAAGAACAATTTAAACGAAGTAATTTCAATTATAAAAATCTCCAATGCATTTTTATTTTTTGATGAAAAAAATTTATTTAATCTTTTTGATTTAAAAGGAGAAATTTTTAATATACCTTTCAAACTAAATTATCAAAATACAATAAATTCACAAAAAAATATTAAGATAAAGGCTTCCGATATTAAACTTAAAATTATAGACAAATTTTTTAAAAAAGATGAAGATTTAAACAGTGGAATGAATAATATTTCTATACTAAATTCATCTATCAATACGAAATACAGTATTAAGGATCAAATAGTAATATTTCAATCAGATGGCTCTAAAACTCTTAACTCTAAAATAAACTATAATGGACAACTTGCAATAAATCCATTCGATCTAAATCTAAAGATTGATTTATATAATTATAAAATTTCTAATTTATTTACACCAAACTCTATAATCAACGAATTTATTAAATCAGGTTTATTATTTAATGAAAATATTAGTGTACACACTTTAGTAAATATTAAGTCTACAAAAAAAGATAAAATCTTTAATGAAGCTAAACTGAAGTTAAAAATTTTAAATGGCAAAATAAGTTTTGATAAATCAATATTTATCAACAATAATATTGGTTTAATAGAAGTTTCTAATAGTGATTTATTTTTAGAAAACGATAAATTAATTTTATCAGCTAATTTATCAATAGATATTAAAGATCCTGATAGATTGTATTCTTTTTTAAGCACCAATAAAAGATTAAGAAAAGATATTAAAAACATCAAGCTAAATATAATTTATGATTTTCTGGGTAATGAAATTACTTTTAAAAATATTAAGATAGATGACAACAAGGTGAGTGATCAATTCTATAATATAGCTGAGGGTTTTAATGATAATAGTTCTAATAATTTGACTAAAAGTAGAAGATTATTAAACGAACTAATAGGTCTTTATGAGGGGTAGATCATTTTTTTAGGATCTACTATTTTTTCATAATCTTTCTCATCAACAAGACCTGTTTTAAGAGTCTCATGTTTTAGTGTTGTCCCATTTTTTAAAGCTACCTTTGCAATTTTTGCTGCATTATCATATCCGATATGTGGAGCTAGTGCTGTTACTAGCATTAAAGAATTATCCAGATGCTCTTTAATTCTTTTCTTGTTAGCTTTTATTCCTTTAACACAATAAATCGCAAAATTTTTAGTACTATCAGCAATAAGATCTATCGATTGAAGTACATTATGAGCAATCATTGGCTTAAATACATTTAATTCAAAATGCCCGTGCGATCCAGCAATTGTAATTCCAGTATGATTGCCTATTACTTTGGCACAAACCATTGTTACTGCCTCACATTGAGTAGGGTTAACTTTTCCTGGCATAATAGATGAACCAGGTTCATTTTCTGGCAATATTAATTCACCATATCCAGCACGAGGTCCTGAACCTAAAAATCTTACATCATTTGATATCTTCATTAAAGCAACAGCACAAGTATTTAGTGTGCCTGAAAAATTTACAACAGAATCGTGAGCTGCAAGTTCTGCAAATTTATTAAAGGCTGGCTTAAAAGGAATTTTAGTATACTTGGCAATCTCTTTAACAATTTTTTTATCAAAACCTTTTTTAGAGTTAATACCTGTCCCCACAGCTGTTCCACCTTGTGCTAAAAAATATATTTCTTTAAGAGCAAGCTCTATTCTTTCAATACATTTTTTTAATTGTACCTGGTAGCCCGAAAATTCCTGTCCAAGTGATAATGGTGTTGCATCTTGCAAGTGGGTTCTGCCAATTTTAATAATATTTTTGAATTCTTTAGATTTTTTTGCTAATTCTTTTTCTAAAATTTTTAAGCTAGGTAATAGTTTTGATATAGTCTCTTGAGCAACAGATATATGCATAGCTGTTGGAAAAACATCGTTTGTTGATTGAGATTTATTTACATGATCATTTGGATGAACAGGTTTTTTTGAACCTTTTTTTCCACCTAATATTTCAATTGCTCTATTTGCAATTACCTCGTTAACATTCATATTAGTTTGTGTGCCAGAGCCTGTTTGCCAAACTTTTAAAGGAAAATTTTCATCTAATTTTCCTTTAATAACCTCATCTGAAGCTTTAATTATTGAATTGGTAATTTTTTTATTGATCTGTTTTTCTTTATAATGCACTAAAGCAGCAGATCTTTTAATGATTGCAATAGATTTTATTATTGAAATATTAACTAAAATTTTTCCAATATTGAAAAATTTATTAGATCTTTGAGTTGATGCGCCCCAATATTTATCACTAGGTACGTTGATACTTCCAATGCTGTCGAATTCTTTTCTTAATTTCATTGATTAATATATAATTAGTAATTTAGTATACTTATATATTAATTTTTAAAAACTTACAGGAGCTAAATGTCAAATTTTAACAAAGTAAAAACTTTTATGGAAACCTTTGGTCAAGAAGTCAAAACTAAGCCATCTTTTAGCACTGATAAGATCAATAGTCTTAGATATGATTTAATAAAAGAGGAATTAGAAGAGCTTAAAGAAGCAATGGAAAATAAAGATCTTTTGGAAGTTGCAGATGCTTTAACTGACATATTGTATGTAACTTATGGGGCTGGACATGCATTTGGCATTGATCTCGATAAGTGTTTTGAAGAAGTTCAAAGCTCAAATATGAGTAAGTTAGGTGAGGATGGTAAACCTATTTATAACGAATCTGGAAAAGTTATGAAGGGCCCCAAGTATTTTAAACCTGATCTAACTAAATTTATAAATTAGTAGGGGCGTTCTGTTACCCGGTGCCCCGGACCGTGCTTCTATAATTAACCTAAGTTAATTATGCAGCAATAGCGTAACTTTCGTTAGCATTTAAAGTTTAGCCCGTTACGGTGGAACAATCCCGAACGAAAGAATAGCCTTTAGTCACCCGTCGATCCTATTTCACCCCCATAAATTTTAATGGTGGAGGTGGTGGGTACTGCCCCCACGTCCGTAATGGTTATTACGAAATTCGTTTATCGTCGTAGTTGGCAAGCCAACATGTAATTATACGTTAGTTTAAAAATTTACTCCACATTAATTTTTGTATATATTATGACTTTCATAAAGCAAAAATTTAATAAATCAAAGTATGTATAAAAAATCATTTTTTTTAAAAAATTTTTTTTTGATTTATCTTATTTTTTTATGCTTTGCCTCAATTTTTTTCTTTAGCAAAATTTATTTATTACACACAAATAATAGTATGGCTGAATGGGTAATTAACTATCACGGTGGTTTTGGTAGAAGAGGTTTCCTAGGGGAGATTTTAGCTAAAATAAGTTTGGTTACTGGACTCTATCTAAAAAATACAATTTTATATTTTTTATATTTTTTATTTCTTAGTTATTATTCTCTAATTTATTTTTTTTTTAAAAATATAGATTTTAAACCAATCTTTATATTAGCTATTCTTTCCCCTTTATTCTTGATTTTTCCTCTAGCTGAACTTGAAGCATTAGGAAGAAAAGATATCTTAATTCCAATTTGTTTTTTACTTTTTTCATATTTATTTAAAAAATTTGAATTTGAAAGCTTGATGGTTTTTTTGGTTTTAATTTATACTTTATTATTATTAACCCATGAAGTTTCAATTTTTTATCTACCTTTTTTTTATTTGATAATCTTTTTTAAATTACAAAAAATAAATTTAAGTAATATTATAACTATTTTCTTAGTTTCGTTATATTTTATATCTATAGTTTTTTTATTATCAAACTCTGTTCACACAGATTCTTCTATAGAAAAAATGTGCGAAAGTTTAAAAAATTCTTATAATACAGAGTGTGGCCTTGGCGCATCTGTTCTAAATAGAAAATTGATGGACAATGTAAGAGAATTAGGTGGTTTAAATATTACACATATCATCAGAGGTTTATTGGTTTTTTTAATTGGTGCTTTTGCTTTAATTACTTCTATAAAAAATTCAGAATATAGTAACAGAAATTATAACTTTATTTTTAAAAGAAAAGCATTTGCGATTAATTTTTTAATTATTTTTTTACCAACTTTAATTCCATTCATTATTGCTGTTGACTGGGGTCGTTGGTTTAATTTAAGCTATACCATGTCTTTGCTTTTTTATTTTTTTTGTTTTAAAAATAATTTAATTTATTTGAATGAATCAGATTTTATTAAATTTATAGATAAAGTTAATAAAAAGAAAATATTGTTTGTCTTTATGATATTTATAATTTGTTTTACATGGAATCCAAAAGCTGTACATCACGAAGATATTGGCTCTATTCCAATTTATAGAGTTATAGCTAAGATTATTAAGTATTATTAAATTTATGAATCTAATTAAAATTTTGAAAATTTTATTTTAAATAACCCGATTGTATTTCTTAAAATTATACCTGGCATTTGATTTAGTTGATATCCTGCATCTCCCTCAGATCTTTTAAAATGCTCAATTTCAACTTCATCAAATTTAATCTTCATTTTTCTTGATGCAGCAACGAAACCCCACCAAAATCCTTCTCTCATTTTGAGTAAAAATTCTTGAGGTAATTTATTAAATGTTTCCTTTGTGCCAAGTACAAATGGGCAACTTGGATCTGATAAATTAGATCTAAAAAGGAAATCATGAAGCACTTTAAACATTTTGCTATAAATTATTCTATGGATAGGGTCATTTCTTGGGGTTCTACTGCCAAATAAAAAAATATCATCACCCGGTAAGTTCTTAATATTTTCAATTAGTGAATTTACCTTAATTTGATTGTCGCTATCAGTGCAAAGAATATAATCTCCGTTTGAAGCCTTAATGCCATCTAATACTGCTTGACTATAGCCTCTTTTATTTTCAGAGCTTAAATTTATGATAGGAAAGTTTTTTTCTAGTTCCTCAATTAACTCTTTAGTTCCATCTGTGCTTCCATCCTCCACTATTACAAATTCATATTTAATTGAAGAAATTTTTTTTAATTCACTATTCCAGCTCTCAATCAAGAATCTTAAATTTAGTAATTCATTGTGAACTGGTAAGACAATAGAGATTAAATTAGACATTTTTTTATTCTTTCAATATTTATTTTTATTTTTCATATTATAAATTAATAAAATTAGATTATAGTCTTATTTACACAATTCACTAATGTTTACTAAAAAAAAAATTAATTATATTTATCTTATTTGTTTCTCTTGCATATTTTTTTTACATTTTTATCAATTAAATAATCAACACTGGTCGGGGGTCTTAGATCAAGATCTTATAATAATTTATAATTCTATATTATTGAACTCAGGAATTGAACAGGAGTATAGAGACCACCCCGCCTTAACCACTTTTTTATTCCACAGTTTCATTTATAAAATTGCAAGTCTTTTTTTTAATGTACCTGCTGACATAAGCAATATTTTAAACTCTAAAAATATTAATGAAATATTTCAATTTTATTTTTATATTTCAAGAATTATTAATTTTTTTATTAATTTGTGGTTAATCATAATATTTAATAAAATTTTAAAAAAATTAGATTTAAATAAAAATTTACGTTTTTTAATATGTATAACATTTATTATATCGATTGGATATATAAGTTCATACTTTGTGATAAGGTCTGAAAATCTAACTTTACTTCTTTTGTGCCTTTCAATAAATACAATTCTTTCAAAGAATCGAGATTTATTATTAAATTTTTTTATTGCTGGAATCTTTTTTGCACTTGCTATGCTAGCAAAAATTCAAATAATTTTTTTATCTTTATATTTAGTTTATCTAATTATATTTGTTAATAGAAATACAAATTTTAAATTTGTTGGTAATTTATATATCAAAAACTATCTTTTTTTATCCTTTTTTATTGGAGTATTGATTTTTTTTATTTTTCAAATTCATATACAAGAGTATCCACGATTTGTAACCAATAAATATTTAGATTTAATATTTTTTATTCTAAGTTTTTCATTATTTATAATTTATTTTTATCTATCTAAAAATTTTAAAAAAAATTTATTACTTTTTTCCTCAATGTTAAATGGTTTTGTTTTTCTTGTTATTTTTTTACTTATTTTAGATAAAATTAATTTATTACATATTAACGATTATATTCTTCTTAGAATTACAAATCCTATACATTATATGACTGAGTTTTCTGGCAAGTCTGCATATGGGGCTAATAATGCTGAATATATATTGCAAAATATTTTTCAGTTTTTTTCTTACTATAGATTTAATTTAATTGAATTATTTATTATTTTATCTTTATTGATAATTAATTTTAGAAATAAAAATTATATTCTAATAATATTTTTAATTTTTCTGATAAATACATTAGTGATGAATTTTAGATATAATACAATATATCATCTTTTTTACGTATTTATTTATTTAATTTTATTCACTGAGTCTATTAAAAAATTTAGATACAACTTATCATTAAAATTTTCTTATTTTGTATTATTCATTTTTTTTACAAATAGTTTTAATTTTTTTGTAATAAAGGAGGGTGGAGATTTAAAAAAAATTTTTCATCGTGAAAATGTCATGTTAAAAATTTGTAATGAACTTAAATTCAGCAATGGTTCAGGAGCAAATAAGGGTGTTGTTTATATTAAATATTGGCATACTAAAATTAATGATGAAAAAATAAAAAAAATTTGTGATGAGATAGTTTAAGTAATTTTAAAGAAACTTTTTACCATATATAAAAGTATTTTTAATCCATCGTGAAATTCATTTACTTTTTTTTCTCCAGCTAATCTTTTTCTTTCATAACTTGCTAAATCAATAAATTTCATGCCTGCCTTTTTGGCTTTTAAGGGTATTTCAACACATAAACAGAAGTCATTTGAGATCAAATTAAGTTTTTTAAAAGAATCTGTCTTTCCAAGTAGAAAAGTATACAGAATGTCAGAAATATTAAGTGAAAAAAAAATATTTCCAATTTTAGTAAAAACAAAGTTTCCCAATTTTGTAACAATTGTATCATCATCACTGCCAGCATTATTCATGTACCTTGATGCGAATATAAAATCTAGATTATTTTGGCAAGCAATAAGCATTTGTTTTAAATATTTGGGGTCAAAAGACCCATCTGCATTAAATATGCATAAATACTCTGTTTGAACATTATTCATTCCTTCTATTAATGCATTTCCATAACCTTTTTTAGATTGATATAAAATCTTACAATCATAGTTTCTGGCTACATTAATAGTTTCCGTATCAGAGAATTCTAAAATAATTATAACCTCACAATCATAATCTTTAATTTCCTCTAAAACACTCGGTAGCGAGTCACTCTCATGTTTAGCTGGAATTATTAATGTTAAATTTTTCATATTATTAATATCTATCAGAATTTATCATAGTAATATTATTTAACACTCCTTAAAGTTGTATTTTTTCATAAGATATTATTATTGAATTTATGATATAAAAAATATTTAACCGATTCATTAATACTAAATCATACAAATATGAAATTAACTAAAGAACAATCACAAGAGATCAAAGATCAACAAGGTCAGCAAAATCAAACGAAAAGGGTTACTGCTCCAGCACTTGAAAGCATTCTTTATGAGGCTATGCCAGCATTAGATCATGGTTTTGTGAGAGTTATTGATTACATGGGTGATGATACTTCAATTGTTCAGTCGGCTAGAGTTTCATATGGAAAAGGAACCAAAAAAGTTTCAACAGATGAAGGTCTAATTAAATATTTAATGAGACATTGGCACAGCACACCATTTGAAATGTGTGAAATTAAATATCATGTTAAGCTTCCAATTTTTATTGCACGTCAATGGATCAGACATAGAACTGCAAATGTTAACGAATATTCAGCAAGATATTCAATTTTAGATAAAGAATTTTATTTACCATCAGCAGAAAATTTAGCAGCACAATCTTCAAGCAATAGACAAGGTAGAGGTGATGTGATTGAAGGTGAACAAGCAAAGGAAGTTTTAGAACTTTTAAAAAATGATGCAGAACAAACCTATGACAATTATGAAATGATGTTGAATGAAAGGTTTGATGGAACAACTATTGATGAAAATAAAAAAGGGTTAGCAAGAGAACTTGCCAGAATGAATTTAACTTTAAACACTTATACACAGTGGTATTGGAAAACTGACTTACTAAACTTGATGAATTTTTTAAGATTAAGAGCGGATAGTCATGCTCAATATGAAATAAGAGTTTACGCCGATATCATGTTGGATACTGTTAAGAAATGGGTGCCCATAACTTATGATGCGTTCATGGATTATAGAGTGGGGGGCACAGAAGTTTCAGCTAAAGGAAAAATTATCATTCAAAAACTTATTAAAGGTGAAGATGTTAATCCAGATAGTTCAAGTTTATCCAAAAGAGAATGGAATGAACTAATGGTTTCTTTTGATCTTAAAGATAAGTTGATTTAATTTTTCTAGCAAAGTCTAAATATATTTTAGAAATTTCATGCTCAGGGTTAGCTTCAACAATTGGCTTTCCTTCATCACCACATTTTCCAACATCAGGATTTATTGGAATTTCTCCTAAAAATTCTTTTTCAAATTCTTCGGCAGTTCTTTTAACTCCACCTTCACCAAATATTTTATATTTTTTACCATCATCGCCAGTGAAATAGCTCATATTATCAACCAGACCTAAAATTTTAACTCCAAGTTTATCAAACATTTTAATACCTCTTTTAACATCAAGAAGTGCTACTTCTTGAGGAGTAGAAACAATGATTGCACCATCCATTTTAATTTCTTGAGAAAAAGTTAATTGAGTATCTCCAGTCCCTGGAGGCATATCAACAATGATAAAATCTAAATCTTTCCAACCAACTTTTTGTGTAAATGTTTTAATTGCACTAGTAACCATTGGTCCACGCCAAATCATTGGAGTTTGTTGATCTGCAAGAAAACCAATGGACATACATTGAATGTCATATTTTGTAATTGGAGTTAAGGTTTGACCATCACTTTTTGGTTTTTCATTAATATCAAACATCTTTGGAATTGATGGACCATAAATATCAGCGTCAAGTAAACCAACTTTGCAGCCAATTTGTTTTAATGCTAAAGCAAGGTTGGTTGCAAAAGTTGATTTTCCAACTCCTCCTTTTGCACTTGAAACAGCTATTGTAAATTTTGTTCCTAAAATTGGGTTCTTTGTGAACTTTCTAGGTTCCAGTTTTTTTTTCATTGCGTCACTTAGTTCCGGCTTTTTATCTGTCATATTTTTATCATTACTTGTTTTTTGTGAGAAAGACATTATATACTTTGTCATATGTCAGACGATTTTCAAGGTAGAGGCGGAAGCCCATGGGGAACACCCCCAGGAGGAGGAAATGGTTCGGGAAAAGGACCTACACCACCTGATGTAGATGCAATTATTAGAGATATTCAAAGTAAAATAAATAAATTTTTACCTGGTGGAAGCTCATCAGGAGGAAAACCAATTATACTAGTTCTAATTATTTTAGCCTTCGTATGGTTAGCAAGTGGCCTATATAGAGTGCTTCCAGATGAACAAGGTGTTGTTCTTAGATTTGGTAAGTTTATTAAAACTACACAACCAGGGTTAAATTATCATATTCCTTTTCCAGTAGAGGCTGTTGAAACACCAAAAGTTACAAAAGTTAATAGAATGGATATTGGTTTTAGATCTGAAAGAGAAAGTGGTTTTTCACAAGGTGGAGGAGTGGCAGACATTCCTCAAGAAAGTTTAATGTTAACAGGGGATGAAAATATTGTTAATATCGATTTTTCAGTATTCTGGATAATTAAAGATGCAGGAAAATTCTTATTTGAGGTCCAAGACCCAGAAAGTACAGTGAAGGCTGCTGCAGAAACTGCAATGAGAGAAGTTGTTGCTAAAAGTAATATTCAATCAATTTTAACCGAAGGAAGAGCTAAAATTGAAATTGAAACACAAGAAATTATTCAAAAGATATTAGATGAATACAATAGTGGTATTCAAGTAACTCAAGTACAAACGCAAAAAGCAGATCCACCTAATCAAGTAATTGATTCTTTTAGAGATGTGCAAGCTGCAAGAGCGGATATGGAAAGATCAAAAAATGAAGCTGAGGCTTATGCAAACGATGTGATCCCAAGAGCTAGAGGAGAAGCTGCAAAAATTATGCAAGCAGCTGAAGCTTATAAACAACAAGTGGTTGCTCAAGCAGAAGGTGAAGCTAGCAGATTCGTATCTATCTATGAAGAGTATGCAAAAGCAAAAGAAGTTACTCAAGAAAGAATGTACTTAGAGACTATGGAAAAAGTTTTAGCTGATATTGATAAAGTAATTATAGAAAAAAATGCAGGTTCAGGTGTGGTGCCGTATTTACCATTACCAGAGCTAGGTAAAAAAAAGGCAAGTAACTAATGAAAGTACAAAAAATTTTATTACCAATAATTATTGCAGTAGGAGCATTAGCGTTTCTATCTATGTTTATAGTTAAAGAGACAAATCAAGCAATTGTTCTCCAATTTGGTGATCCTAAAAGAATTATTACAAAACCAGGTTTAAATTTTAAAATTCCTTTTATTCAAAACGTAGTTTTTCTAGATACAAGAATTTTAAATTTAGATACACCACCAGAAGAAGTTATTGCATCAGATCAAAAGCGTTTAATTGTTGATGCATTTGCAAGATTTAGAATTGTAGACCCTTTAAAATTTTATATTTCAGTAGGCAATGAAAGAGTTGCAAGATCACGACTAGCAACGATTATTAACTCAAGACTGAGAAATGTACTCGGTCAGCAAGAATTACAAACTTTACTTTCAAAAGACAGAACTAAACAAATGGCTTTAATACAAGAAGGTGTAAATACTGAAGCTGAAAGTTTTGGAATTAAAATAGTAGATGTTAGAATTAAAAGAGCGGACCTTCCACAAGCAAACAGTGATGCAATTTATAGAAGAATGCAGACTGAAAGGGAAAGAGAAGCAAAAGAATTTAGAGCAAAAGGTGCTGAGATGGCAGTTACAATTACTTCAACTGCAGACAAAGATGTTTCTGTAATTTTAGCAAATGCTAATAAAGAATCTGAAATCATGAAGGGTCAAGGTGATGGTGAAAGAAATAAGATCTTTGCAGAAGCCTTTGGAAGAGATGCAGAATTTTTTGCTTTCTACAGAGCGATGCAAGCCTATGAAACTGCTTTAATTGGTGGACAGACATCTTTAATTTTATCACCTGACAGTGAATTCTTTAAATTTTTTGGTAACATAAAACCTAAAAATTAATCTAAAATAATGAAAGAGCTAATTATAGCTTTTGGACTTTTTCTTTTTATAGAAGGAATTTTATATGCCTTATTTCCATCAAAAATGAAAAGTATGTTAAAAAAAATGGAGATGATAAAAGATTCACAATTAAGAAGTGGTGGGTTAATTTTTGCAGTTATAGGTTTTATAATTATTTGGTATATAAAAAGTTAAAATGAACAGAATTAAAAAATTATTTATTATATTTTTTGCAATAAGTTTTGCATCACAAGTATTAGCAAAAGACGCACCAGCATCATTTGCGGATCTGGCAGAAAAATTAATGCCATCTGTTGTAAATATTTCTACAACGACAACAATTACTACAAATTCAAATCCATTTCCTGGTTTTCAGTTTCCCCCAGGATCACCTTTTGAAGATATGTTTAAAGAATTTGGAACACCTCAAACAAGGAAGTCTGCTGCACTTGGTTCAGGATTTATAATAGAAGAGAGTGGAATTGTAATCACTAACAATCATGTTATTCAAAATGCAGAAGATATTTTAGTTCGAGTTGATGGTGATAAAGAGTATAAAGCAACGGTTGTTGGTGCTGATCCCTTATCTGATATTGCAGTCCTTCAAATAGACTCAAAAGAAAAATTTACACCAGTTAAATTTGGAAATTCTGATCAAGCGAGAATTGGTGATTGGGTTATCGCAATCGGCAATCCCTTTGGCTTAGGAGGAACGGTTACTGCAGGAATAATATCAGCAAGAAATAGATCAATCGGACTGTCTCGTTATGAAGATTACATTCAAACTGATGCATCAATAAACTCAGGAAACTCAGGCGGACCTTTATTTGATATGAATGGTGATGTAATTGGAATTAACACAGCAATTTTGAGTAAAGGTGGCTCTATTGGGATAGGTTTTTCAATACCATCGAACGATGCAAAAAGAGTTGTAAATCAATTAATAGAATTTGGTGAAACTAAAAGAGGATGGCTGGGCGTTAGAATTCAGGTAGTTTCTGAAGAAATTGCTGAAGTTGAAAAATTAGATGAACCTAGAGGAGCATTAGTTGCTAGTGTTGCAGAAAATAGCCCATCTGACAAAGCAGGAATTAAAGCAGGAGACATTATATTAGAGTTTAATAATACTAAAATTAAAGAGATGAAAGAATTACCAATAATTGTTGCGCAAACAGAAGTTGGTAAAACTGTAGATGTTAAAATCTGGAGAAATAAAAGAGAGATTACTAAAAAAATTAAACTAGGAAGGCTTGAAACTTCAGAGGATTTTAAAGTAGAAAAAAAAGAAACCAAAGAAGAAACACCTGAAATTTCTGAAATTAAATCTTTAAAAATAATTGTAAGACCATTGAATGATGAAGATATTGAGCAAAGAAAATTACCCAATCAAATAACAGGTTTAGTTATAACAAATATTGGAAAAAATAGCCCAATAGATTATTTAAATGTTGGAGATGTTATTGTTGAAGCTCAAAAGAAAAAAATAAAATCTACTAAAGATCTTGAAGATATTGTAGGCACTGTTTTAAAATCTAATCAAAAAACTATTTTGATTGTAATTTACAACAATCAAAACCAAAGAAGATATATTGGTGTTAAGCTAGATTAATAATGGACAAGCAGTCCAAAATTATCTTAATTTCAGGACCGACTGCATCAGGTAAATCAAATTTTGCTGTTAAGATTGCAAAAAAAATTGAAGGAGAAATCATCAATGCCGACAGTATGCAGGTTTACAAAAAATTAAAAATATTAACTGCAAGACCCAACAAGCAAGAACAAAAAAATATTAAACATCATCTATATGGATTTGTTGATTTAAATGAAAAATTTTCAACTGGACAATGGTTAGAACTAACAATTAAAAAAATTGAAAATATTCAAAAAAAGAAAAAAATTCCAATTTTAGTTGGTGGAACAGGTCTATATTTTCAATCATTAATCAATGGACTAGTTAAAATTCCAGAGATACCTCTTAAGTTTAGAAATAAAGTTAGACTAATGTCTAAAAAAGAAGGACAAAAAAAATTTTATAAAAAACTTTTAAAACTTGATCCTAAAATCAAAGACAAATTTGATCCAAATGATACTCAAAGATCCATACGAGCTTATGAGATTAAATCTTATACAAATATATCTATGTATGATTGGTTAGCTAAGACTAAATCTGAATTTAATGATAGTGACTTTTTAAAACTACATATTGATACAAAAAGAGAAAAGCTTGTTGAAAAAATTAATTTAAGAACTTCTAGCATGCTAAATAATGGAGCCATTTCTGAAGTTAAAAAATTTCTTAAACTAAAAATTAAAAAAGATCAGAGTGTAAACAAGGTAATTGGGATTGCCGAATTGACACAGTATCTAAATGATGAAATTACCTTGGATGAAGCAGAAGAGTTAATATCAATTAAAACAAGACAATACGCTAAAAGACAAGCGACTTGGGCAAGAACTAGGATGACATCGTGGATTAAAATTGATTCAATCAAATTAGATGGTTATATAAAAAAATTAAAAAAATCTTCTCTTAAACTTGACCAATTAACATAAAGTCCGATAGATTGCCTGGATGCCAAAATTATATTCAGGAGCAGAGATAGTATTCAAGTGTCTTGAAGACCAAAAAGTTGAACATATTTTTGGATATCCAGGTGGAGCAGTTCTTCCTATCTATGATGAACTAAAAAATCATCCAACTATAAAACATATTTTAGTTAGGCATGAACAAGGAGCGGGTCATGCTGCAGAAGGTTATGCAAGATCAACTGGAAAACCAGGTGTTGTATTGGTTACTTCAGGACCAGGTGCAACAAATGTTGTAACTGCATTAACCGATGCATATATGGATTCAGTTCCTCTAGTTTGTATTTCAGGACAAGTACCTACACACTTAATTGGAACAGATGCTTTTCAAGAATGCGATACTACAGGAATTACAAGACCTTGCACCAAACACAACTGGTTAGTTAAAGATATAAATGATTTACCAAGAATTATGCATGAAGCCTTTGAGGTTGCAACAACAGGAAGACCAGGACCAGTATTAGTTGATATTCCAAAAGATATTCAATTTGCAAAAACAAAATACTCAAAACCAAATAAAGATAAAAAAGTTGTTACTAAAAATTTAAATAGATTTAATCAAAAAGACATAGATCAACTTATTGATTTAATGAGTAAGTCTAAAAAACCAATATTTTATACTGGTGGTGGAGTAATTAACTCAGGACCCAAAGCAAGCGAATTGTTAAGAGAACTAGTTTCTTTAACAGGGTTTCCTATAACCTCAACTTTACAAGGCCTAGGTGCTTATCCTGGAAATGATAATCAATTTTTAGGAATGCTTGGAATGCACGGAACTTATGAAGCTAATAATGCAATGCATGACTGTGACTTATTAATTAATATTGGTGCAAGGTTTGATGATAGGATCACAGGAAAAATAGATGAATTCTCTCCTAAATCAAAAAAGGTTCACATTGATATAGATCCATCCTCAATCAATAAGATAGTTAAAGTTGATTTATCAATAGTTGGTGATGTATCGGATGTAATCAGTTCAACGACCAAGACATTAAAAAAGAAAAAATTAAATCTAGAAAAATCTAATAAACAAAAAATTTCAAACTGGTGGTTACAAATTGAAAAATGGCGGACTAAACAATCTTTAAGTTTTGTGAACAGCGATACAATTATTAAACCTCAGTATGCAGTTCAACGATTGTACGAATTAACAAAAAACAGTAACACTTATATTACAACTGAAGTCGGACAGCATCAAATGTGGGCAGCACAGCATTATAAATTTGATAAACCTAATAGATGGATGACATCTGGGGGTCTTGGAACTATGGGTTATGGATTACCAGCAGCTATTGGTGTTCAGGTAGCTCATCCAAAAAAACTAGTGGTAGATATAGCAGGTGAAGCCTCAATTCTTATGAATATGCAGGAGATATCAACAGCAGTTCAGTATAATTTGCCAATAAAGATATTTATTTTAAATAACCAATATATGGGAATGGTTAGACAGTGGCAGGAGCTACTACACGAAAAAAATTATTCTGAAAGTTATTCAAAAGCTCTACCAGATTTTGTTAAATTAGCAGAAGCTTATGGATGTGTTGGTATTAGAGCAAAAGATCCAAGTGAATTGGATGAAAAAATTGAAGAAATGATTAACACAGATAGACCTGTTATTTTTGACTGTCTTGTAGATCAAGGAGAGAATTGTTTTCCAATGATCCCATCTGGAAAACCTCACAACCAAATGCTTTTAGGTCCAAAGGATCAGGATGCAAATAAAATTACAGGAAAAGGAAAAGCGTTAGTTTAAATGGTAAAATCTAAATCCGCATATAGCACACCGAGTAAATCTGGAAAAATTGATACACACATTATTGTTGTATGGGTTGATAACGAAGCAAGTGTTTTATCAAGAGTGGTAGGGCTATTTTCAGGTAGAGGATATAATATTGAATCTTTAGCAGTTGCTGAAATTGACCATAAAAAAAATCTTTCTAGAATTACTATTGTCACAACAGGGACACCACAAGTTATAGAACAAATTGTATTGCAGCTTAAAAAATTAGTTCCAGTGCATAATGTTGTTAATTTTAAAAGAGAAGATAAAAAAGTGATATTTAAAGAAATGGCACTATTAAAAATTGTTGCAAATTCTATCAAAATTAAGAAAGCTTTAAATGCTTGTAAAAAGTATAATCCAGTTATATTAGATCAGACAAATAAATCTGCTGTAATTCAAATAACAGCTTTAAGAAGAGAAATAGATAGTATGATAAAGAATTTAAAACCACTTGGTCTTGTTAGTGCCTCAAGAACGGGAGCGGTAGCAATGACTAGAGGTGCAGAAATTTTAAATTAATTACCAATAGGAGAAAAAAAATGAAAATGTTTTATGAAAAAGATGCAGATGTAGATTTAATTAAAAGTAAAAAAATAGCAATTTTTGGTTATGGAAGCCAAGGTCATGCACATGCACTAAATTTAAAAGATAGTGGAGCCAAAGAAGTTGTTGTAGCGCTTAGGGATGGATCAGCAAGCAAAGCAAAAGCTGAGTCAAAAGGATTAAGAGTTATGAATATGTCAGATGCTGCTGAATGGGCAGAAGTTGCAATGATCTTAACACCTGATGAATTGCAAGCTTCAATTTATAAAAATCATATTGAGCAAAGAATCAAACAAGGAACAAGTTTAGCTTTCGCTCATGGATTAAATATTCATTACAAGCTGATTGATGCTAGAAAAGATTTAGATGTATTTATGGTTGCTCCAAAAGGACCGGGTCACTTGGTTAGAAGTGAGTTTGAAAGAGGTGGTGGAGTTCCATGTTTATTTGCAGTTCATCAAGATGGAACAGGTAAAGCAAGAGACCTTGCATTATCATATGCCTCAGCAATAGGTGGGGGAAAATCTGGTATTATCGAAACTACCTTTAAAGATGAGTGTGAAACAGATTTATTTGGTGAACAATCAGTTTTATGTGGTGGATTAGTTGAGCTTATTAAAAATGGCTTTGAAACCCTAACTGAAGCTGGCTATGAACCAGAAATGGCATACTTTGAATGTCTACATGAAGTAAAGTTGATAGTAGACTTAATTTACGAAGGTGGAATTGCTAATATGAATTACTCAATTTCCAATACAGCAGAGTATGGAGAGTATGTATCTGGTAAAAAGGTTGTTGATAGTGATAGCAAGAAAAGAATGAAGGAAGTTCTAGCTGATATTCAATCTGGTAAGTTCACCAAAGACTGGATGAAAGAGTGTGAAGGTGGCCAAAAGAACTTTTTAAAAATGAGAAAAGATCTTGCGGATCATCCAATTGAAAAAGTTGGTGCAGAACTTAGAGCCATGATGCCTTGGATCGGTAAGAAAAAATTAATAGATAGCGATAAGAGTTAATTTTTACTTAAAACCTAAATCGATCATAAATTATAACCAAAATATAACATTTATTTTGCAATCTCTATTATAGATTGTATTATAGATTTTCTAAAATTATTGGTTATGAGCGATAAAGATAAAGTTATTATATTTGATACTACGATGCGAGATGGTGAGCAGTCACCTGGTGCATCAATGAGTATTGAAGAAAAAATTCAAATTGCAAGAATTTTTGATGAATTAGGCATAGATGTAATTGAAGCTGGTTTTCCAATTGCATCCCCTGGTGACTTTGAGGCTGTAACTGCAATAAGTAAAATTCTAAAAAATTCTATTCCATGTGGCTTATCAAGAGCTAGCAAAAAGGATATAGATGCATGTCATGAAGCATTAAAAGCTTCCCCAAGATTTAGAATTCATACTTTTATTTCCACAAGTCCATTACACATGAAACACAAATTAAATAAAACTCCAGAGCAAGTTTTGGATGCAATAAAAGAAAGTGTAACTTATGCAAGAAATTTAACAGATGATGTTGAGTGGTCTTGTGAAGATGGAACTAGAACAGACATGGATTTTATGTGTAAGATAGTTGAGACAGCAATCAGCAGTGGAGCCAAAACAATAAATATTCCTGACACTGTTGGTTATACAATTCCATCAGAATTTACTAAAATTATCACAACTTTAAAAAACAAAGTTCCAAATATAGATAAAGCTATTTTATCTGTTCACTGTCATAACGATTTAGGATTAGCTGTTGCAAATTCTTTGGCTGGAGTTCAGGCTGGTGCAAGACAAGTTGAATGTACAATTAATGGTATTGGAGAAAGAGCAGGTAATGCTGCACTTGAAGAAATTGTAATGGCGATAAGAACAAGAAATGATTTAATGCCTTTTACAACAGGAATTAAAACTGAATTATTAAGCAAAGCTTCAAAAGTTGTCTCTAATGCAACGTTTCCAGTTCAATTTAATAAGGCAATTGTTGGAAAAAATGCTTTTGCTCATGAAGCAGGTATTCATCAAGATGGAATGCTTAAAAATAGAGAAACTTATGAAATTATGACACCAGAGAGTGTGGGGGTTAAGAAAACTTCATTAGTAATGGGTAAACATTCGGGGCGACATGCTTTTAAAGAAAAGTTAAACGATCTTGGTTATGCAGATGTAACTGATGACGTAATCCAATCTGCTTTTGGTAAATTTAAAGTTTTAGCTGACAAGAAAAAACATGTTTATGATGATGATATTATGGCCTTAGTTGATGATAGTTTAATTTCAGACAATAAAATTAATGCAATAAATTTAAAGTCTTTAAAAGTTTTTGCAGGAACAGGTGAGCCTCAAAAAGCAGAAATGACACTTGACGTTTATGGAGAAGTAAAATCAACATCAGAAACAGGTGATGGTCCTGTAGATGCTATTTTTAAATGTATAAAAGTTTTATATCCACACGACGTTAAATTACAACTTTATCAAGTACATGCAGTTACTGAGGGAACAGACGCTCAAGCTACAGTAAGTGTTAGAATTGAAGAAGAAGGTAAAACTACAGTTGGACAAGCTGCTGATACTGACACATTAGTAGCGTCAGCTAATGCTTATTTAAGTGCTTTAAATAAAATGATTATTAAAAGAAAAAAAACTGTTCCAATGGAGCATGAAACTCAAAAAGTGAAAGGTATATAATTAAGATGGCTAATTGGTTTAAAAATTTAAGTAGTATTTGGAGTCAAGATATGGCGATTGATCTTGGAACTGCTAACACACTTGTTGTTTTAAAAGGGCAAGGAGTAGTTTTAAATGAACCCTCTGTAGTAGCCATTGCTGATAATATGGGAAAAAAAACTGTGTTAGCTGTAGGTGATGAAGCAAAGACGATGCTTGGAAGAACACCTGGTAACATTAGTGCTATTAGACCTTTGAGAGACGGAGTGATTGCAGACTTTATAGTTACAGAGGAAATGATTAAACATTTTATAAAAAAAGTTCACAAAAATAAAACTTTTGCAAACCCAAGAATTTTGATCTGCGTTCCTACAGGGTCAACACCAGTTGAAAGAAAAGCCATTCAAGATAGTGCGTTAGCAGCAGGTGCGAGAAGAGTACAATTAATTGAGGAACCTATCGCTGCAGCAATTGGTGCAGGTCTTCCAATCTCAGAAGCAACAGGATCAATGGTTGTTGATATTGGTGGAGGTACTACGGAAATAGCTGTTATGTCACTGGGAGGTCTTGTTTATTCTAGGTCATTAAGAGTAGCTGGAGATGCAATGGATACAGCTTTAGTTAATTATATGAGAAAAGAATACAATTTAATGATTGGAGATAGTACCGCCGAAAAAATAAAAAAAGAAATTGGTACAGCTATACCATCGAACAGCAATACTTATGCTGTTAAAGGTAGAGATTTAAGATCAGGAACACCTAAAGAAGTAAATATTACTGAAGAAGATACAGCAGAAGCTTTAAATGATATTTTAAAAGAAATGGTGAATGGGATAAAAGATGCTCTGGAAAATACTCCTCCTGAATTATCAGCTGATTTAGTGGATATGGGTTTAACTTTAACAGGCGGTGGGGCTTTATTAAAAAATATTGATAAAAGGTTCTCAAAAGAAACTGGATTGCCAGTTTTTATAGCAGATGATCCGTTAGCATGTGTTGCAATTGGGACAGGAAAAGCGCTAGATCAAGAAGAAACATTCTCTACTATGTTATCTGAGTATTAGAAATAATGGAAACAAGCAGAGATGATTTTGTAATTGCATTAAGATCTGCTTTTTTAAAAAAAGGAACAAAGCAAAGATTCTCATTATTAAGTTTAATATTTTTTTCTATAGTTTTTTTAATTTTGGGCAGCTTTAATTTTAAAATTATAAACTATGTAAAAATAGGCATTAAGGAAGTAGTTTATAGATCGTCTTTTATAGTTTCTGTGCCAGAAAATTTATTAAAAGATAGTTATATTACAATCCAAAATTACAAAAAACTTTATAAGGAAAATGAAAAAATAAAGTCTGAACTAGAAATTTTAAAAGCCAAAGATTTATTAAATGAATTTATAATTTCAGAAAATCAAAGGTTAAAAAATATTGTTGATGATTATTTGATTAAATCAGCAACTATAATTGCTAAAGTTTTAAGTGATAAAAGTAGTCCATATTTAAGATCAATCATCATTAATAAAGGCAGCAAACATAAAATAAACCTTGGAATGGTTGTAATAGATGGTGCATATCTTGTTGGAAAAATTGTTGAGGTTAACTATTCCTCATCTAGGGTATTATTACTTTCAGATTTGAATAGTAAAATTCCAGTCATAGTAGAACCAAACACAGTATTTTCTATACTTTCAGGGACGGGTAAAGATTATGGGATAATTCAGTATAGCAAAAAATATGAGGATATCAAAAATGAGTCCGTTATTTACACTTCAGGAGCAGGCAGCTTATTCAAGGCTGGAATACCCATAGGAAGAATGAATATTAATAACTTGAGTGATGAAAAAAAAGTAGATTTTTTTTCAGATTTTTCTCAATTAAAATTTGTAAAAGTTGTTTCATTTAAAAAAAGTGAGAACAAATGACAGTATTAAGAAATAAAAATTTTATTAGAATGATATTATTAAAAGTACCCTTAATTTTACTTTTTGTATCTGTTTTAAATGATTATGATTTTAATTATTTGGGTTTAAAATATTTTTCATTTAATTTTTCATACATTTTAATTTTTTACTACAGTCTAAAAAAAAATGAAAGTTTAGGATACACCTATATTTTTATTGCAGGTTTGTTTAACGATGTTGTGATAGGAACTCCAATTGGATTAAGCAGCTTAATGTATCTAATTCTTTGTGGAGCAGCATCCTATCTTAGAAATATCACTTTAAGACCAAGTTTACTAAAAGATGGTATATTTTTTCTTTTAACAATTTTAATTATAAATTCATTATTGTTTTTATCTTTAAAATTTATTTTTAATTATGAGTTAAATTATTTTGAACAAATAATAAATATTGCATTCACTTTTTTGTTTTATTTTTTATTTTCAAATTTATTTAATTTTTTTGAAAATTATGTAGTGAGAAATAATAATGCTGGGTGAAGATTCTGGTGTAAAAAAAGTTCACACTATTAATAGAAGAATGTTCATTATTGGTGTTGCCAAGTTGGTTGTATTTACTGGAATAATTACTCGATTATTTTCATTACAAATTACAGAGAATAAAAAATATTTAACTCTATCTGACAAAAATAGGTTACGTGAGTGGAGATTACCTCCAATTAGAGGTGAGTTTTTAGATTATTTTGGAAATATTATTGCTGGAAATTTAAAAGTGTATCAATTGCACGTAATTCCAGAGGAAGTAGAAAACTTTAAATATTTGATGGTAAGGTTAAAAGATATTTTATCAATCACTAATAATGATTTTAAAAAAATAATAGACCAAAAAAATAAACAAAAACCCTGGGAAACTATAATCATCTCTAAAAATTTAACATGGGAGCAGTTTACAAAAGTTAATTATTACTTGCACGATTTAGTAGGAGCCAAACCAGTTCTATCTGTATCACGAAACTATCCCTTTAATGAAAGTTATACACATGTCTTGGGCTATGTTAGTGAAGCGAGTGAAAAAGATATTCTAAATAATGAAATTATAAGAAGTACACATGTACCAGGACTCAAAGTGGGAAAAAATGGTTTAGAAAAAACTTTTGAAGATGAATTAATTGGTACGAATGGTATCCAAAGGTATGAAGTTAATGCCTATGGAAAAAGAATTAACCAACTTGATCATACCGATGGATTAAATGGCAAAACAATTAAACTGACAGTAGATACAGAAATTCAAAAGTTTTGTAATGAGCTTTTAAAAGGTGTAGCTGGCTCAATAAGTGTAATGGATATCTATACGGGTGAAATAGTTGCTATGCAATCTTCACCGTCATTTGACCCTAATTTATTTCTTTTTGGAATTAATCAAGATGATTGGCAGTTAATTAGAAATAATCCATTAAAACCATTGGTTAATAAAACTTTATCTGGTTTGTATTCACCAGGCTCAACATTCAAACCAATGGTAGCTTTATCAGCACTAGAAAATAAAATTATTGATGAAAATTTCAAAGTTAACTGTAAAGGAAAAATTGAAATGTATGGTCAAACTTATCATTGTTGGAAAAAAAAAGGACATGGCATTGTAGATTTAAAGAGCGCAATGAAGCAGTCTTGTGATACATATTTTTATGAGATTGCGAGAAAACTTGGTGTGGATCGATTAAAAGAAACATCTATAAAATTTGGCCTTGGTGAAAAAGTTTTAAATGAAACATTTAGTATTGAGAAAAAAGGGTTAATTCCTGACACCAAATGGAAAAAAAATAATTTAGGAAAAGGTTGGGTTATAGGTGAAACATTAATCACAGGAATTGGACAGGGCTATACTCAAACAACACCTCTACAATTATGCCAAATGACAGCTCAGCTTGCAAATGGAGGATTTAAGATTTATCCAAAAATAATAGTAGATGAGGATAGTAAAACTGCAGAAGAAATTAAATTCATAATGAATAAAAACAAAAAACAATTAAATAAAAAAGACAGTGGACTAAAAGAAACAACAGAAGAACTTTTAGAGTTTTTAGATAAAAAAGAACATGAAACTTTATTTAAAAGTTCTAAAAATATAAACTTAGTTCGTGAAGCGATGTTTGCATCTACAAATGAGGTCAGAGGGACTTCTTACAATTCACGTATCGAAGATCCCAAATACCAATTTGCTGGAAAGACAGGAACATCACAGGTTAAAAGAATAACTGAAGCTGCAAGAGAACTTGATTTAAGTACTTCTGAAATTCCATACAATGAGAGGGATCATGCTTTATACATAGCTTTTGGTCCATATAAGAATCCAAGATACGCATTAAGTATTGTTATAGAGCATGGTGGATCAGGTAGTTCAACTGCTGCACCGATTGCAAAAAAACTATTTAAATTAATTGTAGATAGACATGAACTAAGAGAGAAACAAACTAAGCAAAATGATTTAAAAATATAAATGCAATACAATTCATTTAATACACAACCCACTTTTTTTCAAAAATTAAGAAATTTTGATTACATTTTGTTAATTTGTATTTTATTACTTGGGTTAATTAGTGCTTTGTCCATGTACTCAACAGATGGGGGGGAAATCTTGTTTCATAGTAAAAGTCATATTTCAAAATTTTTAATTTTTTTCACAATGATGATTTTTATGTCATTTTTTAATATTAAATTTTGGCATTACTTTGCTTACTTATTTTATATTGTAGTTTTATTTTTTCTAGTCTGGGCTTCTTTATATGGCATTAAAGCTTCAGGATCACAAAGATGGATCAATCTATATTTTATTAATTTACAGCCATCTGAATTAATGAAAATTGCAATAATAGTATGCCTTGCTAAATATTATCACCGTATACAATTGAATAAAGTTAATAGTTTTCAGGTTATGTTTGTTGCTTTGGTAATTTTAATTTTACCAATCATGCTTGTTATTACTCAACCTGATTTGGGAACTTCAATTTTAATTGCTTTAAGTGGATTAGTTGTCATATGGCTTGCAGGAATTAATATTAAATATTTTGTTTATTCATTTATAACTTTATTAATTTCAATGCCTTTTGCCATTGCTTTTTTACAACCTTATCAAAAGCTTAGAATTTTGACTTTTCTTAATCCAGATAGGGATCCTCTAGGTGCAGGTTACCAAATTATCCAATCTAAAATAGCAGTTGGATCTGGAGGTTTAACTGGTAAAGGTTTTTTAAAAGGAACTCAAAGTTATTTAGAATTTTTACCAGAAAAACATACAGATTTCATTTTCACTTTATTTGCTGAGGAGCATGGTTTTTTAGGTTCACTAGTTTTATTGTTAATTTATATAATCATTATTCTTAGAGTATTAAGAGTTGGTGCAATCTCGAGGAGTTATTTCGCTAAACTTTTTTGCTACGGCTATGGGTCTGCAATATTTTTTTACGTAACAGTAAATATGTCAATGGTTTTAGGTTTACTGCCTATCGTTGGATCTCCCCTGCCAATTATGTCATATGGAGGGTCTTCAATGCTTGCAACCATGATTGGATTTGCAATTGTTATGAGCGCTAAAATTAATCATAAACAGCTAATAGCGTAAGTATTTTAATGTTTTACTTGTCGAATTTGTCGCGAGAATATTTAATTTTAAGAATTATATAAAGTGTCATGGAAAAAAATTTAAAAATTGGAATTGTTGGTGCTGGTATACAAGGTATTTCGAATGCTTTATTTTTACAAAAAAAAGGTTTTAGTGTAACAATTTTTGATAGAGATGAACCGGGAAGTCCTGCTGCATCCTACGGTAATGCAGGTCACTTTTCTCCATATGCTTCTGTTCCTATAAATAGACCTGATGTATTAACTGATGTCCCTGCAATGCTTTTAAGTTCTACAGGTCCACTTGCTTTAAAATGGAACTATGTTCCAAAAATGATGCCTTGGTTTTTACAATTTATAAGAAACTGTACTACAAAAAGAATGATGCATACCGCTAAAAACATGCATCAAATTTTAGATTTAGCATTACCTGCTTATGATGAATTATTTGATGAAGTAGAGCTTGGAGGACTGGTTGAAAAAAAAGGTATTTTATATATTTGGAACGATCAAAGTTTAAAAAGCAGGGAACTAGAGATTAAAGTTAGAAATGAACTGGGGGTTGATCAACAAGTAATTACTCCAAAAGAAATTCATGACTTAGAACCGAATATAAAACCTATCTATCATGGAGGTGTTTATTATCAATATGGCAGACATGCGAGAAACCCTAAGAAAATTCTTTTAAAACTTTATGATCTTTTTTTGAAAAAGGGGGGTAAGTTTTTAAAAATGAATATTAAAGACATAAATTTTAATGATGAAAAGCCAGTTATAAAAGCTGAATCACAAAGTTTTCTATTTGATAAAATTGTTATTGCCTGTGGTTCATTTTCAAAAAAATTAACAGATAATTTAGATGAAAAAATACCTCTAGATACTGAAAGAGGATATCATGTGCATTTTAAAAATTGTGATCATCTTTTAAGTAGACCCGTAATTTTCCAAAATAGAGGATTTGGTATTACACCCATGGAACAGGGACTTAGAGTTGTAGGTACGGTTGAATTTGGTGGATTAGACAACCCATTATCAAAATCAAGAGTTAAAAATTTAATTAATAATGCAAAATACATGATGGGTGATTTACCCGAACATGAAGATGAGTGGCTTGGTTTTAGACCTACATTACCAGACTACTTGCCTGTAATAGGACCTTCAAAAAAATATAAAAATGTTTTTTATTGCTTTGGTCATCATCATTTAGGATGGACATTAGGACCTATTTCAGGGAAAATAATCTCTGGAATGATTGCTGAAGAAAATACAAACTTAGATTTAAAGCCATATAGCTCTCTTAGGTTTAGCTAAGTGATAAATAAAAATAATGTTGCTTATATTTTTTTATTTTTAGCAGCTTTATTTTGGTCAGGAAATTTTTTAGTTGGAAAATTTGCTAGTCAATATCAAGTACCTCCATTTTCATTAAATTTTTATAGATGGCTTTTTGCTTGGTTGATCTTAGCTCCATTTACAATTCAAGAACTATTTAACAAAAGAAGTTATATCTTAGAAAATTATAAATATTACACAATTCTTGGAATAACGAGCGTTACTATCTTTAATTCAATTGTCTATTATTCTTTAAACTTTACGCAAGTAATCAGTGGAGTGTTGATGATATCAACAATACCAGTGATGATCATTTTCATTTCTTCAATTTTAAAAATTGAAAAAACTAATACTTTTCAAATAATGGGCGTTACATGTTCTTTTATTGGAGTTGTTTTAATTATAACCAAAGCAAATCTTGGAATATTAATGAATTTAGACTTTAACAAGGGTGATATCACGATGGTTTTTGGAATGCTTTCTTGGGCTACTTATTCAGCTCTTTTAAAGAAAAAAAAACACGAACTATCTCAACTAGGTTTACTAGAAGTAGTAATTTCATTTGGCTTTATTTTTTTAATACCAATTTACTTTATAGAGTATCAAATGGGCTTTAGAATTGTTTTAAATCAAAACTTTTACATGATTTTATTTTATGTAGTTCTATTTCCAGGTCTTGCTTCTTTTATTTTTTGGATAAAAGGAGTTGCTTTAATTGGTGCCAATAGAGCAGGTGTTTTTTTACACATGATGCCTATTTTAAGTGCAATTATGGCAATGATTATTTTTAATGAAAAATTTATGTTTTATCATATGTTAGGCGCAATATTTATTTTAACAGGAATTCTTTTATCAAATAGAAAAATTAAAAATGCTTAAAGTTGCTATCTTAGATGATTACCAAAACGTGTCTCATGAATTTGTTGATCTAAAAAAACTGTCAGGAGAATATGAATTTAAAATATTCAGTGAACCCTTTGAAGATGAGGCAGACGCCATAGAACAACTATCAGACTTTGAAGCATTATTGATAATGAGAGAACGAACTCCTATTACTAAAAATTTAATTGATAATTTAAATGATCTTAAATACATCATCACCAGTGGTTCAAGAAATAAAGCAATAGACCTAGCTGCTGCTAAAAAGAGAAAAATTACAGTGTGTGGAACGGAGATTAATTTTACTCCAACTTCAGAATTAACTTGGGGTTTAATTTTAGGATTGGCTAGAAACTTTAAGGAAGAAATCGACAATATGTATCAAGGGTACTGGCAAACAACTATTGGCTTTGAACTTAAGGGAAAGATTTTAGGGTTAGTTGGACTTGGAAGGGTTGGTTCACAAGTTGCTAAAATTGGTAAAGCTTTTGGCATGGAAGTTATGGCTTGGAGTGAAAATTTAAACTTGGATACCTGTAAAGAATTAGATGTTCTTCCATGCAGTAAAGAAGATTTACTTCAAAATTCTGATTTTCTATCTATCCATGTTCAAGGTGGTGAGAGATATAAAGAATTAATAAAATTAAAAGAGCTTGATATGATGAAGAAAACTGCTTTTTTAATTAACACATCAAGAGGATCAATTATTAATGAAGATGATTTAATTATCGCACTATCAACCAATGTTATTGCTGGAGCAGGACTTGATGTTTATGAAAAAGAACCTTTACCAGAAGGTAATAAACTAAGATTTTTACCAAATGCATTGTTAATGCCCCATGTTGGTTATGTAACAGCAGAAAATTATAGTATGTTTTATACACAAATGATTGAAGGTTTAGAGGCTTGTGTTGCAGGTAAACCCTTAAGAGTATTAGAATAAATTTATGACAAAAAAAATTAACAAAGATCTTACAGCTGAACAAAAATTAGTTTTATTTGAAGATGGAACTGAAGCACCAGGCACGAGTGAATTAAATCATGAAAAAAGAGAAGGTAGCTATCACTGTACTAATTGTGGTGAAAAATTATTTGATTCAAACACTAAATATGAAAGTGGTTCAGGTTGGCCATCGTTTTATCAATCATTACCAGATGCTTTTGAAACTAAAACAGATACTTTATTAGGGTACGAAAGAGTAGAATATCATTGTAAGAAATGTGGTGGTCATCATGGTCATATCTTTGAAGACGGACCCAAACCAACTGGTAAAAGATATTGTAATAATGGTGTTTGTCTGACTTTTAAACCTAAAAACTAATTTATTTTAAAAGTTCTAGTAATTTATTTTCTTTTTCAAGAGCCCTAACATCATCGTAACCACCAATATGATTTTCATCAAAAAAGATTTGAGGAATAGTTCTTTTTCCATTAGCTTTAGTAATCATTTCATCCATGGCACCATCGACTGTAGCAATGTTGATTTCTTTATATTCAACGTTGTTTCTAGTTAATAATTTCTTCGCTGCATCACAAAAAGCGCAAAGTGGACCTGTATAAATAGTTACTGATTTCATATCTTATAAATAATCATTCTTTTTAATTTTACTAGTAATTTCTTTTCTAGAGTATTCAAATTTTTTTCTATGTTTAATACTTTTTTGATTAACTCTTTTTCTCCACAATCTAAAAGAAACAGGCTTTATAGATCGTCTCATAATTTTGATTACTTCAGCTTCAGTCTTCCCAGTTTTTTGTTCTATTTCTTCAAAGGTAATTCGGTCAGCCCAAGCAGCCCAAATAATCCAATCAGGATCTGATATATGAGGTTCTGGGTTTTTAACTCTAGTTATGGGGGTGTGACCTTTTTTTTTCATAAATCCTTTATTTTCATTATATTTGAAAAAAATGATTAATGCATTTTATTTAGGCTCATGATAATATCATATTTAAGATAGTCCTATTTAGCCATCTTTAGCTCCCGGTTTTATTTAGGACTATCCAAACCTTTAAAATGCTTCCTTTAAATTATTTCCTTTTTTTACAGATTATTTTATTTATGTTTATCACTCCTGGTACTCCCAGAATTGTGATCATTTCTTACTCGATGAATTATGGAGTTCAAAAATGTATCTGGACTGCATTAGGGGATGTTACCGCAAATACAATTCAAGCAATTTTAGTGATTTTTTTTCTTGGATCTTTTTTTGTTGATAACCCAAATTTTCTAAATACCTTTAAATGGATAGGAATTGCATACTTACTCTATCTTGCTTATGATATTTATAACTCAAGACCTAAAGAGATAAATTCAAATAATAATTCTTCAAAAAGTATCTTTTCATTTTTTAAAGATGGATTTTTAGTTGCAGGATTAAGTCCTAAAGCTTGGATGTTTTTTCCTTTAATCTTTCCACAGTTTATAGATTTTAATTCAAATTATATTATCCAGTTTATAATTTTAACCACAACTTATGTTGTGTTAGATTTTTTATCTTTAATTGCTTACGCTGTGCTTGCTAAAAAATTAATTGTTTGGATAAAAGCAAACCCAAAAGTTATAAATACAATTTCAGCGTGTGTATTACTTATAATTGCAATAATTATAGCGTTTATTCAAAAATATTAGGTCGCATCTTTCCACTTGAGGGTTGTATGAAGTTTAATTTAAAGGTTTAATAATTTTTTAAATTTAAAACTAATAGAGGAAGAAATAAAATGAAAATCAGAAATATAATTATTACTTTAGTTTCTGCAATTGCTCTTTTAATTTCAGCTTCAACAATATCTTTCGCGAAGGTTGTTGGGGATAAAATTATTTTAGGTGCAGCTATTTCATTGACTGGAAAATACTCGTCAAATGGTGTTCATACTCAAAACGGCTATAACTTAGCAGTTGACAGAATAAATGACATGGGTGGTATTAAAGTTGGTGGAAAAACTTACAAGTTTGAAATCATTTATTACGATGATGAATCAAACTCTGGAAGAGCAGCACAACTTGCAGAAAGATTAATTCAACAAGATGGTGTTCAATATATGCTTGGACCTTATAGCTCAGGTTTGACTAAAGCTATGGCTCCTGTAACTGAAAAATATCAAGTTCCTATGGTTGAAGCAAACGGTGCGTCTAGATCGTTATTCACTAAGGGCTATAAATATTTATTTGCAGTACTAGCTCCAGCGAACTTATATCTTGATGTAGCAATTGATCTTGCAGTTGAAAAAAATGGTGGAAAACCAGTTAAGATTGCAATGGCATTTGAACAAGACGCTTTCTCTCAAGATGTGAGATTAGGTATTCTTGATGCTGCTAAAAGAACAGGTTCTAAAATCATTATAGATGACAAGTTACCAAAAGAGCTTAACGATATGGCTGCTACTTTATCTAAAGTAAAAGCTACTAATCCGGACGTTCTTGTAGTTTCAGGTCATACTAAAGGTGCTTTGACAGCTGTTAGACAAATCTCAGAGATGAAAGTTGATGTGAAAATGTTAGCAATGACTCACTGTGATGCTGCTAAATTATCTAAGCAACATGGTAAAGCATCTGAGTACGCGCTTTGTGCTTCTCAATGGCATAAGTCTCTATCTTACACAGATAACTTCTTTAAAGATGGTATGACATATGATGCAGACTTTACTAAAGCTTTCGGATATGCACCGCCATACCAAGCTGCTGAATCTTCTGCTGCTTTATTAGTTTTTAAAGATGCGTTCGAAAGAGCACAATCATTTGATACTAAAAAAGTTAGAGATGCTTTAGCTGCAACTGACATGCAAACTTTTTATGGAAACATAAAATTTGCTGAAGGTGGTCAAAACGTATCTAAGCCAATGGTGCTTTTCCAAGTATCATGTAACGATGATGGTAGTAAGTGTGAAAATAAAGTTGTTGCTCCTACAAAATGGGCATCAGCTGAGTTGGTACACCCAATTCCATCTTGGTCAAAAAGATAATACCTAATATGTAAAATGCTCCCTAGAAATAGGGGGCATTTTTTTATAAATAATAGAAAATAAAATTTATGGATTTCTTAATTTTCCAAGCCCCAATACTAATGGTCCAAGCTTCAATGGATGGAATACTACTTGGTATTTTATTTGCATTAATTGCTTATGGAATGGCTTTGCAGTGGGGAGTAATGAATATAATAAACATTGCTCAAGGAGAATTAGTAATCATGGGTGGATACATCGCTTACTTCATGTATTTATCAGGAATTCACCCAGCCTTTGGAGTAATTGTATCACCAATCATTATGTATTGTGTTGGTTGGGGAATGTACAAGCTTGTTATTAATAAAGTAGTAGACAAAGATTTATTTACATCAATTCTTGCAACTTTTGGAATTAGTATTTTAGCACAACAATTAATGAACTTTGCATTTGGTGCCGATGTAGTTGTTGCTCAATCAAATTTTGGAACAACAATGTTGTTTGATAATTCAGTGACACTACCTAATGCTAAGATATTTTCAGGAGCAATTTGTGTGATATCGGCAATTATTCTTGTCATCTACATGAAAAAATCAAAATTAGGCAGAGCTATTAGAGCAACCGCTCAAAATGCAAGAGCTGCTAAAATTTTAGGTGTTGATACTGAAAAAGTTTATGCAGCAACATTTGGAATAAATGCAGCACTATGTGGAATAGCAGGAGCATGTATTGCAATCACATTCACGTTGCACCCTTACACAGGACTACCTTACACAGTTAGATCTTTCATGATTGTAATTATTGCAGGACTTGGAAATTTACCAGCTGTTGCAATATCTGGTATGGGCCTTGGAATATTTGAGGAATGGGCAGATTATCTACTTGGAACAGAATTTAGAATAGCAGCTGTATTCTCGTTACTCGTATTAATCCTTGTTTATAGAAGATTTAAACTATCAAGAAAAAGAGAATATCTGAAATAATGAGTAAAAATACATTTCTATATGCAGGTTTAATAATTCTTGGTTTGGCTGGAGCATTCATATTCCCAGCTTATAAACTTCAGATGTCGTTTCTTTATATTTTAATTGTACTTGCGATGACTTGGGATGTTCAAGGGGGACAAATGGGTTACAACACATTTGGTAATATATTATTTTTTGGTGTTGGAATGTATGTTGCATCAAGCACTCAGATAGCAATGTTCTTTTCACTAGCTGAGTGGACAGATGCAGGGGGAGAAAAAACTTTTGTTCACACTATCCCACAATTTTTTCAAGGGTTCGGAGTTGGAATATTGTTAGCTGGAATTATTCCAACAATAATTGCTGGAGTAATTGGTTATGGAATTTTAGGTTTAAGAGGACACTACTTTGCAATTTGTACATTAGCTTTAGGAATAGCTGCTGGTGAAATTGCTGGTGGAATTGAAATTATTGGAGCAGGGCAAGGTATGACAGTTCCAGTTTGGCCAAAAGGTTTTGGAACGAATGCATCATCATCACAGTTTATGTACTATTTAAGTTTTGGTTTAGCAGTTGTAACTTTTATTACTTTAAAGTGGGCCTACAGCACAAGATTTGGATTGGTTTTAAACGCAATTAGAGACAATGAAGATAAAGCTGAAGCAATGGGTATTCATACTATGAGATATAAAATTATAGGTTGGATGGTATCAGCTTTCTTTGTTGGAATTGCAGGAGGACTAATGGGTCACATCAATGGTTATATTGAACCTACAGAAATTGCATTTGCAGGACCTACATTTGGAGTGTTCATGGTGTTAATGGCAATTCTTGGTGGTAAAGGAACTTTATGGGGACCACTAGTTGGTGCTGTTCTATTTCATTTATTTAAAGAAGGTTTTTGGACTTACTTCTTAGGCTGGCAGTATGTAGCTCTTGGAGTTTTAATTATTGTAATCGTTGTTTATTTTCCTGAAGGATTAATGGGATGGTTAAGAGAAAAATATCCTGAAAGATTTGGAGAAGTAATTGATGAAGCTGACCGAAAGGCACAGGTAGAATTAAAATAATGGCCATATTAGATATATCAAATGTAAGTAAATCTTTTGGCGGTGTTAAAGCCAACGTAGATATCTCTATGTCAGTTGAACAAGGTTCAATTGTAGGACTGATTGGCCCAAATGGTTCTGGAAAAACTACTTTATTTAACTCAATAGTTGGAACTTATCCAATTGATGGTGGATCAATTAAATTTAACGACAGAGAGGTATCTGAGTTACCAGTACCCGTTATTGCTAAACTTGGATTACTTAGAACTTTTCAGCAAACTCGAATTTATGGAAAATTAAACTGTATTCAAAATATGCTAATAAGCCACAAACCTGAAAACGATGGGATTTTAACAGTTTTCCAAAAAATACCTTCAGATTTAACTGATAAAGCAGAAACATTATTAAAGTTTGTAGGACTTCATCAAAAAAGAAAACTTAGAGCAGGAGATCTTTCTTTTGGTCAGCAAAAATTATTAGAACTAGCAATGGCCTTAATGAATGAGCCTAAAATGCTCTTGTTGGATGAGCCAACAGCTGGAATTAATCCAACATTAATTAATGGAATTATAGATCGTTTAATTAGTGTTAATAAAGATTATGGGATTACCCTGTTAGTTATAGAGCACAATATGAAAGTAATTATGAATTTAGCACAAAGAGTTTTTTGTTTAGCACATGGTCAAATGTTGGCAAACGGAACTCCAGATGAAATTAAAAATGATAAGCGTGTGCTAGACGCTTACTTGGGAGCACAATAATGTCAAATCAATATGATGTATTAGGAAAAGCACCAGGACCTGAAGAATTAAAAAAACTATCTCCAGACAATAACCACGTAACAATAAAAAAATTATCTGCTGGTTATGGTAAGATGGAAATTCTACATGATTTTGATTTGTGTGTAAGTAAAGCTCAATCACTATGTTTAATTGGTCCAAATGGAGCAGGTAAATCTACGATCCTTCATTCTATTTATGGATTTACAAACATTTTTTCAGGACAAATTGAAATTGATGGTAAAGAAATTACTCACTTAACCCCAGCTGAAAAACTTAGGTCATGTGGAATAGCATATATCCTACAAGATAATTCAGTCTTTCCAGATATGACTGTTGAAGAAAATTTACTAATGGGTGGTTATGCCAAAGAAAATACAGACGAGTCTTACCAAGAAGCAGAAAGAATTTTTGAAAAATATGAAAGATTAAGAAATAGAAGAAATCAACCAGCAAAAGTTTTATCTGGTGGTGAAAGAAGACTATTAGAAATTTCTAGAGCACTAGTTATGAAACCTTCTGTATTACTTGTTGATGAACCTTCAATTGGATTAGAGCCAAGATATATAGATATGGTTTTTGAAATATTAAGAGACCTTCAACAAACTGAAAAGAAAACTATTATCCTAGTGGAACAAAATGCAAAAAAAGGATTAGAGTTTGCAGATATTGGTTATGTTTTAGTATCAGGACAAACTGCTATTGCTGGCAAAGGGGATGATTTATTAAAAAATCCTGATGTTGGTAGATTATTCCTTGGCGGTTAATGATTAATAAAGAATTTTTCTTTAAAGGTTTCAAGTCTATTTTAGCTCCAGACAGTCCAGCCCTTGCGTTAGGATGTTGCTTCATCGCTATAGGTGCACTACTTAAAAATTTAGGATTTAATATTCAAGAAAGTATTTTTTCAACGATGCTTACTTATGCTTTGCCTGGATCACTAGTCATGGCTGAGTCGTTATTAGTTGGAGCTTCATTATTAAATATTTTTTTAGCTGTTTGGTTTGTTAATGCTCGTCTTTATCCAATGGCTGTTTCTTTGTTTCCATTAATGATGCATAAAAGCCAACCAAAATGGAAATATTACTTTTCATGTCATTTTATAGCAGTATCTGCATGGCTGATAATGAAGAGTAATTATAAAAGTATTGATAAAAAACATAGAATAGATTTTTGGATTGGAATTGGTTGTGCTACTTGGACTACAGCAGTAATAGGAACATTTATAGGTTTTTACGCGTCTGATTATTTGGATAAAAATATGATGATGGGTTTAGCAATTTTAAATCCAATTTATTTTTTATGCATGATGGTAGGTGCAATGAAAACTATTCAAATTACAGCTGCAGTAATTTTAGGTCTGGTATTAGGACCAATTTTTTATTTTCTATCTCCAGAGTGGTCAATTTTACTGGGTGGGCTTGTTGGTGGAACAATTGCTTATTTTATAGGAGAACTAAATGTCAACTAGTGTATTTCTTGCAATCTTAGTCACGTCCCTTGCAACTTTCTCTTCAAGGTTTTTAGGTGCAATTTCTTCACAAGGAATAAAAGAAACTTCAAAATTATTTAAGTGGTTTAACTGTCTTGCCTACTCAACTCTAGCAGCATTAATAGCAAGAACAATTATATTTCCAGTAGGTGTTTTGTCTGATGCAAGTTATTTAAGTAGAGTAACTGTTGTTTTATTTTGTTTATTTATATTTTTTATATCTAAAAGAAATTTTGTTTATCCTACTGTTATTTCTGCTATCATGATGGCGCTACTAAGTAATTATCTCTAATGGAAAATATCTCTGGAATAACAATAACAGAACATCAAAATTCAAAAAGAATAATTGATATTAGAATTGAAGATGAAATTTTAGATAAATTAATATTTCCATTTAATAAATTTGATATTACTGCTTTAGAGTACAAACCATTTACTAGATTTACTATTGCCAAAAGTTTAGATGATTTAACTTCTAATAAATTAAGCAAATTACTTAATTCAATAATTAGAGACAGAAACACAGGTTGTTTTATAATAGGACCAAAAAATATAAGTCCAAAAATTAATGATACTTTTTTAGTTAAACTATCAACAGCAATTGCATATTTAATTGGTAATCCAAACCATGACGCAATGGCTGGAAAATATTATGCAAGATTTTTCGTAAAGCATGAAGATAAAAGTGACTCGTATTTGAGAAAAGCTTACACAAATATGGATCTTCATACAGACGGGACATATGTCAAAGAGATCACAGATTGGCTGCTTATGACCAAAATTGAAGAACAAAATGTGCAGGGTGGAGAAACGGCAATGTTGCATCTTGATGACTGGGAACATTGTGAGGATTTATTTAATGATCCCATTGGAAAGCAAAAATTTGTATGGGGATCTCCTAAAAGTAAAAATATAGAATATAAAGTTGAGCATCCAGTTTTCACGACTGATGATAAGGGCAAGCCAAATATTTCATATATCGATCAATTCCCTGAGCCAAAAAATATGGATCAAGGAATTTTCTTACAAAAATTATCAGATGGTTTAGAGGAGAGTAAGAACAAGGTAATCACTAAATTAGGACCTGGATCAACTATTGTAGCTAATAATTATTTTTGGCTACATGGAAGAAAACCTTTTAAAGAAAATAAAGATTTAAGCAGAGAACTGTTGAGAATTAGAGGTTCTTTTTTTATTAATTAATTCACTAATATCACTATAAAGTAACTATATTTATGAAATTAGGCTTTATAGGAACAGGTAAAATTACATCTGCTGTCATCACTGGAATTTGTAGTTCTAGTATTTCATATAACAAAATAATCATCTCTCACAGAAATAAATCTACATCTAGTACTTTAAAAAAAAAATTTAAAAAGATAACTATTAGTAAAGATAACCAGGAAATTATTAATTCATCTGATTGGATATTTTTATCAGTAACTCCAACGGTGGGTGAAAAAATTATTAAAAATTTAAAGTTCAGATCAAATCAAACTATAATCAGTTTCATATCAACAATTACTTTAGCTCAACTTAAAAAAGCAATTAAAGTTAAAGCAAAAATTATAAGAGCTATACCATTGCCGCCAATATCTTTAAAAAAAGGACCCGTTCCTATTTGTCCACCCAATAAAAAAGTAAAAGATTTTTTTAATAAAATTGGCACTACTGTTGAAATAAAAAATGAAAAATCTTCAATCAATTTTTGGTCAACCTCTGGAATGATGGCACCATTTTATGAATTATTAAGAGTGATGACTGACTGGTTAGTTAAAAGAGGAGTTAAACGAAATAATGCTCAAAAATATATAACATCTTTATTTTTAGCATTATCAGAAGACGCGGTTGCAAACTCTAAAAAAGATTTAAAATATTTAGTAAAAGAGTCTCAAACACCTAAAGGATTAAACGAACAAGGTGTTAAAGAACTTACCAAAGCAGGTTTTTATAAATCTTTAGAAAAAACACTCAACAGTATACACAAAAGATTAAATAAATAAATTTCATGGATCAAGAGCAGAATATTTTACAAATTGAAAATCTATCTAAATATTTTGGAGGGTTGGCAGCAGTTTCAGATTGTTCTTTAAAGATTAAAAAAGGATCTATTACAGGTATCATAGGACCCAACGGCTCTGGTAAAACTACCTTATTTAATTTAATTGCTGGCAATTTAAAATCTTCACAAGGAAAAGTATTATTTAATAATGAAGACGTGACGGATGTTCCTTCATATGAATTATTTTCTAAAGGAATTTTAAGAACTTTTCAAATAGCACATGAGTTTACTAATCTTTCAGTACTTGAAAATTTAATGATGGTTCCTGCAAATCAGTCAGGTGAAAATTTAATGACAGCCTTACTGAAACCAAGTTTGGTTAGAACTGAAGAACTTAAAGTTAAACAAAAAGCTCAAGACGTAGTTGATTTTTTAAATCTGACGCATCTATCAAATGAATTAGCTGGCAACTTATCAGGGGGTCAAAAAAAATTATTAGAACTTGGAAGAACCATGATGGTTGATGCAAAACTAGTATTGCTTGATGAAGTAGGAGCGGGGGTTAATAGAACACTCCTTAAAGATCTAGGAACTGCAATTCTTAAGTTAAATAAGGAAGAAGGTTATACATTCTGTATGATCGAGCACGACATGGAGTTTATAAGCAGATTATGTGACCCAGTTATTGTTATGGCAGAAGGTTCAGTTTTATTTGAAGGGACTGCTGAAGAAGCTAAGAAAGATGAAAAAGTTATAGAAAGCTATTTAGGTAGAGGATCAAAATTAAAGGATGAGAATTAATGGCTTTTTTTGAAGGTTTAAAAATGACGGGTGGTTATGGTACTGGACCTGATATCATCAATTCTTGTTCTGTTGATGTGAACAGAGGTGAAATAGTTTCAATTCTTGGACCTAATGGTGCTGGTAAATCAACAGCCATGAAAGCAATGCTTGGTCTATTAAATTTAAAATCAGGCTCAGTAATAATTGATGGCAAAGATATTTCACAACTTTCACCACAAGATAGAGTGAGAGAAGGTATTTCATTTGTACCTCAGACAAAAAATGTATTTTCTGGAATGAGTGTTGAGGAAAATTTAGAGATGGGAGCTTATTTAAGAGATGACAATTATCAAAATATTATAGAAGAAATTTATGAACTATTTCCAATACTTAGGGAAAAAAGAAATCAATTAGTTGGAGAATTATCAGGAGGTCAAAGACAACAAGTGGCTCTTGGAAGAGCATTAATGATCAAACCATCTGTGTTAATGTTAGATGAGCCTACTGCTGGTGTTTCTCCAATAGTAATGGATGAATTATTTGATCATATCATCAAAGTAAAAAGAACTAATGTTGCAATTTTAATGGTAGAACAAAATGCTAAACAAGCGCTTAATATTTCTGATCGTGGATATGTACTAGTTACAGGTGAAAATAAGTATTCAGGAACAGGAAAAGAATTATTAAACGACCCAAGAGTAAGAAGCTCTTTTTTAGGTGGATAGTATGGAATTCTTAAACGCAATTATATTATTATTAAATTATATTTTTATGCCAGCTCTTACGTATGGCTCTCAACTAGCACTAGGTGCAATATTTGTAACTTTAATTTATGGAATTTTAAGGTTTGCTAATTTTGCAACTGGGGACATGATGGCTTTTGGTACGATGGTCACCATATTATTTACTTGGTATTTTCAATCACTTGGAATTTCTTTAGGTGTTTTACCAACAGCGTTACTTGCTATCCCTTTTGCAATTGTTTTAACAATTGGATATATGCTCTTAATTGATAAATTTGTTTTTAGATATTATAGAGTGAGCAAAAGTCCTCCTGTTCAACTTGCAATGGTTAGTATTGGTGTAATGTTTGTAACTCAAGCTGTTGTTAGAATAATAATCGGTCCATCAGATCAGAGGTTTTTTGATGGAGAAAAATTTATTATCAAAGCAGGTGAGTTTAAAGAAATGACAGGACTTAATGAAGGTTTAGCAATTAAATCTAGTCAGGTATTAACTATATTTGTAACAATTGTATTGGTTTCTATTTTATTTTGGTTTTTAAACAAAACTAAGACAGGAAAAAGCATGCGTGCTTATTCTGATAATGAGGATTTAGCTTTATTGTCTGGAATTGATCCTAAAAGAGTAGTTATGATTACTTGGATTATTGCAGGAATTTTAGCGACAATTGGTGGAGCTTTATATGGATTGGACAAAAGTTTTAAGCCATTTACCTACTTTAATAACATGTTGCCAATTTTTGCTGCAGCAATTGTTGGAGGTATTGGAAACCCCTTTGGAGCATTTTTAGGAGGATATGTCATAGCATTTTCAGAAATATTCCTAACTTATGCTTATAAAAAATTCTTTATGTATGTTTTGCCAGCAAGCATGGAGCCAGAAACGTTAGTTCAGTTATTATCAACAGATTATAAATTTGCTGTCTCATTTTCTATACTGGTGATTGTCTTACTTTATAGACCTAATGGAATATTCAAAGGGAAGGTACTGTGAGAAAGCACTTAAATGTAATTATAGCTTACGCAATCATGTTGGGGCTTATTATTTTAGTTGGAATATTTCAATCTTGGAATGTAGCTCTATCAATTTTTAATATGTGTTTAATTTCTGCTGTAATGACTATGGGAGCAAATATTCAATGGGGGTATGCAGGGTTAATCAATTTTGGTCTAATGGGTTATGCGGCATTAGGTGGATTAGCTGCAGTTTTAATTTCTGTTGAACCTGTACAAGAAGCATGGGTTGCGGGAGGTTTTAGTATTCTAATGTCTTTATGGTTAATTGTTGCAATGGTCCTTGCAATACGTTTTGTATTAAAAAATTTTGAAAAATCTAAAATTAGAACTTATGGTATTGCTACAATTATTATTGCTGGAATTATAATTATAAGAGTTACATCAGAGACAAGTATTGAAGCTATTGAAAATGTTAACCCAGCAACAACAGGATTTCTTGGTGGATTAGGATTGCCAATTATGTTTTCTTGGATCGTAGGTGCATTTTTTGCAGCAGGTCTAGCATTTATAGTTGGTAAAGTTGCTTTAGGTTTACGTGCAGACTATTTAGCTATTGCCACACTATTAATATCAGAAATAGTTATAGCCATAATCAAGCATGAAGATTGGTTAACAAGAGGTGTTAAAAATGTAATTGGACTGGATCGACCAGTGCCTTATGAAATTGAACTCCAAACTAAAGAATGGTTTATAAATTTAGTTGCAAAATTTAATTCTGGGAAATTAGATTTAATCTCCAGTATTACTGATAAACAATCAGCTCTTAACCAATTAGTAATTGAGGGATCATCAGTTTTTGTAAAACTTTGTTATTCAGGTTTATTTTTAATTGTTGTTATAGCTTTATTAATAGTCACTCAAAAAGCTCTTTACTCTCCATGGGGAAGAATGATGCGTGCGATAAGAGACAATGAAGAAGCTGCTAATGCAATGGGAAAAAATGTCGTCAAGCAACATTTATTAATCTTTATTTTAGGCTCAGCTATAGTTGGAATTGCTGGCGCTATGTTAGTCACTCAAGATGGTTTATTTACTCCAGGTAGTTACCAACCTATGAGATATACTTTTTTAATCTGGGTTATGGTTATTGTTGGAGGAAGTGGGAATAATTTTGGAGCAATTTTAGGAGGTTTTGCAGTCTGGTTTCTATGGATTGAGGCAGCGCCAATTGCATTATTCTTGATTAATTTATTTACAGCAGGTTTAGCAGATACACATTCATTAAAAATTCATTTAATTGAAAGCGTTCCTTACTTTAGATATTTAATGATGGGGATGGGTCTTCTGTTGATCATGAGGTATAGACCTAAAGGTATACTTCCTGAAAAAATCGAAATAAAATAAACCTTATTATGAAATATATTTTATTAGGGATGGCTCTAGGTTTTGCTCTTTATCTTAGTGATAAATACATTTTTTAATGAATAAAAATTTATGGTTGCTAATTTTAAGTCAAATTTTTGCTTTTACAGCAGCACCCGTAACAGTTTTCTTAAGTGGAATAATTGGCTCTCAGTTTAGTCCAGTAAAATCTTTAGCAACTTTACCGATGGCTTTATCAATTGTTGGTATTGCAATTTTTGCAATCTTTGCAGCAAAGGTTATGAGTATAATTGGTCGAAGAGCAGGCTTTATGTTTGCTTCTGTAGTGAGTTCCTTATCATCTGTTCTAGCGGCGTACTCAATAATTATTGAAAGTTTTATTCTTTTTAATTTTTCATGTTTTTTACTTGGTGCAGGAGTAGCCTTTAGTCATCAATATCGTTTTGCAGCAGTTGAGACTGTTAAAAAAGATATGGCACCAAAAGCTATTTCAATAATATTATTAGCAGGAATAGGTTCGGCTTTTATAGGACCAAATGTTGCTAATATAACAAAAGGTTTTATAGCCGAACATTTATATGCCGGATCTTATATTGCGCTTGCTGCTTTAACTCTTACTTCAACAATTTTTCTATTATTTTATGAGGATGGACATAAACCCAATCATGTTAACAAGAAAATCAAACGTAGTTATTTGGAGTTAATTTCTCAACCAAGATTTCTACAAGCATTAGTGGCTTCGGCATTTGCTTATGCAGTGATGTCATTTTTAATGACTGCAACTCCAATAAGTATGCATGTAATGGAAAAAATAAGTTTAACTAAAACAGGTTTTGTAATTCAACTTCATATCGCAGCTATGTTTTTACCTTCATTGATAACAGGTAATTTGATAAAAAAATTTGGACATAGTAAAATTATGTACGCTGGTGTTGTTTTATTTTTTATAACAATTTTGACTAGTTTATTTGAGCAAAATTTTATTAATTATTTAATTGCATTAATATTTTTAGGATTTGGTTGGAACTTTTTATTTATATCTGGAACAAGTTTACTAGTTTTATCTTATAGAGAGGATGAAAAATTTAAAGCACAAGGCTTTAATGATTTAATTGTTTATTCTATTCAGGCAGTAGCAAGCTTATCGGCTGGAGTTTTTTTAACCTTAACAAGTTGGAAAACAATGAATTTAGTTTGTATAATATTTTTAGTAATAATTATTTTATCAACATTAAGAGCAGACTTTAAAGAGAGAAAATAGAGTGGATTTTTTATCTAATCTTCAACTTAGTTTAATTGAAATCTATTTTGTAATATTTACCGTATTTATTGCATCTATTATAAGAGGTTTTAATGGCTTTGGCTTTTCCGCAACATGTATTTCTGGCTTTTCTTTTATTCTTCCAGCAATAGAGATAGTCCCAATTATTCTAATACTTGAGGTTATTATTAGTATTTTTATGGTTCCATATATATGGAACAAAATAGACTGGAATTTTGTTTTAAAATTATTGATAGGAATAATCATTGGGTCACCTATTGGGCTTTATTTATTGAAGTATTTATCTCCAGATACAACACACCTGTCAGTTTGCGCATTAGTTATATTTTTTTCATTTTTATTAATGAAAGGATATGAGAATAAAAAAATTAATAATAATTATGGAAAACTTATTACCGGAATAGTCTCTGGAACATTAAATGGATTAACCACATTAGGTGGAATGCCTGTGGCACTTTTTTTATTAGTTACAAGTATTCAACCAGCAGTAATTAGAGGTTCATTAGCAGCCTTATTCTTTTTAACAGATATTTATGCATTTACTCTTAGTTTTTTTGCAGGAATTGTAGATCTCACAACTATTTATAGAACTATTCCACTGATTATTATTTTACCAATAGGTGTTTATATTGGTGATAAATTTTTCGTTAAAAGCAAAGAGGAAACTTATAGAAAAGTTGTTTTTTATTTTCTTATATTAATTTCGATATTTGGTTTTTTTAGGATTATTAGTAATTTTTAAATAAAAAAAACCCCCAGCAATTTTCACTGCTGAGGGTTTTAAAATTAAGATTTTAATTATCTTTGTTTTTTATTTTTGAATTTTCCGCCTTTGATTTCTTTTTCTAGGAAAGAACCTTCAGCTTCACCTACGTTAGTAAAAGTAACACCAGTTGCACCTTCGTAGTCAACTTTTTTACCTTTAGCTAGTAAGTCTAAACCTTTTTTAAGTTCACCTGGATAAATCTTAGTTCCAGGGGCGTTAGCAACATCCATTACATTTTTTGCAATAGAAGCTCTATCAGCTGATCCACCTGCTTGCATCGCAAGAACGATTAAAGCTGCTGCATCATAAGATTCACCAGTGTAAGGTCCAGATGAGTCGATACCAGCTGCTTTAGCAACAGATGCAAAAGTACCTGCTGTTTTTTTATTCATTGAACCAGGCATTGAACCAAAAGATTTATTTAAATCTTTTCCAAAAGCATCAGTTAACGAGTCACCGATCATACCATCAGATAAAATAAATTTATCAAACGCACCAGAGTCTAAAGAACCTTGAATAATTCCTTTTCCACCTTGGTCTAGGTAACCAATTACTGCTACTGCATCACCACCTGCTGAAGCTAAAGTTGCTACTTCAGATGAGTAATCTGCTTTTCCATCTTCGTGTGCAGATACAGTTGTTACTTTAATACCATGAGCTTTTACTGCTGCTTCATAAACATCAGCTAAACCTTTTCCATAGTCATTGTTAGTGTAAGTAATCGCTACACTTTTGATTTTTCTGTCTTTAGTAATATCAGCTAAAATCTGACCACCTCTAGCATCAGATGGTGCTGTTCTAAAAAAGAACCCTTTATCATCTAAAGCTGTAAGTCCTGGCGAAGTTGCTGATGGTGAAATCATTACTACACCATTTGGTACAGCAACATTAGATGCGATAGCACCAGTTACACCTGAACAGTCAGCACCCATAATTGCTGCAACACCTTGTGCGATAACACCTTCTGCTGCTGCTGTTGCTGCTGCTGAATCAACACAAGTTGAGTCTGCTCTTACTACTGAAATAGTTTCTCCACCTAATAGTGAACCTGAATCAGAAGCTTCTTTAAATGCAAGCTCTGCAGATGCAGCCATAGCTGGTGTTAGAGATTCAATAGGACCAGTAAATCCTAAGATAATTCCCATCTTAACTTCTGCGAATGTATTCGTTGTAAACGTAGAAACGAATATAAATGCAGCAATAAATAGTTTTTTCATTATTTTCCTCTTTGATTGTTAACAATTTATAAAAATCAAATTAAAGACTATTTAGATGAATTTTCAATAGGAGAATTATCTAATTTTTTGAAGCCTATATACAGAAAATATTACAATTAAGCTGCCAATTGCACTAAGTAAAGTTGGGATTTCACCAAATATAAAGAATGTTAAGATTAAGCCAAATACAGGAAATAAAGAATAAAAAGGCATAACCTTATTAACTGAATAAAACTTATATAAGTAAAATAATGAGGTGTGTGCAATTACAGAAACCATTACCCCATTATGGAGTAATAAAAGCCAAGTATAAAAATTAATATTTAGTAATTGATTAACTGTATTTCCTTCAAAAAAAATTGAAAAAAGAAAAAGAAGTGTAAAACCAGTAAAGCCCATAATCGTATTAGTTAATTTCACATCTATATCTTTAATATATCTAGAAAATACATTCGCAACACCATAGAAAAAAGCAGAAATTGCACAAAGAAAAATTGCAAAAATTTCACTTTTTAAATTTGGATCATATCCAATTAGAAAAATTCCAAAAAAAGAAATAAATATTAATCCCCACATTTTAGGAGTTACCTTTTCACCTAAAAATAAAGAGCTTGCAAGAACTGCAAAAGGTATTGCTAGTTGAGCTCCAATAATTATAGGCGCTACCATAGTAGCTTTTTGTAGTGATAAATTTAAAAAGATAAAAACACCAAACCCCATGGTCAGAGAAAAACCGGCTAAGGGCAAATAGTATTTTTTATTTGGAATTTTAAATTTACAAAAAGGAACAAGACAAACAAAAAGTATAAACATTCTTAAGGAGGCTGCTAATACAGGCGTTAGAGATGTGTTTAATGCAAGTTTATTAATTGGATAAGAGCTTCCAAAAAGAAACATAATAAACAAAACTAATAAATAATGTCTGACAGTCAATTATTAACCCATTGTAAATGGATCAGTCATCGGTTTATCTGATGAATTTAACCATGTCGTTTTTATTCTTGTGTATTCTTTAATTGACTCAATTCCTGCTTCTTTTCCATATCCGCTATCTTTAATTCCTCCAAAAGGAGCCATTGGTGATATTAATCTATAAGTGTTTACAAAAGTTATTCCAGCTCTAATTGCCTTTGAAACTCTCAGGCCTCTACCAAAGTTAGATGTGTAAACTCCAGAGGATAATCCATATTTATTATCATTCATTAATTTAATAACTTCCTCTTCTGTTTCAAATTTCATAACAGATAAAACTGGACCAAATAGTTCATTTTCTGCTGTAGGTAAATTATGATTTTTACATTCAATAATTGTAGCTGGAAAATAATAACCTTTATTAGATATGTTAGATCTTTTACCTCCACATTTAATTTCCCCACCTTGCTCAACAGTAGCTTTAATGTTTTTTTCTATATTTTCTAATTGTTTGAAGCTATTTAAAGGACCCATTTGAGTATCCTTATCCATTGGGGCGCCTAATTTTATTTTTTCTGCTTTCGCGACTAATTTATCTAAAAATTCATCATAAATTTTTGATTGAATATAAAGTCTTGATCCAGCAATGCAGCTTTGTCCACTTGCAGCAAAAATACCAGCTGTTATTCCGTTCAATGCATTTTCTTGATCTGCATCATTAAAAAGAACTACGGGACTTTTCCCACCTAATTCTAAGCTTACTTGTGATAAATTTTCTGCAGAATTTCTGACTATATGTCTGGCGGTTTCAGGTCCTCCTGTGAAGGCAATTTTTTCCACCAAATCATGAGTGGTTAAAGCTTTTCCACATGGATCACCTAGCCCTGTAATTACATTTACTACACCCTTAGGCATACCTGATTTTTCAACCAATTTTGCAAATTCCAATAATGTTACAGGTGCAAGTTCTGAAGCTTTTATTACAACTGTATTACCCATTGCTAAAGCGGGTGCTAATTTTACAGCAGTCAAAAGCATCTGAGAGTTCCAAGGAATTATTGCTGCTATTACACCAATAGGTATTCTTGTTGTAGTAACTTGCATGTCTGGTTTATCAATTGGTACTACAGTTCCTTCAACTTTATCAGCAAGACCTGCAAAGTAATCATAGTATTCAGCAATATAATTAGCTTGTGTTTTAGTTTCTCTAAAAATTTTTCCTGTATCAATAGTTTCTATAGTACCAAGATGTTCAGCATTCTCTCTCAGTAATTTTGCTAGAGATCTTAAATATTTTGCTCTATCTCTTGGATGTAAATTAGACCAAGAGTTATCAAAAGCTTTTTGTGCAGCTTTAACCGCTTTATCTACATCTTTTGCATTTGCTTCAGGTACAGTTGCCCAAACTTCATTATTCTCTGGGTTTAAAGTTTCAATAGTTTTACCAGACTCAGATTCAACCCATTGACCATCTATATACATTTTAAAGTTTTGAATTTTTGTCATTTAATTACTAATAAAATTTTTAAGTCTTATATTTACATCATCCGCGCATTCTATACTACAAAGATGTTTTCCATTATTTATCTCAGTAAAACTTGAATTTATTAAATCATTAGATAAGGATTTTGACATTTCAACTGTTGAACCTAAATCATCTGATCCTGTCATCACCAGAGTTTTAGTTTTTATATTTTTAATCATACCGATATCATCTTGATGATAAGTAAATAGTTTATAGGCCTTTAAAAAATTTAAATGATCTTCATCTTTTTTTGTTAAGATCTTTATAAATTGATCATAAATTTCTGGATGGTCATTTAGATATTGATCTGTGAACCATCTTTTTAGTGCTTGTTTTGAAATAGGTTTATTTAACTTTGCTTGCTCAAATCTTTCTATGACTAAATTTCTTTGCTCTATAGTTCTTCCATATGTAGTTCCAAGTAATGTTAAGGTCTTTAATCTATCTTGAAATTTTGAAGCAAAGTCTAATGCAATTAATGAACCTAGAGAGAACCCAATTAGATTAATTTTATCTATTTTCAAAAATTGTAATAAATCATCTAATTGGTTTGAAAAATCATTCAAAGTAATTTCCTCTTTATCATAAGGAGTTCTTCCATGACCTAACAAGTCATAAGCAATTATTGAATGATCGTTTAAAGATTTAATTTGAGGCTCCCACATTCTATGATCTAGTCCAACACCATGAATGAATACTAATGGATCTGTATCATTATCAATAAATGAATAATAATTTTGATTTGAGTCAAAATTTTGAGACATTAATTTATTTAGGGTCTAGTCCCATTTCTTTCATATCTTGGTAACGGTCTCCTGTTCTAGCATGAGCTCTTCCAGAAGAGGCACCACCAATTGCTATAACAATTTCATCATCAAAAGGAGCATCATGAATCGTAAATTCATGAGTTAAATAATAAGGCCTTAGACCTGAATCTGTTTTATGCATCATTGGAATAGACATTTTTGATCCAGCAGGACCTCTGGTATTGGTAAAGCTTAAATAAGATGTTCCGCCAACCGCATCTCTAAATTTATTTCCAAATCTTAAAGTGTGAATAAATGCTGAGGCATGCTCAATTTCACCATCAAGTCCGACCGTACCAGCTTTTCCATACGCCAAAATTTTTTCAGGTGATCCAATCTCCTTTATTAACTCTGGAACTAAAATATCACCTAATTTAGGTGCTAAATCTAAAATAATTGGTTTTAAATCTTCAACAAAGCCTTTTCCATGCCATGGATTTTTAAATACAGCTGCAACAGAAACCATCAAAACAGGCTCTTTAGCTTCCTTACCACCTTCGATAAAAGTTTTATCTACAAATTTTGTAAACTTTCTAAGCTCTAATTTCATTAACTTGCCTTTTCGATACTTGAATTGTCTAAATTAATCTTTGGTATAACCTCATCATTAAACAGTTTTATACTTCTCATGCAAGCCTCATGATCTATTCCAGGAAAATTAGACCAAACTTGAAGATTTTGTAAATTTAATTCTGATTTTAATTCATTTATTTTATTAACAACATATTCTGGTGTTCCAAATAATAAATTTCTTTTATGTAAAAAATCATAATTAAGTAAGTCTAATTTATGTTTTGTTTCTGGTAGTTCTTCTCCTGGATCCATATGATTACCCAAACCTCTCCAATGACAAACCCATTTCATATAATTGATAATATGCTCACCAGCCATTTTTTCAGCTTCTTCCATAGTTTCAGCAACAAACATATCTCTAACTAAAGATATACCTTCTCCAAGCGGCACTTCTCTATTTTCAGTTTTTGATTTTGCATCTCTATAAATTTCAAACCTTTTCTTTAATGCTTTAACTGTAGGTATCCACATTATTGTATTTAAGCCATTCTGTGCCGCCCATTCAATTGAACGTGCACCATCCACAACTTGCCATATTGGCGGATGTGGCTCTTGTTTTGGTTTTGGTACAACGCTAATTTTTTTAATTTCATTTGTTTTTGTATCTAAAAACTTTTCACTAGGTGGACTCATGTCATGTTGCCAAGTAAAATTTGGTGATGGATAAGTGTAAAACTCACCCTGGTGACTAAAAAATTCTTCTGTCCAAGCTTTTTTCATTATGGTTAATGACTCATCAAACAACCTAAAATTTTTTGCCTGATCTTTTAAGTCAGCTTCTTTATTCATATTGATAGCTTCTCTTCCGTAAATTCCTCTTCCAATACCAACATCAACTCTTCCTCCAGACAATTGATCTAGCAAAGCTATATCTTCAGCTAGTCGGATAGGATTATGAAATGTAATTACATTACAAGCTTGACCAATTCTTATTTGTTTTGTTCTAGCGGCAGCATCCACTCCCATCATTAACGGGTTAGTACAAGATTCCATTCCTTCATGATTGAAGTGATGCTCTGTATACCAAATAGAGTCCCAATTATTTTCATCACAGTAAATTGTGATCTCTTGGGTTTCTTTTAATAGTTGATTGTATGGTTTATGATTCCAATTAGTAGTGTTACAAAAATATCCAAATTTCATTCAAACCCCCTTAAATAGTTAAATTTAAAGACGACTGATCCCACTTTCGTATTCTTTAGTACCGTTTAAACCTTAGGTAACGACGAGTTATGTACGCTTTTGTTAAACTTTATTTTAACTAGACTCCTTATTCAATATATATTTAATCCAAATATTACACATAATTTATGAAATTAAACAAGGTTGAGCCAAAATATATTTCAAAATCGAACCCAAGAATTGGTCTTATAACGCTTGGTAGCGATTTTAGAATTGAAAAGGATTTTAATAATGTGATCTATGGAAGAGATGTAGATCTGTATGTTAATCGAATACATTGTTACAATCCCTTGACCAACGAAACGTTAGCTAAAATGGCAGATGATATTACCGATGTCACTAAAGATATTTTACCAGATCAAAAAATAGATTGTGTTGCTTATGGATGTACATCAGGAACAATTGCAGCAGGTTATGATGTGATTGAAAAAAATGTGAAGTTAGCCAAGCCTGAAGCAAAAGTTACCACCCCAATTACATCTGCTATTAAGGCTTTAAAAGCTTTTAACATTAACAAAGTATCGGTTTTTACCCCTTATACAAAAAGTATAAACGATTCAGTTATAAATTATTTTAATAAAGAAAATATTGCAGTTAATGGATTAACATATTTTGATATTGAGTCTGATTTAGATATTGGAAAAGTAGATGAAGAATATTTATTTGAAGTTTTGTCAAAAATTAATTTAGAAGATAGTGAGGCATTATTTGTGTCTTGTACGGCATTACCAGTATTATCGATAATCGATAAGCTTGAAAAAAAAATGAATAAAGTCATTTTATCTAGCAATCAAACATTAATTTGGGAAAGTCTAAATGCTATTGGCTATAAAAATAGTATTGAAGGTTTTGGAAAACTATTTAAATTTAACTAAATGAATTTTACAAAAGAAGAATACAAAAATAGATTAAAGAAGGTTCAAAAATCAATGCAAGATAAAGGCATTGATGTATTAATCTCTCAGGATCCATCGAACATGAATTATTTAACAGGTTATGATGCTTGGTCATTCTATTATGCCCAATGTGTCATAGTTCATATTAATGCAGATGAGCCCTTATGTTTTGTTAGAGACCAAGATGCTGGTGGAGCATATATTAAAACTTATTTGAAAGATGAAAATATTATAAAGTATGGTGAAAAATATATTCATAATTGGCCGCTTCACCCTTATGAAGCTTTAACAGATATTATTAAAGAAAGAAAATGGGATAAACTTTCTATTGGAGTTGAAATGGACAGTCATTATTTTACTGCCTACTGTTATGAAAAAATAAAATCAGGTTTACCCAATGCAAAAATTTCAGATTGTGAAAGATTAGTCAACTGGGTTAGAGTTGTAAAATCAGATACTGAAATTAATTTAATGAAAGCTGCATCATTAATCGTTCAAACAGGAATGAAGAAAGCTTTTGAAGTAATCAATCCTGGGGTAAGACAATGTGATGCTGTATCAGAAATACAAGCGGCTCTAATAAAGGGAACTCCTGAGTTTGGTGGAGATTATGCGTCTATTGTTCCAATGCTTCCAACTGGCAAAGGTACATCAGCATCTCATTTAACATGGACAGAAGATAAATTTGTAGAAGGCGAAGCAACAATTATTGAACTTTCAGGTTCTCATAAAAAATACCATTGTCCTATGGCAAGAACAGTGCTTCTTGGAAAAGCTGACCAGCTTAAAATTGATACAATGAAAAAAACAAACGAAGCCTTGCAGGCAGGTATTGATGCTATCAAACCAGGAAAAACTGCAGATGATGTGGCTCAGGCATTTTGGAAGGTTCTAGATAAGTACGGTATAGAGAAAACCTCTCGTACTGGATATTCTATCGGAATTGGTTACCCACCTGATTGGGGGGAACACACTTTAAATATATCAAAAGGAGATATGACAATTTTAGAGCCAAATATTACTTTTCATATGATTGCTGTTATGCAATTTGGAAATTGGGGAGTTGAAGCTTCTGAAGCAATAAGAGTTACGGATCAAGGAAGTGAGCTATTTTGTAATTTTTCAAAAGATCTTCACATTAAATAATTAAAATAAAAAAACTTGATAAATAAGCTCACAAATGTTTTAAATCCATTTAGAAAATATGACTAAAAACAAAGAATTTGTAAAATTTGACAATGTAGACAAGAGCTATGATGGCAAAGTATTGGTCGTTAAAGGATTAAATCTAGACATTGAAGAAGGTGAGTTTGTAACTATGCTAGGACCCTCTGGTTCTGGTAAAACAACTTGTCTTATGATGCTGGCTGGTTTTGAAACACCAACTCATGGAGAAATTTATTTAGATGGTAAGGTTATTTCAAATATTCCACCTCACAAAAGAGGAATAGGAATGGTATTCCAGAACTATGCTTTATTTCCACACATGACTGTTTATGAAAATTTAGCTTTTCCATTAAGAGTTAGAAAAATTCCAAAAGATGAAGCTGATAAAAAAATAGATAAAGCTTTATCTATGGTTTCACTTCATGGTTTTGAAGCAAGAATGCCGATGCAATTATCAGGTGGACAACAACAGCGTGTTGCTGTTGCAAGATCATTAGTTTTTGATCCACAAGTAGTATTAATGGATGAACCACTTGGAGCATTAGACAAAAATTTAAGAGAAAGCATGCAATATGAAATTAAACATATTCACGAAAGTATTGGTGTAACAGTTGTGTATGTTACACACGATCAAACTGAAGCATTAACAATGTCAAACCGTATTGCAGTTTTCAATGATGGTAAAGTTCAGCAACTATCAAGTCCTGATGAATTGTATGAAAAACCGGTTAATTCGTTTGTTGCTGAGTTCATTGGAGAAAATAATAAATTTTCAGGACAAGTTTTAGATATTTCAGGAGATAAATGTAAAGTTAAATTAGAAAATGGCACAGAAATTTTAGCAAATCCAGTTGCTGTAAAAGCAAAAGGAGATAAGACTAAAGTTTCACTAAGACCTGAAAGAGCAATTATAGATCCTTCAGATAAGATGGATAATAATCATAAAGGAAAAATAGAAGAAATAATTTATCACGGCGATCACACAAGACTTAGAGTTGACTTACTAGGTAATAAAGATTTTATCCTTAAAGTACCAAATAGTACTGCAAGATTAGACCTTAAAAAGGGTAATGTACTAGATATAGGCTGGAATAGTATTGACTGTAGAGCCTTAGATCCAAAATAATTTAAAAACTATCCTAATAAAATATAAATAAAATAAAGGCAAATTAGCCATAATTGCCTGTTGACTAAAGTATCCTATATTGTTTTACTTTCACTTTATAAAATAACAAACGTTAACGTTAAATAGGAGAGAAAATGAAAAAATTAAGTAAATTATTACTTGCTCTATCTTTTGTACTTTCTATCACGACTTCAGCATTTGCAGTTACTGTAGTGTCTTGGGGTGGTGCTTATACTGAAAGTCAAAAATTAGGGTATGGTGATCCTACTGCTGCTAAATTAGGTATACCTGTAAACTGGGTAGACTACACTGGTGGATTATCAGAGATTAAAGCTCAAAAAGAAGCTGGAAAAATCACTTGGGACATCATTGATGTGTACGCAAAAGACACTATCATTGGATGTGACGAAGGTATTTTCCATGAATTCGATTTTGATAAAGACTTTGCACCTGCTCCAGATGGAACACCTGCAAGTCAGGACTTCTTTACAAGCATGCCTTCAAAATGTGCAGTTGGAAACATTCTGTACTCTTGGAACTATGCTTATAACGATGCAACAATCGGTGCTAAAAAGCCTAACTCATTGAAAGACTTTTTTGATACTAAAAACTTCCCTGGTAAAAGAGCAATTTACAAAGGTGCAATGTCTAACTTAGAGATTGCTATCACTGCAGACGGTGTAAACCCTGGTAAAGGTTCTGACTTAACTTACAGAAAACTTGAAGCAGATGGCGGTATTGATAGAGCTATGAACAAGCTTAAAGCACTTTGTACAGATCCAAATGGTGGATGTGTATTCTGGAATGCTGGAGCTCAACCACCAGAACTACTAGCTAATGGTGAAGTAGTAATGGCAACTGGTTGGAACGGTAGATTCTTTAATGCGCAAATGGAAGGAACTCCACTTGTACAAGTATGGGATGGACAAATTCTTGACTATGAATATTTTGCATTAGTTAAAGATGGTCCAGGTTATGCTGACGGTAGCGCTATGAAAGTACTTAGAGAAATGACTAGCTCAGAAGGTTTAGCTGGAAGTGCTAAGTATATTGCATACGCACCTTGGAGAAAATCTTCAATTGCTGTTATGGAAGCTGGAGAGCCTTGGTTTAAAGATGGTAAAACAAGTATGGTACCACATATGCCAACAGCACCTGCTAACACAAAAAGATACATTCTTATGAACCCTGATTTCTGGGCAGATAACCAAGATGAAATCGGTGAAAAATGGGAAGCAATGAAAGCTGGTCTATAATTTAGTTTTATAGATTAAGTTTTTGTTATAAAATATTAGGGCGGTTATAAAATAACCGCCCTTTTTTTTTAAGAATTTTAAATATGAGTACAGAAAAAATATTATCATCAGACGGGATACCTCTAGAGATAAGCCTAAAAAAAGCTGAGAGAAAAAATAAGCTAAAGGCTTTAATGCTTGTAGGTCCGTTATTTTTATTCCTTATAATTACATACATATTTCCAATAGGAGACATGCTATTTAGAAGTGTAGATGATCGTATGATCACACAAAAATTACCTAACACATTTGCTGCTTTAGAAAAATGGGATGGAAAAGAATTGCCTGATGAAGCAACTTATGAGGCGTTTTATAAAGATTTCTATCCATTGGCTATAAACAAAGAAGCTGGAAAATTATATCAGAGATTAAACTATGAAAAATCTGGTTTTAGTAGTGGATTAAAAAAAACAAATAGAAAAATTCAAAAATTTGAAAAAGCTAATTATAAAGAACAATTTATGGCAACCCATAAAATATGGAAAGACGTGGATTATTGGATTGCTTTAAAGAATACTGCTCCAAATTGGTCTTATGCAAAATATCTAAAAGGTCTTGATTTAAAATTTGATCAAGACAGAAATATTATTCAACAAGATGAAGACAGGAGAATTCATAAAATCCTCTGGTTAAGAACTATAAAAGTTGCATTTTGGGTAACTGTATTCTGCTTTTTGCTTGCTTACCCAATTTCACATTTATTGGCCACACTACCAATGAAATATAGTAATTTATTGATGATATGTGTGTTGTTGCCCTTTTGGACATCACTATTAGTTAGAACTTCTAGCTGGATGGTTTTACTTCAACAACAGGGCCCTATAAACGATCTAATTGTTTGGCTAGGTTGGGCTGCTGATGATAATAGACCTGAGTTAATGTATAATGTTGTTGGCACTTTTGTTGCAATGACACAAATTTTATTACCTTTTATGGTTTTGCCACTTTACAGTGTGATGAAAACAATATCTCCAAGTTTAATGAGAGCTGGAAAATCATTAGGTGGAACTCCATTTACTGCATTTAGACAAATTTATTTTCCATTAACAATTCCAGGAATTGGTGCAGGCTGTTTATTAGTTTTTATTTTAGCTATAGGTTACTATATCACTCCAGCATTAGTTGGTGGAGCGAGTGGATCATTGATTAGTAATACGATTGCGTATCATATGAAGAGTTCTTTAGATTGGTCGTTTGCTGCAGCATTAGGTTCTATGCTGTTAGTTGGAGTGTTAACAATCTACTGGATCTATAATAAATTAGTGGGAATTGATAATATTAAACTAGGATAAATTATGGCATTACCAACTTACACATCCTGGAATTATAGAATTTGGCATTATACTTATTTAACAATTTGTGGGTTGGTATTTTTCTTTTTAATAGCACCGCTATTTGTAATTTTACCACTTTCATTTAATGCAGAACAATACATTCACTTTTCCAAGGGAATGATAGCCCTTGACCCAGACGCATTTTCATTAAGATGGTACGAAGACATGATCTATGGGACTAAAAATCCTTGGGGACTTGCGACAAAAAACAGTTTAATAATAGCTTTCTTTGCTACAATTGGATCTACAGTACTTGGAACGGTAGCTGCTCTAGGGTTAAGTAGTAGGCATATGCCATATAAAGCAGCGTTCATGGCTTTATTAATATCTCCAATGATTGTGCCATTAATTATCTCAGGAACAGCAATATTCTTCTTTATGGCAAAAGTAGGTTTAGCTGCAACACATACAGGAATAATTTTATCTCATATTATTTTGGGTACACCGTTTGTAGTTATTACAGTTACAGCAACTTTAACAGGTTTTGATCATAGTGTAACACGTGCTGCATCAAGTTTAGGTAGTAATCCAGTTAATACTTTTATGAAAATAACATTGCCATTAATTTTACCTGGTGTTATTTCTGGTGCATTATTTGCCTTTGTAACTTCATTTGATGAAGTTGTTGTTGTGTTATTCTTAGCAGGACTTGAAAACACTACTATTCCAATTCAAATGTGGGTTGGTCTAAGGGAACAGCTAAGCCCAACAATAATGGCAGTGGCAACTTGTTTAATTATAATGTCCACATTAATTCTTGTTAGCGCAGAACTTTTAAGAAGAAGGTCTGAAAGACTAAGAGGAATTAATAGGTAATTGATTTACTAAGATTATTTTTTTTATTATAAACAATTCTTCAATTTTTAAATCTTATGGAAATTAAAAAAGTAGTAGTTATAGGTTCAGGAACTATGGGTAGTGGAATTGCAGCACATTTGTGTAATGCAAATATTCCAGTAACTTTATTGGATTTAAAAACTGAAATAAGTGAGCAAGCACGGGATAAAATTTACAAATCGAGACCACCACTTTTGTTAGATAAGTCCAAAATAAAAAACATTAAAGTAGGAAACATTTTAGATAATTTTGATGAAGTAAAAGAAGCTGACTGGGTAGTAGAAGCTGTTGTTGAAAGAATAGATATTAAACATGATATCTATAAAAAAATATTCAAAGAAAGAAAAAAAGGTGCGATAGTATCTTCAAACACATCATCTATTCCTATCAAAATATTATCTCAACACTTATCAGAGGAAGAAAAAAAAGATTTTTGTATTACTCACTTTTTTAATCCAGTCAGATACATGGGATTATTAGAGATAGTTAAAAATGAAAATAATGATTTAGATAAAATAAACTCTCTAAAAGCTTTTTGTGAAACAGAACTTGGAAAAGGTGCAATTATTTGTAATGACACGCCAGGCTTTTTAGGAAATAGAATAGGTGTTTATGCAATGCAAGTTGCAATGACTGAAGCTTTTAAAATGAAACTTAGCATAGAAGAAGCTGATGCAATTTTTGGAAGACCAATGGGTATACCAAAAACAGGTGTGTTTGGTCTTTATGACTTAATTGGTATTGATTTAATGGCTGATGTTTTAAAAAGTTTTATTAAAGAATTATCAGAAAATGACCCTTTTCAAGTAGTTGCAAAAGAAATTCCTTTAGTAAAAAAATTAATTGAAACAGGATATACCGGCAGAAAAGGCAAGGGTGGATTTTATAGAGTTAATAAAACTGGTGAAGTTAAGTTTATGGAAGCAATTAATCTTGAAACTGGAGAATACTCTGCAAGTAAAAAAATTAATATTAAATCAGACAAAATAGACCTTAAAGAATTAATTTCTAGAGAGGATAAGTATGGTGAGTATGCTTGGTCTGTTATTTCTAAGATTATCAAATATGCTTCTTCTTTAGTTCCATCAATTACAAAAGATTTCAATGATATTGATGAAGCAATGAGATTAGGTTTTAATTGGACTAAAGGTCCATTTGAAATGTTAGAAGAAATCGGAGTTGAAACTTTTTTTGGTAAAATAGACGACTTTAAGGGAAATGCTTTTTTAGAAAATTTATCTAAAAATAGAAATCAAGATTTTTATGGATCTAGACAAAAATACACTGACATTGAAACGTTTGGAAAAGCTAAAAAGAAAGCATTAAGTGTAGATGGAAACAGTTCAGCACAGATATATAGATTTAATGATTATAATATTGTTGAGTTTACCACTAAAGCAAATGCTCTAGATTATGATTCAATGGATGCTTTAAAAAAAGCTACAGACAAACCTTTGATTATAATAAATGAAAGCATGCAGTTTTCTGCTGGAGTAAACTTGAGTTATACAATGGATTTTGCGAACAAAAATGATTTTAAATCCATAGAAAAATTTATTAGATATTTTCAAGAAACCTGCAAGCATCTTAAGTATTCTAATCACCCGGTGATATCTGCACCATCAGGTTTAACTCTTGGAGGTGGATTTGAAGTAATGGTCCAAAGTAATTTTGTTGCTTCACATACAAATATTGTAGTTGGATTAGTGGAAACAATAGTTGGACTGATACCAGCTGGAGGTGGATGTAAGGAAATGTTGGCAAGATGGCTTGATACAGACGAGGCTAAAAAAGATCCTCATTATGCACCACTTAAAGTATTTGATATTATTGGTTATGGAAAAACAGCAACTTCACCAATTGAGGCAGAACCATTAAAATATTTAAGACCAGAAGATAAAAAAATAATGAATAGAAATAGTTTACTAGAAGTTTCAAAAAAGATCTTAGACGACAATAAAGAATTTAAAACTCCATCAGAGACTGAATTTAAACTACCAGGAAAAGAAATTTTAATAGAAATGAATAAAATTATAGAAAACCTTTATAATGAAAAAATAATTCGTGATCACGGTGTTACTGTTGCAAAAGAACTCGCTCATGTTTTGAGTGGAGGAGATACAACTATAGATAAAACTTTATCAGAAGATGATTTATTTAAATTAGAATTGGATGCTTTCATGAGATTAATAGAGACAAAAGAAACTCAAGACCGTATTAAACACACACTAGCAACAGGCAAACCTTTAATTAATTAAGCATTTTAAAGGAATTAATAAAATCTGGTCTTAATATATACTCTGAGCGTTTATCAGATTTTATCTTTTTCAATGCTTCGAAACCATAAAGAACTTTTCCAACAGGTGTATATTCACCTTCAAATAATGGTTCATCCTGTAGGATTATAAAAAATTGACTGTCTTCAGTATCATTCTTAAATGTTCGAGCTAACCCGACACTACCTATGGTATAATTAAACTCATTATCAATTTCTGATTTAATTGTACCTAAACCTGATTTTCCAGTTCCAATTTTTCCATAATCTAAATTTCCTTTTTTTCCAAACTCTAGGTCACCAGCCTGGATAAGTTTATTTTCGATTACTCTATGAAAAGCAATATTTTCATAAGCGTTAGATCTAATTAAAGTTACAAATCTTTGAACTGCATTAGGTGAAATGTTAGGATAAAGTTCTATAATTACATTTCCACAAGGTACATTTAAAATTGCAATATTATTTGGATTCTTAAAAGTAATATTCTTTGGATCAATATTTTTAACAAATAAACATTTATTTTTAATTATAAAATATGTGAAGAAAGTTGTGATAGCTAGTAGGATTAAAAAAATAAAAATAAGTTTTTCTGATTTAGAAGCTTTAATTTTTTTTATCATTAGAAAGTAAAAGAATTATCTATTTCTTTTACTTTATTTTCAATATATGAAATTTTATTATTTAAAATAGGATCTAATTTACGAATTTGATTAATTTCTTTTTTCTCTAAGAAGATCATATGCGAATAAACTTCTGCCATATCTTCTGAGGCTGTTGATTTAGAGTATTCTGTAAAAAACCCATCAGTCTCTTGATATTTTTCTAAAGATATATTCTTTGTGCATGTAGAGCATTCAGCGTATTTAAATTCAAAATTATTAAATTTAGCCCATTCTTCTTCATTAAAAATATTTTTGTGCTGAAGATGCATTACATGAAAAACTTCATGATGAATTACTCTTTCAAAATATTTCTCATTAAATTTGATATCTAGTATTAATGTTTTCATTATATTATCTGGAATACCAGCTGTATATAGTTCTGAGATAGATAAATTTTCACACATTACAATATATTTGAGATTAATTTTTTTTAGATAGTCATAAGAGTATCTATTAAGATTTTTATGAATAATCTTATATTTTAATTCTAAATCTTTCTTATTCGGATTTGAACAAACAATGTTTTTTTGAGTGCCTAGTTGGAAGGGTCTTGCTGCATAAAAATATCTAAGTTTATTTTTGGTATTTATTTCATAAATCTCTAAGTTAGGTATCTTAATTAAATTATAAATAGTATTTGCTTTTAGGGGTGTACTTAAAAAAATTAATAGTAAAATAGCTCTTATTAAGTTCATAATTTTAAAGATAGAAGATATTCCATTCTTAAAGAATGTGGTACATTTTATTTATAAATGAAAAAAGAAAGAAACAAAAATCCAGTACAACCAATAAGTGGAACTAAAGTTCCAAGATTTGCTGGGCCATCTACATTTGCGAGATTACCAGAATTAAGAGATGTTGAGAGTTGTGACGTAGCAATTGTTGGAATTCCATTTGATGCAGGCACCAGTTATAGACCTGGTGCGAGATTTGGACCCATGAGTATTAGACAGGCATCAAGACATTTAAGAACTAATTATCATCCAAGTTACGATGTTGAGCCATTTAAAGTTCAGCAAGTTGCTGATGCAGGCGACATCACATGTAACCCATTTAACATTGATGAAGCCATCAAACAAATAGAAGAGGGGGCTACGGAACTTTTAAATAAAGTAGGTGGCATTATTAGTTTAGGAGGTGATCACACAATTGCTCTTCCTTTGCTAAGAGCTATTAATAAAATGAATAATGGGCCAGTTGCTTTAGTACATTTTGATGCTCACCTAGATACATGGGACACATATTTTGGAGCGCCCTATACTCATGGAACTCCTTTTAGAAGAGCAAGAGAAGAAAATTTATTTTTAGATGATGCTTCAATGCATGTTGGGATTAGAGGTCCTCTTTACAGTAGAGATGATATTAAAAATGATGAAGAGTTTGGTTTTAAAATCATTCACTGTGATGAATTTCAAACACAAGGTACAGATAAAATTGCTGAAAGAATAAGAAAAAGAGTTGGTAACAATCCACTTTATTTATCTATTGACATAGATGTTTTGGATCCTGCTTTTGCACCAGGAACGGGTACACCCGAAATTGCAGGAATGACTACAAGAGAAATGGTTAATGTTATAAGAGGCCTTTCAGGTTTAAATTTAATTTCTGCGGATGTAGTTGAAGTGTCTCCAGCATATGACCATGCAGAAGTTACATCTTTAGCAGCAGCTACAATTGTTTATGAATTAACTAATTTGTTTGCAAAAGTTAAAAGATAATATAATTTTTAGAAATGCTAGATAAAAAAAAATTTTATATAAATGGAGAATGGGTTTCTCCAAAAAAATCAAATGATTTCAAAGTAATTGACCCTTCAACTGAAGAGGAATGCGCAGTTATATCTTTAGCTGGAGTTGATGATGTAAATGATGCTGTAAGTGCTGCAACTAGAGCATTTGAAACTTGGGCCTTTTCCACTAAAGAAGAAAGATTAAAGTATTTAGAAGCCCTTTATGAAGTTTATAAAAAAAGATGGAATGATATGGCTGAGGCAATCTCACTTGAAATGGGATCGCCGATAGATTTTTCAACACAATTACAAGCGGGAACTGGAGCTAGCCACATAAAATCCTATATAAAAGTTTTAAAAGAATACACATTTGAAGCAAAATTAGGAGAACATGCTCTTAATAATAATATTTTGCATGAACCAAAAGGAGTTTGTGCATTAATTACTCCATGGAATTGGCCAATGAATCAGGTTTGCTTGAAAGTGATTCCTGCTATAGCAGCTGGATGTACAATGGTTCTTAAACCATCTGAGATAGCTCCATTATCATCAATAATTTTAGCAGAAATGATTGACGAAATTAAACTACCAAAAGGCGTTTTTAATCTTATTAACGGAGATGGTGCTGTTGCTGGTAATGCACTTACTAGTCATCCAGATGTAAACATGGTTTCATTTACAGGATCAACTAGAGCAGGTGCTTTAATTTCTCAAAATGCTGCAAGTGATTTTAAAAGAATTAGTCTTGAACTTGGAGGGAAAGGTGCAAATATCATATTTAAAGATGCTGACGCTGAAGCAGTTGAAAGAGGTGCTTTAAGATGTTTTAGAAATTCAGGGCAATCATGTAATGCTCCAACAAGAATGTTAGTTGAAAAATCAATCTATGCAGATGCAGTGGAAAGAGTTAAAAATTTTGCTAACTCAATGAAAGTTGATGTTGCAACAAAAAATGGTGATCATATTGGTCCTGTTGTTTCAAAAACTCAATTTGAAAAAATTCAAACATTAATACAGATTGGAATTGACGAAGGTGCAAAATTAGTTGCTGGTGGAACAGGCAAACCAGATGGCCTTGATAAAGGTTATTTTGTTAAACCTACAGCATTTGCGGATGTTAATAACCAAATGCAGATTGCAAGAACAGAAATATTTGGTCCTGTTTTGTCAATTATACCTTTTGAAACTGAAGAAGAAGCTATTGCTATAGCTAATGACACTCCGTATGGATTATTAAATTTTATTCAAACTCAAGATCAAGAAAAAGCGAATAGAGTTGCTAGAAAATTAAGATCAGGAATGGTCGATATTAATGGTGCAGGCTTAGCTCCTGATGCCCCTTTTGGTGGATACAAACATTCAGGTATTGGCCGTGAAGCTGGTAAATTAGGTTTAGAAGAATATTTAGAAGTTAAGGTAGTTAGTGGTTGGAACGATTAATTTATTACAGATTTTTCTTTAATGCCATCAAGCAAGCTTAAACATTTTTTAAGCTCATCAAGAATTATAAATTCATCAATTTTGTGAGCTTGCTCAATCGAGCCTGGTCCACACACAACTGTGCTTATTCCTATTTCTTGAAATAAACCAGCTTCAGTTCCAAATGACACAACTTCTCTTGTGTTGTCTCCTGTTAAACTTGAAACTAGTTCACAAGCATTCGATTTTTCATCTCTATCAAAACCAGTGACTTCACCAATAATTTTTTTTTTAATTGATGCGTTAGGAAAAACTTTTTTCATATCTGGTAAAAGTATTTCATTTGCATATTTATCTATTTTTGCATTTAAAAAAACACCATCTTCTTTGACGACAGGTCTTGTTTCCCAATTCACATGACATTTATCCGCTATTACATTGTGTGCTATACCGCCAAAAATCCCTCCAATTGATAAAGTAGAGTGAGGAGGGTCAAAAATAGAGTCTTTAGGTGATCTTTCTTTTAATTCTTCTCTTAATTCAATTAGTTTATTCACATATCTTGATGCGTATTCAACAGCACTAACTCCCTTGTGTGGAGCAGAACTATGACCTGCTAAACCCTCAAAATAAGTTGTGTATTCGTAGCATCCTTTGTGTGCATCTATTATTTTCATATTAGTAGGCTCACCAATTATACAAATTCCATCTTTAACTCCTCTTTTTTTTAACTCTTCAATTAAAATTGGAGCCCCTATACAGGCAGTTTCTTCATCAAACGTATATGAGAAATGAATATCTCTATCCAAATTAGCTTTTGCATAAATAGGAGCAAAAGCTAATGTGCAAGCTATAAAACCTTTCATATCACAAGAACCTCTACCAAAAAGTTTGTCATCTTTTATTGTTGCAACAAATGGATCGGTACTCCATCCCTTAGAAACTGGAACAACATCAGTATGACCTGATAAAATTATAGGTTTTTTATTACTAGGTTTCTTTGCTTTAAGTGTAGCAAAAAGATTAACTCTTTTTTTTTCATCGTCAAAAGTTTTAAATGAAGTAGCACCTAGTTTGTTTAGAATTTCATCACAATAGTTAATTAATGAACTATTGTCTTCTCCAGATATAGTTTTGAAACTAATTAAATCAGTTAAGATTTTAACAGAGTTGTTGAATAATTGATCTGAACTATTTTCTGTACTCATAATATAGTTGTATTATATATTAAATTTATGAAAGAACAAATAACCTATGATATTTTTGACAAAATAGACATTAGAGTAGGCACTGTAATATCAGTTAAAAAAAATGAAAAAGCTAGAAAACCTTCACTAGTAATTGAAGTGGATTTTGGAAAAGATATAGGTGTTAAGCAATCATCCGCACAAATTACACATTATTACAATGAAGAAAATTTAAAAGGTAAACAAGTTATTGGCGTTTGTAACTTTCCAGAAAAAAATATTGCAGGTGTAGTTTCACAAGTTCTTATTTTAGGTTCGATTGATGATGAAGGCAAAGTTATACTAGTTCACCCATCTCAACAATCAGAGAATGGGCTTCCAATAGCTTAAACTTTATGCATCCTGAATTATTTTTATTGATTGGAATTTCTTGTTCATTAGGTTTTACACCAGGACCTAATAATGCTGTTGCTTCTTACTCAGGTTTTAATTTTGGTATAAAAAAAACAATTCCATTAATAATGGGAGTTTGGTTGGGTTATACTGTGTTAGTAATTTTGATCAATTTTGTATTGATATCAACTTTTATTAAATATCCACTAATCCAGGAAGTGATCAGAATATTAGGAACTTTATTCCTCATATATTTAGCTTATAAAATTTCATTTTCTGAAACATCCAAAGAGGGTAAAAAAATTAATCCAGTAAAATTTATTGATACTTTTACATTCCAGTTTTTAAATCCTAAAGGAGTAATGGCAGCTATTACATTAATCTCAAAATTTGTATTAGAAAACGATTACTTAAATAGTTCTTTAACAGTTATTGTCGTTTGCTCTTTGACAGCTCTAACAAGTATTACAGCATGGGCTTTTTTAGGTAAGTTTTTAAGGAATTTTGCGACAAATAATAATTTTATTAAACGATTTAATTATGCTATGTCCTTGCTACTTATTGTTTGTATAATAGGCTTCTATATCTAAATTAAATGAAACCAGGAAATCAAAATTCTTATAACTCCCTAAAAACTATCAGTATTAATGATAGGGACTACAAATATTATTCTTTAGTAGAAGCAGAAAAGAATGGTTTAGATGGAATTTCAAAACTTCCAAAGTCATTAAAAGTTTTGTTAGAAAACCTTTTAAGATACGAGGACGATCTGTCAGTAACTAAAAGTCAAATAGAAGCAATTAAAGAATGGCTAAAGACAAAAAAATCATTAACTGAGATAGCTTATAGACCAGCTAGAGTTTTGTTACAGGACTACACGGGAATACCAGCCGTTGCTGATCTTGCAGCTATGAGAGAAGCGGTTAAAGAAAAAAATAAAGATCCCAATACAATCAACCCACTTTCTGCAGTTGATCTAGTTATTGATCACTCTGTACAAGTAGATAAATCTGCAAACTCAGATTCATTTGAAAAAAATGTTGATATTGAATTTAAAAGAAATGGTGAGAGATATTCTTTTTTAAAATGGGGACAGCAAGCTTTTAATAACTTTAGAATTGTTCCTCCTGGAACTGGGATTTGTCACCAGGTTAATTTAGAATATTTATCAAAAGTAGTCTGGTCTGAAAAATTTCAAAACGAGAACTATTTATTTCCTGACACGTTAGTTGGTACTGATAGTCACACTACTATGGTTAATGGTTTATCAGTTCTTGGTTGGGGTGTTGGTGGAATAGAAGCTGAAGCTGGAATGTTAGGTCAGCCAATTTCAATGTTAATTCCAGAAGTAATAGGATTTGAAGTTAAAAATAAAATGCCAGAAGGTACTACTGCGACAGATTTAGTTTTAACAGTTGTAAAAATGTTAAGAGATAAAGGAGTTGTTGGAAAATTTGTTGAATTTTATGGAGAAGGCTTAAAGAATTTAACTCTTGCTGATAGAGCAACAATTGCAAATATGGCACCAGAATATGGAGCAACATGTGGCTTTTTCCCAATTGATGAAGAGACATTAAAGTATTTAAGATTCTCAGGTAGAGATGAGATCACAGTAAATATAGTTGAGAAATATGCAAAAGAACAAGGTTTATGGGCTAATGACCAAGTTGAATTTACTGATACCTTATCGTTAGATATGTCTACAGTTGTTCCAACTATTTCAGGACCTAAAAGACCTCAGGACAAAGTTTTATTAACAGATGCATCTACTGGATTTAAAAAAGTTTTTGAAGATGCAACTAATAGAAAAGAACAGCATATTTCAAAAGTATCAGGAACAGATTATGAAATTAAAGATGGCTCAATATTAATTGCAGCTATTACTTCATGTACAAATACATCCAATCCAAATGTATTAATTGGTGCTGGGTTATTAGCAAAAAAAGCAGTTGAACTTGGTTTAGAAACCAAACCTTGGGTTAAAACATCATTAGCACCAGGCTCACAAGTAGTTACAGATTATTTAGCAAAAGCAGGACTGAATGTATTTTTAGATAAACTTGGTTTCAATTTGGTTGGATATGGTTGCACGACTTGCATAGGAAATTCAGGCCCTTTACCAGAGGAAATTGTTAAAGCAATAGACAAGGAAAACATCTACGCTGTGTCAGTTTTATCTGGAAATAGAAATTTTGAAGGAAGAATTTCTCCACATATAAAAGCTAATTACTTAGCATCACCACCACTTGTAGTAGCTTATGCACTTGCTGGTCACATGGAATTTGATTTATACAAAGAGCCTTTAGGAAAAAGTAAAGATGGTAAAGATGTATTTTTAAAAGATATTTGGCCATCTAATAAGGAAATTGAAGACACATTAAGAGAATCTCTAAATGCAGAGATGTTTGTTAAAAGATATTCAAATGTTTCAGAAGGCCCTAAACAGTGGCAAGAAATTAAAACTGAAAATACCAGTATTTACAATTGGGATTCAAGTTCAACTTATGTAAAAAAACCACCATTTTTTGAAAATTTATCTGATCAACCTGAGGGATTTAAACCTATTAAAGATGCAAGACCACTTTTAATTTTAGGGGATATGGTTACAACTGATCATATTTCTCCAGCAGGAAATATTCAAAAAGAAAGCCCGACAGGTGAATATTTTATGGAACATCAAATACTTCCAACAGATTATAACTCTTACGGATCAAGAAGAGGAAACCATGAGGTAATGATGAGAGGAACTTTTGCAAATATTAGAATAAGAAATGAAATGGCACCAGGAACAGAAGGTGGGTTTACAAAATTATATCCAGAAGAAAAAGTAATGCCAGTTTATAATGCTGTAGAGGAATATAAAAAAAGAGGCACAGACCTTGTTGTTATAGGTGGAAAAGAATATGGAACAGGATCGTCAAGAGATTGGGCTGCCAAAGGAACAAAACTATTAGGTGTTAAAGTTGTAATAGCAGAAAGTTTTGAAAGAATTCATAGATCTAATTTAATTGGAATGGGTGTTTTACCTCTACAATTTACCGAAGGACACGATAGGGTAAACTTAAAATTAATTGGTTCAGAGTTGATAACAGTTCTTCAAATTGAAGAGGGTATAAATGCATCAGATCATGTTCAAGTTGAAATAAAATATGCCTCGGGAGACATTAAAAAGATCAAAACGCTATGTAGAATAGACACTAAAAACGAATTAGAGTATTATAAAAATGGTGGAATACTTCAGTATGTATTAAGGAATATGATATAGAAATGGACGAAGAAATTACAATCATAGATACAAACGCAAGAAATGAGAGAATAAAGAATTTTTTTATAGATAATAAAAAAAAACTTATAATAATTATTTCAATAATATTAATAATTATAATTGGCTATCTATCATTTGAAAATTCTAAAGAAAAAAATAAAATTAAATTAGCTAATCAATACAACTTAGCACTAATAGATCTTAATCCTGAAAATAAACAAAAAACAATTGATGAAATGGTTAATGTTGTAAAAAGTAATGATGCAACTTATTCTCCATTAGCTTTATACCATCTACTAGACAATAATTTATTAGAGAACAATGATGAGATAAATATATTATTTAATGAGTTAATTGAAAATACAAAACTTGATAATGAAATTAAGAATTTGATTATATATAAAAAAGCATTATTTAATTCAGACTTTGTTAGTGAAAATGAATTATTGAAAATACTTAATCCAGTAATTAATTCTGAAAGTATCTGGAAGTCCCATGCATTATACTTACTTGCAGAATTTTTTTATTCAAAAGATGAAAAACAAAAAGCTAAAGAATTTTTTAACCAAATTATAATTTTACCTAATGCTAACAGCACAATTAAAACTGAGTCACAAAAGAGACTAAACAGAGACCTTGGTGAATAAAGTACTATTATCAGTCCTAATCCTCTTAATTTTAAACAATTGCTCAACTAGTAAAAAAGCAGGTTTTTGGAATAAAGATGACAAAAATCAACAGCAAATTGAAAATAACAAAACTATTTTAACCAAACAAATAAGACCTGAAGAAGAATTTAATTCAAATCTTTATGTTAAAATATCAAATGGCAAGCTAAATCAAAACAGCTTGAATGATCAAAATGATACTGGCGAACTAACTTATGAAGGGGTCTTAGAAAAAATTGGAAAATATAACTTTTCTAAATTTAATGATTTTGATTTTATAAGTCCCAGCCCTTTATTTTATAATAATAATTTAGTTTTTTATGACAACAAAGGTGAAATAACTCTTTACGATGAAAACCAAAAAACTTTATGGAAAAATAATTTTTATAATAAAAGTGAAAAAAAAATTAGGCCAAGACTAAATTTTGCATTAAAAAACAATATATTAATTGTAACAGATGATGTGGCAAAATATTATGCAATTAATATTGATACAGGAGAGCTATTATGGACAAAAACAAACATAGTTCCTTTTAACTCTAACATTAAAATAAAAAATGATGTTTTTTATGTGGTCGATTATAAAAATATTCTAAGATCAATATCAATAAAAGATGGATCAGAAATATGGAATTTAAAAACTGAAGAGTCTTTAACAAAATCAAATACCCAAATATCAATTGCGCTCGATGATAAAAATATTTATTTTAATAATTCAATTGGAGACATCACAGCGGTAGATATAAAATCTGGTCAACTGGTGTGGCAACTACCCACACAAAATAATAATATTAGTCAAAATGCATTTCAATTATCTAATTCAGAATTAGTTATCAATGAAAACACAATATTTTTCTCTAATAATAAAAATGAATTTTATTCTATTGATAGTGCTACAGGATTAATTAATTGGAAAACTGAGATCAGCTCAGATCTTAAACCTGTTGTTATTGGCAAACTTATAATAACCATATCTGAAAAAGGATATTTATATATTATTGACAAAAAATCAGGGAATATAATAAGAATTAACGATTTATATAAAAACTATAAAGATAAAAAAAGAAACCAAATAAAACCTACTGGTTTTATCGTAGCTTTGAATAAAATATATTTAACTAATAGTGATGGAAAATTAATTATTGTAAATAGTAATGAAGGTAACATCTTGAATGTAGTAAAAGTTTCAGGAAGTAAAATTTTGCAGCCATTTATAAATGAAAATAATCTTTTTTTAATAAGCAACGGTTCTATTATTAAATTTAATTAGTAATGTTTCTTAAGTTACTCGATAAATTAGGAAGAAAAAAAGTTGTTTTAGATCGTGGACCTTCCCACCCCAAATTTAATGAAGCTAAACCCTGGATGAATAGATATTATGTTTTATTAAGACATAGGCCTAAATGGTTTCCATTTAATATTTTATTACATGAAATGTTAGCAGACGATCATGGGGAAGGGGTTCATAATCACACATTTCCTTACATAACTGTTATATTAAGAGGGGGGTATTGGGAAACGTTAAAAAATGGAAGATTTTGGAGACCGCCAGGATATATTGGTTTTAGATCAGCAAATAATTTACACAGAGTTGATCTTAAACCAGGAACAAGACCGCTTACATTATTTTTATCTGGTCCATTTGGATTAAGAAAAGGCCCTAGATCAGAATATGGTATAGATTTTAAAACAACAAATGAATTTAAATAAATTATTTCTTAGTTATTGTAAAATTAACAATTTAGAAATTAATTCCAATCAATTAGGCTCAATTGAAGATCTGAATTTATTTTATAATCAAAACTTTAATAAATCATTTTTAAAAAAAATATTTACTAAACAAAATTATAAAACAGGGTTTTATTTACAAGGAGATGTGGGTGTGGGTAAAACCATGATACTAAATTTTTTTTATAATAAATTTGATAAAACTAAACAAAGATTTCACTTTAACGAGTTTATGATTAGTTTTCATGACTTTGTATTTAAAAACAAAGAAAATAAACAAGAAAATATTATAGATAAATTTGTTCAAAAACTAAAAAATAAATCTAAATTAATTTATTTAGATGAGTTTCAGGTTACAAATATTGTAGATGCTATGATTTTAGGTAGCTTATTCAAAAAAATATTTGATGAGAATATTAAAGTTTTATTTTCATCAAATACTAAAATAAATGATCTTTACAAAGATGGATTACAAAGAGATCAATTTCTTCCCTTTATTAAAATAATGAAGGAAAGGTCTTATGAGACACAATTAATTATCCAAGATGATTATAGAAAGTCTGTAAAAAACAGAAATGAAAGATATTTTTATCCATTAAATGAATCAACTAATTTTAAACTTAATAAATTTTTTAGAAAAATAACAAAAAATCTTACTAATCAAGAAATGATCTTAAGTATTAAAGGTAGAAAGCTTACTATTAAGAATTACTTTAATGGAATAGCACGTTTTGATTTTAAAGAGTTATGTTCTAAAAATATTGGAGCTGAAGATTACATTAAAATAACTGAAGTATGCAATTTTATTGTTATAGAAAATATTCCAATTTTTAATAGTGATAATTCTAATCAACAACAAAGATTTATTACTTTAATTGATATTCTTTATGAAAAAAATATACCACTTATGATAACTTCTCAATTACAATTAGATTTATTAAGCTCTTCTGAAGATTTAAAAAAAATATTTAAAAGAACTATTAGTAGGTTGTATGAATTAACATCTATTAAGTATACAAAGTTATGAGACAAGAGTTTTTTAACTTAGAATTGAGTACTAATGGCCAGAGTCTCTATGAATTTACAAGTCAAACTAACAAATGGATCAAGGATAATGAATTTAATAATGGAATTATCAATATAAGCATTCAACACACCAGTGCTTCTTTAATAATTCAAGAGAATGCTGATCCAGATGTTCAAAGTGATTTAGTAAATTTTTTTAATAAGCTCGTACCTATGGACAATTCCCTTTACATCCATACAGCTGAGGGAAAAGATGACATGCCTGCACATATAAAATCTGCGTTAACTAATAATCAAATCTCTTTAAGCGTTAAAAACAATGAGTTATTACTTGGTACCTGGCAGGGTTTATATCTTTTTGAGCACAGAATTGAGAAGCAAAAAAGATTGATTATTCTTCATTATTTAGGAGATTAGTTTTTTTTAATTGTTTTAAAAGCATCTAGAGCAGCATTTCTTGCTTCAACGTGATCTATAATTGGTTTTGGATAGTTGATACCAACAATTACTTTAATCTGTTCTTGGTATTTGGTTTCAAGTTCCCATGGCTTGTATAAAAATTTATTAGGCATGTTTTTAAGTTCAGGAACCCACTTTTTTGTATAAATCCCATCTTTGTCAAATTTTTCACCCTGGAGAATAGGATTGAAGATTCTAAAGTAGGGAGCTGCATCTGCACCACATCCTGCAACCCATTGCCATTGAGCAACGTTACTAGCTTCATTATAATCAACTAAACAATTTTTAAAATGTTTTTCACCCTCCATCCAATGAATTCTTAAATGCTTAACAAGAAAAGAAGCAACAATCATTCGAACTCTATTGTGCATCCATCCTGTTTCGTATAGTTCTCTCATTCCAGCATCTACAATAGGGTATCCTGTCATGCCTGCTTTCCAAGCTTTAAGAAATTTATCATTTTTAACCCAAGGAAAATTGTCAAAATCTTTTCTAAGATTACCTTTTAACATTTGTGGAAAGTAATTAATTAAACTATGAGAAAATTCTCTCCATCCTAATTCATTAATATACTTTCTATATCCAATTTTTTTAACTTTAATGTCTTGGCATTTCTTCCAAATTGTTTCTACATGTATTTGACCAAATTTTAAGAAAGGAGATAACTTGGAGGTTCCATTAACACCTGGAATATCTCGTGCATCACCATAGTTCTCAATTTTATTATTTATTAATTCTTGTAAATATTTTTTAGCTTCTTTTTCAGATGGGTCCCAGTATTTCTCAAATTTTTTATGCCAATTTTTTTTAGGCAAAATTTTTTTTATAGAAATTGAATTTTTGAATATGTTTATCTTTTTAATTTTTGATTTAACTCGTATTAATTTTGAAGGAGCTTTTGAAATATAGTGCTGTTCAGTTTTTTTCCAAAATGGAGTGAATACTTTATAGGGAGTGCCATCGTCTTTAGTCATTTCTTGAAATTCTACAAGAATGTTTCCTTTAAAATATTTATATTGAATTTCATTCTTAATAAATAGATCTCTTATTTTTTTACCTTTATTAATTACATCTGGCTCATAAACCTTACTCCAATAAACAGTAACATCATCTTTCTTTTTTAAAATTGATAATACCTCTAGTTCATCACCTAACTGAACTTCCAATGTGATATTTAATTTCTTTAGATCTATACTTAAATTTTCTAATGATTTAGACAGCCACCATTTTTGGGCCTCTCTTTTTTTATCAAAGTTTTTTGGGTTATATATATAAATAGCACTTACATACTCATGATTTTGAGTTGCTGTCGCTAAGGCTTCGTTATATTCAATTCTAAAATCTTCTCTAATCCAAACAATGGCTTTTTTTGTCATATTTACTCAGATTTTTTGCAATCCATCACTTAGTAGTTTTTGATACATTGCACTATCAGTTAAACCTTCACAACCAAATAAAAGTACATTTGATTGTTCATTTAACTCTAGCTTATCTAAGTATTCTTTATTGTTAAATGAGCTTATTAACGCGATTATACCTGGGACCGCACATTCACCAGCTATTATTTTTTCATCGGATAAACGCTTTTCTGCTAGCAATGCTACAGTAGTTGAGATTGCTTCATCAGATATAGTTAAACAATAATTTGAAGAATTTTTTAAAATTTCCCAGGCAATACTTGATACATCACCACAAGACATTCCACCCATTACTGTTTCCTTTTTAATATCAACACTTGTGGGTTTATTATTCTTAATACTTTGAAATACACAGTCTGCATTTTCTGGTTCAACAATAATAAATTTCGGAATATTTTGTGATAATTTTGCAAAGCCAGCAATCATTGCTGCAGCCATCCCACCAACTCCAGCTTGAAGAAATACGTGTGATATTGAATTAGATTTTACTTCATCTAAAATTTCTTTAATCATTATAGTGTATCCAGCCATAATTAATTTTGGTACTTCCTTGTAACCTTCCCAAGACACATCTTGTACAATTTCCCAATTATTTTCTTTAGATTGTTTTATGCATTCTTTTAATGAATTATCATAATTACCTTTAACTCTAATCACTTCAGCATCCAATTTACGCATTGCTTCAGCTCTAGATTCACTAACAAATTCACTTATAAATATTTTACATTTTAATCCAAGTCTTTGAGCTCCCCAGGCTACAGATCGACCATGATTTCCAGCTGTTGCTGTTGATACAGTTATATTCTTTTTTTCACTGGCAATCTTATAAACAGCAAAAGCTCCACCTAAAGCTTTAAAAGATTTTAGATCAAACCGTTTATCCTCATCTTTGTAGTAAATATTTTTAAATTTTAATTCATCATTTAGTTTATTTAATTTAACCAATGGAGTGGGGGCATAATTATCCCAACTAGATATAGCCTTAATTGCTTCATCTATAAATTTTTCTGGAAGTTGCGTAAATATATTTTCTTTATTAAATTTATAATTTTTATTCTCTAAAAATGATGTAATAGACCAAAGGTTTTTCTGCATGATTGATTTCATTTATTAACAATCAAGAGTGCTATTTTTTTCCCAGTGAGTTACCGAACTTTTTTTATCAAATTTTTCTTCTTGATTAAAATCATTAATTTCAGACCTTTTTAACTTTAGATAGCTTTTAATAGTATCACCGCCAAATGCTTCCTTAATTTCTTTACTATTTTCTAGTTGATCTAATGCATCTTCAATTATGTCAGGTAATTTTTTTAGGTGAGGGTAATTTTTATGATCAGTGTACATATTACAAGATAAAGGTTCACCAGGATTTATTTTATTATTTATTCCATGTAAACCAGCAGCTATTACTCCAGCTTGAAGTAAATAAGGATTTACTGCTCCATCCATTAACCTTAATTCAAATCTACCTTTATCAGGAATTCTTATCATATGAGTTCTATTATTTCCTGTATAAGAAATACTACTAGGTGACCATGTAGCTCCTGATTTTGTTGGTGGTGCATTTATTCTTCTATAGCTATTAATTGTCGGATTAAAAAAAGCAGTTAAAGGCTGAGTAAGTTTCATAATTCCACCTAGAAAATTATATGCTAATTTGCTCAAACCTAATTTGTCTCCATTATCTAGAAATTTATTAATTTTTCCATTCCATAAAGAAATGTGAGCATGACAGCCATTACCAGTTAGATTGCTAAAAGGTTTTGGCATAAATGTTGCTCTAAGACCATGTTTTTCAGCTAATGATTTCACCATATATTTAAAGAATACATGTCTATCAGCAGTAGTTAAACAATCTGTATAATCCCAATTCATTTCAAACTGGCCATTAGCATCTTCATGATCATTTTGGTATGGGTTCCAACCCATAGTAATCATGCTATCACATATTTCTTTGATTAAATCATATCTCCTCATTAAAGCAGACTGATCGTAACAAGGTTTTGATTGAGTGTCTCTTGCATCAGCAATTTTACTCCCATCTTCTGATATCAAAAAATATTCACACTCTACACCTGACTTCATGACCAAATCTTTTTTATGTAATTTATTAATTTGCTCTTTGAGCATTACTCTAGGTGAAGCCTTAACAGGCTTACCATACATATATAAATCAGAAGCTAACCAGCCAATTTCTTTGTTCCAAGGCAATTGAATTAAACTTTTAGGATCTGGTAGAGCAAACATATCCCCATCTGCAGGAGACATATCTAGCCAAGTTGCAAAACCCGCAAAACCCGCCCCATTCTTTTGCATGTCTGCAATCGCTTGTGCTGGTACTAATTTTGATCTCAAGACACCAAAAAAATCTACAAAACTAATCAAAAAATATTTTATTTTTTTAGCTTTAGCAATTTTAGATAAATTAATAGGCATATTTTATTTCTTAATTTACAACTGTTAATTAGTCTTCACAATACTATTTTTTATTTTTTAGTCCTGGTATCCAATCTGTTCCAGCCAGCGGAACTCTTGCCATTGCTGCAGCTTCTACTGTTAAAGCTGCTAAATCTTCAGGTTCTAAATTTCTTACATCTGATTTTCCATTTGCTCTTGCTAATGTTTGCAACTCTAGGGTTAATGTGGATAAATAATTTTTTAATCTTTTACCCCCCTCTATAGGATTGAGTCTTTTTTCTAGTATAGGATCTTGTGTAGCAACACCTACAGGACATTTTCCTGTATGACAGTGATGACAGTAACCTGGCTCTGTTCCAAGTTTTTCGTAATCTTTTCTATAAAGATCTGCATTACAATTTAAAGCCATCATAGCAGCAGATCCTATTGATACAGCATCTGCTCCCATTGCAATTGCTTTTGCAACATCAGCACCAGTTCTAATTCCACCAGAAACAATTAATTGAACTTTTCTATGCATGTTCAATTCTTTTAAAGCATCTACAGATTCTCTTAAGGCACCAAGAGTTGGTATACCCACATGTTCTATAAAAACATCTTGTGTTGCAGCTGTTCCACCTTGCATTCCATCTAACACAACAACATCAGCGCCAGCTTTTACTGCTAAAGTCGTATCATAGTATGGTCTTGCTGCTCCAACTTTTATATAAATTGGTTTTTCCCAATTTGTAATTTCTCTCAATTCTTGAATTTTTATTTCTAAATCGTCAGGTCCTGTCCAATCTGGATGTCGACAAGCACTTCTTTGATCTATGCCCTCAGGTAAAGTTCTCATACCAGCAACTCTTTTATTAATTTTTTGTCCAAGAAGCATTCCACCCCCTCCAGGTTTTGCACCTTGTCCCACAACTATTTCTATAGCATCTGCTTTTCTTAAATCATCCGGATTCATACCGTATCGAGAAGGTAATAATTGATATACTAGATATTTAGAAGATCCTCTTTCTTCTTTTGTCATGCCTCCATCTCCAGTGGTTGTCGAAGTTCCCATAGCAGAAGCACCTCTGCCTAAAGCTTCCTTTGCATTGGCACCTAAAGCTCCAAAACTCATTCCAGCAATAGTAATTGGTATATCTAATTTAATAGGATTTTTTGCAAAACGGTCTCCAAGTATTACAGAGGTATTACATTTCTCTCTATAACCTTCTAATGGATATCTAGACATGGAAGCTCCTAAAAATACCAAGTCATCAAAGTCTGGAACTTTTCTTTTAGCACCCAATCCTCTAATTTGGTAAATTCCTTCCTTAGCAGCTCTTTGAATTTCTTTAATTGTTGAAGATGGAAACGTTTTAAATTCTTTTAAATCTTTTTTCATAACTAATATGAGCTCACATTATCAATTTTAAAATTATATAAATTTCTTGCAGATCCATATCTTTTAAATTTTTTTGCATCTTCAGATATATTCAAATCTTTAAAAATTTTATTTAATTCTTTTATATTTTTATCATCCATTTGTTTTTCTATACAATCAGAACCTAAACTTTTAACCTTACCTTTAACAAATATTTTTGCCTCATAAATTGAGTCTCCTAAATCAGCATCAGCGTCTCCCAAAATAATTAAATTACCTTTTTGTGCCATAAATGCTGACATATGACCAACAGACCCCTTTACTATAATGTTAATCCCCTTCATTGATATGCCACATCTTGAGCTAGCGTCTCCTTCAATAATTAAAGAACCGCCATGACCAGTTGCTCCAGCAGATTGAGAAGCATTGCCTTTGATAATTACTTTACCAGACATCATGTTTTCAGCTACACCCGTTCCAACATTTCCGTGTACGGTAATAGAAGCATTTTTATTCATCCCAGCACAATAATAGCCAGTGTGTCCTTTTATTGAAACTTCAATATCATCTTTTAAACCTGCACAAATAGCGTGTTGACCTTGGGGATTTAAAATTTGGAAACTTCTGTTATTTTTTTCTCTACCAACGTTTTGTAGTAGTTGATTAATTTCTCTTAGTTTTTTTTTATTTAGATCTAAATTCATAATTTACCAGTGATAAACAATACCAGGTTTTGGTTCAAAAATTTTAGCTGTGTTTACATTTGGCAAGTGCGCCATACATTGAAATTCTGAAGCAACCGCTACATAATCTTTTGTTTCTGCAACAACTGCTGGCTTGCAAGCTATTTCATCTCTCAACAATGCAAAACCATCTTTAGTACCAGCTATAAAGGTGTAGAAACCATCTAAATCTTTTAGGCTATTTTTTAGGGTTTCTTCTAGATTTTCTCCTTTTGAAATTTGATTAGAGATGTAACCAGCCGCAACCTCAGTATCATTTTCTGAATTAAATTTCTGACCTTCTTTTTTTAAAGACCTTCGTATGTTGTTATGATTTGAAAGAGATCCATTATGAACCAAGCACTCATCCTCTGATGTAGAGTAGGGGTGAGAACCTTGAGTTGTAATTGCACTTTCTGTTGCCATCCTAGTGTGTCCTATAGCATGAGTTCCTGAAAAAGAAGATAATTTAAATTTTCTAACCACGTCTTTAGGATTTCCTGTTTGTTTGAAGATATTAATACTTTTACCATAACCCACCAAAGAAACTTCTTTTAATTTAGAATCTAGGATTTCTAATACCTTTTCGGGTTTTTCCTCTGTTTCAAGAATTACATGATCCGAAAAAGTTTTAAGTGTTATTTTTTTTAAAAATTCAGATATTTTTTTTTTAAATTCTTTATCTGTTAATTGATTTAAACAAATAGAGTATTTAAATTTGTTTTTATTTTGTTTTGTGTATATTGCAAATCCAGCACTATCAGGGCCTCTAGTCGCCATACCATCAAGCATTCCAGATAAAAATTTACCAAGATCTTTTTCGTATTTTTTTGTTTTAAGATAAATTCCTACTATTCCACACATAGATTTTTAAGTTTATTTAATTAAGGATATTAAGAATTCTTTATAGTAGAAAATATTTCCTACTACAATGATGATAATAGCTGCTATTACTCCGTACTTTGCTTTTGGAAAAACAACACCTCTCATCTTACTTGGTCTTTGATTTTCTTGATTATTCTCATTCATATTGAATTTTTATAAAAAAAAGGGCGCCACAATTAAGTAGCGCCCAAAGTTTATTTAATATTACCAGTCGGTAATATTGCTTTTATGATCATTTGCACCATGTCTTTTCTTAGCTAATCTTGAAAGTTTTTCACTCTCAGATTTAGCTGTGATGACATGCCATCCAATCCAAAAAACTACACCAAGAATAACTAGCAAAGTTTCAGTGGATCCAGCTCCCGGATAAATGGCTCCGACAACCTCTTCTGCACTTAAATGATCTATCCAGTTTGTAACTGTAGCCATATTTTTTCTCCTTTACCTAGTTGAAGAGGCGACCGCTTTTTCAGCTTCTCTATCGTCCTCCATTATTTCATAGTCTAGTCCTGCTATTTCAACTTCACGCGGTATTCTTAATTTACCAAAAGCGCTTAGTATTCTAGCAATAACGTAGCCTGGTAACATTCCAAGAACTCCGAACATTATAATTGCTCCAAGGAATTGTCCCAGTGGATTGATTGATGCATAAGTTGATCCGTCCCACATAGCTCCAACACTGTATCCAGATGAAGGATAGCCATTTAAAACAAACCCACAAATTACAAGACCAACAAATCCTGCGTAACCATGTACCGCTACTGCACCAACTGCATCATCAATTTTGAACTTACGTTCAACCCAGTAATGCATTTTATATGAAATAACTACACCGATTGCACCAATAAGCATTGCTTGTATCGGGTGATACAAATCATTACCTGCAGATGCACAGATGATACCAGCCAGTCCACTTGAGTAAGTCCAGAATGGATCACCTTTAGCGACCACGTATCCAGCCAATAATCCACCTGATAGTGACATCAAGAAGTTATAGGTTATTCCACTCAGTGTGGTTGGGGTTACATATATGTTTGTTGCTGTCCAGTACGTTACGCCTTCCATTCCATACTCAGGTCCAAGATCAAATATTGGTATATTACATGCCGCATAAAATCCCCAGAAACCAGTATAGATTAAAAATAATCCAACTGTAACTAGCCATGGGTTTCTTGGTCCTATATTTCTTGGCTCACCACTTGATGAGAACTTTCCAATTCTAGGTCCTAAAACGATTAGAACACCTAAAGCAAACCCACCCGCAATTGCGTGAATTACTCCTGATGCGTAAGCGTCATGATACCCTAAAATTTTAAGCATCCATCCATCAAAGTGCCATCCCCAAGCAGCATCAATTACCCAGAAGCACGAACCAATTGCAATTGCTAAAATTCCAAATGCAAAAGTTGTAATTCTTTCAATGATTGCCCCAGAAACAATTGAAGCAGCTGTCCATGAAAATAGTAAGAATGCAGCCCAGAATACTCCACTTATACGATCACCTAAATTGACCGCCATAAATTCAGTATTTGCTACATACCATTTCGCACTAAAAGTACTTTCGTCAGTAATTAATGCTGAACTCTCATTCATTATTGAAGGTGCTATTCCCGGTCCTGTTGGGAAAGCCCAATAAATCCACCAACCAAAGAAAAACCAGGTTACCGTTACTAATGGTATTACCATGGTATTTTTCATTAAAGTATGTTGGTGATGTTTATATCGTGAGGCTCCAACTTCATACATACAAAACCCGACGTGAATCAGGAACATTAATACTACTGTTACCCAGTAGTAAAATTCTGTAAATATAACTGTAAGAGCGCCTAATTGATCATCCATAATCTCTCTCCTATTAGTTTTAAGAAAGACTATAAAATTTATAGAGACGTGACAAACTATACATTGCTTAAATAAGCAAGTAATAACTACAAGTTTTGAAAAATAATCAACCTTTGATTGAGGTACTAAAACTTAAGGTAAGCTTTTTTCAAATCAACAAGAGGGTGCTTTTTAGACATTTGAAACTTAACTAAAAGCTCTCTTGCGATCATATCTCTGTCTTGTTGGTTGTTTGGCAATTTGATTGATTTTGGAATTGTAACCCAGCCATTTGCATTTCTACAAAATACAGCAGGTCTATCTTCTTCATAACCCATGTGTATATCTTCTAGCCAATTAAGATCATCCCATCCCATTGCCTCAATATACTTTTTTAAGAATGGAGTAATTTTTTTATAATCAGGGAGTAAGTTAACATCATATCTATAACCAATATGTTGCCCAATCATTTTTTCTCTAGCAGTTTCTTTAGACTTTCCACCTAGATTTTCTTTTTTTACTTTTATTTTTGTTTTTTTCTTAACCATATTTACCTCTTATATTTTGTGATAGTTATCAACACCAACAGTGAAGTTGGTTCCTGTTAAAGGAACTTTTGCTAGTGCAGAAGCTTCCATTGTTAGAGCAGCTAAATCCTCTGGTTCTAATGAGTGAATATTAGTTTTACCACAAGCTCTTGCTAAAAGTTGAGCCTCTAATGTCATTGCATGCAAGTAATTATAAACTCTTAAAGCAGCATCATCAGGATTTAATCTAGCTCTTAATTTAGGATCTTGGGTTGCAACACCAACTGGACAACGACCAGTGTGGCAGTGATAACAGTCACCAGCCTTAACACCCATTTCTTTTTCAAAGTTTGCTTCTGGAATATCTTTATTACAGTTTAAGGCTATTAAAGCACCAGTTCCAATTGCTATTGCATCAGCACCTAGGGCTAAAGCCTTTGCCATATCAGCACCATCTCTAATACCACCTGCATAAATTAAAGTTACCTGTCCAGTTTTACCAACATCATCAATAGCTCTTCTTGCTTCTCTGATTGCAGCAATTCCAGGGATACCAGTGTTTGCAGCAGCTATATGTGGACCAGCTCCAGTTGAACCCTCCATACCATCTAAAAAGATTGAGTCAGGATTACATTTTGCAGCCATACGAACATCATCATAAACTTTTGATGCACCTAGTTTTAACTGAATTGGTACTTTGTTTTTTGTAAGTTGTCTTAATTCTTCAACTTTTAAAGCTAAATCATCTGGGCCTAGCCAGTCAGGGTGTCTTGCTGGAGATCTTTGATCAATACCAGATGGTAAAGACCTCATTTCTGCAACTTGATCAGTAACTTTTTGACCCATTAAATGTCCACCCATTCCAACTTTTTGTCCTTGACCAATAAACACTTCTATTGCATCAGCAAGTTGAGCGTGGTGAGGGTTAAACCCATATCTTGATTGAATACATTGGTAATACCATTTTTCGGAATACCTTCTTTCATCTGGAATCATTCCACCTTCTCCTGAACAAGTAGCACTTCCAGCCATTGTTGCTCCTCTTGCTAAAGCAGTTTTAGCTTCATAAGAAAGCGCACCAAAACTCATACCTGTAATATATACTGGTATATCTAGTTCAATTGGGTTTTCACAATTAGGACCAATAATAGTTTTTGTTTCACATTTTTCTCTATAACCTTCAATTACAAATCTAGTAAGAGTTCCTGGTAGGAATACTAAATCATCAAATGTTGGAATTTTTTTCATTAATGCCATTCCACGCATTCTGTATCTTCCAAGTTGAGCTTTGATGTGAATATCGTCTATAACCTCAGGAGTAAAAATAGCGTTGTGACCTAATAGACTTTTGTTTCTTTTACCATCTTCGTGTGTATGAACATCAGCTTTTCCACCAACACTTCCATTAGTTTTTTTTAATTTTTTACTATTTTTTTTAACTTTCTTTTTAGCCATTAGATAGCTCCTTTCTTTTCATGAGGTTCTAGATTGTCATAGTTCCAAAGTTTTTTACCAGCTACAATTTTAGTCATTTTACTAACATCAAATTTTTCACCAATTTCTGCAACTTTTAATTTTCGTTTTAACCAATCTTGATCACTAGCAGTTAGATCAGCAGGCACAGCATCACTTCCAAATGATCCTATTTTTCCACCAATAAAGATTGTGCCATCATACATAGAGTCACCCAAGTTTATTCCAACATCACCAAGAATAATTATTCTTCCTCTTTGCATCATAAAACCAGTGAACGCTCCAGCATCACCACCAACAATGATAGTTCCACCCTTCATGTCAATTCCAGTTCTTGCACCAACACTTCCTTTGCAAATTAAATCACCACCTCTTATAGCGGCACCAAAGCAAGACCCTGCATTTTTCTCTATAACAACTTTTCCTGCCATTAAGTTTTCTGCACAAGACCAACCAACTCTACCATTAATTCTAACAGTAGGTCCATCACACGAACCCATACCAAAATAACCTAAACTTCCCTCAAAAATTAAATTTAATTTATTTAAAATACCAACCCCTAAACTATGTTTACCTTGAGGGTTTTTAATAACAATTGTGCCAAATCCTTGGCTCATTAAGTTATCAATTTCTTTATTAGCTTCTGGAGCTGTCATATCTTTAACATCTAGCTCTGTTCTTTTATTAAAATCTACATCGTAAGTTCCAAAATAATAAAGGTTTTCACCTTCATCAGGATTAAAAAACTTTTGTTGAGTTCTTCCTGTTAAAACTTCTGAGTGCATACCCATTGACTGGGCTTTAGTTTTTTTCTCTGTATTCTTTAAATTTGCCATACTTTTACCTCTCCATCAAATGGATCATATGTATCTATCTCTTGTGGTAGAACTGATCTGATTGCTATTTCTTCTGAGCCCATTGCCACTAAATCATCTGACTCATAAAGAACCAAAGGTTTTGCAGCCATAGTATCTTTTGCCATTCCTAAAGAATCTTTAGTTGCAACAAAATATGTAAACACTCCATCAAGACCTGTTAATGAAGCTTTCATGCCCTCTTCAAGGCTTGCTCCTTCTTTCATTTTTTGAGCAATATAAACCGCTATTAATTCTGAATCGCACTCAGACATAAATCTCATGCCTTTATTTTCAAGCATTCTTCTATTGTTCCAATAGTTAGTTAACTGACCGTTATGAACTACTGATACATCACTGAAAGGATAACCCCAAAAAGGGTGGGCTGATTTAATATCTACACCAGATTCTGTAGCCATTCTTGCATGGCCAATTGCATGAGTTCCAACTACTTTACCTAAATCATACCTATCAAGAACCATTTGAGCATTTCCTAAATCTTTAATTACCTCTAAGGATTTTCCCATAGATAAAATTTCAACACCTGGAATACTTTCAATCTTTTGTGAAAATTCTAGTAGATCTTTTACATCATAATCAAGCTCATATCTCAAAGAGTAGGGTAAAATTCTTTCCTCTTTTACTATTTTAGCACCTAGTTCAGATAAATATTGATCAACAATTTTCTTTCTTTTGTCATAAACAGAAACATCTTCCATTATGGATGAACTTCCTTCACCAACATTTTCTCCAACTTTAAAACGCATGATAAAATTTTTACCATCAGTATCTCCATACAAAGCATAACCTGTAGAATCTTCTCCTCTATGTTTTAAAGCTTGAAGCATTCCTTGTAGTTCACTTCCTACATTTGATGATTTTCCTCTATGTATTAATCCTGCTATTCCACACATATATTTCCCCTATTTTATTAAAGATTACGGTAGACAATCTAGATAAGTATCTAGGTCCCACTGAGTTGTTGCCCCTAAAAATCTTTCCCATTCATCATTTTTATACCAATGGAAAACTTTATACATTTCATCTGGCATAGCCGCTTTGATCACTTCATCTTCTGCCAGACGATCTAAAGCTTCACCTAGACTTAAAGGTAATTTTTTAACTTCTTTACCAGCTGCCTGAGCATCGTACATACTTCTAGATTCTGGTTTTCCTGGATCAATATTATTTGTTATCCCATCATCAAAACATTTCAATAATCCTGAACCCATCAAGTAAGGATTATGCATTGAGTCAACTGAACGATATTCAAATCTTCCTGGTGCAGAAACTCTTAATCCACATGTTCTGTTTTGAAATCCCCAATCAGCATAAACAGGAGCCCAAAAACCTGTATCCCATAATCTTCTATAAGAGTTTACAGTTGATGATCCAATTGCAGTTAATGCACCTAAATGTTTCATTACTCCACCAATTGCTTTTAATCCAACCTTACCTGGTAACTGAATATCTTTAGTATCAGGCATAAAGTAATTAGTTCCACCTTCAACATAAGTGAAAACATCATCCATCGCTGGTATTGATTTGTGGGATAGTTTATTAACTTTATCTTTTCCACCTTTCCACAAAGACATATTAGTATGACAACCACTTGCAGATACTCCCATAAAAGGTTTTGTCATAAAGCAAGCTATCAAATTAAACTCTCTAGCAACCTGCGCACAAATTTGTCTATAAGTTGAAAGTCTATCTGCATTTCTTAATACGTCATCATACATCCAGTTTAATTCTAATTGTCCTGGTGCATCCTCATGGTCACCTTGAATCATGTCAAAGCCCATTGCTCTAGCGTATTCAAAAACTTTCATAAACACTGGTCTTAACGACTCGAATTGATCAATATGATAACAATAAGGTTTTGAAAAACCTTTTCCTGTTGGAGACCCATCTTCATTTTTAGTCAACCACATCATTTCTGGCTCTGTTCCAACTCTTAATTGGTAGCCGTGTTTCTTTTTAAATTCTTGAGCGTGTATTCTTAAATTTCCACGACAATCTGATGTTAAGTGTGCACCTGGGTTTTCTCTTTCTTCTCTATTTCTAAAGCAAGTAACAAACACTCTTGCAACTTTTTTATCCCAAGGGAGTTGGCAAAAAGTTTCAGGATCAGGAATACCAACTAGCTCTTTTGCTTCTGGACCATAACCAATATAATCTCCATGACGATCAACAAATAAGTTAGCTGTAGCACCGTAAACTAATTGAAAACCTTTTTCGCAAGTTCTTTCCCAGTGATCAGTAGGAATACCTTTACCTACAACTCTTCCAGTTACTGAAATAAATTGAAAAAAAATATATTCAACACCTAGTTCATTAATCTTAGCTCTAACTTGTTTTACTAATTTATCTCTACCAGGTTGCCTAACGTGTCTATCTAAATCTGTCATTATCTCTCCCTCTAATGAATTTTTATTTAACGAACCGTAACTGAAAAATTTATTAGTGTCTAGGCTTGAAGTTAACTCCAAGGGAATGGACTGTTAGAAGTTGGGTGAAGTTCACCTTTCTCGTAACGGTTGAATCTAAACGGTTTTAATAAATCACTTTCAGTTCCAAGAATTTCTTTTGCAACAAGTTCACCCACACCAATCATTTTGTAACCGTGGTTAGCATCAGCAATCATATAAACATTTTCTAAAAATTTATCAAAAATTGGAAACGAGTCTGGTGTCATACATCCAAGTCCACCTGAAGGACCTTTTCTATAAAGATCAGATTTTCCTTCAAATCTTTTTTGACAATGCGCTAAAGCAGAACACCACATGTCATTAAAAGCTTCAGTGGTTTGAAACTCTGGAGATTCAATTCCATATGGGTCAACATTAACTTTGTCAAAATGTTTATCAACTATGTAAGGGGATGTTCCGCCTTGTACACCTAAACCTTCAATATCAGGTTTATAATAAATTCCCCAAATCTTATCTGTAATTAATTTTTTTGTTTTATCTGAATATAAAGGAGCCGTAGAGTCGACATGAATTACAGGTGGTTGACCACCATTATCCATTTTTAAAAAATCTGCATCAACCCCAATTACACCTTCTTGTAACATCCAGTATTTCCACATTTCAGTTTCATGAAATTTACCGTCTTTATCTTTAATATTAGCTGTTTTTGGAAGCTCTAACATATTCCAAAAATCTCTCACCCAAGGACCAGCACCAACAACAACTTGATCGCACTCAATAATACCTTTGTCAGTTTCAACACCTGTAACAGCTTTACTGTTACTGCCTCTTTTAAAACCTGTGACAGTTACCCCTTTAACAACCTTAACACCATTTGATGTTGATTTTTCTTCAAGCGCTTTAATAGAATCTTTATTAAATGCATAACCACCTTTTTTTTCATGAAGAACTGAAGTTATCCCTTGAGCTTGCCAGTCACCAAACATATTTTTCATATACTTCATGCAGTCAGCTTCACCTTCTATAAATTCTGAATCATATCCTATTGCTTTTTGTTGTTTAGCTATTGAAGCAACATCTTCGTGCATAACTTCCGGTGAAATTTGCAAATAACCGACAGAGTTATATTTAAATGCTTTGGGATCACTTTCCCAAACCGATACTGAGTGAGCCATTAATTCTCTCATAGCGGGCTGAAAATAATTATTTCTAACAACACCACAAGCAATTCCACTTGCACCTGCTGCGATATCTTTTTTTTCTAGAACAACTATGTCATTTTCGTTTTTATAAGTTTCAGAAAGTTTCCATGCTGTACTTAAGCCATGAATTCCACCACCTATAATTACTACTTTTGCTTTTTTTGGTAAAGTTGACATACCCAAACATTATTTTTATGGATAAAAAAAAATACAATTTTTTATAGATCTATAAATTATATATATAAATTATATATTATAGATTTTTTTTAAAAAGTGACTAATAACTTATCTTTTTCAGCGTATCTAAATATTCTTTAAACTCATTAATAAAAGACTCGCTAGGCATTATGTTTTTTATTCGCTGGTCAGTTGAAGTCTTTTCAAGACGAAAGAATCCTTTTTCACAAGCTTCATTAATAATCAATGCAGATTTTGGTCTAGAAGTTTTGAATAGTTTTGTCTTTAGCCCTTCAACAGATAACTTTTCATTATGTTTGTAAGCTGACATTACAAGTAGCATCATATGATAATGAGAAGGGGATTTTCTAAAAAAATAGTTGCTTGAAGTATGGGATTGCTTCATTTGGTCTTCCCAAAAACTTAAAAGATCTTTACTGTTATTAGGCATTTATTACGCTCTAACTCTTGATTTTGTTGGATCGTAGAAAGGAAAAGGTACAACTTTCGCTCCAATTCTTTTTTGATGACCATCAAGTTTACCAATTTCAACTTCAGTTCCAATCTCAGAATATTTTACATCTATTCTACAAAGCGCAATATTTTTTCCAAGTTTAGGGGATAGCATTCCACTTGTTATCACACCTACTTGACCACGACCTACATGAACACAATCTCCATGTAATGCCGGTTCATGACCTACTAATTCCAGACCAACTAATTTTTTTTGTGGATTTGCTTTTCTTTTAATTAATTCTTCTTTACCTATAAAATCATCTTCCTTAGTTTTAAGTGGAACTGTAAAACCAATTCCTGCTTCAAAGGGATCTGTTTGATCATCAAACTCATAACCATAAAAAATAAGTCCAGCTTCAATACGAACCATATCTAAAGCTTCTAAACCTAATGGAGTAATATTAAATTCTTTTCCTGCTTCCCAAACTTTATCCCAAACTTCAGAAGCATCTTTTGGATGACACCATATTTCATAGCCAAGTTCACCAGTATACCCTGTTCTTGAAATCATAATTGGAGTTCCTGTTTCATGATCTATTCTTGCAATATTAAATTTAAACCATTCAAGTTCAGTGATTGATGGTTGGATTGGCGCCGTCCATACAAACTTTTCTAAAATTTTTCTACTATTTGGACCTTGAACGGCAATGTTATGAATATGATCTGTTGCAGATTTTATCCAAACTTTGTAATTTTTCTTCTTAGCTTGTTCTTTTAACCATTCACCACTGTATTCATCTCCACCGATCCACCTAAAATTATCTTGCCCCATTTTAAATAAGGTTCCATCATCCAGCATGCATCCATTTTCATAACACATAGCTGTATAAACAACTTGTCCGATAGATAGTTTTTTAACATTTCTAGTAAGAGTGTATTGCATTAAATTTTCTGCATCAGGTCCAAGAATTTCAAACTTTCTAAGAGGTGATAAGTCTGTTGCAATCGCACTTTCTCTACAAGCCGTATACTCTTTTATTGTTCCTGAATTTGTAAAATTATTAGCAAGCCAAAAACCTTTATACTCAACAAAATTTCTTGTTAGCTCAGAAGTTTTTTTATGAAACCCTGTCTCTTGTGTTAATTTAGGCTCTGAGTCTGTTTTCATTCTAAATGCTATTGCTTTTGAATATTTTTTTTCCTTTGAATAAGTCCTAACAAAAATATCAGTTGGATTCCAGCCATTTGCAGCATCTACATCACATGGGCAAGCAGAGGATATACAAGTTAAATCTTTTAAAGCCCTAAACAAAACATAATCCCCTGGTCTTGACCAAGGCTCATCAAAAGATGCAACATTATTAGCGTCAATAGCAGTATTGAAAAAAAGATTTATTGCAGACCAGCTTTTTCGAGAATTGATGTCATATTTATCCAGCCTATTATTAAAATTATCTGTACAATTTATGTGCCCCATATATCCCATGTCTTCATAGTATTTTGATGTGCAAGCAAGATTGAAAGTATCATGTCTTCCAACGGTATCTCTCACAACTTCAATCATAGCTTCATGATCGCCGTCATAAAACTTTGAAAATAATCCTGGCCCAGGGTAGGCACCACCCATAAAGGTTCGTGTTGTTTTATCATCAATAATGCTTTCAATACCGTCATTTAATTTTTGTGTATCAAAAGCTAAAAAATCAGAACACTGTCTTCCACCTGGATCAATTATTTGAATATATTCACCAGCTTTAACACTGTAGGTTTCAGCAGTTCTTCTTTTTACAAGTTGTTCTATAATTGGATCACTAAGTGGATCTGGTAAGATAAATTGTTCATCAGTTTCAATAAATTTAGCTTTATTTAAATAAATTGTTAAATCTGTTGGAGGATTTTGTTCATGAACATTCATTGCATCACCAGGTGCAGCAATCATTACAATGCATTTATCTTTTGAGGTTAGTGTTATTTTTTCACCCATCAAGCAATCATCGTTAAAAATGATAGATGCTTTAGCATTACTTAAATTTAAGTTTTTTTTCTTTAAAATTTTTGAAATTTTTTCATCGTTTGAGATAGTTTTTTTTGAAAAATCTGCGTTAGAATTTTCTTTTAAATTTAAAATAGACAAATCAGATTTACCTTTTGAATTAAAAACAATTATTTCACAAATTTGTTTTCCTTCTTCATTTATTATTTCTATTTTATCTTCTGGTAAAACTTCTATAATTGATAAACCTCCACCTCTTACAAAATATCTTTCAACTCCAGGTGGTAACGTTCTTAAACCAGGACTTCGTATATCTTTACTAGTATGTAGCATTGCCAGTGTAAATTTTGATAAATTACCTTAAGCATAATATATTCATAAGGGATTGACTATAAATTTAATAAATGAGAACATACTTTTATAACTTAATATTAAGGGAGAGAGAATAATGAAAAAAATAGTATCATTAATGTCTGCCCTAGTAATTTCAGTAGTAAGTTTCGCTGGAATTTCTAACGCAGCAGACAGTAAAAAGCCCATCGTAATTCCAACTCATAACTGGTCAAGCCAAATTGTAATGGCTCACGTTATTGGTGGAATTTTCGAAAGTATGGGAAATAACGTAAAATACGTAAATACTGATTCACAAGCTGTGTATGAGTCAATTCGTCTAGGTGATGTAAGTTTATCTCATGAAGTTTGGGAATCTGCTTTTGGTAAATCATTTACTACAGCGCTTGATAAAGGTGGTTTAGTTGATTGGGGAGATCATGAAGCTCGAACGCTTGAAGATATGGGATATCCAAACTGGGTTGCTGAAAAAGGATTATGTCCAGGTCTACCAGATTGGACTGCTTTAAAAAATCCAGCTTGTGCTAAAAACTTTACAACACCTGACTCAGGTGGAAAAGGAAGAATGTTAGAAGGACCTCAAACTTGGCATGGAGATTTGATACCTCAAAGGGTTGATGCTTTAGGCTTAGGAGATCTTTGGACAGTTAAATTTGCTGGAAGTGCAGATGCACTTTGGGCAGAATTAGTAGCTGCTGAAAAAGAAGGAAGAGGAACTATAATATTCAACTGGACACCAAACTTTACAGATGGTGCTGGTTTTACATTTATAGACTTCCCTCCATATACTGCTGGTTGTAGACCAGAAGATGGTGGTGACGGTAAATGTGGTTCGCCTGATGGTTACTTGAAAAAAGCTGTAAATGCAGACTTTCCAAAAACTCATCCAGCTGCGGCTGCAACGTTTAAAAAGATGTCATTCTCTACAAGTCACATTGGTGCAATGGCTGCTTTAGTTGACGTTGACAAAATGACTCACGAAGATGCAGCTAAAAAGTGGCTTGCAGATAATAAGTCAGTTTGGACTCCTTTTACTAAATAAGGATATAAACAAATAATTTAAGATCTCCCCCAATATTTATTGGGGGGGATTTTTTTATAGGTAATTTTTCAAGAAACATTCATATTATTAATGAAAAAAATTATACAAGTTATGAAATATTTTTTTTACATTTCCATAAGTTTATTTGTTTTTAATTTTTCTTTAGCACAAGATGTGAATATAGAGGAAAATATTAGTCTTAGCTTTGTATGTGAATTAGAAAAAAAAATAGTTAAGAATGCAGAATATAATTATCAAACTTTTTTAGCTAAGGATTTAGAGGATAAAGATTTAGATAAATTTGAAATCAATGCAAAACAACCAAAAACACTTTTAATAAATGGATTATCTTCATTTCTTTCAAAAAAAGAAAAACTAACAGTTAGAATAGTAAACAAAGACGTAGTTTTATTTAAAGCTATTGATGAAGAAAAAAACTACTCTGAATCAGGAATTATAAATAGAAAATCTGGTGAATTAATTCATGAAATTACAAGAGACATGAAAAGTGAAAACTCTGAAAAAGATATTTCTTTTTATTCATGTAAAAAAAATGAGAAAAAAGTCTGATTTTTTTTTATCTAATTTTGTGTAAAATATAATAATGAAAAAATATCTTATTTGTATTATTTTAAGTTTTTTAACCACATCTATAGCCCTAGCCCGAAGTACCGGATGTAAAGAGGGAAACTGTGAAAACGGCTTTGGAAAATGGGTGTACACAGATAAAACCACCTATGAAGGAGAGTGGGTTCAGACGCAAAAAGAGGGTAATGGAACTGAAACTTGGCCAAATGGCTATATTTATAAAGGTGAATTTAAAAATAGCGAATGGAGTGGTCAAGGTATTTTAACTTTTCCTGATGGCTCAACTTATGATGGGGAATGGACTAATGGCTTCATGAATGGTGAAGGAAAATTTACCTGGTCCGATGGAAAGGAAAAAATAGGAATTTGGAAAAATGGGAAGTTACAAGAATAATTAAAATAATAATGGAAAAAAAATATTTAGATAAATTAAGAAACTTACCTCATGCACTTAATCAATTTGTTGGTCTTATTTCAGTTACCGTTGTTGTAATTTTATTTTTTGTAACTCTAAATATCTTTTTTGGTCAAGGAGATGAATTAGTTAAAAAGATGAAAATAGAAGAAGAAAGAATTGCAAAAGAAAGAAAACTAAGTGAACTGACATCAAGTCTTCCATCAGGTATTTTAGTAACTTTTGATGGAACGAATCATTTTAAATTAACAGATGAATTGTATGAGGCAGTTTGTAATGCAACAAAACTTATTCCACAACGTGCAATTATGGGTGCAAATTTTTTAAATTTTAAGGCACATGAAATTTATACTAAGAATGGAAATCTAATTGATGAAACATTTGTTAAATGGGACAAAGACAAAAACAAATGTATTACAGGTTATACGGTAAGTGGAAATAACATTGGGATAGATGAAACAATTACTGTTACTGGTGAAGCTTTAAGTTTTTTAAGTACTGGTATTGATACAAGAGTTTATTTTATTAAAAATTTTTAAGGAGGAAAAACAATAAATAAAAATAATATACAGTGTATTTTATTTCTATTTCGTATAACTTATTAATACATTATGAGCGATCCTGTAATTAAATGTGAATCAGTTTACAAAATTTTTGGCTCTAACGCCAAGAAGATGCTTCATGAAGCAAATGGAAATGTGGATGCAAAAACATTTCAAGATAATGGGTGTATAGTTGGTGTAAATAATGCCTCTTTTGAAGTTGTAAAAGGTGAAATGTTAGTTGTGATGGGGCTATCTGGTTCAGGAAAATCAACATTACTAAGATGTATTTCTAGATTAACAGATGCAACAAGCGGAAAAATTTATATAGACGGTCAAGATTTACTTACACTAAATAATAAAGAATTAATTGAACTTAGAAGAAATAAGATGGGAATGGTTTTTCAAAGTTTTGCTTTACTGCCTCATAAAACAGTTGTTGAAAATATTGCTTTTCCACTTCAAATCAAAGGGATTAAAACTCAAGATAGCATCAATAAAGCAATGGAAATGGTTAAACTTGTAGGTCTTGATGGAAGAGAAAACTACTTTCCAAGAGAACTTTCTGGTGGACAACAACAAAGAGTAGGTATTGCTCGATCATTAGCGGTTGAGCCCGATATTTGGTTTTTAGATGAACCATTTTCTGCATTAGATCCATTAATTAGAAAAGAAATGCAGGATGAATTTTTAAGACTTCAAGAAAAGTTACAAAAAACAATTATGTTTATTACTCATGATTTTGATGAGGCATTAAGACTTGCTGACCGTATTGCAATTATGAAGGATGGAGTTATTGAGCAATTGGATACACCCGCCAACATTGTCTTAAATCCAGCAACTGAATATGTAAGAAAATTTACCGAAGAAGTACCTAGGGGAAAGGTTCTAAAAATAGCAGATCTAATGGAAAAACCAGAAACTGAAAATTTAAGTGATTTCAAAGTTTCGAAAAATGAAATAATTGAAAATGTGGCTGAAAAAATTTTAACTCAAGAAAAATCTGTAGCTGTTACAGATGAAAATAATAAAATTGTTGGAAGCGTTCACCCCTCAAAAATAATTCATACTGTTTTTTCAAGGGAGAAAAAATAAAGGCAAAATATGGAATTATTAAAAAAATATCCAAAATTTTTTCAATGGTTATTTTTGTTAATTGTATTTTTTAGCTTATGTTTTGCAATAGAAGTTCCTGAAACTTATAATTTTATAAGAGGCCAAGCCGAATTCATTAAAGACCCTAATCAAAGTACTTATACATTGTTTGGTGCAGAGGTAAGGTATTTTGCTTTTGATGTTTTATGGAGATTACCTCCTTTATTAGGATGGTTACCTATTTGGATTAACGATTCATTATTCTTTTTAATGAATGATTGGATGCCAATAGAATTTTGGAATGAAGACACTCAAGAATTTAGAACTCAACCCTTAGTCTTACAAATAACAAGAAATTTAACTTCATTTATGACATTTCTCATAGAGTTAATTAGAGAAATTTTATTAGGTGGAATGGAAACTATTGTTGCGTTCACTAGTTGGGATTGGATTGATGCTAATCCCTGGGCAGAATTACCAGGACTTCCATGGACAATTGTAGCGGCAGGAGCAGCTATATTAGGCTACAAGTTAAGTGGTAAGGGTCTTGCTTTGTTTGCAGGTTTAGTAATGATTTATATTTCTGTTTTTGGTCAATGGAAGCCATCAATGCAAACTCTTTCTTTTATATTGGTAGCCGCACCACTTTCTTTTATTTTTGGTTTAACTTTGGGTGTTATGGCATTCAAAAGCAAACGTGTTGAAAAACTTTTATATCCAATACTTTTAGTTATGCAGACTATGCCTCAATATGCTGTATTAGTTCCTGCAATTGTTCTTTTCGGTATTGGTGACCATGCTGCTGTTATCATAACTATGGTTGTGGCTGTTCCACCAATGATATTATTAACTTTGTTGGGTCTAAGAGGAATACCCCCTGAAGTTATTGAGGCCGGTAGAATGAGTGGGTGTAATAATTGGCAACTTATGACTAAAGTGTTAATTCCTACTGCTAGAAGAGACATTTTAATTGGAGTTAACCAGGTCATAATGGTGTGTTTTTCTATGGCAGTTATTTCAGCATTTATAGGCGCAAAAGGTTTAGGGTTTAATTTATTATTAGCATTAAACCAGCTAAATATTGGATTAGCATTAGAGGCTGGTTTATGTATTAGTTTGATTGCAATACTTTTGGATAAGATGTCCTTAGCTTGGGCAAATAAGCAAATAGATTATTTTGGTAACTTGACTTATTTTCAGCGTAATAAAAATATATTATTTTTTGCAGCTGCTGTAATTCTAGGAATTATTTTTTCATATCTGGGGTCATTTTATTTTAAAGATGGGTCTAATTATTTATTTGAAGTTCCTCACAATAAAGGAATATCAACAGCAGATTTTTGGAATAAAGGTGTGGATTGGATTTGGGATACTTTCTTTCATACTTTAAAGATTTTTAATACTTGGTTGATAGTAGATGTGTTGCAACCCATGAGAGCTTTATATTTAAGAATGCCAGCAGTTGCTACTTTAGTTTTAGTCATTGGGGCGGGTTATATAATTGGAGGAATTCGTTCAGCTATTGTTGTGGGTGGATTAACTTTATTTATCGCATTGAGTCCTTGGTGGGATAGAGCTTTAGTTACATTGTACATGGCAACTTTTGGAGTTTTTATATCCACTATAATTGGATTTACAGTTGGAATTATATCATTTCAAAACAAGCATACTGCAAATTTTATGCTGGGCGTTTGTGATATCTTTCAAACCTTCCCTTCGTTTGTATACTTAATTCCTGTGATGATGCTTTTTGGAGTTACAGATACTTCAGTATTAATTGCTGTAATAGTTTATGCAACTATACCTGCAACAAGGTATACTATTGAAGGTTTAAGAAGTGTTCCAGAAGCTTTACATGACGCTGCCACAATGTCAGGTGTAACTAAAGTACAAAGGTTATTAAAAATTGAATTCCCTTTAGCTTTTCCTCATATGATGCTTGGTTTAAATCAAACAATTGTATTTGCTTTGTTCATGGTAATTATCGGGGCTTTTATTGGAACAGAAGATTTAGGACAGTACATTCTAAAAGCTCTATCTGATAAAAAGGGTGCAGGTATAGGATTGACATTGGGACTTTGTGTTGCTTTTATTGGCCTAATATTTGACCATTTAATCAGAACGTGGGTTGGAAAAAGAAAAAAACACCTTGGTATAGGATAGCTAACATTTTCTTAAACTAGTTAATAAATTTTTTATTTATTTAAAAATGTTTTTAAAGAGTCGTCCATAGCTTCTTCCCATGGTGTATGGTGAATTGGTCCAACAGAGCCTGTCACTGGTGAAGCAAATGATTTATTTCTATAAGTCATTATATTTTCCACTTTATGATGTTCCCATTCTTTAAAAGTTTTTCTAATTAATTCAAAATCAATTTTAGGATAATCAGATAAATCATGAAGTTCTTTGGTGTACTCAGTTTGAAAATCTATCATTTGTTCAGGATTTTCTAATTTTTCTTCCATTGATACCCATTTATTAATATCTTTTTCAATTTCAGATTCATTTGGAACTTTAATTTTCCCCATTATAACATCCCTTGCAAACCAAGCCTGACAATCAAACATATTAAAAGTATGAAATTGATCTTGCATACCTAAATACATTAATTTGTGATTATTTTGCCAAACCACACCTTTGTATAGCATCGGAGGATACAATCTATTGCCAGTTTTTAATTTAAGATCTTCAGATATAAAAGGGAAATGATGAAGATATCCAGTACATAAAATTACAGCATCTGCTTCTTGCACGTGGCCATCTTTAAATATTGCCTTATTCCCCTCAAGTCTATCTAGATGAAAAACTTCTTTCATACCTTTGGGCCATTTAAATCCCATTGGATTGTGTCTATAACCAATAGTAACACTTTTTGCCCCATACTTATGACACTGAAGAGCAACATCTTCAGCAGAATAACTACTTCCTAAAACAACAACATTCTTGCCTCGAAATTCTTCTGCATCTCTAAAATCATGAGAATGCATTATTCTTCCAGGAAATGATTTCATTCCAGGATATTCTGGGATGAATGGAACCGAAAAATGACCAGTAGATACAATTACGTAATCAAAAATATCTTTCGAAATTTTGTCATTTTTTTTATCTCGATAAGTAACCTCAAAGTTACTGTTTACATAAGAAATATTAGTAACAGAGGTGTTAAATTTTATTTTAGATTTTATATTTCCCTTTTTAACTCTACCTAAAATATAATCATATAAAACTGCTCTAGGTGGAAAAGAAGGAATTGGTTTTCCAAAGTGTTCATCAAATGAGTAGTCAGCAAATTCTAAACATTCTTTAGGGCCGTTTGACCAAAGATATCGATACATACTATTAGGTACAGGGTCACCGTATTGATCAGATCCAGTTCTCCAACTGTAGTTCCATAATCCTCCCCAATCTTCTTGCTTATCAAAACAAACTATTTCAGGTATTTTTTCACCATTTTTTTCTGCTTGTTCAAAGGATCTTAAAGCGGACAAACCACAAGGGCCAGCGCCAATAATAGCTACTTTTGTCATAATATCATCTCTCTCTATAAATTTATAACTGTACTTTACCAACAAAATGCTAAAAATTAATATAAAAAAATACTAAATTATGAAAAAAATTATTATTATTGGTGCTGGAGCAATGGGATCAGCTTTTGCTGTACCATGTCTTGAAAACCAAAATGAGGTAACACTCGTTGGTACGCATTTAGAAGATGATTTAATAAATAATATTAAATCTAATAACAATCTTCATCCAGCTTTAAATATTGAATTACCATCAAAATTGAAGGTAGAAAAATTTGAAAAATTACAATCAATACTTGAAGAGGGAGTAGACATCATGGTTGCTGGAGTTAGCTCGGTAGGAATTGAATGGTTTGTTAAGCAAATTACAAAGAGCTACAAAAAAAATCTTCCCATTATTTTATTAACCAAAGGCCTGGCTATTGAGGGTAATGAATTAATAACACTTTCAGATAAAATTAAAAAACTTCTCAAAGATGAAGGTCATACACAAGTAAATATTTCAGCGATTAAAGGACCCTGTTTGGCAGCAGGTCTTGCATATAAAATGAGGACAGGCACAGTTATTGCAAACCCAGATATTAAAGAAACTGAAAAATTAAAAAAAATTATATCAACAGATTACTATTCAACAGAAGTATCAGATGACTTAACTGGCATTGAATTATCAGGTGCAATTAAAAATATTTATTCTATGTTAATTGGAGCCTCAGAAGGGTTAAGTAATTCAAAAGCACCTAAAGAAATTCAATCTAAATATTATTTAAATACATCAGCCTCATTAATTCATAGATCAATATCTGAAATGGTTGAGTTTGTTTCTTTCTATGGAGGAAGACCTGAAACTGTTTATGGCCTAGCTGGTTTAGGTGATTTATATGTTAGTGCAATAGGAGGAAGAAATAGCTTGATGGGAAAATATTTAGGTGAAGGATACCTTTATAAAGAAGCTAAAGAAAAATTTATGAAAAATATTACAGTTGAAGGTGCACAACTTGCATTGGAAATTGGTCCTAAAATTTTACAAGATCTTAATTCTAAACATTTTCCATTAATGTTTAGTATGTTAAATACTATATGCGATAATAAGAAATTAGAAATTCAATGGTAAAAAATATATTAATATTTGTTTTTATAATACTTGGAATGGTGGTTATTTTAAATTTTAGCGACCATAATCTTAAAAGAGCAGTAGATGCCTGTTTAGCTGGAAGCCAAAAACTATCTAAATCTAAAATTACTGATCTTGCGGAAGCTAAAAAATTTTGTGAAGAAGAAATTAAAAAAAATAAAAATTAGAAATTTATGCCAAAAATATTTTCAATTTATGTAAATATAATAGACAACATTTGTGTCAAAGTTGGCAGATTTGTAATGTACGGTGTTTTTTTTATGATGTTTCTTTTAATATTATCTTTCGTTACGAGAAACATTATTAACTATCCTTTAATGTGGATTATAGAGATGGCTCAATTTACTCTTACAGCGTATTATTTACTTGGGGGTGGCTACTCGATGATTACTGATGATCATGTTAGAATGGATTTATTCTATGGGAAACTATCTGCAAAAGGTAAAGCTAAAATGGATGTTTTTACCAGTATTTTCTTGATTTTTTTCTTGGTAATTCTCCTTTATGGCTCTATTTCAAGTTTACAATATACATTAGAGTATAAACAAAAACTTTTTACTGCATGGGCACCTTATCTTTGGCCAATAAAATCTTTGATGTTATTAGGTATTCTTTTGATGTTATTACAAGCTTTCTCAATGTTGATTAAAGACATTGCAAAAATTAAAAATATTAAAATATAATGTTAGCTCAATATCTAAGTTATGAATTTATTGCATTGTTTATGTTCATAACGATGTTGGCAATGATGTTTACTGGTCAAAGAGTATTTGGTGCAATTGGGTTTGTAGCTGTTATTTCAGCATTATTAGTTTGGGGAAATGGAGCTATCGAAATGCCATATACGGCTACATGGAAACTTTTTAAGTGGTATCCAATGCTTACACTTCCACTTTTTATTTACATGGGTTTTATGATTTCGGAGTCAGGTATTGCTAGTGATTTATATAAAATGTTTCATGTATTTTTTGGTGGAATAAAAGGAGGTTTAGCAATTGGCACAATGTTCATGATGGTTGGAATCTCAGCTATGAATGGATTAAGTGTTGCTGGTATGGCTATAGGGGCAACTATTGCTCTCCCTGAAATGTTAAAACGTAATTATGATAAAAGAATGATTACTGGTGTTGTTCAAGCAGGAAGTTCGTTAGGAATTTTAATACCTCCAAGTGTTGTAATGGTTCTTTATGGAATGATCGCACGTCAACCAGTAAGTAAACTTTGGCTTGCAGGACTTTTACCAGGTCTTTTAATGGCTACCTTATTTATAATTTATATTTATGTAAGATGTCGTCTTCAACCTGAGTTAGGTCCAGTATTAAGCGAAAAAGAAAGAGATATTCCATTTAAAGAAAAACTAAAACTTTTAACAGCTGGAATAATTCCATTTGTAATATTCATGTCTATGACTGGATTATTCTTAATGGGTATAGCAAGTTTAGTTGAATGTTCTGCTGTAGGTGCTTTACTTGCAACTTTAGCATCTATCTACAAAAAAAGATTTACTCGAAAAGTTCTTGATACAACACTTAGAAAAACTCTTGGTGTTTCCTGCATGTTTATGTGGATAATATTAGCTGCACTATGTTTTGGAGCGGTATTTGATGGCCTTGGTGCTGCGCGTGCAATTGAAACTTTATTTATAGAAAGATGGCATTTAACTCCTTGGGGAGTTTTAATTATGATGCAACTTTCATATATATTTATGGGAATGTTTTTAGATGATACAGCTATGTTAGTTATAGTGGCACCACTTTATGTACCTCTAATTATCTCACTGGGATTCGATCCTATCTGGTATGGTGTTCTTTATACAATTACATGTCAGATTGCGTATATGACTCCTCCGTTTGGTTATAATTTATTTCTTATGAGAGCTATGGCACCAAAAGAAATAACCTTATCTGATATTTATAGATCTATTACCCCGTTTCTCTTGGTGATGCTCTTAGCATTAATCTTGGTTATGGTTTTTCCTCAAATTGCAACTTATCTTCCAAATAAGTACTTATAAAAATAATAATGCAACTTTAAGTTTTAAAGTTGAAAAAATTAAGGTTTAATAAAAAAATAAATCATTTTTTAGTTTAATCATAATTTTTTTTATAATAGGCTTAACAAATACTTTTTAACTAACAGGGAGAGTTAATGAAAAAAGAAAAAAAAATAATAACAAGTAAAAGGCGATCGTTTATTAAGAAAGCTGGCTTGTTAACTTTTGGTGTAGCAGGAGCAAGTGTTGTTAAAGCACCTTACGCTTATTCTGCATCAAACCCAATTAAATGGAGGCTTCAAACATATTCAGGAGCTCCGCTTGGTGCACATGTTATCAAACCACAAATAGAAGCATTTAATAAAGCAGCTTATGGCGAAATGGAAATTGAACTGTATTATGCGGATCAATTAGTTCCTACCGATGAACTATTCAGAGCCATGCAAGCAGGAACTCTAGATGCCGTACAAAGTGATGATGCTACAATGGGATCACCAGTTGATATCTCAGTGTTTGGTGGATACTTTCCATTTGCAACTAGATACAGCTTAGACGTTCCAGCTTTATTTAAATATTATGGTTTAAATGAAATTTGGGATGAAGCTTATAGTGAGGTTGAAGGTGTTAAATGGTTGAGCACAAGTGCTTGGGATCCATGTCATCTTTTCACTGTAAACAAAAAAGTTACTTCTTTAGCAGATATGAAGGGCCTAAGAGTTTTTGGTGTTCCTACTGCTGGAAAATTCTTGGCGCAATACGGTCTAATACCAGTTACGGTTCCTTGGGATGATGTGGAAGTTGCTATGCAAACCGGAGAACTAGATGGTGTTGCTTGGTGCGGGTTTACTGAGGCATATGAAGTGGGTTGGGCTGATATCTGCAAGTATGCATTAACTAACTCTGTTACAGGAGCATGGTTTGGATCTTACTTTGCTAATCAAAAAGCTTGGGACAAATTAAGTCCAAAACTTCAAGCACTTTACAGAATGTCTATTAATGACTCTCATTATTATAGACAAGTTTGGTATTGGGGTGGAGAAGCTGATCTTCGTGTTAATGGGAAAAAAATGGAACTAACAAGTCTTCCTGATAATGAATGGGCTAAAGTCGTAAACGACTCTAAAGCATTCTGGGATGAGACTTCAAGTATTAGTCCAAGAGCTAAAAAAGTTGTGGATGCATTTAAGTTATATGCAAACACAATGGAAAAAGCTGGATACCCTTATAGATAATAAATATTTTTTAGGCGCCTCAAGAAAGAGGCGCCTAAAGTTAATAACTACGGATTAGCCGTAAGACCCCCATCAACAATCAATTCAGTTCCAGTAATATAATCTGCTTGATCACTTAATAAGAATAAAGAAGCATTTGAAATATCTTCGGGTTTACCTACTTTATTTAAAGGAATAAATTTTTCTAAATTTTTCTTTGTATTAGGATTTTTTTTCCATCTAATCTGCATACCCGTATCTATTGGCCCAGGTAAGATTATATTTGATCTAATTTTGTTAGATGCAAATTGAATGGCAAAGGACTTTGAAAGTCTAATCATTGCTGCTTTTGAAGCACCATAAGCGTCTTGAGGTTTGTCATCACCAGATAATGCATCAATGGAAGATATATGCACCATTGAACCAAATTTATTTTTAATCATTTTAGGTACAATAATTTTTGAAAGATACATCATAGATTTTAAATTTATTTCAAAAACTTTATCCCATACATTAAAATCTATATTTACCGCTGATACATCTTTATCAAACCAAAGAACACCAGTTGTATTAACTAGGTAGTCCAATCTTTTGTGTTTTTTATAAAAATTATCGATATATACTTTCAATTTATTAAAATTAGTTACATCAACTTTTTTAAATTCACATTTTTTATTATTATCTAAAAATTCTTTACTAGGACTTTTTAAATCTAACATTAAAACTGAAATATTGTTTTGAGATAGTTTTTTTGACATCTCTAAACCCATACCACCACTTGCACCAGTGATTACAGCAGTTTTACCTTTAAAATTTAATTTCATTTTATTGTTCTTTTCTTAAGTGAAAGCTTTTTGGTGAAGTTAATTTTTCATAAGCTACCTCAGATAGCGAACAACCTTTTCCGGTTTCATTAACACCAGTCCATGATAATGCAGGATCTAGATAATCACATCTATTCATATAAAACGTGCCTGTATTAATTTGATTGCCAATTTTTTGAGCAACATCAAGATCTTTTGTCCAAACTGAAGCTGTTAATCCATAAGGACTATCATTCATTAATTTAATTGCTTCATTATCATCTTTAACCTTCATAATCCCAACACAGGGTCCAAAAGTTTCTTCAGTCATAAAAGCCATATCATGGTTCACGTTTGTTAAAACCTGAGGAATTAAATAATTTTTATGTTCTTTTGAAAAGTTAAATTTACTTTCATCAATCATTTTTTTTGCACCTTTATCAATTGCAGAGTTTATTTGTTGTAAAATAAAATCAGCAGCTGATAGTTTAACCACAGGACCTAAGTTGGTTTCTTTTTCTAATGGATTTCCAAGTTTGTAATTATAAGTTTTTGAAACAAACAATTCTAAAAAATTATTATAAATTTTTTCATCAACATAAATTCTTTCTATTCCACAACATGATTGACCTGAGTTAAAAAAAGATCCATCAACCAAATTTTCAACTGTTTTTTCTAAGTCACAATCATATCTGGCATAAGCTGGATCTTTACCACCCAATTCTAAAGTCATATCAATAAATTTATTCTGAGTTGCTCTTTGAACATCGTAACCTGCTTTTACTGATCCAGTGAATGAGACAAAATTAATTCGCTTATCAGAAACAATTTTTAAACTATCTTCATGGTTTAAATGTAAATAATTAAAAATATCCTTAGGCAGAATTTTTTTAGCTGATTGGTAAAGTTGCTCAGAACATAAAGGGGTTTGAGCAGAATGTTTTAATATAACAGAATTACCTGCTGCCATAGCTGGTATTATAGAGTTTACTGCAACGAGGTATGGATAGTTCCATGGCGCTATTACAAAAACTACACCAAGAGCTTTTCTTTTTATATAACTTTTAAAATTATCATCTTTTGCTACATCAATATTTGATAATTTCTTTTCTGCAATAGATAGCATGTAATCGGCTCTTTCTTTAAAGCCCTTTAATTCACCAGCCGCTTGAGAAATAGGTCTACCAATTTGTCTACTTAGTTCTTCACAAATCAGATCGCTTCTTGATAAAAAATCTTCAACAAAACTTGTTAATAGTTTTACTCTTTCTTTAATATCTAGATCGGCCCACATTTTTTGAGCTTTCATTGAGCCATTAATAGTTTCTTCTATTTTAGCTCCATCATAATTTCTTTCGATATAAAGGGTATTATCAATAGGTGTAATAGTTTTTTGCATAAATATTTCGGTTAAAATTATTTTAGAAAGTGATATACATCAACCAACTTTATAAAACACTAAAACATAATATGCAAAAATACAACTGGAATTATCCTACTACAATGTGGGTAGGTGAAAATAGAATTAATGATGTTGCTTCAGCATGTAAAAATTTAAACATTAAAAAGCCACTGCTTGTTACTGATAATGGATTAGCTCAATCAGTTATTGTTAAAAACACTTTATCGATTTTAAAAGAGGGTGGAATTATTGCTGCATTATATTCAAATGTTGTTGGTAACCCAACTGGCACGAATGTTAATGAAGGTGTTGATAGTTATAAAAAAAACAATTGTGATGGTGTTATTGCGTTTGGAGGTGGTAGTGGTTTAGATGTTGGTAAAGCAGTTGCTTTTATGTCAGGTCAAAATCTACCTATTTGGGATTTCGAAGATGTTGGAGATAATTGGACTAAAGCAAACTCTGATAAGATTGCTCCCATTATTGCAGTACCTACTACTGCTGGCACTGGTTCTGAAACTGGCAGAGCATCAGTAATATTAAATGAAGAAACAGGCGTGAAAAATATTATTTTTCATCCAAAATTTTTACCCTCAATAGTTATTTTAGATCCAATTTTAACAGTTGGATTACCAGCAAAAATGACTGCAGCAACTGGAATGGATGCACTAGCACATAATTTAGAAGCCTATTGTGCACCAGGCTATCATCCGATGGCAGATGGAATTGCTTTAGAAGGAATGAGATTAATTGATAAGTGGCTATTAGAAGCTGTTAGCAATGGATCTAATATTGAAGCAAGAATGAATATGTTAACAGCAGCTAGTATGGGCTCAACTGCATTTCAAAAAGGACTAGGAGCAATTCACTCTCTAAGTCACCCTGTCAATGCATTAAATAATATTCATCACGGTTTATCTAATGCAATATTTATGCCTTACGTATTAACTTTTAACAAAGATGTAATTGAAAAGAAAATAATTAAAATTTGTGACTATTTAGAACTTAAAGACAGATCTTTTGATGGTTTTGTTAACTGGGTTTTAGATTTAAGAAAAAAACTTGATATGCCTCATAAATTATCAGAAGTGATTGATGAAAAAGATTTTGATATTGATAGATTATCAAAAATGGCTTTAGCAGACCCATCTACTGGAGGAAATCCAAAAAAATTAACTGAGGATGATATGAGGATAATGTACCAGAACAGTATGACAGGTGAATTGTTTAAATGAGTGATTTAAATATTTTAATTGTTGAAGGAAATATTAGAGAAGATAGTGAGTTTTTTATTAAAGCAGCTGGAGCTTCTGCAGCAGATAATTTAAAAAATTTAATCTTAAAAATAGAACCATCTGCAATTACTGAAATTATAAATCCTGGTAATGATGATGAGACTACGAATGCTCTAAAAGACATGAGTAAATATAATGGTATTGTCTTTACGGGTGGTGCAATGCGAATAAATGATATGACGGATGTGATTAAGAAACATATTAATTTTGCATCAAATTGTTTTACTCAAAAAAAGAAGATTTTAGCTATTTGTTGGGGATTACAAGTTTGTTCTACAGCAGCTGGAGGCAAGGTAAACCCTGGTAAAAATGGTGCTCACATTGGAATTGCATCAGATGTAATTATTAATAATGAAGGTGAGAAGCATTTTATTTACAAAGATAAGAAAAAGATTTTTACATCACCAGCATTTAATTTTGATGAAGTAAGTGAATTACCGGAAAATGCTATTCTTCTATCAAGTGATAAAGTTAACAATGTAATGGGCGTTAGTTTTAGTGCGGGAAACTCTGAAATTATTGGCTTACAGTATCATCCTGATTATGAGTACTTTCAGATGCTTAAACTTATTGAAGGTCGTAAAGAACGACTATTTGTAAATAAAAATTTTTTAAATGAAGAAGAGTATGAAAGTCATATCTCATACATAAAATCTCAAAACGAACTATTAGATTTTAATGACAGAACATGTGAAGTTAGAAACTGGCTTAATTATCTGCGTAACTAGTTTCTAAAATAGACCTTCAATTTCACCATCTTTATTTAGCTTAATTGAATCTGCTGCTGGAACTCTTGGTAACCCAGGCATCGTCATAACAGCTCCACATATAACAACAATAAACTCTGCTCCAGAAGAAAGTTTAATCTCCCTAATTGGTAAAGAGTGTCCTTTTGGTGCACCTTTTAAGCTTGGATCTGTTGAGAAGCTGTATTGGGTTTTTGCAATACAAATTGGAAAGTCACCATATCCAGCATCTTCAAAGCTTTTTAATTGATCTCTAATTTTAGTATCTGCAATAACCTCATCTGCTCTATAAATTTCTTTTGCAATTGTTTCTATTTTTTTAAATAGAGGAGTTTTACTTTCATATAAGAATTTGAATTTATCCTCATTTTTCTCACATAATTCAGCAACATGACTTGCAAGTTCTTTTGTACCTTCACCACCATTTGCCCAATGAGTACAAAGACTTGCTTTAACTCCAATAGTGTCACAAAATTCTATCAAAGCTTTTACTTCATTCTCTGTATCTTTAATAAAATGATTAACAGCTACTGCAACTGGTAAACCAAATTTTTTTACATTTTCTACATGTCTTTGAAGGTTAACTAGACCTTTTTTTAAGGCTTCTACATTTTCTGTTTTAAGATCATCTTTTGCTACACCACCATGCATTTTTAACGCTCTAATAGTTGCAACAATTACAACACAGCTAGGTTTTAAATCTGATTTTCTACATTTAATATCAAGGAATTTTTCTGCACCAAGGTCTGCACCAAATCCTGCTTCTGTAACAACATAGTCAGCAAGTTTTAGTCCAGTCTTTGTTGCAATTACAGAATTACAGCCATGAGCAATGTTAGCAAAAGGGCCACCATGAATAATTGCAGGATTATTTTCTAAAGTTTGAGTAACGTTAGGTCGAATTGCATCTTTTAATAATACTGTCATTGGACCTTGTGCTTTTAAATCTTTAGCATAAACAGGTTTTTTATCTCTAGTATAAGCAATTGTAATATTTCCTATTCTCTTTTCTAAATCTTCTAAATCATTTGATAAGCAGAAAATTGCCATGATTTCAGATGCAACAGTAATATCAAAACCATCTTCTCTTGGAAAACCATTTGCAACTCCACCTAAGTTTATATTTATAGATCTTAAAGAACGATCGTTCATATCCATTACTCTTTTCCAGACAATTCTTCTAACATCGATATCTAGTTTATTTCCCCAATAGATATGATTATCAATTAAGGCTGACAACAAATTATGAGCTGATGTTATTGCGTGAAAATCACCAGTAAAATGTAAATTAATTTGTTCCATTGGAACTACTTGAGCATAACCGCCACCAGCTGCTCCACCTTTCATTCCAAAAGAGGGACCAAGGCTTGGCTCTCTTAAACAAACAATAGATTTTTTTCCAATTTTGTTTAATCCATCATTTAAACCAACTGAAGTTGTGGTTTTTCCTTCACCAGCTGGTGTAGGAGTGATTGCCGTCACTAATACAAGTTTTCCATTTGGTTTATCTTTTAAAGTATCTAAATATTCTAAATTAATCTTTGCTATGTGTCTTCCCATTGGACTAAAAGCTGAGCTTTCATCAGGCACATTTATCTTGGCTAAAATATCATTTATAGGTTGCATTTTAGCTTCTCTAGCTATTTGAATGTCTGACTTAACTTCGCTCATTTTAAACTCCTATAAAATTAATTTTTAATGCCCAATTGATATCTTATTTTAAATTTTTGGAAACTTCTAAAAAATATATATAAAAAAAATAAGAACTATTTATATTCCTTTGTATAAAATTATTTTATGCAAAAATATTCTATATTTAATTTGATCAAAAATGCCTTCTCTGGTCATCAAAATTGGGATTTGGCTTGGAAAGATCCAACTCCTAAAAAAGAATATGATGTAGTTATAATTGGTGGAGGTGGTCACGGCCTAGCAACTGCTTATTATTTAGCTAAAGAGCACAATATTACAAACGTTGCTATCATCGAAAAAGGTTGGATCGGCGGTGGAAATGTTGGAAGAAATACCACAATCATTAGATCGAACTACATGCATGACGATAATGCATTGTTCAGTGAGTTTGGAATGGATTTGTGGAGAAAGATGAGTCAGGATTTAAATTACAATGTAATGTTTTCTCCAAGAGGAATTATTAACCTTGCTCACTCAGATGCCCAGATGAATGTTTTCGCAAGAAGAGGAAACTCAATGCGATTAAATGGTATCGATGCAGTTTTATTAAATAGAGAAGAGGTAAAAGAAATTATTCCAATGGCTGACTTTTCAGACAATGTAAGGTTTCCTATATTTGGTGGACTGATGCAACCAAGTGCTGGAACAGCAAGGCATGATGCTGTTGCATGGGGTTATGCACGTCAAGCAGATTCAATGGGTGTAGATATTATTCAAAATTGTGAAGTAACAGGTTTTGATGTCGTAGGTGGAAAAATTCAAGGTGTTAGAACTTCACGAGGGGATATTAAAGTTAAAAAAATTGGACTATGTGTTGCAGGTAGTACAAATATTTTAGCAGAGAAATTAAACATGACAGTACCAATTGAAACACATCTTTTACAAGCTTGTGTTTCAGAACCCGTTAAACCTGTTTTAGATAAAGTTGTAACTTTTGGTGCAGGACACTTTTATATTAGTCAGTCGGATAAAGGTGAGATGGTAATGGGAGGAGATTTGGATGGCTATAATAGCTATGCGCAAAGAGGAAACCTTCCAACCCTTCAACATGTTTTAACTGAAGGAATTGCGATGATGCCTTTTCTTAGCAAACTAAAAATGCTTAGAACTTGGGGTGGGATAATGGATATGTCTATGGACGGCTCGCCTATAATAGATAAAACTCATATTGAAGGATTATATTTAAATTGTGGATGGTGTTATGGTGGATTTAAAGCAACACCAGCATCAGGATGGACATTTGCACATACAATTGCACAAGATAGAGTTCACAAATTAAATGCTGGATATAGTTTAAATAGATTTCACACAGGTCACTTATTAGATGAAAAAGGACTTGGAACTAAAACGTGGATTTCATAAATGCTTCATATTAAATGTCCTCACTGTGGGATGAGATCTCAAAATGAATTTTCATATGGTGGTGATGCAACTGTTAAAAGACCAGAACTTAATAAAGAAGTTTCAGATCAAGATTGGGATAATTTTGTCTATAATAGAAAAAGTTTAAGAGGAAAACACAAAGAGCTATGGCAACATATATCAGGATGCAGACAGTGGATTAAAGTAGAAAGAGACACTGCAACTCACGAAATATTTAAAACCGTTAAAGCTAGCGAAGATATTTAATATGACACAAAATTATAGATTAGATAATATTGGACTAATAAATAGAGATAAAAAAATCTCATTTAAATTTAATGGTGTAACGTACTTTGGCTATGAGGGAGACACGTTAGCATCAGCATTACTTGCTAATGGAGTTCATTTAATAGGAAGAAGCTTTAAATATCATAGACCCAGAGGTTTTTTTGGTGCAGGTGTAGATGAGCCATATGCAATTGTTCAATTATACAGAAATAATGAAACTGAACCGAATGTAAAAGCTACAGAACAAGAGCTCTTTGAAGGTTTGGAAGCAACAAGTGTTAATTGTTGGCCAAGTGTTAATTTTGATATTGGTGCTATCAACAATTTGTTAAAAATATTTCTTCCAGCAGGATTTTATTACAAAACGTTTATGTGGCCAAAAAGTTTTTGGTACAAAGTTTATGAGCCATTTATAAGAAAAGCTGCAGGACTTGGAGTTGCATCAATCGAACATGACAAGGAAAGATACGAACATAAATATGAGTATTGTGATTTACTCATTGCAGGTTCAGGGCCTTCTGGTTTAGCAAGCGCATATGCTGCTGCTAAAAATGGAGCAAGAGTAATTTTGGCCGAAGATAAACCCAGATTTGGTGGAACTTTATTAACTAGTGAAGTTAATATTGGCAATCAAACAGGAAAAGAATGGGCAGAAAATATTATTTCTGAACTTAAAGAAATGCCTAATGTTATTGTTAAAAATAGATCTCAAGTATTTGGTTACTACGATCACAATATGTTAGTGATGTCAGAAAAATTAAGTGACCACTTACCTAAAACTAAAAAATATAATCCAAAACAAAGACTTTGGTATATTAGAGCAAAAGAAGTTTTAATTTCATCAGGATCAATTGAAAGACCTTTAGTATTTGGAAATAACGATACACCAGGTGTGATGCTGTCTTCTGCAGCAAAAGAATATTTAAAAGTTTATGGAGTGTTAGTTGGTAAAAAACCTTTAATATTTACCAATAATGATAGCGGATATGAAACGGCTATAGAGTTTAAAAAAAATGGTGTTGATCCAATTATTTTAGATACAAGAAAAGAACCAAAGTCAGAAATTATAGATGAAGCAAAAAAACTAGATGTTAAAATTAAATTTTCTTACGTAGTAGTTGCGGCTAAAGGGTATAAAAAAGTTAAATCTGCTGAAGTTGCTAAAATTTCTGATGATAAAAACGAACTAGGAACTTTAGAAAATATTAATTGTGATTGTATTTGTGTTTCAGGCTTTTGGACACCAACAATACATTTAGCTTCTCAATCGGGAAACAAAACTACTTTTAATAAGGATATAGATGCATTTGTACCTGGATTATCAAAACAAAATGAAACAACTTTAGGTGCTGCTAATGGAACTTTTACATTAGAAGAAACTTTAAAAAGTTCATTTGAAACTGGATATGAACTTTCAAAAAAAATTACTAATAATGATAACAAAACATCATCGCCAACAGTTATGGAAAAAAAATCTACCACACATGATAAATTTTGGTGTGTGCCTTTGCCTAAAGGAAAAACATATAAAAGATTTTTAGATTTTCAAAACGACGTAGCTGTTTCAGATGTAGAAATTGCACTAAAAGAAGGATATCGATCCATAGAACATGTAAAAAGATACACGACACTAGGAATGGCCACAGACCAAGGAAAAACAAGTAATCTCAACGGTTTGCAATTAGTTTCAAACATTGAAAATAAAATAGTGCCAGAAGTAGGTCATACAACTTTTAGACCTCCGTATACACCAGTTACTATTGGTGCAATTGTTGGAAGAGAAGTTGGAAAACATTCAAAACCAACAAGAAAATCACCAATGCACACTTGGCATGAAAAAAATAATGCTGTGTTTGTAGATGCAGGTGTTTGGTTGAGACCAAGATATTATAAAATTGGAGAAGAAACTTTATTTGAAGGTTCAAAAAGAGAAGCTAAAAACGTTAGAACAAATGTAGGTGTTTGTGACGTAACTACTTTAGGTAAAATTGACATTAAAGGACCTGATGCAGCAGAGCTACTAAATAGAGTTTACACTAATGCTTGGTTAAAACTACCAGTTGGTAAAGCAAGGTATGGTGTAATGTTAAGAGAAGATGGAATTGTTATGGATGATGGAACAACAACAAGAATTTCTGAAAACCATTATCATATGACAACAACCACAGCACAAGCAGCAAATGTTTTATCTCATCTTGAATATTATCTACAACTTGTATGGCCAGAACTAAATGTAAATGTGGTTTCAACTACAGAGCAATGGGCAGGAGCTGCAATTGCTGGGCCAAAATCTAGAGATTTATTACAAAAATTATTTCCAAATATTGATGCTTCAAATGAAGGATTACCTTTTATGGGATATTTAGAAGCAGATTTATTTGGAGTTCACGCACGAATTTTTAGAATTTCATTTTCAGGAGAGCTTGCTTATGAAGTTAATGTCGAATCTGATAATGGAAACTTTATGTGGGAGAAGATAATGGAAGTAGGACAAGAATTTAAAATTCAACCTTATGGCACTGAAGCATTATCAACTCTAAGAATTGAAATGGGTCACATTGCAGGATCAGAACTTGATGGCAGAACCATTCCTTATGATAACTCTTTAGAAGGACTTGTTAGTAAAAAGAAAGATTTTATAGGAAAACGCTCATTAGAAAGAGAAGCATTTATAGCTGAAGATAGACAAAAAGTAGTAGGGGTTGTTCCAATTGATAAGAAAACAAGTATCCCGGAAGGGTCTCATTTAGTTAAAGATGCAATGGCTCCAACACCAAATCCTAAATTAGGATATATTTCAGCATCTTGTTGGAGTGTTGAATACGATAATCCATTTTCACTAGCAATTCTTAAGGATGGAAAAAATATGATAGGGAAAAAACTATTTGCAATGTCTCCTTTAAAAAATAAAACAATACCAGTTGAGATTGTTTCATCGCATTATGTTGATCCAAAAGGTGAAAGAGTAAGATCATGACTTCAATTTCTGCTTTAAAGAATATTCATATCAAAGGTTTATTTGGTGATCATGAAGGAAAAAATGATAAAGAGCTGTTAAAAATAAGCGAATTAAGCGACTATCTAATCATTCAAATTGTTAAGTATAATAGTTCAGCAATAACTATTGAAAATATTAAGTTAGATGATTTGAACTTAAAAAATGAAACTCAAAATATAAGCTGTAACACCAATACAAGAATTTTATGGAATGGACCAAATAACTGGCTTTTAGTTTCTTCAAAGAAAGAAATTTTAAAAGAAATTAATGAAAAATTACCAGAAACAGATTTTGCCATAACAAATATATCTCATAGCAGAGCGATAATTCAAATAGAGGGAAAAAATACAAAAGAGATATTAAAAAAAGGATGTCCTTTTAATTTTAATGAATTGAAAAAAAATACTTGTTTAAATTCAATTTATAACGGAATGTCAGTCACAATTGATATGGTGTATGATAATCCAGACAAAGTTAGAATATTCACATTAAGAAGTTTTGGAGAATCTTTTTATCATTCTATTACTGATGCTTGCTTAGAATTTGGTTATAAAGGAATTTAAAAATTTATTGCTTTCTTGTTGCTATATAAACACCAAAAGTTGCCACAGCAAAACCAACTAAATCTAGATTATTCAATTTTTCATTCAAAAATATCCAAGCCATTATTGCGGTAGTAGGGGGTATTAAAAAAAATATAGAAACAGTTTTACTTGCTGAGTTGTTCTTAATTAAAAACATTAAGATTGTAAAAGCTCCAAAAGATACAAGGAATATCTGATGACTCATTGCTATTAAGAATGTGGATGTAAAATTAATATAAGGTTCACTAAAAATTAAAATAATTATTATGTGAAAAGAACAGCCACCTATTGCTTGATACATATTACTGACAGACAAAGGTAAATTATTACTTATTTTTTTTTGCCATAAAGTAGAAGTTGTGATCGCTAGAAGAGCCATAAAAGAAGCTATCACTCCAAAAACAGGAAGACTTGATCCAATATCAAAACCTAAAACTAAAGCTGCACCAATAAACCCAAGGATCACTCCAATCCATTGTTTAAAAGTAACTTTTTCACCTAAAAATTTTCCTGCTAAAGCATTGGTTAAAATTGGCTGTAAGGTTACAATTAATGCAGCGATACCGGTAGGCATTCCGATTGAAACTGAATAAAAAACACCTCCCAAATACACACCATGAAAAAGTACTCCACTAAAAAGTGATTGTAGAAGGTTTCTTAAATTTGTTAAAATTTTTTGTTTTGTATAAATTGAATAAATATAGAAACCAAAAGCTACCACAAAAAATCTAAATGCCAATGCTGCGAAGGGATCACTGTTATCTATTATTGGTTTTGTTGTCACAAAAGCTGAGGACCATAAAACAATAAAAATGAATGGAAAAATTTTAACCATACCAAGGTTATAGGCTATATTTTATACCAATATTAGAGATTAATATCCAAAATGAACACTTTCTCTCTTGAGTTGTGCTTTTAAATACTTAGGATTAAGGGGGAGTATAATGATTTTAAAAAAGATTTTCGCTGGATTATTTTTGCTATTTTTTCTTAATGGTTGTGTGCAAAGTACAGCCTTATTAGGACCTGCTTATACATTAGCTAGCTCTGGTAATATCTATCAAGCTGGCCTTTCATATGGTTCTAATCAAGCAGTTAAAGAAATTACTGGTAAGTCTCCTACTGAAAATATTAAAAGCTTTGTAGAAGATAAAAGATTAAAAGTTGAAGAAGAAGAAAGCCAAGAAGAGTTTTTTGCTTTAGTAAAAAGTAGAATAGAAAAAACAAGTAAAATTATTCAATTAGCTAATCAGTAATACCTAATAATAGCTGCTCTGATTGCCCAGTTTCTTTACACCACAGTTCATAACTTTCACACATACGCCATAAAAATTGTTGTGCTCTATTTGATGCTTCGATGAGAGTATTGTTTTCAGTCTCGTAAAGTTTAGGAATTTTAATTAAATTTTTAATAGTCATATCTTTTTGAATTTCTAAAAGTTTAATGGTTTCATCTGGTATTTTATTTCCAGTATCTTTGTCTAGATACTCATTTTTTTTTAATTCACCAAACCATTCGTCATGTAATGCACCAGTGCTTAATTTTATAAATTCATTAGTTTCCATGAATTTATTAATAGCTTGTTTTACATCAAGCTCCGGATCTTTATTTTTTTCAATAGAAACGTAGGAGTAAATAATTTCAGCCATATATATAACATATGGTTTTTTGACTTTTATATTCATTATCTATTTTTTATATTTTGCCATACAGGAGTTGGCTAATATTAAATTAGGATCAAGGTACAATTTTGAAACTTTAGCATTTTGTAAAGATTTATATGCAAAAATTGCAATAGGTATCTCAGTGCAGCCAAGTATTATTTTTTTACATTTTTGTTTGATTAAATATTTAATTGCAGGCTTAATAGTTTTTTCTGCTAGTTTTATATTGCCCATTTTTACATGTTTGATTGTTTTGTTTACTGAACTTGTTTGTAAATTACTTAAAGGTTTAATCAATACATAATCCTTTTTAAAAATTTTATCATAAATCTCAGTTTTTAAAGTTCCCTCTGTTGCAAGAAGTCCAATTTTAGAATTTTTTTTACAACTTTTTTTTGTTTGTATAAAAACTTCTTTAGGCATGTTAATGATCGGTATCTTGATTTTTTTCTTTAAATCTTCATACCAATAGTGTGCAGTGTTACAGGGTATAACAATAAATTTGCACCCACTTTTTTCTAATGATTTACATCCATCTAACAAACTTTTTAAAACTCTATTATATTTTTTTGTATTTTTTGAGTTTCTTGGAATTGTAGATAATGATTTAGTTTGAACACCAATAGATTCTGGTCTTCCAGGAATATTTGATTTGTTATAAAGTATGAATAAAGGGTATTCTTGATCACTTTTTCCTCTATTTAACATTGCGAGTTTATTGCAAAAATCAAGTCCCGCTTGAGTTCCCATTCCGCCTAAAATTCCAATCATAAATATATATTTTCTATTAAATTTATTTAATAATTCCTTAAAGAGGTTTGTTGATACCTCTCATAAAAACTAAAATTAAGCAACCATCTTTAGTAAAGGATGAGTGTGTAGAGCCTGGTTCAAAAGTAACAAAATCACCTTTTTTAAAAACTTTATTATCTGGATCAGTTAATTCACCTTCTAACATCAAAAATTCCTCAAAGCCTGTATGCACATGGGGCAAACTTTTAGCATTTGGTTCCATCTTTAAAAGATAAGTTCCATTACCACCATTTTCTTTATTATAGCTAATTTTATGCCAACTCATTCCAGGCACAACAACCCCATAATTATCAAATGGAGTGAATTCAACATCATAAAGGTCAGTTATTTTTCTATTTGTCATACTTGTTAGTTACTTATTATTAAATTGTTATATTCGATGATTATTAATAAAATATAAATATGCAAGATATATTTATTGAAGATATGGGAAGTGGCACTCCACTAGTGTTAGTGCATGGTTTTTTAGGATCATCTGAGATGTGGACTTTGCAAACTGACTTTTTTAAAAAGAATTTTAGAGTTTTGGCACCAGCATTACCCGGTTTTGGAAAAAGTAATAAAGTTAACTCATATAATTCAATTGAAGGTATGGCTAAATCTATATTGACAAGTTTAGAAAAAAAGAAAATAGAACGTTTTTATTTATTAGGTCACTCAATGGGTGGCATGATTGTGCAAGAAATGGCAAAGTTAGCAGGTGAAAAAATATTAAAGTTAATTTGTTATGGCACAGGACCAAGAGGAAATATACCTGGCAGGTTTGAAACCATAGATGCTTCCAGAGACAAACTAAAAACTAATGGACTGGATAATACAGCTTATAGAATTGCAAAAACATGGTTCATTGAAGAGGATAAATCTAAATATTTTTATTTATGTGAAGAAGCGGGTAAACAAACTTCTTTAGAGGCTGCGGACAATGCTCTTGTTGCTATGAAAAATTGGAGTGGTATTGAAAATTTAAAAAATATTAAGAACGAAACTTTGATAATTTGGGGAGATCAAGACAAAGCCTATAACTTCAACCAAGTAGAAACTTTAAAAGAAAATATTATAAATAGTGATCTAAGAATAGTTAATGGCTGCTCTCACAATGTTCATTTAGAGAAGCCAGATGAATTTAATACAATAGTGAGTGAATTTCTTAAAAAAAACTGATTGGTATTGGCTGAAATATTTAGCTAAATAATTAAAAAATTAATTTAATTAAAAAATCGCAGCCAATAGAAAGTGTGAATATTATGCAGTTTTTAAATTTACCGCTGAAGGACCTTTTGGACCATCTTCAACTTCAAAAGTCAAAGCTTGACCTTCATCTAAACCGTTCATACCAGCATCTCTAACAGCTGAAACGTGAACGAATACATCTTTTTCTTTATCTTCTCTTTCAATAAAACCAAAACCTTTAGTTGGATTGAACCATTTTACTTTTCCTTGTAGACTCATATTTATCTTCTTACTTTTTATTGTGTTACTTTTATTACTTATAATTAAGTAATTCACGCTTTGTTTAGATTTATTGAGGTTTTGTCAACTAAATTTAAAAGAATAAATAATTAAAGACTTATTTGTTGCTTATTAGCATGGTCATATAAATAGAGTTGATATCTTTTTTATAATGAGAGAAGGGCTCGCAGGGCTCAAAACCACACTTACTAAATAGTTTTCTGGCATTTAAAAAGAACTCACCAGCACCTGTTTCTAAACTTAATCTTTTAATATTAAGTTTTTTTGCCTCATTAATTAGATGATTTATGACTTTTGTACCATTTCCTTTACCTCTAAAGTTGTCACTAACCCTTATAGATTTGAATTCACCATGTTCATTATCTAGGAATTTTAATGCGCCACTTCCCATTAGGTTATTTTCTTCCCACAGGCTCCAAAATTTAATAGTTGGATCTTTTAATCCAGCTATATCAAGTACGTGAGCACTACCTTCAGGTGACACAGATCTTAACTCAATGAAATGCTTTATAAGTAGCTCATGAACTTCTGGATTATCAAAATTTCCTTCGATTGATTTTAGCATATGAGTAATATCTACTTAAGAAGAGTTGTTAGGTGCCCCATTTTTCTTTTTGGTTTAATTTCTTTTTTAAGATAATCAAAGAAAAATTCATTTTCATTGTGTTCTTTATTTCTGTAATTAGTAATTTGATCTCCAATTATATTTGTCATCATTGCATTGGATATTTTTTTAAGAGGTATTTGCTCTAGTTTACAAACTGCTCTTACATGATTTTCAAATTGACTTACATTATACGCATTAATTGTTAGATGCCCTGAGTTATGAACTCTTGGTGCAATTTCATTTACATAAAGGTTATCATTCCTGTCAATGAAAAACTCAACACACAAAGTTCCAACATATTTTAATTCTTCTGCAATTGTTGTAGCCCATAGTTTTGATTGTTCTAATATTTTATCACTAATCTCTGCTGGAATTTTAGAATTTCTTAAGATTTGATCTTCATGTTCATTTTCAATGGGTTCATAAATTTCATATTTTTGAATACCAAACCTAGTAATGATTATTGAAATTTCTTTTTTTAATTTTACTAATTTTTCTAAAATATAACCTTTTGAATAATCAACATCAATTGAGTCTAAATTTTCTAAACTGTTAATAGGGTGTTGACCTTTGCCATCATATCCTAATTTAGTAGTTTTGAGTATACCAGGTAATAAATCTTCAACAGAATCCATTTCAGATTTTTTTTCAATAGATACATATCTTGTAGTTCTTATATTTAGATTATTGATAAAATCTTTTTCTGCTAATCTATGCTGAATTATTCTATTTACAGAAGGTTTTGGTAAAACAGGTTTTATTTTATTAATTTCATTTAATGTTTCATAGGGAATATTTTCAAATTCATAAGTTACAACATCAACTTTACTCAAAAACTCATTAATCTTGTTTTTATCATTATATTCACCCTGTACAAAATCATTAGAAAAATTTTGGGCAGGAGCATCAATATCATTGCAAAAAATAACTGTTTTAATTTCAAGTTTATTTGCAGCAATAGCAAGCATACTACCTAACTGACCTCCCCCTATAATTCCAAGAATTGGTTTAGACATATTTTACAACTATTTGGGTTTTTTTTTAACAGATTTGCTTTGATTTAAACGAAACTGATTTAATTTTCTCTTAACAGTTAAATCACTAAGACCAATAATAGATGCAGCTAATAAGGCAGCATTAATTGCACCATCTTCTCCAATTGCTAATGTTCCAACAGGTATTCCTTTTGGCATTTGTGCAATGGATAGAAGACTATCAAGACCTTTCAGCTTTTTACTTTCAATTGGAACACCTAGTACCGGTAGAGAAGTAAGGGCTGAAATCATTCCTGGTAAATGTGCAGATCCACCAGCTCCAGCAATAATTACTGCAATACCATTTTTTTCAGCATTAATAGCAAATTCATACATTCTTTTAGGGGTTCTATGAGCTGATATTATTTTTGTTTCAAATTTTATGTTTAATTTTTTAAGAATATTTTGACAAAATGTCATGGTTTTGTAGTCAGATTGACTACCCATAACAATTGATACTTTGTTTAATTTATTTTTAGCCATTTGTTGTAATTTTATTCTAACGTAAATTGTTATTTCAAATTAAGCCTAAAATTTCAATAAAATTAATAGAATTTATCTATCTTATTGGTATTCTTTAAAACAAAGAAGATCACAATGAATTTTAAAATTGATAATTTACAATATTGTAACTGGTCTAGAGAAATTTTTCAGATCAATAAACAAGCAGGACTGGATGCAATCCATGTAACTATTGTTTACCACGAAGATTTTGATGAGCTAAAAACGGTATTAAAAAATTGGGAAAATCACTTTTCAGAAAATTCCGACTTAATTTTTCACGGTAAAAGTTTTAAAGATATTGAAAAAGCTAAATCTGAAAATAAAACTGCAGTTTTTTTTGGTTTTCAAAATTGTTCACCTATAGAAGATGATATTGGATTGGTTGAAAAAGTTTATGATTTAGGATGTAGGTTTATGCAGCTTACTTATAATAATCAGTCCTTACTAGCGACTGGATGTTATGAAGCAATAGATAGTGGGGTTACTAATTTTGGTAAAGAGGTAATTAAAGAGATGAATAGATTAGGTCTTGTAATAGACATGTCTCATTCAGCAGAAAAAAGTACAATTGATGCAATTGAGATAAGTGAAAAACCAATTGCAATAACTCATGCAAATCCATCATTTTGGCACCCAGCTAAGAGAAACAAATCAAACGAACTATTAAAAATTTTATCAGAACACAAAGGAATATTGGGCCTCTCTTTATACCCTCATCATTTAAAAGATGGAACAGATTGCTCTTTAGAAAGCTTTTGTGAAATGACAGCTAAGACAGCTGAGATTATGGGAGTTGAAAAAATTGGAATAGGTTCAGATCTTTGTTTAAACCAACCAGATACTATTGTTGAGTGGATGAGAAATGGTACTTGGACTAAAAGCAAAAATTATGGAGAAGGGTCTAAAAACAAACCTGGTTTTCCAAAACAACCTGATTGGTTTTTAGATGCAAGAGGATTTGAAAACTTAGAGATAGGACTTAAAAAAGTTGGTTTTTCAGAAAGTGAAGTAAATGGAATTCTTGGAAACAACTGGTACAATTTTTACAAAGAAATGAATCAATGAATATTTCTTTAAGAGATCCCAATGTAGTAATGAAGCTATCAAGACTTGGGTCTTTTCATCAATCTAAACTTTCATTTTTAAGAAGTTTTTTAAAAGAGTTTAAGGATTGGAATTACAAAAGAGATTTATTTGAATTAAACGAACATGGCTATGGTACTGCAGTTTATTCATTTAAGAAAAAAAATAGAGTGTATTCATTAATTTGTTTTGCAAATGAATTAGATGATAATGAAAGATCAGATAGAGTTATAGCTACCAAATGGGATGCAGCCTTCACACTTTTTGATGGTGTTCCAAAAAAACAAGATATTGAAAGATTAAAAAACGAAGTACCAAAACAAGAATTTGGCAGACTTTCTTATAAAGAATTAACTCTTTCAAGAGCTAATAAATCAGTAAGAGTTTTCAATCATGTGGTTGAATGTTTAAGCGAAGGTAAGCAGCCTGATAATGATTTGTTAACTAGTGTTGGTTATTTATATAGAACCACAGCAGTTTATGGGTCAGGTAAATTTGGCTTAGCAGACAGATTTAGAATTAAAGACCGAGAAGAAATATATGGTCCATTTAGATTGGAAATGATGTTGGTTTATCTGGTAAGACAATTTACTTTTGATCAAGTTAATCACGTTGCAAAAAGTAAGAATCCAAAAAAAGCTGTAAATCTTGATATAAATATTTGTAAAGGTTTAGGAATAGGAAATTCTACAGGTCTTGGAATGGCTCCATTTATTGTTAATCATCCAACTCTTTTAAATAACTGGATTTCAGCAAGAGAAATTTCTTTAAAAAAAATAAGAGAGATAAAAACAATATCAGAGAAAGATAAAAACTTATTTTTAGAATGTTTAAAAAAATCAATAAAGAATATCACTTCTTGGAATACTGAAAGTGAATATCAAATAAATAAGATTAAATCTTTATTGAAAGATCTTAATGAATTTATTGTCTATCTAGATAATGAATTTAATTTTAAGCAAGATTATGCCTTTAACGAATTATATCTGTATTTAGAAAAAAAATATTGTGAAGAATGCATTGAATATGTCGTCTCAATGATGATGGAACCTTATGATGATATAACGTCCCCGTTAATTAAAGAAATGAGCTCTGAAGAAGAAAAATATTTCAATATTCCAACTGAGCGAACGGTAGAAGACTTAAAGCTAATTTTAGAAAAAAAATATCCAGATATCTTAACAATAGATTTTACCAAAGATGAAAATAATTTAAATTTTTGGTTTATCTCAAAAAATAAAGAGGAACCTAGACTAGCAAATAGATTTGATGAAGTGGGTGCTGAGTTAGAGCAACCCTTAGCAATTGCAAGAGATATTAAAAAACTTTATGAATCGTTATCGGTTACTAAAAATAGTTGGACTATTGCTAAATTTTTATCAACCAATAATGAGTTAAGACACGTTGTAAGAAGAGCATTTATAGTGGAGAAATTTCCTTATTCGGAAATACAAGACAATACCATTGGCCAAAAAATAATGCCTATTGATATGCTGAGATTAAAGTTATCATTTTTTGGAGCTTTAAAATTTGATCCACGTTCTGATAAATGGTTAAGAATATGTATGTTTCAAGGAGCACCCTTACCAGAACAATTAAAAAACTATGATGAACATTGGGTTTATAATTAATCAACATGAGATCATTAAGTGAAATAGATACAGTTTCTAAAAGATCGAGCAGGGCTGCTGGATATTCATGGGGGATTGCGGAAGAGATTGGAAAAAATATAAGATTACTTGAGATTTTTAGCCTACCTGGAATTAAAAACTTAAATAGTTTTTTTAAGAAAAAAAAAGAATTAAGATTAGAGAATATCAGCATCATAAAGCAAGACAATGAAGCTAATAAAAATGAATATTGTCCAATAATTGCAGGGGTAAATTTTTTAGATCAGATTAAAACTTTAGAAACTTTAAACGAGATAACATTTAAAAAAGTCTCATATCCGTTACTTTTCTTACCATTTGTAAGTAGAGCAGCTGAGGTAATCGGTAAAAGAATATTCTTAAAAATTGATGACAGGGAGTTTTTATTAAACTTTAATAATAATATTTATTCTAATTACACTAAAAACGAAATAATCGAATCTGCTGAAAATATTTATTTAAAAATTTTAGAAAACAGAGACTCGTTTGAAGAAAAAGAATGGAATGAGCTTTATAAGCTTTCAGAAGAAACGTTTGTTGAAGAAAATGAAAGCTTAAAACAAGGTGGAGCAGGAGCTGGCCTTACTGATAATGACTAAAGACTTTAATGATCAAGATAATAGTGATGAAGAAGTTCTTCAATTAGATAATTTTTGTGAAGAGTGTAAAAAAGAAGACCCGAGTGTTTCTCAAAATTTAATTTTAACAGGATTTAAAACCTGTAATTCTTGTAAGCTTTCAAAAACTATATTTCCAATTTAACTGATATTGCTTATAGGCAAAGCATTCATTTTGCTCATTACAAAAGATATTGAAAGAAAAGCAATTATTAAAAAAGCTAAAAAGACTATTCCAAATGATTTAAAATTAGACTTTAGATTTAAAACTTGTTTTGTTGAAATGATTAATCCAGCAAATATCCAGAACTGAGTTAAAAATATAATTGGGATCATTAAATCTGGTGTTACAGCAAAAAATCTTAAAAGCCCTGGTGCATGAGCAAACCCAACAGCTGTTAAAACTTTTTTAAATGAAACTTTAGTATCTTTATCTGGAAATAATTTTACACCGATCACATAAATAAATAGTCCCCATACAAACCAAGTAAGAATGGCAGTTAAACCAGACATTGCAACAGCAGTTTTAATAACAGTGTTTGCTGCAACAGCTCCTGCTAACCCGTCTAGTATCATGATAAGGCCTGCAAAATATATTGCAGCTTCACCAAAGTTCTTATTATCTTTGTAAAGAGATTTATCTAATTTAATAGACCGAACAACTATATTTAAAAATTGACCAAACATTATTTATTTTTTTTACTATTTTTCTGCGCTTTATAAGAAACAAATAGTGGAAAGAGTATTAAAGCAATTATTATTATTATGCAAATTACGATTAGGAATGATTTTGTCATTATTAGTGGGGGAGAATTAACCTCCCCCAAATAATTAATTTAACCTTTAACGACTTCTCTTGTGTTTGCGTTAAACGATTCTGTAAATGGAATATCCACTACCACAGCATCAACAGGCGTTCCTGGTGTGTCAGAATATTTAGCAGGTAAGTGAACTTTGTACTTAGTTCCAACTTTACCTTTAGGGAAACCATTAGCATTTAATGTTCCATCAAATGGCACATATCCCATTGCTATATTTTGACCTTTTTCAGGGTGATACCAAGGTGATGTGATAAATCCTACAGGATCTCCACCACTCTCAGGTGACACTAACCAAAAGTCAGGAGCATATTCTTCAATTGGTTTTCCACCCAACTCAAGACCTACTAACTGAAGTTTATAAGGTTTTTGACCAGCCTTAAGATCTGCACCCATTTTCTCTAATGCAGCTTTTCCAACATAGTCAGCTTTTTTATTCCACTCGCCTTTACCTGATAGTGATACTTGGTAACCAAGGTTACACTGGAAAGGATTGTGTTGATGATCCATATCTTGTCCCCAAGAAAGAATTCCAGCTTGAATTCTTCTGTGGTGAGCAGGGGCTATAACCATTAGGCTATGTTTTTTTCCAGCTTCAAGAACAGCATTCCACATATCATCAGCGTATTTAGTTGCCTCTCTTAAGTAGATTTCATATCCAGCTTCACCTGAGAAACCAGATTGTGAAATAACACAACTTCTACCACCAACTTTTGCTTCAGCTAAACCATAGAAAGGCATGTTATCTAGATCCACTTGATCTCCAATAAGATCCTTCATTAAAGCTTTTGATTTAGGTCCTTGAATTTGCACTGGGCAAACATCAATTTCCTCAATAGTACAATCAAATCTTCCATCAGCGTTAACACCTTGAAGATACATTCCAATATCAGAGTCTGATAGAGAGAACCAAAATTCATCTTTTGAAATTCTAAGAAGAATAGGATCATTTAAAACGCCACCATAAGCATTACATAGAATTACATATCTTGCTCTCATGGGTGAGATTTTAGTTGCATCTCTAGTTATAACGTAGTCAGTAAACTTTTCTGCATCCGGACCTTTAACTCTAATTTGTCTTTCAACAGCAACGTTCCACATTGTAACGTGATTTTTAATTGCTTCATACTCAACCATCGCTCCACCATCTTCGGGCTTTACATATCCTCTTGGGTGATAAATACGATTGTATACAGTTGCTCTCCAACAACCTGCTTGCATTGATAAATGCCAATACGGAGATTTTCTTACTCTTGTTGAAATTAACATTTCAACTTTTGTAGGCCCACTCTGTCTTAAGTTGTATGGTACTTCACGATCTGATTGATCAACTGAAGTTACATGATTTAGTTTAGTATAGTCAAATTCATTAGACATAACCGTTCTCCTTCAACCACTTGTTTGTTTCCTTCAAGCCGCCGAATGTATAAATGTGGAAGTTACCAGTAAACTCTTTCACTTTCCCAATTAATTCATTAGGGTCTTTAGGTTTCAATAAATCTAATGCCTTACTAAAATTAGACTTAAGAAAATTTATAGAATTTTTCGCCCCGACAATATTAGCAAATTTAATTAAGCTAGTTATTTTCATTGGCCCAGTAATTCCTACATGCACTGGTACTGACTGCTTAGAAATGAAATCTACGATAGGTTGACTCTCTAATAACCACTGGGTCACTATATAGTCGGCGTAAGGTTTTTTATCTATCATAGCCTTTTCTAATTCTTTATCAGAAATATCCTGACTTCCCTCTGGATGTCCTGCTATTCCTATTTTAATTCCATCAAAAAATCCTGTTTCTAAAATTTGAATTGAACTATCAAATTTTCCAACTGGCTCTCTACTTCCTCCAATAACTAAAGCTTGTTTAGCACCCACATCTTTACATCTTACAATGTAATCTTTAAGCTGAGCATCATCCGTAATTGATCGTGCTGGAAAATGTGGAACTGGATTAAATCCTTTTTTAACTAACGCCGCTGTTTGGTTAGCTGTCTCTTTATAGTCTCCTCCTGGAAGCATAGTTACATAAACATCCTTAACGGGAGGCAGTGTATTAAGATCTGTTTGAGGTCCAACCTCAAGTGAAAAATTCATTTTTCCTGATGATTATCTTTTTTGTATATGCTGTCAAAGAAATTCATCTTGTGGATAAAATATTTGTTGCCAAAAATTGTGCTGGTGATAATTTTTTTTAATGTCTGAAAATCTTAAAAATCTTCAACTTTCAAAAATCTTGGACTTGGAAAAAATTAGAGTGGTTGGGAACCTCATCGAGAAAGCCCATGGCCTACCAAACGAGTGCTACACTAGCTCTGACTATCTAAGCATTGAAAGAGAGAGGATTTTCAGGGATAAATGGACGGTGATTGGCGTTGGAAGTTCTGTGCCAAATGTAGGAGATGCTCAACCTTATAATTTACTAGGCATCCCTCTTATTATTTTAAGAGATAAAGAGAAAAAAATAAGGGTATTTCACAATGTCTGCAGCCATAGAGGCTTCAAGCTTTTAGATGAGCCTTGTGCTTTGAAAAATGTCTTAAGATGTCCATACCACTCCTGGTCCTACGATTTTGATGGAAAGTTGGTTGCGACACCTCACATAGGAGGCTTAAATGTTCATGAGACAGAAAAATTCGATAAATCATCGAGCAATTTAAAAGAGGTTAAAACCAAAATTTGGATGGATATAATATTTGTCAATATAAATAGTAATGAATTAGAGTTTGATGAATATATCAAGCCTCTCGAAGAAAGATGGTCAAAATTTATATCTAAGGAAGATCAAAAATTACTTAAGCACTCAAAAGATCATGGATACTTCAGTCTTGATGTTAAGTGTAATTGGAAGTTTGCAATAGAGAATTACTGTGAAAGTTATCACTTGCCTTGGATACATCCTGAATTAAATAAAGTTTCAAATATTAGTGATCATTACGATATTCAAGGTTTACCAAATAGATTTGCTGGCCAAGGAACAAATAAATATGATCAACCTGTTAAAGGAAATCAAAGTTTCAATAATTTTCCAAATTGGCCTAAAGACTTATCCAGCAAAGCTGAGTATATTGCTTTATTTCCAAACGTAATGATTGGTCTTCATGTAGACCATTTTTATGTTTTTTGGTTAGAACCTAAATCTATTAGTGAAACTAAAGAGCATTTAATGATGTATTATGTTGGTGATGATAGTGCAAATGGATCTGAGTTTGCTGAGATGAGAAAAAAAAATTCAGAATTTTGGAAAGAAGTAATGATTGAGGATATAAAAGCTATTGAGGGTATGCAAGAAGGTAGAAATTCACCAGTATATAATGGTGGGAATTTTTCACCGATAATGGATAACCCTACACATGAATTTCATAAATGGGTTGCAACAAACTTAGTTTAAAATGAAAATAATATTAATTATGGGTCTTCCAGGATCTGGCAAAACAACTTTAGCCAATGAAATTGCTCCATTACTAAATGCTAAAAGACTTAATGCTGATGAAGTTAGAAAAGAAGCTAATGATTGGGATTTTTCAGAAGAAGGCAGAACAAGACAAGCAAGTAGAATGGCAGATTTTGCAAAAAAATTAAAAGATGATGGAAATTATGTTGTAGCAGACTTTGTTTGCCCAACACCGGAGGCAAGAAACTTGTTTCCTGCAGATTATATAGTTTGGGTAAATACAATAAAAGAAGGACGTTTTGACGATACTAACAAGATGTTTGTAAAGCCTGAAAAATTTGATTGTCAGGTTACAACTCAAGATGCTAAACATTGGGCACCAATAATAGTAAAGGAGATAAAATAATGGCTTACGAATGGGATAATAAAAAACCAACAGCACAAATGCTTGGCAGATGGCAACCATTTCATGATGGTCACTACGCTTTATTTCAAGAAATTATTAAAAAAACGGGACAAGTTTGCATTCAAATAAGAGATGTTCAAGGTGTTGACGATAATCCATTTGATTTTGACACAGTTAAAAAAAATATTGAAGAAAAGTTAAACCCAGAATTTGAAGGAAGATTTAAAATAATGATGGTTCCTAATATTACTAATATTTGTTATGGAAGAGGAGTTGGTTACAAAATAGAAGAAGTTGTTTTGTCAGAAGAAATTCAACAAATCTCTGCAACAAAAATTAGAGCCAAAATGAGAGAAGATGGCAAACTTAAGTAATATTAAAATTAAACTTTTAAATAAAGATATTGCCTCAATCATCATTAATGAACCAAAAACATATAACGCTCTTTCATTAAAAAATTTAGGAGATTTAATTAAAGCTTTTAAAAAATTAGATGAAGACAAAAATATTAAGGTAATAATTATTGAAGGGTCTGGAAAAGGTTTTAGTGCGGGTCACAATTTAAAAGAAGTAAGTGGATTAAAGAAAAGAGAAAAATATCAAAAACTTTTTAATCTTTGTTCAAAGTTGATGCTTCAAATAGTTGAAGGAAAAAAGCCAGTTATTGCAAAAGTTCATGGAGCAGCATTTGCAGCAGGTTGTCAGTTAGTTGCAAGCTGTGATCTAGCTTATAGTTCTAATGATGCAATTTTTGCAACACCAGGTGTAAATATCGGTTTATTTTGCAGCACGCCGATGGTTGCTGTTAGTAGAAAGGTTAATAGAAAAAGAATGATGCATATGCTGTTAACGGGAGAGCCTATTAAAGCAGATTACGCAAAAGAAATTGGACTAATTAACAATCATTTTTCTAAATCAAAATTAAACAATGAAGTGTTAAAAGTTGCTAAAACTATTGCTTCAAAATCAAGTCTTACAATTAAAATTGGAAAACAAACTTTTTATAATCAATTAGAAATGCCATTGAGAAAAGCTTACGCATACACTAGTAAAATGATGACTAAAAATATGATGGCAATGGATGCTAAAGAAGGCATATCAGCGTTTCTACAAAAGAGAAAACCTAAGTGGAAACATAAGTAGTGAACGATAAAATAAAAGAAATTCTCTCAAAGTATAAAACAATAGCGATGGTGGGTGTTAGTAAAGATGATAAAAAGCCATCAACAATAGTGATGAAGTATATGCAAAAATATGGTTTTAAAGTTATTCCAGTTAACCCAAGTGCCAAAGGTCAAAAGATTTTAGGAGAAGAGGTTTTTGAAAAACTTGAAGATATCAATATACCTATTGATATCGTAGATGTATTTAGACCATCAATAGAAGCTAACAAGTATGCTGAAGAGAGTGTTAAAATTGGAGCAAAAGTTCTTTGGTTACAACTTGGAATTAGAAGTAATGATGCCAAAGAATTGGTGGAGAGTAATGATATTGAGTATATTGAAAATAGATGTACAAAGATGGAATATCAAAAGCTTTTTTTAAATATAAACCCAGCTTTTCCAGTGTTACAAAGTTAAATGAATATAGTTAATTTTACTCCAATCTCTGCATTTCTAGGTGGATCCTTAATTGGTTTAGCGGTAGTTATTTTTTTTGTATTTAACGGTCGATTAATCGGAATAAGTGGAATTGCCAGTAATTTTTTAACCTCGAAAGTTAATAGATTTGATAATTTTTTATTTTTAATTGGATTAATTATTGGACCTATTGTTTATAAAATATTTACTCAACAGGAAATCAATATCACAATTTCAAACTCATTTTATTTATTAGCAGTTGCAGGCTTATTGGTTGGAGCTGGTACAAGAATAGGGGGAGGCTGTACTAGTGGACACGGCATCAGTGGTATTGGAAGATTTTCTTTAAGATCAATTATTGCAACAGTAACATTTATGATTGTTGGAATTTTAACTGTTTTGATAAAAAATTTAATATGAATAAGATTATATCTTTAATTTGTGGAATAATTTTTGGAATAGGTCTTACTGTTTCACAGATGATAGATCCCGCTAAAGTCTTAGGTTTTTTAAATATTTTTGGAGAATGGGACCCATCATTAGCATTTGTTATGATTGGAGCTTTAACAATATCCTCACCATTTTTTCATTTATTTAAAAATAATAAGAAACCAATTTTTGCTGATAAATTTTCTTATTCAAATAATAAAGAACTAAATAAGAAATTAATTATAGGTTCATCGCTTTTTGGTGCAGGCTGGGGCTTAGCTGGATTATGTCCAGGACCTGCAATAGCCTCACTGGCTTTATTAAATTTAAATTCTGTAAGCTTTGTAATTTTTATGTTTGTTGGGTTTTATTTGGTTAAATTATTAGATTTAACAATCCAAGCACGATGATAAAAATCATCTATATTTTTTTGAATTAAACTCTTAGCTAAATTATTAGCTTCAATCTCCTCAAAAGGTCCAAATTTTTTTTCTGTATCTTTAATGATAGTTTCAATTTTATTTGGATCTTTATGAATACCAGCAACTACGTAAAAATTTTTCATAGATTTTTAATTTTTCTAGTCTATACACCCTTAATGTAATGAAAAAAATATTTCTTTTATACGGACATTATAATGAAAATTCTTTTAATGCAGCTATTAGAGATACATTTATTAAAACAGCAGAAAAAAACGGTAATACAGTTGATTGTGTAGATTTATACAAAGATAAATTCAACCCAGTTTTTGCTGGTGAACAAGCTGGAGAAGATGTTCTAGATCATAGAAGACGTATTGAGAAATGTGATACTATTGTTCTAATTGCACCTATTTGGAACTTTAGAATGCCAGCTATTGTAGAAGGCTGGATAGATAAAGTTTTGTCACCCCCATGGGCTTACACATTTAAAAAATTAGTTGGAAATTATGGTTATCCAATGGGAAACTTAAAAGATAAAAAAGCTATAATCTTTTGTACCTATGGATCCCCAAGATTAGCTATTACAACATTTTTTTTGAACCTACCTATTAGAAGGCTAAAAAGAGGTGTATTTCACATGTGTGGCATTTATAATATTGTATACAGAAGATATTTTGCAGTACCGTTTGTAACAGATGAAAAACGAAAAGAATTTCTTGAGGACGTTAAAAAGACAGCAAATAATATATAAAACCTTATTAATTTACTTTCTAGGTCTTGCAATTTCACAAGCAGAATTAATAAAGCCTAATAGTAATATTGAGCCATACCAGGTTGTAGAAATTCAGTTGAAAAGTTTACAAAAAAACAACTCTCCCACTATAGATAATGGCATTGAACAAACCTGGGAATTTGCTCATCCTAGTAATAGAAAAAGCACAGGACCTTTAGATAGATTTAAGACCATGCTGAAGGGCAAGTCATATAAAATATTATTAGATCATTTAGATCATGAAATTGTTCAAGAAAACCTTAACAATTCAGTAGCCTTGTTTGAAGTTAGTGTTCTTGGAAAAGACAAATCCTATTACAAATTTAAATGGCAGGTTGAAAAGTATAAAATAGATGGTCCCTTCAAAGACTGCTGGTTGACCACAATGGTGTCCGCTCCAATGCCCCTAGGATCTTCAATTTAATTTAGAGGGTAAACGAATTTTGTTTCGTTCGTAATGAAAATTTAGTAGGAATCGTGTTAATGAAATCTAAAGCTAAAGTTGTTGTAGTTGGTGGTGGTGTAGTAGGAGTTAGTGCTCTTTATCACTTAGCAAAAAAAGGCTGGTCTGATGTTGTTTTAATTGAGAGAAAAGAATTAACATCTGGATCTACTTGGCATGCAGCAGGTCTACTTCCATTATTTAATATGAGTTATTCGGTTGGACAGCTTCATAAGTATGCAGTGGATCTTTATAAAAAATTAGAAGAAGAGACAGGACAAAATGTTGGTTTTAGTGTCGTATCAAATATTCGTTTAGCAAGCACTAAAGATAGAATGGATGAGTATCATCAATATGCAGGTGTTGCTCAAACAATTGGTGTGGATGTAAAATTTTTAACACCAGATCAAGTAAAAGAAATTTGGCCATTGTGCCGTACAGAAGATTTACTTGGAGCAATCCAACACCCTGAAGATGGATACATTCAGCCAGCTGACTTAACACAAGCAATGGCAACAGGTGCTAGAAATTTAGGTGCAGAGATTTATAGAAACACAGCTGTAGTTGGAATGAAACAAACTAAAGATGGCTGGATTGTTGAAACAGATAAAGGTGCTATTGAATGCGAACATGTAATTTCTTGTTCTGGAAACTTTGCTAGACAAACTGGAAAAATGGTTGGATTAGATATTCCAGTAATACCAGTTGAACACCAATATATTGTAACAGAACCTCATCCAGATATCGTAAAAAGAAAAAAAGATGGCTTACCTGAAATGGGAGTTTTAAGAGATAGCGACAGCAGATGGTATATGAGAGAAGAAGCAGGTGGATTAATATTAGGACCATACGAAGATGGTGCGCCAGCTTGTTATGTTGATGGGCCATCAAAAGATTCAGAGTATGAACTATTTCAAGAAGATTTAGATAGATTAGCACCGCATATAGAAGGAGCTATTCATCGTGTACCAGCTTTTGGAGAAGTTGGAGTTAAGAAAGTTTATAATGGTGCAATTTGTTATACACCAGATGGAAACCCAATTGTTGGACCTGCATGGGGATTGAAAAATTTTTGGATTAATGAAGGACACAGTTTTGGAATAACTGCAGCAGGAGGAGCGGGTTGGCAACTTGCAGAATGGATAATTGATGGTGAGCCAACAATAGATATGCTTGGAGTTGAACCAAGAAGGTTTGGTGATTATGCAACAAAATCTTATTTAAAAGAAAAAAATGAAGAAGCTTACAATCATGTATTTAAAGTTCACTACCCAGATGAAGAAAGAGAGGCTGCTAGAGAATTAAGAACATCACCTTGTTATGACAGAATGAAAGCATTAGGTGCAGTATTTGGTCAAAAATTTGGTTGGGAAAGACCTAACTTCTTCGCAATCGATGGGATGGAGCAAAAAGATGATTGGTCATTTAGAAGATCAAAATGGTTTAAAGCAATTGAGCAAGAATGTAAAAATGTAAAAGAGAATGTTGGTCTTTTAGATATGACGGCATTTGCTAAATGTAGAATTAAAGGACCTGGTGCTGAAGAGTTTTTAGATTATTTAGTTGCAAACAAACTTCCTAAAAAAATTGGAAGAATTGGATTATGTCATGCACTTAATACTAAGGGTGGAGTGCACTCTGAATTTACAATCATGAAAGAAGCTGATGGAAGTTACTATTTAGTTTCTGCAGGAGCAAACCAAAGATTAGATCATGACTGGATTCAAAAGTGGATGCCAACTGATGGTAGTGTTCAATTTGAAAATTTAACAAACAGTATGGGAGTTCTAGTTGTATCTGGTCCTAAAGCTAGAGAACTAATGAAAAGAGTTTCAAGAGATGATTTTTCAAATGAAAATTTTAAATGGTTGAGTGCAAAAAATATTGATGTTGGTAATGCACCAGTTAACGCTATGAGAGTAAACTTTGTAGGTGAGCTTGGCTGGGAATTGCATCATCCAATTGAATATCAAAATCACATCTTTGATAGATTAATGGAAGCTGGAAAAGATTTAGGTCTTAAGCCTTATGGAATTAGAGCAATGAATAGTTTGAGACTTGAAAAATCTTATAAACTTGTTGGCACAGAATTATCAATTGAATATTCACCTTACGAATCTGGGTTAGATAGATTTGTTCATCCCAACAAAGGAAATTTTATAGGATTGGATGCTTTGAATAAATGGAGAGAAAAAGGATTTTCAAATCAATTGGTTACCTTGGAAGTTCACAATATAGAGGATGCAGATGTTTTAGGGAATAATCCAATTTATGATAATGAAAAAGTTATAGGACGTGCAACTGGTGGAGATTTTGGATTTAGACTTGGAAAATCAATCGCATTAGGAATGGTCAAACCAGAGATTGCGACACCAGGGCAAAAATTGAAAATTGATATTCTTGGTAAAATGTACGATTGTACAATTTTAGAAGAAAGCCCATATGATCCTGAAAACAACTTATTAAGAGCATAATGAAAATATTAGTCGCTGTAAAAAGAGTTATTGATTACAATGTTCAAATCAGAGTTAAAGAAGATGGCACAGGAATTGTTACGGATAATGTTAAGATGTCAACCAACCCACCTGATGATAATGCAATTGAAGAGGCTGTAAAAATTAAAGAAGCAGGTAAAGCAACTGAAATAGTTGCGGTTACTATTGGTGAAGAAAAAGCACAAGAAACAGTTAGAAAAGCATTAGCTGTTGGTGCTGATCGAGGAATTCATGTTAAAGTAGATGGCGTAGTCGAACCCTTAGCAGTAGCTAAAATATTACAAAAAATTGTTGATAAAGAAAAACCTGATCTAGTATTTATGGGTAAACAAGCAATTGATGATGATTGCAACCAAACAGGACAAATGTTGAGTGCTTTATTGAACTGGCCTCAAGCAACTTTTGCATCAAAAATTGACATTAAAGACAATAAATTAGAAATAATTAGAGAAATTGATGAAGGCTTAGAAACTATTGAAGTTAACGTTCCAGCGGTAGTTACTTGTGATTTAAGATTAAATGAACCGCGTTATGCATCTCTACCAAATATTATGAAAGCTAAGAAGAAACCAATAGATCAAATGACAGCTGCAGATTTAGGTGTTGATGCAACACCAAGAGTTCAACAAATTAAAGTTGAAGAGCCACCAAAAAGAAAAGCTGGAATTAAAGTATCAAGTGTAGCTGAACTTGTGCAAAAGCTTAAAAATGAGGCGAAAGTTATATAATGTCAATTTTATTAATTGTTGAACATAACAATAAAGAATTAAGACCATTTACTCTTAACGCTATTACAGCTGCCTCTCAAATTGATGGCGATGTTCATGCATTACTAATAGGAAACAATTGCTCTGATGTTGCAAAAGTTTTATCTGAAATACCCTTGGTTAAAAAAGTAATACAAGTTGAAGCCACTCATTACGAAAATTTTCTACCGGAAAATTTTGCACCATTGATTGTTAAAGTTTCTGAAAATTATTCCCATGTAATTAGTTCGGCTAATACATTTGGTAAAAACTTAATGCCAAGAATAGCAGCTTTAATGGACACATCACAAGTTAGTGACATAATCAAAGTGGTATCTCCAGATACATTTATCAGACCTATTTATGCGGGAAATGCATTTGCAACTGTAAAAAGCACTGATGCAAAAAAATGTGTAACTATTAGACCAACTTCATTTGAACCTTGTGAAACTTCAGGTGGATCAGCACCCATTGAAAAAATGGATTCGGTAAAAGAGTTTACGTTATCTAAATTTATTAAAAGAGAAGAAGTTAAATCAGATAGACCAGAACTTGGAACTGCAAGAATTGTGATCTCAGGTGGAAGAGGTATGCAAAATGGTGACAATTTTAAATTAATTACTGATATTGCAGATAAATTAAATGCTGCAATAGGAGCTTCGCGTGCAGCTGTTGATGCAGGTTACATAAGTAACGAACATCAAGTTGGCCAAACGGGTAAAGTTGTAGTGCCAGATCTATATATTGCAGTTGGTATTTCTGGAGCAATTCAACATTTAGCTGGTATGAAAGAAAGTAAAATTATTGTCGCAATAAACAAAGATGGAGAGGCACCTATTTTTAGTGTTGCTGATTACGGTTTAGAAGCTGATTTGTTTGAAGCCCTTCCTCAATTCCTAGAAGAATTGAATAAATTAAACACTATACAAAAATAACAAATAATATAAAAAATTACCATATGCCTAGAGAAGCAATGGAGTATGACGTGGTAATTGTTGGTGGTGGCCCATCAGGACTATCGACTGCTATTAAACTCAAACAATTAGATCCAGAATTAAATATTTGCCTACTAGAAAAAGCATCCGAAATAGGAGCTCATATTTTAAGTGGCAATGTTTTTGAAACTAGAGCATTAGATGAGTTATTACCAAACTGGAAAGAACTTAATTCACCTATAAAAACTAAGGTTTCTAAAGAAAAATTCTTATTTTTAGGAAAATCTAAATCATTAAGCTGGCCAACATGGCTGCTTCCATCAGTTCAACAAAATCATAATAATTACATAATTAGTTTAGCAAATCTATGCAGATGGCTAGCAGAACAAGCAGAAGCTTTAGGTGTTGAAATATTTCCAGGTTTTCCCGCAAGTGAAATTTTATACAATGAAGATGGATCTGTTAAGGGAGTTGCAACTCAAGACATGGGAGTTGATAAAAATGGAAATAAAAAAGATGGCTTTGAACCAGGCATAGAACTATTAGGAAAAGTTACTGTGTTTGCAGAAGGATGTAGAGGGCATCTTGGAAAACAATTAATAGAAAAATATAATTTATCAGAAGGTAAAGATCCTCAACAATATGGAATAGGTTTTAAAGAAATCTGGGAAATCAGTGAAAAAAATCATGAAGAGGGAATGGTCATGCATACTGCAGGTTGGCCACTTGATAACAATACTTATGGTGGTAGCTTTATGTATCATGCAGAAAATAAACAAGTTTTTTTAGGATATGTAATTGGTCTTGATTATAAAAACCCACATCTTTCACCGTTTGATGAATTTCAAAGATTTAAAACTCACCCTGCAATTAAAAAGATAATTGAAGGTGGAAAACGTATTTCATATGGAGCAAGGGCTTTAATTGAAGGTGGACTTCAGAGTTTACCAAAAATGTTTATGCCTGGAGCTTTATTAATTGGTTGTGATGCGGGAACTTTGAATATGCCTAAGATTAAAGGATCACATACTGCAATGAAAAGTGGAATGATTGCTGCAGAAACAATAAACGAACATTTAAAAGAAAATAAAGATTTATCAATTTATGAGGATAAATTTAAAAAAAGTTGGATTTATGAGGAGCTCCACCAAGCTCGAAATGTTAAACCAAGTTTTAGCTGGGGTTTAATTCTTGGAATAATATTTACAGGAATTGATCAAATATTATTTAGAGGAAAATTACCTTTTACCTTAAGACATAAGCATGCTGACCATGAAACATTAAAACCAGCAAATGAAATGCCAAAAATTGATTACCCTAAACCAGATAATGTGATTACATTTGATAAAACAAGTTCTGTTTATTTAACAGGAACCAATCACACTGATAATCAACCTGTACACTTACAATTAAAAGATCCGAACTTACCGATAAATTATACTTTAGAAAAATTTGATGAACCTGCTCAAAGATATTGCCCCGCTGGCGTTTATGAAGTTCAAAATGAAAATGGTGTAAATAAATTTGTTATAAATTCTCAAAATTGTATTCATTGCAAAACTTGTGATATTAAAGAACCTTCTCAAAATATTACTTGGGTAACACCCGAAGGAAGTGGTGGGCCTAAATATGGAAATATGTAGTTAAAAGGATAAGATAATACCGGCAACAATAATTAAGCAAGACGTTAATCCAACAAAAACTAGGTTTGTTAGATTTTCTTTTTCTTTTTCTTTTCTAGCTCTATTTAAAAGAATATTAATATCTACTCTTCCAGATGATGAAACTTTCTCACTCTTTTCAGGGGTTGCTAAAGGAGGAAGATCATTTAACTCTATAGAACTTATTTTTTCAGCACTCATGCAGATAATAAACCATCAAAATACAAACAACACAAATCACTAGATGTTCATTTTGGGTTGACTATTGCTTAAATCATGTCCATTTTGGGTGGAAATATAATTTTATGAAGAAATTATTACCCGAAGTATCAAAGCAAATCCACAGTGAGAATATAAGAGAAGTAATTGAGAAAAACTTTGTTTCGATAATGCCTGTTTGGGTACCACTACAATTAGCTTGGGTTAATAATGTTTACAGAACTTTTCATGATTATGAAAAATTTATGATCATTATGCATTTATTAATGAACACATTTGAAGCTTATTCAAAGAATTTTGTGAAGTTAAATTATGAGGAGTATTTTGATCAAAATGAGGTTGAAATAGAAACAATAAATGTAATAGAGATATCCAAATCACTTAATATACCAAAAGAAACTACTAGAAGAAAAATTAATGAATTAGAAGAAATCGGTGTAATAAAAAGAGTAAATAGAAAGATTATAATTGATAGAAACACTTGGCCAAGCATTAAACCTGAAGAAACAATAAAAAGAATGACGAGATTTTTATCAACTCTTTCAAATATATGTGTTGAAGAAGGGATAATATCAGAACCATTCAGCAGTGAACGTTTAACAGAAACAAGCAAGGAATATTTTTCATTTGTTTGGAAACTTTATTATGAAATGCAAATGCCTATGTTATTAGGATATAAAAAAGTTTATGGCGATCTAGAATCCTTTCATATTCATGGCATTTGTTTAGTCAATCACGCTTTGCACTCAAAAAAAAATGATAATAGTGAAATGAATAAAGAATTTTACTTAGAAAAGTACTTCTTTGCTGAGCAAAAGGATGAAGTAGGTGTTAACGCAATGTCTATCTCAGATATTACAGGTATCCCAAGAGCTACAGTTATTAGAAAATTAAATATATTATTAAAACAAAAATTTTTAACAATAGATAGTAAAAAACATTATTTTATAACAGGAGTTTACCAAAAAAAAATATTAGACGTACAAAAAAACACCCTAAACAACTTATCTAAATTTTCTGCACGTATTTATAATTTAAGTTTAATGAAAGATAATTAAATTAATTAAGATAAATCAATAGCATTTTTCTTTAAAACCTCCATTGAAACAAGCTTTAAAGTTTTTTCATGTGTTCTTTTTAAATAAACAGGGCATGGTTTTCCAGCATCAGCAGCTCTTGCATACCAACTAGCACATACACACCAACCATCTCCAGCTTTTAGACCTGGAAACCCAAATTCAGGATGAGGAGTTATTAAATCATTACCAGCTTCTTTACACCACTCTAAAAATTCTGTTGTAACCTTTGCACAAACTGTATGAACACCGTGATCATTTTCATCAGTACTACAACAACCATCTCTATGCCATCCAGTTAAAGGATCGTTAGAACACTCTTCTAGATCTTCACCTAGAACATTTTTTTGATTGTCACTCATTTAAATTTTTGTAGGATTAGGTTGGCCTTTGTAGACAACCTCTGGATCAAATGATTTTTCTTTTTCTTCAAATTTCATTTCAATTTCTCTACCATTTTCAATTGGGCCGAGTGGAATTGATCTATAGAAACACGATCTATAACCAACATGACAGCTTGAACCATCTCCAATATCAACCGTTAACCAAATAGAGTCTTGATCATCATCAATTCTAATTTCAGTTACTTTTTGAGTAAAGCCACTAGTTTTGCCTTTGTGCCAAATTTGCTGTCTAGATCTACTAAAATAATGAGCTTCTTTAGTCTCAATGGTTTTTTTAAAAGCTTCAACATTCATGTAACCATGCATCAAAACATCTTTAGTTTTTGAACACATTGTAATAACTGGAATTAATCCATCATTATCAAATTTTGGTGAAAGGAGTTTGCCCTCTTCGATTTCAACTATATTTTCTCTTTTTTTAAACATAATTAGGTAATTATGTAGCATATTGTTAGATATATTAAATATTTTAAAAACAATGATTTACTGTATAAAGTTGCCTTATGAAATTAGTCGAAGACACAGATAGCAAGATTTTAGATACCAAAAAAGTTTCTGACAAAGAAGCTGAAGAGGCTTTTAAAACTATTTTAACTTGGATGGGTGAAGACCCTAGTAGAGAAGGGTTATTAGAAACTCCAAAAAGAGTTGTTAAAGCATTTAAAGAATATTTTGGTGGATACACTGAAGATGCTGAAAAAATTTTAGAGAAAACTTTCGGCGATGTTGAAGGTTATGATGACATGGTTGTTGAAAAAAATATTTCAGTATCAAGTCATTGTGAACATCATATGGCACCAATAGTTGGTACAGCACATGTTGCTTATATTCCAAATGAAAGAGTTGTAGGTTTAAGTAAACTTGCAAGAGTAGTAGAAGTTTTTTCAAAAAGATTACAGACACAAGAAAGATTAACAATGCAAGTTGCTCAAGCTTTAATGACTTCATTAGATGCAAAAGGAGTTGCTGTTACAATTGATGCAGCACACCAATGTATGACAATGAGAGGCATTAAAAAAGAAAATGCAACAACAGTTACAAATTATTTCTTAGGAGAATTTAAAAAAGATTTAAGTATTCAGAATAGATATTTAAGATTTATTAGTAAGTAACCTTCCTAAGGGAGAAAAGCATGTCGGATAATTTTAAAGCACTAGTTCTTAATCAAGAAGGTGAAAATTTTACACGAGAAGTAAAATCAATAGATAAATCATTTTTAAAACATGGTGATGTACTTGTTCAAGTAGATTATTCAGACTTAAACTATAAAGATGCACTTATTTTAAATAATGGGGCAAAATTAGTAAAAGAATTTCCACATATCCCAGGAATTGATTTCGCAGGCACTGTTTTAGAAAGTGATAATTCTAAATTTATAAAAGGGGATGAAGTAATCCTTACAGGTTGGAGAGTTGGCGAAATTTACTTTGGTGGCTATTCTCAGTTTGCTAAAGTTAATGGAGATTACTTAGTTAAAAAACCAAAAGATATCTCATCTAAACAAGCAATGATCTTAGGGACTGCTGGATTAACAGCATTGTTATGTTCTTTTGCAATCAAAGCTAGAGAAGAACTTTTGTTAGGTGAAAAAATAAAAGATGTTTTAGTTACTGGTGCATCCGGTGGTGTTGGAAGTATTGCAGTGATGATTTTAAATAAATTTGGTTATGATGTTACAGCTGTTACTGGAAAGGCAGAAAATGAAAAATATTTAAGATCATTAGGCGCTAAAAATATAATAAATAAAGCAGATTTAGATAAAGACGCTAGACCATTAGACAAAGGTTTATGGGACGGTGTTGTTGATACTGTTGGTGGAAAGATACTTGCTAATGCGCTTGCACAAACAAGAGACAATGGAATTGTTGCAGCTTGTGGAAATGCTTCTGATTATAAATTAAATACAACAGTTATGCCTTTTATTATTAGAGGTGTTAAACTTTGGGGAATTAATTCTGTTACAGCATCAATTAAAAGAAGAGAGTTTGTTTGGGGTGAAGTTAAAAGTCTTATTGATTTCGAACAATTAGAAAAATCAATAAAGACAGTAAGCTTAGAAGATTTAATAGACATATATCCAAAAATGTTAAAAGGTGAAACATCTGGAAGATATATAGTTGATCTTAATAAATAATGGATTGGGATAAATTAAAAATATTTCATGCAGTTGCAGAAGCGGGAAGCTTCACTAACGCAACAATAAACCTAAATTTAAGTCAATCAGCAATTAGTAGACAAATTCAATCGTTAGAACAAGATCTTAAAGTGCAACTCTTTGAAAGGCACGCTAGAGGTCTTACATTAACTGAAAATGGCGAATATTTATTCAAAACTGCTCATGATGTAATTAGTAAATTAAAAGAGGTTGAATCAACCCTGGGAGATCAAAAAAATAAACCAACAGGTAAATTAACCATTACAACAGTTAGAAGTTTTGGTACCCACTGGTTAACACCTCGTATTCAAGAATTTATGACTTTAAACCCTGAAATAGAAATTGAATTAATTTTTGAAGATAAGGAATTGGACTTAAGTACGAGACAGGCAGATATAGGTATTTTCATGAGAAGACCTAAGCAGCTTAATTATATTCAAAAAAAATTAGTGGATTTAAAATATTATATTTATGGCTCTAATAAATATTTAGAAAAACATGGGATGCCTAAAACCATTTCAGATCTTAATAAACATAAATTTATTTCATTTGGAAAAGGAGCTCCATCTCCCGTCTATGATCCAGATTGGGCTTTAAAGCTTGGAATTAAAGATGGTAAAAAAAGAAAACCAGTAATGAAAGTTAATAGTGTTATGGGTTTACTTTTAGCAGTTGAAGCTGGTGTAGGTCTTGCAGCACTTCCAGAGTATTTAGTTTCAAATTCAAATAATATAATAAAAGTACTTCCTAGTTCGGAAGGACCTATAACAGAGGCTCACTTTGTCTATCCTCAATCACTTAAAAACACAGCAAGAATAACCGCTTTTAGGAACTTTTTGTTTAGTAAAATTGGTGATTGGAAGTCTTAATTAACTAGACTTATCATTAACATAAACTGAAACACCTCTAGAATTGATATCTACATCAAATTTTTTGTGTAAAGGTGGAAACGCTCTTTGTGGACAATCCAATCTATCACAAGTTCTGCAAGATACACCAATGGGGATCTCTGACGTTTTATCACTTACATTAATGTTTTCAGTATAGACAAAATCTTTTGCATACTTTGCGTCACAACCTAGTCCAATTGATAAAATACTTTTTGATTGACCAAATCGTCCGACACCTTTTTCAACTGTTCTTGCAATACACACATATTTTTCACCATTAGTCATTTTACTAACTGCTGCTTGAATAACACCGGGTCTTGTGAAGGCTGAATAAACATTCCATCTAGGACATGCACCACCATATCTTGGTATATCAATTCCTGATAATGAAAATCTTTTTGAAATATTTCCAGCCATATCAACTCTTAACATGTGAAAAGGAATTCCAGGTAATTTTGGGTCTTGTAAACATGTTACACGGTGAGCAACTTGCTCAAAAGAAGTTGCAAATGTATTTTGTAAAAGTTCCAAGTCATATTTTAATTTTTTACATTCAGCATGAAAGGGCTTGTAAGGCATTAAAATTGCAGCACCACAATAATTCAATAATGCAACTTTAGTTAATTTTTTAGACTCATCTGATGGAAAAGAAAATTTTGATAAATAAATATCAATATCTTTCATTGCTCCTTCTTGAGCTATCTGAGCTGCTGCATGAAGTTTTTTTGTTTCTAGGGAACTATAATCACTTAACAAAAGTTCTTTTTTGCTCTTATTATAGATTTTAGAAAAAGGCTTTCCTTCTTCAGGTAAAATATCTTTTACTGTAATTGAATATTCTTTATTTAAATACTCACATAACGCAATATATCGAGTTCTATTATTTTTTTGAATTTTATCAAAAACTTTATTTGCAAATTCTTCTAATTTTGGAAAATAGTTTTTATGCTGTTGAAGAAAATCAGATATTACTTCGCCAGGAAAAGAGTTTTTTCTATTATCCACTATCTTACCTGAAATTTTTTCTATTTTATCAATTAGTTCGTGATCTTTCTTTTTAAGAATATCTCCTAATCTAACAAGGGCTCTACCGATCTTTGGGTTTGTGCCAACAAGGTCTTTAACTTCAGGACCAAGAATATCTAAGTCTTCAAATAATTTATCATCTAAAATTTCTGAAATTGTATTTTCTAAATTAATATCTGATTTTGAAGTTAAGTCTGAAAGTTGAATATTTAATTTTTCACAAACCTTAAGTAATAAATCTCCATCTATTTTTCTTTTTCCACTTTCAATTAAATTCAAATAGCTTGGAGAAATTCCTAGATCCTCTGAAAGTTTATTAGCTTGCAGTCCTAACTGCCTTCTAAAAGCTTTTATTTTTGGACCTATTTTAATATCTAATTGACTCATATAAGTTATTTGTAAATTTTGTAAATTTTAATTTACAATAAATTATGTTGTTTTACAAGGTTTTTAACGATTTTGTTGGAATTTGTAAATTTAGTAAATTATAAAGTTTACATGGACGATAAAATTAAAAATACTGAAAATGAAGCTCAAATCATAAGAGAAGAAGACATTTCTCAATATAATGCAAAAGGCATTTATATGAGAGATGATCACTGTGATTGGGGCTCAAGTGGAATGGATGCTTTAGTTGATCAAATCAACGACAGTAATTAATTCGTTCACTTAAAATATTTTCACAACATAACAGTAAAGGACTAAATGAGTGCTGAGAACATCTCATACGATTTAAAAAGATTTGCAGGAATTAAAAGAGATTATACCCCAGAAGAGGTTGAGAGATTAAGAGGTTCATTTAAAATTGAATACTCTATGTGTAAACACCAATCCAAAAAATTATGGGATTTGTTAAATTCAGAAAATTATATTAATACATTGGGATCTCTATCGGGAAACCATGCTATTCAACATGCAAAAGCTGGATTAAAAGCAATTTATTTAAGTGGATGGCAAGTAGCAGCTGATGCAAATACGGCTGGTGAAATGTATCCAGATCAATCCTTATATCCATATGATAGTGCGCCAAAATTAGTTGAGTCGATGAATAATGCATTAATTAGAGCAGATCAAATTCAGCATATGGAATTACAAGATGGTGAAATGAAATCAAAAGATAGAACAGATTATATGTTGCCTATTATTGCAGATGGTGAAGCAGGTTTTGGTGGTCCATTAAATGTTTTTGAATTAGCAAAAAAATTTATTAAAGCAGGTGCGGCTGGAGTTCACTTTGAAGATCAATTAGCTAGCGAAAAAAAATGTGGCCATATGGGTGGAAAAGTTTTAGTTCCAACTGGCACTATGATTAAAAACTTAAAAGCTGCAAGACTTGCAGCGGATATCGCAGATGTACCCTTAATAATTTTAGCAAGGACTGACGCTAATGCTGCAAAATTAATTACGAATGATTTTGATGAAAATGATAAACCATTTTTAACTGGTGAAAGATCACCAGAAGGTTTTTATTATGTTAAACACGGAATTGATCAAGCAATTTCCAGAGGTTTAGCATACGCGCCTTATTCAGATTTAATCTGGTGTGAAACTGCAACACCAAACTTAGAAGAGGCAAAAAAGTTTGCAGATGCAATTCATAAAAAGTTTCCTGGTAAATTATTAGCTTACAATTGCTCTCCCTCGTTCAATTGGAAAAAGCATTTATCAGATGCTGAGATTGCAACATTTCAGCAAAAAATTAGTGAGATGGGATATAAATTCCAATTTATAACCCTTGCAGGATTTCATACTCAAAATATTGCAATTTTTGAACTTGCTGAAAAATATAAAACAGAAGGAATGACTGCTTATTCTAAAATCCAAGAGCTTGAGTTTGCTAGAGAAAAAGATGGCTATACAAGTGTTAAACACCAACGAGAAGTTGGAACATCTTATTTTGATGCAGTTTCAAATACCATAAGTAGTGGAAAAAGTTCTACAACTGCTATGGCAGGATCAACAGAATCTGAACAGTTTTAATTAGTCTTTAATAAGCTTTCTAAATATGATTATATATTTGGATGTTTATAAGTAGTTTACTTTTAATTATTCTCTATATTTCTCACAGATACATTGTTGCTTGGATTATCTACTACAATAAGACAGATGAACGTTTTGGTAATTCTGTATGGCGTTGGTCATATGACTATCAAGTAATTGGAGAAAGAGATGTTTCAGACCTTGATGATAAGCCATTTGTAAGAAAAAGAAGAGTTAGAAACCGCACTGTTTCAATAATGTACTGTAATTTCTTTATAGGGTTCCTTGTATTCATGTCTTTTCTTAGTAATCTGCTTATCCGGATATTAACTTAATTAACCATTGTAAACTGCGTCAATAAATGCGATTGATAATCATTCGCAATGTTAATAATAAGCATTCTAAACTAATCAAGGGTAAAAAATAAAGGAAAAAATGAAAAAAATTATACTTATTATATTAACCTTGAGTTTTTTTAAAAGCATGACATTAGCTAATGAAGTTAATGTTTTTAGTGCAAGACATTACGATTCAGATATCCAGCTTTACAATAAATTTACATCTCAAACTGGAATTAAAGTGAATGTCATATCCGGCAAAGATAAATCTCTTCAAAAAAGAATTATAGAAGAAGGAAAAGATTCAAAAGCTGATCTTTATATTACAGCTGATGCTGGAAAGTTAGGACTTTTCGATTTAAAAGGGATGTTTCAAAACTCTATGTCGCCAGCAATTAAATCTGCAGTACCGGCAAACTTTAGATCTAAAAATTGGACAGGAATAGCTAAAAGAGCACGAATAATTTATTACTCTCCAGAGAGAGTAAGTGACAATGATCTTAATGGATTGACTTATGAAGGTCTTGCTGATCCTAAGTGGAAAGGTAGAATTGTTATAAGACAATCTAATAATATTTATAATCAATCTCTAGTAGCTTCATTAATAGATAATAATGGAAAAGAGAGAACTACTATTTGGGCAGAAAATTTGGTTAAGAATATGGCTAGAGACTCAAAGGGAAATGATAGAGCTCAGATTTTAGCTGTAGCAGCTGGCGAAGCTGATATTGCTGTTGCAAATACTTATTATTACGCACTTATGCTTTCTGGTAGTAAAGGTGCAGAGCAACAAGAGGCTGCAAAAAAAGTATTACCATTTTTCCCAAATCAGGGTGATAGAGGAACACATATGAATATTAGTGGAGGTGGAATATTAAAATATGCTCCAAATAAAGATAACGCAATTAAACTGTTAGAGTTTTTATTAACTAAAGATGCTCAACAACATATTGTTAATAATACGTATGAATATCCAATGATTGAAGGTGTTGAGCCTCATGGATTAATTACACAAATGGGGTTTAATTTTAAACAAGACCTTAAAACTAAAGTAGCTAATTACGGAAAAAATCAAGCTATCGCATTAGAGATAATGCTTAACGCGAAGTGGAAATAAAGAGGTTATAACACAGCGCGCTTTTAATATTAAGTTAATTACCCTGCTTGATGTTATTAGTGCGTTGTTAAAAAATGGGTAATAAGATTAACATTTGGTATTTTAGTTCTTTTGTCATATCCATAATTGTAGCTGTACCCATTATAACTGTATTCAGTAGTTTCTTTGAAACAACTGGAGACTACGTTTCAGTTTTAAAAAATACTTTTCTTTTAGATTATATTTATAATTCATTAATACTTTTGACAGGTGTTTTAACCTTAACTTTTATTATAGGAGTTGGTTGTGCTTATTTAGTTTCATTTTATAAATTTCCTGGTGTTAATTTCTTTAAATGGGCTTTAATCCTATCTTTTGCAGTACCAGCCTATATTTATGCATATTCATTAACTGCTTTTTTTGAAAACTATGGAACGGCTTTTTCAATTTTAAAAAACTTATTGGGCGAGGGAAATTACAACGCTCATATTCCAAAGTTTGATGGAATGTTAGGCGCAATAATTTCAATATCATTTTCACTATTTGGTTATATTTACGTATTAACTAGAGCATCATTTCATTATCAGTCACAAAACTTAATAGAACTTGGTAAAAACCTTGGCTTTTCTAAGCAAAAATCATTTTTTAAGATAATCTTACCTTCGGCAAGACCTGCAATAGTTGCTGGCCTTTCTTTGGTTGCAATGGAGACCTTATCAGATTTTGGTTCTGTTTCATTTTTTGGAGTGTCGACTTTAACAACAGGTATTTATAATGCATGGATATCTTTTGACGATCTTACTTTAGCAAACAGGTTATCATCTTACTTGTTAATTTTTATACTTGGACTTTTTGTTATAGAAAATCTATCTAGAAAAAAAGCTCAATATCACACATCATCAAAAGGAGGGTTTAAATCAAAATCTGTAGTTCATTTATATAATTATAAATCAATTTTAGCGTTTTTATTTTGTACGTTAGTATTTTTCTTAAGCTTTTTATTTCCAGTTTTTCAAATGTTATATTGGACAATTATTTTTCCAAAACACTTTTTAGATTTAAATTTAATTGAATTATTCTCAAATACAATGTTGTTAGTTTTTTTATCGTGTTGCTTATTAATATTATTAGCCTTTATTTCAAACTATGGAAACAGAGTTTCAAAAAGTAAATTTTTAGAAGCATTAAATACATTTTCTATTTCCGGATATGCAATACCTGGAATTATTTTAGCTGTTGCTTTTATAACATTTATTTCATGGCTAGATCTTAATATGATTAATTACCTTGGAACAGAATCGATAAAATCTATTTTCATTGGATCTATTTTAGGATTGGTTATAATTTATTTTATAAGATTTTATTCATTAGCTAATAACGGAATTAAATCTGGCTATCTAAAAATTAATTATTCTATAGATGAGAGCGCATATCTTCTTGGTTATTCAAAATTTAAAACATTTAGAAATATTCACCTTCCTTATTTAAAGAATTCAGTTTTATTAATAGGTATTTTGTTAACAATTGAAATAATCAAGGAATTACCGATTACCTTGATTATGAGACCATTTAACTTTGAAACCTTTGCAACAAAAGCGTATATTTATGCTTCCCAAGATTTACTTGAAGCTGCAGCAGCGCCATCATTACTGCTTATACTTATTGCAAGTTGCTTTATTTTAATTACATCTAGATATATCCTTAAAGATTAAACTTATGACAAAAAATTTCTTAGAAATAAATAATGTAACATTTGCAGCAAGTGCACAAAGTAAAGTGAACAATGTTTCTCTAACGATTGAAAATCAAGGAGACATTGTTTGTTTGTTAGGACCATCTGGTATTGGTAAAACTACTATACTTAGAACAATTGCAGGTTTAGAAAAAGTACAGTCTGGGAAAATTATCTTAAAAAATAAAATTTTGTCATCTGATAATACTCATATTGAACCTGAAAATAGAAATATTTCTATGGGGTTTCAGGACAATTCCCTTTTTCCCCATTATACAGTTTTAGAAAATATAAAATTTGGTGCAGATAGAAATAAAAAGAAGAAGAAAGGTTTAAATTTAAATGAAATAAATAAGCTTCTTCATATCGAGCACATTGTTGGTAAATACCCACACCAGATAAGTTCTGGAGAAGCTCAAAGAGCCTCATTAGCAAGGTCTTTGTTATCTAATCCTGATTTATTGTTATTAGACGAGCCTCTTTCAAATGTAGATCAGAACTTTAAAGAAGAAATACAGGTTAAATTAAAGCAAATTTTAACAGAGCATAAGATTACAACAATTATTGTAACACACGACTCTTATGAGGCTTTTTATTTGGGAACTAAATGTGGAATAATTTTAGATGGTCAACTTAAGCAATATGATGACCCATATAATGTTTACCATTTTCCAAACTCAATAGAGGTGGTTAATTTTCTAAATCGAGGGATCTTAATCCCAGCAAAAGTTACAGGTGAAAATAGTTTAGAAAATGATGATCTTGGAACAATAACTGGAGATTTTATAAAACATTATCCAAAAGGATCTGAAGTTCAGCTTTTATTACAGCCTGAGGATCTTGAGCATGATGACAAAAGTAATTTAAAATTAGAAGTTGTGGATAGAAAATTTAGAGGAACAAATTTTATCTATACTCTTAAAACTGCAAGTAATAGATTAGTACCTGTTTTTGTTCATTCACATCATATTCATCAGCATGAAGTTGACGAAAAATTTGGTATAAAGAGACCAATTAATATTGATCATATAGTTTGTTTCTAATACAAAATCCTAAATTAAAATGAATAAAAGATTTAAAACATTGTCCAAGGGGATTATTGATGTAAGCCCTTTAATGATACCGGTAGTTCCGTTTGGAATTATATACGGCGTTATTGGAATGGAAGTGGGTTTGAGTGCCTATATGACATTTGGTATGTCTATTATAATTTTTGGTGGAGCTTCTCAAATTGTTTTATTACAATTATTCTCTGGCGGTGCATCATCATTAGTTACAATCACATCAGTTACCGCAGTAAACTCTAGACATTTACTATATGGTGCGGTTTTTTCTGAATATCTTTCTCACTTAAAACTGAGATGGAAAATTATATTATCCTATGTATTAATTGATCAAGCATTTGCTGTTTCAAATATTTATTTTAAAAAAAATAAAGAAAATAAATTTAAACACTACCATTTATTAGGAGCTGGTTTTACCTGTTGGACTATTTGGCAGATATCAACAATTTTAGGTATAGTTCTTGGATCGGTAGTACCTGAAGAGTTAGGTTTAAGTTTTACTATTTCTTTAACATTTTTAGCTTTGTTAATTGATGATTTTAGAAAGTATAAAAATATTATTGTAATGTTAGTCTCAGGAATTGTTGCTACTGTTGGGTATAATACAATACCATTTCAAGCTTACATTATTATAGCAACACTGTCAGCTTTATCGGTTGCTACTATAATCACATTAATTGACCGGAAGAAAAAGTAATGCATTGGACGACAATTATTTATTGTGGAATTTTGACTTACCTAACTAGATTTTCTATGATTTTTTTCTTAAAAAAAGATATTCTAAACGAAAAGACAAAAAAAGTTTTGTCTTACGTTCCATCAGCCATTTTTCCGGCAATAATATTCCCTCCTATATTTCTTGATGCCACAGGATCTATAGATATTGATAGTAATCCCAAGATACTAGCAGCTATAATTGCGATAATTATTGGATATTTTAGTAGAAGTATTATTGTAACTATTCTTGTTGGACTTGCCTCATATTGGTTCTTGATTTTTGTATATTACCAATAAAAAAGCCTATATTTACTCACAAAATGTTTCCTAAAGTTAAAATTAACAATGAGTTATTGGGCATACTTTATATGCTTTTATGTCAGTTTTCATTTGCAACAAATGATGCTTTTGTAAAAAACATATATGAACATTTCGATGAAATATTTGTTTTAAATCAAATAATTTTTATAAGAGGGATTTTTACACTACTATTTATAGTATTATTTCTTTACATAAAAAAACAATTAAATTTTAAGTTAATTTTTTCTTCGACAGAACTAAAGATAAGAGGGCTTCTTGAATCTTTAGCCGCATTATTTTTTTTTATTGGTATTGCCTTACTACCGTTTGCAAAAGTTTATATTCTATTAAGTATGGCACCAATTATCTTAACTGCATTTGGGGCAATCTTTATGAATGAAAAAGTAAGATGGAGAAGATGGAGTGCTGTAATTTTAGGTTTTATTGGAGTGGTAGTAGTTGTTAATCCAGGGAAATTAGAGTTTGGTTATTATTTTATATTTCCAATCTTAGCAGCAATCATGCTTTCAATTAGAGACATGTACACAAAAAATTTTAAAAAAGATTATCACAGTCTTCAAACTGCATTTATGACATGTTTTGTTGTGACTATTTTTTTTGGAATATTAAGTATTTACAAATTTTATGATTTTACGTTAAAAGATATTTTTATTTTATTTATTTCTGCTTTTTTTTTAGCAATGGGTTATATTTTTTCAATTGCAACTATCAAGATTGCACTTGTGTCTGTTACATCAACTTTTAGATATTCAGTGATTTTATGGGGCATAATTTATGGATATTTTTTATTTGATGAAGTTCCTTCGACTAATAGTTATATTGGAGCATTAATTATTATAATTAGTGGTTTAATTATCATATCGAGACAGAAACAAATTGGGGTTATAAAATAAAACAATGAGTTGTTAATTAACCATGTATCTTATACATTAAGACTATGAAAAAAATATTCATCATAATTTTTACACTGATTTCATTTAACTCATTTGCTGTAGATAAAAGTACTACTTTTAATAATGAAATTTTTGAAAAAGCGCAACTTGATGGAAAAATAGTTGTTATAAATTCTTGGAATGAAACATGCACAACCTGTAAGGCTCAAATTAAGATCCTAAATCAAGCTGAAAAAGATTTCGAGGACATCCTCTTTTTAAGCTTCGAGCAAGAAAAGCATAAGACTATTGCAAAACAGCTAGGAATTGACTATTGGACAACAATTGTAATTTACCAAAATAACAAAGAGGTCTATAGAAGCATTGGTCAAATGAATAAAGACAAAATTTATTCTGCTATAAAATCTCTTTAATTTTTAAACAACATCAACATAGTAAAGTTAAAAATAATCGTATTTTAAAGATTTTATTATCTTGTATATTACAGTTTTAGTAGTAGATAATCAGAAATTATACCCATTTAATAACACTTATTTACACACTCTATAAAAATGCAAAAAAAGAAAATTGTTAAAGATAGCTACATTGTAAGAACAAAAAAAAGAATACTTAGAGACACAATAGAAACAGAAAAAAAATATACTACTAATTTTAAAGACATTAGAAATTACTTTAAGATTTTTAATAAATCTTTATTTAATAATAAACTCAACCCTTTTAATGATGTAATGATTAAAAGAATAGTAAGAGGATCAGGGCAATGTGTTGAATATATCTCTTATAGAAAAGGTACAAATAAATTTGTACTTGAGATGATGCCTAAATATAAAAATAAAATGGAATTTTTAAATACCTTGTCACATGAAATGGTTCACTTATGGCAACAAACAATTAAAAAAGATACTGGTAATCATAATAAATTATTTTTTAGTTTTAGAAATAAATTTAAAAGATTAAATTTAAAGTTAAGTTATTAAATTCTAATTTTATAAATCTAAACCTTCTTTTTTCCAATTCTTAAGACCACCAATTAAGTGAAAACAATTGGTAAATTGATAAGATTTTGATAATTGAACTGCTAGAGTTGATCTATGACCATGTGCGCAATAAAATAAAATTCTTTTATCTTTTAAAGTATTTTTGTTTTGTTGTAGATACTCGTTAATTTCTGGAAAACGAACCACTGTACTATTTTTAATCATACCATCTTTATCTATTTCATTTTGCTCTCTAAGATCAATTAAAATTGACTGAGCATCATTTTTAATTTCATTAAATTTTTCTGGTTCGACACCGTTATTTACTTTTTGTCTATTAAAATCTATTCCTAATTGTAAATTACTAGGAACTGCAACATCCATCATACTTGGATTAGGCAAATTTAAATTATTCATAATTTCGATATATTGATCTGCAGAACTTACCTGCAGTCTTGGGTTGAATTTTTTTTCTTCTATTATGGTACTGACCATCTCTCCTTTATAATCATGAGCAGGGTAAATTAATGTTTCATCTGGAAGTTTTAAAAGTTTATTAAAAATAGAATTATACGAATCTCTTGCATTTCCATTTTGAAAATCTGTTCTACCGGTTCCTCTAATTAATAATGCATCTCCAGTGAAAACCCTATCATTCATTAAGAAGCTAAAACTTTCTATGGTGTGACCTGGGGTATAAATTGCCTGTAATTCTAAGCCATCAATTTTAATTGTCTCTTCATCGGCAACTTGCATTGCAACCACATCAGCAGGGGTTTTGTCACCCATTACTGTAACGCAATTCGTTTTATCTCTTAGTTCGGCAATACCTGAGATATGGTCAGCATGGATATGAGTATCAATAACTTTTACTAACTTTAAATCTAGTTCTTTAAGGAGCTTAATATATTGTTCAACATTTTCTAACACTGGATCAATGATTAAAGCCTCTCTTCCTTTTGCAGAAGCTATTAGGTATGTAAATGTACTTGAGACTTTATCAAATAATTGTCGAAATAACATTGATTTACAATATCATTTTATTGAGGGTAGTTGAATTTATTAAGTAGTACGAAATCTTAAATAAATTTTGTCTAAATAATAAAATAAAGATAAAGCCCTTAGCACCATAAACAAGCATAGAGATATCCAGATACCTGTATTACCCATTAATTTTGTTAAATATAAAGACATTAATAGATAAGAAAATACAGAAAAAATCATGGCATTTCTAAGCTCTTTTGTTTGTGATGCACCAATAAATATTCCATCAAATTGATAACAAAATGATGAAATTAAAGGCATTAGTATTAGCCATACTGCATAAGAAGAACTTAGATTTCTAATAGTTTCAATATCAGACATTAGTGTAATGACGTGTTTGTTAATAAAAAAATAAATTATCGAAATAATTAATCCAGTAAGGGTGCTTAAAATAAAAGAGTTTTTAACAATTTTTTTAAACAAGCTTATATCTTTTTTACCTAAGGAATAACCAACCATACCTTCGGTTGAAAATGCATAAGCATCAAGAATGAAAGCAGACAAAAAGACCAGGTTAATAAGAATTGCATTTGCTGCAATGTAATCTTCACCTATTTGACTGCCAAGGTAAGTAAACCAAAAAAATGAAAAAGTTAGTAAAATGGTTCTAATAAATATATTTAGATTAATATTAAAAATGTTTTTAAGTTTATTTAGATCTATTAATTCATTAATATTGATATTGATTTTAGACATTTTATTTAGATACCAAAATGTATAAATTAAAAAAGATGTAGATATCAAAAGTGCAGAGACTAAAGTCCCATAAGCAACCCCTTTGATATTTAAATCAAATTTTGAAACAAAAATAATACTTAAAATTATATTTAGAATCGAAAAAAGACCAACAGCTAAACTTGAAATTTTAGTTTTCTGTAATCCAACAAATAAACCAGTTATAATGTAAAGGGTTAACTCACCAGGCGCTGAATAAATTCTTATTTGAAAGTAATCCTGGTAAAATTCCCTAGTAGTGTCTGATAAATTAAAAATACCCGCACTTAGATTAAATATAAAACTTTGTAATAAAATTAAGATCAATGAAATTAGCAAAACAAAAACTAAATTTCGAATAACAATATTAAATATTTCTGTATAATCTTCTTTTCCATAGGCTTGTGAAACCAATCCAACGGTTCCCATTCTTAAAAAACCAAAGCTCCAAAAAATCATAGAAAATAAATTAGCAGCCACTGAAGTTGCTGATAAATATGATAAGTTACCAAGGTTACCCATTAAACCAGTATCAATAATACCAACTAATGGAATAGCCAAATTTGCAAAGAAAATTGGAATAGATAATTTTAAAATGTATTTAATGGATGGGTTTTGCATTTAAGCAATAAATTTCAGTATAGATTTTGCAGGATTTGTTTTTTTTATCCAATCCTGAGGAATACCTTTTAAACCTTTATAAGCTGCAAAATAAGCACCGACAAAATTAGCACGAGAACAATTGCATCCACCAGCTTTAATTGTTTTAATAACCGCAGTTTTAAAACTTTTAGAGGTTATGATTGCATGTATTCCTCCATTAAAAGTACCTGGATAACTACATGCTTTACCAAATTTCTTTACAACAAAATTGTGGGGTTTTGATTTTACCTTTTTAACTTTTTTGATGTTTTCAATGACATTTTTAAAGTATTTATTTTTTATATTTTTTCTTAAAAAGCTATTAACTGGATCCTTGTCCCCCTTATCAGCTAAATCAATAATCTTAAGTTTTGCCAATGCAAATTGTTCGCTAATTTTACCATTAGCAACCGTTCTTATAATTTGTTTTGTTTTGTGGTCAGAATTATTTGAAAAATAAAAGGGTAGGCTTGCACAATACCCATCGGACTCGTTAACTTTAGTCCCACCTGTGATAGTTTTTTTTAATTTAATATTTTTGATAGTTTCTAAAATATTTTGATGGATCCATGGACCTTTCATGGCTGTTTTCCACTTAATCTTTTTGTATTTTTTTCTTAAAGATAAATTTTTCCAATATTTTGACCCTGGTCCAAAATTTTTGACAATATTCTTTTTAAAAAGTTTAATAACCTCTTTATGATTAGTGGTCTTAGTTAATGTTTTAAACATTACTTGACCCACATCATTATATCCTGAAACTTCACCTGTTTTAATAGAGTAGAATGGGGATCTATTTTGTTTAAAGAAAGCAATATTTTTTTTTCCTTTAATATAAGATTTTAGTTTTTTTTCATCATAGACCCAATGCAAAGGTCGGGCTGCTGCATCTGCAACAGTTGCGCCAAGAAATATATGCAACTTTTTAAACATGAGTTACTAATACTTTATTTAAATATAAGTTAAAATGTTTTAAATTAGGTAATGTTAAGTATAAAAAATTGGGATAATAAAACTTGGATTTCATCAGCTAAATATATCCAGTCCTTTAATAATTTTTTATTAAAGCAAAAAAAACTAACTAAATACTCAAAAATTCTAGATATTGGTTGTGGCCGAGGTAAGATAATGGGTTCGTTATCCTCTAAACTCAAATTAATTAATAAGCCTGTTGGACTTGATATTGAAAATCACAAAGATTTTGACAAAAGAATTAGTTTTAAAAAAATAAATGCAATTCAATATCTAGGAAATAATAAAAAGAAATTTGATTTAATATTAATTAAACAAACTATTCATTTATTTAATCTAAAAGATATTAAGAAAATTTTAACTTATGCATACTCTAGTTTAGAAGTAGGAGGGATTATTTTAATTTTAACTTTAGATACAAAAGATAATGAAATACCCACATTTTCCTTGATGAAACAAAAACTTAACCAATCTTTTAAAAGAGATAGTCTTATTTGGAAAAAACTACTTAAGCTTAATATAAAAAAAAGTACTGCTAGCTTTAACTTTAAAGTTAATATTAAGAAAAACGTATATTTAAAAATGATAAAACAACGCTATATATCTACTTTATTAAAATTTAATTCACTTCAAATTTCTAACGGAATTAATGAGATTAATCTAAATTATAAAAAAAATATTTTATTCAACGATAAGCTTAAATGCATAATATTTACAAAACTATAAAGTATTTCTCGATATTTATATTAATCTTACCAATTAAAGTATTTAGTTTTGAAAATGAGAAAATTAACTTTGGAAAATTTTCACTAAATAAATATGAAGTAACAATTATGGAGTTTAATAATTATACAATTAAAAACGAAGTCATTACAGAAGCTGAAAAAAATGGTGGAGGTTACGAATGGGGTGCTGGTTGGGTTAAACGTGATAATTGGAATTATAAAACACCTTATGGAAAAAAACCTGATAGTGAATTAGAGCCCGCTGTTCATCTAAGTAGATTTGAAGTTGAGAATTATTGCAAATTTATAAATGGCCGATTGCCTACATTTGAGGAATGGTCTTATGCAGCTTACACTCAAATATTTGCATCCAATAAATTTGATAAAGATAAAACTTATAGATACCCTAGTGGAGATATAGCTAAAGAAATGAACTCCCAAGGTTTATTAAATTATGACAAGCATGTTGATGTAACAACATTACCAGAAGGTATAAATGGGCTAGTCGCAATGGGTGGTAATGTGTGGGAATGGGTCGATGATCAGGAAAAAAATAACTCTTTAACAGCAGGGGCCTCCTGGTGGTATGGAGGTTCAAAGACCAGTATTAATGGAGCTCAATATAAACCCTCGAACTTTTATGCAATCTATGTTGGTTTTAGATGTGCATTTGATAATTAAAAATTATAAAATTCTCTTTAAAATATTTTCCCTTAATAAAAATTTATGAAACAGTACTGCTAAAATATGTAATGCAATTAATCCAATTAATACATAATTTGCTAATACATGAATTGAATAAAACTGTTCTGAGAGTTCAAAATTATAAGTTAGATTAACTTTTTTGAAAAAAATAACTAAACTTTCACCATTAAATAATTTCTTAAAAATACCCGATATAGTTATTGTTAATAAAGCTAAATATAAAAAAAAGTGGTTTAACTTTGCTAAAACTTTTTGACCAGGAAAAGCATTGTCATTGAAATTTGGTGTAGGAGATAATAGTTTAAAAGTTAGCCTTATTAGAGTTGTGTAAAATAGGATTAATCCAAATAATATATGATAATTTTCTATATCAACCCTAAATTGATCAAAGTCTAAATCAACCAAATAAAACCCCAAAGGTATTTGAATTAGTAATCCTGCGGCAGTTAGCCAATGGATTAATTTGGCAAGTAATCCATATTTTGATATGTTATTAAATATAGACATGTTTAAATTAAACATATTATGACATTAATTAAAAACACTTTATTTTTTATATTTATATTATTTTATAGCTTCAGTGCTTTTTCAGAACAAACGGTTGAAGAGATTATCAAAGAAAGAAAATCTATTTTTAGTAAAAATTACAAAACTGCCAAAAGAGTCCAAGGTCTTGCTTCTAATGGAAGTTTAGACGAAGCAAAAAAACTAATGATTGAAATGAGCGATAATTATAAAAGATTAATTGATCTTTTTCCTGAAAATTCAAAAGTAGGATTTAAAACAGAGGCTTTACCTTCTATTTGGGAAAATAAAGATGAATTTAATTTATTAATGACAAAAGCTTCAAGCAATATGATCGAGTTAACGTCTGTCATTGATGGGGCAGAAGATATGAAGGCAACTCTTGGAAAATATATGTGGAGTAGCTGTAAAGCTTGTCACTCAAAATTTAGAGCTGAACATTAAGATTTAGTTGTTTGTATTTAAAAATTTTAATATTGTTTAAATATAAATGTCAGCCGTATTACCAAAATCAGCTAAAGTAGTAGTTATTGGAGGGGGTGTTGCTGGCTGTTCTGTTGCTTATCACCTTGCAAAATACGGTTGGAAAGACACTATATTATTAGAAAGAGATCAACTTACTTCAGGAACTACTTGGCATGCAGCAGGACTTGTTGGTCAATTAGGAGCATCAGCCACTATTACACGGCTTAGAAAATATTCCTTAAATCTTTATAAAGAATTAGAAAAAAAAACTGGATTATCAACTGGATTAAAACAAAATGGTGCAATCACAGTTGCAAGTACACCCGAAAGATTACAAGAATTATTAAGACAAGCAACAGCTGCGCAGTTGTTTGATGTTAATGTTGAAAGCGTTAATAAACAAAGAATAAAAGAACTCTATCCCGTTATAAATGATGATGACATTTTAGGTGGAGTTTATATGCCAGAAGATGGTCAGGCAGATCCTATAGGGGTTACTAATGTATTAGCTAAAGCTGCAAAGATGGAAGGGGCTCAGATATTTGAGAAAACTCCTGTTGAAAAAATATTGGTTAAAGACAAAAAAATTGTTGGTGTTCAAACTAAATTTGGCAAAATTGATTGTGAATACGTTGTAATTGCAACTGGGATGTGGTCGAGGCAAATTGGAGAAGATATTGGTGTAAGTATTCCATTATATCCAAATGAGCACTTTTACATAATCACAGAACCATTAGATAAATTACCTAAAAACTTACCAGTTTTGAGAGACTATAATTCCTGTCTTTATTTAAAAGAAGATGCTGGGAAAATGTTAGTTGGAATATTTGAACCTAATGCAAAACCTGCATTTAAAGACAAAGGAGTGGTGCCACTGGACTTTTCTTTTGGAGAGTTTCCAGATGATTTTGATCACTTTGAGCCTTATCTTGAAAAATCATTTCAAAGATTACCCATGTTAGAAACTGCTGGAATTAGAAAATTTTTTTCAGGGCCTGAATCTTTTACCCCTGACACGCAATATCTTTTAGGAGAAACTCCTGAAGTGAATAACCTTTTTACGTGTTGTGGATTTAATAGCATTGGGATCGCAAGTTCTGGGGGTGCGGGCAGAGTTACTGCTGAATGGATGATTAATGGATATATGAATGAAGATTTATTTTCACTCGATATTAAAAGATTTCAAAAATTTCATTCATCTAAAAAATTTATTATGGAAAGGGTAACGGAAACTCTTGGTGATTTATATGGAATGCACTGGCCCTATAAACAACATAACACATCAAGAAATCAAAGACTTTTACCTTATCATGAAGAGTTAAAAAAAGAGGGAGCATGCTTTGGTGTATCAGGTGAATACGAAAGACCGATGTGGTATGCAAAAAGTAATGAAAAAGCAGAATACAAATATAGTTTTGATTATCAAAATTGGTACCCTTCAGTTGAATTTGAAACAAAAAATACAATCACCAATGTTGGTCTTTTTGAACTCTCTCCTTTTTCTAAATATGAAATAAAAGGAGAAAATGCACACAGTGAATTACAAAGAATATGTACAGCAAATATTAAAAATGAAATAGGAAGATCAACTTACACCCAAATGTTAAATGAGGGTGGAGGAATTGAAACAGACTTAACAGTTATTTGTATTGATAAAAATCATTTTAGAATAATAAGCTCAGCTGCAACAAGAACTCACGACAAAGCACATATTTTAAAACATTTATCACCTAATTTAGAATTTAAAGATATTACGGATGATCTTGTTTGTTTGGGAATTTTTGGACCAAAAAGTAGAAATTTAATTTCAAAAATTTCAAATGATGATTTTAGCAATGAAACATTTAAATTTGGTTATGGCAAATTTGTAACGCTTGGTTCAAAAAAAATTTGGGCCCAAAGATTATCTTATGTGGGTGAGTTAGGATTTGAACTTTATATTGAAAATAAAGATGCTAAAGAAATTTATCAATTAATTATTGAAGAGGGAAAAAATCATAATTTATCTCATTGTGGTTCTCATGCAATGGATACTATGAGAATGGAAAGTGGTTTTTTACATTGGGGTCATGATATTTCACCTGAAGAAAACCAATACGAGGCAGGATTAAATTTTGCAATAAGCTATAAAAAAGAAACCAATTTTATTGGTAAAGAAAGCTTATTAAAAATAAAAGATCAAAAGCTAAATAGAAGATTTATTATACTGTCACTTAAAGATAGTAAGCCAGGCACACCTCTATTACTACATGAAGAGCCAATTTATCTAGAAGATAAGATTATTGGGAGAACAACATCCGGCAATTATTCCTTTAATTATAAAAAAAACTTGTCTTTTGGATATGTAAGCTCAATACATTCAAATGAAGAACTTTCAAAAATGAACCTATATATTGAAGTTGCTAAACAGAAATTACCAGCACTAGTAGAGATCGCTCCCCTAAAAGATAAACGTGCTAGATTGTTATAATTTTAGTTGCCGAGTTTAATAATTGATGGTTAAATAATCTCATGCAAAAAACTTATTTTCATGACAGAAAACATACCAGTGAAAAAAAAGTTCATAAAAAAACTATTCCAGTACAGTATATTGATCAAAAGAGAATTGTAGACATCAATAAATTATTGAACCGAGTAAAAATAGATAAGAAAAACGAAACTAAAAGACAAATCGTTTTTTATAGTTCAGTAATTTTAGCATTAACTCTTTTTTCAACTTTTATAGTGGTTATAAAATAATCATATTGATCAAAAGTTGATTGATCTAAATTAAAAACCTATTATAAATCATCAAGAATTAAGTGGCGGGGTAGCTCAGTCGGTTAGAGCGCAGGACTCATAAGCCTGAGGTCAGTGGTTCGATTCCACTTCCCGCTACCAATTAACAAGCCTTATTTAAGGTTGAACATTTTCAAATATTAATTGCTCCACTCATGCTCCAATGAGAATTGGTCATTGCGTTATCTAGAAGAAGAAATAACAAGTGAGAAGCACGTGTTAGATAACAGATTAATTAAAAATTTAAGAACAAGGTGTTCCACTTGAACCTGAACATTTTCCACCTGCTTCATCTCTGATACTATTTTGATTTACTGCCCAAGAGCCATGGATACTTGAATCCCAACCACAATCAGATTGTGCTTGAGCTTGACTTTCTCTTTGGTCTCCACCTACAAGTATTTGATTATAACAATCATTTACAAATTCTCTCTTATTACGTTGCCAGCCATCACCAGTGGTTGAAACAATTGTATTATCACACTTTCCATCAGGTGTATTCCATCGTCCTCTATCTTCTTTATAAGCAATCAACAACAATCTACATGCATCAGATGAAATAGGACATCCTCCACCGTCACCGAAACTTGCAAAATGTGAATAGCACACTAATTGAATTTGTCCTTTCCTATGTTGTGATTGCGCTAATGTATCAACTGTTACAGATTCCCATTCTAGATTGTATGGGTTTTTAAAATGACTAAAATGTTGTTGGACTGAAAATGCAAAATTATTACAAGTTGTATTTCCATCCATTTTTTCACTAACCATATTTCCATCTTCATCATATTCTGCAATAAAACTATCAAGACCATTGTTTGCAGCAGCTAATTCTAACTCAATTACTTTTGAAATTGTTTTCCAATTTGCAACAAGCACCCTATTCTTTGCCATTTTAGTGTAACCTTGAAAACTAACAATACCTACACTTGCAAGAATACCAATGATGGCAACTACCACCAATAATTCAATTAAGGTAAAACCATTTTTAATTTTTTTCATTGATTAAATATTTTTCCCATTAATAGCTAAAATTGTAAGATCATCCTTAATTATACTTTGTTCTTCATTTGACATATTTTGCAATGCACCAAACGCGGAAATTTCTATAAAAATATTTTCCAATTGTGTTGCAATATCGTGATCTTTATTCTTATTTAACAAATCTATTATACCCTCAGCTTCAATTTCATTTCCTTCAAAATCTTTACTTTCGCTTAAGCCATCGCTGTATATATAAAAAATTTTATCCTTCAATGAAATTTTATTTAAAACACTATTTAAATCAAGATTAATAGGCTGAACTCCAAGCGGCGGAATTTTGCTAGAAACATGTTCGGTAATTTTTTTATTCTCTGAAATTATACTTTCTGAATGGCCAGCATTAATAAATTCAAGATTTTTAGATTTTTTATCGTATACAGCAAATATTCCTGTTAAAAATTTTCCTGAACGTAAATTATATAAATTATCATTTATTAATGACACAATTTCAATAAGACTCTTTTTTTCCTCAACAAGGATTTCAAACAATGAGGTAACTCTTGCCATAATGAGTCCTGCATCCACTCCTTTGCCAGAAACATCGCCAAGAGTAAAAAAGATTTTATCTTCTAAATTTTTGAAATTATAAAAATCACCAGAAACATCCAAAGAAGGTACATTTTTTGCTAAAAGAATATTTTTCTCATTATTCTTTGGAAACATGAGTCTTTGTACTCTTGTTCCTTTTTTAAGTTCTTTTTCTGCTGAACTTTTTCTATTTAAAAATTTTAGATTTGTTTTTTCAATTCTTTCCCATGCTTCCTTAGGTGTAAGCCCTTGTTCTTTTGCTAACGCTATTAAGTCTTCCCAATTATTTATTTTTATCATTAAATAAATATTATCAAAATTTATTAATTATGAATTCTGTTATTTTGATACAATATGTTCTGAAAGTGGAGCGACAACACCAATGATGGTGTCAACATCTTGGCTTTCAACATTTAGTTCTTCCAAGGTTTGTTTTAGATGTCCAGCAACTCCATTAAAGTCTTCTTGAGATATTTTCATGCCTTGATGAGCAGTTTTCATATCAAGACCAGTATATTCTTTTGGTCCACCTAAAGCTTGAGAAATGAAATTAGTTTGGTGTGAAATTAAAACTTTCATGTCAGAATTTGTAAAAAACTTTTTCAAATTTTCATCAGCCATAAGCTTTTGATAAAAGTTAATAACAATTTGACCAACTGTTTTTTTTCCACCATATTTTTCAAAAAGTGTTTGAGTCATATTTTTAAAATATACTTATGTTTAATGTAATTAAAGTCATATTATGTTTATTTTGGGTTTTATTTGAAAGCTTTTAATAATTTTGATAAGTTAAAGCTGTTAGTGATTGGAACTAACTTTTTTTGCTCCACTCATGCTCCAATGCTCCAATAGAAGTTGACTAGAGTCTAAGTTTATGTAAATCTGAGTCTAGAAAGAAAAGAGCAGAGACAAAGAAGTTTTGAAGATGTTCTTGCAGGATGCGTTGGCTCCAAGGGTCATGGCGCAGGACTCATAAGCCTGAGGTCAGTGGTTCGATTCCACTTCCCGCTACCAATTAATGCCCTGGAAAATCCATTAAGTTTTCAACCTTATAACCTTTTTTAACTAAATTATCAGATCCACCTAGGTCAAAAAGATTAATTGCAAAAACAAATGCAGCAATTTTGGCATTAGACATTTCCACAAGTTTAGCTGCTGCTTCAGCTGTTCCACCTGTTGCTATTAAATCATCTATAATTAAAACTGAATCATCTTTGTCAATTGAATCTTTATGAACTTCAATAGTTGCAGTTCCATACTCCAATTCAAAATCAACTGAATGAGTTTCAGCCGGAAGTTTGTTTTTCTTTCTAAACATAATAAAAGGTTTTTTAAGAAGATAAGAAACAGCAGAAGCAAATACAAATCCTCTTGACTCAATTGCAGCAATTTTATCTATTTTATAATTTTTTGATCTTTCAATTATTTGATTAATACATTCTTCAAATGCATCTGCGTCTTTAATTAAAGTTGTAATATCTCTAAATAAAATTCCTTTTTTTGGATAATCTGGAATAGATCTAATATAATCTTTTAAATTCATGATATTAATATATTTATATCTTTAGTAAAAAAAATCTATGGACAAATTATTCCTAGCAGCAATTAAAGAAGAAACGATTGGATTAGACTATTTTAACCATGTTGGAGTTGGAAAAATTAATGCAACTTATAACACATTAAAGTTAATCAATATTTACAAACCAAAACTAATTATCAATTATGGTACTGCAGGTGCAATTAATACTAAGTTAAAAGGAATCGTTGAATGCACCAAATTTTATCAAAGAGATATGGATGTTAGAGGGTTAGATTTTGAATTAGGTGAGACACCTTTTGATAAAATTAAAGAAATTATTACATCAAAAGAAGGTTATTCTTGTGGAACAGGAGATAGTTTTGTTAATAAAAAAATAGATATAGAAGTTGATGTAGTTGATATGGAGGCCTACGCTATTGCAAAAGTTTGCAAGTTAGAGAAAATTGAATTTAAATGTTTTAAATACATATCTGATAATGCAGATGAAAATGCTGATAATGATTGGAACAAAAATCTAGCAAAAGGGGCTAGTGCATTTGCTAGTTTAATTAATACTCAGTTTTAATTTAATTAAGTAAAATATCAAAAAATTGATTAATTGTTGAAAATTATCAATACACCTATATAAAACCGAGCAACTTAATATTAATAAAAAATTATAAGAGGGAATAATTTTTATGACTAAAGTAGGCGAGCATATAACTTTAGACATCATAGGCACTACTCAAGAGTATGACCCTTCAGTTTACGAGAACGTAATTCGTAAAATTGCAAAAGCTGCAGAAGTTACAATTCTTGAAATTTCAAAGTATAAATTTGAACCGCAAGGTTTTACTATCCTTGCCTTATTAGCGGAAAGTCATATCAGTTTTCATACGTTTCCAGAAAAAGGAATTATTAGTTTTGATTTTTTCACATGCGGGAAGGTAAGTCCTTCTATCGCCCTCGATATTGTTAAAAAAGAATTTAAACATAAGAGAATTGTCACAAAAGCTTTTGATAGGGATACTAAGTCTTTATATCATGACATTTACAGTTCGCCTGGATTACAAAAATCGTATGTTGTAAATGAAGTTTTAGAGGATTTTAAATCTAAAGTAGGTCAACATATTGAAATATTAGATTTAGAACAATTTGGTAAATCATTATTTATTGATAACGAAATTCAAGTCGCAACAAATGATGAAGTTTTGTATAGCTCAACATTTGTAAACGCTGCTTTAAAATTAAATAAAGACATGGGAACAGCTGCTATCATTGGTGGTGGTGATGGAGGAGTTGCAAGAGAGTGTACGTCTAAAGGTTTTGATTTTATAGACTGGTATGAACTTGATCCAGAAGTAGTTGAGGTTTGCAATAAACACCTTGGAAGCATTGGCAATAAATCAACTGAGAAAAATTCAGTTAAATGTATTTGGGGAGATGCTTTTGAAAGTATAAAGTCTGTTGAAGACGATAAGTACGATAAAATTTTTGTAGATCTTAACGATGATCAGTTTTGTATTGATCTTGCTGCCAAAAATATGGACTCATTAATTAGAATATTAAAACCTAATGGAGTAATTACCGCTCAAGTGGGTAGCCAAGATAAGAAACCAGAGCAAGTAGAGAAATGGTTAGATGTTTTCAATAAGAATTTTGGAAATACAACTTTGGATAGGGTTTACATCCCAAGTTTTGACTGTTCTTGGAACTTTTCATCATCAATTAATCACTAAAAATTTCTTTTTAAATTATTAAAATTGTGAAATAAATCCTCATAATCATATGGAGGAAAAAATGAATATATTTAAAAAAACAATATTAAGTGTTCTTGCTTCTTTATTATTAATCGGAAATGTTTACGCTGATAAAATAAAGATTGGAACAGAAGGTGCTTACCCACCATGGAACTCTAAGGATGCTTCAGGTGCTCTTATTGGTTTTGAGGTTGAGTTAGCAGAAGAGCTATGCAAAATCATGGGTCACGAGTGTACTATCGTTGAACAAGATTGGGATGGAATGATTCCAGCCTTGTTAATGAGAAAGTTCGATGCGATCATGGCAGGAATGTCAATTACTGCTGAAAGACAAAAAACAATTACTTTTTCACAAGGTTATGCAGACGAAGTTGCAGCCCTTGCGGTAATGAAAGGTTCTAGTTTAGAGGGCATGGATACACCAGAAGGAATTAATTTAACTTTAGGTGGAAGTGCTGTTAAGAAAACTCTTAAGACTTTAACTGCTGCGCTTGCTGGAAAAACTGTTTGTACACAAACTGGAACTATTCACCAAAACTTTTTAGAGTCTGGTGATGTAGGTAAAGTAAATGTTAGAACTTACAAAACTCAAGATGAAGTAAACTTAGACTTAACTTCTGGTAGATGTGATGTTGCATTAGCTGCAGCTGTTGCATTCACTGATTATGCGGATAAATCAGGAAAACCAGTAGTATTAGTTGGACCTACTTTTTCAGGTGGTGCTTTTGGTAATGGTGTTGGTGTTGGAATTAGACAAGGTGGAGATGATGCAATCGGTACAAGAGATGCAAAACTTCTTAAAGATTTCAACAAAGCAATTAACACTGCTAGAAAACAAGGAATCATCAGCAAATTAGCGATCAAGCATTTTGGCTTTGACGCTTCTATGTAAATAATATTTTGAAAAGGCGACTATTTAATTAGTCGCCCTTTCGATATGGATCTTTTATCATTCGGAAAAACAGGCTGGGGAGATGAGTTGTTTTATGCAACTCTAATGACAATTGCAGTAGCAGTTACTGCAATGTTAATTGGTTTTTTATTTTCATTAATCTTTACGCCATTAAAATTATCAAATAATAAATTTTTAAATTTTATTGGCAATACGTACACCACAGTCATCAGAGGGGTTCCAGAATTATTAGTAATTTACCTTTTCTTTTTTGGGGGAAGTGGAGCGATTATGTATGTTGCTTCAATTTTTGGATACTTTGAATACATTGAGATTAATGCATTTATTACTGGTTCAGTTGCAATCGGTATTATATCTGGCGCTTATTCAACAGAAGTATTTAGAGGAGCGATACAATCAATAGATAAAGGTCAATTTGAAGCTGCTAAAGTTTTAGGGGTTAGTAAATTTGTACAATTTTATAAAATAATTCTACCTCAAATGTTAAGACTTGCTATTCCAAACTTAAGTAATGTTTGGCAAATCACTTTAAAAGATACATCTTTAATATCAGTTACAGGTTTAGTTGAGATTATGAGACAATCTTATATTGCAGCAGGTTCTACTAGAGATCCCTTATTCTTTTACTGTTTTGCGGCAGTTTTATATTTGATGCTTACGTTTTTAAGTATGAAGTTAATTAATAGACTTGAAGTCAAATATAGCAGGGGCTTTTAATGGATTTTGATTTAATGATCACAAGTTTACCAAAGTTACTTAGTGCTGCAGTTATAACTTTAAAATTGTTATCAGCATCATTAATCATTGGTTTATTTATTGGATTTTTATTTGCAGTTTTAAGATTAAACAAAAACCCATTTATTAATAAATTTGCTTATGGATATTCTTATTTATTTAGAGGAACTCCATTACTAGTTCAAATATTTATAATTTATTATGGTCTTGGACAAATCGAGTGGTTAAGATCAACTTTTCTTTGGGTCATTTTAAAAGAACCCTATTGGTGCGCAATTATTGCATTTGCCTTAAATACTGGGGCCTATACTTCAGAAATTTTAAGATCAGCTTTTCAAACTATAAAACCTGGAATAATTGAAGCGGGTAAAAGTTTAGGGATATCAAGTAAAATTATTTTATATAAAATTCAAATTCCTGTAGCGATCAGACAATCTTTACCAGCTTATGGTAATGAGATTATATTAATGATGAAGGGCACATCTCTTGCAAGCACGGTAACCTTAATGGATATTACAGGAGTTGCAAAACATATTGTATCAACGACTTATAAACCTTTAGAAGTGTTTCTTTTAGCAGGTGGAATTTATTTATTTATGACTTTTATTTTTCACAACTTGATAAAATATTTAGAAAAGAAATATAGTTTTCAATAAGAAGTATATTCTTTAATCTCTTTAATCTTAGAGCCTGTGTGATTATTCATCTCTAATTTTATTTTAGCACGATCATCATTTAAAAAATGAACATCCCTTGATAATTTTATAAATTTTTCAGTAAAATCAGAATTTTTTTCACACAATCGTTTGTCATCTTCTATCACCCATAATTTTGCATTAATATCTTTCAGGGATTGAAAAAGTGTATTAAGTTTTTCATCAGATTTAACATTGCTATCTAATTGATTTTTTAAAATACTGTGCTCATCATTAATAAATTTTAATTTTTCAGGATCTTTAATTTTTTCTTGTTTAATCTCTAAAATAGAAATTTTATCTAAAAGTTCACCAACTGATACTTCAACTAGAATTTTATTCATAAAAATTTATACTATGTTAAGTTGTTAGAAATATGTCTAATATTTTAGTTATCAAACATGGTTCTTTAGGAGATATAGCCCAAGCTTGTGGGGCAATTCAAGATATTTCTGAAAACCACCCTGAAGATCAAATACATATCTTAACAACAAAACCTTATTTTGAATTATTTAGGAAAAACCCATTTGTACACAATGTTATTTTAGACAAACGTAAATCAAGATTTAATTTAATTTATCTATATATGTTAATGAGAAACTTGAAAAAGAAGAATTTTAGAAAAGTTTATGATTTACAAAACTCATCTAGAACAAAATTTTATAAAAATATTTTATTTCCAAAAGCAAATTTTAATACTTGGTCTAGCTCAGAAACAACTTTACCAAGTAATATTTCAAAAGATGAATTTGATAAAGACCCAGTTTTAAATAGATTTGATCATCAACTTAAAACCTCTGGAATTAAAACAGAGTACACCATGAAACCAAACTTTAGTTGGGCTGTGACTAACATTGATCATATTAAACAAGAATTTAAGTTAGACAAATACATTGTCTTATTTCCATTTTGTTCAGCGCATCTAACACATAAAAAGTGGCCCCATTATAATGAGCTAATAGAATTAATTAAAAATAAATATAAAGATCAAATTAAAGTTATTGTAGCACCTGGACCCTCTGAAATCGATGATGCAAAAAACATTAATGCCATTTCAATTTTAGATAAAGGTAAAGCTTTAGATATTTCTCAACTTGCAAGCTTGATTAAAGAAAGCTTATTTGTTATTGCAAATGATACAGGACCAGCTCATATGACTGCTCATCTTGGAGTAAAAGGTTTGACTTTATTTGGTAAACATACAACAGCTTTTAAAGTTAGTATTGAGCGAGAAAACTTTAAAGCAATACAAGTTGATGATTTAGAAAAATTAAGTGCAGCTAAAGTTTTAGAAAAAATATTAATTTAATTTCTTACCAATAATTTTCAATATTACAGGAACAGTGAAGAGTATCATCAGTAATCTAATAATATGATGAAATGCTACAAAGTTAGGGTCTAAATCAAAAGCAATTGCTATAACTGCTACTTCATAAATTCCCCCAGGAGAAAAAGATAAAAGTAGAGTTAAGAAATTGGTATCAACAAAATATGTTGCAACAATTGCAGCTAATAATCCAAGAGCTACAAGTATTACAGTTGCAACTAAACTATGAAATGAATTACCCGCAACTTCTTTTAATGATTTATCTGCAAAACGACAACCCACAGAGGCACCTAAAATAAGCAAACAAAAATTTATACTTTCATCCGGCAGTTTGTAGGAGGCAACTTCCGTTATTTGTAAAATTCCACTTGCAACTAATGTCCCAGATAATAATGCAGCAGGCACACCAATTTTATCAAATAAGAAAATTAATAAAATCGAACCTATTAAGAGAATTAAAAGATGAAAATGGTTTTGATCAAGATAATTAAATTTTTCAATTGTTAGGGCTTCATTTGTTGAGTAATTAACAACAAAAAAGGGAATGACAGTTATTATTATAATTAATCTAATTAAATGTGATGTAGCAACTTGCGATAAGTCAGATTTTTCATGCTCTGCTAATATCATTAAAGGTCCTAAAGCGCCTGGTGCTGCTGAAAAAATAGAAGTTTTGACATTATAGCCTGAAAATTTTTGTAAATATTTTGAAACAATTAAAATACTTATTAAAATATAGACAAACATTATTATTGAAGTCCACACCCATTCAGTCATCTGATTGATTAAATTTTGATCGATATAATTTCCAATATGAAGACCAAGAACTATTAAAATTGAACTTAAAGCTAGTTTTGGCATTTTAATTTTTAATCCACTTAAGGCTGCAACTGAAACTGCAAGCATAGGACCAAGCATCCACGCTAATGGGATATTAAAATAGTCAGCTACAATTGCGCTCGGGATAGAAATTAAAATAACTAATAGAAATTTTTTAGAAAATAATTCTTTAATGTTAAAGGAATTAAATTGAATAGAAGAATTTTTCATTAACAAATATTCTTTTATCATTTACTTTAAAAAAGATAACAGAAAAGAAACTTCCGTAATTAAAGATATCTATTTTTTTATAAATAAAATATTTGAGATAACACTTACTTATTTCCTAAGGAAAGAAAATCAACTTTAAGTTGCATTCTATTCAAAAACTTGCTTTCAAGACCATAGTATAATTAACTGCAAATATTAAAAACTAACAATAGAGGAATATAATGAAAAACATTAAAAAATTAGTTTCAGTATTATTCTCAGCAATTCTATTATTCTCTGCAACAGCAACAAATTCAATCGCAATGGAAAAAATCCATTTCGTAATTGGTGGTGGTGCTGGTGGTGGATGGGATGGAACTGCTAGAGGTACTGGAGAAGCTTTAACAAAATCAGGAATGTTAAAAAGTGCATCATTTGAAAATATGTCAGGTGGTGGTGGAGGAAAAGCTTTAGCTTTCATGATTAATACTCAACCTAAAAATACAATTTTAGTACAATCTACGCCGCTAGTTTTAAGATCTATTACTAGACACGAAGGTTATGTTACAGGATCTGGAGTTTTATCTTATAAAGATGTTACACCGATCGCTGGTGTAATTGGTGACTACGGTGCGATTGCAGTTGCAAAAGACTCACCTTACAAAAACTTTAAAGATGTAGTTGATGCATATAAAAAGAATCCAAGCTCTATTAAGATGGCTGGTGGATCAGTAAGAGGAAGTATGGACCATTTAATTGGTGCTTTAGCTTTCCAAGCTGCTGGTGCTAATCCAAATGATGTTGCTTATATTCCTTATGATGCTGGTGGAAAAGCGTTAGCTGGACTTTTATCTGGAGAAACTCAAATTATCTCTACAGGTTTAGGTGAACTTATGGGTGCAAGAGACCAAGTAAGAATTATTGGTATTACTGCTCCTTCAAGAATAGCTGATGCACCAGATGCACCAACTCTAAAAGAACAAGGATATGATGTTCAGTTCGTAAACTGGAGAGGATTTTTTGGACCTCCAAATATGAGCAATAAAGATAAAAAAGCTTTATCTACAATGTTAGGTAAAGTGATGGAAACTCCTGAATGGGAAGCTGTTAGAAAAAGAAATGCTTGGGTTAATATTTATAACTCAGATAAGGATTTTGTTAAATTCTTAGATGCACAAACTGTAGAAATGACAGCTCTTATGAAGAAATTAGGAGTTATATAATCCTTTAGGATTATTTAAAAATTAGAGCAGTGAATATAAATACTACTAAAATTATATCACTGCTCTTTTTTATTTTCTCAGCATTCTATTTATATATCGCGTATCAAATTCAAGTTTTTTCATTTGATGAAAAGGCACCTTTCAATGCCAGAACATTTCCAATTTACTTAGGTTATGCAGGTTTATTTTTTTCTGGTTTAAAAATTATTTTACCAGAGCCCAATACCATTAAAGTTAATCATAAAAACTTAGAGTATAAAAAAACAGCTATACTTGTGCTCATAGCAATTATTTATGGAGTAACTATATTAAAAGTAGGTTATTTTTTAACGACCTCTCTATTTCTAGCATCTTCTTATTATGCGTTAGGTGAGAGAAGGTGGAAGTTAATATTTTTACTCTCTTTCCCTTTTGTGGGTGCTTTTATGTATCTATTGCATGGAGTGCTTGAAATTTATTTAAGAGATCCATTTTTAAAACTAATTGGAGTTATGGGATGATTGAAGGAATTTTAATTGGTTTAAAAACAGCTCTTACATTTCAAAACATATTTATGGTTATGATTGGCTGTTTTTTTGGAACCATCATTGGAATGCTCCCAGGTCTTGGACCAATGACAGCAATTGCATTAATGATACCTATTACTTATGGTTTTGATCCAGCTACTGGATTAATTTTAATGGCAGGTGTTTATTATGGTGCAGTGTTTGGTGGATCAACTTCATCAATTTTATTAAATGCTCCAGGCGTTCCTGGAACTGTTGCAACATCATTTGATGGATATCCAATGGCTCAACAAGGAAAAGCTGGAAAAGCATTAGCGATTGCTGCTTGGAGTTCTTTTGCAGGTGGAACCCTTGCTTCAATTTATTTATTATTTCTTGCACCAAGCTTATCTAAAGTAAGCTTATCTTTCAGATCACCAGATTATTTTGCTTTAATGATTTTAGGTTTAACAGCAATTGCAGCTTTTTCATCAAAGGGGCAATTTTTAAAAGCAATGATGATGGTTGTTTTAGGTTTAATGTTAGCGTCAGTCGGTCAAGATTCTTTATCTGATATTTCAAGATTTACATTTAACAATATGAATTTATCTGATGGGATAAGTTTCGTTTTAGTTGTAATGGCAACTTTTGCTATGAGTGAAGCTTTAACAATTATTTTAAAACGAAATGATCCATCTGCAGTTGCCAAACAAGTTTCATTAACAGAGCTTGGTTCGATTAAAATTAACAAGGAAGAAAGAACCAAAATGTTAAAAGCTATTCCTCGAAACTCAGTTATTGGTTTTTTAATTGGAGTTTTACCAGGAGCGGGTGCAACTATTGCATCATTTCTAGCCTATGGAATGGAAAGAAATTTTGTTAGTGATGAAGAGAAAGAAAAATTTGGTAAAGGTAGTGTTCATGGCTTAACTGCACCAGAAACTGCAAACAATGCAGCATGTTCTGGAGCTTTTGTGCCTTTATTAACTTTAGGAATACCTGGAAGTGGAACAACCGCTGTAATGCTTGGTGCTTTATTAGGATTTGGAATTCAACCAGGCCCTAGACTTTATATAACTAATCCTGAAATCTTTTGGTCAGTTATTATGTCGATGTATATTGGAATGGTAGTATTACTTATTCTAAACTTGCCCTTAATACCTTACATAGCAAGAATACTTGCTGTACCTAAAAATTATTTAATTCCACTTATTTTATTTTTTTCAATTACAGGAATTTACGTAATGTCATTTAATAATTTTGACATTTATTTAATGATTGGAATTGCAGTTGTTGCAACTTTTATGCGCTTATATGATTTTCCAATGCCACCGCTTATATTAGCCTTTGTCCTCGGTGGATTAATGGAAGAAAATTTAAGAAGATCTTTATTAATAAGTGATGGTTCTTGGACTTTTTTATGGGACAGACCTCTTACCGCATCAATTATAGGAGTTACAATTCTAATTGTTAGTTGGCAAATTTATAAAACAATTAAAAATAAAAAAATTTAGTTTAGAATTTTTTTATATTCTTCAATAATTATATTCCACTTAAATTTAGCAGAATTTTCTTTGGCAGCTTTTCCATACTCTTGGAATTTATTATTTTCTAACATTAAATTAATTGATGAATACACTTCATCTAATTCATTGCCATTACAGATTAAACCTGTTTTTTCATGCTCGATTGCATCTGCTGCACCTCCATCTTTTCCACCAAGAGAGGGCAATCCATATTGAGCAGCTTCAACATAAGCTATCCCAAATCCTTCAACAGATTTTTTATGAACAATAGATGGCATTACAAAAATATTAGATTTAGCAACTAGTGCATTTTTTAATTCGTTAGAAATATCTTTAAAAAACATCACTTGTGGCTGAAGGCCCAATTCTGCTACTAATTTTTTAATATTTTCCTCTTCATCGCCGTAACCCACACAAATGTAAATAATACTAGGGTAGATTTGTTTTAAATTTCGAAGCGCCATGATTACTTTTTCATGGTTTTTTCTTTTATCAAATCTAGAAACAGTAATTAATTTTGGAGACTTATGTTTTAATAAATTCTCTACTTTATCTAAAGTTTTTTTATCTAATTCTTCAACAGGATCAACACCTGGATTTATAACTACAATTTTATCTTGCTGAACTCCCAATGAAATAGCTAAATTTTTAGTGTACTCAGAATTAGCAACGATGGTTTCAACACTATCTAAAACCTCCAATACTCTTTTATTAAGAGAGGTACCTTTTTCATGATTAATTTCTTTACCATGGATCAAGCATATCTTTTTTTTATTAGTTTTAAGATGTTCTAAACTTTTCCAATGATCAGCAATTATACCATCAATTTTATTTTCTTTAATAAATTCATTAATCAATTGAGCTTTTCTATATTTTCTAAGAAGTTTTATGCCACCAACACGCTCTATTGAAAAAGAAACTTGCTCATCAAATAATTTATGATTTTCATGATAATCAGCGAATACTTTTATCATGTAATGTTTTGAAAGTTCATTTGCTAAACCCCACATTAAATTCTGCATACCTCCAACTTCTGGAGGGAACGTTTTTGTAACTATTAAGTACATTAATTATCTAACCATTTGATACTACAGCCAACACTTGGAATTTGCATTTCAGGACCTTTACCAGTCTCAGCTATTTGTTTCATTGCACTATATAAATCACTATCACCAGCTCTTACCGGTTTTAAATTGACTAATTCTCTTATTCGACCTCTGTATTGTAATTCTAAATGATTATTATACCCAAAAAAATCAGGTGTGCACACTGCATCATAACTTTTTGCAACATTTTGAGTTTCATCAAATAAATAAGGGAAACTAAACTGATGTTTTTTTGAAAATTCAATCATATTTTCAAAACTATCTTCAGGATAATTTATTGGATCATTTGCTGAAATAGCTACTGCTTTTACCCCATGTTTTTCTAAATTTTTGCAATCTTCAACAATGTCTTTAATAACTGCTTTTACATAAGGACAGTGGTTACAAATAAACATAACCAAAGTTCCATTTGTCCCTTTAACATCATTTAATTTAATAATTTCGTTATTAGTGGACTTTAATTCAAAGCTTTTAGCTGCTTGTCCGAAATCACATATTGGAGTTTTTAACGGCATGTTATAATAATATATAAGTTATGTTTTATGATTTGGAAGATAAAAAAGTTAAAAATTTAGGTGATAATTGGTCTGCATCTAATGCATCCATCATTGGTGATGTAACTTTAGAAAAAAATACCAGCATTTGGTTTAATGTAACTTTAAGAGGGGATGTTGAAAATATTCATATCGGTGAAGGCTCCAATATACAAGATGGCAGTGTATTGCATACCGATCCAGGTTACCCATTAAAAATTGGTAAAGATGTAACTATTGGTCATTTGGTTATGCTGCATGGCTGCACGATTGAAGACAATTCTTTAATTGGAATTGGTGCTGTAATTTTAAATGGTGCAAAGATTGGAAAAAATTGCATCATAGGAGCTAATGCATTGATCACAGAAAACAAAGTCATTCCTGACAATTCTTTAGTGGTTGGATCCCCTGGCAAAATTGTAAGACAAGTCTCAAAAGAAGAGGCAAAGTCAATTACTGAAAATGCAATTCATTACCAAGATAATTGGAAAAAATATTCTAAATCAGTTTTTTAAGGAATTAACCAGGTATCCTTGTTATTTTCTAAATCGAATTTAGCACGACGGTGACCTTTGGCTGCTAAATAAAGCCATTCCATACTTTTAATTTTACATTGAATAACAGTAAAATTTTTATATCCCACTTCACTTTGCTCCATTGTAAATTCAAAATTATCTAGTTCAGGCTTTAGTCCTGAAGTAGGGGTTTCAGATAATGTTCCTGGTCCGTTATCAACTAAATAACATTTTCTACTCATGTGTCCTGTTTTTAACCAGGACTGTTTTGTAATATCATTTTCATGATTAACGGTGCACTCAACTTTAAGTCTAACTTGTATCTTCTCATCCTTGTCATAAAATAACATTGATGCATTCTTATTTGCTTTTAATTTAGCAATTTTATCTGATCTGATATCACTATGGTATTGGATAATATTGTTTTCTCTATCTGATTTTCTAAGGACTACAATTCTTCCATCAAAGTCATCTTGACCACCACAAATAAATACAGGAATTCTAAATTGAGACCCTCTATCTTTGATAGCATTATCCAGCATGGACCAGATTTTATTTTTGATCTCCACAAAATCTTCGTAGTACGCTGGTTGCATACGAGATTATTTACTTAGTCTTCTAATTAAACTGGAAGTATCCCAACGGTTTCCACCCATTTCTTGAACTTCACCGTAATATTTATCAACGATTTCAGTTACAGGAAGTTGAGAGCCATTATTTTTAGCTTCATCCATAGCAATTTTTAAATCTTTTCTCATCCAATCAACTGCAAAACCAAATTCAAACTGATCATCAATCATCGTTTTATATCTGTTTTCCATTTGCCAAGATTGAGCAGCACCTTTAGATATAACTTCAATTACATCTTCCATATTTAAACCTGCTTTTTTTCCAAAGTTAATTGCTTCTGATAAACCTTGAACAAGACCTGCAATACAAATTTGATTAACCATTTTTGCTAATTGACCATTACCAGCACCACCTAATAATTTCATCTTTTTGCTGTAACAATCAATAATGTCTTTTGCTTTATCAAAGTTTGCTTGATCTCCACCAATCATAACAGTTAGAGCACCATTTTCAGCACCAGCTTGTCCACCTGATACCGGTGCATCTAAGAAACCAAATTCACTTTTTAATGAATGCTCATAAATTTCTCTAGCAATCGTTGCAGAAGCGGTTGTGTTATCAATGTAAACTGAGCCTTTTTTAATTGTTTTAAAGATACCGTTGTCACCGAAAGTTACTTCTCTTAAATCATTATCATTACCAACGCAGGTAAATATAAAATCTGCACCTTCTGCAGCTTTTGCAGGAGTATCTGCTTTTGACCCTTTATATTCAGCAACCCATTTATCAGCTTTTGCAGCTGTTCTATTATAAACAGTTACATTGTGACCTGCTTTTGATATATATCCTGCCATTGGATAACCCATGACACCTAAACCTATAAATGCAACATTGCTCATAATTTCTATTTCCTATGTTTAAAAGTTTGAATTTTAAAGTAATTTTATTTGGTTTTATATTTACATTTTTTTCAAGCTTTGGACAGAGTTTTTTTCTAGGACTGTTTAATTCAAGCATAAGAGACGCGCTTTCTATCACGCATGGTCAGTTTGGATCTATCTATGCATCTGCTACTCTATTAAGTAGTTTTATACTTGTTTGGGTTGGTAAAAAAATAGATGACTTTAATATTTTAAAATTTGCATCTTATGTCATTGCGTTACTAGCGATCTCTTGTTTTTTATTTTCTAAAATTTCATCAGTCGCTTTCTTATTTTTATCAATTTTCTTAATGAGGTTATCAGGTCAAGGACTAATGTCTCACACTGCAACCACAACAATATCAAGATTTTTTGAAAAGACTAGGGGACGTGCATTAAGCACAACTTGGCTTGGTTTATCGTTAGCTGAATTTATTTTACCCTTATTAATTATTTTTTTATTAACTTTTATTGATTGGAGAAATATTTGGATAGCCATATCAATTTCAGTTATTATCATTTTACCTATTGTCATTGTTACATTAGTTAAAAACGTTAAATTAGACTCAAGAGAAACATCTATTGCCACAAATATTAAAACTAAAGATATAAAACAATGGACGAGAGGTGAAGTTTTAAAAGATTATCGCTTTTATATTATATGTTTAAGCATGTTAGCGATGCCTTGGATTGCAACGGGTACATTTGTTTATCAATCTTTTATAGTGTCATCTAAAGGTTGGGGACCTTATGTTATTGCCCAATCCTTTATGGTGTATTCAATTTTATCAGTGATTACTTTATTTTTAACAGGCTTTTTAATTGATAAGTTTAGTAGTCGAAAATTAATAATTTATATGAACATTCCTTTATTAGTTGCAACGTTTGTGCTTTATTATTTTAACTCACCAATTTCATCATTTGTATTTTTAGGTTTAATTGGAATTTCAAATGGACTAGCAAATGTTCTAGGTTCTGCTACTTGGGCTGAGATTTATGGAGTAAGATATATTGGTTCCATTAAAGCATTAACCACAGCGTTAATGGTATTTTCAACTGCATTTGGTACAGCACTCTTTGGAATTTTGATTGATAATAGTCTTTCTATTGAGCAAATTGCTCTTGTTTCAGGATCTTATATTTTAATAGCAATATTGTTGTTATTCCTTGTAAAGAACAAGCTTAATCCTGATTATTTATAGAATTATCCTTGATTTTTTTTTAACTACTGTATAGATACTGCGCATGGCTAGAGTAACAGTAGAAGATTGCATAGATAAAGTAGAAAGTCCTTACGAATTAGTTTTAGTTGCTAAAGAAAGAGCAGTTCAATTAAATTCTGGTTTAGAACCAACTTTAGATAGAGATAATGACAAAAACACAGTTATATCTTTAAGAGAAATTGCAGCAGAAACTATTAAAGTTTCAGACTTAACAGATAGCGCTGTACACAAACTTAGAAAACACGTTGAGCAAGTTGACGATGGCACTGATGATGATGAAATTATTGGTGATGATTTTGAAAGTATGTACAAAGGTGAAATTTCTAAAAGTGGAACTCCTATTTTACCATCTAAAAGAGCTAGAAAAATTCCTGAAAAAATTCAAGTATCCTCTGATGATTTAGAAGAATTAACTGCAAAGGCAGAGCCAGAAGTTGACGTTGATGCAGAGTTAGAAGTGGGAGATGAAGAGACAGCAGTTTCTTTAGATCAAATAGCTGAAGCTGAAACAGAAGCTGAAACAACTGAAGAAAACTCTGACGATTCAGAGACTACAAATAGCTAAAAAAATAATATAAAAGTTTAGTATGAACAGGAAAGTATCCGTTGCACCTATGATGGATTGCACTGATCGTCATGAACGTTTTTTTTTAAGACTGATTAGTAAAAATACATTGCTCTATAGTGAGATGGTTGTCTCTGAAGCTATTCATCGAGGGGATAAAAAAAAACTATTAGAATTTAATATAAATGAAAAACCAATAGCCCTTCAAATTGGTGGATCGTCTCCAACTTTACTTGCAGAGGCTACCAAAGCAGGTGAAGACTTTGGTTATGATGAGATAAATTTAAACCTTGGTTGCCCTTCAAAAAAAGTTGAGAAAAATAAATTTGGGGCATGCTTAATGAAAGAACCAAATTTAGTTGCAGATTGCTTAAGTAAAATGCAATCGGTTACAAAGTTGCCGGTCACGATTAAAACAAGAATTGGTTATGATGACACCGAGGATTATGAAAATTTACATCATTTTATTTCAACTTTAAAAAGCACTGGTGTTAAAACTTTCATCATTCATGCAAGAAAAGCTATTCTTGGAAAATTTACTCCTAAACAAAATCTAAACATCCCTCCTTTAAAGTATGATTTTGTCTACAGATTAAAAAAAGATTTCCCTAATGAAGAAATTATTATCAATGGTGGAATTACCACAACTGATCAAATGAAAGATCACTTAGATAAAGTTGATGGAGTTATGATCGGACGTGCTGCTTACCATACTCCTTATTTATTAGCTGATATTGAAAGAGATATATTTAATAATGAAAATGTACCAAGTCGACAAGATGTAATTGAACAGTTGCTACCGTACGTTAGAGAAGAAATAAAAAAAGGAACACGTTTAAATCAAATTATGAGACATACACTTGGATTATTTCATGGTCAAACAGGATCTAGCTTTTGGAAAAGGTATTTAAGCGAAAATATGTGTGTTAGAGATGCCGATGTTAAAAAGATTGATCACATCATGGATAAGATTAAATATAACAATGTCGACACGTCGGTAAGTCAATCTGCTTAGTTCTCTTTTATCTAACGAGTACATATACTTTAGCCTACTAATGGCCTTAACCGCTATTCCTGTGGGATTTGTTGCAGGTTTATTTGGTATTGGCGGTGGATTAATTACAGTTCCATTTTTGTTTTATATTTTTAATTCTTTAGGGATTGATCAACAATATGTCATGCACCTTGCAGTTGGAACATCATTTGCAATCATAATACCAACCTCAACTGTCTCAGTTTTAACTCATCATAAATTTAAAGCAGTGGATTTTGATATAGTTAAAAGTTATGGAATATTTGTAGTACTTGGTGTTATTTTTGGAACAATTTTTGCAGCAACTCTTAAAACTAAAACCTTAGTTCTTTTCTTTGCAATCGTAATATTTTTATTAAGTATTTATCTTTTATTATTAAAAGAAAAGGAAAAAAATATAACTCTTAAAATTAAGCTTCATTTGAAAATTATTTTAGGATTTTTAGTAGGTTTTATCTCGGCACCCATGGGTATTGGAGGGGCTGTTATGAATGTTCCAATTCTAAAGTTTTTTGGTTACTCAATTAATAGAGCTATAGGTAGCGCTGCAGCTATTGGTTTTTTAATAGCATTATTTGGCGCAATCGGATTTTTGATAACTGGCAGTTATTTAAAAACAAATATTCCATTAAGTATTGGTTTTTTAAATATTCCTGCTTTTTTAATTTTTATACCGATTACAACCTTTATGGCTAGAATTGGTGCAAGAACAGTTCATACAATTGATAAGAATAGAATTAGTAAATATTTTGGAATATTTTTACTTATCATTGCTGCAAAATTTTTATATGAATATTTCAAACTGTAGTTATGGCAAATAAAGTAAGTAAAAGTTTTCTAAAAGATTCTCATTTAATAACTGAATTAAAATTATGCAGTATTCGTTTAATTGATAATGCTAAATTTCCTTGGATCATTTTAATTCCAAAGCGAAAAAATATAACCGATATCTCAGAACTTAATTCAAAAGATCAAATGTTATTAATGAAAGAAATTGTTCATTGCAGCAAGTTAATGAAAAAAATTTTTAAAACAAAAAAACTTAATGTTGAAAAAATTGGCAATATTGTTCCTCAATTACATATTCATATTATTGCAAGATCTACTAAAGACAGTACGTGGCCACTATCGGTTTGGGTTATTAAAGGAAAACCTTATTCAAAAGTTCTATTAGCGAAAACTATTTCAAAAATTAAAAAGTATTTTAAGGGATAAAGACAGAGGTAGTTTTAGTCTCCCGCCACTACCTCTTAATCATTATGTATCTGATTCGTCCCAAATTTGTTAACACGTATTAATTGAAACTAGACTTTATCAACTGCTTGCTTTACTAAATAGATAACACACCGACTCATAAATAATTAAAATTTAAACACATTGATTAAAACCACACTCTCATCATTTGCAAAATCTATTGGTTTTAATTCACAAAATTATATTCCAAAAGAAGGGGCATCCTTTTCTTTATTTAGAATTGAAGTTTTATCTGGTTTAACAGTTGCTTTAGCGTTAGTTCCTGAAGCTATTGCCTTTGCTTTTGTTGCAGGAGTTGCACCTTTATCAGGGCTTTATGCAGCTTTTATTGTTGGTTTAATTACAGCTGTGTTTGGTGGAAGACCTGGAATGATTTCAGGAGCAACCGGTGCTTTAGCTGTTGTTATGGTGTCCCTTGTTATGGATCACGGTGCACAGTATTTGTTTGCAACCGTAGTTTTGATGGGAATTTTACAATTATTAGCGGGTGTCTTTAAGCTTGGAAAATTTATTAGAATGGTACCCCAACCGGTAATGTTAGGTTTTGTTAATGGCCTTGCAATTGTTATTGGTATTTCACAACTTAGTCAGTTTAAAACCCTTAATGCAATGGGGCAATTAGAATGGATTTCAGGAAACACTTTATATTATTCAGTAGGGTTCGTTATTTTAACGATGTTAATCATTTGGTTACTACCAAAGATTACTAAAGCGGTTCCAGCAACACTTGCTGCAATTTTAGTTACATCTTTATTAGTGTTAGCATTAAAGATTGATATTCCAAGTGTTGGAGATCTTGCAAGTGTTAAAGGAGGATTACCAATATTTTCAATTCCAAGTGTTCCTTTAAACTTTGAAACTTTAAAAATTATCTTCCCTTATGCATTTATATTGTCAGCCATTGGCTTAATTGAAAGCCTGTTAACCCTTAACTTAGTTGGTGAAATTACTAATAAAAGAGGTGGGGCTAGTCAGGAATGCTTAGCTCAAGGCTTTGCAAATACAGTCACTGGTTTTTTTGGGGGTATGGGTGGATGTGCGATGATTGGTCAATCTATGATTAATGTAAAGTCAGGTGGCAGAACAAGAATAGCAGGAATAGCTGCTGCATTATTCTTATTAATTTTTATTTTATATACATCAAGCTATATAGAGATGATCCCAATTGCAGCACTTGTTGGTGTTATGTTTATGGTAGTAATTGGAACCTTTGCCTGGAACTCTTTAAAGATATTATTTTTTGTACCAAAGAGTGATGCGTTAGTTATTGTTCTCGTAACTGTTGTAACTGTTTTAGAAGATTTAGCTGTTGCCGTAATTGTTGGAGTGATTGTATCTGCATTAGTTTTTGCTTGGAAATCTGCGTCAAGAATTAGAGCAGTTGAGAGACCATCTATTAGAGAACAAGGTGCTAAAGTTTATGAAATAGAAGGACCATTATTTTTTAGTTCAACGGATAGCTTTTTAGAATTATTTAAACCAGAAGAAGATCCTGAAGTAATCATTATAGATTTTGCAGGATCAAAAGTAATTGATCAATCAGCATTAAAAGCAATTGAAGACATTGCTGATAAATATAATAGTTTTGGAAAAAAAGTTAAACTTAGACATCTAACTAAAGATTGTCATAGACTATTAAGTAAAGCAGGTCAGCTAGTAGTTGATAGTGATGATGATCCTGATTATGGAATTGCAGTTGATTATGATGTTAAATTAGGTATTTTTGGCAGATAACATGAGCAAAGAGATTAAAACAGATGATGTTATTTTCAATTTCTTCAAGCAAGTTTGTGATGAGAAAGATGATGTTAAATGTGTTGAACTTGGTAATGGTTGGATTAGTGCCATGGAAACCAATCTTGCTAACATGGAAAAAAATCTAGAAGAAACTGATAAAGTTAAATACCAAGAAAGCATTAATAGTAACAAGCAACAGCTTGATAGTCTTAAAGGCAAAACTGCTAGTGAATGGCGTGAATACGCAACTCAGTGTATGGTTGAGATCTTAGATCATAAAACTAAATCGTGAATTTCTTTAAAAGATTATTTTCAAGTAGCAATTTAGAATTACAAATCAATGATGGAGGTAGAGCTGCGGCTGGATATAAAGGTAAAGCTGGAGACTGTGTAGTTAGATCTATAGCAATTGTATCAGGCCTTCCTTATCAAAAAATTTATGATGATCTTTATAAGGCAAATGAAGAATTTAGAACTACATCAAGAACAAGACTTGCAAGAAGTTTAAAACAAAAAAATGACAGCCCAAGATCAGGTACGCATAGAGTGGTGGTTAAGAAATACCTTGAAAAACTAGGTTGGCAGTGGACGCCGACTATGTTTATTGGTCAAGGCTGTAAAGTTCATTTAAAAAAAGATGAACTTCCAAGTGGGACTTTAATTGTATCTTGTTCAAAACACATAACCGTTGTTAAAGATGGTGTCTTACATGATACTTATGATTGTTCTAGACGGGGCACACGTTGTGTTTATGGTTATTGGAAAAAAATAAATTAAAGATATAATAATTATTAATGAGCTTTAAAGATAACGTTAATTTACATGTAGATAAATCAGCTAAATTACTAAACTTTAGTGATGACTTACTTGAGCATTTAAAATCTACTCACTCATTAATTAAAGTAAATGTGGGTGTTGTCTTAGATGGCAAAATTAATAACTTTACTGGATGGAGAGCGGTTCATTCAGAACATATTCTTCCAACTAAAGGTGGGCTAAGATATTCAGAAACGGTTGATCAAGACGACACAGAAGCTTTGGCATCTTTAATGACTTACAAATGTGCAATAGTTAATATTCCTTTTGGAGGTGCTAAAGGCGGTTTAAAGATTAGCCCTAAGAATTACACCATGCCCCAACTTAGAGAAATTACTAAAGCCTTTGCTAGTAAACTAATTAATAAAGGTTTTATTTCTCCAGCATTAAATGTACCAGCTCCAGATGTTGGAACTTCTCAACGAGAAATGGAATGGATTTTAGAGACTTATAAAACACTTAAACCAGATGATATAAATTATAGAGGTTGTGTAACAGGTAAACCCTTACACAGAGGAGGTATTGCTGGCAGAACAGAAGCAACCGGTAGAGGTATTGAAGAAGTAGTTAGAGAAATATTTAGACACGAAGACGTCGTTAAAGAAGCTGGTTTAAAAAATGAATTAAAAGATAATGAAATTATAGTTCAAGGCTTTGGTAATGTTGGAAGTAATTTAGCCAAACATTTATATAATAGAGATAATGCAAAGATTATAGCCATAGGTGAGTTTGATGGTTATTTATATAATAAAAAAGGCATTGATATAAATGCACTAATTGAATTTTATAAAACAAATAAAAGTATCAATAATCCTAAACTTGGAGAATTTAAAGATAATCCAAGTGAACTTTTAGAATTAGATTGTGATATTTTAATTCCAGCTGCATTAGAAAATGCAATCACCATTGATAATGTAGATAAAATTAAAACAAAATTAATAATTGAGGCTGCAAATGGACCCATTTCATTTGAGGCGGATCAAAAATTATTTGAAAAAGGCGTTATGATTATTCCTGATATCTATGTCAATGCAGGGGGTGTTGTAGTTTCTTATTTTGAGTGGGTAAAAGATATTTCTCATATACGTTTTGGTAGAGTTGAAAAAAGATTTCAAGAACAAAAAATATTAGACATTATTGATTTGATAGATAAAAAAACTAATACTAAAACAGATTTTGACACCATTAAAAAAATTATTCATGGTGCTGATGAAGAAGACTTAGCTTTTTCAGGCCTAGAAGATAGTATGAGAAATGCATTTATTGAAATTTATAATGCTAAAAAACAAATTAAAAAATCATTTAGAGATAGCGCTTATTATGTATCTCTAAAGAAGATAAGAAATTTTTATACAGTAGAAGGCTTTCCTAAACGATAAATAGTGGCTTAATTTTACCTATAATTAAATTAATAGAAGACTCTCAATCTATGATTTGTTAGCATTTGACATGATAAAATTAATAAGAGCAGGTTTTATGAGCAAGCTTTTTACCATTTTAGTCTTAAGCTTATTATTAACTAGTGGTGCTAAAGCTGGTTGTGATGATGCTCCAACTGATGGAGTGGATTATTCTAATTGCCAATTTTCAGAAGGCCAAGATCTAAGTAGAGCTTATATACCAAACTCTAATCTTTCCTTTATTAGCTTTATTAAAGTTACCTTTGATAAAGGGGTAATGATGAATGCAACATTAGCTAACGGTAATTTTGTAGAATCTTCTTTTATTAGAACGAATTTATATGAAGCAAATCTTGAAGGGGGTATTTTTGAGAAAGCTAACTTTTCAAGTGCCAACTTAACAAGAGTAAATTTTAAAGGCTCATCATTAATTGAGACAAATTTTACTAATAGTAATCTTTTTGAAGCAGATTTAATGGGTGCTAATATCTTAAATGCCACTTTTGAAGGTGCTAATCTTAATAACGCTGTTTGGATTGATGGAACTAAATGTTTACTAGGCTCTATCGGTAAATGTAATAAATAAAAAAATCTTAGAAATTATTTTATAGGTTTAATTTTCTGATTAATCACGAGCACTGCACCAATTATTAAAATCGGTAAGCCTATAATTAAATCTTGCTGCCATTCTAAGTTTTCAAATATTGTTGAGATTAATAAAGCAAGTACAGGCATAACAACTCCTACATAACCAGCTCGTCCAGCTCCTACTTTTTCTAATAATCTTAAGTAAAAGATAAAAGCAAATATCGAGCCAACTATTGATAGATAAGCAAGGGATGCGATATAACTGAAGCTATATTCAAATAATAGTTCAGTACCTTTTATTTGAGTGATTAATAGAGTAACTAATGATCCATAAAGCATTGAATATGCAAGTGTTGGTATTAAGGAAAAGTTATTATTTAAGTTTCTCTGATGAACCATATTTCCTGTTGATGCAGAAAATGTACCAAGTAAGGCTAAAAATAATCCAACATGAGTTCCATTAGCAAAGCTGAAATTGAAAATCTCATCATTGAAAATGATTATAATTCCAATCATCCCAATAGTTGCTCCAAGTAAAGTTTTTAAAGAAGGTTTCTTTTTAAAATAAAAGCCTTCTCCTAAAATATTCATAATAACTACCGTTGAAAAGACAACTGCTGGAAATGCGCTTATTAAATAAGTGTTTGATAGATAAAAGAAAACATAGTTTAGTGAGTAGAGACAAACACCAAAGAGTAAAAACCAAAGATGCTGATTTAAAGAAAACTTAAGATTTTTCTTCTTATAAATTAGATAAACAAAAATAACTATTGCAGCTATCAAAAATCTATAAAACACCGATACTAATGGATCAACGTAACCTAATTGAAACTTGATGACATACCAAGTAGGGGACCAGCAAAAAAGTGTGACAATAAATAAGAAAAAATTGTTCATTATTAAGGACTATAATCAATCAATCTTAAAAAAATATAAGATTAATCTAACAATTTTTAATATATAAATTTATAAGTTATGAAAAAAATACTTCTAATTTCAACTCTACTTATATCATTAAGTAGCATTTCTTATTCTGATAATCATTATCCAATCACAAGAGATTCTCAATTAATGATTGCTAGAGGTAAAATTGCCTACCAAAATAATTGTGTAAGCTGTCATCAAGTTAATTTGTCAGGTGCTGAAAATTGGAAGGGTGTTGATGAAGACGGCCATAGAAAAGCGCCGCCTTTAAATGGTACAGGTCACACTTGGCACCATGATGATGAGACATTACATAAAATTATTAAATATGGTTTAGTTGGAATAATTAGTGACTATGAAGGAAAAATGGGTGCCTTTGGAGATAAATTAAATGACAAAGATATAGATTCAGTTTTAGCCTACATTAAAAGTTTTTGGCCAGATGATTATTACAAACATCAAATAAATTTAAGTAAATAAATTAAATGGCAACAGACACATTTCATTGGTCGTGTAAACACACGTGGAGAAAAAGTGCTAAGAATACGATGTGGTGTGTTATCGGCTGTGCAATTGGTGACTTTGGAACCATACTATTTTTTCAATTAAGTAAAATTCCTTTTCCAGTATTGGGCATTATGACTTTAGCAATCATAAATGGTTTATTAACCAGCATTATGCTTGAAACTTTTATTTTAATGAGACAAAATTTTAAATTAATTAATGCTTTAAAGACCGCCTGTGGAATGAGTTTCATCTCAATGGTTAGTATGGAAATTTCTATGAACGCTACAGATTATTTTTTAACCGGTGGAGCGATGCTAACTTGGTGGGTGGTACCTATTATGTTAACTGCGGGATTTTTAACACCCTGGCCTTATAATTATTGGAGACTTAAAAAATTCAATCAAGCCTGTCATTAAATATTAAATGGTTACAACTTCTGAAATCATATTAGCAATTATTATCGTTGCCTTATCTGTTGTTATGCCTATCTATTATTATTACCAAAGGAAGAAAAACCCCAAACAAGATAATAAAGCTCAAGATAACCCTGAGATAAAAAATTATATTGATAGAATTAATGAGATAACACGTAATAAACGTAAATGAAGAAACGTTTATCAGGGTGTAGTGAGTGTGGAGATGATACAGCCATCTTAACACAAGTAAGCTCAGGACCAGAGGTGATCTTACTTTGCACAGATTGTTATAACCTGAAACATTCAAACGAAACACAAAACCATATTGGCTATGAAGAAGAAAAAAGCTAAAAAATTAAAGACTAAAAAACCTGCACCTAATTTCTATGGTCTTGGGAAATTTAATTACTTTATCTTTAAGTTTTTGTGCTCAAGGTTTAAGCTTAAATAATTAATACTTAAAACCAATTATTTGGAATTATGATGTAGTGAATTGCAAGTACAATTCCAACTGACACACTTAATCCGAATATCATTTTAAGAAAGTCTTTACCAATTAGTGGAAACACATATTTGAACTTATAGTCTTTATTCATTGATGCGATTGCTAACTCTCTTCCACATAATAGACCAACAAATACCCAGGTTGTTGACATGGGTAAATCATTAAGCTCTTTAAAGTAGTAAAGTACAGCTGCATAAATAATATTGATTATAGTTGCTGATCTTGCATATCTTGTTCCAGTTTTCTCTAAGACAACCTTTTGAATAGCCCCTCCATGAATGTAGAAGATATAAAAAAGTAGTGCTGTAAAGTAACCCAGAACAACTAATAAAAGAGAAACATCTAATTGTCTTGGAAGATATACAGCAATGTTTGCTACATCATGAGATAACCAAACCCACCATAACCAGCCTGAAGTTATCCAAACAGAGTTACGCCAAAAGGAAATCCATTTGTCATTAACTTCATCTAATTTTTCATTAATAAATTTAGAGATAACGATCCAGCAAATATAAGCAGCAGCTGCAGCAAGACCATAGCCGACAACACTTTTCATAAGCATCTTTTCAAGTACTACCGTTGATGCAAAAGCTGATAAAACTAAGAAGGTTGTTGAAACAGGTATACCTACTCTTGTTAATACAAGAAGTATTCCTGGTGCCACAGCGTGATACCATTGTATTTCTTGGAAAGGTATTCTTGTTAGTCTGCCGTAAGAGATATCTCCATCATTACTGTACCAGCCCCAAGTAATAGCAAGTATCATTACAAATGATGCTGCACTAGCAAGAGTGTACCATTTAAACCATTTTTGTTTTGACGCGATAAAAGTTCCCAATGTTTGAATTGAGTCATTTGCAATAACACTGTACCCCGCTAAAGCAAAGCCGACGATTGTATAAAACAGTGTAAGAGTCATTAAAACTTTCTATATAATTAATTATTAATTACAAATTTATTTTTAGAGTTATAATACTACCTCTGGTTTTAAAATTATGAGCTCTGATATTAAAATAAAAGATCAAAAAATGATATTTCTTGATGAGATGATGGATCAAGTAATTATCCTTGATAAATTTAAAAATGTTTTTTTTGCAAATAAAAGCGCTGTTGCTAGATTTGGTAATGATATTATTGGTAAAAATATTTCATTAATTTTAAGAGATGCTAATTTATTAGAAAGTATTGATCTTGCAATTCAGGATAAAAGTTCACAAGTTTTAGATGTGGAAATTAAACTTCCTATTTTTCAATTCTATAATGTAAATATTATCTCTGAGTCTTTAAATGAATCTGAAGATGAACATTCTGTAATAATATTTTTAAAAGATTTAACTGAAATATATAAGACACAACAATTTAAATCAGATTTTGTTGCTAATGTTTCTCATGAGTTAAGAACACCCTTACAGTCAATTAAGTTAGGATTAGAGACAATAAATGATGGTCATGCTTCAAATGATTTTGAAATGCAAAAGAAATTTTTACCCATTATGATGCAACAAACAGAGCGTATGGAAAATTTGATTAATGATTTACTTTCATTGTCAAAAATCGAATTACAAGAACATATTAGACCCACCACTGAGTTAGATTTAAAAGAAATAATAACTCACGTGATTAAATTGAATTCAGAGCTTGTTAAGAAAAAAAAGATAAAAATAGAAAACAATATTACAGATGATACTTATAAAATTTCTGGAGATAGAAATAGATTAATAGAAATTTTTACTAATTTAATTGATAATGCTTGCAAGTATAGCGATAGTGATACTGTCATTAAAATTTCCTTGGTTAAGAAAATGGACACTATTTTGTTTTCTATTAAAGACCAAGGGGTTGGAATTCCTAAAAAATATTTATCCCGAATCACTGAGCGTTTTTTCAGAGTAGATCCTGCAAGAAGCAAAGATGCAGGGGGTACTGGTTTAGGATTGGCTATTGTTAAACATATAGTAAATCAACACCGTGCAACTATGGATATTATCAGTACTGAAGGAAAAGGTACTGAATTTACCATTGAATTTCCAAAAGTATAAAATTTTAGAAGATAATAAAATATTCTTTGTCATAAAAGTTTCATAAACTTGTAATAAAATTGAAACAAAGAAATTTTATAAGAATTAAATATAAATAAACAAAGGAAAAATAAAAATGAAAAATGTTAAAATTATTTTATCAATCTTGACGGTGATGCTATTTGCGTCAAATGTTCAAGCAAGAGATCAAATCCGGATAGTGGGGTCATCAACTGTTTACCCATATGCAACTGTTGTTGCTGAAAATTTTGGTAAAACAGAAAAATTTAAAACGCCCGTAATTGAAAGCACTGGAACGGGTGGGGGTATGAAATTATTTTGTGCTGGAGTTGGCACTGATCACCCAGATATTACTAATGCATCAAGAGCTATAAAATCTAAAGAAAAAGCACTATGTGAAAAAAATGGTGTAACTGAAATTATAGAAATTATTGTAGGAAATGACGGTATTTCTTTAGCTCACGCAGTAGATTCTCCAGATTCAAATTTTACTAAAGAACAACTTTGGAGAGCACTAGCAAATGAAGTAGATGTAGATGGTAAATTGGTTGCTAATCCATATAAACAATGGAGCGACATTGATCCATCACTTCCTTCTAAAAAGATAGAAATTCTTATTGCTCCACCAACATCAGGTACAAGAGATGCATGGAATTCTTTAGTTATGAGCAAAGGTTGTTCTAAAGAGGCAAAAGCACTTTTTGGTGACAAAGCTAGTAGCGAATGTACTAAAATCCGTGAAGACAGTTATGCAGTAGAAGCGGGTGAAAACGATACTCTAATTGTTCAAAAACTAGCATCAAATCCTGACGCATACGGCTTTTTTGGTTATAGCTATTTAGTTGGCAATAAAGACAAGGTGAAAGCTGCAGCTATAGAAGGAGTTAAACCTAGTCTTGAAGGTATTCAAGATTACTCATATCCAATAGCTAGACCTTTATTCTTTTATGTAAAAAAAGCACATATTGGAGTAGTTCCTGGAATTGACGCATTTATTAAAGATTTTACGTCAAAAAAAGCAATGGGACCAAGAGGTTACTTAGCTGAGATCGGTTTAGTACCTTTAGCTAAAGCAAAATATGATGTTGTAAGAACTGCAGCGGTCGAATTAAACACTATTAGCATCAAGTAATTTAAATTCCTCAAACACAATCAAGGCCAGAATAAACTTCTGGCCTTTTTTATTAGTACAATTTGTAGTTTAAAATTGTAACAAATCTGTAACATTAAAACTGTAATACATAAGCTCATGAATATTATAATTTTATTATTAGTTACAATATTTAGCTATCTATCATTTTTATATGGTCGCTCTAGAATAAGAAAAATTACATCAACACAATCTATAAAGATTAACGCTCTACCAAATTATTATGGTTATTATCTAGCTTTATGGTGCGCGTTACCAGCATTAATTATATTATTATTTTGGTCTATATTTGAACCAGCGATTATTAAATATTTGATCTCACAAACTTTAATTCAAAACGATTTAAATTATTCAGGGGACCAACTTAATTTACTTTATCAAAAAATTAGATCACTTTATGAGGGTAATTTTTCAGGAACCTTAACTGAAGAAATTAAAATAGGCGTTAAGAATTATGAAAATTTACAAACAATTGCTCAAAATTCTAAAATTGTTTTATTATTATCAACTTTTATTGCTGCTATCTCATATGGGATTTTTAGAATTTCAAAAAATAATAAAGCAAGACATGATGTTGAAAAAATTTTAACAGGATTACTTTTTGTATGTTCTCTAGTTGCTATATTAACAACAATGGGAATTATTTTCTCTCTTTTATTTGAAAGTTTAAAATTTTTTTCAGCAATTAATATTTTTGATTTTTTGTTTGGAATGAATTGGAGTCCTCAAAGAGCTTTCGTTAGTGATGCCTCAGCAATTACAGCTTTAGAATATGAAAATTTAAAAGGTGCTTTTGGTTCTGTTCCTTTATTTGCTGGTACAGCATTTATAGCTCTCATTGCAATGCTTGTAGCTGTTCCTATTGGATTATTTTCTGGAATTTATATGGCAGAGTACGCAAGTTCTAAAGTTAGAAAATATTCTAAACCAATTATTGAAATCTTGGCTGGAATTCCAACAGTTGTATATGGCTTTTTTGCAGCGCTTACTGTTGGCCCCTTTTTTAGAGAATTAGGTGAAAAGTTAAACTTAGAGGTATCTTCTGAAAGTGCTCTTGCTGCAGGATTGGTAATGGGAGTTATGATTATTCCTTATGTGTCTTCATTATCTGATGACGTGATTAATGCAGTCCCTCAATCTTTAAGAGATGGATCTTATGCAATTGGAGCAACCAAATCAGAAACTATTAAAAATGTTGTAATTCCTGCTGCATTACCAGGGATTGTGGGCTCGGTGTTATTAGCTGTATCAAGAGCCATTGGTGAAACAATGATTGTGGTAATGGCTGCTGGTTTAGCCGCAAATCTAACCATTAATCCACTTGAGTCTACCACTACCATCACCACTCAAATTGTAATGTTATTAATTGGCGATCAGGAGTTCGATAGTCCAAAAACACAATCTGCTTTTGCATTGGGCTTAACACTTTTCTTTGCAACATTAATTTTAAACTACATAGCCTTAAGATTTGTTAAAAAATATAGAGAAAAATATGAATAAAGAGCAACGATTAAAAAAACGACATAATGCTGAAAAAAGATTTAAGCTCTATGGATTAACTTCTATTTTACTAGCAATTTTTTTTGTAATCTTTTTATTAAATGCTATCTTTTCAAAAGGCAGTGGCGCATTTTTAAAAACAACTATAGATGTTGAGGTAAATTTTGATGCTGATACTTTAGAATTAAGTGAATCGCCTCCACTCGAAGATTTAGAAAATACAGATTACTATGAACTAGCAATTGATAGTATTCTTAAAGTAAAAAAAGTTAATGGTTTAACCGAAGAAAAGTTATTAATTAATTTATTTAGTCCTGATTATGAATATGAAATAAGAAACTTTTTACTTGATAATCCAAAAGCTTTAAATCAAACCACTGTATTAAAACTAACTGCATCAGATGATTTTGATCAATTGCATAAAGGTAATTACCCTAGAGAACTTCCAGAAGAGCGAAGACGGATTAATAATTTTCAATTAAATCTTTATGACGAATTAGTTAATGAAGGAAAAGTTAATAAAATATTTAACTCATATTTGTTTACTAAAGGAGATTCAAGAAACCCTGAACTTGCAGGAATTGGTGGAGCCTTAGTGGGTTCATTTTTTACCATTGTAATTACTTTATTATTATCTTTTCCAATCGCTATTGCAGCTTCAGTTTATTTAGAGGAATTTGCTCCTAAAAATAAAATTACTGATTTTATAGAAATTAATATAAATAATTTAGCAGCAGTACCTTCCATTGTATTTGGATTATTAGGTTTGGGTATTTTGCTTGGGACCTTTCATCTACCAAGATCAACTCCATTAATTGCAGGAATTACTTTAGCCTTAATGACTTTACCAAGAATTATTATTCCATGTAGAGCTTCCTTAAAAGCAGTACCTCCTTCAATTAGAGAAGGAGCGCTTGCAATTGGCGCATCTAAAGTTCAATCAGTTACGCATCATGTTCTGCCTTTAGCAATTCCAGGCACTTTGTCAGGAACTATTATTGGTTTGGCCCAAGCGCTTGGGGAAACAGCGCCCTTAATATTGATTGGTATGGTTGCTTTTGTGGTCGATATTCCATCTATTCCAACGGATCCATCAGCTTCGTTGCCAGTACAGGTTTATTTATGGTCTGAACAAGCAGAAAGAGGGTTTGTAGAAAAAACATCAGCAACTATTATGGTTCTTTTAAGTTTTTTAATTACATTAAATTTTATAGCAGTTTACTTACGACAAAAATTTGAAAGGAAGTGGTAATGAAAAATAATAAAATAAAAATTAAAAGCAGTAATTTAAATGTGCATTATGGAGAAAAACAAGCACTCTTTGATGTAGATTTGGATATCTATGACAAAGAAGTTACAGCTTTAATCGGTCCTTCTGGATGTGGAAAATCAACCTTCATAAGATGCATAAACAGAATGAATGATGTTATTGATATTTGTAAAGTTGAAGGATCAATTACAATAGATGATGAAGAGATCATTGACAAAAATCTGGATGTTGTAGGGCTTCGAGAGAAAATTGGTATGGTTTTTCAAAAACCCAATCCTTTTCCAAAAAGTATTTATGATAATATTTCTTATGGACCAACCATTCATGGTTTAGCAGAAAATAAAACAGATATGGATGAAATTGTTGAGAATAGTTTAAAAAAAGCAGCTTTATGGAACGAAGTTAAAGACAGGTTAAATGAAGCAGGCACAGGTTTATCTGGAGGTCAGCAGCAAAGATTATGTATTGCAAGAGCCATATCAGTAAATCCTCAAGTTATTTTAATGGATGAACCGTGTTCGGCACTAGACCCTATTGCCACTGCTAAAATTGAAGAATTAATTGATGAACTTAAAAAAAGTTATACAATAGTCATTGTTACTCATTCAATGTCCCAAGCCGTAAGAGTTTCTCAAAGAACTGGCTTTTTCCATTTAGGAAAAATAATTGAAGTGGATACAACAGAGAAAATATTTAAAAACCCTGGAAATAAAATGACCCAGGATTATATTACAGGGAGGTTTGGTTAATTATGTCAGATATTACACATATTGTTAAATCCTACGAGGATGAATTACAAAGTTTAAATGATAACTTAATTAAAATGGGTAGCTTAGTTGAAGCTCAGTTGACAGATTCAATGGAGGCCATCATCAAAGTTGATAAAGAAGCTGCTGAAAACATTATTAAAAATGATGAAAAAATTAATGAGTTAAGAGCAACTATTGAAGAGCAGATTGTAACAGTACTCGTTAAAAGAGCCCCGATGGCAATTGATTTAAGATTAACTATTTCAACTTTAAAAATTTCAAGTGATCTTGAACGTATTGGTGATTTAGCAAAAAGTGTTGCTAAAAAGATCAAACCTTTACCACGCGATCTTCCAGAAGAGTTAATTGCCAGTTTAAAAAGATTAGGGGAGTTAGTTCAAAGACAATTGAAAGATGTTTTGGATGCTTATCTTAACCAGTCAAAAGAAGCTGCTGTTAAAATTTGGAAATCAGATGAGAGAGTAGATGATTTAACACATATCGCAATGAATGAAGTTGCAAATTTCTTAAGCAAAGATAAAAAAAATTTAGATCTAGCAACACACTTATTGTTTGTGACTAAAAATATTGAAAGAGCAGGAGATCATATTACTAATATCGCTGAAGCTTTATTTTATCTAATCGAGGGAGAGCATATTGAAGGAGCAAGACCTAAAGGTAAAGATTTTGATCCAAACTAATGAGCGTTAGCATTCATATTGTAGAAGACGAACAACCCATTATCACTTTAGTTAAATATAACCTTGAAAAAGAAGGTTATAAAGTTTCATCATCAGACAATGGCAATGAGGGTATTGAAGATATTAAAAAATTATTTCCTGATCTTGTTTTATTAGACTGGATGTTACCTGATTTTTCTGGCGTAGAAATTTGTAAAATTTTAAAAAAAGAAAAAAAATTTAAAGAAATTCCAATCATAATGCTTACTGCTAAGGGTGAGGATGAAGATAAGATTAAAGGGTTAAACTCTGGTGCAGATGATTACATCACCAAACCCTTTAGTTTCCCAGAATTACTTGCAAGAATAAAAGCGCTACTTCGAAGATCTAAGCCCTCATTAGTTTCTGATATTGTTGAATTCGAAGACCTTAAGGTGGATAGATTAACACGACGTGTTTTTAGAAAAAACAAAGAAATTCATTTGGGACCCAAGGAATATGATTTAATCAATTTTTTTATTAAAAACCCTAAACGTGTTTACTCAAGAGATCAAATTCTAGAGAATGTTTGGTCTGATAATATCAATGTTGAAACAAGAACAGTTGATGTTCATATAAGAAGACTTAGACAAAGTATTAATATTGATGGATTTAAAGAATTAATTAGAACCGTAAGATCAGCTGGCTATTCATTAAATTAGTAATGACTGTAGAAGCATAAAGACTTAAAATAATAATAATAAACTGAACATAGACACATGATTTAGGACTTGTTAAGGTCTGATTATGAAAGGTTATAGATTTATTACAAGTGACGACACTTCAGAATTTTGCCATCGTGTAACGGAGGCCATATCCAATGGATGGAAATTGTATGGTGATCCCAAAATGACTTTTGATAAAAAAAGAGGGGTCATGCGTTGTGCTCAAGCAGTTATAAAAAATTCACCTCAGAAAAAGTATTCCAAAAAGATGAAGCTATCATCGATATAAATGGCAGATCAGATAATACCCTTTGTTTATATGCTAGGGATACTCTTATTAGTACTCCCAGCTTTTCTACAATCTAATTCTAAATTAAAGCAGTTTTTAACTAATCTTACTATTTGGATTGTCATTATCCTTCTAATTCTAACCATCATCTATTTCATTTGACATTTTGAGAGAAAGTTGATTATATTTGGTTGCGCTGATTTAAGTTAAATTGCAGAGCGCGTTATAAATCCTGCTAAAGCGACGCTTCAACCACCGCTTTAGACAGGTGGTTTTTTTTTATCTTTCATAAAATTAAGCCGGGCAGTTGAACCATATTGTGCGCCCTGCATTTGCTTAAGCACTAAAAAGGAGAAAAGAGGCCTATGAATATAACCTCTTATTATTTTGTGACCTTTTTTCCCCAAAACAAGAGGAAAAAAAATGAGCACAAATAAATTAAAAGAAAGATTAGATAAAGGACCTGTTATATGCGCAGAAGGTTTTTTATTTGAGATAGAAAGACGTGGCTACATGTCATCAGGGGAATTTGTTCCAATGGTGTCATTAGATCATCCTGAAGTTTTAGAGAACTTACATAGAGAATTTCAACACGCAGGATCTGATGTAGTTGAGGCCTTTACTTATAATGGACACAGAGAAAAAATGCGTGTTATTGGTAAAGAAGAACTTCTTGAACCACTAAATCGTTCAGCATTAAAAATTGCTAAAAAAGTAGCATTAGATACTCCTAAAGGATCAAAACCAAATTTGATGGCAGGTAATATTTCAAATTCAAATATCTGGAAACATAATGATCCACAATCTCAAAAAGAAGTTGAAGGAATGTTTACAGAAATGATTGGTTGGGCCGTTGAAGAAGGTGCTGATATGTTAATTGGTGAAACTTTTTATTATGCTGAAGAAGCTTTTAAAGCTTTAGAAGTTATGAAAAAAACAGGTTTACCAACTGTATTAACCATATCTCCAATGGGTGAAAATAAAATGAGAGATGGAAAATCAGTTGTTGATACCTGTAAAGAGCTAGAGCAATTAGGGGCTGATGTTGTTGGTTTAAATTGTTTTAGAGGACCTGCTACCATGTTTCCTTTTTTAAAAGAAATTAGAAAAGCAGTTAAATGTCATGTTGGAGCTTTACCTATTCCTTATAGAACCAGTGAAGATTACCCAACATTTTTTAATCTACCGGACAGAAGTAATTGTGCATGTCCATCACCTCATGGAAGAACGTTTCCAACAGCATTGGACCCACACTTTTGTAATAGATATGAAATAGGTAAATTTGCAAAAGATGCTTATGAGCTAGGTATTAATTACCTTGGAGTATGTTGTGGAGCAAACCCAATGTTGATTAGGGAAGTTGCTGAGTCAATTGGTTTAACTGTTCCAGCAAGTAAATATCGAGAGAACATGGAAAATCATTTTATGTATGGAAAAAATAAAAGAATTCCAAAACATATGACTGAATATGGAGACAAAGCGTAAATAAATTAAGAAGGGCATTTAACTAAATTGTGCGCCTGACATATGTCGAAGCACTAAAACAGGAGAAAACAAATGAGTAACAATCTAAAAGAAACAATAAGTAATCTACAGAAGGATTTTACAGCCAACCCCAAAAATGCTTTGGTCCAATATGAAAGCAACTCAATTCTTAAAGAAGGACTTCAATCTGTAGTCACTCTTAGAGAGCATAAATTAGTTGTTGATGAACCCAAAAGTTTTGGTGGAAAAGATGAGGGACCCAGCCCAGTAGAGTTAATATTAGCAGCGCTAGCAACGTGTCAGGAGATAACCTATAAAGCATTTGCTACAGCAGCGGGTATTAATATTGAGAGTGTTAGTGTTAAATTAAAAGGTGAATTAGATCTTCAGGGTTTTTTAGCTTTAAATAAAAACACTAGACCTGGCTTTCAATCAATCTCTGGAACTGTTGACATTAAATCTTCATCACCAAAAGCAGAAATAGATAAATTGATTGATACGGTAAATACACATTGTCCGGTATTAGATATTTTATCAAATGGAGTTCCTATTAAATTATTTCAAAAGGTTTCTTCAAACTCTTATAATGAAGAGCACATAGAGCAAAGAGTAAGTGCTGCTTAACTAATTAACTCAAGCCCTATGAAAAATAGGGCTTGAGTCTTTTAAGTTCATTTCAAATCCTAAAAAATTAGAAGTTTGACTAGAATTAAGTATTAATTGCGTGCTAGGGTCTTGTTAATGAAAAATATTTATCATTCTGATATTTATCAATTTAACACCCCAGTTAGTAGTTATTGGGAAGATCATTCAAGCGAAAATTTAAATCTAGATAAACTTAATAAAGATATCAGCTCAGAAATTGTTGTAATAGGTGGAGGGTACACTGGTTTATCTTGTGCAATTAATTTAATAGAAAATCATAATTTAGATGTCATTTTAGTTGAAGCTGGAAAAATAGGTTGGGGGGCTTCATCTCGTAATGCAGGTTTTTGTTGTCTGCCACCAAGTAAGATGTCTTTTAAAAAAATGCAATCTATTTACGGTAATGATGAAACTAAAAAATTCTTTAAAAACTCTGTTGAAGGCTCAAATTATACAAAAGATATTATACAAGGATATAATATTGATTGTGATGTAACGGGAGATAGTAATTACGTAGTCGCCCATCATCCAAATAAGTTTAAAGATATTCAAGAGCAAGCCAAAGCTTACAAAGAAGAGTTTGGCATTGAAACTGAAATTTATTCTAAAGAAGACTTTGATAAAATTGGCCATGGAGGCACAGAGCAATTTGGAGCTTTTTCATATAAACCTGGTTTTGCAATCAATCCTCTTAAGTTTGTTAATGGCATTGCAAAATACGCTTTATCTAAACAATTAAAAATCTTTGAGCACACTAAAGTTGATAAAATTGATAAAGATAAGGGCACTTATATTTTAAGGACGAAAGAAGGATCTATTCGTTCAAAAAAAATAGTCGTTGCAACAAACGGGTTTTATCAAGAAGGCTTAATCCCGGAGATGAATTCAAGAATTTTACCAGTAATTTCAAATATTATTGTCACCAGAGCCTTAACGAAGCAAGAAATTGACCAACATAATTTTAAAACATTTTCCCCAATAGCTAATACTAAAAATCTTTTATATTATTATCGAAAGTTACCTGACAACCGAATTTTATTTGGCACTAGAGGAGATTTAAGTGGCAGTGATCAATCTAATTTAAATATGTCTAAGAAAATGGAAAAATTTTTAAAGGACATTTTTCCTCAATGGAAAGATATTAATATTGATTATAATTGGCGAGGATTAATTGCTTTATCTCAAAAATTAACTCCTTCTATTGGTAAAATTGATAATGAAGAGATTTATTATGGATTTGGTTATAATGGGGTTGGAGTGAGTGCTGCTCCTTGGACTGGAAAACAATTGTCTAAGTTAGTATTATCAAACAGTAAAGAGTTGGATATTTCAAAAATTTATAAAGGATTACCTAAGAAATTTATCTTCCCCCAGTTAAGAACGTTTTATTTTAGATTAGGGGTGTGGTTTTATGCAATTAAAGACAGATTTAATATTTAAGAAAATATATGATAAAAATTAATTTATGAATGTATTTATAATTTTATCAGTATTGGTAATTATTCTAGGAGTTATTTTATTGGTTGCATCTCCAGCTGCGTTATTTACTTTGAATTGGAAAGAAAAGTCAGGAAAAGACAAATTTCTAATGTTCTTATTTTATGGTATTTTGGTTTATATAATAAATATCATTTTTTGGATTATTAAATAACAATATTAACCATTCTCAAGATCTCTTTATCCTTATTTAGTGTTAGCTAATTCCATCACCTAGACACCTGATTTGAATATTGGTAGGGTTGGATGGTGAGTGATATTTTTCCAAAAGGATCGGCATGGATGAACGGTGAATTCATTCAACTTTCTGAAGCTAAAATTCCTATTTTAGATTGGGGTTTTCTAAGATCTGATGCCACATATGATGTTGTCCATGTTTGGAAGGATAGATTTTTTCAATTAGATAAACATATTGATCGTTTTTTTAAATCAACAGAAAAACTGAGAATGCCATGCAGACTTAGTCGTGAAGAAATAAAAAAAATATTAGCAGGCTGTGTTAAAAAAGCTGATCTTGAAGATTCTTATGTTGAAATGATACAAACAAGAGGAATGTCTCCAAACTTTGTTAGAGATCCTCGTAAAGCGACACCACGTTTTATGGCTTTTGCAGTACCCTTTGGTTGGATACTTAAACCAGAAGATTTTGAAAAAGGATTAGATGTATATTTAACTGATATAACAAGAATTCCTCCAAGTTCAGTTGATCCTACTATTAAAAATTATCATTGGATGGATTTAGTCACCGGTATGCTTGATGCTTATGAGAGAGGACATCATACTGCTTTATTAGTAGATGAGGATAATAATATCTCAGAAGGCCCAGGCTTTAATATTTTCTCTGTTGATGAAAATGGAATTAATACCCCAGACCATGGAGTACTAGAAGGAATTACAAGACAAACCGTTATTGATTTAGCAAAAGAATTAAATATTAACGTTAATAAAAAATCTATAACGATTGAAATGTTAAAATCATCTAAAGAATTATTTGCAACTTCAACAGCAGGAGGGGTAATGCCAATAACAAAAGTAAGTGGGGAAAATATTAAACAAGGAACGGTAGGGGATATTACAAGAAAAATTCACAAACTCTATTGGGATAAGCATTCAGATCCTATGTGGAGCACATCTATAAATGACATATTGTAAAAAATGAACATTAAACAAACAGTTATCTTTGTCTTCATTCCATCAACTGGACACCTGATTTAAGGTTTGGTAGGTTTAAATTATGTCTGGACTTGAAATACTATTAGCCATTGAACTTACTTATTTAGCTTACACAATAATTATGGATTTATGATCAAATATATTCTGCCAGCTATAATAATCTTCTTGATCGTATTATTCTGGGAAAAGATTACTGAAATAGTCTTTAAAAAATTTAATATTAGATTGAATTATATTATTGTCAGTGCTGTGTTAATTGCTGTAGCTATAATAGTTTTATTAATCAATATTTAAAATCTACGATCTTTTAGTTGATTAACTCTCATTCCTTCACCTAGACACCTTATTTAGGATTTGGTTAGTGAATAATTAAAGAATAAATATAAATATTTAATAATAAATTATTTTAACAAAATGTTAATTTAACCCTAAACACTATTTAGTGCTGATTTGAAGGTCTGAATCCATTCATTAAACTCTTGTATTGTAAGTTGAGTGGGTTCAATTAATGTAATACGATTATCAGATATACTTTTCTTCCTTATTATTAATTGTTCATTTTCAAGTTCAGTTAAAATAAGGCTTATAGTTTTTCTAGAAGCATTTTTAGATAAAAAAACCATTATAGTTTCTGTTGTGGTGTCTATTTTATTTAAATAGTTGTCCAATATTAAGAGCCATAACTTATAATGTATTGGTCCTTTACGAAATTTATTAATTGAGCGTAAACTTTTTTTTTCATCAAAATCATTTGCAAGAACTGATGCATATGTTTTAATTCTCATAATTTAAATTTAAAGAATTTTAAGTAAAAATAAAATAAAATTCTTAAAGGTAATTCTTTTACATGTATTTATTACATGTAATTATTACATGTAATAGTTTCTCTATTTATTTATTTTATTGTTTATAGGGTAGAAACTTAATTAATTAATTAAAGGAAAAAAATGAAAAAAATACTATTAACTATTATTATTATTTTTGGATTCTCAAACTTAACTTACGCTACTGAAGAAGGTCAATTTAGATTTGGTGTTGAATTAGGTTGGTCTCCAATAGAATTAGAAGCAGATGATACAGCGCAAGCAATAGCTAACGCTTTGGGAGAAACTGTAACAGCAACTTACGATAAAGGAGTTTTTGTTGGAAGGTTATTTGGTGAATATGGTCTTGCTTCGAATATGGCTATTGAGGCAGGTTATTTTAAAACCTCAAGTGCTGATGCTAAATATGCTGCTGCAAGTGGAACGGCATCGGAGTCATATGATGTATCTGGATTTGATATAGCGCTTGCTTTAAAATCTTCTGAAGGATTTTTTGGAAAAGTAGGTATGCATAGTTCGACAGTAGATGGTGCTGCTAATGTTACAATTGGTGGAACAAGTTATGCTGCTACTGGTTCTGCAGATGGTACTGGTCTTTTAATTGGTGCGGGATATGAAGTAGACAATATTAGGTATGCTATTACAAGATACAATGATGTTGGTGGAATAGATACTAGCGTAACTTACTTATCAGTTGGTTTTTTATTTTAATTAACCCTTAATTGGCCTTCTAAATATTAATTTATTATGAAGGCTAATTAAATTAAACCTGCATGAAATCTATTAATACTAAAAAAATAAAGTTTTTAATTATATTACTAATCATTCCAATATTATCATCTTGCTCCGGCACAGGTAGTAAAAACCGACCAACAATAAGCACAACAGGTACTGGAAGTACAACCATCTATTTTACCAGAGAAGGAGGGTTTGTTGCAAGTGGTGTCTTGGCTAAAATTGAAGTCAATGGTTCTGAAATTGCACAACTTGGAGTAAATGAATATACAACTAGTAATGTGACTGGTAATTATAGAATTAAAGTTTCTGGAGCAGGAATAGGTGGATTTGGTATGGGTACTGACTCAACTTCAGGAGTTGCAGATGGAAAAAATTATTTTTATATTATAGGGGTTAAGCAAAGTCTGTTTTCAACAAAATTTACTATTAATGAAACCACAGAGTCAGGATATAAACAATCCCAATAAAAATTATGAAAAAAAATTACATAGTATTATTAAGTGTGCTCTTTTTGAATTTATCTATTTCTAACGTAAAAAGCTTTGAAAATAAAAAAAGTGAAATAGGTGCATATTTTGGAACAAAAATTTATGAAGAAAGGCATCCTGTAGATAATAGTTTTTTTATGTCACAAGATGGTTGGATGATCGGCATTAATACTAATTCAGAAACTTATAGTGACGAAACATACTTTGGGTTTAAAAATAGACTTGGAGTGGGTGAGGTTAATTATACTTCTGCAGGTACAGGCACGATGACAGGTATTCCTGACTATCAATTTGAAACAACTGGTTATTTTGGAATTCCAATGGAAAGATCAAACTCCAGAACAACAATATTTTCGGGTTTGGGTTTTAGGTACTTATTAAATGCTAGTGGTCTAAAACAATCATCAACAGGACACTTGGGTTATGACAGAGAGTCTAGGTATGTATATTTACCAATTGGTGTTAACCACGAAAGTGGCTCATGGGAATTTAGAGGAGAATATTTATATTTTTTATACGGCCAACAAACCAGTAAAATCAGCCAAGTTAGTGCTAATTATAGCGATATAACAAATGATCAAGAAGACGGCTCAGGAATAAAACTTACTGCAAAATATTATTCTGATAAAAATTTTGGTTATGAGCTTTACATGGATTATTGGGATATAGCAGACTCAAAACTTGATGTATCAGGTAATTTTATGGAACCAAGAAATACTACATCAGAAACTGGGCTTAGAGTTTTCTGGCATTATTAATAACATGAAAAAAATTTTAGGAATAGTATTTATAGGTTTGTTGTTAGCTGGATGTACAACTGTTAAACCAACAGGTGGTCTTTATAAAGAAACAACATTAGAATCTGGAAAATCAAAGATTATTATTTTAAGAAAAGGTGGATCTTTAATATCCGCAGATATTCCAACGATTGGAATTTTAGGTCATGGCTCATATTTTTTACCAAGCAAATCTTATATTCAAGCTGATGTAGATCCTGGAAATTATAATATTAATGTATATGAAACAGCAGGTCTTGTATGGAGATTTGAGCCTTTTGATATAGATGTTACTGCAAATAAGAATGAGACCATATATTTAGAACTTATAACTTAGTCTGTAGGTTTAGTGAGTAGAGCAAAATTAGAGACTGTCGAAAAAGCATATGCATTAGATAAATTAAAAATGTTTGAGAGAACTTTATTTTCAGATAGTATTCAATAATCTAAATGCCAACCACAGGCTGAAAAAATTAATTTAAAGACCAATCAGCATTATAAATAAAGAAAAGTAGAGGATATGGTAGGGGCGTTCCATGAACCAAGCTACCCCCACAAAGCAAAAAGCAACTGAAATTATAGACGATTGACTCATAAAAACTAATCCCAATACATCAAAGACTCTGTATCCGATATCAAGTATCATGAAGACTGTGCCCCAGATCCTGGTTTCTATAATTGAAACTCTAATTTTTTAATATGATGAACGAGATAATGACCGAGTATTTTTTCTAGTAAACAAAATCTGAAATTTCAGATTTTAAAAATTTTCCATGGCCCATTTTGCTTAATAATTTTTGGTTATTAACTACAATCGTTCCTCTTGAAATAACAGTATTAGCCAAGGTATTAATTTCTTTACCTTCATAGGGAGTGTAATCAACATTATGGTGTAGATCTTTATTTGTAATCTTCTTTTTGACTTTTGTATTCCATATAACTAGGTCAGCATCAGACCCAACAGCAATAGTTCCTTTTCTAGGATATAGTCCATAAATTTTAGCTGGATTAGTTGAAGTTAACTCAACAAATTTATTTATTGATATTTTATTCTTCAAAACTCCATAAGTAAATAATAGAGGAAGTCTTGTTTCAAGACCTGGAAGTCCGTTAGGAATTTTTCCAAAAGAAGAATTTTTTCCATTCAGCATTTTTCCTTTATTGTCATTAAATTTAAAAGCTGCATGGTCAGAAGAAAAAATTTGAAATGTTCCATTATTCAGTCCTTGCCAAACATGTTGTTGGTCCTCAACTGTTCTTGGTGGTGGGCTACATATATATTTTGCGCCCTCAAAGTCATCCCTGTCCAAATCATCCTTGGTTAGAAATAAGTACTGAGGACAAGTTTCTGCTAAAATTTTAAATCCTCTGCTTTGAGCATTTCTAATAATGTCTATAGTTTCTTTACCAGAAACATGAACAAATAATATTGGTGTATTTACAATTCTAGATAATGAGATGGCTCTATTAGTTGCTTCCGATTCAACGACATCCGGTCTAGATAACGAATGATATTTTGGTGATGTTTTTCCTTTTTCTTCTAATTTTTCTGTTAACCAAGAAATACAATCATCATTTTCAGCATGCACCATCACAACAGCTTTTTCTTTGCCTGCAATTTCTAAAATATTAAGTATATCTTTATCGTTAAGTTTTAAATCTTCATAAGTCATGTAAATTTTAAAATGACTATAGCCATCCTTAATGATTGCTGGAAGTTCTTGACCTAAAACTTTTTTATTAACATCACTAATTATTGTGTGAAATGCATAATCAATATATGATTTATTTTCTGCTCTTTGATGATAATCCTTGATCACCTCTCTTAAGCTTTCACCTTTATATTGACAAGCAAACGGAATTATTGTTGTTGTGCCACCGAAAGCAGCAGATAGTGAGCCTGTTTCAAAATTATCGGCCATTACAGAGCCATCTTTCATTGGTTGATCTATATGACAATGGGCGTCAATACCTCCTGGTAAGACAAAATTATTATTAGCATCAATAATTTTTTGTGACTTATGTTTTGTGTCTTTTTCTAAGAAAGTAATTTTTTCTTTATTAATGCCTATGTCACAAATAAAAATATCTGAAGCTGTAACTACTTGAGCATTTTTTATTATTAAATCAACCATTTAATATTACTGCTTAAATAAACGTCCCCAACCTTTTATTACTTCAGTTTTAATATTACACATTTTTAAACATTTCCATAATGTTATATTAACACTGTCATATATAGGTATGCCTAATTCTTCTTCTAAAGAATGAACTACTTCAGCTCCTCTAAAATTTGTACATAATACAACTATTGCATCAGGTTTAGTTTTGGCAACTTCTCTAATTAATCCTTCAATTAATTCAGGACTATATTCTGAAAATGAAAAATTACCTTTATCATTTAAGTGTTTTTCACCCACACAATTAAAACCACTTTTCTTGTAATTGGAAATTATTTTTTTTTGTATGTCCTCTAAATACGGCGTGACTAAACCAAAATTTTTTATTGAATTCATCTTAAAAATTTCATTCAATGTTAAGACAGTGGTAGTTGCATTTATCCCTGTTGCTTTTTTTATTTCTTTACATAAGTTTTCATCTGACTCGAAACCTAACCATCCAGCTGAAGTTCCATTCCATGCAATCACATCAACTTTAGCATCAGCTAGTAATTTTGCAGATTCAATTATTTTAGAGTAATTAAATTGATTTAATGAGTTAGGGTTTGATGAGATTTCAGTAACCGTAAATCTACTAAAGTGTGCAGTTACATTATCAATAGAATTTAAAATTTTATTAGTAATAGGTTCTAGAACAGTATTTGATGATGGGGTTAGCATGCCTATATATTTTCTATTATTCATTATATAATTTTATCATTAAGCTAAAAATAGATCAATTTATATAAGAACATTTAGTGATGTTCACTCATTATAAAATTATAAAACTACCATAAGTAGAAAAATTGTTTATCCAAGATTCTTATATTTAAGTATGTAAGAATCCAGGCTCATTATTTTTAAAAAAACCTATTATATATCTTCAGGCATTGACTGTTATTTAAAATAACTACATACTATAATACTAAATAAACAAGGGAGAGAAAAAAATGAAAAATATAATATCGACATTATTTATTTCAATTTTGCTTTTATCTAGCGCTAATTCTGCAGCATTAAAAGTTGCAGGTAATTTTACAAAGAATGTAAAACATGTTGCTATTGAAAAAGCTTATTTTGAAAGTATTAATGCTAATTACAATCCAATGGACGTTATTGGCATAAAGGCACCAGATGCATTAAGACTTATTAAAGCTGGAACATTCGATGTTATGTCGGTTCAAATTGGAATGGCATCAAGAGATGAACCACTTTTTGAAGGTATAGATCTTATTGGAGTTTCAACAGACATGGTTAAATTAAAAAAAGCTGTAGAATCTTACAGGGCTGTTTTTGATCAAAAGCTTCAAGAAAAGTTTAACGCCAAGGTAATGACTTTATGGCCGTTTGGACCACAAATGTTTTATTGTAACGCAGAAATAAAAGGTGTGAATGATTTAAAAGGTTTAAAAATTAGAAGTTTTACACCTTCAATGTCTGCAATGCTCGAATATTTTGGTGCTACACCAGTAACATTAGGATTTTCTGAAGTTTATCCAGCGCTACAAAAAGGAGTAGTAAGTTGTGGAGTTACGTCGCCAACATCAGCTAACACTGGTAAGTGGATGGAAGTAACAACTCACTTCATGCCACTATCTGTTTCTGGTGCCGTTCAAGGTCACTTTATGAATTTAGATTCATGGAATAAATTGTCATCAAGTGAACAAGCTAAATTAGAAAAAGGTTTTAAAAAACTAGAAAATGACCTTTGGGATTTGGCTAATACAGTCAACGATGATGCTATTAGGTGTATTGTCGGTGAAGAACCTTGTGAAAAACATACTAAATATAATTTGAAAAGAGTTATATTAAGTGACTCTGATACAGCTAAAGTAAAAGAAGCTGCTTTAAAAGTAGTTTTACCAACATGGAAAAAAACATGTAACAATGTAGATAAAAATTGCACTGATACTTGGAATAAAACTGTTGGAAAAGTTGCAGGTATGACAATCAAATAATACAAATGTCTTTTTGTGGGTGGAATATATTAAATCCACCCACAAAAGTTAAAATCATTTTAAACAATTAATGAAGAAACTTAAGTTAGCATCAAATATATTAACTATTTTAACCGGATACTCTTTATTAATTTTATCTTTTGGAATAGTTTTAGAAATTTTTTTAAGGGCTGTCTTTAATTTTTCTCTACAAGGAGTAGATGAGTATGGTGGTTATGTGGTTGCGATTTTAGTTGCTTTTGGAATTTCACAAAATTTACTTTTAAGAGGACATATTAGAATAGATTTTTTCTTTGATAAATTAAGTTTTACAGTTCAAGCATATTTGAATTTATTAACTTATTTTTTATTTTTTATTTTTTCATGTTTTTTTTTATTTAGAAGTTTAGGTACATTAAGAGATAGCATTGATTATAAAAGTTTATCTGGTACGCCTTTAGAGACCCCTTTGTGGATACCGCAATTTATATGGGTTTTGGGCCTTTTATTTTTTGTTATTACTTCAACAATTGTATTTTTTCACGCTGTTAAAGCTTTTTTAAAAAATAAGCCACTATTTAATCAAGAATTTGGCCCACCATCCATAGCCCAAAAAGTTATTAAAAAAGATTATGATTAGTTTTAGTGCTGCAGTTATAGGTTTTGTAATTTTTCTTGGTATGCTTTTTTTAGCTATACCAGTTGCTCTTTCTATATTTTTTACATGTTTTTTAGCAGCAGTTATCTATGTTGGTTTGCCTTCTTTAGTAACATTCGGAAGCACAGCTTGGAGTACTTTGAATAATTTTATTCTAACAGCAATCCCTTTATTTATTTTGCTTGGGGAATTATTAATTAAAAGTTCAATTACTCACAGGATGTATAACTCACTTTCAAAATTAATAACTTTTTTACCAGGAAAACTTTTTCATACAAATATATTAGCATCAGGTTTGTTTGCTTCTGTATCTGGATCTTCAGTAGCAACCACTGCAACGATAGGCACTATTGCACTCCCAGAACTTTCAAAAAGAAAATATGATGAAAGAATCAACCTTGGCTCAATAGCTGCGGGAGCAACACTTGGTATTCTAATACCACCCTCTATTAATATGATAATTTATGGTTCTATGACCAATACATCAATAGGAAATCTATTTATTGCAGGTTTTATACCGGGAGTTTTATTAATGATTTTATTTATGTCTTATATAATTATCAGAACAAAAATTAATCCAAGCCTAGCAGGAGAATCAATGGAAGAGAATACCTTAAAAGAAAAATTCTTTATGCTTTTAGATTTGTTACCACCTTTATTTATTTTTTTACTTGTTATGGGTTCAATTTATCTAGGTTATGCCACACCAACTGAGTCTGCTTCAATGGGTGTTGTGGGTGCTTTTTTATTATTAATTCTTTATAAAAAGTTTTCTTTTAAAGTCCTACATGAAGCTTTCATGTCCACAGTAAAAGTCAGCTCAATGATAATATTTATCATGCTATGTGCTCAATTTTTCAATTTTATAATTGGGATGTTAGGCTTACCCAGGGTTTTAGTCGAACAGATATCTTCAATGACAACAAATAAGTATGTTTTACTTATAACATTAATTATTTTTTACATGATTCTAGGTTGTTTTTTAGAAACTCTTTCTATGATGATTGCAACAGTCCCAATTATAATTCCATTAATTTTATTTTATGAAATTGACCCAGTATGGTTTGGTATTTTTTTCGTATTAATTATGCAAATAAGTTTAATAACCCCACCCGTTGGAATGAATTTATATGTCTTACAGGGCTTGAGAGAAACAGGAAAAATTGCAGATGTAATATATGGATCCCTTCCTTTTGTTTTAATTATGGTATTGCTAATTATTCTGTTAATTATTTTCCCTGAGATAGCACTATGGCTACCTAATAAGGTTGGATTCCAAACACAATAATTAAATAAGTTTTACTATTTAGGAACTGTATTAATAATGACTTAGGTCGGAGATTGTGTAAATCCGTCCCCTCAGCCCTGTACTATGAACCAGGCTACCCCCACAAAGCAACAATGCAACAGGAATGGGGAATGGGAATAATTATTACAGAAGTACACCTAAAGATTACACCTAAAGTTTTAATGGGTAATGACATAACTTGAAGGGCTTTTAGAATTTGTAAAATATTTTTTAATCCTTATATTTACACTATCATTTAGTGATGAAACTTTTGCTGGGGCTTCAAGATAGTTGCTCAAACTTTTTCGAAGTCCCAGTTTAATTCCCAATAATTTTCTGAAAAATTGCAATAAAATTTTATATTGATATTTATTTTATATGTTCAATTAATGTTCTGTTGAATATTTAAAATATGTATAGTATAAAGAAATTCATAGTTAAAACTATGCGGCCTTAAATTATTGCCTTCGGGTGAGCCACTAAATCTCAAAAAATAACAACTTTCATAGAGATATCTCTATGATTTAAATTTAATGGAGGCCACATGGCAACAGCGAAGCAATTACTTGCAAATAAAAATAATGCAAGAAAATCTACTGGACCTAAAAGTGCAGCAGGCAAATTAAAATCAAGTCAAAATGCTATCAAGCATGGATTGTGTACTGAAAAATTCATGGTTATTGGTGAAAAAGTTGATGAACTTGATTATGTTAAAGACGAATTAACTAATCAACTAAAACCCATTGGTATTCATCAAGAAATCATTGTCTCTAAAATGATTGATGTTGCAATACGAATGAAAAGAGTTCCAATTATTGAAGCAGGCATATTAAACCATGAAATGCTTGAGTATGAAGCAGATACTTACAAGAATAAAGTTGCAAGTAAAATAGAAGGGGACGAAAACAAAGATGGTGTTTTATCTTCTAATATTATCGTTCGCAAGACAGGTTTATCTTTTGCTAGAGACTGCAATCAAGGAAGTTCTCTTTTAAAACTTAATACCATAGAGGACAAATTGCTTTCTAAGTATTTCAAGCTTTTAAATGAATTGAGAAGTGAACAAAATAAAAAAGGAGGTTTTTAATGAAAAAACATAAAAGTGATCAATCTAAAAAGTCCTCTTCTAGAAAAAGACAATTTGGCAGAACGAACCCAAATCATCGATACTTCATGGGATTACTAAAGACTGAGACAGAAGAATATTTAAAAGATAATAAAGAAAAGTTGTTAAGAGAAAAACCTGAAATTTATTATCAAATGATAAATAGAAAACTTCCTAAGAAGTATCAAGAAAAACCTAAAGTTCAAACAACCCCTGTTAATGCTTTTGTACCCCCTCAATCAAAACTTAGTAAAGAAGAGTTAGATGCTCAAATGGTAAAAGAGGCTGAAGAGAGACGTATTAAGGAAAATGCTGCAAGGGAAAAGCAAAGGATAGATAAGCTAGAAGAAGAGAGAATTGAACGTAATAACGCAGCTGCTTTGAGGGAAAGAAGCCTTATTTATTGGACTAATCCTCATGACCAAGGAAACTATAGGAGCATCCATTCAGAGGAATATCAGAGCAGATATAAGAAGAAAAAATACGAATATTACTAGAAATAAAGACGGTACATGAAGTTAACCGAGACAACCGTTAGAACAATTACGAGTAAGTAAAGAGAGATATAATCTTTTGGAGTTAACATGGTTTATAATTACTAGACTTACTAAGAACTTGCTAGCTTCTTTTTAGGATCATAGAAAGGTTTTTCAACAACGGTTGCTTTAATGATTTTGTCATTCATTTTAACATCGAGCACTGTTCCAATCTCTGAATTGTTAATTGTAACCATTGCAAGAGCTATGTTTTGTTTTAGTCTTGGTGAATAAACGGCAGATGTAATTTTACCAACTATTTGTTTGTCTTTTAAGATTTCCCAAAAAGTAGTGTTAGGTCCAGTTAAAGGATCACAATCTAAAATCATTCCAACTTGTTTTCTCTTAACACCATCCTTGTTTATTTTTTGTAAAGCATCTTTTCCAATAAAGTTTATATCAGTATCTAAATTAACAAGTCTTCCTAAATTTAGTTCATAAGGGTTAGTGTTAATATCAGCATCAGCATGGTATGATAACATTCCACCTTCAATACGTCTAATTGATGATGTATGACCTGGTTTTAATCCATAAGATTTACCAGCTGCCATTATTTTTTCCCAAAGTTCATCTCCCTTAGAACCGTCTCTTAAATATAACTCGTAACCTAGTTCACTTGACCAACCGGTACGGGACACAATTAAAGGAATGCCGTCTAAATCTAATTCACGTAACCAATAATATTTAAGATCATTAATACTTTCACCAAATAAAGCCTCCATAATTTTTCCAGAGTTTGGTCCTTGTAATTGAAGAGGGGAGACATCGGGCTCAGAAATTTTAACATTAAGACCTGAATTGATTGCAACCCCTTGTGCCCATAATAAAATATCACTATCAGCAAGGGATAACCAATAATGGTTTTCTTTTAATCTTAATAAAACTGGATCGTTTAAAATTCCACCATCATTATTAACTATTAAAACATATTTACATTGTCCAACTGCAAGCTTTGATAAATCTCGAGGGGTTAACAGTTGAATAAATTTTGTAGCATCGGGTCCTGTAATCTCAACCTGTCGCTCTACTGCAACATCACATAAAATTGCTTCATTGACTAAATTCCAAAAATTTTGTTCAGGAGAACCAAAATCACGAGGAATATACATGTGATTGTAAACTGAAAAGCCAGTTGCACCCCATTTAACCGTTGAATTAAAGTAAGGGGATTTTCTAATCTGTGTTCCAAAACCGAAGTTTTTTTTATCTTCCATTTTCAAAACCTATTAATTATTTGATTATTTTAAAAGCTTTAATTATTATTTTTCACAATCTTCTGTCGCAAATGCTGTTTGCTCCATAATCTCTTCAGGCTCTTTGCTGAAAACTTCATCCATCTCTTCATCACTAAATTTTGCACTTAATTTATCAACGGTGCACTGACAGTATATTTTAGCACCATCCGGGCCAATATATGCTTTAGAGTTAGAGTAACAGCCAATGTACAATTCCTTCTCATATTCAGGGCTTAAAGCCTGACTTTTAGAGGTAAACAGGAGGATAAAAATTAATAAATATTTATATTTTTTGATCATATTCGCCAACTTTGCCAGTTTTTTGTAAAAGATCATCAATAAAATCAAAGATCTTTTTCTTTCTCTCATTCGATGTTGGACTTTCAGTAACAATTACAAGAGATGGTTTATTAGATGAGGCTCTAATTAATCCCCATGAACCATCTTTAAATGAAAATCTGATACCATTCACGGTTAAGACTTCACTTATCTCTTGATCATCAATTTTAGTTTTATTATCTTTTAATTCATTTACTTGTTTAACTAACTCTTCAACTACTTGATATTTCTCTTCATCTTTACAAAAGGGTGCCATGGTTGGTGTTTGAAAAGTGTTAGGTAGTTCTTTTATAATCTCATTCATCGATTTGTTTTCATTATCTAATAAATGACACACTTGAATTGCAGAATTTATTCCATCATCATAACCAAAACCTAAAGGTTGGTTAAAGAAAAAGTGACCACTTTTCTCAAATCCAGCTAGTGCTTTTTCAGTATTAACTTTTCTTTTAATGTGTGAGTGACCTGTCTTCCAATAAATGGTTTCACAGTCATTTGCTTTTAAAACTTTGTCAGTTGCATACAGTCCTGTTGATTTAACATCGACAATAAACTTAGAATTTTTATGAGTTTTAGATAAGTTTCTTGCAATCAATAATCCAATTTTATCTGAAAAGATTTCATCTCCAATGTTGTCTATCACACCAACTCTGTCACCATCACCATCAAAGCCAAAACCAATATCAGCATTATTATCTTTTACAGCTTTTGCGATTGCATGTAACATTTCTAAATCTTCTGGATTTGGATTATATTTTGGAAAAGTCCAATCAAGATCACAATCAAGCTCTATTACTTCACAACCAATTCCTCTTAAAATTTCAGGGGCAAATATTCCAGCGGTACCATTTCCACATGCAACAACTGCTTTAATTTTTTTTGTTATTTTATTTTTATTTATTAAATCATCTTTATAAATTTGTTGAAAACCTTCTATTTGTTTTTCAACTCCTTCACCTTTTGTAAAATTTTCATTTAAAGTTATCTCTTTTAATTCTTTCATCTCTTCAGGCGCATGGGTTAAACCTTTTTTGATACCCATTTTAACTCCAGTCCAACCATTTTCATTGTGACTAGCAGTAACCATTGCAACAGCATCAGCATCTAAATTAAATTGTGCGAAATAAACAGTAGGGGATAATGATAAACCGATGTCTTCAACATTGCATCCAGTTGAAAGCAGACCTTTTTTAAGAGCAGATTTTATTTCTTCACTGTAAGATCTATAATCGTGACCTACAATTACTCTTGGATTCGCTTTTTTTGTATGTTTAATAATTTGAGTGCCTAAACCTTTGCCTAGATTCTCTATTCCGATTCTGTTTATGTCCTTCTCATACAACCACCTCGCGTCATACTCCCTGAAGCCATATGGATCTATTTTTAATTCTGTTGTCATTGCTTATGTTTCTACAATCAATTTAATTTTTTTATTGATATTTTTTTTCTATGTTCTATAAACGTTCTGTTGAATAATGATTTATATGGTGTATCAATGCTTTCAGCATACAACATATAGTTGTTTTGTTAAAAAAACTAAAATAAACTTAAAATATGAACAAAATTCTATCACAGGCACTCAAGAAAGCTGTCTCCGAATATAGCCCAGATAATAGCGAACTTTCAAAAAATAAAGGACCAGATTTATTTTCACTTAGCAATGACACTGAACTTTTTCAAAATGAAAAAGGTATCATTATTAAAATTGATAGATCAAGAGACAATAAATTAACAGACTTTGGTAGAGCAACTTTAAAAGATAGATATTTGGGTCATAATGAATCTTATCAAGATTTGTTTGCTCGTGTTGCAAGTTCATATGCAGATGACAATTTACATGCACAAAGAATTTATAACTACATCAGCAATTTGTGGTTCATGCCAGCAACTCCAGTTTTATCAAATGGAGGAACTAAAAGAGGTTTACCAATTTCATGTTTTTTAAATGAAGCATCAGACAGCTTAAATGGAATACTTGATTTATGGAGTGAGAATGTTTGGTTAGCTGCTAAAGGTGGTGGGATCGGAAGTTACTGGGGTAACCTTAGATCTATTGGAGAAAAAATTGGTAAAGTTGGAAAGACATCAGGAATAATTCCTTTTATTAAAGTAATGGACTCGTTGACGATGGCAATTAGTCAAGGTTCATTAAGAAGAGGATCTGCTGCTTGTTATCTTCCAATTGAACATCCTGAAATTGAAGAATTTATTGAAATGAGAAGACCCACAGGTGGAGATCCAAATAGAAAAGCTCTGAACCTTCATCATGGTGTTTTAGTATCTGATGCGTTTATGAGAGCAGTTGAGACAGATGAGCAGTGGGCACTAAAAAGTCCTGCTGATGGAACTGTTCAACAAACGATCTCTGCAAGAAATTTATGGATTAGATTATTAACTGCAAGAATTGAAACAGGTGAACCTTATATTATCTATATCGATACAGTTAACAGACAAATTCCACAACACCATAAGTTAGCAAATCTAACTGTTAAAACTTCTAATCTTTGTAGTGAGATCACATTACCTACTGGAATAGATAAAAATGGAAGAGATAGAACTGCTGTTTGTTGTTTATCATCTTTAAACTTAGAAAAGTATGATGAGTGGAAAGACGATAACGTTATGATCAATGATGTTATGAGATTTTTAGATAACGTATTAACTGATTTTATTGAAAGAGCTCCAGAGCAATTTGATGATGCAAAATATTCTGCTGAAAAAGAAAGAAGTGTTGGCCTAGGTGTTATGGGTTTCCATTCTTATTTGCAAAAGCATAGTATTCCACTTGAATCTGTGATGAGTAAAGCTTGGAATAAAAAGATATTCAAACATATTCAAGAACATGTTGATCAAGCCTCAAAAGATTTAGCTGATGAAAGAGGAGCTTGTCCAGATGCTGCTGACTATGGTTATAATGAAAGATTTTCTAACAAAACTGCGATTGCACCCACAGCTTCTATTTCTATTATCTGTGGTGGAGCATCCCCTGGAGTAGAGCCAGTTGCAGCAAATAGTTACACACACAAAACTTTATCTGGATCATTTAATGTTAGAAACAGATACTTAGTTGAATTATTAGAAAAACATGGGAAAAATACTGATGATGTTTGGTCTGGTATTACAACAAACCAAGGATCTGTTTCTCATTTAGATTTTTTAACTGATTTAGAAAAAGATGTTTTCAAAACTGCTTTTGAGTTGGATCAAAAATGGATTATTGAATTAAGTGGAGATAGAACGCCGTATATTTCTCAAGCTCAATCAATTAACTTATTCGTGCCAGCTGATATTCACAAAAGAGAATTACACAAAATTCATTTTGATGCTTGGAAAAAAGGTTTAAAGAGCCTTTATTACTGTAGATCAAAATCAATTCAACGTGCGGAAAATGTTAATGACACTAAAGCAACAGATGTTAACGCAAATGTTTACAAATCAAAACCACAAACAACTGAACAACCAGAATACGAGGAGTGCCTATCATGTCAGTAGAAAAAATGAATACTAAAATTATTCAACCACCAAAAGAGGAAATAGTTAAACCCCAAAAAATGGGACTACTAGTTGAAAACCCAGTTTACAAACCTTTTAGATATCCATGGTGTTATGATGCTTGGTTAACTCAACAAAGAATTCATTGGTTACCAGAGGAAGTGCCTCTTGGTGATGATGTTAGAGATTGGCAGAAAAATTTAACTCAGTCTGAAAAAAATTTATTAACACAAATTTTTAGATTTTTTACTCAAGCTGATGTTGAAGTGCAAAATTGTTATTTAAGACATTACACAACTGTGTTTAAACCTACAGAAGTTTTAATGATGATGACTGCTTTTGCTTCAATGGAAACAGTTCACATTGCAGCTTATTCTCATTTACTTGATACGATTGGAATGCCTGAGTCTGAATATTCTGCATTCATGAAATATAAAGAGATGAAAGATAAATATGACTACATGCAAAATTTTGACATGAGTTCAAAAAAAGATATTGCATTAACAGTAGCTGTATTTAGTGCGTTCACTGAAGGCTTACAATTGTTTGCAAGTTTTGCAATCTTACTTAACTTCCCAAGACATAATAAAATGAAAGGGATGGGCCAAATTGTTACTTGGTCAGTAAGAGATGAAACGTTGCACTGTAATTCTATGATTAGATTGTTTAAAGAGTTCATTCATGAGAACCCAGAAATCTGGACTCCTGAATTAAAAGCAGAACTTTACAAAGCATGTAGAACAATCATTGAGCATGAAGATGCTTTCATTGATTTAGCTTTTGAAATGGGTCCTATGCAAGGTCTTACAGCACAAGATGTAAAACTTTATATAAGATTTATTGCTAACAGAAGATTATCTCAGCTTGGATTAGAGCCAATTTATGATGTGGACAAAAATCCACTTACTTGGTTAGATTCTATGTTGAATGCGGTTGAGCATATGAACTTCTTTGAAGGTCGTTCTACTGAATATTCTAAAGCAGCAACTCAAGGAACTTGGACAGAAGCTTTTAGTTAATCTTTTGAAATATAAGAAATATTTTAGAAAAACTAGCCTTAAACAAGAAGGTATTGGAGAGCAATTTCTTAATGAAATAGCCTCCAAGAAACCTAAAAATTTCCTTGAGATTGGTGTGTTTCATGGTGTTACTGCACGAAATGTTTGTGAGTTATTACACAGCATTCATGGAAATGATTTCAAATATATAGGATTAGATTTGTTTGGTGAAAGTGCTGAAAATGCTAATGAAGTTATACCAAACACTAAGTTTAATAATCCGTTAAAGCAAATATATTTTAAATATATCTTAAGACAAGATCCATACTCAGTTGAGGCGGTAACCTATCTTTTAAAAAAATTTAAAGAAAATATTCATTTAATTAAAGGGAATTCAAATTTACTTTTAAAAAAGATGGATATGTCTCAAATTGACTATGTCTTTTTAGATGGAGGACATGCTTATGAGACGGTTAAAAATGATCTTCATTATTCAAAACCAGTTCTAGATAATAATGGAACTATTCTTTGTGATGACTATAACTTAAGTCAAGCACCAGGGGTTAAACAAGCCATAGATGAATTTGTTAGAGATAACAATCTCAAATCAGAAATTATTTTCGAAAGATTTGCTAAAATAGAAAAAAATTAATTATCTTTGGTTAAGCTGTATTACTTTTCTGTGCTTACTACCTTTATAACTTGCAAGTGGTCTAATTAATTTATTAGCAGCATGTTGTTCCATAATATGAGCTGACCAACCTGTAATTCTTGAAATTACAAATATTGGGGTAAAGAAATCAGTATCAAAACCCATTAAATGGTAAGTAGGTCCTGTTGGGTAATCAACATTTGGATAAATATTTTTTTCTTTAATCATTACCTTTTCAACAATGTCATAAATCTTTTCAAATGTTTTATCTTTTTTAATGATAGCTACTCTTTTAAAGTATTCTCTCATGGTTGGAACTCTTGAATCTCCACTTTTGTAAACTCTATGACCAAATCCCATCACTACATCTTTGTTTTTTAAAGCTTTAGTAATCCATTTTAAAGCATTCTCAGGCTTTTTAATTTTCTTCATCATGTGCATTACTTCTTCATTAGCGCCACCATGAAGAGGACCTTTTAAACTAGCAATCGCACCTGTGATTGCTCCATGAATGTCAGATAGACTACTGGTAATAGTTCTTGCAGTAAATGTTGATACGTTAAAACTATGCTCAGCGTATAAAATTAGTGATACATCGAAAGCTTTAACGATTTCTTTTTCAGGAACTTTCCCAAAGCACATATGGAAAAAGTTTTCAGAAAAAGTAAGATTTTTCTTTGGTGCTATAATTTTTTTTCCTTTTCGAAGTCTGTAAAAAGCAGCTAAGGCAGTAGGTGTTTTTGCAAGAATTCTAATCGCCTTTCTTAAATTTGCTTTTGGAGAGTTATCTTTAGTTTCTTTGTCTTCAAGACCCATGACACTAACAGCTGTTCTTGCAACATCCATTGGATGAGAATTTTTAGGTATTTTTTTTAAAATACTTAATAAATTTTTAGATAAAGTTATTTCTTTAGATAATTCTTTCTTAAATACTTTTAATTGTTTTTTATTAGGTAATTCTTTATTTAAAATTAAATATGCAACTTCTTCAAAATCACATCTTGCACATAAATCTTGAGCTGCATAACCTCTATAAGTAAGAGAGTTGATTTCTGGCATAACTTTTGAAATTTCTGTTTCATCAACAACTATCCCTAGTAAACCTTTTTTAATATCATCACTCATTATTCATGTCCTTCCGTACTAAAGTTATAAATTTTTTCATCTAACGAATTGTACTTTTCATATTCTACTAATTCGTAAAGTCTTTTTCTAGTTTGCATTTTATCAATAATGTTGTTCTGATGTCCATTCACAAAAATGTCTCTAAGACCATCTTCTACATTTTTCATGGCTAATCTTTGTGTAGTTACTGGATAAATCACAATATTATACCCAAAGTTTTCTAATTCTTTGTAATTGAATAGCTTAGATTTTCCAAATTCCGTCATATTCGCTAACAAGTAACAGGATAATTCTTTTCTAACTTTTTCAAAATCTTTTTCATCTTGCAAAGCTTCTGGGAAAATAATTTCAGCTCCAGCATCAATATATGCCTTACATCTATCAATCATCTTATCTATTCCCTCAACTCCTTTAGCATCAGATCTTGCTATAATCTTAAAATTTTCATCTTGTTTAGCTGCAACACATTCTTTAATTTTTTTAACCATTGCTTCTGTTGAAATTAATTCTTTGTTATCTAAGTGCCCACATCTTTTTCGTTCTACTTGATCTTCTAAGTGAACTGCTGACACCCCAAATTCTTCAAAAGTTTTAATAGTTTCTTCACAAGACTTAAAACCAGTGTCGATATCAACGATGGTAGGTAAACTTGTAACTCTAGATATTAAATAAGATCTAGTACTAACATCTTGCAGCGTAGTTAAACCTATATCAGGAAATCCTAAATCATTAGCCATAACTCCACCTGATACATAAACTGCATCATACCCAATTTCTTCAATTAGTTTTGCTGTTAGTGGGTTATAAGCACCAGGAACTCTTAAAATTTTATTTGATTTTAGTTTACTAACAAAGTCAGCTCTTTTTTGACTGGACTCTTTTTCTACAAAATGCATTAAAAAATTCCTTGTTTCGTATTTTTCTTTATCTGACTTCTTTTAACCTGGATGTTTAATTTATTTAACTCTCCAGCTTTCAGGTTTTTAAGATTTTGAACAACTTTTAAGAAACGTGCACTCTCTTTTTTATCTAAGATACCATCTGTTAACGTTAAAAACTTATTTATATAATTTTGTCTTTTAAACGGACGTGCTCCATATGGATGAGCATCTGCTCTATCTAATTGTTCTGTAATTTTTTTACCATTATTTAAAGTAACTACAACTCTTGCACCAAATGATTTATTTTTTGGATTAGGATCATGATATTTTTTAGTCCATTTTTTATCTTCAAACGTCGTAATTGATTTCCAAATTTTTATAGTACTTTTTCTATTAGCTCTTTGTTTAGTATATGATTTAACATGGTGCCAATCAGCATCCTCAAGTGCTACTGCAAAAATGTACATAATAGAGTGATCAAGTGTTTCTCTACTTGCATTAGGATCCATTTTTTGAGGATCATTTGCACCAGTTCCAATTACGTAATGAGTGTGATGACTTGTATAAATATCAATTTTTTTAATTTGATTTAAATTAGGAATTTTCTTATTAAGTTTTTTAGCAATATCTATTAGTGCTTGAGATTGATATTCAGCTGAATATTCTTTTGTATAGGTCTCAAGTATCGCTCTCTTAGATTCTTTTTTCTTAGGCAGAGGAACATTATATAAAGCTTTCTTCCCATCTAATATTCTAGCTATAACACTGTCTTCTCCTTCATAAATAGGACTTGGCGCACCTTCACCACGCATTGCTCTATCAACTGCTTCAATTGCAAGTTTACCAGCATGAGCAGGGGCGTAAGCTTTCCAACTAGAGATTTCACCTTTTCTAGATTGTCTTGTTGAAACTGTTGTATGTAGAGCTTGTTGAACTGCTTGATAAATTGTTTCAGTGTTAAGTTTTAACATTGTACCCAAACCTGCAGCAACACTTGGTCCTAAGTGTGCTATGTGATCTATTTTATGTTTATGCAAACAAATTCCTTTAACTAAATTAACCTGAACTTCATAACCTGTGATAATTCCTCTTAACAAATCTAGTCCACTTTTTTTAGTTTGTTGAGCAACACTTAAAATGGGTGGAATGTTATCTCCAGGATGACTGTAATCTTCTGCTAAAAAAGTATCATGAAAATCAAGCTCTCTAACAGCTGTTCCATTGGACCAAGCAGCCCATTCACAATCAAATTTTAATTTTGAATCAATACCAAATAAATTTGCACCATTTTTTCTAGGATGCTTTAGGGCCATTTCTCTTGAAGAGATAACCGCTCTTCTATTTAAAGAAGCAATGGCAACTGAAGCATTATCAATTATTCTATTAATAACCATCTCAATGGCTGCCTTATCTAACTTTGCATTATCAGAAGCAATTTCAGCAATTTTCCATGCTAATTGATTTTTTTTAGGTAAATCAATTTTTGATGGGTAAACTTTAACTCTATGTGAAATCATTAGGCCTCCTTAATTGTGCAAACCTATTAATAGTAAGAAAAAAAATTAAATCAATCTTTTAAGTAAGTTGAAACTATTTTTTCAACACCAATAAAGTCTTTTATTAAATGATTATGGTAAATTTCATTAGAATTTTTTTCCGTATAACCATTTTCTAATAAAATAACAGGAACAGAGGCAGCCATTGCTGCATTTGCATCAGTTTCACTATCCCCAAACATTAGAGATTTTTTTATATCACCCCCGATGATTTCAATTATACTTGTTATGTGTCTAGGATCGGGTTTGCAATAATCAAACGTATCTGAACCAGCAACGTACTCAAAGTAATCATAAATTCCAATCTTTTTTAAAAGATCAATTGCTAAGTGTTCTTGTTTATTGGTACAAACTGCCATTGAAATTTCTTTTTCTTTACACCATTTTAGAAATTCTTTTACCCCATTAATAAGTGTGCTTTCTTTAATAATATTTTTTCCATAAAAATTAACAAAATCTTTTACCATTTCAGCTTTAATTTTTTGATCATCAATTTTACCAAACTCTTTTTTTGCTTGTCCCCATATAGATCTACCAATCATTGCTCCAGCGCCTTGACCTACTAAATTTCTAATGTCAGCAGTAGATTTGGTAGGATAACCATATTTTCTCATTACATGATTATGAGCATTCATTAAATCAGGTGCGGTATCGACTAATGTTCCATCTAGGTCAAATAATATTGAGTATTTTTGAGTCATTAATAAAGTATTTTTAAGAAATAAATTGTGAATTAAGCTATCTATACACTTAATATAAAAATATTTCCAGATGAAACAAATAAATTCTAATATTGAACAAGAAAAACTTCGTAAATTTTTTATCAAGTCTGGTGTAAAGATGATTGGTCCTGAAACTATTTTTTTTTCAAAAGACACAAAGATTGGAAAAAACGTTACTATTAATCCATATGTAGTCATTGGGAAAAAAGTTAAAATTGGCAACAATGTAACCATCAATTCATTTTCACATTTAGAAGACTGTAAAATAAAAAATAAAGTTGAAGTCGGACCTTATGCACGACTAAGACCAGGAACTATTCTTGAAGAAGGATCAAAAATTGGAAATTTTGTAGAAGTTAAGAAAAGTTCAGTTGGGAAAAAATCAAAAATTAATCATTTATCCTACATTGGTGATAGTGAATTGGGTAAAGGTGTAAATGTTGGAGCTGGTACAATTACCTGCAATTATGACGGTGTTAAAAAAAGTAAAACAAAAATTAGAGATAATGTATTTATAGGATCTAACTCATCATTAGTTGCACCAATTACTCTTGAAAAAAATAGTATTGTTGGGGCAGGATCAGTTATTACAAAGAAAGTTAAAAAAAATTCATTAGCTTTAACTAGAAGCGCTCAAACAGAAGTTAAAAACTATAAAAGAAGAACGAAATAAAATGTGTGGAATAATAGGTATAGCTAGTAATAAACCGGTTTCATCTACAATTATTAATTCTCTTAAAAAATTAGAATATAGAGGATACGACTCTGCAGGAATTGCCACATTATCAAATGGAATTGTAAGTGAAGCAAAATCAGAAGGTAGAGTTGATATTTTAGAAAAAAACCTTGCTGTTAAGAATATGTCAGGCCCCATTGGAATTGGGCATGTTAGATGGGCAACGCACGGTATTCCAAATACTATTAATGCACATCCTCATTCTTCAGAGAGTGTATCGGTTGTACATAATGGGATTATTGAAAATTCTACACTTTTAAAAAAGTATTTAATAAACAAGGGTCATGTATTTAAATCTCAAACAGATACTGAGGTAATTGTACATTTAATAACAGAGTATTTAAAAGAACTAAATTTAAAAGAGGCAATTATTAAAACCCTTAAACAATTACATGGAAGTTTTGCTTTAGGTATAATTTTTAAAGATCAACCAAATCTTATAGTGGGTGCTAGAAGAGGGTCTCCACTTGCAGTTGGCTATGGTCCTAACGAAAATTATCTAGGCTCAGACTCTTACGCTTTAAAGTCTATGACTAATAAAATTTCATATTTAAATGATGGAGAGTTTTGCATTATAAAAAAAGACCAAGTTGAGTTTTTTGATGAAGAAGGCTTAAAAGTTAATAAGAAAGTTTTAGAATTATCTTCAAAAGAACAGGATTATGACAAAGGTGATTTTAAACATTTTATGGCAAAAGAGATTGAAGAACAGCCAACAACATTAAAGAACTGTATAAACGAGTATGTTGATACAATTAACAACGACATCAACATCTATAATTTTCCATGGAATATTAAGGAAATTTCTTCAGTTACTTTAATTGGTTGTGGTACAGCTTATCACTCTTGTTTAATGGCAAAGTATTGGTTTGAAGAAAATACTACACTTGATGTAACAATTGATATTGCATCCGAGTTTAGATACCGAAAAAATAGATTTAAAGATGATAATTTATATATTTTTGTTTCTCAGTCTGGTGAAACTGCAGACACTTATGCGGCCCTAGATTTATGTAATAAAAACAACATGAAAACTTGTAGTGTAGTTAATGTTATAGAAAGCTCTATTGCAAGGGACTCTAACTTTGTTTTACCCATTCATTGTGGGCAAGAAATTGGTGTTGCATCCACAAAAGCTTTTATGGGTCAAATGTTGGTTTTATATATTTTAATATTAAAATTAGGAATTTTAAGAAAAGACTTGGATAAAGATTTATTTTTAAACAAAATTAAAGATTTAAAATTATTACCTAAATTAGTTGAGCAAACTTTACTAACAGAAAGTAAAATCCAGACAGTCTCAAGCTCATTTACTGATGCAAAAGGTTCGATGTTTTTAGGGAGAGGCTTTTCTTACCCAATTGCATTAGAAGGGGCGTTAAAATTAAAAGAATTAGCTTACGTTCATGCTGAAGGGTACCCTGCAGGTGAGATGAAACATGGTCCATTAGCCTTAATTGAAGATGGAATGCCAGTTGTTGTCTTAGCTCCAAGAGATAATTATTATAAAAAAACAATTTCCAATATGCAGGAAGTAATAGCAAGAGGGGCTAAAGTTTTATTGATTACTAACAAGAGCAAAGACGAAGTTTTTTCAGAAAATATTTGGGAAACGGTATTAGTTGAAAGTGCCAATGATGACTTATTACCTTTTTTATTAACTGTTCCATTGCAAAAATTAGCTTATTATTCAGCTCTTAAAAAAGGGTATGACATTGATAAACCTAGAAATTTAGCAAAATCAGTCACAGTTGAATAATAATTAAACTCTGCTACAACACCCCTAGGTTGAATATGAAAAATTGGAAAATAAATAGCTGGAGAAATTATCCTGTAAAACACATTCCTGAATATCCCGATCAAAAAGAATTGGATGGTGTTTTAAGTAAAATTAAAGATTTCCCACCATTAGTTTTTGCTGGTGAGACGAGACATTTAAAAGAACAATTAGCTGATGTTGTCGATGGAAAAGCTTTTTTATTACAAGGTGGAGATTGTGCAGAAAGTTTTGCAGAATTTCATCCTGATAACATTAGAGATACATTTAAACTGATACTGCAAATGTCGTTAGTGCTTACTTATTCGGCATCATTACCAGTTATTAAACTTGGAAGAATTGCTGGACAGTTTTCCAAACCAAGAAGTTCTCCTGTTGAAAATATTGATGGTGTTGAACTGCCTAGTTACTTAGGTGATAATATTAATGGAATGGAATTTAATGAAAAATCAAGAGTTCCTGATCCAAAAAGACTTTTTAAAGCTTATTCTCAATCTGCATCAACGCTTAACCTTATAAGAGCCTTCTCTCATGGAGGTTTTGCTGATCTTAAAAAAGTACATACTTGGAACTTAGGGTTTATTAAAAACTCTCCAGCTGCAAAAAAATTTAAAGATTTAGAAGATAGAATTGCAGATGCCTTAGCATTTATGGATGCTTGTGGAATTAATTCTGACTTTAATAGAAGATTAAAAACAGTAAACTTTTGGACTTCACATGAGGCTTTATTACTTCCTTTTGAACAAGCAATGACAAGAGTAGATTCTACTACAGGTGAATATCACGATACCTCAGCTCACTTTGTTTGGATAGGAGATAGAACAAGACAACTAGATGGTGGACATGTTGAGTTTTGTAGAGGAATTGAAAATCCAATTGGAATTAAATGTGGACCAACATTAAAAGCTGAAGACTTGATAAACCTTTGTAATAAAATTAATCCAACAAATGAAAAAGGTAAAATAACTTTAATTTCTAGATTTGGTCATGAAAATGTTTCTAAATTTTTACCAAAATTAATTAGAGCAATTAAAAAAGAAGGTTTAAATGTAATATGGTCATGTGATCCTTGTCATGGAAATACAATTAAAGCTACAACTGGATTTAAAACAAGACCATTTAATAGTGTTGTCAAAGAAGTAAAAAATGTTTTTGAATGTCACCAAAGTGAAGGAAGTTATGCAGGTGGATTACACATTGAAATGACCGGTCAAGACGTTACTGAATGCACAGGGGGTGCTCAGAAAATATCTGACCAAGATTTATCTAGCCGTTACCACACTCATTGCGATCCAAGACTTAATGCTAACCAAGCGTTAGAGTTAGCTTTTTTAATTTCTGATGAGATTAAAAAAAATGCTGCTTATTCTAAAAAAAATATTAAAGCGGCATCTTAAAGCATTGTATTGAATACAATTTCGTTTAAATTTTAGGAAATGAAACCATTAGAAAAAGCACAATTTATAAGTAATTGGATTAAAGATTATGTGAACAAGATGCCAAGTAAGGCTCAATCTTTAATCATTGGAATTTCTGGGGGAATAGATTCTTCTGTATCAAGTACATTGAGCGCAATGACAGGTATTAAAACAATTGTTTTATCAATGCCCATTAAACAAAAATCATCACAACATGACTTAAGCTTAAAACATCAAGAATGGCTTGTTAAAAACTTTGATAATGTTGAAGCGCACACAATAAATTTAGATAAATTATTTGAAACCTTTGAGAGTACGTTATCAAATTTTGATAGTGAACTTGGAATGGCAAATTCTAGAGCAAGAATTAGAATGACCACTCTTTATCAAGTAGCAGCTGCAAACAAAGGTATTGTGGTTGGTACTGGAAATAAAGTTGAGGATTTTGGAGTGGGGTTTTATACAAAATATGGAGATGGTGGAGTTGATATATCCCCTATTGCGGATTGTAATAAATCAGAAGTATGGGAAATAGGTAAATCTATTAATATTCTTCAAGAGATAATTGATGCTGCTCCAACAGATGGATTATGGGATGATGGCAGAACTGATGAAGGTCAGTTAGGTCTTAAATACGAGGAATTAGAAGAAGCTATGAACAATGTTAATTCAATAAATCGTCAAAAATACGAAAAAATAAGAAAGATGAACTTGCATAAAATGGAACCAATCCCAGTTTGCAAGATTCCCAACTAATCTTATAGATTCACAAATCTATAATTAAAGTATAATTCTAAGATAATAAACATGGATATTTTTTTAACAAATAATCTAAAGAATAAAAAAGAAAAATTTGTTCCTATAAATAAAGAAAACATTGGAATGTATGTTTGTGGTCCAACTGTTTATGACAACCCACACATAGGTAATGCTAGACCTCTTGTTATTTTTGATATTTTGTTCAAAGTTTTAAAATCAAAATATGGTCATGATAAAATAAATTATATAAGAAATATTACAGATGTTGATGATAAGATAATTAAATCAGCAAAAGAAAAAAATCTTTCAATATCTGAATTAACAAACAATGTTATTAAAGATTTTAATGATGATTGTAATTACTTAAATTTAGATAATCCAACCCAACAGCCAAAAGCTACAGATCATATTGATCTCATGATTAAAATGATATCAACTTTAATAGAAAAAGATTTTGCCTATGAGGCAAACAACCATGTTTATTTTGAAGTTAGCAAATTTGATGATTATGGAAAGCTATCGAATAAGAAATTAGAAGATTTAATTGCAGGATCTAGAGTAGAAGTTTCAGATAATAAAAAAAAATCAGAAGATTTTGTTTTATGGAAACCCTCTAAGGATGATGAGCCTTCTTGGGATTCTTCTTGGGGTAAAGGAAGACCTGGTTGGCATTTAGAATGTTCAGCAATGTCAAAGAAATACCTAGGAAACGTATTTGATATTCATGGTGGAGGAATTGATCTAATTTTTCCACATCACGAAAATGAAATTGCACAATCAAGATGTGCGAATGATAGTAAAGTTTTTGCAAATTATTGGATCCATAACGCATTTATTACTATGTCCAATGAAAAAATGGCTAAATCAACTGGCAACATACTTAAGATTAAAGATTTTAAAGATAATGTTGATGGACAAGTTTTAAAACTTGCTCTTATGAGTGCTCACTACAAACAACCATTAGACTGGAACGAAAAGCTCTTGGAAGATTGCAAAAATACTATTGATAAATGGTATGAAGTTTATTCACTCCCAAAAGACAAAATAGTTTTAGATGAAGATATTTTGTCTCCATTATATGATGATTTGAATACACCTGGCTACATTGCAAAGTTACATCAACTTTATGATAAGGCCTTAAAAGGAGGAAATGAAGAGAAAAGTTTATTTGTATTAGCGTGTAATTTTATTGGCATTTTAAATAAAACAAAAGAAGAGTGGATTGAATTTAAAAAGAAAAAATCATCCATTAATGAAGATGATATTTTAGAAATGATTTCACTTAGAAACAAAGCAAGAGAAGATAAGAATTATAAAGAAGCTGATATTATTAGAGATAAGCTTTTAGATAAAGGGGTTTTAATAGAAGACAAAGATGGTAAAACAATTTGGAAACTAAAATGAGTAAAGAACAACTTTTTATATTTGATACAACATTAAGAGATGGTGCACAAACACAAGGTGTAGACTTTTCTGTAGATGATAAATTGAAAATTGCCTCAGCTTTAGATAATTTAGGTGTTGATTATATTGAGGGTGGGTGGCCAGGAGCCAACCCTACGGATACTGAATTTTTTCAAAAAAAACATTCATTTAATAATGCTAAACTAACATCTTTTGGTATGACCAAAAGAACTGGTCGTAGTGCCGATAATGATCCTGGACTATCAGCACTTTTAAACTCAAACACACCGGCAGTTTGTATTGTAGGAAAATCTTGGGATTTTCATGTTGATATAGCACTTGGGATTTCTAATGAAGAAAACTTAGAAAACATTAAAGAGACAGCAAAACACTTTGTTAAAATGAATAAAGAATTCATGTTTGATGCAGAACATTTCTTTGATGGATACAAAGCCAATCCAAATTATGCTTTATCATGTCTTAAAGCAGCATTTGATGAGGGAGCAAGGTGGATTGTTTTATGTGACACTAATGGTGGAACCTTACCTCATGAAATTACAAAAATAGTTACAGAAGTTTCTAAAACTATACCTGGAAAAAATTTAGGGATACATGCACACAATGATACTGGTAATGCAGTTGCGAATTCTTTAGCTGCAGTTTGGGCTGGAGTTAGACAGGTGCAAGGAACCATTAATGGTTTAGGTGAAAGGTGTGGTAATGCTAATTTAATGTCACTAATCCCTACTTTTTTTTTAAAAGAAGATTTTGCAACTAATTTTGAATTAAAAATTAAACCAGACAATATTAAAAAATTAACAGAATGTTCTAGATTACTGGATGAAATTTTAAATAGAAAACCTAACAAACATCTTCCATACGTTGGTGCTGCTGCTTTTTCTCATAAAGGTGGCCTTCATGTATCAGCGGTTCAAAAAGATCCAAAAACTTACGAACATATTGATCCAGTAGAAGTTGGAAATTCTCGAAACATAGTAGTTTCAGATCAATCTGGAAAATCCAATATAATCTCAAGATTAAAAATTATTGGTATAGAAATAGAGGAGAGTGACCCTAAAATTAAAAAACTTTTAGATGAAGTAAAAGATAGAGAATTTATAGGCTATAGTTATGATGGTGCTGACGCATCTTTTGAATTATTAGCCAGAAGGATTATTAGCAAAATACCAAGGTATATATTGATTAAAGAATATGATGTTTCTGTTAAAAAAGATTCATCAGGCACAATTGTTTCTTCTGCAAAAGCTCAGCTTGAAGTTGATGGTGAAAAAATTATGTGTACCGGTGAAGGAAATGGTCCTGTTAATGCACTAGATAATGCTATTAGACAAAATGTAGATCGATTAAATAAATACTCTAAATATTTAAAAGATTTAAAATTAGTTGATTATAAAGTTAGAATTTTAAATACAGGTACTGAGGCAATCACTAGAGTTTCAATAGAAAGCACAGACTCAAAAGGCAAAAATTGGTTCACCATTGGTGTTTCAGCAAATATAATTGATGCTTCATTTAAAGCATTGGTGGATAGTTTAGATTATAAATTATTTAAAGATAAAGCTCCAGCAAGTCTTTAATGTCTTTTAGCAATATATCATTTATCTTACATCAACCTCAATTATCTGAAAATATTGGAGCCTGTGCGAGAGCTCTTAAAAACTTTAATTTTAAAAAGCTAGTTATTGTTAAACCAAAACCAATTTTTCCAAATGATAAAATTTTAGCAACGTCAGTTGGTGCAAAAAATCTAATTATTAATGCTAAAGTACATGAAACTTTAGAATCTGCTGTAAAAAAAGTAGATTGTGTTATTGCAACATCTGCAAGATTTAGAAATAAAAATATTAAACATATTAATTTAGACGATTTAAAAAAAATTGATTTTAATAAAAAGATAGCTTTTTTATTTGGTTCTGAGGCGTCTGGTTTATCTAATAATGAGATCAGTTATGCTAATTACACTATGCAAATTCCAACTAACCCTGATTTTAAATCTTTAAACCTGTCACATAGTGTTATTATTATTGCTCATACAGTAGCAAGCATCATTAATCTAAAAGGTGTAAAATATTCTAAATCAAAAAAAGTAACCTTAGCTAGCAAAAAGGATATTCAAGCTATGACTAACTTGTGCATCAAAAAACTAGAGGAAAAACACTTTTTTAAACCCTTGGAGAAGAGACCTATTATGCTTGAAAACTTAAGAAGCATTTTTTCTAAAATGGAGCTTTCTGAGAAAGAAACACGTATTTTATCCAGTGTATTTGCAAGTTTGTCCAAAAAAGGTTGATTGACAAAATAATGAGTAAGTTTATAAACCCACCTATCAAATGACAAAAAGAATAAGCGCTAAACATAAAATAGATAGAAGGTTAAAAATTAACCTATGGGGCAGACCCAAAAGTCCTTTTAATAAAAGGGATTATGGTCCAGGACAACATGGACAAGGTAGAAAAGGAAAACCTTCTGATTACGGAATTCAGCTACAAGCTAAACAAAAATTAAAAGGTTACTACGGTAACATTAACGAAAGACAATTCAGAAATATTTATAAAAAAGCTACCATGTTAAAAGGGGATACCGGTGAAAATTTAATTGGTTTGCTTGAAAGAAGATTAGATTCTGTTGTTTATAGAGCAAGATTTTCAACAACAGTATTTTCAGCGAGACAACTTATTAACCATGGTCACGTAAGAGTTAACGGTAAAAAAGTTAACATTGGAAGTTACGTTGTTAAAGAAGAAGATATAATTGAAATTAGAGATAAATCTAAACAGTTGGCTATAATTGATATTGCTCTAGCTAGTAAAGAAAGAGAAACTCCTGAATACATTAATTTAGATGAAAAAAATAAAAAAGTTACTTTTGTTAGAACACCTAAGTTCGACGAAGTTCCTTATCCAGTAATAATGGAACCTAATCTAGTAATTGAATATTACTCTAGATAATAAATATCCTTTTTTTTAAATAATTCTTTTAATATTGTTCTTAAAATTCCAATAAAATTGTGAATTAATCCTAAGTGAATTTTACATAAATTCATTATATATTTTTTCTTATAAATAAAATTTTTATGAGATTTTAAATGCAACTGGCAAGATATCTAAATAAATTGTTCCAGAAAGATGGTTTTTTATTAATTGATGCAAATTCTAATAAATATATCATAGGCACACCAAAAAATAAAACTCCAATTACAGTTAAGATTTTAGATAAGAAACTCCATTATAAATTATTTTTTAGGCCAGATTTATATTTTGGAGAAGCTTATTCTAATGGAGATATACAAATTGAAAACGGAAGTTTAACTGATTTCTTAGATATAGCGCTTATGAATATAGGAAGAGGTGAATTAAATTTTTTTAGTATGTTGATAAATAAGCTTTATGGATCTTATAGATATTTAACAAACTTTAACTTTATAAAAAAATCAAAAATGAATGTGGCACATCATTATGATCTCTCAGATGATTTATACAGTTTATTTTTAGATCCTAAAAAACAATACTCGTGTGGGTATTTTATAAATGAAAATGATACTTTAGAAGATGCTCAAAATAATAAAATACAACACATAATAAAAAAACTTAATATAAAGCCAAATCAAAAAGTTCTTGATATAGGTTGTGGCTGGGGATCTTTAGCTATTGATATTGCAAAAAGTAATAATTGTGAAGTTACAGGGATTACTCTATCTGAAAATCAGTTTAACTACTGTGTTAAAAAAGCCAAAAAACTTAATTTAGAAAACCAAGTTACCTTTAAATTAATAGATTATCGTCAGTTAGATGAAAAGTTTGATAGAATTGTAAGTGTTGGAATGTTTGAACATGTGGGTAGGAAGTTTTATAAAAATTTTTTTAAGAAGATTAATAATTTGCTTAATGATGATGGTGTTTCACTAGTTCACACTATTGGCTCAGTTAATCCTCCTAGAGACCCACACCCTTGGATAACTAAGTATATTTTTCCAGGTGGTTATACGCCTAGTCTCAGTGAGGTGGTAACACCTGTTGAGAAAGCTGGATTAATAGTATCTGACATAGAGGTTCTTAAATTACATTATGCTCACACTCTAAGGCACTGGAAAGAAAATTGTATTAAAAATAAAATCCAAATAATTAATATGTTTGATGAAAAGTTTTTTAGGATGTGGGAATTTTATTTAGCTAGCTGTGAAAGTGCTTTTAAATGGGGAGATCAAGTTGTTTATCAGTTCCAACTAACAAAGAACTATATGTCAACTCCTAATACTAGAGATTATATTTATAAGTAATAAATTATTTTTTAAAATTAATTCCTTTATCCTCAAGAACTTTTTTGAGCTCACCGTTTTCATACATTTCCTTAACGATGTCACAGCCACCAACAAATTGACCTTTAATATAAACTTGTGGAATAGTAGGCCAGTCACTAAATTCTTTTATACCTTCTCTCAAAGACTGAGACTCAAGAACATTTATTCCTTTGTAATTTACTTCTAAAATTTTTAACATATTTGACACAGCCATAGAAAATCCACATTGAGGAGCATCTGGCGTTCCTTTCATAAATAAACATACTTCGTTGGTGTCTATATGAGTTTGAATTAAATTTTTTGTGCTATCGTCCATTATTGTTCCTTTGTTTTAATTGCTAATGCATGAAGTTCGTTACCCATTTTCCCTTTTAAAGAATTGTATACCATTTTGTGTTGTTCAATTTTACTTTTTCCTGAAAATTCTTTAGACGTTATCGTTGCTGAGTAGTGATTGCTATCTCCAGCAAGATCTTGAATTTCTATTATAGCATCTGGTAAAGCTTCTTTAATGAGTGTTTCAACTTCTTTTATATCCATTGCCATTTTAATTTTCCATGTAGTTCGTTAACCAATTTGTATGTGATTTAATTAAATCGTCAATTGATACTTTTGTCTTGTCGTCAATTATTAAACTATCCTCATTTACTAACCCAAGTTCATCAAAATGTACTGAGTTTTCTTGAAGTATTTTAGTAGCATTTTCTAGATCATCTTTACTAATTTCAATAATGTATCTTCCTTGATCTTCACCAAATAAGTATTCAAATTGATTAATTAAGTAATTAGATTTTTTAAGAGTTGCACCTTTTTTACCTTTAATACACATTTTAGAAAGAGCAGTAATTATTCCACCTAAAGAAACATCGTGAGCAGATTTTATAAATTTTTTATCACTAAGCTTTAAAATTGTTTCACCATTATTTTTTTCATTAAAAAGATTAATTTCAGGAGGAGGTCCATTTTTTTCATTTAGAATATCTCTTGCAAATAAACTTTGATCCAAGTGACCTTCAGTTTTACCAATAACTAAAAGTATATTATCAGCTTCTTTTAAATCCATTGTAACCATGTTTTGGTAATCTTTAATTAAACCAACCCCCCCAATTGCTGGTGTAGGTTTAATCCCAATATCTTTAGTTTGGTTGTAAAATGAAACGTTTCCAGAAACTACTGGAAACTCTAAGTAAGCACTCGCTTCCCCTAAACCTTGAACACACTCAACAAACTCACCCATATTTTCTTCATTTTCAGGACTACCAAAATTTAAGCAATTAGTAATAGCAATTGGTTTAGCACCAACTGAAATTAAGTTTCTCCAGCTTTCACAAACAATTTGCTTTCCACCACTCAATGGATGAGCCCAACAATATACAGCAGATGAATCTACAGATGCAGCAACAGCTTTATTGGTACCATGAACTCTAACAACACCAGCATCTCCGCCAGGTTTTTGAATAGTATCACCCATAACGGTATGATCGTATTGTTGCCAAATCCACTCTTTGCTACAAACATTTGGATTAGATAATATTTTATTTAAAACATTTTTTACTTTTAAGGTTTTAAATTGTTCTTTATCAACTTTAATTCTTTTAGGTAATTTAGCTTTTTTCCATTTACGGTCATACATAGGTGAGTTCTCAACTAATGTGTTAACAGGAATATCTGCTACTTTTTCTTCATTAAAATAAAGTTCAATTTTTTTACTTTTTGTTGTTTGACCAATTACAGCAAAATCTAAATTCCATTTATCAAATATTTTTTTAGCCATTTCTTCTTTGCCATTTTCTAAAACAATAAGCATTCGCTCTTGGCTTTCTGATAACATAATTTCATAAGGTGACATGTTTGCCTCTCTACAAGGAACTTTACTTAAATTGATCTCAATTCCTAAATTTCCTTTTGAAGCCATTTCAATACTTGAAGAAGTTAATCCTGCAGCACCCATATCCTGAATAGCAATAATCGAATCTCCTGCCATTAATTCTAAACAAGCTTCTAATAATAGTTTTTCTGTAAAAGGATCACCAACTTGAACAGTCGGTTTTTTTTCTTCAATTTTATCATCAAATGAAGCTGATGCCATGCTTGCACCATGAATTCCATCTCGACCTGTTTTTGAACCAACATAGATCACAGGTTTCCCTAAACCTGCAGCTTTTGAATAAAAAATTTTATCTTTTTTTACATGACCTAGGGTCATAGCATTTACTAAAATATTACCATTATAAGATTCGTCAAAACTAGTTTGACCAGCAATTGTTGGAACCCCCATACAATTACCATATCCACCTATACCGTGAACAACTCCACGTAATAAATTCTTAGTTTTTTTATGCTGAGGTGAGCCAAAATGAATTGAGTTTAAATTAGCTATTGGTCTTGCTCCCATTGTAAAGACATCTCTCATAATTCCACCAACACCCGTTGCGGCACCTTGATAAGGTTCAATAAATGAAGGGTGATTATGACTTTCAATTTTAAATACTATTGCATCATCATCGCCAATATCAATAACACCAGCATTTTCACCAGGACCTTGAATTACGTTTTTTCCTTTAGTAGGTAAGTTTTTAAGATGAAATCTTGAAGATTTATAAGAACAATGCTCATTCCACATTGCTGAGAAAATACCAAGCTCAGTAATATTGGGAACTCTTTTTAACAAATCACAGATTTTTTTATATTCATCTTTTTTTAAACCATGATCAATTGCAAGCTGTTCGTTAACTATCATTATTTTAAATTATTAATTAAGTTTTGAAAAAAAATTGAACCATCTTCACCTGAAAGAGCAGGGTCTATCATTCTTTCTGGATGAGGCATCATTCCTAAAACATTTTTTTGTTTATTAAACACACCAGCTATATTTTGTAATGAACCATTTGGATTAGATTGTTCATTAACATTTCCGTTTTCATCTGAATAAAATAAAGCTATTTGGTTATTGTCATTAATTTCTTTAATTTGATCATTAGAGCAAAAGTAATTTCCCTCATTATGAGCTATATGAAACTCGTAGATGTTTTTTTTATCATCTTTAAAATAAGAGTTATCTTTATTGTTAGCTTTAACAAAAACATTTTTGCAAATAAATTCTAAATATTTATTTCTAAGCAGCACACCAGGCAGTAATCCAGATTCAACTAAAATTTGAAACCCATTACAAACTCCCATAACTTTACCACCCCCTTGAGCAAAGTTTAGAACCGATTTCATAATTTTTGATTTTGATGCCATACTTCCACATCTAAGGTAATCCCCGTATGAAAAACCACCTGGTAAAACTACTAAATCACTTTTTGGCAGCTCAACATCGTCATGCCAAACCATTTTGTTTTTAAAACCAAACTTCTTTAAAGCAACATCCATGTCTCTATCACAATTAGATCCAGGAAAGGTTATTACAGATGAATGCATTTTTTATTATTGTGATCCAATAATTTTAAAGTCTTCTATCACTAAGTTTGCTAAAAGTTTCTTACACATTTCTTCAACTTTTTTTTCAGCTTTTTTCTTATCGTCTTCTTTAGTGTCAATTTCAAAATATTTTCCTTGTCTTACTTCATTAATCCCTTCAAATCCCATACCGTCCAGGGTTTGATGGATAACTTTACCTTGAGGATCTAAAACATCTTTTTTAAGTGTTATAATTACAGATATTTTCATATTATTTTCTTTTTTTAACTGATCTTAACTTTGTAACATTAACAGCACTTAAATTTGATTGCTCATGCAATATACCAAGTCTTTTTGCAACTTCAGTATATGCAGGTATTAAATCACCCAAATCTTTACGAAATCTATCTTTATCTAGTTTTTTATCAGTAATACTGTCCCATAATCTGCAAGTGTCAGGACTAATCTCATCAGCCAGAATAACCTCATTTTTCCCATTTTCTTTAAGTCTTCCAAATTCAAGTTTGAAATCAATTAGTTTAATCCCAACTCCTCTAAACATTCCAATCATAAAATCATTAATTCTAAGAATCATTTTTTTAACTTTTTCTAATTCAGATTTTGTAGCCCAATCAAAAGCTAAAATATGCTCTTCAGCAATAAGTGGATCACCTAATTTATCATCTTTAAGGCAATACTCTAATAGTGGCTGTTTTAGAACTGTTCCATCCTCGATACCTAATCTTTTAGTAATAGAGCCTGTTGCAACATTACGAACAATGAATTCAATAGGTATAATTTCAACTAATTTGATAATTTGTTCTCTCATATTTAGTCTTTTTACTAAATGATTTTTAATCCCAATTTGAGTTAAGTTTGATAAAATATGTTCTGAAATTCTATTGTTTAAAACACCTTTGCCTTCAATTGTTGATTTTTTCAAATTATTAAAAGCAGTTGCATCATCTTTGAAATATTGAATAACCAAATTTTTATCAGATGTTGCGTAAATTATTTTAGCTTTACCTTCGTATAATTTTTTACCTTTTTTCATTATTTGAATACTCTTCTAAAAATTAAATCTACGTTTTTAAAATGCGATGAATAATTGAATATAGCCCTTAATCTTTTTGATGAAATTTTAGCCATTATGAATTTATCATCTGATATAACATCAAATAAATTTAGATTTTCTGCAAAACATTTTTTTGCATAATTTTGAACCATTTTGTAAGATTGTTCTCTACTTAAACCTGATTTTGTTAGCTCTAACATTACTTCTTGTGAAAAAATTAAACCTTTAGTTATATTTAAATTTTCAATCATTTTTTTTGGATAGACAATCATTTTATCTAAAATATTACTTAGTCTTGCTAAAGCAAAATCTAAGGTAATATTTGCGTCTGGACCAATATTTCTTTCAACACTTGAGTGAGAAATATCTCTTTCATGCCATAGTGCAATATTTTCAAGAGCAGGGATAACAGCACTTCGAACCATTCTAGCAAGTCCTGTTAAATTTTCACTTAAGATTGGATTTTTTTTATGAGGCATTGCAGAAGAACCTTTTTGATCCTTTGAAAAAAACTCTTGCACTTCATAAACTTCAGTTCTCTGTAAATGTCTAATCTCAACTGCAACTCTTTCAACTGATCCTGCAATAATTCCAAGAATTGAAAAATAAAAAGCATGCCTATCTCTTGGTATTACCTGTGTTGATATAGGCTCAACTTTTAATCCAAGTTTTTTTGCTACATGTTTTTCAACATTAGGATTAATATTTGCAAATGTGCCAACAGCACCAGAGATTGCGCATGTTGAAATTTCATCAATTGCATCAACTAATCTTTTTCTATTTCTCTTAAACTCCTCATAAAATGATGCTAATTTTAAACCAAAAGTTATAGGTTCAGCGTGAATTCCGTGACTTCTACCCATGCAAGGAGTGTATTTGTATTTTTTGGCTTGTTTCTTTAAAACTTTTAGAATTTGATCAATATCACTGAGTAGAATTTTACCTGATTGAACTAATTGAATATTTAAACTGGTATCCAAAACATCAGAAGAGGTCATACCTTGGTGAAGGTATCTTGCTTTAATCCCTGCTTTTTCAGTAATAGAGGTTAAAAATGCTATTACATCGTGCTTAACTTTACTCTCAATTTGATGAATTCTTTTAACGTTTATTTTAGCTTTTTTTCTAACAACTGATGCAACACCTTTAGGAATTTGACCTAATTTTTCCATGGCTTCTGCTGCTGCAACCTCTACATCGAGCCAAATTTGGTATTTGTTTTGTTCTGACCATATGTCAGTTAGTTGTTTTCTAGAATATCGTTCAATCATTAATTATAAGTAAGGGGGCTTAGAATAACCTTTAACAGATTCTGTAAAGATTTCATAACCATTTTCAGTAATACCTAGCGTATGCTCAAATTGTGCTGATAAAGATTTGTCTTTTGTAACTGCTGTCCAGCCATCTTTTAGCATCTTCACATCCCATTCACCGATATTTATCATAGGCTCAATTGTAAAAGTCATTCCAGGTCTAAGTTCCATCCCTGTATTTCTTCTTCCATAATGTAAAATATTAGGTGGTTCGTGGAATGTTGTGCTTATTCCATGACCACAAAAATCTCTAACAACTGAGTAGCCTTTTTTTTCAATAAAAGATTGTATTTCATATCCAATGTCACCTAATTTTAATCCTGGCTTTAATAAATTAATTGCTCTCATCATCGACTCGTATGTAGCATCAATTAAGTTATTAACTTTAACAGGAGTTTTTCCAATACAAAACATTCGACTTGTATCACCATAATGTTCATCAACTATAGCGGTTACATCAACATTTAAAGCATCACCTTCAACTAAAACTCTATCAGAAGGTATACCGTGACAGACAACATGATTTAAAGAAGTGCATAATGATTTTTTAAAACCTCTATAAAAAAGTGGAGCTGAGTAACCACCATTGTCCCTAATAAATTCATATCCTAATTTATCTACAAACTCTGTGGTTACACCTGGCTTAATATTATCTGTAAGCATATCAAGAGTTCTTGCTGCAAGATTTCCAGCAACTCTCATCTTTTCAAATTTTTCTAAATAATCAGGCATTAATAATTTTAATTTTTTTATCTATTTTAATTTCTTTTGAATTTATTTTACATTGATAAGCCAAAAAGTTAACTCCAGCTTTTTTTGCAAGTAAATAATTTTCATAATATTCTTTATCAATGTCTTTTGCTATTTTAAAATTATCCACACCCTCTATTTGGACTAAAAATAATAGATAGGATTTATAGCCCTTTTTAACCGCCTCTATAAGTGTTTTTAAATGCTTTGACCCTCTAGTGGTAACGGCATCTGGAAATTCTGCAGTTTTTTCTTCTCTGAATAAAGTAACATTTTTAACTTCTACAAATATTTTTTGTTTATTTTTTTCAACTAAAAAATCAAACCGTGTTTCTTTATCAAAAAATACCTCAGCCTTGATACTGTCATTGTTTGCAACTTCTTTAACTAGATTATTTACTAAACCATGGAAGGCAATTTTATTTGCAAAATGAGTATTAACACCAACTAAATTTTTTTTAACTTTAATTATTTCAAGGGTATATTTTAACTTTCTTTTTGGGTCATCATTTTTAGATACATAAACCATATTTCCTTCATCTAATAAGCCCTTCATAGATCCAGTATTAGGGCAATGTGCCGTAACAATTTCTTTGCCAATTTTAACGTCTGCAAAAAACCTCTTATAACGTTTGATCAGTTTGCCTTTTATTAAAGCTTTGGTAAATTCCATATTTAAATTGTATATTTAATAATGACCCAAAATACAAAATTTAATGCAGCAATACTTATTATAGGTAATGAGATCCTATCTGGAAGAACGCAAGACACTAATACCAGCACAATAGCACAATGGCTAAACTCAATTGGTGTAAAAGTTAATGAAGTTAGGGTTATTCCAGATATAGAAAATACAATTATTGAGACCGTTAATCATTTAAGAAAGGTTAATAATTATGTATTTACAACTGGTGGTATAGGACCAACTCATGATGATATTACTGCTCAGTCTATTTCTAAAGCATTTAATCTTGAGTATGAAATTCATAAAGAAGCTTTTAAAATATTAGAATCTTACTACAAAGTGGGTGAATTTAATGAAGGTCGACAAAAAATGGTATGGATGCCACGTAATGCTAATTTAATATTAAATCCAACAAGTGGTGCCCCGGGATTTTATATAGAAAACGTTTTTTGCTTACCGGGAGTTCCTTCAATTTTAAAATCAATGTTGGGTGGATTAAAAAACAAGATAGTAGGGGGAGATCCAATATTAAGCCATACAATAAGTTTAAAAACAGTTGAAAGTGAAATTGCAAACTCTTTAACCAATGTTCAAGATAACAATAAAGATGTTGAAATTGGAAGTTATCCATTTTTTCATGCAGGAAAATTAGGAGTATCAATAGTAATAAGATCTGAAGACCAACTTAAAATTGATAAGTGCAGTTCTGAAGTATTAGAGTTTGTTAATCTAAAAAAAATAGAAGTAGTTGTTAGATAGTTTAATGCTTTATTTTGCTTACGGAAGTAATCTTAATCATTTTCAAATGAAAAGAAGATGCAAGGACAGTGTCTTTTTAAAAAAAATTAATTTAACTAATTTTAAACTAACCTTTAGAAGCAAATATAGAGCTGCTGATATAGAACCTAAAAAAAACTCAATTGTTCCTGGTGCTTTATTTGAAATATCTAAAAGTGATGAAAAAAAATTAGATGTTTATGAAGATTATCCAGTTCTATATAAAAAATATTATTTTACTTATTATGGTAAAAAAGTAATGACCTATACCATGACTAAAAAAACTTTATTTGCATATCCAACAGAACGATATTTAAATGTTGTAAAGAGAGGTTATAAAGATTGTAATTTAGATAATCGTATTCTTAAAAAAGCATTAAAAGCTTAATTAAAATATTGATATGATTTGTTAACAAAAAGAAGTTGAGTTATAAATAAAAACAGTTAAACAAATGAAAATAGTACATGCCCTCGTGGTGAAATTGGTAGACACAACGGACTTAAAATCCGTGCCTTTTTGGAGTGCCAGTTCGAGTCTGGCCGAGGGCACCACTAAATGAGAGATAAAGTATATTTAGTATTTGATAAAACCAAAGTCTCTCTTAAGATTAAATCAATTCTTATTAAAAAAGTTAACATTACATCTTTAAGAAAATCCAACATAATAATTGTTCTAGGAGGAGATGGTTTCATGCTTCAAACTTTAAAAAAATTACATAAATATAAAAAACCTTTCTATGGAATTAATTCTGGAAACTATGGTTTTTTGATGAATAAGTTTTCTAATGAAAACTTTATTAAAAATTTGAATATCTCTAATAGTGTTAAAATTTATCCTCTACAAATGACTGTGACTAATAAAAAAAATCAAACAAAAAAATCAATAGCTATCAATGAGGTGTCAATATTAAGACAAAGTAAGCAAGCATCATCAATTTCGATTACTGCTAATAATAAAAATATTATTAAAAATCTAATCTCTGATGGCGTTTTAGTTTCAACACCTGCAGGTAGTACGGCTTATAATTTATCAGCACATGGACCAATTCTAAATTTAGATTCAAGAAAGCTAGCAGTAACTCCGATTAGTCCTTTTAGACCTAGAAGATGGAAGGGTACAATTATTAGTGATAAATCTAAAATTTTAATAAAAAATTTAGATACAAATAAAAGACCTATCAGCGCTGTTGCAGATAATTTTGAGGTTAGAAATGCAAAAACAATTAAAATTCAAGCCAATAAAAAAATTAGCTTTGAATTATTATATGATAAAAATAACAGTCTTCACAAAAAAATAAAGATTGAACAAACGCGTAAAGAAACTTCAAATAATTAAGTGATGGTGCCCCCGCACGGAGTCGAACCGCGGACCTATTGATTACAAATCAATTGCTCTACCAGCTGAGCTACAAGGGCATAAACGATTTCTATTAAGAAATCTTAGACTAATCAAGAATTTTTTTTCAAATAACTTAAATGATGAAACACAATCGCTGCACTATTTGAGATATTTAAGCTTTCTACATCCTTATTTATGTCAATCTTCACAAAAAAATCTGTGTACTTTCCAGTATGTTCTCTCATACCGAAACCTTCAGATCCAAATAAAAGAACATTCTTTCCTTCCCATTTAATTTCTGTAAAGTCTTTTTCTCCTCTTGCATCAAACCCATAAACCCAAAAATTCTTTTCTCTTAAATTTTTAAGTGTTGAATTTATGTTTGATACTTCAAAAATATTAATATGCTCCATGCATCCACTTGCGGCTTTATACATAAGCTTACTATCAGACGGGAATTGTCTTTCTTTAACTATTAATCCATCTATATGAAATGAAGAAGCACTTCTAATTAACGATCCAATATTTCTAGGATCTGTTACTTCATCTATGCAAACAAATGTTAATTCATTTTTTCCTTTTATAAATTCTTTTAAGTCGGGTTGATCGATATGCTCAACTTCTGCAATGTACCCACCGTGCATAATTTGATCTTTAGAGGTATACTTATCTAATTCTTTTTTTGATTTAAAATAGACTTTAACGTCTTCAAGGACATTCTTCTTTGGGTTTTTTCTATGAATATTTTTTTTACTTTCTTCTGTTAAAAAAACTTTTAAAACCTTTCTTTTTGGGTTTCTTAAAGCCTCAATTACAGCATGTTGACCAACGATTAAAAAAGATGATTTATTCATAAAATTATCTTTGTTTTATACGTATTTTCCTCCATTTTCACAGTAAATCTCGTGTTGCAATTGCATAATAAAAATATATAAAACGCATGTTGTTTGAAGCTTTATTGAGCAAGGGGACACTTCCCCAAAAAGGAGGGGTTCCAGAGCGGTCAAATGGGGCGGGCTGTAAACCCGTTGACTTCGGTCTTCGAAAGTTCGAATCTTTCCCCCTCCACCAATCAATAAAATTTTTTATAACAATGGAGTGTTATTCTTGATGTTGTGCGGGTGTAGTTCAATGGTAGAACGCTAGCCTTCCAAGCTGGATGTAAGAGTTCGATTCTCTTTACCCGCTCCAAGAAAAAAAGAAATTATTAATAAAACTAAAACTGAGGTAAAAACGTAATGTCAAAAGAAAAGTTCGTAAGAAATAAACCACACTGTAACATCGGTACAATTGGTCATGTCGACCATGGTAAGACAACATTAACAGCTGCTATCACAATTACATTAGCAGAACTTGGTGGAGGAAAAGCTGTTGCTTACGATCAGATTGATAAAGCCCCTGAAGAAAAAGAAAGAGGGATTACAATTTCAACTGCTCACGTTGAATATGAAACTGAAAAAAGACACTACGCACACGTTGATTGCCCAGGTCACGCTGACTATGTAAAAAACATGATTACCGGTGCAGCTCAAATGGATGGAGCTATCTTAGTGGTTAATGCTGCTGATGGTCCTATGCCTCAAACTAGAGAACACATTCTTTTAGGAAGACAAGTTGGTATTCCTGCAATTGTTGTTTACTTAAATAAAGTAGATCAAGTTGATGATAAAGATATGATTGAACTTGTTGAAGAAGAAATTAGAGAACTTTTAACTTCATACAAATATCCAGGTGATAAAACTCCTATCGTTAAAGGATCTGCATTAGCTGCTGTTGAAGGTAGAGATGAAGAAATTGGAAAAAATTCTATTATAGAATTAATGAAAGCTGTTGATGAATTTATTCCTCAACCAACTAGAGATATTGACAAACCTTTCCTAATGCCTGTTGAGGATGTTTTCTCAATTTCAGGTAGAGGAACTGTTGCAACTGGAAGAATTGAATCTGGTGTTATTAAAACTGGTGAAGAAGTTGAAATTGTAGGGGTTACTGCAACTAAAAAATCAGTTTGTACTGGTGTTGAAATGTTCAGAAAACTTTTAGATTCTGGTGAAGCAGGGGATAACGTTGGTATACTATTAAGAGGTGTTGAACGTGATGACATTCAAAGAGGACAAGTTCTTTGTAAACCTGCTTCAATTACACCACACACTAAATTTGAAGCTCAGGCCTATGTACTTAAAAAAGATGAGGGTGGAAGACACACTCCTTTCTTTACTAAATACAGACCTCAGTTTTACTTTAGAACAACTGATGTAACTGGAGAAGTTACATTACCAGCTGGAACTGAAATGGTTATGCCTGGTGATGACGCTAAATTCACTGTTACATTAATTACTCCAATTGCGATGAGCGAAAAATTAAACTTTGCTATTCGTGAAGGTGGTAGAACAGTTGGAGCTGGAGTAGTAACTAAAATTATAGAGTAAACTCTATAGGAGTGTAGCTCAATTGGTAGAGTGCCGGTCTCCAAAACCGGAGGTTGAGGGTTCGATTCCCTCCGCTCCTGCCAATAAGCTAAACAGTATATTATGAAAAACCCGATAAAATTTATCCAAGAAGTTAAACAAGAAGCCTTTAAAGTTTCTTGGCCTACCGGAAAAGAGACAATGCAAGGTGCATTAATGGTATTTGCTATGGCAGTTATTATGTCTCTTTTCTTTTTGCTTCTTGATCAAGTACTTAAATTTTTATTGGAAGCTTTACTAAAGGTAAGTATTTAATGAAAAATTGGTATATTGTTCAATCACACTCAAATTTTGAGAATAAAGTTGCTGGATTAATTAAGGAAGAAGCTGAAAAAGCAAAAATTTCTGACAAAATTGAAGAAATTGTTGTTCCAACACACGATGTAACAGAAGTAAAAAGAGGAAAGAGAATTCAGAGAAAAAAGAAATACTTTCCTGGTTATGTTTTGATTAAAAGTGAAATGGATAATGATCTTTATCATTTAATTAAAAACTTAAAGCGTGTGAGTGGGTTTTTAGGTTCAAAGGGCATTCCTGTTCCTGTTTCAGATAAAGAAATAGAAAAGATTTTAGGACAAATAAAAGATGGTGTAGCTCAGCCAAAATCTGGTATAGAATACAGCATTGGTGAAAAAGTTCAGGTCGTTGACGGTCCTTTTGCATCATTCAGCGGTATGGTTGAAGATATAGATGAAGAGAAATCAAGACTTAAGGTTTCAGTTTCAATATTTGGAAGACCAACACCAGTTGATTTAGAGTATAACCAAGTAGAGAAAGCAAGTTAATGGCAAAAGAAATTAGTGGATATATAAAGTTACAAATTATGGGTGGCCAAGCAAATCCAGCACCCCCAGTTGGTCCTGCGTTAGGTCAACGTGGAATTAATATAATGGAATTTTGTAAAGCTTTTAACGATAAAACAAAAGCATTTGCTGGAAAACCAATTCCAGTAGTTATTACTGTATATAAAGATAAAAAATTTGATTTTGAAATTAAATCACCGCCAGCATCACATTTTATTAAGGAAGCTGCTAAACTTAAAGGTGGATCTAAAGAACCAGGCAGAAGTATCGCTGGATCAATTACAAAAAAACAAGCAGAAGAAATTGCAACCCAAAAAATGAAAGATCTTAATGCTCACGATCTTGAGCAAGCAGTAAAAATTATTGCAGGATCAGCAAGATCAATGGGGATAGAGGTTAAAGACTAATGCCATCAAAAAGATTTAAACAATTACCTGAAAAAACAAAAGATTTAACTGCTGATGTTATTGAAAATTTATTAGCGACTGTTAAAAAAAATTGTACTACAAAATTTGATGAATCAATTGACTTAAGCTTTCAAGTAAACAACAAACAAAAAAAAGGTGAAGTAAATATTAGAACTGTAGTTAACTTACCTGGTGGAACAGGTAAAAAAGTAAAAGTAGCTGTTGTTTGTGAGGATACAAAAGCTAAAGAAGCCAAAGATGCTGGTGCTGATGTAGTTGGTAGCGATGAATTTATAGATAAAATTAAAGCAGGTGAACTTAATTTTGAAAAATTAATCTGTACACCAGGTATGATGGTTAAATTATCTAAGCTTGGAAAAGTTTTAGGACCAAAAGGATTAATGCCTAACCCTAAATTAGGATCAGTTTCAGAGGATATTAAGCAAGCTGTAACAAATGCTAAATCTGGACAAGCAGAAATTAGAAACGATAAAGATGGAAATATTGGTGTAAGTATAGGTAAGAAATCTTTTCATGATGATCAATTACTTAAAAATTTTCATGCTATTTTAGATACTTTAGAAAAAGAAAAAGGAAACCTAACTTTAAAAGGTGATTTAATAAAAAATACTTTTATAACGTCAAGCATGGGTGTTTCGTATAAAGTTAAATTAGGAAAAGCTATATAGTTATGATGAACAAGGAACAAAAAAAGAATTACATTAGTGAAATGGAAACACAGTTTCAGAATAATGAAGCTGTAATGGTAACTCACTACCAAGGACTTACAATGTCTCAACTTGATGAACTTAGAGCGCAAATGAGAGAACATGGCATTAAGTTCACTATAACAAAAAATAGAATTACAAAAATTGCACTAGAAAAAACTAAGTGTAAGGAGCTATCAAATTTATTTACAGGCGCTACTGCAGTTGCTTTTTCTAATGACGCGATAATATCAGCTAGAATTTTATCTAAATTTGCCAAAACAAACGAAAGTTTGAAACTTTTAGGTGGAATTATGGGTAATGAGGTATTAGACCAAGCTGCAGTTCAAAATGTAGCAAATTTACCAACACTTGATGAAGCAAGAGCTAACCTTGTGGGAATTTTGGCTACACCAGCATCAAAATTAGTAAGTATTTTACTTGCACGATCCGAAAAAATGAGTAGTTTGAGCCCAGAAAATTCTTAAAAAACAACCTAAAGAGTAAAAAAAAATATGCCTGATCTAAATAAAATTATTGAAGACTTATCAAGTTTAACTGTTGTTGAAGCAGCTGAACTTTCAAAACAGCTTGAAGAAAAGTGGGGTGTTACAGCTATGGCTGCAGCAGCACCAGCAGCAGCAGCAGGTGGAGCAGCTGAAGAAGCAAAAGATGATTTTACAATCATGTTAATTTCTGCAGGTGATAAAAAAATTAATGTTATTAAAGAAGTTAGAGCAGCAACATCTTTAGGTCTTAAAGAAGCAAAAGATTTAGTTGAGGGTGCACCAAAAGAAGTTAAGTCTGGTGTAAACAAAAAAGATGCTGAAGAGATCAAGGCTAAGTTGGAAGCAGCTGGCGCAAAAGTAGAACTTAAATAAATTAATTAGAAAGATTTCATAACTGGTTAATTTATTAATCAGTGATTAGTAATAAATGCAATTATCTTTTACTCAAAAGAAAAATGTAAGAAAAAGCTTTGGAAAGCTTGCGGAAACATTATCTATTCCAAATTTAATTGAAGTTCAAAAAAATTCATACAAACAACTTACTGATTTTGACAGTGAAGCTGGAGATTTATCAAAAGGATTTGATAGAGTTTTTAAAAGTATTTTTCCGATAGAAGATTTAAATGATAAAGCCACATTAGAATACGTTTCTTATAGACTTGAAAAACCAAAATTTGATACTGAAGAATGTATTCAAAGAGGATTATCTTTTACGTCAGCACTAAAATGTACTTTAAGATTGGTTGTTTACGAAATTGACCAAGAAAACAATACTAAAGATATTTTATCTGCCAAAGAGCAGGAAGTTTATATGGGTGAAGTGCCTATGATGACTGATAGTGGAACTTTTATAACAAACGGTGTTCAAAGAGTTGTTGTAAACCAAATGCATAGAAGTCCCGGTGTTTTCTTTGATCATGATAAAGGCAAATCACATGCAAGTGGTAAACTATTATTTAATTGCAGAGTTATTCCTAACAGAGGATCTTGGTTAGATTTAGAATACGATGTTAAAGATTTTTTATATTTTAAGATTGATAGAAAGAAAAAAATATTTGCTTCAACTCTTTTGATGGCTTTAGGTTTAACTAAATCAGAAATTGCTGATGAGTTTTATGATAAAGACACTTATTCATTTGATGCAAAAACAGGAAAATGGAAAACAAAATTTAATCCTGAAAATTACAAAGCAAAAAATTTTTCTGAAGAAGTTACTGATGCTAAAACAGGAGATGTTGTAATTAAACTTGGTGATAAAATTAATTTTTTAACTGCTAAAAAGTTAGCTTCAGATGGGCTTAAAGACATTCTAGTATCTCAAGAGTCTTTAATTGGAAAATATTTACATAATGAAGTTAAAGTTAGTGATGATGAAGAAGAAGGTACTTTTGGAATAGGTACAGAATTAAATGACACTATTATTAAGCAAATTTTAGAGGCTAATATTAGCTCAATTGAAATTTCTATTACTAATTCTATTAATAAAGGACCTTATTTATTAACAACAATATTAAATGATAAAAATAATTCAAAAAATGATGCAATTACTGAAATTTACAAGGTTTTAAGACCAGGTGAACCGCCAACAGTTGAGATTGCTACACAGATATTTAACAACTTGTTCTTTAGTTCAGACAGATATGATCTTTCTGATGTTGGTAGAGTTAAGATGAACTCGAGACTTAACCTTGAGTGTTCTGATAAAATTACAATTTTAAGAAATGACGACATAATTGCTATCGTTCATAAAATGTTAGATTTACGAGATGGTAAAGATGAAGTTGATGATATTGATCATTTGGGCAACAGAAGAGTAAGATCTGTTGGTGAACTTGTTGAAAACCAAGCGCGTATTGGTGTTTACAGAATGGAAAGAGCGATTAAAGAAAAAATGACAACTCTTGATATTGAATCAGCAATGCCACAAGATTTGATTAACGCAAAACCATTAACAGTTTCTCTTAAAGATTTTTTTGTAAGTTCACAACTTTCTCAATTTATGGATCAAACAAATCCATTATCAGAAATTACACATAAAAGAAGAGTTTCAGCTTTAGGACCAGGTGGGTTAACTAGAGAAAGAGCTGGATTTGAAGTACGTGACGTTCACCCAACTCACTACGGAAGAATTTGTCCAATTGAAACGCCTGAAGGACCGAATATTGGTTTGATTAATAGCTTATCTACTTATGCTAAGATTAATAAATATGGTTTCATTGAAAGTCCTTATAAAAAAGTTCTAAACGGTGTAGTTCAAGATAAAGTTGAATATCTTTCAGCAATGGAAGAAACAAAATATACAATTGCTCAAGCTAATGCAAAAATAGATAAATCTGGAAAAATTTTAGAAGAACTTGTTCCTTGTAGAGAAAATTTAAACTTCGTTTTGTCAAATCCAAGTAAAATTGATTATATTGATGTTTCACCTAAACAATTAGTTTCTGTTGCAGCCTCTCTAATCCCTTTCTTAGAAAATGATGATGCGAACAGAGCTCTAATGGGATCTAACATGATGAGACAAGCGGTTCCTTTATTAAAACCAGAGTCTCCTTTAGTTGGTACTGGAATTGAAAGTGATGTTGCTCTTGATTCAGGTGTAACTATTGTTGCTAGTCGTGATGGTACAGTAGATAAAATTGATGGAAAAAGAATTGTAATCAAAGCAACTGAAGAAACAGATTTCACTAAATCAGGTGTGGATATTTATAACCTGCAAAAATTTAAAAGATCAAACCAAAATACATGTATTAATCAAAAACCACTTGTTAGAGTAGGTGATAAAGTTAAATCAGGAGATATTATTGCTGACGGACCATCTACTAAACTAGGTGAGTTAGCACTCGGAAAAAATGTGACAGTAGCATTTATGCCTTGGCAAGGTTACAATTTTGAGGATTCTATTTTAATATCAGAAAGATGTGTCACGGATGATGTATTTACATCAGTTCATATTGTTGAATATGAAGTTATGGCTAGAGATACAAAATTGGGTGAAGAAGAAATCACTAGAGATATTCCAAATGTAAATGAAGAAGCCCTAAAAAACCTTGATGAATCTGGAATTGTTTATATAGGCGCTGAAGTAAAAGCTGGCGATATATTAGTTGGTAAAGTTACACCTAAAGGAGATTCAGCATCTGGACCTGAGGAAAAATTATTAAGATCTATTTTTGGTGAAAAAGCAATCGATGTAACTGATACATCATTAAAAATGTCTCGAGGAAGCAGTGGAACGGTTGTTGATGTAAGAGTATTTAATAGACATGGTATAGAAAAAGATGAAAGATCTATTACAATTGAAAGAGCAGAAATTGATACTGTTCAACAAGACAAAATTGTAGAGGAAGAAATTCTAGAAAGAAGCATAAAACAAAGAGCTAATCAAATTTTATCAGGAGCTTCTTTATCTAAAAAAATAAAAGATTTAGACGAGGGCACCAAACTTGATCTTGAGACAATTAATAAAATTAATATTAACGATGTATTCAAAATAACAGTAGGCAATGTTAATGATGAAGCGAGTATTGCTCAATTAAAAGATCAATACAATCAAGCAAAACAAGATATTCAAGAAAGATTTGAAGATAAGGTTTTAAAAATTAGAAGTGGTGACGATTTATTACCAAGTGTTATGAAAATGGTAAAAGTTTTCGTTGCGATTAAAAGGAGATTAAGACCAGGTGATAAAATGTCAGGTAGACACGGAAACAAAGGTGTAGTCAGTAAAATTGTACCTGTTGAAGATATGCCTTATAGAGAAGATGGCAGACCTGTTGACATTGTATTGAATCCACTTGGAGTTCCAAGTCGTATGAACGTAGGTCAAATCCTAGAGACTCACCTTGGTTGGGCTTGTAAAGAATTTGGTGAAGAAGTTAAAAGATTAGTTAATGAAAATAATAAAAAATTTGAAAAAACTGAAAAAATTTCATCATTCCTAAAATCTGTTTATGGTAATGAAGTGTTTGATGGAGGAATTGACAAATTAAACAAAACCGAATTTTCAGATTTATGTGAAAACTTACAAAATGGTATAGCTATTTCAACTCCAGTATTTGATGGAGCTAAAGAAAAAGATGTTTCTGAAATGCTTGAATTAGCAAAATTACCTACTTCAGGTCAAACTAACTTATGGGATGGCAGAACAGGTGAAATGTTTGATAGACCTGTAACCGTTGGTATTATTTATATGCTTAAACTGCATCACTTGGTTGAGGATAAAATTCATGCAAGATCTACTGGCCCTTATAGTCTTGTTACACAGCAGCCATTGGGTGGTAAAGCACAACTTGGTGGACAAAGATTTGGTGAAATGGAAGTGTGGGCTCTTGAAGCATATGGAGCTTCGTACACATTACAAGAAATTTTAACAGTTAAGTCAGATGATGTTGCTGGAAGAGTTAAAGTTTACGAAACAATTGTTAAAGGTGAAGAGAATTTTGAGTCTGGTATTCCAGAGTCATTCAATGTTCTAGTTAAAGAAATTAAATCATTAGCACTAAACATAGAGTTAAATTAAATATGAAAAAAGAATTAACAGATTTATTTAAAAATAGTGAAGTTTCTGAAGCACAAAATTTTAATAGTATTAAAATAACTTTAGCTAGCCCTGAAAAAATTAAATCTTGGACATATGGTGAAATTAAAAAACCTGAAACTATTAACTATAGAACTTTCAGACCAGAAAAAGATGGTTTGTTTTGTGCTCGAATTTTTGGTCCTATAAAAGATTACGAATGTTTGTGCGGTAAGTACAAGCGTATGAAGTTTAGAGGAATTATTTGTGAGAAATGTGGAGTTGAAGTTACAAAATCCAATGTAAGAAGAGAGAGAATGGGTCACATAAACCTTGCTACTCCCGTTGCACACATTTGGTTTTTAAAATCTTTACCTAGTAGAATTTCATTAGCCGTTGATATGAAGTTAAAAGAAGTTGAAAGAGTTCTCTATTTCGAAAACTTCATAGTTATTGAGCCTGGTTTAACTGGTCTTCAAAAAAATCAATTACTTAACGAAGAAGAATTAGCAAAATACCAAGACGAGTTTGGTGAAGAATCATTTGAAGCTGGTATTGGAGCTGAAGCAATTTTATCTATTCTTAAATCAATGGATCTTGAGCTTGAAAGAAAGCTTTTAATTAATACAATTAAAGAAACAAAATCAAAAGTTAATGAAGAAAGATCAATTAAAAGACTTAAATTGATTGAGTCATTTATTGAAACTGGTCAAAAGCCAGAATGGATGATTTTAACTGTAATACCAGTTATACCACCTGAATTAAGACCTTTAGTTCCATTAGATGGTGGAAGATTTGCTACATCAGATCTTAATGATCTTTATAGAAGAGTTATAAACAGAAATAATCGTCTTAAGAGATTAATGGATTTAAAAGCTCCAGATATCATTGTTAGAAATGAGAAAAGAATGCTTCAAGAATCTGTTGATGCATTATTTGATAATGGTCGTAGAGGAAGAGTAATTACCGGAACTGGTAAACGTCCACTTAAATCTTTAGCGGAGATGCTTAAAGGTAAACAGGGTAGATTTAGACAAAACTTACTAGGAAAAAGAGTAGATTATTCAGGAAGATCTGTAATCGTTGTAGGGCCAGACCTTAAATTACATGAATGTGGTTTACCTAAGAAGATGGCTTTAGAATTATTCAAACCATTCTTGTATGCTAGATTAAATAAACTAGGATTAGCTTCTACAATCAAACAAGCAAAAAAATTGGTAGAAAAAGAAACTAATGCTGTTTGGGATGCATTAGAACTTATTGTAAGAGAACACCCAGTTTTATTAAACCGTGCACCAACACTTCACAGACTTGGAGTTCAAGCTTTTGAACCTAAGTTAATTGAAGGAGATGCAATTGAACTTCATCCTTTATGTTGTGCGGCCTTTAATGCTGACTTTGATGGTGACCAAATGGCAGTTCACGTACCTCTAAGTTTAGAAGCTCAACTAGAAGCAAGAATTTTAATGCTATCAACAAATAACATTTTAAGTCCATCAAACGGTAAACCTATAATAGTACCGAGTCAGGATATGATCTTAGGTCTTTACTATTTATCTCAAGCGCCTTTTCAAACTGAAAAACCAGATGGTTACTTCATAAATAATGATGAAATTGAACATGCACTATCTACAGGTCAAATAAAAGTTCACTCTACTATTGTTTCTAGATTTGAAACATTAGATGAGAAGGGCAACAAAAGAGTTGAAAAACACACTACGACTGCTGGAAGATTCTTATTAGCTAATTTACTTCCAAAACATAAAGATATTACTTTTTCAATGATTGATAGATTGCTTCCTAAAAAAACTGTTTCAGAGATTATTGATAGTGTTTTTAGATTTTGTGGTCAGAAAACTACAGTTATATTTTGTGATCATTTAAAAGATTTAGGTTTCAAACACGCATTTAAAGCTGGTATTTCTTTTGGTAAAGATGATTTGGTTATTCCTGTAAATAAAGGACAACTAATTGAAGATACTAAAAAATTAATTGCAGATTATGAAAATCAATATTCAGAAGGTTTAATTACTAGAGGTGAAAAATATAACAAAGTTGTTGATGCTTGGTCAAAATGTACAGATAAAGTTGCTGGTGAAATGATGAGAGGTATTTCAGCCACTGAAAGTACTCCTGATGGCATGAAAATTAACTCAGTATTTATGATGGCAGATAGTGGAGCCAGAGGTTCAGCTGCACAAATGAAACAGTTGGCTGGTATGAGAGGTCTTATTGCAAAACCATCTGGAGAAATTATCGAAACACCAATTATTTCTAATTTCAAAGAAGGTTTAACAGCCCTAGAATATTTTAACTCAACACACGGAGCCAGAAAAGGTTTAGCTGATACAGCCCTTAAAACTGCAAGCTCGGGTTATTTAACAAGAAGACTTTGTGACGTAGCTCAAGATCTTACTATATCTAAAATTAAGTGTGATAATCCAGGGTTTATTGAATTAGCAGAAATTTTGGAAGGTGGAAATGTTGTTGTTAGTTTATCAGAAAGAGCGCTTGGAAGAGTTACAGCTTTCGATGTAAAAAATCCAATTACTGGTGAAGTAGTTATTAAAAAAGAAACAATGATTGATGAAGCTGGTTGCGATAAAATTGATGCAGCTGGTGTTAAATTTATCAAAGCTTATTCAGTTATGACTTGTAGCTCTAAACTTGGTGTTTGTGCTACTTGTTATGGAAGAGATTTATCTAGAGGAAAAATGGTTCATGTAGGTGAAGCTATAGGTATGATTTCAGCACAATCAATTGGTGAACCAGGTACGCAATTAACAATGAGAACCTTCCACGTTGGTGGTACTGCTTCTGTTAAACAAGAGTCTCAGATCGTAACAAAAACAGCTGGAACTTTAAAAATTATAAATTCTAACTTATTAGAAGATTCTAAGAAAAATTTAATTGTAATGGGAAGAAACACTCAATTATCAATTGAAGATAATAATGGAGTTCAAGTTGCTGTTTATAAGGTTGCTTACGGCTCAAAATTATTTTTCCAGAATGGTGATAAAGTTAAAGCAAATGAAAAAATTTGTGAATGGGATCCTTATACAACTCCAGTTATCGCAGAGAAAAGTGGTATAGCTGGTTATGTAGATTTAATTGATGGTGTTTCAATTCAAGAAACAACCGATGATGCAACAGGAATTTCATCTAAATCTGTTATTGATTGGAGAGCTCAATCTAAAAATACTGATTTAAAACCAAGAATTACTTTAAGAGATGATAAAGGTAATGTTATTAAAAAAGCTGATGATAATGAAGCCAGATATTATTTAGTTCCAGACTCAATTCTTTCAGTGAAAGATGGTCAAAAAATATTTGCTGGTGACATAATAGCTAGACTTCCGAAGGAAACTACTAAAACAAAAGATATTACTGGAGGATTGCCTCGTGTTGCAGAATTATTTGAAGCTAGAAAAGCAAAAGATAGCGCAATAATTGCAGAAAATGATGGCCAAGTTTTATTTGGTAAAGAAGTTAGAGGAAAACAAAGAATTTCCATACAACCAGATAATGGTGAACCTTCAAATTATCTAATTCCAAAAGGTAAACATATTAATTTTAACCAAGGTGAAAAAATAAAAAAAGGTGAGTATCTTTTAGATGGACAACCGTTGCCACATGATATTTTAAGAATACTTGGTATAAAAGATTTAACAGAATACTTTGTTAACCAAGTACAAGAAGTTTATAGGTTACAAGGTGTAATTATTAACGACAAACATATCGAAACGATATTAAGACAAATGCTTAAAAAAGTTGAAATCAAAGAGTCTGGCGACTCGTCTTACTTACCAGGTGAAATGATAGACAGAATTAAGTTTGATAATACAAATGAAAAACTAGTTGCTGAAGGAAAGAATCCAGCATCTGGTGAAAGAGTTTTAATGGGCATTACTAAAGCTTCACTTCAAACTGAGTCATTTATTTCTGCTGCTTCATTCCAAGAAACTACTAGAGTTTTAACTGATGCTGCGATTAAAGGTAAAGTCGATCCATTAAATGGCTTAAAAGAGAACGTTATTGTAGGTAGATTAGTTCCAGCTGGAACAGGTCACATTAAGAACAAATGGAATAAGAATGCCATTGATGCCGATAATAAATTCTTAGCTGAGCAAGAGAAAATTGAGCCTTTAGAGACTACAGAAACTCCAGCAAATTAATAAAAAAAACACGTTTAACTTGTAGTTTTAGTTTGACAATCAGAGATTTAATAGTATTTTGACGCTGTTTTTGGTTGGAATGTAGTACCTACTTTACGGAACTAAACGCTGCCACAAAATAACCTGTCAGTTATTTTCACTCAAAAATATATTAATTAATTTAAAAAATTTATGCCAACTATTAACCAGTTGTTAAGAAAAAAAAGAATTAAACCTGTTGCTAGGAATAAAGTTCCTGCACTTCAGAAACAACCTTTGAAGAGAGGTGTTTGTGTAAAAGTTTATACAACAACTCCTAAAAAACCCAACTCAGCATTAAGAAAAGTTGCTAGAGTTAGACTATCTAATGGTTTTGAAGTTACAGCTTATATTGGTGGTGAAGGTCACAATTTACAAGAACACTCAGTCGTTTTAATTAGGGGCGGTCGTGTAAAAGATTTACCTGGTGTTCGTTATCATATCCTTAGAGGAAACCTAGACACACAAGGTGTTGCAAATAGAAAGAAACGTAGATCTTTGTATGGAACTAAAAAAGGTAAATAATTATGTCTAGAAAAAAAACACAACCCAAAAAAGTTGTTACTCCAGACCCAATATTTAATTCTACAATAATCCCTAAATTAATTAACTCAATAATGTACGACGGCAAAAAAGTAGTTGCTGAAAAAATTGTCTATGAAGCTATAGAAAAAATAAAATCAAAAACAAAAGAAGAGCCCATTAATGTTTTTAATGAAGCAATAAATAACATCAAACCTACTGTAGAAGTTAGATCACGTAGAGTAGGTGGCGCAACTTATCAAGTTCCTGTTGAAGTTAAAACTAAACGAGCACAAGCACTAGCAATTAGATGGTTAGTTGATGCTTCTAGAAAAAGAAAAGACAAACATATGTCAGATAAAATTTTTAACGAACTGTATGATGCTTATGAAAAAAAAGGTTCTGCTGTTAAAAAAAGAGAAGATGTACATAAAATGGCAGAATCAAATAAAGCTTTTGCACATTTTAGGTGGTAATAAATTATGGCTAGAACACATACATTAAATAAATATAGAAATATTGGTATCATGGCTCATATTGATGCTGGTAAAACTACTACCACCGAAAGAATTTTATATTACACAGGAAAAAGTCATAAAATTGGTGAAGTACATGATGGTGCTGCAACAATGGATTGGATGGAACAAGAACAAGAACGAGGTATTACGATTACATCAGCAGCAACAACTTGCTTCTGGAATGATCATAGAATTAATATCATCGACACGCCTGGACACGTTGACTTTACGATTGAAGTAGAAAGATCATTAAAAGTTTTAGATGGTGCTGTTTGTGTTTTTGATGGTGTTGCCGGTGTAGAACCTCAATCTGAAACAGTATGGAGACAGGCTGATAAATATAAAGTTCCAAGAATTTGTTTTGTAAACAAGTTAGATAGAACGGGTGCTGATTTTTATAGATGTGTTGAAATGATTAAGGATAGATTAGGCTGTAAACCTCTACCAATTCAAATCCCTATTGGTATTGAAGCAGATTTATCTGGCGTTGTTGACTTAGTTAAAATGAAAGCTCAAGTTTGGAAAAATGAAGCTTTAGGAGCTGAATGGGAATACAAAGAAATTCCTGATGATTTAAAAGAAATTTCACAAAAATACAGAACTGAATTAGTTGAAATGGCTGTAGAGCAAGATGAAAAACTAATGGAAGCTTACCTAAATGGGGAAGAAATCAAAGAAGAAGATTTGGTAAAATGCATAAGAAAAGGAACATTAAATTTTAGTTTTGTTCCAATAACTACAGGTTCAGCTTTTAAAAACAAAGGTGTTCAACCTTTACTTGACGCTGTAATTAACTACTTACCAAGCCCGATCGATATTGGGTCTATTAATGGAACTAAACCTGGTAGTGAAGATGTTGTTGAAATGAAATTTGATGATGGCACAGGGTTTTCTGCATTAGCATTTAAAGTTGCTAATGACCCATTTGTTGGTTCATTAACTTTTATTAGAATTTACTCGGGAACGATTAGAACTGGAACTGCTGTTTATAATACCTCAAAAGATAAAGAAGAAAGAGTTGGTAGAATGCTTTTAATGCATGCGAACTCAAGAGAGGATATCAAAGAAGCAAATACGGGTGACATTGTTGCTTTAGCTGGTTTAAAATATACGATAACAGGACATACTCTTTGTGATGAAGCTAATCCTGTTTTATTAGAACCAATGGAGTTCCCAGAACCTGTAATCGAAATTGCCGTTGAACCTAAAACAAAAGCTGACCAAGAAAAAATGGGTGAAGCATTAGGAAGATTGGCTAAAGAAGACCCATCATTCAGAGTAACGTCAGATGAAGAATCTGGTCAAACTATTATTAAAGGAATGGGTGAGTTACACCTTGATATTATTGTCGATAGAATGAAAAGAGAATTTAATGTAGAGGCAAATGTAGGTGCTCCTCAAGTTGCTTATAGAGAAACATTACAAAATGCCTCTGAATTTGAATATACTCATAAAAAACAAAGTGGTGGTGCTGGTCAGTTTGCAAAAGTTAAACTTTTGGTTGAGCCACAAGAGCCTGGTTCAGGTAGATCTGTCGAAAGCAAAATTAAAGGTGGTGCAATTCCAAAAGAATTTATTCCTGGTGTTGAAAAAGGAATTGAAACAATTTCAGATGGCGGAATTTTAGCAGGATTTCCAATGATTGATTATAAAGTTACAATTTTAGATGGATTACATCATGATGTTGACTCAAGTGTTCTTGCATTTGAATTAGCAGGTAGAGCTTGCTTTAAAGAAGCGTGTACTAGAGGAACTTTGAAATTATTAGAACCAGTTATGAGAGTTGAAGTTGTTACACCTGAAGATTATATGGGTGATGTTATTGGTGACCTGAATAGTAGAAGAGGCCAAATCAGTACTCAAGAAAATAGAGGAAATGCAACAGTGATTACAGCTATGGTTCCTTTAGCTAATATGTTTGGTTATATAAATAGTTTAAGATCAATGTCTCAAGGTAGAGCTCAGTATTCAATGTTTTTTGATCATTACTCTAAAGTCCCACAAAATGTTCAGGATGAAGTAACTAAAAAGATTGCAGGCTAATTATTATGGAAAAACAAAATATAAGAATTAAATTAAGAGCATACGACAATAAGATTCTAGATGCATCTACAGAAGAAATTGTAAATACTGTAAAAAGAACAGGTGCCACGATAAAAGGACCAATACCTTTACCAACTAGAATTGAAAGATACACTGTTTTAAAAGGTCCTCACATTGATAAAAAAAGTAGAGAGCAATTTGAAACAAGAACACACAAAAGATTAATAGATATTATAGAGCCAACACCTCAAACTGTTGAAGCTTTAATGAAACTTGATTTAGCATCAGGTGTTGATGTGGAGATAAAAATTTAATTATGAGTGAAATTGCATTAATTGGAAAAAAAATTGGTATGACTAGAGAGTTCTATAAAACAGGACGTTTAGTTCCTGTGACTGTTATTAAAATGGAAAAGGCTAGAGTGATCCAAGTTATTGAACAAGAAAAACGTGGATACAAAGCTGTGCAATTAGGGTTTGGTAAAATTAAAGCATCTAAACTTACAAAAGCAATGAAGGGCTTGTATGCAAAGAAAAATACAGAAGCTAAGAAAAAATTAAAAGAATTTAGAGTTAAAGATACAGAATTATATAAAGAAGGTAACGAATTTGGTCTTGAAATATTTAATGAAGTTAAGTTTGTTGATACAACTTCAAAAACTATTGGTAAAGGTTTTGCAGGTGCCATGAAGAGACACAATTTTGGTGGGTTAAGAGCTACTCACGGTGTTTCTGTATCACATAGATCTCACGGATCTACTGGACAAAGACAAGATCCTGGTAAAGTTTTTAAAGGTAAAAAAATGGCTGGTCATATGGGTGATAGAGTTAGAACTATGCAAAATTTAGAGATTATTAAGACAGATATTGAAAATGAATTGTTATATTTAAAAGGATCAATTCCTGGATCAAAAAATACTGAAATCTTAGTTAAAAAATCAGTAAAAGTTATAAACAAAATGACTATTAATGAAAAAATTGCTGCTGCTGAAGAAGCTAAAAAAACACCAGATAAAAAGAAAAAATAATGAAAATTGATAAATTAAACTTAGACGGTAAAAAAGATTCAATTGAAGTTTTAGATAAAATTTTCTCTGCTAAAATTAACAAAAGATTGGTTGATAACGTATTATATAAAACTAATGCTAATTACAAAGGTAGACACGCAAAAACTAAACAACAAAATGAGATTACTGGATCTACATCTAAAATTTATGCTCAAAAAGGTACTGGTGGAGCTAGACACGCAAGTAGAAAAGCACCTATTTTCGTTGGTGGTGGTGTTGCACATGGACCTAAAGGTGAACTGGCATACAAAAAAAGAAAATTAAATAAAAGTGAAAAAAAACTAAGTATTGCTTCACTAATTACTGAGAAGAATAAACTTAATAATTTGATAATTTTTAGTGATTTTGGAAATGAGATTAAAAAAACTAAAGAAATGCATTCAATTATTAAAAAATTTGAAATTACAAATTCATTAATCATTTTAGATAAATCATCTAAAGAGAAAATTGAAAAGTCAGTTAGAAATATTCCAAATGTTAAAGTTACGGATATTAATCATTTCAGTGCATTTGATATTATAAAGTTTAAAAAAGTAGTTTTTACAGAAAGTTCAATTAAAGAACTAGAAAAGAGATATTCCTAAAATGGATAAAATACATTTATACGATAAAATTCTGTCACCAATGGTTACTGAGAAAACTACTAATTTGTCAGAACAAAATAAAATTGTTTTTAAAGTACCCAGAGCTGCCAACAAAACTAATTTGAAGAAAAATATTGAAAAGATTTTTAAAGTTAATGTTACAAAAATAAATATTATCAATAAACAAAATAGAACCAAAGTAACTAGAGGTAAAAAAGTTAATGTTCAAGGTTACAAAAAAGCAATAATAACACTTAAAAAGGGTCAAAGTATTGATCTAACATCTGGAATTTAAAAATGGCATTAAAAACATTCAAACCCTATACAAAATCAACAAGAGGAACAATCTTAGTTGATAGAGCTGGTCTTTGGAAAGGCAAGCCATTTAAGGCCTTAGTTGAGCCAAAAAATTCAATGCGTGGAAGAAATAATAATGGACACATAACTTCTCGTAATATGTCAGGCGGTGGGCACAAGAAAATGTATAGGTTGGTTGATTTCTACAGAAAGAAAATCGACATGCCAGGCACTGTCGAAAGAATTGAATATGATCCAAATAGATCTTGCTACATCATGTTAGTTAAGTTTGATGATGGACAACATTTTTACTATTTAGCTCCTCAAAAAATTAAAGTAGGTGATAAAGTTGAAAATGGATCGGAAAAAGAAATTAAAGTTGGAAACTGTATGCCACTTAGAGATATTCCTGTTGGTATCAATATCCATAATGTAGAGCTCAAACCTGGAGCTGGTGGAAAAATAGCTAGATCTGCAGGTACATCAGTTACTATCAGTGGATTAGATGGAAATTACTCATTAATTAAAATGACCTCTGGAGAAGTTAGAAAAATCGACTCAAGATGCATGGCAACAATTGGCGTGCTTTCAAACCCAGATCAAAAAAACATTAAGATTGGTAAAGCTGGAAGATCAAGATGGCTTGGTAGAAGACCTCATACTAGAGGAGTTGTGATGAATCCTGTTGATCACCCACACGGAGGTGGTGAAGGTAAAACTGCAGGTGGAAGACATCCAGTATCTCCAACAGGTCAATCTGCAAAAGGATTAAAAACTAGAGACAATAAGAGTACAGATAAATTTATAGTTAGAAGAAGAAATAACAGGAAGGATTCTAAAAAATAATGGCTAGATCAGTATGGAAAGGACCTTTTGTTGAAGAGAGCTTGATTAAAAAAGTTGAAAAACAAAAATTAGATCCAAAAAAAATGCCTATTAAAACGTGGTCAAGAAAATCAACAATTATTCCTGAGTTTATAGGGGTTAGTTTTTTGATTTATAATGGAAAAAAATTCATTCCAGTTACTATATCTGAAGATATGGTGGGTCATAAATTAGGTGAATTTTCTCCCACTAGAACATTTTTTGGACATACACCAGCTGAAAAAAAAGGAAAACCAGCTGAGAAGAAAAAATAATTATGAATAAAAAAAAGAAAATTAACAGAACTAAAGTGGATACAGTTAGATCTGTGAATAATAATATTAGATCTAGTGTTAGAAAACTTAACCCAATACTTAAAGCAATTGTTGGAAAAAAAGTTGATGTAGCTATTAGAGAGCTTCAATTTTCTGCAAAAAGAATTACTAGGGAAATAAGAAAAACAGTTTCATCAGCTGTTGCTAACGCTGAAAATAACAATCAATACGACATAGATAAACTAATTGTTAAAGAAGCATACTGTGGGAAAAAAGTTGTTATGAAAAGATTTAGACCAAGAGCAAAAGGTAGAGCTGCACCAATTTTAAAACCTTATTCAACTATTACAATTATATTATCAGAAGCAAAACAAATGGAGAGTCATGGGTCAAAAAGTTAATCCTGTTGGTTTCAGACTAGGTGTAAACAGAGGTTGGGATTCTGTCTGGTATGCAAAAAAGAAAGATTTTGGAAATTATCTTATCGAAGATTTTAAGATCAGAGCTTATATCAAGAAAAATGTTGTTAATTCTGGTGTATCTAAAGTTATGATAGAGAGAACCTCTAATAAATGTTTTGTTACTATTTACACATCAAGACCGGGATTTGTAATTGGAAAGAAAGGTAGCGATATTGATAAAATAAAAAATAATTTATCTAAATTTACCAACAATGAAGTAACGCTTAATATTAAAGAAGTTAAAAAACCGGAAACAAATGCTTATTTAGTTGCTGAAAATATAGCACAACAATTAGTTAAAAGAATATCATATAGAAGAGCCATGAAGAGAGCTATGCAATCATGTTTAAGACTTGGTGCAAAAGGCATTAAAGTTTCTATTAGTGGTAGACTAGGTGGAAATGAAATAGCTAGAACTGAATGGTTAAGAGAAGGAAGTATACCATCACATACTTTAAGAGCAGATATTGACTATGCAGAAGCTGAAGCATTAACAACATTTGGTATTATTGGAATAAAAATTTGGATTTACAAAGGTGAAGTATTCGCTAAAGAATTTAGCCAAGAAACTAACAAGATAGTTCCTAAAGAGGTTAAAGAATAATTATGTTACAGCCAGTTAGAACAAAATACAGAAAAGCACATAAAGGAAGAATTCATGGAACAGCTACACGTGCTAGCAAGATTAACTATGGATCTTTTGCATTAAAAGCTATGGCGCCAGAGAGAATTATAGGAAAACAAATAGAAGCTGCTAGAGTTGCTTTAACAAGACACATGAAAAGACAGGGACGTGTTTGGACAAGAATCTTTCCAAATATACCTGTTTCAAAAAAACCTGTTGAAGTACGTATGGGTAAAGGTAAAGGAGCTCCTGAATATTGGGCTTGTAGAGTGAAGCCAGGTAGAATTTTATTTGAAATTGATGGTGTTTCAGAAACAATAGCAAAAGAAGCACTTTATAAGGCTTCAGCTAAACTACCTATAAAAACAAAATTTATTAAGAGATTTGCATAATATGAAAAAACAAGAAATTAAAAAATTATCTAAGGACGAAGTTATCAAAAATATTGATAAATTAAAAAAAGATTTATTTAACTTTAGATTTCAAAAAATTAATTCACAAGTTACAGATCCATCTAAAATTGGACAAACTAAAAAAACTATAGCTAGATTAAAAACTACACTAAAAGGAAAATTAAATGCCTAAAAAAATATTAACAGGAGTAGTAACAAGCGATAAACCAAACAAAACTATAACTGTATCTGTTGAAAGAAAATATTCACACCCAGTATTAAAAAAAGTAGTTAAAGTTAGAAAAAAATATAACGCTCACGATGAAAATAATAAATTTAAAACTGGAGACACAGTGTCAATAATTGAGTGTAAGCCTTTTTCTAAGAATAAAAAATTTCAAGTAATGGATGGATCTAAATGATACAAGTACAAACTGAATTATTAGTAGCTGATAACACTGGTGCAAAAAGAATAGAATGCATTAAAGTTTTAGGTGGCTCTAAACGTAGATACGCAAGCATTGGTGATACTATCGTTATCGCAGTTAAAGAGGCATTACCTAAAGGAAAAGTTAAAAAAGGTTCTGTTCATAAAGCTGTTGTAGTTAGAGTTAAAAAGGGAATTCATAGGGAAGATGGATCTAAAGTTAGATTTGATAATAATGCAGCTGTTTTAGTTGATGATAAAGGTGAACCAGTGGGGACTAGGATTTTTGGTCCAGTAACAAGAGAATTAAGAAGTAGAGGTCAAATGAAAATAATTTCATTGGCTCCAGAGGTTTTATAAATGATTAAAAAAGGATTAAAAGTTAGAGTTTTAACTGGAAGAGATAAAAAAAAAGAGGGTGAGGTTATTGAAATCGATAGACCTAATAACAGAGCAAAAGTTCAAGGAATTAATATTGTGAAAAAACATGTTAAAACTACAAAAGAAAAAAAAGGTGGAATAGTCTCTAAAGAGAGCTTCATCCACATTTCAAACCTTAAACTTATTGACGAAAAAGCTAAAACAAAAAAAACTGAGGCTAAGAAATAATGATACCTAGATTAAAAGAACTTTATTACAAAGAAATCCAACCACAGCTTAAAGAAACCCTTGGATATAAAAATACCTATATGGGGCCAAAAGTTGAAAAAGTTGTTATTAACATGGGTCTTGGTCTTGATGGTGCTGATGCAAAAATTATGAAATCTACTGAAGAAGATTTAGGGAAAATTACAGGTCAAAAACCAACTGTGACTAAATTTAAAAAATCAGTAGCAAACTTTAAAACGAGAAAAGGTACAAACGCTGGTTTAAAAGTTACTTTAAGAGGCAACAAAATGTATGAATTTTTAGATAGACTTGTAAATATTGCTTTACCAAGAATTAAAGACTTTAGAGGCTTATCTCCCAAAGGATTTGATAAGTTTGGTAATTATACGTTTGGCATTAAAGAACATATAATTTTTCCAGAAGTTAATTTTGATAGAATTGATAAGATTAGAGGTCTTGATATTGTAGTTGTGATCTCTGCTTTAAATAAAGATCATAGTTTTGCTCTTTTAGAAAAACTAAATTTTCCATTTATTAAAAAAGGAGACAATTAAGAATGGCTAAAGTAAGCGCAGTAAATAAAAACAATAAAAGAATTAAACTTTCAGATAGGCTTTTCAAAAAAAGACAAGCATTAAAGAAAATTGTAATGGATAAAAAAATATCATTAGAAGAAAGATTTAAAGCACAGCAAAAGCTTTCAAATTTACCTCGTAATTCTGCAAAAAACAGAGTTATGAATAGATGCCAAATTACTGGAAGACCACACGGTGTATACAGAAAATTAAAAATATCAAGAATAGCCTTAAGAGACTTGGGACTGCATGGATTAATTCCTGGCATGACTAAGTCGAGTTGGTAGAAAGGATAATATGAGTTTAAGTGACCCAATAGGGGATATGATCGCAAGAATAAAAAATGCACAAGTGAGAAATCACAAGAAAGTAGCATTACCTTCTTCTAACTTTAAAGTTAAGATTGCAGATATTCTTAAAAGTGAAGGATTTATAAAAGACTATAAAATTGAAACTGAAAATAATAAACCCACATTGTCAGTTGACTTAAAATATTATTCTGGAAATCCAGTAATTAGTACTTTTGAGAGAGTATCTAAGCCTGGTAGAAGAATATTTTCAAGTGCTGATAGTTTGCCAAAAATTAATGGCGGACTAGGAATAGCTATTGTATCAACACCAAAAGGTGTAATGACTGATATTGAAGCTAGAAAACAAAAAGTTGGTGGCGAAATAATTTGTAAGGTATTTTAATGTCTAAAATTGGTAAAATAAGTATTTCAATCCCTGAAAAAGTTAAAGCAGTACTTTCTGGTAGTGTTCTTAACATTGAGGGACCTTTAGGTAAAAAATCACTTAATATTGATCTTGAAATGTTTAATCTTGACGTTACCGAAGGAAAAGAAATATCTATCAGCCCTAAAGTAAAGGATCAAAACTCAAAAAGATTATGGGGCATGAATAGAAGCTTAATCAATAATGCTGTTATTGGGTCAAGTACTGGCTATGAAAAAATTCTTGAGCTTGTTGGAGTGGGTTACAGAGCTGCATTAAAAGATAAACAGTTAAATTTGCAATTAGGTTATAGCCACGATATTAATTTTGATATTCCTGAAGGAATTAAAATTGTTGTTGAAAAACAGACGGTAGTTAAAGTTAGTGGATCTGATAAACAGCAAGTAGGTATGGTTGTTTCAAAAATCAAAGCTTTTAGAAAACCAGAGCCATATAAAGGCAAAGGTATTAGAGAGCAAGGTCAATACATTCTAAGAAAAGAAGGGAAGAAGAAATAATGAAATTAAATACCATCCAAAGAAAGAAATTTAGAGTAACTGGTAAATTAAAAAAAGTTGCATCATCTGATAGATTAAGACTTAGCATATCAAGATCTGCAAAAAATATTTCAGCTCAAATTATTGATGATGTTAAAAATATTACTTTAGTGTCATGTTCTTCTGTTGAAAAAGACATTCGTTCTATGGACAAAGTAAATAAAACAGAAATTTCTAAAATAGTAGCAGAGAAACTTGCAAAGAAAGCCCAAGAAAAGAAAATATCAAAAATATTTTTTGATAGAGGTATATACAAATACCACGGCAGAGTTAAAGTTTTTGCTGAAACACTACGTAAAAATGGAATGGAATTTTAATTATGGATTTTAAAGACAAAAAAGACGACGGTATTTTAGAAAAATTAGTTCACATCAACAGAATTACAAAAGTAGTAAAAGGTGGTCGTAGATTTGGTTTTTCAGCTTTAGTAGTAGTTGGTAATCAAGCAGGTAAAATTGGAGTAGCGCATGCTAAAGCCAAACAGGTGCCTGATGCAATTAAAAAAGCCAATGAAACAGCAAGAAGAGTTTTAATCCATGTGCCGCTAAGAGAAGGTAGAACTATTCATCATGATGTTTATGGTAAAGATGGTGCTGGTAAAATTATTTTAAGATCTGCTCCTAAGGGAACAGGTATTATTGCAGGCGGTCCTGTAAGAGCAGTTTGTGAAGTTTTAGGAATTAAAGATATAGTTGCTAAATCAATGGGTACATCAAACCCTCACAATATGATAAGAGCGACGATGAAAGCTCTTTCAAAACAAAATTCACCAAAGCATATTGCAACAATTAGAAATAAAAAAATTTCTGATGTAATCGAAAAAAGAGGATAATGACTACATTAAATACTACAGGAAAAGTTTTATACAAAAAAAAGATGAGAGTCGGTAGAGGTATCGGTTCTGGAAAAGGAAAAACATCTGGCAGAGGTGTTAAAGGTCAAAAATCTAGATCTGGTGTTGCTATTAAAGCTTTTGAAGGTGGTCAAATGCCTTTATATAGAAGATTACCTAAAAGAGGGTTTAATGCAATTAAGAGATACCAAGCTGTTATTGCAATAATGAACTTGGAAAAAATTCAAACTTTTATAACTGAAAAAACAATTAATTCTGGTGATGTTATTAATATGGCATTACTTAAAAAACTTAAATTGATCAATAAAAATTCACAAAAATTAAAGATACTAGGTACAGGTGAAATTAAAGATAAAGTTAATATCGAAGCTGACTTAATCTCTAAATCTGCTGTAGAAAAATTAGAGAAAGCTGGCGGAACAATACAATTAAAAAAATAATTAAGATATTATGAGCTCTTCTTCTCAAACTAATGATCTTAAAAATCGTATAATCTTTACAATATTTATCTTAGCAGTTTATAGATTTGGTACTTTTGTGCCAATTCCAGGCATTGACCCTGAGCAATTACAAACAATGATGAGTGGTAATCAAAAAGGATTACTTGGAATGTTCAATGTTTTTTCAGGCGGGGCTGTAAGTAGAATGGCTATATTCGCACTTGGAATTATGCCTTATATTTCATCTTCAATCATAGTTCAGTTATTAACTGGTGTATCTGATTATTTTAAAAATTTAAAGGCACAAGGTGAAACTGGAAGAGCAAAAATAACTCAAATCACAAGATATGGAACTGTAATTCTTGCTACTATTCAGGGTTACGGATTATCTATAGGTTTACAATCTTCTGCTGACTTAGTTATTAATCCAGGTTTATTTTTTACTATAACAGCGGTATCAACCATTGTTGCTGGTACAATGTTTTTAATGTGGCTTGGTGAACAAATAACACAAAGAGGTATCGGTAATGGTATTTCGTTGATTATTTTTGCTGGTATTGTTGCTGAAATTCCACGTGCTTTAGTTACTACATTCGAGTTGGGTAGAACGGGCGCTGTATCTACAATTATGATTATTGGAATTTTTGTATTATTAGTCGCAACAATTATGTTCATTGTTTTCATGGAAAGAGCATTAAGAAAAATTTTAATAAATTACCCTAAAAGACAAATGGGAAATAAAATGTACGGTGGTGAGTCTTCTCATTTACCTTTAAAGATTAACCAAGCCGGTGTTATTCCAGCAATCTTTGCTTCAGCTTTATTATTATTGCCTGTTACCTTTTCTAATTTTAGTTTTTCAGACAATGACACATTCTTAAATTTAAGTTCATACTTTACACAAGGACAACCCCTTTACATGTTGCTTTATGCTTCTGGAATAATATTTTTTACTTTTTTCTACACATCCATAACATTTAATCCAACTGAGACTGCTGATAATTTAAGAAAATATGGTGGTTTTGTACCTGGGATTAGACCAGGTGAAAATACAGCTTTGTATATTGAAAAAATTGTGACAAAACTTACGACAATTGGGGCATTGTATTTAACAATAGTTTGTTTAATGCCAGAATTTCTAATTGCTAATTATCCAATACCCTTTTATTTAGGTGGGACTTCAATCTTGATTGTTGTTGTAGTTGCAATTGATACCGTTACACAAATCCAAACTAGATTAATGAGCTCTCAATATGAGCAATTAATTAAAAAAACAAAATTCGGAAAATAATTAAGTGAATATAATTCTTTTTGGTCCTCCAGGAGCGGGTAAGGGGACTCAAGCTCAATCTATTGTTAAAAAACATAATTACTTCCAATTATCAACAGGAAATCTATTAAGAGATGAAGTTAAATCTAAAACTGATCTTGGAGTGGATATAGAAAAGCTAATATCTAATGGCAAATTTGTTTCAGATGAGATCGTAAATACTTTATTAAGAAAATCTTTAACTAATTTAAAATATAGAGATAGAATTATTTTTGATGGCTATCCAAGAAATGTTGAACAAGCTATTAATTTAGAAGTTTTATTAAATGAGTTTAACCAAACAATAGGGCATACTATATTTTTAAATGTATCAAGAGACATTATTGAAAAACGTATTATGGGCAGAATGACCTGTGAAAAATGTAATATGACGTTAAATGAATATTTTAATAAGGAGCAAATAGAGCTTCATCCTTGTGGTGTTGAACACTTAAAGAAAAGAAAAGATGACAATCTTGAAATTGTTATTTCTAGATATGACACTTATATGTCTTCAACAAAACCAGTGTTAGAATTCTATTCAAAAAATTCAAATTTCACTGAAATTGATGGAGCAGGTGAAATTGATCAAATAACCAATAAAATTAATGAAATTCTTAAGGTTTAAGACGTTGACTTTGGAACATCTTCTTATATAAAAGGCTAAATTTATTCTCAAAAATATGGCTCGTATAGCAGGTGTAAACATTCCGCAAAACAAACTTGTCCACATAGGACTAACGTACATCTATGGTATTGGTAATAAATTTTCTAGCCAAATTTGTACTTCTTTAGAAATTCCTAAAGCAAAAAGAATAAATGAACTTACTGACGAAGATATTTTAAAAATTAGAGAATACATTGATGCAAATTTTAAAGTCGAAGGTGATCTTAGAAGAGATTACTCTTTAACTATTAAAAGATTAATTGACCTTGCTTGTTACAGGGGATCTAGACATAGAAAAAAACTTCCTGTTAGAGGACAAAGAACAAGATGTAATGCAAGAACAAGAAAAGGTAAAGCAATAGCAATTGCTGGTAAAAAATTAACTCCACTTAAAAAATAATTAATTTATGGCTAAAGTAGATAAAGTTGAGAATAAAGATGCTGTTGTAGAAAAAAAAGTAGATAAAAAATCTAAGAAAAGTTCTTATTCCAAAAAAAAGAAAATAAAAAAAAATATTCTTAATGGTATTGCTTATGTACAGTCTACTTTTAACAATACAATAATTTCAATTGCAGATACTAATGGAAATGTAATTTCTTGGGCATCCGCTGGACAAAAAGGTTTTAAAGGTTCAAGAAAATCAACACCTTATGCTGCACAAATTGCTGCAGATTCTGCTGCATCTAAAGCTTTAGAATATGGAATGAAAACTTTATCAGTTGAGGTTAAAGGACCTGGTTCAGGAAGAGAAACCGCATTAAGAGCTTTACAAGCGAGAGGATTTAAGATTCTTTCAATAAAAGATACAACACCAATGCCACATAACGGCGTAAGACCACCAAAAAAAAGGAGAGTTTAATAAATGGAAAGTTTAAATGTAAATGCTAAAAATTGGAAAGCATTAATTAAACCAGCTCAATTAGATGTTAAAATTAGTGATGACAAATCACATGCAAAAATTATCGCAGAACCTTTAGAAAAAGGATATGGTTTAACTTTAGGTAATTCTTTAAGAAGAATTTTACTTTCATCAATCAGAGGTGCTGCTGTAACTTCAATTCAAATTGATGGTGTTTTACATGAATTTACATCTATCAAAGGTGTTAGAGAAGATGTTACTGACATAGTTTTAAACGTTAAATCATTAGCTTTAAAAAGCTCATCAGAAACTACTAAAAAACTTATTTTAGATGCTAAAGGTCCTGGAGAAATTAAAGCTTCTGACATAGCACCAGTTGCCGATATTGAAATTTTAAATCCTGATCAGGTTATTTGTAATTTAGATGAAAATACGCATTTCCATATGGAAATGAATGTTGGAACAGGTAAGGGATACGTTCCTGCAGTAATGAACAAACCAGAAGAACCACCTTTGGGATTAATTGCTATAGATTCTTTATATAGTCCAGTTAAGAAGGTTTCTTACTCTATAAGCACAGCAAGAGAAGGAAAAGCCCTTGATTATGATAAATTAATTATGGAAGTTGAAACTAATGGATCAATTTCTGCTGAAGATGCCGTTGCTTATTCTGCTAGAATTTTCCAAGATCAACTAAATATGTTTGTTAATTTTGACGAACCTGTTGAAGTACCTGTAAAAGAAGTTTCATCTGAGCCTGAATTCAATAAGAATTTATTAAGAAAAGTTGATGAACTTGAATTATCTGTGCGTTCTATGAATTGTCTTAAAAATGATAATATTATTTACATTGGAGATCTAGTTCAAAAGTCAGAAGGTGAAATGCTTAGAACACCTAACTTTGGAAGAAAATCACTTAATGAAATAAAAGAAGTTTTAACTGGTATGTCTTTATACTTAGGTATGGAGATTCCGAACTGGCCACCAGAAAATATAGCTGAAATGTCTAAAAAGTTAGAGGAGCAAATCTAATGAGACATGGTATGGCTAATAAGAAGTTAAATAGAACTTCTGAACATAGAAAAGCTTTATTGAAGAATATGCTTAATTCTTTAATAAAATATGAGCAGATCACTACAACACTTCCAAAAGCTAAATTCTTAAAACCTCAAGCTGATAAAATCATAACTTTAGGAAAAAAAGAGACTCTTCAAACTACAAAAATGTTAATGTCTAAATTACAAGATATAACATCTGCGAATAAAGTAAAAAAAACATTGTCAAAAAGATATGAAGCAAGAAATGGTGGCTACACAAGAATCATCAAAGCTGGCTTTAGATATGGTGACAATGCACCTATGGCTGTAATTGAATTTGTAGATAGAGATGTTGAGGCAAAAAGAGTTGATAGAAAGAAAAAAGATCCAGCTAAAGATAAAACTGAAGAGAAAAAATTAGCTACTGCTTAATTTTTTATATAAAATTATATCATCATGAAAAAGTCTTTTAACGTTGATTCAACGTTTAACGATATGCGTATCGATAGATGGATACGTAATAATCTTGGCAATTACCCTCAAGGTCTAATTGAAAAAAGTTTAAAAAGTGGAAAAGTTAAAATCAATAATAAAAAAATTAAAAGCTCTCATAAAGTAAAGACAGGTGACACTATAGACTTATTCAACTTTGATTTTAAAGAAACAATTGTTCAAAAGACAATTAAATTTGTACCTTCAGAAGAAGTTATTAAAGAAAATGAAGAATTAATAATTGATAATAATGATGATTTCATTGTTCTTAATAAAAGCTCTGGTATTTCAGTTCAAGGTGGAACTAAATCTAAAAAAAATCTTGTAGATATATTTGCTCGTAGTGAAATTTTTCAGGACACTAAACCATTTTCTGTACATAGACTTGATAAAGATACGTCTGGAGTTTTTATTATGGCAAAACATAGACAATCTGCCCAGTTATTAACCTCTTTATTTAGACTTCGAAAAGTTCATAAAACTTATCTGGCCATATGTCATGGAGAGCTGCAAAAGGACTCTGGTGAGTGGAATGATGATTTAACCAGATACGATAATGATAGAGAAGTAGTTGAAAAAGCTAGAACACTTTACAAAGTGTTAGATAAAAATTCTATATGCAGTCTAGTTGAAATGAAACCAATTACAGGAAGAAAACATCAATTAAGAAAACAACTTTATGCTGTAGGATGTCCAATCTATGGGGATCAAAAATATAAATTTAGTAACACAGATAAAGCAATAAATAAAAATTTAATGCTTCATTCATATCAAATTAAATTTATGATAAATGATAAAAAATATACCTACACAGCATTATTACCAGATTATTTTAAAAAACTTTTAAAGACAAAAAGACTTAGATTTCCAAATTCTTAGAAAAGGTTTCAATAATAATTTCATCTAAATTCTTATAGTCTTGATCTTTAATTTCTTTAAGATTGATTACGCCTTTGTCTGAAATACCACACGGAATAATATTTTTATATTTTGAAAGATCGTTATTAATATTTATTGCAAATCCATGATATGCTATCCACTTACTTACTCTTACACCAATTGCTGCAACTTTATTAATTTTACCTTTATGGTCAGTCCAAATACCAATGTTTTTTGGATCACCAAATGTCTTAATATTAAATTTTGATAAACTGTCAATAATCGTCTCTTCAATTAAAGTTATAAATTTTCTTATATCTTTTTTTCTTTTTTTTAAATCTATCACAAAATAACAAATCAATTGACCTGGACCATGATAAGTAATTTTTCCTCCACGGTTTGTTTTTACTAGACTAATATCTTTATTAAGAATTTCTTTTTCTTTGTAACTCGTACCTGCTGAATAAACCTCTTCATGTTCTAAGATCCATATTAAATCCTCTTTTTGACCATTGTTTATCTCTAATAATCTTTCTTCAAGTAGTTTTATTGCATCTTCATATTTTATTGGTTTTATTGACTTTTTAATCTCTATATTCATTTATAAATTGTATTATTTTTATTATGCACTATTAGTGCAAAATTGATTTATAGGTAAATTTATGTCTTTAATAAAAAAAATAAAAGATAAAAAAGTTAATTTTGAGTTTAATAAAGAGTACATAAAAGTTGTTACTTCTAAGATTGCTAATAATGATGCTCAATTTATTACTAATTCTTTTAATGAGATGCACCCAGCTGATGCGGCTGATATAATTGAACATCTTGGTCAAAATGATAGAGAAAGCTTAATTAAACTTAATAATTTCAATATAGATCCAGAAGTTTTTATTGAATTAAACGAGTCGGTGCAGTCTGAAATCATAGCTTATCTTTCACCTGATACTATTGTTAGACTTTTAAAAAATCTTGAATCTGATGATGCGATTACAATTTTAGAAAATGTTGATGAAAAAGATAAGAATACAATATTAAGCTCCTTACCTCCAAAAGATAGATTTGCTTTACTTGAAAGCTTAAGTTATCCGGAAGACACAGCTGCTAGAATAATGCAACGTGAATTCACGGCAGTTCCTAGTAATTGGTCAGTTGGTCAAACAATTGACTATTTAAGAGAAAATAAAGATTTACCGGAAGAATTTTTAGAAATTTTTATTATTGATGAGGGTTTTAAACCTATTGGAACCGTTCCATCATCTAAAGTTTTAACTACTTCGAGAGAAACTAAAATGCTTTCTATTATGTCAGAATCTCAACTACTTATTCCAGTAGACATGGACAAAGAAGAAGTTGGTAACGTGTTTGAAAACTATAGCTTAAATTCAGCGGCTGTTGTTGACAAATCAAACAAGTTGGTTGGTATGATCATGTATGATGATGTCTTAACGGTATTAAAAGAAGAAGCTGAAGAAGATGCTTTGAGATTAGCTGGGGTAGGGGATGAAGAAATTACTGATGGAGTTTTTAAGAAAACTAGAAGAAGATTTAACTGGCTTTTATTAAACCTATTTACAGCATTTCTTGCAACGTGGGTTATTAGTTTATTTGGTGCTACAATTGAACAAATGGTAGTGCTCGCATTTCTTATGCCAATTGTTGCATCTATGGGTGGTAATGCTGGAATGCAAACTTTGGCAGTAACTGTAAGAACATTAGCAACCAATGACTTAACTAAAAACAATTTTACACAAAATATTTTAAAAGAATTTAATATTGGTATTTTAAATGGGATTATATTTGCAATAATAAGTGCTTTAGTAGTTCAAGTTTGGTTTCAAGACTCTCTACTTTCTTTAATAATTTCTATGTCAATGATAGTTACGATGATTGTTGCAGGTTTATTTGGAATTTTAGTACCTATAACTTTAAAAAAAATGGATATAGATCCTGCTATTGCATCAAGTGTGTTTGTAACAACTATTACTGATGTTATAGGTTTTGTTTCATTTCTTGGTGTTAGTGCTTATTTTCTCTAAAAATTGTCAATTAATCGTACGTTATTAATATAGTAAGCCACAAAAAGTTTAAAAGGTTTGTTCGTAATATTTGTGCTTAAATTATGTGTGTTTCTACATTCCAAATATTCAATTTTAATATCAAAATTTTTAGATAGTTCTTCTTTTAAACTAAATATCATTTTTTTGTAATTTTTTTTGTTTTTCAGAATTTCATCTTTTAAAGATAATAATTTTTTTGCAATTATTCCCGAATTAATAAAACTTTTCTTATTTAATAAAGAGTTTCTGGAAGATAAAGCTAGTTTGTTTTTTTCTCTGACTGTTTTACATACTTGAACTTTGGTATTGTATTTATTTTCAATATAGTTTTTAACCAAGAAAAATTGTTGAAAATCTTTTTCTCCCATAAACATTTTTTGTGGAGAAATTAATTCAATAAAACGATCCAAAACATCAAGTACACCTTCAAAATGTCCTTTTCTAAATTTTGCACATAATATTTTTTGTGATTTATTTAGTTTAATTTCATTATTTTTTTTCCAATAAATTTGTTTAATGGTTGGCAAATATACATAGTCAACTTTAAGTTTTTTAAGGTAACTCAAATCTTGCTTTAAATTCTTAGGGTATGTTTTGTAATCTTTTTTATTATTAAATTGAGTTGGATTAATAAAAATACTGACTAATGTTTTTTTGCAGTTTTTTTGTGATGTTTTTATTAATGTTTTGTGACCTTCGTGCAAACTACCCATTGTTGGGACAAAACCTAATCTTTTATCTAACTCAATTGCCTTAATTAAATCAGTTTTTAATTTTATTAATTTCATTTGTAATAAGAATATTAATAAGTAAAACATTTATATGATTAAACAAGCTATAATTCCTTTAGCTGGTCTTGGTACTAGACTACTACCACTAACAAGTGTTTTTGCTAAAGAGCTTCTACCTATTAATGGAAAACCAGGGTTAGAATATATTATCGAAGAATGTATTGAGGCTGGTATTAAGGAAATTGTATTTATTATTTCTAAAAAAAAATTGATGATAAAGAAATATTTTTATAATGATAAATTTTATAAAGATATTATCAAGAAAAAAAATGATCCAAAAATTATCAAAGAATATAAAAAAATTCTCAAATATAAAAAAATGATTAAATTTGTTTTTCAAGACAAACCATTAGGAACTGGTGATGCTGTCTACAAGACTAAAAAATTTATTTCAGATAAATATTTTTTAATGTTATTACCTGATGATTTGATAATTAAAAAAAACTGCTCTAAGTCCATGATTGCTGTGCATAATAAATTTAAAGCATCAGTTATGGCAAGTATGAAGGTTAATAAAAATGATGTATCTAGGTGGGGTATCTACAACATCAGAAAAAAAATTGATAAAAATAATTTTATTATAAATAATGTTGTTGAAAAACCTTCTATAAAAACTTCACCTTCTAATAATGCTGTAATAGGAAGATATATATTACCTAAAACAATTTTTTCTAAATTAAAATCTCTAAAACCAGGTAAAAGTGGTGAATTTCATATCACTGACGCTATCCAAGCTTTAATAGAAGATGATAATCAATTTATTGGTCACAATTTTTCAGGTAAATACTTAGATTGTGGAACAATGAAGGGTTATATTAAATCAACGTTGGAGATTTCTAAACAATGAAACTTTGCATGATAGGAACGGGGTATGTCGGTTTAGTTAGTGGAGTTTGTTTTTCGGATTTAGGAAATGACGTTATTTGTGTTGATAAAGATTTAAATAAAATTGAAAACTTAAAAAATGGTATTATCCCAATATATGAACCTGGTTTAGAAGAATTACTCATTAAAAATTATAAAAATAATCGTTTAAGATTCTCTACAAATTTAAAAGATTCAATTTCAAAATCGGATATTATTTTTATTTGTGTTGGCACTCCCACTAAAAAAAATGGAAATAATGCTGATTTAAGCCAGGTATACAATGTTGCAAAAGAAATTAGCAAATCTATTAAAAGATTTAAAATTATTATAACTAAATCTACTGTACCTGTGACAACTGGAGACGAAATAGAAAAGATTATTTCAAAAAAAGTATCAAAAAAACTTTTTTCAGTGGTTTCAAATCCTGAATTTTTAAGAGAAGGTGATGCTATAAGAGATTTTACCTACCCTGACAGGGTAGTTATTGGGACGCACAATAAAAAATCTAATAAGATTTTAAAAAATCTTTATTCGCCATTAATATCAAAAGGTGCAAAATACGTTAATACGTCTCGAAGAGCAGCCGAATTAATAAAATATGCTTCTAATGCTTTTCTAGCAACAAAGATTACTTTTATTAATGAGCTAGCCAATTTATGTGAAAAAATTAATGTTAATGTGGAGGATATCTCCATTGGGATGGGGCTTGATGATCGTATTGGGAGCCGTTTTTTAAGAGCAGGTCCTGCTTATGGTGGATCTTGTTTTCCTAAAGATACTAAAGCTATTACAGCTACTGCCAATAAATTTAAAACAAATTTAACGGTTATTAAAAGTGTCATTAAATCGAATGAAAATAGATCATCATTAATGTTAAAAAGAGTTTTTGATATTTTAAAAAATAAAGTAAACAATAAAAATATTTGTTTCTTAGGTGTTACATTTAAGGCAAATACTGATGACATGAGAGATTCTTCAAGTCTAACAATGATCCCTGCATTAATTAAAAAAGGTGCAAAGATAAATTATTTTGATCCAACTGGAGAAAAACTAGATTTTAAAAAATTTAATAATGTTACTTTTTCAAACAACATTAAAGACGCAATTAAAAAATCAGATTTAATCATTATTCATACAGAATGGAATGATTTTAAAAATATTAATTTTAAAAAAGATGTGAAAAATAAAAAATTCTCAATTTTTGATATGAGAAATATTTACTCAGCTGATAAAATGAAAGATAATAAAATTAAATATTTTAGTATTGGAAATTAATTTAATTCAAAAATAGCATCAACCTCAACTGACACACCAAGGGGCAAACTGTTTGTACTAACAGCTGCTCTTGTATGCATTCCAGAGTCTCCAAAAACTGAAACTATTAAATCTGAAGCACCATTTATTACTTTAGGTTGTTCTGTAAAATCTTCTGTTGAATTAACAAATCCTGTAAGCTTTATGCAAGATTTTACTTTTGAAAGATCATTACCACAAGCTTTTTTAACTTGAGATATAATGTTTAAACCACAACGTTTAGCTGCTTCATATCCATCTTCAGTTTTTAGATCCTTACCAACCTTACCTTTGATTAATTCTCCATTTGCTGCAGTAGAAATTTGTCCTGAGATGAATAACATCTTACCAATTTGTTTTGATGCAAGATATGATCCAACAGGATCTCTTGCTTCTGGCAGTTCTAACTTTAATTCTTTAATTTTATCTTCATATGACATGATTATCTCTCCATAAATTCAGTTAATGTTTTACTGTTTTTAAATTTAACAAGTTTTTCTTTTAAATTAAGTTTGTCAAATTTCTTTTTTCCACTTTTAGCATTAGTAGTTATTTTATCTTTAAGTTTTTCAGCTCCAACCGTTGCTTTTAAATTAAGTTCTGAAGATTTTTCTTTTAGATTTTTTGCTGAACACTCTATGTATTTAGCACTAACCTTTTCAAACTGATTACAATCAATTTTTTCAGCCATAGCATTAGACATAAGTGCCGATGTAATTAATGTTATAAATATTATTTTTTTCATTTCTTTTTCTTTTTTTTAGCTTTTTTATTTTTATCGTATTCTTTTCTTTTCTCAATTAATATTAAAGCTTCTTCCATATTAAGTTCTAAAGGGTCTTTTTCCTCTGGAATTGTTGCATTAAGAGATTTATATTTAATATAAGGCCCATATTGCCCTTTCATTACTCTAACAGGTTTTTTGTCTTCAGGGTGTTCTCCTAGATCTTTTATAATTGATGCAGACATTCTACCAGGTTTAGCCTCCGCTATTAGAGTTATTGCTCTATTAAGTCCAATTGAGAAGATCTCCTCAACATTTTCAATTCTTGCTGATTTGTTTTCACATTTCAAATATGGGCCAAATCTTCCTGAGTTTAATATTATATCTTTCTGATTTTCAGGGTTAATGCCTAAACTTTTTGGTAATGAACATAAAAATTTAGCTCTATCAAGATCCACGCTATCTAATGTAATTCCTTTAGGTATTGAGACATTTCTTAAATTATTATCTTCTTTTTCTATCTTCTTTTTTTTTGTTTTCTTTTTCTTTTTTGTTTCAATTATAATCTCTTCTTTTATTTCCTCAATTTTTTCATACTGTAAGTAGGGACCAAACCTTCCATTTTTAAGGTACATGTCATTTCCATTTTCATGTTTACCTATAAATTTTGGTTCAGCTAATTGAGATTGAGCAGCTGCTTTTGCTTTAGACAGGGGTCTGGTAAATTTACAATCTGGATAATTTGAGCAACCAATAAAAGCACCACCTCTAAAACTATTTTTTAAACTTAATGATCCACTGTCACATAACTTGCATTGTCTATTAATATTTCCATCTGCATCTCTTTCAAAAATTAAACTTCCTAGACTATCGTTTAATAGATCTAAAACCTCCCTAGTTCTTTTCTCTTTAACGTCAGATACGTTTTGATTAAAGTCTTTCCAAAATAACTCTAGAACTTTTATCCATCCTTCCTTCCCGGTAGTAATATCATCAAGTTGATTTTCTAAACTTGCTGTGAAGTTATAATCAACATACTTAGAGAAAAGCTTTTCAAGAAAAGCAGAAATTAATTTACCACGATCTGTTGGGTGAAATCTTTTATTAATTGTTTCCGCATATCCTCTTGTAGATATAACAGATATTATACTTGCATATGTTGAAGGTCTCCCAATACCTAATTCTTCTAATTTTTTAACCAAACTAGCTTCTGAGTATCTTGGTGGTGGCTGTGTAAAATGCTGTTCATCTAATAAAGATTCTATATTAACTGGGCCCTTGTTCATTTCAGGAAGGATATCTTCATCATCATCTTTTTTGTTATCCTTCAAAACCTTTAAAAAGCCATCAAATTTAATAACAGATCCACTAGCTTTACAAATTGTTCCATTATCATCCGAAGATATCGTTATAGTATTTCTATCAAATTGAGCGGGTTTCATTTGAGAGGATAGGGCTCTACTCCAAATTAAATCATATAATTTATGCTGATCTGGACTTAGGTATTTTTTAACTGTATCTGGTGCTCGCATTATATCTGTGGGTCTAATTGCTTCATGTGCCTCTTGAGCATTTTTAGCTTTTTTTCCAGAGTAACTTGCAGCGTTATCTGGAACATACTCATCACCAAATTCATTTTTTATATATTTTCTAAAAGTATCTATAGCGTCTTTGGACAGGTTAGTGCCATCTGTTCGCATATACGTGATAAGACCAATAGTTTCACCGTCAATTTCTATACCTTGATAAAGTTTTTGAGCTATTTGCATTGTACGTGACGCTCCAAATCCTAACCTACCAGAAGAAACTTGCTGTAATGTGGAGGTAGTAAAAGGACCAGAAGGGTTTCTATTAACAACTTTGCTAGAGATGTCATTTATATTGAAATTCTTAGATTTAACCTCTTCCATTGCTTTATCAATTTCAGCTTTATTTTTAAAAGAAAATTTTTCAATTTTTTTATCGTTCAATTGAGTGATACTTGCTAATATAGAATTTTTATCACTATCGTTGAATTGAATACTTAAAGTCCAAAATTCCTCAGGATCAAAAAGCTCTATTTCATGTTCTCGTTCTGTAATTAATTTTAAGGCAACTGACTGAACACGACCTGCAGATTTAGAACCTGGTAACTTTGTCCACAAAATTGGTGATATATTAAAGCCAACTAAATAGTCTAAGGCTCTTCTAGCCATATAGGCATCAACAAGTAATGGCTCTATTTGTCGAGGGTTTTCAATTCCATGAATAACAGCTTTTTTTGTAATTTCATTAAAAACAACTCTTTCTATATGCTTGTCTTTAATTAATTTTTTTTCATTTAAATATTCTTTAACATGCCAAGCAATTGCTTCTCCCTCTCTGTCTGGGTCAGTTGCTAATATGATTTTTGATGAAATCTTAGCTGCATCTGTAATTTCTTTAAGATATTTTTTAGAAAAACTATCAACTTCCCATTCCATTTTAAAATTATTTTCTGGATCAACAGAACCATTTTTGGAGGGAAGGTCTCTAATATGACCATAACTCGCTAAAACAATATATTCATCACCAAGATATTTGTTGATAGTTTTTGCTTTAGCTGGACTTTCTACGACTACAAGATTCATTACTAAACAAATTACTTAAAAGACTTAGATAGTCAAATCAATAAATTTTAGTCTTAGTTTCTTCTTTGTTTTTCAATCGTTTGACGTTTTCTCTGTGCGTGTAGAATATAAACACAAACATTATTATGAAAAATATTGAATTATAATTTTCAAAAATTATTAAATACATTGGCACCATTAAACTACCAACTAGTGATGAAAGTGATGAGTATTTTGAAATAAGAAATGTAACAGCCCAACTAATAATAAATACCAAACCCAAAAAGATGTTTATAGAAAATAATATACCAACATATGTTGCAACACCTTTGCCTCCTTTAAACTTAAGCCATATTGGAAAAACATGACCTAAAAATGCACTTAATGATGCAATAAAGATATAATCAGGATAATTAAATTTTACATATAAAACAGGCAATACAGCTTTTGTTATATCCAGTAGTAAAGTTGCGTAGCCTAATGTTTTATTACCTGTTCTAAGGGCGTTTGTAGCTCCAATGTTTCCTGAGCCAATATCTCTAATATCTTTTTTTAAAAATATTTTTGTAAGTATAAAACCAAAGGGTATTGATCCTAATAAATATGAGCTTAATGCAACAATTAAATATTCCATTATTATAACTTAAATAATTCTTCACCTTTTACAAATGTATTAGTGACTTTTCCTTGGAGTTTTTTGTCTTCAATAGAGGTATTTTTTGATTTGGAGATAAGCTTATCTTTTTTGACAACCCAAGGTTTATCTATATCTACAATGCAAAAATCTGCTTCATTGCCCACTGAAAGATTACCCTTATCAATTTTTAAAATTTTTGCAGGGTTTGATGTTAAAGCTTTAATGATAGTTTCTAATTTAACAGAGCCATTGTGATATAATTCTAGACTTAATGATAAAAGCGTTTCTATTCCAGAGGCCCCTGTAGACGCTTGTGCAAATGTTAATCTTTTTTGCTCTTCGTCTTCTGGTTTGTGATCAGACACTATAACGTCTATCGTTTCATCTTTTAATCCTTGTACTAAAGCAATTCTATCTTCTTCAGTTCTTAATGGCGGTGATAATTTTAAAAAAGTTCTAAAATCTCCTATATCATTTTCATTTAATGAAAGATTATTTATGGATACACCTGTCGTAAATTTAACTTTATTTTTTCTTTCCTCGATAATTTCTACTGATTTAGCAGCTGAAATTTGTGATATGTGATATCTGCATTTAATGTTTTCAAGTAACGTTAAATCTCTTTCAATAATTATTCTTTCAGCAACAGCAGGTATTCCAGATAATCCAAGTTTAGTTGCAATAATTCCAGAATTAATCATTCCATTTTTGGATAAATCATAATCTTCTGCGTGTTGCATGATCAGTGTGCCTAAGTCTTTAGCTGAATTCATTATGCGTGACATTAATCTAGTATTTTGAATTGTTTTAACTCCATCAGTAAATCCAATTATTCCTCTGCTTTGAAGTAGACCAAATTCAGTCATGCTAGTTCCTTCAATATTTTTGGTAAGAGCAGCACTTGGAAAAACATTTATTTTAGATTTATCTCTTCCACGTCTTTTTAAAAAATCTACTATTGAAACGTTATCTATAATTGGGTCAGTATTAGGCATAGTAACAACTGAAGTAACACCTCCTGCAAGAGCTGCATTACTTAGCGTTCTAAAATTTTCTTTATATTCATAACCAGGTTCACCTGCAAAGACACGCATATCAACTAGACCTGGGAATATATATTTGCCATTTAAATCTATTACTTTTTCTCTTGAAGGAATGTTATTAGTATTTACTTTTTTACCAACAGCTTCAATAAAGCCATCTTCTCCAATAATTAATCCGCCATTCTCATTGATAGAGTTATAAGGGTCAATTATATTTGCATTTATAAAGTATTGTTTTTTCATTTATTCACAAAATATTTTTAAACAAGCCATTCTTACTGCAACACCTAGTTCAACCTGTTCCTTAATTACGCTTCTGTTAATGTCATCTGCTAATTTAGTGTCAATTTCGATCCCTCTATTCATAGGGCCTGGATGCATAATTAAAGCATCATCTTTTGCATGAGCAAGTTTATCTGGAGTTAGTCCATAATATTCATAGTACTCTCTATTAGAAGACAAGAAAGAACTAGTCATCCTTTCATTTTGTAACCTTAACATCATTACAATATCACAATCTTTCAAACCTTTTTTCATATCTGTAAAAGTATTAACCCCAAACTTTTCTATTTCTTTTGGCATTAAATTTGATGGTGCAATAATGTTAACTTCTGCACCTAGCATATTTAAAAGATAAATATTTGATCTTGCAACACGTGAATGAGTTATGTCACCACAAATTGCAACTCTTAAACCTTCAATTTTTTTTTTTCGATTTATAATTGTTAAAGCATCTAGTAAAGCTTGAGTAGGGTGTTCACGGCTTCCATCTCCAGCATTAAGTACTGCGCAATTTACTTTTTGTGATAAAAGATTACACGCTCCTGAATCTTGGTGTCTAATTACAATTATATCAGGATGCATTGCATTTAAAGTCATTGCGGTATCTATTAGTGTTTCACCTTTCTTAATAGCTGAATTTGCCATATTCATTGACATAACATCTGCACCTAATCTTTTTCCAGCTAATTCAAATGAACTCTGTGTTCTAGTAGAAGGCTCAAAAAACAAATTAATTTGAGTTTTACCACTCAAGACATTTAATCTTTTGTTTTTACTTTGATTTAATTTGATGAAACTTTTAGCTTCTTCTAAAATAAGATTAACATCATTAATTGATAGATCTTGAATACCTAGGAGGTGTTTTTGAGAGATTTTAATAGCTTTATTTATTTTGGTTGCCATTAAAATTAACTCTATAACTATTAACCATCACTATGGCAAGTATTAATTATTTAAAAAATCTATTGCCCCTTGTAAAATAAAGGCTGCAGCATTTTGATCAATTGTTTTAACTCTTTTTGAAACGTTAACGTCTAATAAACTCGATAGATTAAATGCTCCAACTGTTGAAAGTCTCTCATCCCATAAAATTACTGGTAGGTCTATAGATTTTGATATATTTGATGCAACATCATTAACTGATTGAGCTGATCTACCTAGACTACCATCCATATTAACTGGGTTCCCGACAATTATTCCACCAATATTATTATCCTTAATTATTATCTTAAGTTCATCAATTAGTTCGTTTGTGTTGGTTTTGTTTATGGTTTTAAAGGGTGTGGCTATGGATTGTCTTTCATCACAAATTGAGACTCCAATTCTTTTAGACCCTAAATCTAAACCAATAAATCTCACTTTATTAGTGTGTTTTATTTTAAAATCTTCAATTGTGATCATATTGTATATTTTATACTTAAGTGATAGTTTGCCGACATATTTAATTACCACATGACAATTGATCTTAAAACAATAAAGCATATATCTAAATTATCAAGAATCTCAGTTGATGATGCAAAAGCTAATAAATTAGCTGGAGATCTTAACTCTATATTTGATTTCATTGAAAAATTAAATGAACTCAATACTGATAATATTGAGCCTTTAACTTCTGTTGCAGAGACCACATTAAAATTAAGAGCCGACGAGGTTAAAAGTGAAAATATTAGAGATCAAATATTAAAAAACTCACCAGAGGAAAATGAAGATTTTTTTGTAGTACCAAGGGTTGTTGAATAATGTCTGATATTACATCACTCACTTTAACTGAATTAGTTAAAAATATTAAAGATAAAAAGATTTCTTCTGAAGAAACTACAAAAGCTTTTATTCATAGAGGAGAAAAATCTAGAGATTTAAATACATACATAACAGAAGATTTTTCTAATGCACTTTTGAAAGCTAAAAGTTTTGATCAAAAACCAAATTTTGATTTAAAACTTCCGGGTGTTCCAATAGCTGTTAAGGATTTGTTTTGTACCAAAGATGTTAAAACTACAGCAGGTAGTAAAATTTTAAATAATTTTATTCCACCATACGAGTCTACTGTTACTCAAAATATTTGGAATGAAGGTGCGATATTACTTGGTAAGTTAAATTGTGATGAATTTGCAATGGGCTCATCTAATGAAACTAGTTTTTTTGGAAATGTACAAAGTCCAATAGACAAAGGTTTAGTACCAGGTGGCTCTTCAGGAGGCTCTGCATCAGCTCTAGCAGCTAATTTAACGCCTATTACAATTGGAACTGATACAGGTGGCTCTATTAGACAACCTGCTTCATTTACAGGTACCGTTGGATTAAAGCCTACTTATGGAAGTTGTTCACGATATGGAATTGTTGCTTTTGCATCTTCATTAGATCAAGCAGGACCAATGTCTAAAGATGTAAAAGATTGCGCATTGCTTCAAGAAATAATTAGTACTTATGATGAAAAAGACTCAACATCAATTGATTTTAAAAGAAATGAATACAGTAAAGAATTAACAAATAATATTAAAGGTAAGAAAATTGGAATTCCTAAAGAATATAGAGTTGATGGAATGCCAAAAGAAATAGAGGATTTATGGACGAATGGCATTGAGTATGCAAAAGATTGTGGTGCTGAAATTGTAGAAATTTCATTACCTCATACAAACTATGCTCTACCTACTTATTATATAGTGGCCCCTGCGGAAGCTTCTTCAAACTTAGCAAGATATGATGGTGTTAAGTATGGTTTTAGATCTAAAGGTGAAAACCTTATTGATATGTATGAAAAGACAAGATCTGAAGGTTTTGGTAGCGAAGTTCAAAGAAGAATAATGATTGGAACTTATGTTTTATCCTCTGGTTATTATGATGCTTATTATCTAAAGGCTCAAAAAGTTAGGAAATTAATAAAAAACGATTTTGATGAAGCTTATAAAAAAGTTGATGCAATTTTAACCCCATCAACACCAAGTGCTGCTTTTAAAATTGGTGAAAAAACTAATGACCCAGTTTCAATGTATTTAAATGATATATTTACAGTTCCAGTGAATTTAGCTGGATTACCAGCAATTTCAATTCCAGCAGGAATAGATGTTAAAGGTTATCCATTGGGACTACAAATTATTGGTAAAGCTTTTGATGAACAAAATATTTTAAACATTGCTTATGCTATGGAAGAGAAAATTCAGTTTAAAAATAAAATTACTGACTGGTGGATTAAATAGATGACTAAAGATAATTCAGAATATTTAATTGAAAGACGAGATAATGTTTATGAAGTAGTAATCGGCCTTGAAGTTCATGCTCAAGTTACATCGAATTCTAAATTATTTTCATCTTCATCAACTACCTTTGGTGCTGAACCTAATACACAAGTAAGTTTAGTGGATGCTGCATTTCCAGGAATGCTTCCAGTTATTAATGAGTACTGTGTAAAACAGGCAATTAAAACGGGCATAGGTTTAAGAGCTCAAATTAATAAAAGATCAGTTTTTGATAGAAAAAATTATTTTTATGCAGATCTTCCACAAGGTTATCAGATCTCACAGTTTAAGTATCCAATAGTAGGAGAGGGAACAGTTATTCTTGATATGGCACATGGCCAAAAAGAAGTAGGGATTGAAAGATTACACCTAGAACAAGATGCTGGAAAAAGTATTCATGATATGGACCCACAAAATACATTGGTTGACTTAAATAGATCTGGTGTAGCTTTGATGGAAATTGTTAGCAAACCAGACATGAGAACTCCAGATGAAGTTAGTGCTTATATTAAAAAATTAAGATCTATTATGAGATACCTTGGTACGTGTGATGGAAATATGCAGGAAGGCTCTTTAAGAGCTGATGTCAATATTTCTGTTAGAATTAAAGGTTCTGATAAACTTGGAACTCGTTGTGAGATTAAAAATGTTAACTCAATTAAATTTATGCAAATGGCTATTGATTATGAAGCTAATAGACAAGTTGATTTAATTGAAGATGGTAAAACAATTGATCAAGAAACAAGATTATTTGATACTAAAAAAAATGAAACAAGATCTATGAGATCTAAAGAAGATGCTCATGATTATCGATATTTTCCAGATCCAGACCTATTACCATTAGAAGTAACAGATGAATTTATTGAAAAACTTAAAGCAGATATCCCAGAATTACCAGACGATAAGAAAAAAAGATTTATTGATGAGTTTAAAGTCTCTGCTTACGAAGCAACAATTTTAGTATCAGATATTGAAACAGCTAAATATTTTGAAGAGGTAGTTGCTAAAATGGGCAAAAACAAAGATATGAAGTTAGCAGTTAACTGGATTACAGGTGAATTATTTGCTGTTTTAAATAATAAAAATTTAGAAATATCTGAAAGCCCAGTAAGTGCCAAAAATTTAGCAAAGTTAATTAATCTAATTAAGAATGGAACAATTTCTGGAAAAATAGCTAAAACAATATTTGAATTGATGATTGATGGAGACATAGATCCTCAAATAATTGTTGAAGAAAAAGGTTTAAAACAGGAAAGTGACCCTAAAGCTTTAGAGGCGTTAATAGATAAAATAATTGATACTAATAGAGAAAAAGCTATTGAATATAAGAATGGTAAAGAAAAGCTATTTGGTTTCTTTGTAGGTCAAGCAATGAAAGTTTCAGGTGGTAAAGCTAATCCACAACTAATAAATGAAATATTAAAGAAAAAACTTCAATAGTCTTAAAATAGGTAGATACAAAGGACTTAAAATACCATGGGTAAAGCAATTAGAATTACTGAAAAGCTTGAAAAATATATAAATAATTTTAGTTTAAAGTTAAATCCCATCCAGCAAGAAATAATCGAATACAATAATACACTTGGAGACGTTAAGAGAATGCAAGTAGCAACATCTCAATGTCATTTTCTTCATTTAATTATAAAAACTTCTAACATTAAAAATGTACTTGAAATTGGTACTTTTACTGGGTTAAGTGCACTTTCAATAGCTTTAGCACTACCAGATGATGGCAAACTTATAGCGCTAGATAAAGACAAAGAAACCAACAAGATTGCAGTAAATTTTTTTAAAAAAGCTAATCTTAATAATAAAATTCAAACAATTGTTAAGCCTGCATTAGATAGTTTAGATGAATTAAAGAATAGTAAATTTGATATGGTTTTTATTGATGCCGATAAAATGAATTATAAAGAATATTATGAAAGATCACTGAAGTTATTAGATAAAGGAGGATTGATTATTGTAGATAATGTTTTATGGCATGGTGAGGTCGCTGATGAAGATAATTTAGATAAATTCACTGTAAATATTAGAGATTTTAATACTTATGTTGCAAACGATAAAAGAGTGGAACAAATCATTGTCCCTTTAGGTGACGGTATGACTGTTTGTAGAGTGATATAATGTTTGATGTTTTTGGTTTTTACAAATTTAAAAAACTCACTTCTTTAAAAAAAAATAAGATTTTACTACAGGATTATTTGATTAAAAAAAATATTCGAGGAACAATAATTATAGCTAATGAAGGAGTAAATGCAACAATCTCAGGAAAAGATAACGATCTAAAGTCAACTATCACCAAGATTAAAAAGATATTGAATTTTAAAAAGTTTGATAGTGAAAATATTTCAAAAAGTAAATTTCAACCATTTCATAAGCCAAAAGTAAAAATTAAAAAAGAAGTAGTTCCCATGGGTCTTTCTTTGTCATCAAAAAATAAGAAAAATAATCATATAGATCCTAAAAAATGGAATAAGTTAATTAATGATAAAGACACATTAGTTTTAGATTCAAGAAAACCATTTGAATATAATGTGGGTACCTTTAAAAGATCAGTTAATCCTGATGTTGCTAATTTTAGAGAATTTCCAAAATACCTGAATAAACTAAAAAAAACAAAACCAATTGCAATGTTTTGTACTGGTGGAATAAGATGTGAGAAAGCTTCAGTATTTTTAGAAAAAAAAGGTTTTAAAAATGTTTATCAGTTAAAAGGTGGAATTTTAAATTATTTAAAAAATATTAAGAAAAAGGAAAGTTTATGGAATGGGGAATGTTTTGTCTTTGATAACAGAATCAGTGTTAAACATGGATTAATAACTGGCACATACTCAATGTGTAGTGGATGTAGAAAACCGGTTTCACCAAAAGATAAGAAGTCTAAAAAATATGAGGAGGGTGTTTCATGCGTAAACTGTCATGATAATTTAACTCAAACTCAAAAAGAGAGATTTCGAATGAGACAAAAGCAAATAAACCTTGCTAAAAAGACTGGATCGAAGCATATATTTCAAAAAGAATTTAAATAGGAAAAATAATTGTCCAAAGCCATTAAATTAACTAAAGATCCAATTTGGGAATTACTTAGAAAAGTAACTATCCCAGCAAGTGTTGGTTCATTATTTCAGACATTTTATAATTTAGTTGATACATGGTTTGCGGGTAGAATTTCTGCAGAAGCTATAGGTGCTATTGCTAAGTCATTTCCCATATATTTTGTTATCATTGCTGTTGGTGTTGGTATTGGAGCTGCAACGAACTCATGTATTGGCAATTTATTAGGTGCTAAAAAAATTAATAAAGCTTCACTATTTATTGCTCAATCAGTAATTTTTTCATTGGTTACTTCTATTGTAGTTACTTTATTTGGATTAAACGCCTCTAATTTTCTCTTGAGTGTTATGGGCTCTGATGCTGCTGGTATCGCTTTAACTAGAGAGTATTTAGATATAATTTTTTATGGAACATTTATAGTTATGATCCAAATCTCTTTAAATGGAGCTTTAAATGCACAGGGAGATACTAAAAGTTATAGAAATGTTCTTATCTTTAGCTTCTTTTTAAATATTTTTTTAAACCCATTATTTATCTGGGGATACGGAATTGTTCCAGCTTATGGTATAGGTGGCCTTGCAATAGCAACTGTTATCGCTCAATCTATTGGTACTATTTATTTAGCCTATAAAATTAACTCATGTAAATTAAGAAAGTATTTATCTATTAAATGCTTTATTCCTAAGTTTATTCTTCTTAAAGAATTGTTCGCACAAGCAATGCCAATTATGATTAGTATGTTGTTTATTGGAGTAGGTATTTTTAACATATTATATTTTATTGGACAATTTGGTGATCTTGCAACAGCAGGCTATGGTGCAGCTTTAAGAGTTGAGCAAGTCTTCTTACTTCCAGTAATTGGTTTAAATACAGCAGTACTTTCTATCGGTGGACAAAACTTTGGTGCTAAAAATTATAACCGTATTAGAGAGCTTTATACTAAGGCATTATTTTTTGGATCATCGTTTATGGCCGTAGCAGGTGTGGTTTTATTCTTCGGTGCAGAGTTTTTTGTATCTCAGTTTACAGATAATGTAGAAGCTATTTATCATGGTGCTATATATTTAAAAGTTGCTGCATTAATAGCTCCTATTTACCCAGTATTCTTTATTACAACAGCAGTCTTTCAGGCACTTAAAAAACCAATTTATAGTCTTTACTTAAGCGTTCTAAGGTTAACTGCATTTCCGTTCTTATCATTATGGTATGTAATTAATATTAGAGGAGGAGATTATGCGGATATTTTTTATACCATCATGGCAACCAATTGGTTTATGGGTATTGCGGTAATCATCTTTATTGGATATTTTTTAAATAATGTTTTTAAACAAAAAAAAAGTCATTTTTCTTATTAGTGTCTCAGTACTAATATTTATTTTAACTATTAACCAAGTCAAATCTCAAACAATCAAAATTGTAGATGGAGACACAATTCATCTTAATGGAGAAAAAATTAGATTTACAGGGATAGATACACCTGAATTAAAACAAACTTGCCTTAACGAAGGAGCTAAGGATCCTTGTGGAATTACAGCAAAACAAATCCTTATTGATAAAATTTCAAACAATAATGTTGAATGTATTAGTGAAGGAAAAGATCAATACAAAAGAACACTGGCCGAATGTTTTGTTAATAATGAAAGCTTATCAAGTTATTTAGTTAGAAGTGGCTATGCATTTGCCTATAGAAGGTATTCAAAAAAATTTGTATCTGATGAAGATTATGCAAGAATTAATAAAATAGGTATGTGGTCTATGGAATTTGATTATCCTTGGGATTATAGAAAATCTAAGAAAAATTAAAGCTAATAGGGTAGTTCTGTTAACAGGTGCTCCAAAATTCTAGTTAATCTCTTGTTTATTAATTTTAAAGAGCTTTTCACCTAAAGGACTGATTGGGTCTTGAGGTGTGGGTTTGATTTTAGTTTTTTCCTCAACGATACTTAATAGTTTTTTAGCAAGTCCTTGACGTCTAAACATGGGGTTAACAAAAATATACTCCACTTCGGCTGTCTCATTATACCGAACAAAACCAAGTGTAGTATTAATGTTTTTAAAAGTAATAACACCATCATTTAGTTCAACATCATAGTCTAAATTACTCATTAATTATTACCATCTTGTTTAAGTTTTTTTTCAAATTTTCTTACTATGAAAGAAACAATTAATATCAAAATTAAATATTCCAAGATTAAAAATGTATAAATTTCTAATGGTCTATAGGTTGACACAACTAATTCATTTGCTTTTCTTGTTAAGTCACCAATACCTATAATTGATACCAATGAAGACATTTTTAATACATATACAAACTGGTTGCCTAATGCAGGAAGGATATTTTTAATTGCTTGTGGAAGAATTACTAATCTTAACCTTTTATAAAAAGTTAAACCCAGTGATGAGCCTGCTTCCCATTGTGATTTTTTAATTGAGTTTATTCCTGCTCTAAAAATTTCTGCTTGAAAAGCACTTTCACTTATTGCCAGCGCAATTATTCCAGACACAAATGGACTGAAACTTAATCCAGTCATTATAGGTAAACCATAATAAATCCATAATATTAAAACAAGTAACGGTATTGCTCTTACAATTTCCACATATCCAATATTTATGTATGTTAAAAATTTATTCTTAGCTAAAGAAGGAATTGCAACGATAAACCCTAAAATTGCAGATATAATTATAGATACTACTGAAATATAAATAGTTGTAGTTAAACCACTTAATAAAAATTTTAGGTTTGTTAAACCTTCAACATTGTTAGGTGATAGAATAAACCAACCCAATTCCTGACCACTACAAGAGGTAAGTGGTAAAATTAAAAGTAAAAAAAGTAAATTTTTCACTCTTAAAGTTATAATGAATTAGAGATTAATATCTAATTTTTTATAAGCTTTTTAAATTATATTTAGCGAGTAGTTTATTAAAGAAACCAGAGGATTTTTTACTTTTGATCCACTCATTTACATAATCATTCCAAACTTGATCATTTTTACTAACCATCATTGCTAAAAAGGCAGGATTTTTTTCTCCATCAGGAACAATTGCTAATTGAGGGTACTTGACAACTAATTTATTAGCCTCTGTTGAACTTGTAATGTTTCCATCAGCTCTACCAGCTAATACTTCTTGAAAGTCTCTTGCAGGTGACTCAACTGATTGTAATTTAGACAAAGGAAAGAACTCTTTAGCTTTTTCCTCTTGAGAAGTCCCAAGTGTTGTAGCAATCGTTACATCTTTATTGTTTAAAGATTTCCATGTTGAATATTTTTTTAAATTCTTTTTAAGTACCAATGGAACAGTTCCATACTTGTAATAAGAATCTGTAAATCCAGCAACTTCTGCTCTTTTTGGAGTTTTAGTGACACTTGTGGAAATATCATATCTTCCTGCGGTAATTCCTGAAACAATTGTTTTCCATTCAGTTGGTACAAAGGTAATTTTCACACCCATATCTTTTGCTAATTCTTGCATGACATCAATATCAAATCCCTTATATTTATTTGTAGCAGGATCTTTCATGGTCATTGGATCCCAGTCGCCTGTTGTTCCAACTTTTAACTCACCAGAGGATAAAATCTGATCAAGTTTTGATTCTGCGTTAAGAGAGAAGGGTAAAAGTGCTAATAGCACCACAAGAAGTATTTTTTTCATAAACTTTTTATAACAATAATTTTAATAAATATAAGCTTATAACCTTGACGCACTATCACTCAACCAAGAGTGTAAATGCTCAGAAAAAGACCTTCTAACAAATAAATTTACCTCATTAATCTCTTTATGATGAATAATTACATCAATATGAGATAATATTGTTTGAACAACTGGTCCTTTTTTTGTTTTAAAATCATTAAAATTGAAAGGGGAACCTGTAGCAAATAAATCAAAAACCTTACCACCTTTGATATTTAACATTACAAATTGGTCGCTAACATCAGTTACAGCGCCCAATTTAACTTTAGATATATTTTTAATTAATTCATCTTCAACTTGATAAGTGTTACTTTCCTCACTCACAGTTTCATTTGATATTAACATCCATTCATCGGGACTTAACCAAAATGCAGTTAATTTCTCTGCTGATGTAGACGTATTAGCCTCAGTGGGTAAAACCATATTAAGATTTTTACCTACTGCAGTAATAAAATCTTTTGTTTTACCTCTTATGATTAATTTCATAATAGGTTTGATTTCTTTAATTTCTAAATCAGAATATGTTATATCCCCTTTAATAGAAGTTTTATAATTAAGCATTTAACCTCAAATTTTCTTTGTCAAAAAAAACAGGATCAACAATCGTCACATTAATATTTTTATTTTCCATTGGGATAAATAATTTTTGACCTAGCATATTTTTTCCACCTCTAACTACTGCTAGGGCAATTGATTTATTTAAATTAGGGCTATAGTAACTTGAAGTTACATGACCTAGCATTTCAACTGGTTTTAAACTAGTGTCAGCAACTATTTGAGCTCCTTCTTCTAAAACTTCACTTGGATTATCTGTCAGTAAACCTACTAATTGTTTTCTATCTTCTTTCATGGTGTCAGATCTATAAAGAGATCTTTTACCAATAAAGTCATATTTCTTTTTACTAACAATCCAATCCATCTGTAAATCTATAGGTGTCATCGTTGCATCCGTATCTTGGCCAACAATAATAAATCCTTTTTCTGCTCTTAATAAGTGCATTGTCTCAGTGCCATAAGGAGTGATGTTAAATTCTTTACCTGCTTCCATGCATTTTTTCCATAAGTCTTCACCATAGTTAGCTTGGATATTAATTTCATAACTATGTTCACCAGTAAAACTAATACGCATAATTCTACATTTAATATTGCCAATTTTTGTATTTTTGAATGACATGTGTGGAAAGCTTTCATCTGAAAGATCAAGATCAGGTATTAATTTATTAAGAATTTTTTTACTATTAGGCCCACAGATGCTAGCTGTTGCATAATGATCCGTTACAGATGACAAATACACATCTAGTTCAGGCCATTCAGTTTGTAGGTAATCTTCTAGTTTTCCTAATACGTTTGCAGCACCACCTGTTGTTGTGGTCATAATATAATGATTTTCATCAAGTCTAGTTGTGACCCCATCATCGTAAACCATACCATCTTCATTAAGCATTAAACCATAACGACATTTTCCAATGGCAAGTTTTGACCAAGCATTTGTATAAACTCTGTTTAAAAATTCTGAAGCATCCGTTCCTTGAATATCAATTTTACCAAGAGTTGAAGCATCTAATATACCAGCGCTATTTCTTGCAGCTTTACTTTCCCTTTGAACGGCCTCATGCATTGTTTCATTATTTTTTGGATAGTACCAAGCTCTTTTCCACTGACCAACATTTTCAAATTCAGCTTTATTTTCTATGTGCCAGTCACTCATTGGCGTTCTTCTAAATGTATCAAAATATTCACCAACATTTCGTCCAACAATTGTTCCAAATGTTAATGGAGTGTAAGGAGGTCTAAACGTTGTAGTTCCAAGCTCACCCATCTTAACACCAGCAGTTTCTGCAATAATACCAAGGGCATGCATATTACCAAGCTTTCCTTGATCGGTACCCATTCCAGTTGTTGTATATCTTTTTACATGTTCAATCGATCTAAAACCTTCTCTTAGAGCAAGTTTAATATCTTTTGCAGTTGCATCATTTTGATAATCTACGAAAGGTTTTGTTTTTCCTAAAACTTTATCGGATGGAAGTAGCCAAATATTTCTAATCTTATTATCTTTAGGACAATTTATTTCTAAATTGTCAAATTCAGTTTCATTTATATTTAAAAATTCTTTTAAAGATTTTGTAGAATTTTTTATAACATCATCTAAATCAAAATCACCATTACAAGAACCAATGCTAATTTGAGCTGATGAATATATATCAGGAATAAATACTTGATCTTTTTCTCTAAATTTTAATTTACCTCCTGATTGAGTAAACAAATGAACGGCTGGCGTCCATCCACCTGCAATTGCTAGGCAATCACAATCAAGTTCTATTTTTTCTGGATTTGCAAAAGATTGACCATCTTCTGACAATTCCATTATTGTAATTTTATTAATTCTTTTATAACCTTCAGTATTTACAACTGTGTGTGATCTATAAACTTTAATCCCTAAATCGTCAGCTTCTTTAGTAAATGCAGTTTTAGATTGCTTTCTAATATCTATGATTGCTTCAACTTTAATACCTTTTTTTTGTAATGAAATTGCACTTTCATAAGCTGTGTCATTATTAGTAAGAAATATATTTTTTTGACCAGTTGCAACACCATAATAATCTGCATACTTTTTAACTGCAGATGAAAGCATAATACCAGGTCTATCGTTATTATTAAATACCAGAGGTCTTTCTAAAGAACCAGTAGCAACAATAACCTTTTTAGCTCTAATTTTTAATAATCTTTGTCTTACTTTTTTATTTTTTTCATTTTTAGGAAGGTGATCAGTTAAATTTTCTCTAGCTAATAAATAGTTATATCCATGATAAGCAGCAACACTAGTTCTTGTTTTAATTTCTAGGTTTTCAATATTTCTTAATTCATTAATTTCATTTTCTAACCAAACAGAAGAATTTTGATCGTTTATTTTTATATGATCTGAATTTTGGAAAATTGTAGATCCTCCGATTTCATTTTTTTCATCAAGTAATAATGTTTTAAGATTATTTTTTGCTGCAGTTTTTGCAGCTATAATTCCACTAATGCCAGCTCCGATAACCAAAACATCACAGTGAATGTATTTATGATCATATATGTCAGGATCAGGCACTGTTGGAGATTTTCCTAGTCCTGCTGAATGTCTTATAACATATTCATACTTTTCCCAAAAATTAGCAGGCCACATAAATGTTTTATAATAAAAACCAGCAGGCAGAAGTGGGGATAAGAAATTATTTATACCTCCAATATCAAAGTTAACACTAGGCCAACAATTTTGACTGTTTGCCTCAAGCCCATGATAGATTTCTAGTTCGGTTGCTCTAACATTGGGTTCTGTTAGTGCTGTGTTGTTATTAACCTGTACAATTGCATTAGGCTCTTCAGATCCTGAAGTCATTATTCCTCGTGGCCTATGATATTTAAAACTTCTTCCTACTAAATGAATACCATTAGCTAGCAAAGCTGAGGCAAGGGTATCACCTTTGTATCCAAAATAAGATTTTCCATTGAATTTAAAAGAAACTCTGGAAGTTTCATCAATATATTTACTAGTTGTAACTCTTAAATTTTTTAGCATTAAATTATTTTATAGGAGGTTTTTCACCCATTTTATAAACAGCTTTAATTTGGTCATTTGAAGTATCCCTCACCATGTTAAACCACTTTCTGCATCCGTGAGCATGGTTCCATCTTTCAAATTGAATTCCTTTAATGTTTTTTCTCATAAATAAGTATTCTGCCCATTCATCATCACTTAATTCTGTGGGTTGTTTAGGTCTTTCAATGTGAGCTTCACCACCAGCTTTAAATTCACTTTGTTCTCGTTCACCACAAAAAGGACAAGTAATTAAAAACATTAATGAGCTACCGCCGCTGCACCATGTTCATCAACAAGGTCTCCACTGATAAACCTATTTAAATTAAATGCAGCATTTAGTTTGTGTGGTTCATCATTTGCGATTGTGTGAGCAAATAAATCACCTGATCCAGGTGTTGCTTTAAATCCACCAGTTCCCCAGCCACAATTAAAGTACAAACCTTTTATCGTCGTTTTACTAATAATAGGACTAGCATCTGGGCAGATATCTACAATTCCACCCCATTGTCGAAGCATTCTCATTCTACTAAAAATTGGATAAAGTTCTAAGATTGCATTTAATGTTCCCTCAACAATATCGTGACTACCTTTTTGTGAATAAGAAACATAATCATCAGTGCCTGCACCTATTACTAGCTCACCTTTGTCAGACTGACTAACATATGCATGTACAGCGTTAGACATCACTACTGTATCAATAATAGGTTTAACTGGTTCTGAAACTAGAGCTTGAAGAGGTTTACTTTCTAAAGGTAATCTTAAACCTGCCATGTTTGCTAGCACACTTGAATGACCAGCAGCAACTACTCCAACTTTTTTAGTTTTTATAAAACCTTTGGTTGTTTCAATACCTTCTACTTCATCACCATTTCTTTTAATTCCTTTAACTTCACAATTTTGAATTATATCTACACCCATTTCATCTGCACCTCTAGCATACCCCCAAGCAACAGCATCATGCCTTGCGGTACCAGCTCTTCTTTGTAAAGTTCCACCCAGTACAGGATATCGAATATCTTGTGAGGTATTAATAATAGGGCAAAATTTTTTGACTTCTTCTGTGCTTAAGTAAACTGCGTCTATGCCATTTAATCTATTAGCATGTGTTCGTCTTTTTAAATCTCTAACATCCTGTAAGTTATGTGCAAGATTCATCACACCTCTTTGACTAAACATTACATTGTAATTTATTTCTTGAGATAAACCTTCCCACAATTTTAAAGCATGATCATAAAGACCAGCACTAGCATCCCATAAATAATTAGATCTTATAATCGTAGTATTTCTTCCTGTATTACCACCACCAATCCAGCCTTTTTCTACTACCGCAATATTTGTCATATTATGTTTTTTTGCTAAATAGTAAGCAGTTGCCAAACCATGACCACCACCACCAATAATAACTGCATCATATTCTTTTTTTACAGTGGGATCTTTCCAGGCTTTTTGCCAATTTTCATGATAGGAAAAAGCATTTTTGACTAATGAGAATATTGAATACTTATTTTTCATAATATTATTCAAGAATTACTTTATAAATATTGAATATTCAATACAATCGGTTATATCAATGTCGCAGTGGAAGAGTGGGTGAGAGGCTGAAACCAGTCGTTTGCTAAATGACCGTGCGGGGAAACTTGTACCGAGGGTTCGAATCCCTCCTCTTCCGCCATTAAAATAAAGGCTGATCTTTAAAAAAGTCTTTAATTTTAATAGGCTTTTTTTCCAAGATATATCTGTAAACATTGTAGTTTTCCATAACACGTTGAACATAGTTACGAGTTTCTTTAAATGGAATTAATTCAACCCAGTCTACAAAATCAATTTGTTTTTTTTGAGGATCTTTGTTTATTTTTTTCCAGTGTTTAACTCTTTTAGGACCGGCATTATATGCTGCGGTAGCAAAAGGGTAGGCACCATCATATTGTAAAATTAAACCAGCTATATAATGAGAGCCTAGATTAATATTATATTCAGGATCAGAAGTTAATCTTGATTTTGAATATGGAAGTTTTGCTTGTTTAGCAACTAGCTTAGCCGTATAGGGCATTATTTGCATTAATCCTTGTGCTCCAACATGACTATTCGCTCTCATGTCAAATTCACTTTCTTGTCTTATAAGAGAAAGTATAAAAGCTGTTTCAGGTATTTTTCTGCCATTAACATACTGGGGGACACTTATAATTGGATAATTAAAAGTATTATGAAATCTTTTTTCATATGAGGCTAACTTTGATATTTGGATCGCAAAATCGTATCTTGATATATTTGTAGCAAGCTCAGCTGCTAAAATCTCACTTCCACTTGCAATATTGTCATTAGCCAAATGTCTCAGTATATTTTTGGTATATTTATCTTTATTTAATTCATTTAAAAGATGTGTAATTTTTACAAGCTCTTTATTGTAAAAATATTTTCGATAGTCATCTTCAACATCAGCTTGTTCTTCAAGTTCAAAATTTTGACTAGGGTTGATTTTTAAAAAGGCTAATTGACCATAGTAAGTTGTTAGATATTTTGTTGCTTCACGATACCAATCTTCTGATTGTCGTTTATCACCAATTTTTTCATAAGATCTACCAAGCCAATAAGCGCCTCTTGCCAAACTTATAGGGTAGCTAACGTTTTGATAAAAGTTATTGAAATGGTCAACTGCTAAAATAGGGTCATTTAAAAAACTTAATGCAATCCAACCACTCAACCATTCAGCCTCAGCAAACTCTGATCCTTTATCTAGTGAGTGTTGGCTAGCAACTTTATAAGCTGTCTCATATTTATTTTTATAAATAAGAGCTCTAGTCATAATCGCTCTCTCAACCCACCATTTATCTGGTCTCACTAGATAATCTTTATTATTTTTAATTGAAAACAATATTTCAAGTGAACTATCAATTCTGCCTCTTTTTCTTCTCCATTTAAGTCGATCATGATTGAGACCAGCATCATTTTTGAATTTTTGTGGAACATTTTTTATTGCCTGGTCAACACCATAAGATTTACTCATCAAAATTTGTCTAGCTGTATAAAGTAGTTGATAATCTTTAGGTAAATAAGGAAGCATTCTTTTTAAATCCCAATATTTATTTTCCCATGCTAAATAATCAGCTCTATTTATATAATCTTTTGAGTCTAAATATTTTCTATATTTTTTACTTAAAGATTTCATGCTAGCTCTAGAAAGTTCTGCTGTAATCCAGCCTCTCTTAATTAAAGCAATTCCTTTTTCATTATCTCCAGTTTGTATAAAGCTTTCACCTAATACCAGCATACCATAGCCACTTAAGGGCTCATCAACTCCAAACCAATTAATAATTTTTTTAGGAGAAATTTTATCCGTTGAAAGTTTTTGTTCTGCTAAATATTTTATTCTACTTATTCTTGGGTAGTGTTTATTGTTTTGTATAAAAGTCATGTAGTCATAAAACGTAGCTTGGTTTCCTGTTGTTAATAAATGTCTCCATTGTATAAAATTATATATGGATTTATCTTTAGCATTTTTTGAATTTTTCAATGCAGTTGTCCATTGACTTTTTTCCATTGCCTGGATAGATTTTTTTGCAATATCATAGTCTTTTTGGCTGTAGTATTTTGATCTTTTTTGAACTACAGATTTTTCACTTTTAATTATTAATGGCTTACTTTTAGGAATGAGAAAATTAATTTTTTTTTTATTTTTTTTGACTGTTACGATTTTGACTTCTTCTTTTTTTTGTGATGGTTTAGGTTTAGGTTTAAGGATCCCTTGAGATATCTTTTGCTTCTTAACTTCTTCATCTAAAATAGGTTTTTTTAAAGGAATTATTGATATTTCAGCAGCAAATATATTCCCTATAATTACCAAACTTAATAATAGTGATTTTATAAAAAAAATTATCTTTCTGGGCATAAATTTACTAAATGAATCTTTAAACTATGTTATAAGTATTTATGTTCAAAGGATCAAATGTTGCTTTAATAACCCCGTTTAAGAATAATGAGCTAGATGTTGAGGCTTATATTAAGCTAATTCATTTTCAAATATCAAACGGTACAAACGGCTTGGTTCCTGCTGGGACAACAGGTGAGTCGCCAACATTAAGCCATGATGAACATCAAAAAGTAATAGATTTATGTGTTAAAGAAAGCAATGGAAAAAATATAGTTATTGCTGGCACTGGCTCTAATTCGACTAAAGAAGCAATTTCTTTAACAACTCATGCAGAAAAAGCGGGAGCAGATGCGGCTCTAATAGTAACTCCATATTACAACAAACCAACTCAAGAGGGTTTATATCAACATTATAAAGCAATAAACGATAAATGTGGGATACCAATTATAATTTATAATATTCCTGGAAGATCTGTAATTGATATGTCTGTTGATACAATGGCTAGATTATTTGAATTGAAAAATATTGTTGGTGTTAAAGATGCAACTGGTGATCTAGATAGAGTTAATCAACAAAAAGATAAAATGGGAACTGATTTTGTTCAACTAACAGGTAATGATGATAACGCTTTAGAATTTAATAACAGAGGTGGGGTAGGCTCTATAAGTGTAACTGCTAACATTGCTCCTAAGTTATGTTCTAATTTTCAAAAAGCCTCAAAAATAGAAAATAATGAAAGCAAGCTTGAAGCAATCAGATTAGATAAAATTTTACAACCCATTCACAGCTCAATGTTTATAGAAAGCAATCCAAGCCCTGTTAAATATGCCGCAAAACTTCTGGGTCTTTGTGATGATGAGGTTAGATTACCTTTAGTTAAAGTTACAGACCCAACTAAGGATATTGTTAAAGAAGCTTTAGTATCAGCAAATCTACTCTAATGAACAAGAAAGCCAATCCTGGTTTAAAAATTATTTGCTTAAATAGAAAAGCAAGTTTTAATTTTTTTTTTGAAGACTTAATTGAAGCTGGGATAGTTCTTAAAGGGTCTGAGATTAAATCAATTAGAGATGGAAAAGTTAATATTGCAGACTCTTATGCTGTAGAGAAAGACGGTGAAATAGTTTTAATTAACTCTCATATCGCTGCATTTAAGCAAGCCAGTTATTCAAATCACAATCCAACAGATGAACGAAAATTATTATTAAACAAAAAGGAAATTAACAAATTAATTGGTAAAATGCAGAGGGATGGCTTTACACTTGTTCCAACAAAGATGTATTTTAAAAAAGGAAAAGCTAAAATAGAAATAGCAGTAGCAAAAGGTAAAAAACAATTTGATAAAAGAGCTACTAAAAAAAATAGAGACTGGAATCGTGAAAAAGCAAGACATATTAGAAAATCAAGTTAAACAATCATATTTAGCAATAGGATCAAATTTAGGTAATAAAATTACCAACATTCATATAGCCTTGTCTGAACTTAAGAAAAATAAAATTAAGATAAAAAAAGTTTCATCTCACTATTTATCAAAATCTTGGCCAAATCCCTTAATGCCAGATTTTGTAAATATTGTTATACAAATTGAGTCCACCTTAGCACCATTAGAATTGTTAAAAATTTGTAACTTTATTGAATTAAAATTAGGCAGGGTTAGATTAAAAAAAAATGATCCACGTACATGTGATATTGATATAATTGATTATGATAATAAAATTTTGAATATAAGTGGTAATAAACTAATAATCCCGCATCCACATACAACTAAGAGAAATTTTGTTTTGTTGCCATTATTTGAAATAGATAGACGTTGGAAACATCCAGAATCTAAGATTAGTATAGTTAATTTAATTAACTCTTTACCAATTAAAGATTTAAGATCTATTAAACAAATATAAATTAATGATATAGTTAAAAATGCTTAATTCAGAAGAGTTAATAAATAAAGTCAAAGTTTATAATAAGTTTTTGAATCCAGAAAAATTAAGTAAGGCCTATGATTATGCTGTTAAAGCTCATGAGAACCAAAAACGTCATTCTGGTGACCCATATTCAAATCATCCGATAGCTGTTGCAGCCATACTTAGTGAATTAGAATTGGACAGTGCTACAATTGTTACAGGGCTTTTACATGACACCATTGAGGATACACATGCAACTTATGAAAATATTAAAGATGAGTTTGGTGAAGAGATTGCCAATTTAGTTGATGGTGTAACTAAAATTTCTGTTTTTGAAAACCAAGCAACATCATCATCTAAAGCAGAAAACTTTAGAAAATTAATCTTAGCCACATCGAAAGATATTAGGGTATTACTTGTAAAACTTGCAGATCGCTTACACAACATGAGAACTATTGATGCAATTTCAAAAATTGAAAAAAAAGAACGTATAGCGAGAGAAACGATGGAAATTTATGCTCCATTAGCAGATAGAATGGGTATGCATAGAATTAGAGATGAGCTTGAAGACTTATCGTTTAAAGTTTTAAACAATAAGGCACGAGAACTTATTAAAAAAAGACTAGATGAAATTAAAGAAGATAAAGTAAATAGTTTTAATTCCATTTCATTGCAATTAAGTGAACTTTTAAACGAACATAAAATTAATGCTGAAATTTTTGGAAGAGAGAAAACTGCATTTTCTATATGGAGAAAAGTGCAAAAAAAAAGAACTTCACTTGAGCAAATTACAGACATAGTAGGATTTAGAATTATCCTTGATAGTGGAGAGGATTGTTACAAGGCATTAGGAATTTTCCATCAGCACTGGAATTGTGTACCAGGAAAATTTAAAGACTATATATCTTCACCAAAAATTAATAATTATCAGTCTTTACACACAGCTGTAATTGGTCCAAATAGAAGACCCATTGAAATTCAAATAAGAACTATGCCAATGCACGAATTTGCAGAAAGAGGTATTGCCTCTCATTGGAAATATAAATCATCAGAAAAATTTGATTCATTAACTTGGAAAGAATATGATTGGCTAGCTGACCTTGTGGAAATTATTGGTAAAAATGAAAACCCCGAACATTTTTTTGAATATACAAAATTACAAATGTTTCAAGAAAATGTCTTTTGTTTTACACCTAAAGGCATGGTTATAAAATTACCAAAAGGTGCAACACCTATAGATTTTGCATATGCGGTTCATACAAAAGTAGGCGATCATGCAATATCTTGTAAGATAAATGGTAATGACAATGAATTACAAAGCGCACTTCATAATGGAGATGTAGTTGACATTATAACATCCAAAAACAAATCACCATCATTACACTGGATACCAATTACTAAAACTGGCAAAGCAAGAGCTGCTATACGAAGATATTGGCATTCTAAAGGTGAACAAAAAGAAGAAAGAGTTAAAAAATATAATACAACGCTTTGGATTTCTCTACCAGATCAACCAGGTAAACTGGGTGAAATAACCACTTCATTAGGCTCTCATAAACTCAATATATCAAGTGTAGAGATGAAAGAAAAAACAAAAGAATACATTAATTTTAGATTTAACCTTATTATTAGAGACTTGAAAAACTTTACAAATTTTATCAGTGAGCTAAAACAAAAAGACATTAAATTTAAAATCATTAGACACGAGGAAAAAAGAAATGCTTTCACACAAAAAATCTTTAAATATTTTAAAAAAAACTAACGCACTTTTAGAGGGTCATTTTGTTCTTTCATCAGGTTTGCATTCAGCTAAATATATCCAGTGTGCTAAACTTTTAAGCTTTCCACATTTAGCAAAAGATATTTGTAATTCATTAGCAAAAAAAATTAAAAAAAAATTTAAATCTATAGATTTGATTTTAGCTCCTGCAATGGGTGGTGTTATTATCGGGTATGAAATTGGTAAAATTTTAAAAAAAGAGACAATATTCTGTGAAAGAGTTAATGGTAAATTTACTTTAAGACGAGGTTTTCATATAAAAAAAGGATCAAAAGTTTTAATAATCGAAGACGTTATAACAACTGGGAAATCGAGCTTAGAGTGTGTTAAGTTGATTACAAAACCAGGTGCAAAACTTATTGGTTTTGCCTCAATTATTGATAGATCAACCAAGAATTCACTGAAGATAAAAAAAAATATTATCTCACATATGAAGATAGATGTTCCAACATTTAAGAAAAATAATCTTCCAGAAAGTCTTAAAAATACTCTAATTACAGTTCCCGGAAGTAGATTTATTAAATGAAAAGACTAGGCGTTAATATTGATCATGTTGCTACAATAAGAAATGCAAGAGGATCATTTCACCCTGACCCATTAACTATTGCTAAACATGTAATTAAATGTGGAGCACATTCAGTAACTATACATTTAAGAGAGGATAGAAGGCACATCAAAGATACAGATGTTGTTAAAATTTGTAAAAATAAAAAGATAATCACTAATTTAGAAATTTCATTAAACAAAAAAATAATAAATATAGCATTAAAAAATAAACCTAATTTTATTTGTATAGTTCCTGAAAAAAGAAAGGAAGTCACAACAGAAGGTGGATTAAACTTAATTAAAAATAAAAAAAAAATTAAAGCAATAATATCCTTATTTAATCTAAAAAATATTAGAACAAGTTTATTTGTTGATCCAACATTAAAAGATATAAAAATTGCAAAAGAATTAAATGCAACTTGTGTTGAGTTGCATACTGGAAAAATTTCTAATTTAGTAAAAGAAAATAAAAATTATAAAAATGAATATTTAAAAATTAAGAAATGTTCAGAACTTGGTGTTAAACTTGGAATTGAGGTTCATGCAGGCCATGGTCTTGACTATAAAACCACCTCTATACTAAGTAAAATTAAAGAAATTACTGAATTTAATATTGGTCATTTTATAATTGGTGAGTCACTTACTCATGGTTTAAAAAAAACTATTAAGACATTTAAAAAAATAACCAATAAATAGATATGAAAATTCTTGGTATAGGTGTTGATATAGTAGAAAATATTAGAATACATAAATCTTTAAAAAACGTTAGTTTTATTAAAAGAGTTTTTTCTAGTTCAGAAATATCGTTAGCCAAAAACACAACAAATAAAAAATCTTATTATTCTAAAAGATTTGCTGCTAAAGAAGCATTTTCTAAAGCAATCGGAACAGGTTTTAGAGAAAATTTGAACTTAAAAGATATAACTATAATTAATGATAAGTTAGGCAAACCCTCATTTGTAGTCACAGATAAAATTAAAAAAATTGTTAAAAAGCAATTTAAAATATCATCCTTTGATTTCTTTCTGTCAATTTCAGATGAAAAAAAATATTCTATAGCCTACGTGATTTTACAAAAAAAATGATTACCAAAAATATTATAATTGATAACGTTAAGACGATTTTTTATGCTTTAGTAATAGCGATTATTATTAGATCTCTTTTTATTCAACCATTCTATATTCCTTCGTCATCAATGGAACCAACACTTTTAATTGGTGATAGATTATTTGTTACGAAGTATTCTTATGGTTACAGCAAGCATTCTTTTCCTTTTAGCCCACCGATAATAAGCGGTAGACTATTTTCTAAGAAACCTAAGGTTGGTGACGTTATTGTTTTTAAAACACCAGCTGATAATAGAACGGATTATATTAAAAGATTAATTGGTCTACCGGGTGATAATATTCAATTCATTAATGGTGACTTATTTGTAAACAATAATCAGATATTAAAATCTAGAATTTCCCAAAATGATAAAATTTATTGTGGAAATCAAACAATAGATGTTAATACATTTGAGGAAAAACTTCCAAATGGCAAAACACATAATAGTGTATATTTAAAAAGTTATAGCTTTCAAAATTCTGATAATTTTATAGTTCCCTCTCAACACTATTTTTTTTTAGGAGACAACAGAGATTGTTCAAAAGATAGTAGATATTTGACTAGTGTTGGATACGTACATGAAGATAATTTAGTTGGTAAAGCTCAATTTATTTTTTTTTCATCTGATTTTAGAATTGGAAATATTTTTTCTTTTTGGAAATGGCATAAGACAATTAGATTTGACAGATTTTTTAAGAAAATTATTTAATGAAAATTAATCTCACAACATTAGAAAAAAAATTAAAATTAAAGTTTTCAGATCAAAAAATTTTTATTAAAAGCTTAACGCACAAAAGCTTTGATTCAATCAACAATAATGAAAAAATTGAATTTTTAGGAGATAGAGTTTTAGGTCTTATTATTGCAAAAAAATTACTAGAACTTTATCCAGAAGAAAGAGAAGGCGTATTAGATAAAAAATTTGCATCATTAGTAAATAAAAAAAAATGTCTAGAAATTGCTAAAACAATTGAACTAGAGAAATATATTCTAGTTTTAAACCCTAAAAATAAAAAAATTGAAATTGAAGACAAAATAGTAGCAGACTGTTTAGAGGCTTTAATTGGAGCAATCTATCTTGACAAAGGTTTAAATTTTACTGAAAGATTTATTCTTAATTTATGGAGCGAACATATTACAGCTAGTGTTATAACTCAAATTGATGCTAAGACAAAACTACAAGAATACTCACTTAAAATTTTCAAAGTTTTGCCTATTTATAAACTAATCTCAAATACAGGGCCCCGACATAAACCTCTTTTTAAAGTTGCCGTTAAATTAAAAAATACTAAATTTTTTACAGCAGAAGGAACTTCTAAAAAAGATGCAGAACAGAATGCTGCTTCTTTATGTTTAGAGGATATTTTTAAAAAATGAATTGGGACGATAGCGCTTATTTAGTTTCAAAAAATAAATATAGTGAAAATTCAATAATCGCTGAAGTTTTTACAGAAAACCATGGAAAAATCTCAGGGATAATTTTTGGTGGAACTTCAAAAAAAATCAAAAACTACTTGCAAATTGGTAATAAGATTTATGTAAACTATAATTCTAAAAGTGTTACTAGAATTGGTTATTTCAAAATAGAGATTTTAAAAGCTTTAACACCGCTCTATTTTGATGAAAATCAGAAACTATCATGCATTACATCGGCAATGCACCTTATAAAACTTCTTACTGCTGAAGCACAATCTAATAAAGAAATTTTTAAATTAATTAATAAATTTTTTGAAATATTAAACTCTGAAAATTGGATTCAAAAATATATTTTCTGGGAGTTAGAACTTTTAAAATTATTGGGATATGATTTGGAATTAAAAACTATGGCTGAAAAAGAAATTGTTGATAGTGAAGTCAATTATTACGTTAAATCCTCAACTGAAAAAAAAAGTATTCCAAATTTTTTAATAGATGAAAATGATATGGATGTTAATTTAAATAATTTACTTAAAGGTCTCAAGCTTGTTAGTGATTACCTTGAAAAAAGTATTCTAAAACCAAATAATTTAAATCTTCCTACTTCTAGAACTCATTTTATTAATCTTTTAAAATAGTTATTTTATTAAATCTTCAATTCTATCTGCGTAATAGCTTACTATAGCGTTTGCTCCGGCTCTTTTAAAAGCAATCAAGCTCTCTAACACTGAGTTTTTATCTATTAGACCTTTTTTGATACTATTACTTAATAGTGAGTATTCACCTGATACTTGGTAAGCAAGAACAGGAATTTTAAAATTATCTTTAACTGTTTTAATTATATCAAGATAGGGCATACCGGGTTTAACCATAACCATATCAGCTCCTTCTTTAATATCTAGCGCCACTTCTCTTATTGCCTCATTGCTATTTCTAAAGTCCATTTGATAATTTTTCTTATCACCCTTTAACAAACCTTTAGAACCAACTGCATCTCTGAATGGACCATAAAAACTTGAAGCATATTTTACTGCATAAGAAAGTAGTTGAACCATTTCATGACCCTCCTTATCTAAAGCTTTTCTTATTTTACCTATTCTTCCATCCATCATGTCTGAGGGAGCCAGAATATCACAGCCAATTTCTGCTTGTAACAATGATTGATTTATTAATACTTCAATAGTTTCATCATTTAACACGTAGCCTGATTTTATTAAACCATCATGACCATGTGAGGTATAAGGATCTAAAGCTACATCACACATAATACCAATTTCATTTTTATATCTTTTTTTAATATATCGAATAGCCTTACAAACAAGATTGTCTTCATTCAATGCCTCAGTTCCAATTTCATTTTTTTTTGTTTTATTTGTATAAGGGAACAATGCAACCATAGGTATTTTGCTTTTGATTGCTCTATCAACAATAATTCCAAGTTTATCTATTGTGTATCTATAAACATCAGGCATTGTTTTAATGGATTGTTTTATATTTTTTCCATCAATCAAAAATATAGGTAATATAAAATCGCTAGATGACAGGCTATTTTCTTGAACTAATCTTCTAGACCAATCATTTTTACGACTACGTCTAAGTCTTAAATTTGGGTAATTTCCTGTAATCATGTTTAAATCTGCTTTTAAAATGCGACAAATGTATTATACAAATATATATTAAAAAAGGTAGAAAACAACTGCATGAGCTTAGACAACAAAAACATAATTGACTTAGATCTAAAAAAAGATCAAAAAGTTTTAGATTTTAGTGATTTTCAAAAACAAGATATTAAATTTGATATTAATAAACTCCAAGAGGCTTATAACCAAATTGTTCAAACAAGAAAATTTGATGATGGCGGTGGTATTGCTCACTTTGGGGCTATTTGTTTAACACAAATTCCTGGAGATCCAGATTCTATTAAAGGAAGCAAGGCTAGAGGTTCTTACTGGACAAAACCAGACAAATCAGGAAAAGAAGTTACTAGAGATGTTTCAATAGATGAGGCCGCATACTCTGAATTTATACCAGACTATGAAAACACTTATTTCAAGGAAGTATTTGATGCACTTTCTTCAAAATACAAATTAGGTAGAGTTAGAATTTTACTTAAGGAGCCAAGATCAACATTGAGTTGGCACAGAGATCCAGAGCCAAGGTTACATATACCTATAATTACAAACCCTGGTTGCTTAATGGTTATTGATAATGTCGCAAAACATATGCCTGCTGATGGCTCAGTGTGGGTAACTAATAATGTAAAATACCATAATGCCTTTAATGGTGGTGAAGAAAACAGAGTTCACTTGGTAGCCTGTGTTTTAGATTATAAGTTTAATTAAATTGAAAAAAATATTTTTATCCTCTGATCACGCTGGCTATAAATTAAAAGAATTAATTAAACTTCATTTAGATAAAAAGAAAATTAACTATACAGACTTAGGTCCATTCAATAGTGAAAGTGTTGACTATCCAGACTATGCTCATAAAGTTGCTAAAAAAGTTAAAACAAACAATAATCATGCAGGCATACTCGTATGTGGCTCTGGTATGGGAATGAATATTGCTGCGAATAGACATAAAAATATACGCGCTGCTCAGTGTTTTAATTTGAAATCAACTAAATTATCAAGATTGCATAACGATGCAAATATCATTACATTAGGTTCAAGACTTCTTACTAAAAAAACTGCTATAAATTGTGTAAGCGTTTTTTTAAATACAAAGTTTGAAGGTGGAAGACACGCAAAAAGAATTAAAAAGATTTAATTATGTCTAGTGAAAAAAACTATTTAAATGAAAATTATAAAAGCTTTTTTGAAGACAGCTTATCTGTAACTGATCCAGAATTACATAAAGCCATAAGTGATGAGCTAAAAAGACAACAACAACATATAGAATTAATTGCTTCTGAAAATATAGTTTCTCAAGCTGTTTTAGAGGCTCAAGGCTCTGTATTAACAAATAAATATGCAGAAGGATATCCTGGAAAAAGATACTATAATGGATGTGAGCATGTTGATGTTGCTGAAAATTTAGCCATAGAGAGATTAAAGAAAATTTTTGATTGTAAATTTGCAAATGCCCAACCACATTCTGGGGCTCAAGCAAATGGTGCTGTATTTTTAGCGCTATTAAATCCTGGTGATACATTTATGGGAATGAGTTTAAATTCTGGTGGACATATTACTCATGGGTTAAAAATATCAATGTCAGGTAAATGGTTTAATCCCATAGGGTATGACGTTGATAAAGAGTCTGAACTTATTGATTATGATAATGTTGAAAAACTTGCATTAGAACATAAACCAAAACTCATAATTTGTGGTGGTAGCGCTTATTCTAGAGTAATTGACTTTAAAAGATTTAGAGAGATTGCTGATAAAGTAGGGGCATATTTGATGGTGGATATGGCTCATTTTTCAGGTTTAGTTGCTGGTAAAGGTTATCCTAACCCATGTGAACACGCACACGTAGTTACTTCAACAACTCATAAAGTTTTCAGAAGTGCTAGAGGTGGAATTATTTTAACTAATCATGAAGACCTAGCAAAAAAATTTAATACTGCAGTATTTCCTGGTTATCAAGGTGGACCGTTGATGCATGTCATCGCTGGAAAAGCTGCTGGGTTTTTGGAAGCTTTAAGACCAGATTTTAAAGATTATATCAAATCAGTTTTGGCAAATGCCAAAATTTTATCTGAGACACTTAAGAATAATGGTTTTAAGATTTATTCTGGTGGAACGGATACTCATTTAATGTTAGTTGATCTAAGACCTTTCAATGTTAAGGGTAATGCCGCTGCTGAAAGCCTTTCAAATGCTAATATTACCTGTAACAAAAATGGAATACCTTTTGACTCTGAAAAGCCAATGATTACTTCTGGGATAAGACTTGGAACTCAAGCTGCAACAACTAGAGGCTTTGGTTTAAAAGAGTTTGAGAAAGTAGGTGAATTGATTACTAAAGTTGTAAAAGGTTTGTCCGAAAACCCTGAGGATAACAGTAAAATTGAAGAAGAGGTTAGAAATGAAGTTATAGATATTACATCTAACTTTCCAATATATAAAAATTTAAAATAATGATTTGTTCAATTTGTAAAAAAGGTGAAACATCAGTAGTAGATTCTAGACCTACAGAAGATGGAACTGCCATAAGAAGAAGAAGACTTTGTGTGTGTGGAGCTAGATTTACAACTTTTGAAAGAGTACAATTTAGAGAAATAATGGTCGTCAAAAAGAATGGAAGAAAATCATCATTTGATAGAGATAAACTTTCTAAATCAATTTATATAGCATTAAAGAAAAGACCTATTGATACCGAAACAGCAGAAAAATTTATTAGTCGAACTTCAAGAGCTTTAGAAGAGCTTGGTCAAAGTGAAATTTCATCAAATACAATTGGCACAATGGTTATGGAAGGCTTGAAAGATCTTGATCCTGTTGCATACGTTAGGTTTGCATCTGTTTATAGAAATTTTAGAGAAGAAAAAGACTTTGTGCAATTTGTGGACAAATTAGATGTCTACAAAAAAAGATAAATTTTCAATTAAAGATAAAATTTTTATGGAGCTTGCCTTGAATTTGGCAAAAGCTCGTCATGGACTAACTGGAATTAATCCTTCTGTAGGCTGTGTAATTGTTAAAAATAATAAAATACTTTCAATTGGTCAAACAGGTTTTAAAGGCACACCTCATGCAGAATTTAATGCCATTAAAAATACACATGAAAATTTAGAAGGCTCAAAAATGTATGTGACCCTGGAACCATGTAGTCATTATGGAAAAACTCCCCCATGCACAAATATTATAATTAAAAATAAAATTAAAGAAGTTGTCTATGGAGTTGAAGATATTGATAAAAAAGTTAAAGGTAAAACTTTAAAAATTCTTAAGTCAAAAAATATTTTGGTAAAAAAAGATTTACTCAAAAAACAAATTAATAAATTTTATGCACCTTATTTTTTTAATAGAAAAAAAAACCTTCCTTATGTTACTGGTAAAATTGCAATTTCTAAAAATAATTTGATATATAGCAAAGATACTAAAAGAATTTCAGATATTCATACTGATAAATTTACACATTTTCTTAGATATAAAAATGACTCGTTAATGATTTCCTCCAAAACTTTAAATAAAGATGACCCAAAACTCAATTGCAGACTAGAAGGTTTGAGTAAATTTTCTCCTAAAAGAATAATTTTAGATAGAAACTTAGAAATTAAAAAGAATTCATATATTTTTAAAACAGCAAATAAAAACAATACTATAATTTTTTATCATAACGCCAAAGCTGAGGTGAAATTAATGTTAAAAAAAAAAGGTATAACTTTAATCAAAAGTAAATTAAATAAAAATAGCTTTGATATTAAATCAATTTTAATGAAACTCTATGTCCTTGGCTGTAGGAATTTATTAGTTGAAGGGGGAAATGATCTATCTAAAGACATTATTAAAAAAAAATTATTTAATGAATTTTATTTATACAAATGTACTAAAAGTTTATCAAAGTTAGTTAATCATAAAGAGATTGGTTTTCTTAAAGAATTAAAGAAAAATTATAAAAATAAATTGAAAATTAATAAAAAGTTAGGCAAAGATGTGATTACACTTTACAAATAATATTATGTTTAATGGAATAATTTTTAATCAAGGTTTAATTACTAAATTTGAAAAAAGATCAAAAGGTATTAATATTTTTGTTAAATCTGATTTAAAGTTAACACGTAAAGATCTGGGTGTATCAGTTGCTTGTGATGGTGTTTGTTTAACATTAATCGATATCAAAAATCAGATAATGGAATTTTATCTTTCTGATGAAACTATACAAAGATCAAAATTTAAATTTTTGAAAATAAATGATAAAATCAATCTTGAACTTCCTTTAAAATTTGGTCAAAAGATATCAGGACATATTTGCCAAGGCCACATTGATGCGGTAGGTAAAGTACAGAATATTAAAAAAATTGATAAATCGTATTTATTTGATTTTGAAATTGTCAAAAAAGAACGAGCAAATTTAATTGATAAAGCATCTATATGTATAAATGGAATTTCCTTAACAATTTCCAAAGTAACCAAAAAAGGTTTTCAAGTTTGGGTTATTCCACACACCTTTAAGCTAACTAATTTATCTTCGTTAAAAAAAGGCAGTCTAGTTAATATAGAGATAGATATCTTATCTAAATACGTTAGAAATTATTTTAATGAAAAAAAATAATTATGCATCCATTGAAAGTATAATAAATATTGCAAAGAAGGGCGGTATGTTCATCTTAGTTGACGATGAGAAAAGAGAAAACGAAGGAGACTTAATAATATCAACCACAGACTCAAGTGCTAAAAATATAAATTTTATGGCAAAATATGGTCGTGGACTAATTTGTCTGGCGCTAGATAGTGTACAAGCAAAGCGTTTAAATTTATCTTTGATGTCACCAATAAATCAATCAAGGAATAAAACTGCATTTACAATTTCTATTGAAGCAAAAAAAGGAATAACAACAGGTATCTCAGCAAAAGATAGAGCAAAGACAATTAAAATTGCTTCAAAAAAAAATGCAAATAAGAAAGACATAGTTTCACCTGGACATGTTTTTCCAATTATTGCGAAAGATGGCGGCGTTTTAGTAAGAGCTGGCCACACAGAAGCCTCTGTTGATATTTCAAAACTTGCTAAAAAAAATAACTCTGCAGTTATTTGTGAAATAATGAATGAAGATGGGACAATGGCCAAAGGCCAAGATTTATTTGATTTTGCAAACAAACATAATTTAAAGATAGGTAAAATCGAAGACCTTATTGCCTATCGTTTAAAAAAAGAAAAACTAATTAAACTTAAAAAACAATCAGATATTAAAGTAAAAAATCAAAAATATAAAATTCGAATTTATGAAAACCTTTTAGATGGATCTGAGCATTTTGCTTTGATTAAAGGAAATATTAAAAAAGGGATAATACCAAGAGTTAGAGTAATTTCTTCTAACGTAGTTCAAAATTATTTAATCAATCAACAATTACCAAATTCATTTGATAAAACTTTAAATTATTTTAAGAAATTTAATAACTGTGTTTTAGTTTTTATAAAAGATACAAATTTAAAATCTGTTACACAAACACTTAAGGATTATAAAAACAAAAATTTCTATAAAAAAGGAAATGATAAGCTTATAAGAAATTATGGTATTGGTGCTCAAATAATTAAAGATTTAAAGATTAAAAATATGATATTAATTACTAAGTCTCTTAAAAAAGTTATTGGTTTGGAAGGTTATGATATAAAGATTACTAAACAGGAAATTATTTAATGAAAAGAAAATATTTAATAGTTATTGCTGATTATTATAAAGATATATCAAAGGGTTTACTTAGTAGTGCAAAGAGCATATTACCCAAATCTAGTTTAATAAAAATTATTAATGTTCCTGGTATTTTTGAAATACCAGTCACGATTTCAAAGAATATTAAAAAATATGATGCTTTTTTAGCTCTTGGTTGTGTTATTAAAGGCCAAACACCTCATTTTGATTTTATTTCTCATTCTTCAACTGATGCAATAATGAAACTTTCTGTAGATAGCAAAAAACCCATTGGTAATGGAATTATTACCTGTCTTAATATGCGTCAAGCTATAGCTAGGAAGAAAAAGGGTAGAGAAGCAGCTCAAGCTGTAATATCTGTTCTATCTCAATAACAATGAGAACTCCATATAATCCCAATCAAAGTCCGAGGGTAATTATTATCCAAAAATTATATGGAAATTTTTTTAATGATGACACAGACTTAACTTTTCCCAAACATAGATTTAAAAAATTCATTAAGGATGTTGTTTTAGGTACCATTGAAAGAGATGAAGTTATTAAAGAAGAGGTTAAAAAATATCTAAGTGAGGACTTAGAGTTAACTAATTTAGATCAGGTTTTTCAAGTGATAGTAAAATCTGCTATATTTGAGTTTTTATACAAACCTAAAGTTTCTTCTAAAATAATTATCAAAGAATATCTTGATGCATCAAACTTTTTTTTAGAAGATGGTCAAACTAAATATTTAAATGCAATATTAGACAAAATAGCTAAAAAAATAAGAATCACTAATGCATGAATTTGAATTAATAAAAAATTATTTTCAAAAACTTTCTAAAAAATCACCAAGTGCCTTAAATTTGAATGATGATGTTTTTTTTGATAGAAAAAGTAAATTAGCAGTATCTGTTGACACATATATAGAAGATAATCATTTCATAGACTTTAAAAGGCCTGAACTTGTCATTAAAAAAATAATTAGATCATCAATTTCAGATTTAATATGCAAAGGTATTAAACCAAAATATTATTTTATTTCTGGTTCTGGTAATAAAAAAAGTTTTTCTAAATTAAATTTATCAAAAATCAGCAAATCACTTAATCAAGAACAAAATAAATATAAAATATTTTTAAGTGGTGGAGATACAGTTTTTTCTAACAAGTTAAGTTTTACAATTACTTCAATAGGTTTTGCAGACAATATTATCTATAGAAACAAAGCTAAACTTTATGATGATGTATATGTCTCTGGAAATATAGGAGACAGCTATTTAGGGCTATTAGTTTTAAAAAATAAAATTAAGCTTAATTCAAGGTTAAAAAGATATTTTACTAATCAATATTTTATGCCAAATATTCAATTAAAATTAATTGATCAAATTAAAAAGTTTGCCAATACCTCAATTGATATATCTGATGGACTTATAGCGGACCTTGATAAAATGATTAATAATCAGAAATTATCTTATAAAATTTTTTTAAAAGATATTCCAATTTCAAGTAATCTAAAGAAGATACTTGCTCTTAAAAAACTATCTAAGATTAATTACATTTCTAATGGTGATGATTATCAGGTCTTATTTACAGCTTCTAAAGATAAGATGAGAATCATAAGAAAAATAGCTACTAATTGTAGAGTTAAGCTAACTAAAATTGGCACAATTCAAAGCCATGTTAAAAAATCATCCATTGTAGATGATGAAAATCGGCAAATTACCCTTAAAAATAAAGGTTATTTTCATAAGTTTTGAAAAGTTAAATATTGCCTTTTATTGCTTTTTTTGTATTGTCCGGACTTTAAAGAATAAAATTTAACAACCAAACAACCAAAGGCAAAATGAACTCACTAATAGAAACAATATTATTATTTACCATAGCAGCTGGATCTCTTTCAATCGTTTATGGTTTTTTTACAGGAATGAATATCCTTAACTCAAGTGCAGGAAATGCCAAGATGCAAGAAATAGCATCAGCAATTCAAATTGGTGCTAAGGCTTATTTAGCAAGACAATATAAAACAATTGCCGTGGTTGGAGTTGTTGTTTTAGTCATTATTTTCTTTGTGTTCAGTCCATTAGTTGGTTTAGGTTATTTTATTGGTGCTACATTATCAGGTATAGCCGGTTATGTTGGAATGTTAGTTTCTGTTCAAGCTAATGTTAGAACTGCTGAAGCATCAAGAAAAGGTTTAGCAAGTGGTCTTGCAGTTGCATTTAAATCAGGTGCTGTAACTGGAATGTTAGTTGCTGGATTAGCTTTACTTGCAATCGCAGTTTATTACTATTTTTTATTAAAAGCAGGCATTGATGACAGAGAAGTTATTAATGCATTAGTAGCATTAGGTTTTGGTGCTTCTTTAATATCAATTTTTGCAAGATTAGGTGGTGGAATTTTTACAAAAGGTGCTGATGTTGGTGCTGACTTAGTTGGTAAAGTTGAAGCTGGTATTCCAGAAGATGATCCTAGAAATCCAGCTGTAATTGCTGATAATGTAGGAGATAACGTCGGTGATTGTGCTGGTATGGCAGCAGACTTATTTGAAACTTACGCTGTAACAATTGTTGCAACAATGGTTCTTTCTTCGATATTTTTCTATGGTGATATAAATATGATGATCTATCCTCTAACTATTGGTGGGGCTTGTATTTTAACATCAATCTTAGGAACTTTCTTTGTTAAACTTGGAAAAAGTAAAAATGTTATGAACGCTTTATATAAAGGGTTTGTAGTTTCTGCTGTTTCTTCATTAATAATTTTATACCCTGTTACTGATTATGTAATCGGATTTGTAAGCGAATATACTGTTAATGGTAAAAGTTTTACTGGTATGAGTTTGTATTACTGTGGAATAATTGGTTTAGTTATTACTGGACTATTAATTTGGATTACTGAATACTACACTGGTACTGAATACAGACCAGTAAGAAGTATTGCTAAATCTTCTACAACTGGTCATGGAACAAACGTTATCCAAGGATTAGCTGTTTCTATGGAAGCCACTGCTGTACCAGCTTTAATTATTGTTGCCGGTATATTAGCAACAAATTCAATCGCTGGTCTTTATGGTATCGCTATTTCAGTAACTACAATGCTTGCATTAGCAGGTATGGTTGTTGCTCTTGATGCTTATGGTCCTGTAACAGATAATGCTGGCGGTATTGCTGAAATGGCTAAATTACCAAATAGTGTTAGAAAAACTACTGATGCATTAGATGCAGTAGGTAATACGACTAAAGCTGTTACTAAAGGTTATGCTATAGGTTCAGCAGGTTTAGGTGCTCTAGTATTATTTGCAGCTTATGTTGAGGATATCAAACACTTTTCAGGTGTAGCAGGTTCAAAGCTTGAAGGAATTGTTGTAACTTTTGATTTATCGAATCCTTACGTCGTAGTTGGGTTATTAATTGGTGGAATGCTTCCATATTTATTTGGATCAATGGGTATGCAAGCCGTTGGTAGAGCAGGTGGTGCAGTGGTTGTCGAAGTAAGAAGACAATTTAAAAAATATCCAGGTATCATGAAGGGTAAACAAAAACCTGATTATGCTAAATTAGTAGATTTATTAACTTTAGCTGCAATTAGAGAAATGATTATACCTTCATTATTGCCAGTTCTTTCTCCTATTGTTTTATACTTTGTAATACTAGCTATAGGCGGTCAGGTTGCTGCTTTAGCTGCAGTAGGTGCAATGTTGTTAGGTGTAATTATTACAGGTTTATTTGTAGCTGTTTCAATGACTGCGGGTGGTGGTGCTTGGGATAATGCAAAAAAGTATATTGAAGACGGAAATCACGGTGGAAAAGGTTCTGAAGCACACAAAGCTGCTGTAACTGGTGACACTGTTGGAGACCCGTACAAAGATACTGCTGGTCCTGCTGTAAACCCAATGATTAAGATTACTAATATTGTAGCTTTATTATTGTTAGCTGTAATTGCTGGCTAAGAAAAGATTAATTTCTTTTTCTTTTACCTAAGGGGTCGTTAATTTTCTGTCTCATACTGGATAGAAAGTCGTATACAAATGTGTTTTTCTTGTATTGATTTTCAGTGGTTTGTTCTGCAAATTTCAATTCTTGCATATTAGTGAGATCTAGAAACTCTTTCGTTTCTAGAAGACCCATACTGTTGATTTCTAATAATAGAACATTGTTTACAATAATTCTTTCACTGCCAAATTTTGTAAGAGATGAATTATCTGTTTTTCTTTCAATATAAATCCATAAATCATTGTCAAAAGTACTTTTAGTTGATGGTGAACCTAATAATCTTAAAATATCGTTTTTATTTGACTGATTAACAGTAAGTTTTTCTTGTTTTTTATTTAAAAAATGAACACCGTGGTGTTTTTCAACTTTTTTTAAAGTACAAGCTGAAATAAATAATGATATTATAATAAATACAAATAATTTTCTCATGGATAAAAACTATATAAATATTTACAACAATTTAGTTCAATTAACTAGAAATAAAGATTTGTATAAAGATTTTAAAAACCAAGACACTTTTTCTGATAGATTAATATTCTTTTTACTTCATTTTGCTTTCTTTTTGAAAGTTTATAAGGAAAATAATGATAAAAAAATACTACAAGAGATTTATGATTTTACCTTCAGACAAGTTGAATTAAGCATCAGGGAAATTGGTTATGGTGATCAATCAATTAATAAAAAAATGAAAGATTACCTAAACTTATTCTATGGAATGATCGACAAAATTCACAGTTGGGATGAATTAGATATAGAATCTAGAAACTCTATTTTGGTAAATTTTTTAGATAATTCATCTAATATTGAGTATTTGGTTAATTATTTTGAAAATTATAGGTTAAATTTAAAAAATAATACTTTAAATTCTTATATAAAAGGTGTAGTTAAGCACTAATTTTATTATGGCTGTACCTAAACGAAAACAATCACCGTCAAGAACTGGAATGAGAAGAGCTCAGAATATGAAGTTCAAATCTACCAATATTGTTGAGGATAAGAAATCTGGAGAATACAGATTACCTCATCACTTAGATCTAAAAACAGGCATATATAGAGGTAGACAAGTTTTAGATCCTAAGGAATAAAAGTCCAAAATTAAATGAGCAAAATAATAAAAATTGCAGTTGATGCAATGGGTGGAGATAATTCTCCAAAAAAAGTTATTGATGGAATTAATCATCATTATAAAAGTAACGCTAATACTTTTTATCAAATTTTTGGTGATAAGGAAAAAATCCAAAACTATATCAATCAATTACCCACATCTTCTTTTGAAATAATTCATACTAAAGATCTGGTTAAAGGAACTGATAGTCCTTTAGAGGGAGCTAAAAGAGGAAAAAATACTAGTATGTGGTTAGCCATACAAAGTGTTAAAGAAAAAAAATCTGACATAGTTATTTCTGCCGGTAACACTGGAGCATTACTTGTTATTTCAAAACTTAATCTAAAGATGATTGAAAACATTGATAAACCAGCTCTTTCTGCTTTATGGCCAAATAAAAAGAATATGAGTGTAGTGTTAGATTTAGGAGCTAATATCGAATGTAGTCCAAAAAATTTAATTGATTTTTCTATAATGGGATCTTCGTTATTTAAATCGTTATATCCTGATGATACCGCTAAAGTTGCTTTATTAAATATAGGGTCTGAAGAAATTAAAGGTAATGAGACCATCAAAGAAACTTACCAACAATTAAATCAAAGAAATAACACTGACTTTGAGTTTATGGGTTATATAGAAGGTAATCAGTTAATGAATGGCGATGTAAATGTTATCGTTGCAGATGGATTTACTGGGAATATTGCTTTGAAGACAGCCGAAGGTACTGCAAATTTTATTACCAGTGAATTAAAGAAAGCCATGACAGGTAATATTATTGGTAAAATTTCATCTTTACTAAATATTTCAAATTTAAAAAAATTTAAAGAAAGATTAGATCCAAGACTTTATAATGGTGCAATTTTCATAGGTTTAGATTCTCCTGTTATTAAAAGCCATGGTGGAACAGATTATATAGGTTTTTCAAACTCATTAAGTGTTTGTACTAGAATTGTCACTGGAAATTTAATAGAAAAGATAAGAAACAACATAAGTTAATGAAAAGAACTAACTTAACAAAAAAAGATCTTATAAATTCAATTTATATGCAAATTGGTTTTTCAAAAAATATATCTGAAAATTTAATTGACGATTTTCTAATTACAATAGTAGACAATTTAAAAATAGAAAAAAAATTAAAGCTCTCTAAATTTGGTACTTTTTCTATAAGAGCAAAAAAAAGTAGAATTGGACGAAATCCCAAAACAAAAGAACAAACAACTATATCTAATAGAGATGTTGTTTTATTTAAAGCTTCTAAGGAATTTAAAGATTTGGTAAATTCTAAGAATGATTCATAAAAATAGTGATGCTTATAAGTCAATAGGTGAGGTTGCTAAAATTCTTGGTCTTGTAAACAAAAAAAAAGGAACCTTGAATACTCATACTATTCGATTTTGGGAGAAGGAATTTAAGCAAATTAAGCCAAAAATTTTAAATGGTAATAGAAGATATTATAATAATGATACTATTGAGGTTTTAAAAAAAGTTAAATATCTACTCAAAGATCAAGGAATGACAATTATTGGTGTTAAAAAAGTTCTTAATTCTGATAAATCATTAAAACTTGACGAATTACCAAATAATTCTATAAATGCTGATTATAATTTAAAAAATAAACTTAAGAAGATTTCTGATTTAATAAAAAAAATAAAAAGTTTAAAATAAAATGGCAAAAAAAACGCACGTTAAAGTTAGATTAGTACCAGAGGCTAAACCTGATAGTCCTTTTTTTTATTATGTTAAAAAACCTGCGGGTGGTGAAAAAGCTAAAGTTAAATTGTCTGCAAAGAAATATAACCCTTCTACAAGAAAACATGAAATGTTTGTGGAAAAAAAATTACCTCCACACAGTAAATAGTACTATTTTTTTCTAAAATTTCTTTTTTCGTAATCAATAAAAGACCAAATCATATTTTTCCAAATTCTATTAGTGATTTTTGGGTCAATATTAGTTTGTATTGATTTTTTTTTAATTTTTTTAAGTATAAAATTGATCCTTTTTTGATCAATTATTTCTTTTTTATGGATTTTTACTTTTAGCACTTCATTGACTAATGAAGATCTTTTTTTGATTAATTTAAGTAAATCATTATCAAGTTTATCAAGCTTAATTCTAATCTGATTTAGTTTTTTTTTATTTGTAGGCGACATTTATTCAATTGGTTATTAAGATAATTATTATAAGTATAATTTATGTTTGTAAATAGCGACAACTATATAAAATATTTAAAATTGTGGTTAATAACTTTATTTTCATTAATTGTTCTTATGGTAGCTGTCGGTGGTCTTACTAGACTAACAGACTCTGGTTTATCAATCACAGCTTGGGAGCTTTTTACTGGAATACTCCCACCTATGAATATTAATGAGTGGAATTTTTATTTCACAGAATACAAAAAAATTCCTGAATATAAAAATATTAACTACGGCATGTCCTTAGATGAATTTAAAGTGATTTTTTATTGGGAGTATGCTCATAGATTGTTAGCAAGATTTGTAGGTTTGTTTACTTTAGTGCCTTTGCTTTTCTTTACTCTCTATTTTAAAAAAACTCTGCATTATTCTAATAAATATTATTGGATTTTTTTCCTTGTGTGTCTTCAGGGGTTCATCGGTTGGTATATGGTATCTAGTGGATTAATTGAAAATAATGACGTTAGTCACTTTAGACTTAGCATTCATTTATCTTTGGCTTTATTTATTTTATGTTTAATTTTTTGGTATATTTTAGATATTCATAAAATTAAAAAATTTGAAAATAAAATTCCAAATTTATTTTTATTATTCATACTTAAATTGATAGTTTTGCAGATTGTATTGGGTGCTTTCTTATCAGGTTTAGATGGTGGTCTCATCTATAATTCATGGCCTGATATGAATGGTAGTTTTTTTCCAAATGATGTTAGTTATGGTGATTTAATTACTACTCAATTATTTAACAACCCATCAATTATTCAATTTTTGCATAGATCAACTGCATATTTGCTTCTTTTTTTTATAATCATTTTAAATTTTATCTATTTTAAAAAACAATATGATTTTAAATATGTATTATTTTTTGATGTTGCTATCTTGTTTCAAATTTTTTTAGGAATTATAACTTTGATTTCTGGTGTAGAGATTACATATGCTTCACTACACCAGCTAGGTTCAATATTAGTTTTGAGTTCTTATTTTTTGATATTATATAAAAACTCTAACTAACTGCTTTCAAATTCCCTTTAGAAGATTTATTTAAAGCTTGGTCTAAATCCTCAATAATGTCATCTATATGCTCAATACCAATACATAATCTTACGTATCCAGGAGTTACACCTGAGGCTAACAATTCTTTTTCTGTTAACTGACTATGAGTTGTTGTTGCAGGATGAATTGCTAAACTTCTTGCATCCCCAATATTTGCAACATGATAAAACATTTTTAAAGACTCGATAAATCTCTTACCTGCTTCAATACCACCTTTGAGCTCGATACCAACTAAACCACCATTTCCTTCATTAAGGTATTTTTTAGCACGATCAGCAATTTTACCTTCATGTTCTGTTGGATAGATTACTCTTGTTACTTCTTTATTTTTCTTTAAATAGTCAACAACTTTTGATGCATTTGAGCAGTGTTGTTTCATTCTGAGAGCAACTGTTTCGAGCCCTTGAATAATTCCAAATGCATTGTCAGGTGATAGGGCAGAACCAAGATCTCTTAGTAATGTAACCCGCGCTCTTACTGCAAAAGAAACATTAGCCCCAGTTAATTCTGGAACCACTTTTCCCCATATAGCTCCACCGTAACTTGCGTCAGGTTCGTTAAATAAAGGTTGCCTTTTGGGATCAGCTGTCCAATCAAAATTACCTCCATCAACCAAAGCTCCACCTACAACCGTACCGTGACCACCTATATATTTTGTTAGTGAATAAACTACTACAGCAGCACCATGTTCTAAAGGTTTGCAAATTACAGGAGCAGCTGTGTTGTCCATTATTAATGGTATATTGTATTTTTTACCAATATCAGAAACTTCTTTAATTGGAAAAACTCTCAAATAAGGATTTGGTAAAGTCTCACCATAAAAAGCTCTAGTTTTATCATCAACAGCTTTTTCAAAGTTTTTTGGGTCAGAAGGGTCTGCATATCTAACTTCAATACCAAGTTTACTTAATGTATGCGTGAATAACGAAATAGTACCTCCATATAAATCCGTAGAGCTGACTATATTATCTCCGGCTTGTGCAACGTTTAAAATTGCAAAAGTTGATGCGGTTTGTCCAGATGCTACTGTTAAACAGGCTAATCCTCCTTCTAATGAAGCAACTCTTTTTTCAAGAGCATCATTTGTTGGATTCATTATTCTTGTATAAATATTTCCAAATTCCTTAAGAGCAAACAAATTTGCAGCATGTTCAGTACTATCAAATTGATACGATGTTGTTCTATAAATTGGAACTGCTACTGCTTTGGTTGTTGGATCACTTCTATAATCACCACCATGTATAGCTATAGTCTCAGGGTTTTGTCTTTTTGTACTCATCTTAATACTCCTTTTTTAGTACTTTTGCTTTATGCAAGGCGTACAATACAGTTCAAATGCGCCTACCGATAATGTGGTTAAAAAATCCTTTTTAGCAATAACTAGCCTGCAATAGGAACAAATCGGCTATATAAAAATATCATTTAAGCAAGATATTGCAAGAGAAATATAAAATTGACATTATATCTAATAATAGTATTAATCCTCGCACTATGACAAAATTTCTAAAAAGTGGTGATTTAAACAGTAACTGGTTTGAGATAGACGCTAAAAATGCTGTAGTTGGCAGATTAGCTTCTATTATTGCTTTGATTGTTAGAGGAAAAAACAAAACAACTTTTACACCTCATATGGATGATGGTGATTTTGTTGTTGTTAAAAATGTTGAACAAGCAAAGTTCACAGGAAAAAAATTTAAAGATAAAAAATATTATAGACATACTGGTCACCCAGGTGGAATTAAAGAAATTACTCCTGAAAAGTTATTAGAAAAAAATAAACCTGGTGAGACATTAAAATTAGCTATTAAAAGAATGTTACCTGGGGGAGTTCTAGGAAGAAAACAGTTAACTAAAGTAAAAATTTATGCTGGTGAAGAACACCCTCATGCAGCACAAAACCCAAAACTTTTAGACCTAGGTAAATTAAACAGTAAAAATTTAATAAGAAATTAATATGGTAACAGCAGCTACACCAAATAAAGTATCTACAAAAAAACCTAAAATTAAATTAGATTTTAAAGATAGTAAATACGCAACTGGTAGAAGAAAAAAATCTATTGCAAAAATTTGGGTGAAAAAAGGTACAGGTAAAATTTACGTTAATGGCAGAACTATGGATGAGTATTTCACTAGCGGAAGTCACAAAATGCAAATCACAAGACCATTTGAGATTATAAACCAAGCAACTGATTATGATGTAAGATGTAGCGTAGCAGGTGGTGGTCACACAGGTCAAGCTGGTGCAATGGTTCATGGTATTGCTAAAGCATTAATCTTATTTGATTCAGAGAATAGAGCAGTACTTAAGACAGAAAAGCTTAATACTAGAGACTCTAGATCAGTTGAAAGAAAAAAACCTGGTCGTAGAAAAGCAAGACGAAGCTTCCAATTCTCGAAAAGATAATTCTTTTTTAACTCTAAACTGTTATAATAAAAAAATGCCTAAGCTTAATGTTTTAGTTGCTGGATCAACAGGTTATATTGGTGTTCAATTAATTAAATTATTAGTTAAACACAGCAATGTTAATATTAAATATCTTTGTGGTAATACGTCTGTTGGAAAAAATATTTCTAGTTATGAAAAATCATTAAGTTCAAAAAAATTACCTAAAATTATTAGATACAATAAAGAACTTTTAAAAAACATAGACCTTGTTTTTACAGCTCTACCTAATGGTGAAGCACAAGATATTTCAAATGATTTATTAAAATACAATATATTAATTGATTTAGCTGCAGATTTTAGACTTAATAAAGCATCAGAATATCTAAAATGGTACAAACAAAAACACAGATCTGTTAAAAATATTAAAAAATCAATTTATTCATTACCAGAAATCAATGGTGATAAATTAAAGAAGTTTAATATCATTGGATGTCCAGGTTGCTACCCAACATCAATACTTTTACCACTTATTCCTTTAGTTAAGAAAAATTTGATAAAAACAGATAATATTATTATAGACTCAAAATCTGGTTACTCTGGTGCTGGGAGAGGTGTACATAAAAAATATAAGGATAAAAATCTTTATGAATCCTTAAGCGCTTATGGTGTGGGTTTCCATAGACATAACTCTGAAATTCAACAAGAAATCGAAAACTACACTAAAAAGAAATTTTCTTTTACATTCACACCCCATTTAACACCAATGTTTAGAGGGATACTTAGCACAATTTATCTAGACCTTAACAAAGGTGTAGGTATTAAAAATTTAGAAAACACTTTAAAGAGCCAATATTCAAAAAACAGATTCGTTAAAATTTTAAAAACAAATTCATTGTTAAGTACAAATGACGTAATTAACACAAATAATTGCTCTATAGTAATTTGTAAAACTAAGTATAAAAATAGAGTAATTATTTTATCTGTTATTGATAATTTGATTAAAGGTGGGGCAGGTCAAGCAATACAAAATATGAATATCAAATATGGTTTTAATGAAACAAAAGGATTAATTTGAAATACTTATTTTTATATTTGATTGTATTTTTAACTTCGTGCTCATTAAACAAAGACTCTGCTTATTGGAATGAAGATCCAATAAAAAAATCTGCTGAAGATAAAAAATTATCTAAGATATCATTGAAAACCGGTGATTATAAATCTATGACATTTGATGAATTTAACCTTTTTCTTAAAGATTATTCAAATAATGCAGAATATCCAGATATTAACCAATAGATGAAAAATATAATTAACATTGCTGTAGTTGGTCTAGGACAAGTTGGCATCTATTTGTTAAATGAACTTAACACTAAAAAAAAAGATATTGAACTTAAGACGGGTAAAAAGATTAATGTAGTAGCTGTTTCAGCAAGAAGCATTTCTAAAAAGAGAAGATTTAAAGTTAATAAGAAAATGTTTTTTAAAAACCCATTAGAAATTTTTAATAAAACCAAAGTAGATATTTTATTCGAAGCCATAGGTATGTCGGATGGGATTTCTAAAAAAGTTGTAGAAACTGCCTTAAAAAATAAAATACATGTAATCACTCCAAATAAAGCGCTCATCTCTAAACACGGCGATTATTTAGGAAAATTAGCAGAAGATAATAATGTTAATTTAGAATTTGAAGCATCAGTAGCAGGTGGCATTCCAATATTAAGAACCATTAAAGAGGGTCTTGCAACTAACAAAATTTCTAAGGTTTATGGAATTTTGAATGGTACTTCTAACTATATTCTTTCAGAAATGAGAAATTCTAAAGATAGTTTTTCAAATGTTTTAAAAAAAGCACAAAAACTTGGGTATGCTGAACCGGGTAATCCTAAATTAGATCTTAATGGTTTTGATGCTTTTGCTAAAGTAAGAATTTTGTCTGCTCTTGCATTTAATACTAAGATTTCAAAACACAAATGTTTGATGGAAGGTATTGAAAAGATTGAGTTAAAAGATATAGAAATTGCTAATCAATTAAATTCACGCATTAAATTATTGGGTATTTCTGAAATTATTAATAATCAATTGTTTGAAACTGTTCACCCATGCTTAGTAAGTAAAAATTCGTATATTGGTAATGTTGGTGGAGTTATGAATGCTGTTATTCTTGAAGGAAAACCTGTTGGTGAAAGTATATTACAGGGAGAGGGAGCTGGTCCTGGTCCAACTTCATCATCATTATTATCCGATCTACTTTCAATATTAAATGGGAATGTTAAAAAACCCTTTGGTATTCCAGGTAGCAAACGTAAATCAATTAAATGTTATAATGTAAATAATTATACAAATTCTCTATATTTGAGATTTGAAGTTAAAGATAAACCTGGTGTTTTATCAACAATTACTAATAGACTAGCTAAGTATAAAATTTCAGTAAAAAGACTAATTCAAACTCCTGATAAAAAAAATAATAAAGCCACTATTGTTATTATTACCCATAAAACTAATGAGCTTAATTCTAAAAATTGTCTTTCTGTTTTCAAAAAAGACAAACTTATTCTTAAATATCCTACATTGATTAGAATTTATAATTAATGGAAATATATCTAAAACTCTTTGAGGTGATATTTCCTGTCTTTTTTGTTGTTGGTATTGGTTATTATCTAGGTAAAAATAATTCAAAAATTGATACAACTTTCATAACTAATTTTGCTGCCAATATTGGAACTCCAGCAATGATTATATATGCTCTAACTTCAACTGGTATATCCTTTGAAATATTTAAAGATTATTCCTGGTACTTCTTAATAGCAATTGTAGCTTTTACTTTTATCGGAATAATTTTTTTATTTTTTTTAAAAACAAAAGACATCATCCGTGAGCTTCCACCATTCATAATGCCAAATACTGGAAATATAGGTATGCCTATTTGCTTATTTGCTTATGGTAATGAAGGTTTAGGTGTTGCAGCATCAATTGGAGCTTTAATAGTTTTATGCCACTTTACCTTGGGGATTTTCCTTGCTGATAGAAAATTCAATATTAATGTTATTCTTAAAAATCCACCATTTTATGCAATTATAATTTCAGTGATTTTTCTATATTTCAAAATAGAACTTCCAGTCTTTGTAGAAAACACAACTTTCCTATTAATGTATGCTACAATTTTTTTAATATTAATGTCTTTAGGAATTGCCTTAACTCGTTTTAAAGTTTTTTCTTTTAAAAAGGCTGTGATATCATCAATTGGAAGAGTTATCTTAGGTCCCATTGTTGCGTTATTAATAATTAAACATTTTGATTTATCAGGGTTTGCAGCTGGTGTTTTATTAATTCAATGTTCAATGCCTAGTGCAGTTTTAAATTATCTTGTAGCTTCAATTTATTCGCCAAAAAAAATTGTTGATAGCGTTGCTAGTACCATCGTTGTTTCTACAGTTATGTCATTTGCTACTATTCCAGTAGTCGTATTCTTTGCTTTAAAGTACTTTAATTAAACTGTATCAATTGGCTTATGAAAGCCATCATATTTAACCTTTTAGCCTGGGTAATGCTGCCAATCATGGATGGTTTTGCTAAATATTTAAGTGCCGATATGCCTGTTTTACAGATCACTTGGGCAAGATACTTTTTTACAGTCGCATTTACACTTCCAATAATGTTCTTCTTTTATAATAAGCAACTTGTTTGGACTGATAAGCCAAAATTACAAATAATAAGAGGATTAATACTGCTTTGTGCAAATGTTTGCTTCTTCTATGCAATATCTGTTATCTCTTTAGCTAAAGCTTTAACGCTCGCTTTTGTGGCGCCCTTAATTGTTACTGCATTTTCTCCAATATTATTGGGTGAGAAGGTGGGTATTAGGAGGTGGACTGCTGTTATTATAGGGTTTATTGGCTCTCTAGTCGTTATAAGGCCAGGATTTGTAGAGATTAACTTGGCTAGTCTAGCTGCATTAGGAACGGGTGTAATGTATGGCTTCTATTTGATAATTACACGTAAATTGAGCACTTCAGATAACCCTTTATTAACCCTATTATTGACTGGATTAGTTGGATTGGTTGCTGTTTCTGGCTTAATGCCATTTGTTTGGGTTAATCCAAGCGTCTCCCAATGGTCTATGATGGCCTCTATAGGTGTATTTGCATGCGTTGGTCACTTATTTCTTATATTATCCCTTAAATATGCTGATGCTTCTAAATTAGCTCCATTTAGCTACTTTGAAATCATTACTAATATCATTATTGGTTATTACTTTTTTAGTGACTTTCCTGATAATTGGACATTCTTAGGTTTATCTATTATTATTATGAGTGGAATTTACATATCTAAAAGAGAATCTTATATTAAATCCAATTAATTAGGTAACACTTATTTACTAATACTTAATATTATACATTAATAAAGTACTTTAAACTACTGTAATTATTAATTTAAATACAATAGTATAAATTTATAAAATTATAGTTAAAATATAATAATGCTTAACAAATAGTTAAATTATAGTTAACTAAAATAGGCCTAAAATAAAATAAGCATAGATCTTTTTTATATAGTTGAAAAAGTGTGAATTGAGAAATTTTTATTTTTAGTAAATTAAATATAGTTTTTAAACTGGCTAAAATGGTGATTTAGTATTGATATTAAATGCTTATTTCTATTAGTGGGGTAATTTAGTGAAAATTAGATTATATATTGGGTAGAATAGGGGGCTAAAAAAGACAGTAAAATGGTTTTTTTTACTCCTTCTATAATCGTTGCTATTGTTGATAAGTAGAGCAATGCAGTATGAGAATATACTGTTTAAACGTCCATAGGATAGTCTATTTTAGCTAAAAGACCATTTGCAGTACAACTGAAGGATGCATTACAGCAATTAGACAAAAATATAGCTAAATACCTAAAAAGTGTTTAATACCAGGAGTTTTTTAGGTTTTTTGTGGTTAAAACTACTATTTTATGAAGACCTTTTCAAATCTCAATAAACGTCGTTTTTGTTGAATTCCACCTTTTCCAGAGTATCCTCCGAGACTTCCATCTGATCTGATTACTCGATGACAGGGTATTTTAGGTGGATAGGGGTTTTTACCCACTGCATTAGCAACAGCTCTGAATGCCTTGGGTTTTCCAATGGCTTTAGCAACTTCTAAGTAGGTCTTAACTTTGCCCTTGGGTATTTTCTTTAGGTAATTCCAAACTTTTAGCTGAAACTTAGTTCCCTTTAAGTTCATAGAGTTCAAATCCAGTGTTATTGGCTATTTTATCGTATAGTTTCTTTGCATTTTCATTGGAAGAGTGGGTGATCCAACGAATTCCATTCCAATTATTGGCTTTAGATAAGGATTTTAAATGACTTATGAGTTTTTGAGCTATTTTTTGACCTCTAAATTCTGGCTCTACGAACAAATCGTCTAAAAAGCAAATATATTGGCCCTTAATTGGTCTTGGCATTGTTCTATAATGAGCAATAGCAACGATTTTACCCTCTAATTCAAAGCAAAGACCATTAACATCATGGCTTTCATCGTGAATCCATGCCCAAAGAGTATCTAAAATTCCTATATTCATTGGGACTTTATAGAAATCAGCATAACTATTGTATAATTTAGCCCAATTTTCTTTATCATTGTGTTCTAATTTTCTAATCATTTAGTTTAATTTATTATTGTAAGTCATTGAAATTAATAACCAAAAACTATTGCACTATCAATATTAAGGTAGTTTTCCTCATAAAAAAAATTCTCAACTTTTTTACAAACACTTTTATATATGTTTTTTGTGTGACTGACTTCAATTGGAACAAACAGAAATAGGTGATTAGCTTCTTCACAAATATGACATTTGTAAATATCAAGTAAATCCATGTTATTTGTTGTTGTTTTACCTCTTTCAACTTCCATCAAAATCCCATTTTTTCCTATTTTCTTATAAAAATCTGGTCTAAGTCCTGAATCTTTATACTTCTTGAATAAGCCTTGTTTTTCATCTTTAAAACCCAAAGGAATAGCTATTTCCTCTATTATTTTCTGAATAACCTGGCTGTCAGTACCTTTAACATTTGAATTTTGAATTCTTTGGTTTACTTCTTTCTGGTTAAGATATTCTTCAATTATATTTGATATTTTAAAGATCTCTTTAAGCTCAGATTTATCAATTTTTTTTTTAATAAACTTAGAAACTTTAATTCTCATAAAGTTATAATATTGTTATTGACAATCAAAATCACTTAATATATTACTAACGATAATTAATGGTTATCAATAGTAATAAAGATGAATAATATAATTACAGACTTAAAGGCTTTACAAGAAGAAACATTATTAAACTTACAAAACTCTAAAGCTAATAACACTGTAAGAGCTTACAAGTCAGACTTCAATGATTTTGGAATATTTTGTGCACAAAATGGATTTAAGTCTCTACCATCAGATCCAAAAATTGTTTCCCTGTATTTAACATATTTATCAACAAAAAATGCTAAAATGAGCACTTTGAAACGTAGACTTGTTTCAATAGGTGTTATCCACAAGTTAAAGGGTCACTATTTAGATACAAAACATCCAGCAATTATTGAAAATATTATGGGAATAAAAAGAAGAAAAGGCAGTCTTCAAAAAGCCAAAAAACCTATATTAATCAATAGTTTAAAAAAAATAATTAATGTTATAGATCAAGAAAAGAAGGAAGAAATTAAGAAATTAAGAGATAGATCTATAATACTGATTGGCTTTTCAGGTGGATTTAGAAGAAATGAAATAGTCTCAATAGATTGTGATGATTTAGATTTTGTTCCAGAGGGTTTAAAAATAAGCATTAGAAGATCTAAAACTGATCAGTTTGGTGAAGGTTTCACAAAAGCTCTGCCCTACTTTGATAATTCTCAATATTGTCCTGTTGTATCATTAAAAAAATTACTAGATCTATCAAAAATAAACACAGGACCCGTTTTTAGAAGATTTATTAAAGGGTCAAAGTTGTCAGAATACAGATTAACAGACCAAACAGTAGCTTTGCTTATCAAAAAATATATAAATTTAGCTGGTATAGATAGCAGAAATTATTCAGGCCATAGTTTAAGATCTGGTTTTGCCACATCGGCTGCTGATTCTGGAGTTGAAGAAAGAAATATTATGGCTATGACGGGACATAAGTCCGCTGAAATGGTCAGAAGATATATTAAAGATGCAAATCTATTTAAAAATAATGCATTAAATAAATTAAAATTTTAAAAATGTTTAATTATCTTAAAAAAATTTATTATGAAAAATACACAAAAAAATCTTATTCAATAAGCAATGTTGATTTAGTAATTGAAAGAATATTTAAAAATAAGAATGATGGTATTTATATTGATGTTGGATGTAATCATCCAATTAAATATAATAATACTTATCTTCTATATAAAAAAGGTTGGCATGGTTTAAACATTGATTTAGATAAAAAATCAATTGATCAGTTTAACAAACTAAGAAAAAGAGATATTAATATACTAACTTTAGTAACTTCAACTGATAATGAAGAAAAAGAATTATATTATTATCACGAAAGATCAGCAATAAATACTATTAGTAAAGAATTGGCTAAAAGTAGGAATCAACGACATAAAGAAATAAAGAAAATAAAAGGAATATCATTGAATTCTATTATTGAAAACTCAAAATTTAAGGAGTCAAAGATAAATTTATTATCAATTGATATTGAAAATTATGAATATGAAGCATTAAAAAATTTTAATTTTGATAAATATGAAATTGATGTCATTGTTACAGAAATAACTGATATTAATGTTAAGAATTTAGAAATATATAATTTATCATTAGAAAATATTGTAGAAACAAATCTATATAAATTAATGTTAAAAAATAATTATAAATTAATTAACTGGGTAAACGCTGATTTAATATTCATTAGAAAAGCAAGTAGTTTATTTATTTAGATAAAAGTACCTGATAGTCTGTTTCATAAATAATTTTGAAATTATTTTCTTTAAAATAATTTATTGATAAATTAGTTTTAGATCCTTTGTCATCTAGCAAAATTAACGAATTAGCATGAAGTTTAGTAATTGCAATTTGAGCTTCTTTTAATTGATGATTTGAAGCAGCAATAGGGTCATGACCATCTAAGGAATCAAGGTATAATAAATCAATTTGATCTTTAAATTCTTTTAAAAAAATCAAGCTATCTTCAATATAAAACTCTATATAATTGGAAAAGTTACTAGTAAATTTTTTCGCATTGTTAATATTTTCTGCAGAAATATCACAAGTATGCAACTTACTATTAGTAAATTTAGCATATTCCGCAAACATTGGAGTGCTCATTCCATCTTTCCAATTATATTGTTTAATAAAAAAAAATTTTGTTTTTCCTCTCGCTGTTCCAGTTTCAACAATAGTTTTAAAATTGCGCTTGAAAGAAAGTTCCAAAGTTTTTTTAAACGATTGGTAACGAATGTTTTTAATATTGTTATATTTTTTTAAAAATTTCACAACAAATGTATTATTTCATTAGATAATTTATAAAATTTATCCCTGTACAAAAAATTGTAATTTCTAAAATGACTTGTCCATTTGCTGTAATTATAAGATTTATCTATAATGTCTATCTGTTTTATATTTTTTGCAGCTGCAACATGTGAAATAGCACCATGACAAGAAATTAAAGTATTTGAATTTATTGTAATTTTTTTAAGTTCTGTAAAATCTAATCCTTCATATAAATTTACTTTTAGTCCATCAAGTTTGGGTTTAATTTTTTTTATAATATTTGGTAAATTAAAGCCTGTAGTTATTATTAAATTTTTATCACTTTTTTTAATTAATTTTTTTATAAAATCAATTAATTCGTTTTCAGGTGGCTCGATATCTACAAATTTTTTTATATAGTCATTAGTAATCCATTTTTCATCGAAATGTAATTGTATATAATTTTCATTACACAATTTTTTATTTTCTATATGACTTAATGTGTTTAAAGAATCATGAACATAATCAATATTAATCTTTTGAAGAATATCTTTAATTATTTGAATATGTGTAATTTTATTTGAATTAGAAATGTTAATTTTATTCAATGATCTTAAAAAAAAAGAAATTAATTTAGACCTCTTTTTATCATCATGAATAATTATAGTTTCATATTTAAATTTAAATAAATTAAAAAAAACATTCAATTTACTAAATAAATTATTATTTAATTGTATAACTTGATCCACATAAGGGAATGTTTGAATGTATTTTGAATTTTTATTTGAACCTACGACTATTATATTAGCTGTTGGATCGCTTTTCTTGATACACTTTAAAAGAATAGCTGAAATCAAAAAATCTCCTATCCTATCTGTTCTAAATATGAGATATCTATTCATTGTGTTTTAAGTTTAGTTTTCCCAAATAAATTTATTTTTACTTCTATAATCAAAAGTTTTTGAAAGAATAAAATCAGCTACAATTGTAGAGTTAAAATTTTTTAAATAAGTGTCACGACCATTTTTTGCAATTATTTTAGCTTCTTTTTTGTCTTTTTTATATTTATTAATTTTATAACTCAGGTCATTTATGTCATTATAAAAGATAATTTCTTTATTTGAGAGAAAATCATTAAAACAAGTTTTTTTATTAATAAATGTTAATAAACCATTCCCCAAAAGTTGTGCAATACGGTCACTACTATAGTATTTAACGGGCTCTCCCCTACTCAAGTTAATACCCATGCTTGATTTTGAAATTGCTTTTATAAAATTATCACCCCATACAGGCTGAATATTGTTCATGCCATAAATATCAAAATCAATTTCTTTATTTAAATTTTTAAGTTTATTAATGAATAATTCTCTATCATCAAATTTCCCTTTTTTAAGTTCCCCTCTATGAACACCATGACTCATTGCAAAAAAAACATCATTTTCACATTTATTTTCATAATTTTTTAAAATTTCAAACGATTCATCTGAAGGATTAGGCATGAAATATGAATTTTTAATTTCCTTACGTAAAGCGCTCGGGCTTGAAGTTAAAAATGTGCTATCAATAAAATTAACTTTATCTAAAATTCTCTTATTATTTTTAATATAGTCTGGGCCTTTTTTACCAATAGGGTCTAAGAACCATTGACAAATTTTCAAATTTTTATTTTTATTTCTAATAACGTCTAAAGTTTCATTTGTAATTGAATCTGCGTGTCCCAAAACTAGGCAGTCTGCCTTGAAATTAATTGAATTTTCGATCAAATCTTTTTGTAATTTTTTTTTACCTTTAATATCAAATATATTCTTATTATCATGGGTCAAATCTCTATCACTTACCGTTAATACGTTGTGACCAAGTCTTACAAATCCATTATTAAGTCTCCTACTTGTATTATAATGAAGTCTACCGTTAAAACGTCTATTAAAGTTTGTTGCATGTATTATTTTTAAAACAATTTTCTTTTTGATATTGAATAATTTGATTGATTTATCATGGTAATCAATTTTTCTTAAATCATCTATAATTTTAGTAACATAAGTGTGGGTAAATTTAAAATTTTTGTAATTTTTTGTTTGTAATGATAATAGTCTTTTTTTATTAAGAATAAGGGTTTCAATTTCTTTGAAAATATTTTCTGAATTCAATGCCTTTAGCTTTATAGCGTGAAGTGCTGTTTCGGGAAGACCTCCTCTATTACTTATTATTACAGCAGATCCTCTACTAGCTGCTTCCAGACTAGTTCTTCCAAATGGCTCCTCCCATCTTGAACAAATAACTGAAATACTGGCTTTTTTTAAATTATTAAGAATAATATTATTATCTTTAAAACCAGAAATTTTTAGATTTTTATGATTAAAAATATGTTTTTCTCTTGGTTCATCACCATAGACCATTGATTTCCAATTAGGGTATTTGTCTAAAATTTTAATTATTGCTTTACCAAATAAGTCATAACCTTTTGCTCGATTTAATTTACCAATAAAAGTGATTATATTTTTTTTCTTTTTAAAATTAATCTTAACTTTAGATGATGATTGAAAACATATGGATGATTTTTTAATGTAATGCTGATATTTATCTAAATTTATAAAGAATCTACTTCTAGTCCACTCACTATTAAATATTATTTTATCAACATTATTGAGTAAACTCATGCGCTCTTTACTAGTTCTAGAGCCATTCATTTGTAACGGGTCATTATGAAAATATAAAAATAACCTATTTTTATATTTTGTCCTAATTTTTTTAATATAATTAGGTCTATTATGAACTTCGATTAAATCTGAATTTAATGTTTCTTTGTGTTTTAAAAAACTTTTTACGTACTGATTATTAGAACTAAAAAATATCTTCTTTTTAAAAGTAAGGTTGATATAATTGTTAGACAGAATTTTTTTATAAATTGTATTGCCAAAAATTTTTGTAGTTTTTTGATAAATACTATTTTTAGTAATATCATTAACAAATAATGATACAGCACCTGCTTTATTAGAAACAAAATTTTCTTTATAAGGTAGTAATATAGAAATATTCATTAAATAGACTTCTCTAAAAGCTCCTTTCTTAATATTTTATTTTTTTTAAGGCTGTACTCAAAAGACATTGCTTCATTTTTAGTTTTAAATTTTTTACTATATATCAGGATCCATTTATATCCTTTTGTTGATTTGGCGCCTTTATTAGAATTGTGTTTATTTAGTCTTAAATTCAAGTTGTTAGTATACCCAACGTAAGTTTTTTTAACTCCTCTAGAAATAGATTTGAGCATATATGTGTAATAAAACATATTTTTGGCGGTCCCTGGGGGAATCGAACCCCCCTTTGCAGGATGAAAACCAGCTGTCCTAACCGATAGACGAAGGGACCATGTTGTGATCTTTTATTTTAAAAGTCAATATTTATCAAGTCCAATTAACTATAAGATAAGGTCCTTTATAGTTAATTGATTAGATTTTTTATTATTCCATATATTTTCATTGATTTGACCTATCACGTCAATTTTATTTTTATAATTCATTAAATATTCACCAACTTTAGTATTAATAGAGTTAAATGATATTGATTTAATTGAAAACCCTGTTTTTGATTTTAGTATCAAAGATACATGTTTATTATTTAATATTGTAGACTTAATTATTTTTAAGTCTCTTAATAAAAAAGTTGGTACCGGGTTTCCTGTGCCAAAAGGTTCTAATTTCTTAATGTCATCATAAAAATCCTGATTAAATGCTAGAGATGAAATCTCTGACTCATATAAAAATATATTACTATTTAAAATATTTGATTTTAAAAAATCCTCTGAAATATAATTTTCAAAATTTTTAAGTTTTTCTTTATTTAGAGTAAATCCTGCAGCCATATTATGACCACCACCATTTAAAATTATCTTTTGATCTAAGGAATTTTTAATTACACGGCCAATATTATAGTTATAAACTGATCTAGCAGAACCTTTTAATAATTTATTAGAAGCAGTAATAACAATAGAGGGTTTATTAAAGTAATCCTTTAATCTTGCTGCAATAATTCCTATTAAACCTTCATTAATATTTGGATTATAGTAAATAATTACATCTTTATTTTCTATTTCAATTTTTTTAAAGTCAATTTCTTCTAATATTGAATTTTCAATTTCTTTTCTTTTATCGTTTAGTTTAATTAGGGATTTTGATCTATCATTTACAACTAGATCATTATTAGAAGATAATAATTCTGTGGCATATTGAGACTTTCCTAATCTACCACCAGCATTTAATATTGGACCAATTAAAAATCCTAGATCATTAATATTAATTCTATTTTTTTTTTCATTTAATTTAAATAAAGTATTAATCGGTGAATTTTTTGTTATATCAAAATTTTTGAGAGCTTTTATTGCAATTAATCTATTAAGTTTTCTTAAAGGCATAACATCACATACTGTAGCCAATAAAACATATATTAAATAATCAGATATAATTATTTCACTTTTGATTTTTTTAATCAGTAAATCTAAAAAAAAATATGTAAGTGTTGTTGCGCACAAATAATCGTACTCTCTATAACCATCATCTTTTTTTGGGTTTATAATTGAATTTGCATTTGGAAAAGGCTTATCAATTTCGTGATGATCAATGATTAAAGATTTTATTTCATTCTCATTTAAGAAATCTATTGCATCATTAGATGTTGAGCCACAATCCACCATAATAATTAATTTAGGGTTTTCTAAGATCAGTTTTTTGAATAGTTTTTTTGTAGCTCCATAACCATCCTTTTCTCTATCAGGTATATAATAAAAAAATGGATGATTTATATCTTCAAAAAATTTAACAAATAAAGATGTAGCTGCAGATCCATCAACGTCATAATCGCCTAAAATGCATATTTTTTCATTATTATTGATAGAATTTACAACAAGATTAATAGATTGACTGAAATCTTTATTATTTAAAAAAACGTTGTTTAAATCTAAATCTGTATTGATTGTTGCTATTTCATCATTGTCAAATCTTCTTGAAATAATTAATCTAGATAAAATTTCACTAAAATTATATTCTTGTTTTAATTTATCAACAATGTTTTGATTAATTTTTTTTTGTTCCCACTTCTTACCTGAGACAGAAATCATTCTGAAATAAGATTTGTGCTCTTTAAGATTTTTGTAAATTTTAAACTTTTATGTGTAACTAATGTTTCGGTTATATATTTGTTATTATGAATTTTTACACCAGCTAACATCTCACTTGTAGTAATTCCTGTAGAGCAAAATATAGAGTCTCCTCTTATAATTTCATTTAATTCATATTTTTTGTTTAAATCAGTTATTCCCATATTGTTTGCATCTTTAATATCCTTGTCGTTATCAAATATAAATCTCCCTTGAAAATGGCAGTCAAAAGCATCAAGGGCTGATGCTGCTAACACTCCTTCTGGACCACCGCCAATACCCAAAAATATATCAACATTATATTTTGGATTTGTCACATACAATGCACCAAGAACATCACCATCAGTAATTAATTTAATATTTATATTTAGCTGCTTTAATTCATCAATTATTTTTTTGTGTCTTGGTCTGTCCATTACACAAGCTGTCAGTGATGAAATATCTTTGTTTAGAAAGTCCGCAAGATTTGTTACATTTTTCTTTAATGGAAAATCTAGATCAACTAATCCTTTTTCAATTGGGCCGGTTGCAATTTTATCCATATACGTTTCTGGCGCATTAAAAAGATTTCCTTTTTCTGCAATAGCAATAACAGAAGTTGCACCAGGCAAATTATTTGCTGCAAAATTTGTACCCTCTAAAGGGTCAACAGCAATATCAAAATAAGGTCCTTTTTTATTTCCAAGCTTTTCACCTGTATAAAGCATGGGAGCCTCATCGAGTGAACCTTCACCAATAACAACTTCACCATTCATATCTGTTTTATTTAATTCTGATCGCATTGCGTCAACAGCTGCTTGATCTGCTGCAATTTTGTCTTTTTTTCCAACCAAATAAGAAGAGGCTAGTGCTGCTTTTTCAGAAACTTTAACAATTTGATCAACATATTTTTTATCAATAGCCATTAATCTTTTTGAGTAATTGATTCTGTGGTATTAATTTTAGATTCAAATTCTTTTAATCTTTTATAAACACTGGCTAACTCTATGATTGTAGGCCATGATCTGAAAATATATTGCATGGACCCCTCTACTCTGCCAAAAGCTCTTATAATTTGTTGCATTACCCCTAATGTCACAACGCCTGCTACTATTGCTGGAGCTAAAAAAACATAGGCCGAGAGAACATTAGCTTGAAGATAAGTTATTCGACCTAGATTAAAGTAAAAATATCTTAAGTAAGATTTAAAATGAATTTTTCTCACATCATTAAATAATTCATCAAGGTTCTTTGGTCTTATTGTTATATCATCTTCAGCTATAACTAATAATTTTCTATAAGAAGCCTCATTCTTTTGAAGATCATACTCAACACCAACTAATCTTAAAATTGAACCTAATATAATTAAGAAAAGAGTTCCACCTACAGTCCATATAAATGCACCTGTAACTAAACCATAATTCCAATCCCCAAAAAATAAAATAGGTATTCCAATACTTAAACCAAATAAAATAGGAGTGAATTCAACAAGCATCATTATTGCTTCTATAAAACTTGTACCAAGTCCTTCCATAATTCTTGAAAATTTTATTGTGTCTTCCTGAACCCTTTGTGAAGCACCTTCAATAGTTCGGGCTTTATCATAGACGCTGTGATACCAATCAATCATTGCAGTTCTCCATCTGAATAAATAATGTGAAGTAAAAAAAGCAACAACTGTAGCTAAAGCCACGTAAATACCCGCTAATGTAATAAATGATAACAAGCTTGCCCAGTACTCACCAATTGTGATTGAGTTCGGGGCTGCTAAGGCTTTTTGTATCATGTCATAGAACTGACCAAACCATTCATTTATTTTAACATCAATTTGAACCTGAACCCAAAGCGATGAAAGAATAATAAATGAACCAACCCATGACCATAATCGCCATTCTTTTTGAGTGAAAAATTTAAACATTATTATTTTAAAAAATTATCTGCGTAAGATTTTTTGACCATTTTTCTTTTTTGAGGTTCAATGATTTCAAAGTCAATTTTATTTTTTTTTGCATATTCTATTGCTAATTCTTTAGAAGAAAATTCTAAATTTAATTCTGAAAGAGTATTTGAGTTAGTTTCCCAGCCCATTAAAGGATTAATTCCTGTATCTTCAGTTTCAAATTCAATTAACCATTTGTCTGATTTACCTAAACCAGACTGCATTGAATTTTTAGTGGGTATATAAATTTTTGCTTTTTTCATAAAATGGTCGGGGCGGCAGGATTTGAACCTGCGACCCTCTGGTCCCAAACCAGATGCGCTACCAGGCTGCGCTACGCCCCGATTGAGGTACTAATACATTAGATATTGATAATTTCAAAGAATAAAGAACATCAAAAATAAGGCTTTTTTACAAGAATCAGATATACATCATTTATGATCATCACTTGCAATATTTGTAATAAAAAATTCGATGTAGACTCAAGTTTAATTCCCAACATGGGTCGTTTATTACAGTGTGCTAGCTGTGATCATAAATGGTTTTTTAAAAAAGTAGTTCCTGAAAACACAGTAAGTTCAGCTGATGAAGATATTAGTAATGATAATGTTAATATTTTTAAACAAAATAATTCACCGATTAATGATGTAGAAAGTGTATCAGATGCGTCTAATGACGAAGTAGAAGTTAACTTAGAAGAAAAAACTATAGAAAAAATTGAGATAAATAAAGCTGAAAGCACACAAGTAAACAGAAAGCCAAAAAAACAAAAGAATTTTAAAATATTAAATATTTTCGTTGTATCAATTATTTCTTTCATTGCTTTTATAATTATTGTGGACACGTTTAAATATCCTATAGGGAAAATTGTCCCAAATATCGAATTTATACTTTATAATCTGTATGAAAGTATTAAAGATATCTCATTATTTATTAGAGATTTAATATAAAATTATGATTAAAAATCTTTCAAAGCCTTTTAAATGGTTTTTTCAATTAGAAGCAGCAAGTGGTCTTGTATTATTAATTGCAGCAATTATTGCTCTGGTAATAAGTAATTCTAGTTTAAGTAATTTATATTTTGATACATTAAACCAATACCTATTTATAGGTATTAATGATTTCGGTTTAAAACTTTCCGTACATCACTGGATTAATGACTTATTAATGGCAATTTTCTTTTTCTTTGTAACACTAGAAATAAAACGAGAGTTTATTCAAGGTGAGCTTTCTAATTTAAAAAAAGCATTGCTGCCAATTATAGGAGCTGTAGGAGGAATGGTGGTCCCTGCTCTAGTCTATGTTTTTATAAACCTTGATAATTCTGAAACATTGAATGGTTGGGCAATTCCATCTGCTACAGACATAGCATTTTCATTGGGAATTTTATCCTTACTTGGTTCAAGAGTTCCAATTTCTTTAAAAGTTTTTTTAACAGCTCTTGCTATAATCGATGATCTTGGTGCAATATTGATTATAGCCTTTTTCTACTCAGGTGACTTAAGCATAAGTTATTTAAGTTTAATCTTAATTTCATATATTTTATTACTTACATTAAATAAATTTGGCGTTAAAAAGTTTATTCCCTATTTAATAATTGGTGCCTTCATGTGGTTCTTCACATATAAGTCTGGAATTCACGCAACAATAGCAGGTGTTCTTTTAGCTTCAACCATACCTCACAGAATTAAAGAAAAAGATTTCTCTTTATTAATTAAATTAGAACATGCAATCAGTCCTTATGTTGCTTTTATGATAATGCCTATATTTGCATTTGCTAATGCAGGCGTATCTTTGGAGGGGCTATCATTAACTTCATTATTAGAACCTGTTCCATTAGGCATTCTTTTAGGGCTATTCGTGGGTAAACAGGTTGGGGTTATGCTTGTTTCTTTTATTGCTGTTAAATTTGGTGTAGCTCAAATGCCAGATAAGTCTACCTGGTTAAGCTTATACGGAGTTTCAATATTAACAGGGGTTGGTTTTACTATGAGTTTGTTTGTTGGAAACTTAGCCTTTGCCGAAAATATTCAATATATTGATGGAGTAAAAATTGGTGTTCTTGCTGGATCTTTACTGTCTACTGTATTTGGATATTTTATATTATTGTATGCTTCTAAAAAATAAGCAATGGTTTATAAAAATAATTTATTAATTCTATTAATTCTATCTATGTTTACATTTTTTGAAAAAGTTGATGCTAAATATGAAAAGCTATTTTTTGATCATTCAATAAAAAATATAAATAATGAAACTATTGATTTAAATCAATATAAAGGAAAAACTATACTTTTGGTAAATGTTGCTAGTAAGTGTGGATTTACAAAGCAATATACAGGCCTGCAAGAACTTTATGAAAAGTATAAAGACAGGGGCTTCTATGTAATTGGCGTTCCATCAAATCAATTTGGTGGTCAAGAACCAGGCACTAATTCAGAAATTAAAGATTTTTGTGAAACTAATTTTAATATTACTTTTCCAATAACAGACAAAACTGATGTTAAAGGTAATAATGCACATGACTTATATAAATGGGCAAAAAAAAATTATGGTAATTCTACTGTTCCTAAGTGGAACTTTCATAAGATTTTAATTAATAAAGAAGGAAAAATACAGGACACGTTCAATTCTTTTATTACACCAATGTCAGACAAGATAACAAAACAAATAGATTTAATTCTTTAAACTAACGGTCAAACCATCAAAACCAGGAATAATATTTTTAGGTAATTTTTTCTTAAGTTTTATATAATCTAAATCGCTATGCATGTTTGTTAATATAGTTTTTTCAGGAGTAAGGATTTTAACCATTTCTAAAACTTGATCTAAATTGAAATGGGCTGAATGATTTCGGTACCACAGACAATCAATAATCAAATATTCTAAATTTTTTAATTTTTTGTAATCTTTTTTAAAGAACAAGCTAATATCACTTGCATAGGCTAATTTATTATTAATTAGGTAGCAAATACTTTTAATCTTACCGTGTTGAACGGGTATTGATTCAATTTTAATTTTTTTATCTTTAATTGTAAATTCATGTTTTTTTTTAAGGCTATTAATATTTAAAGTTGATGGATAACCAAAAGATGATTTAAAACAATATTTAAAAGTTGAAAGCAAATATTTCTTAGTATTAATGTCCGCATAGACTGGAATTTGTTTCTTGTTTATCAAAAAAAATGGGCGCAAGTCATTAATACCATGTGTCTGGTCAGCATGAAGATGGGTATAAAAAACTTTACTAATAGATTTAATTTTATTTTTTAGAAGTTGTGACCTCAAATCTGGCGATGTATCTATTAAAATATTTTGATCATTAAATTTAATTAGAGCAGAACACCTTGTTCTAAAATTCTTTTTATTTTTTAAATCACAATCTCCAGAATATCCATCTGCTCTAGGTACACCCATGGAGCTACCACTACCCAAAATGACAAATTTAAGAGACATTATAGATTAAAAAGTTTATTAAAATTTTGAGTGGTTAAATCGGACATTTCTTGATCAGTTTTTTCTTTTAAAATAGATAATTTTTCTAAAGTATATTTAATAAAACTTGGTTCATTTTTTTTCCCTCTCATTGGTATGGGCGCTAAAAACGGACTATCTGTTTCAACAAGCAGTTTATTTAAGGGAATATTCTTAAAAGTTTCCTGAAGCTCTAAACTATTTTTAAAAGTAATTATTCCACTTGCTGAAAAAAAAGCATTTAATTCTATTAATTTATTTGCAAAATTTAACGAACCAGTAAAACAATGCATTAAAATTTTAAGTTTTTCTGATTTATATGATTTTAAAATTTCATATGTTTCTTTCTCTGCATTTCTAGAATGTATGATAATAGGCATATTAAGCTCTATAGAAGCCTCTATATGAGCTTTAAAGCTATCAATTTGCCTTTCTTTATTACTATGATTATAAAAAAAATCTAAGCCGGTTTCACCAATACCAATAATTCGTTCATTTTGATTTACTTGACTTGTTATATAATTTTTATCAATTAAATGACTTTTATCAGTCTCATGAGGATGGATACCAAAAGTTCCATAAATCATCGGGTCGGTTTTAATAATTTTTTTTATCCTATCAAAACTTTCAGGTGTCGTGCATATGGTTAATAATTTTGAGATTCCGACTTCTTTAGATCTTTTTATAACTTCATTTAAATTTTCAAGTAAAGGTTCATGATCTAAATGACAATGAGAATCAATCATGCTTCTTTTCAATTTTTTTAAACAAAATATCTATTTTGTTGATTGGTTTACCAGATATTAGATAGTCATGTTTTGCGATAGATTCTAAATTAATTGAATCAACATTTAAATCAAAAATCTTTAACGCTTTTTCTATTGAGCTTGGAATTATTGGATAAAGCATAAATGAAATTTTTCTAATCATTTCTAAAGATGTATAGACAATGGTATTTAATCTATCTTTATCATCTTTTTTTTTCCAAGGTTCTTGATCGTTAAAATACTTATTTGCTTCAAATAAAGCGCTAACAATGAAATTAATATAATAATTAATATTTTGATTATCAATTTCAGTTCTTATTAGATCTAAATTATCAGTAAATTTATTTAGCATCACTAAATCTTCATCATTAAATTTTGTATTAACTGGTACCAATGAAGAGCAATTCTTCTCAGCAAATGCAGTCACTCTTTGACATAGATTACCATAATTATTAGCCAAATCACTATTGATACAATCCTCTAATCTATCTTGTGAAATATTACCATCATTTCCAAATGAAACTTCTTTAATCAAATAATATCTTAATGGGTCAAGTCCATAAATTTCAATAATATCTAAGGGATCAAGAATATTTCCTTTTGATTTTGACATCTTTTCATCACCAGATAAAATCCAGCCATGACCATATACTTTCTTAGGTAAAGGTATTTTTGCAGCCATTAAAAATGCTGGCCAATACACAGAGTGAAATCTTAATATATCCTTACCTATTAAATGAACAGATGCAGGCCAAAATTTTTTAAACAGCTCATCATTTGTGTCTGGGTAGTTTAAAGCACTTATATAATTGGTTAGTGCATCAAGCCAAACATAAATTACATGATCTTGACTATTAGGAACCTTGATGCCCCAAGAGAATGCTTTACGGCTTATGGATAAGTCTTTTAAACCACCTTTTACAAAACTAATTACTTCATTTTTTCTGGATTTTGGTGAAATAAAGTCTGGATTTTTTTCATAATAATTTAGTAGTTCATCTTGCCACTTTGATAATCTAAAAAAATAAGACTCTTCCTCTATCCATTCAACCGAAGAACCAGATGAAATGGCTATTTTAACGTTTTCTTTCTCAATAATTTCTTCATCACTGTAATAAGCTTCGTCAGAAACAGAATACCAACCAGAATATTTTGATAAATAAATATCGTCATTTTTTTCAAGTTCATTCCACAGATGTTGAACTGTTTTTTTGTGTCTTTCTTCAGTAGTTCTAATGAAATCAGTATTAGATAAATTTAATGTTTTTGAAAGATCTCTAAACGTTTGACTAATTTCATCACAAAAAGTTTGAGGATCAATTTTTTTTCTCTCTGCTGCTCGTTGTATTTTTAAACCATGCTCATCCGTACCTGTTAAAAAATGAACATTGAACCCATCTATACGTTTAAATCTTGCAAAAAAATCAGCAACAATACTTGAGTATGCATGACCAATATGGGGTCTCGCTGAAGGATAATAAATTGGTGTAGTTATATAGTAATTTTTATCCATTTATAACAATTTTGATTTAAATTCTAAAAATAAACTTTCTTCATCTAGATTAAATTTTTCCGTATTATAAATTTTTTTTATAAATTTTTGATAAAAATTAATTAATGTAACCTTTGAATTTGTTATCAGATATTTTTTCAAAAAGAATAGCTCGATTAAATTTATTAATAAAATTTTGACAGGTTTATTTTTCTTATAGTAATTATTTTCTATTATCGAACTTATAAAACTTGAAATAGTGTGATCCTTTAAATTAATAGATTTTTCTTCTGCAAAATTAAACAAACTAATAATTTCACCGGGTGAATTATAAAAACTTAGTAAGTCGTAATTAATAAAATCAAGTACATTTTTATCCAGTATTAAATTTGAAATACTTAAGGACTCATTAAATGTAAAATTAATCTTGAATGTTAAACATCTTGATTTTAGTGTGGGTAGTATATTTTTTTCACTATTATTTATTAAGATAAAAAAAACATTTTCATTTGGTTCTTCAATAATTTTAAGTAATGCGTTGACAGAATTCTTATTTAGATTTTCAACATTATCTATTAAAATAAATCTTGCCATATTATTAAATGTTGATTTATTTGTGTAACTAATCATTTCACGTATTTGACCTACATCAATGCTTTTTTTTTCTGCTAATAAATCTATTAAATAGAAATTTGGATGGGAGTTATTTTGCAAAAGTTTATAAGATTTATTGTCCTTATGGATGCAAAAATTTTCTAAATTATATTTATAATCCTCATTTTCGGATAAAATATAGTTGATTAAATGATAGGCTAATGTTGATTTTCCTAATCCTTTTTTCCCAGACAGTAAAATTTTATTAGGCAATTTTTTGTGCTTATATAGTCCACTTAATTCATGAAAAAAATTATCCATACCATAAATTTTAGTGTTTTCAGATGGTTTTAAATTCATAAATCTAAATTAAGTCGTTAATCTTATTTAATATTATATTTTCATTAAGATCTATATCTAGATTTGAATTTATTCTAATATATTTTTTAGGATTTTTTTTTAATATCTTTATAAAACCATTTTGTACTTTTTCATAAAATTTACTGTTAAATTTATCATATCTGTTAAGCTTTTTTCTTAGTTTAAGCCTTTTTTTCATATTTGATAAATTTACTGTATTTAAAAAAGTAAAATCAATTTTAATATTTTTTAAAAGATGGTCGTTAATATTTTGTATTAACTTAAGGTTTACACCCATACCATAATGCTGATAGGCAATCGTTGAATCTGAAAACCTATCTATCAATATTATTTTTTTACCAAAATTTTTTCTTATAATTTCCATATTTTCACTTCTTGCCGAAAGATAAAGTAGTAAGTCAGTTTCTTTATTAAATGTAGATTTGTTATTAAGAATAAGATTTCTTATTTTTTCTGAATTTGTACTGCCGCCAGGTTCTCTAATTTGAATAAATTTAATCCTTTTACGTGTTAAGTAGTTAGCAACATTTTTAATATGATGAGATTTACCTGTGCCCTCTATACCTTCAAATACAATTATTGGTTTTTTAGACATCGCCCCAAATTAAAAAATTAATTGATTTCATTAACCTTGAAAAAACATTTAATTTCTTAATATCTTCATAAGCAAGTAGATCATATTCTTCAATAAGTTCACCATCAAAGATTAGCTTTAATTTTCCTAAGATATCATCCTTTTTAATAGGTGCTTGAATTGGACCATTATAATTCAATGATACCTTCAATAATCTTTTTTTTGCTTTAGGAATAGTTTTGTAGATATCATTTTTTATATAAGTTTTAACAGTATCCTTTTTACCCAACCAAACATCAATGTCTTCTATTGGTGTGTTTGCTTTTGTAATTTCAACCAGGTCAAAATTAGTTAAACCCCATGTTAAAAGTTTGGCACTTTCACGAGATCTATCATTTTTAGTATTGAAGCCACTACCTACAGCTATTAGTCGTCTTCCATTTCTTTCAACAGATGATGCCAGTGAATATTTTTCAACAGCTAAATAACCAGTTTTAATTCCATCGGCTCCAAGGCTTTTATATAATAACGGATTTCTATTACCTTGAGTAATGGGATCACCCCCTGTTCTATCCCAAGTAAATTCTTTTTCTGCAAAATACTTATATTCTTCAGGAAACTCTTTAATAAGATAATTAGACATAAGCATAATATCTCTTACAGTCGATAAGTTTTCAGTATTATTAATACCTGATGAATTAGCAAAATTTGTATTATTCATTCCTATTTCTTTAGCTTTAGCTGTCATCATCACTGCAAATTCATCCTCTGTTCCAGCTATACCTTCAGCTAACGCAACACAAGCATCATTACCAGATGCAACAATTATTCCCCTTAGTAAATTTTCCACACTAACTTCATCACCAACCATTATAAACATTGAAGAATAGCCAGCTGATGAAAGTCTCCAGGCATTCTCTGATACTAAAAATTTTTCATCTAAACTTAGATCACCGCTTCTAATTAAATCAAACGCAATAATGGTTGTCATAATTTTTGTCATTGATGCGGGATAAATTGATTTATCAGCATCTTTTTCAAATAATATTTCACCAGAAAGATAATCTTGTAATATTGCTGTTCTAGCCTTTACATCAAATGCTGCATTAGCATTAGTTGTTAGTAAGAGCGTCAATAAAATCGTTATAAATCTTAATTTAATCATTTTTAAAAATCTCAATATTTTCAAATTCAAGTATGCTTATATCATTAAATGATTTTTGTAGAGAGTTAATGTTATTAAAAGGACCTGCATATACTCTATATTTTTTTTCATTAATTTTTTTGATTTTGACATTTTTAATCATGGTTTCTTTTACGATTCTATCAACTAGCAATGATGCTGTATCATTAAAATAAAAATCGGCTATTTTTATTTCATAAGAAAATTTTTTACTTAATTCATTTTTAATATTTGTTTGTTTAGTGTTAAGATCACTAATATTAATATTGTTAACGGGTGCTTTGTTAGCAACTTTTTTTTCTTCTTCAAATGTTTTTGCTCTTTTTGCAACAAATATTGCATCTTCTAGGACCTGTAAAATCTCTACATAAGGTTCATTTTCATTCAAACCAATTTCATCTGCTATTCTCAATGATAATACTGCATTGTTAAATAAAGGATAATCAGCATTACTACCAACAGTACCTATAATTGATTTGTTATTTAAAATATTAGTAATTTTAACAATTGTATTTTTTTTTAAATTTTTTTGAAAAACAACTAAACTTCGTTCATCAATTTTTTTGGAAATAACCTTATCATAATAAAGTTTATCATTATATATAAGACTAAATCCTTTATTTATAAATGGATTTTCTAATGAATTAAGATTTTTATTTTTGGTTGTGGTAGTTGCTGTACAGTTATTTAATAAAATTAAACAGCATATAATTAATAGTTTTTTATAAAGCATTTTCAAACTTTTCTTTTAATGTGCATACTGCGAGGCTGAATCTTAAAGATCTATTCCATTGTAGTATTTTTTCATAATTATCAAAAACTATGTAGGCCGGATCTAAGTTTTGTGCATCTGGTATTATATCTTTGTCTGGCGTTATTATTGATGCAATCAAATTTTCATTAATAGAATTAAAACTATCTTCATTAATTATATATTTCTTTAAAAGCTTAAATTTAATTTTATGGTGAAGTTTTTTTGCAGATGTATTTAATATATTGCTAGGTATATTTTCTTTTAATTTTACTTTAATGAAACAAGGTTGGTTTTTTTTCCATCCAATTTTATTTATGTAGTTAGCTGCAGATGCAAATGAATCTTTAGTTGATTTAAGCTCAATAATGTCATTTTTATCATAGTCTATTGCATAGTTGTCTATTGTTGATGGCATAAATTGAAAAAAACCAAAGGCACCTGCCCATGATCCATATAAAATGTTATGGTCTATTTTCCCCTCATCTATTAATTGAAGAATAGTAATTAATTCTTTGGTAAAGAAATCAGATCTACGTTGATCATAACTTAAAGTTGCAAGTGATGATAATATATCCATTTTTCCAACATAAGTTCCAAAATTAGTCTCTATACCCATTAATGCTAAAAGCAACTCTTTCTCAACAGAAAATTTATTGTCGACAGAATTTATGAAATCTTTATTTAATTCATAAAGTTTAATGCCCGCACTTACTTTTTGTTTAGAAGTTCTTTTGGATATGTAAGTTTTGGTATCTTCATAAAACTCAGGCTGAAAACGGTCATATTTTATTACATCAGGTAAAAACGCAACATCAGACATTGCTAAATTGAATGTCTTTTCTGAGATTTTTTTTTCTAAAGCATAAGCTTTGAAATTAACCAACCACTCCTTAAATTCTTTTTCATTGGCATATAGTGTTCCGTGAATAAATGTAAAAATTATAATTATAAAATATTTAATTATGTTCATATAAATCTTTTAAATAAATAATTACAGCAATCCATATTAAAATGAAACTTAATGATTTATCGAAAGAAAAAGCTTCATCATAATAAAAAAAGCCCAATAAAAATTGAAATGTTGGGGTTATGTAGAAAATCATTCCAGTGGGTCCAAGGCCACACAACTCAACACCTCTTACATATAGAAATAGAGGTATAACAGTCATTGGTCCAGCTAACATTAGTATAAACATCAATGAAGGCTCATTAATACTAAAAATATTTAAATTATTTTTAAAAAGTAAAAAAAAAGCAAATAACGCAAATGGTAATATAAAAAGACTTTCTATTAAAAGTCCAACATCGGTATCAACATTTATTTTTTTTCTAAGAAGATTATAAAAACCCCAACTTAGAGCTACAATTATTCCAACCCATGGTATTGAATGAAAACTTTTAAATAAAAGAAATGATATAGACAGCAAAACAAGAAGTATGGAAAGACCTCTTCTTTTATTAATTTTTTCACCATAAAAGATATACCCCAGGAATACACTTAAGATTGGCATGATAAAATAACCAAAGCTTGCATCGATTATTTTTTCTGTGCCCACTGCATAAATCCAGGTTGCCCAATTTATAAAAATTAGTAAGCTTGAAAAAAATAAATAAACTATATTTCTTTTATTTTTTATAATTTCAAAAAAAATATCCCATTTAGAAAAATAAAAAGTAGTTATTATTAAAGCTACAGATGTCCACACACAACGATGGATCACTACCTCTATAGAGCCTGCAAATGAAATATATTTGAAGTAAATAACACCAATAACACCCCACCAAAAAGAACCTAGTGCAGTTAATCCTATACCTGTATTGAATTTTTGCTTTTCCACAGTAATAAATTTATACCTATTAAATGATTATCTGTTTAATTTATCAATTTTATTGTTGAATTAAAAATTTATAATAATAAAACGTTGCTAACGGAGAGATGGCAGAGTGGTTGAATGCACCGGTCTTGAAAACCGGCAAAGGGGCAACTCTTTCCTGAGTTCGAATCTCAGTCTCTCCGCCACTATTCACTTGCATAATTATAATTTTTAAACATCTCTGAAACTTTGTTTAATTCAATTTGTATTGTTGTATTTTGACCTTGATTAAATTTATAAAGATTCTCATCATCAAAGTCTAACAAATCACACAAAAGGGTTAGCTCCTGTTCATTAAACTGATCAATATATTTTTTAGTAAATGAACCTAACAACTTATCCATTTCTTTAGTGCCTCTATAGTTAGCTCTATAAGTTATTTTATTTTTTAAATCCTTTATATTAATGGTCATAATAATTAATATATTACAACTAATATGAAAAATAAGAATAATTATGAATATTTATTAGCTGATCTAACCAAATTAAATGGTGTGGGTAAAAAAACCATGGAAATTTTGAAGAAAAAAAAAGTAAATAATATTTTTGACTTGCTGTGGAGACTGCCTAAATCTTATACAGACAGAACGCTCGTTAGTAAAATTTGCGATCTTCAAATAGGTGTAATCCAAACTATCAGAATTGTTCCATTAAAATATCAATTTCCAAGAGTTAGAAACTTACCTAATAGAGTTAATTGTATTGATGAAACTGGAAAGATTGAATGTATATTCTTCAATAGTCATGAAGGATATGTAAGAAAAATTTTACCACTAAATGAAGAAGTGACAATTAGCGGTAAGATAGGCAATTATAAAGGACGATATCAAATAACAAATCCCACATATATTTCTCAAGACAGTTCTTTAATTGAAAATATTGATAATAAATACTCATTAACAGAAGGTATTACTGAAAAAACCTATAATAAAATTATTAATCAAATTTTAAAAAACTTACCTATTTTACCAGAGTGGCACGATAAAGGTATTCTAAAAATTTTTAATAATGAAAGTTGGAATGAATCTATAATAAAATTACATGATCCAAAAAATATTGAAAATTATAAATCTGATTTTTATAAAAGACTTGCTTATGATGAAATATTAGCATCTTTTTTAGTTAATTCAGAAATTCGAAAAAAAATTAAGAAAATTAAAAAAATTTCGAAAAACTTCAGTGAAAAAGCTCATAAGAATATAGTTAATAAATTAAACTTTACACTTACCAATGATCAAAAAAATTCATTGGATGATATTAATAAGGATCTAAATTCTAAAAGTAAAATGTTTAGACTTTTACAAGGTGATGTTGGGAGTGGTAAAACTATTGTCGCATTGATTTCTTCATTGAATGTCATTAATTCAGGGTTCCAAGTTGCATTAATGGCTCCTACAGAAATATTGGCAAGACAGCATTATACTTTAGCAAAAAAACTATTTCCTAAAGATATCAAAATTGAATTACTTTCTAGTAAGAGTGAAAATAGTGAAAAAAAGAGAATTATAAAAAACCTGGAAAACAATGAAATTCAAATGGTGTTTGGCACACATGCAATTTTTCAAAAAAAAATTATTTTTGCAAACCTTGGTTATATTATAATTGATGAACAGCACAAATTCGGTGTTAGACAAAGAAAACTTTTATCAGATAAAGGGGGTGATAATTGTGATGTTCTTTTAATGTCAGCGACACCAATTCCGAGAACTCTAACTATGTCAGTTTATGGTGATATGGATGTTTCTATTATTAAAGAAAAACCAAGTAATAGAAAAGAAGTTAAAACTTATAGCAAATTAGAAAGTAAAATAGACGATGTTATCAACTTTGTAAAAAAAGAAATAAAGGAAGGAAACCAAATCTTCTGGGTGTGTCCTTTGATAGAGGAATCAAAAAAATTAGATCACCAATCATCAGTTACGAAATATAAATTTCTTAATGAAATTTTTCCAAATAAAGTTGCACTACTACATGGAAAAATTGAAAATGAAGAGAAGGAAGAAATATTAAATAAATTTCTTAATAAGAAATATTCAATTTTAGTTTCGACAACAATTATAGAAGTTGGTATTGACTTTCCTAATGCTAATGTAATCATAATAGAAAATGCTAACAAATTTGGATTATCTCAGCTACATCAGTTAAGAGGAAGAGTTGGACGTGGAACAAAACAGGCAAGCTGTATATTAATGTTTAAGTCAAATTTAAGTGTGAATGCTAAAAAAAGAATTAATATTTTAAAAAACTCAAATGATGGTTTTGAAATTTCAGAAGAAGATATGAAGTTAAGAGGTTTTGGTGATTTACTTGGTTTTAAGCAAAGTGGAATTAAAAATTTTAGGTTAGCAGACCCCATTCAAAATGAAGATTTATTTTTAATGGCAGAAAAACAAATTAAAAAGATAGAATTAGAAAATACTGATATTAAAAAATATAAAGCTTTACTCAAGTTATATGATCAAGCAGATATAATTAATGATATGGTTTAGCTTTTAGGCTTAGAGGTTCCAGCTGAGACTATAAATTTTGATGCTTCTTCAAATGTCATATCTAAATAGATCAAATCGTCTTTTGGTATCATTAATAAAAAACCACTTGTTGGGTTAGGAGTTGTTGGAACAAAAACATTAACTAAGTTAATATTTGTTTTGGCTTTAATTTCACCTGAATTTTCTTTCGTAGCAAAACCTACTGCCCAAGATCCTTTTCTTGGATACTCAACTAGTACAACACTTTTTTTATTGCCTTCTTGCTCCCGAAAGGAATCTGTCATTTGTCCAATGGCAGAGTAGATTGTTCTTAATATTGGCATTCTTTTAAACAAATCATCAATTATTTGTAAAAATTTTTTACCTATAAAAGTTAAAGAAAGACCACCAACAACTGTAATAAAAATAATTGTTAAAATTATTTCAATACCTGGTATCGCATAAGGAAGATAAGTATTAGGATTTAGACCTGATGGTACTAATTTAGTAGAAAAATTAATTAAAAATTTGCTTAAATAAAGGGTAAAACCAATTGGAATTAAAACAATTACACCTGTAAAAAAATAGTTTCTTAATCTTAAAGCAAATGATTTTTTCTTCTTAATAGACATAAAAATTTAATGATAGCTAGAATAAATTACAAAAGATACAGCTATAACAAAAAGCACAACTAAGATTTTATTGTTTAAATTCATAAAAGTATATATTTATATGATTATCAAAATTTTAATAAAATGAATAGAAGAAAATTTTTAAATTATATTGGATGTGGATGTTCGGGCTTAATGCTCGGTGCTTGTTCTACAGCCCCAATAACAGACAGAAGACAATTGAAAATTATACCTGAATCAAAATTAAATGCTCAGGCAGCTCAAATTTTTGAAAAAGTTAAAGAAAAAGAAAAAATGAGTGATGACACTAAAACACTCAATGAAATTAAAGATATTGGAAAAAGAATGGAAGACGCTATATCTGAGTATTTTTATAGAGCAGGTCAAAATGATCCAACTATTAATTTTGATTGGGAGTATATTTTAATAGATAATAAAAAAGTAAAAAATGCTTGGTGCATGCCTGGTGGTAAAATCGCTGTGTACACAGGAATACTTGATGTAACAAAAAATACAAACGGTCTTGCCTCAGTTATGGGTCATGAGATTGCACATGCTGTTGCTAAACATTCAGTTGAAAGAGCCAGTAGAAGTGCACTTTTACAAACTGGAACTTCTTTAATCGATATTTTTTCAGGTGGAAAGTTAGGGCAAATCAATCAAGCTACTGGCATGAACACCGTAGGTCTATTATCGCAAATAGGAATAATGAATCCTTTCTCAAGGACTCAAGAAAGTGAAGCTGATTACCTGGGAATGATTTTTGCTTCTTTATCTGGCTTTGATATAAGGGAAACTAAAAAGTTATGGGAAAGGATGAAGGCAGAAAATAAAGGCAAAGAACCACCTCAATTTATGAGCACCCACCCATCATCCTCAAAAAGAATAAAAGATTTATCAGAATGGGAAAATAGTGTCATATTAGACTATCCACCGATTACAATTAGCTAACATTTAAAAGATTATTTTAGTGGTGAGCCCTGATGGACTCGAACCATCGACCCATTCCTTAAAAGGGAATTGCTCTACCAACTGAGCTAAGGGCCCACATATAAATTATTAAAGTTGAGATAAATGTTTTTTTTTATTTAATTTTAAAAAAAAACTTTTGGTGAAGTCTTCTTTAAAATTTTTAAATTTCTTTACACTTAAAAATTTAAACAATAAAAAAATATCAAACTTGAATAATTTTTATTACCAAAAAACAATTATTTATTCCATAACATCGTAAATTGCAAATATTTAAATTACAACTTATCAATGTATTCATCATGAAATTTATCAAATGTACCTTTTTTAATATTTTCTCTAATAGAAGACATTAATTCTTGATAAAAGTTGATGTTATGTAAGGTTAAAAGTGTAGAACCTAAGATTTCATTCGTATTGAAGAGATGATTTATATAGTTTTTTGAATACTTATTAAGATTTAAATTTGAACAATTTGGATCAAGAGGTTCATTATCATTTTTATATTTATTATTTTTGATATTCACACGACCATTCCAAGTAAAAGCTAAACCGGTTCTTCCAGATCTCGTAGGCATTACACAATCAAACATATCAACACCTCTCTTAACAGCTCCAAGAATATCAGCTGGTGTCCCTACTCCCATTAAATACCTAGGTTTGTCATCTGGCATAATATTTTTTAAATCATCTAAAACACTAAACATTTCATTTTGACTTTCTCCTACAGCAAGTCCTCCAATGGCATATCCATCAAAGCCAATTTTAATTAACTCATTAAGAGATTTTGTTCTTAGATCTTTAAATAAACCACCCTGGACAATTCCAAATAAAGCTTTATGTGGGTTTAATCCAAAAGCTATTTTAGATCTTTCAGCCCAATATATGGATAGTTCCATGGATTTATTAATTACTTTATAGTCAGTAGTTTTCTTAGGACACTCATCCATAATCATAACAATATCAGAGTCTAAACCCTTTTGAACTCTTATGCTTTCTTCTGGACTTAATATAAATTTTTTACCATCTACATGAGAGTTAAATATTGCACCCTTTTCTCTGTCTACTTTGTTTAATTTAGAAAGAGACATAACTTGAAACCCACCAGAATCTGTAAGTATGGGAAGTTTGCAATTCATAAATTTATGTAAACCACCAGCAGAAATAATTCTATCAACACCTGGTCTGATCATTAAGTGATAGGTATTTGATAAAATTATTTCAGATCCTGTTTTAATAACATCGTCAATAAGGCAAGCTTTTACAGTTGCCTGTGTTCCAACAGGCATAAAAGCAGGTGTTTGAATATTGCCTCTATGAGTTTCGATTACTCCAACTCTAGCAAATTTATCCCTTTCTATGACATTAAATTTGAAATTCTTTAACGCCATGAAATTTGTGAACTAAAATTATTTAAAGCTAATGATTTTATCTGGGTTAGAAACAGAACCGTTATTGTTTTGATCTCCTCTTTTGATTTTATCAACAAGATCCATGCCTTCAATAACTTTACCAAATACCGTATATTGTCTATCTAGAAAAGACGCTTCTTTAAAACATATAAAAAATTGGCTGTTTGCACTATTTGGATCTTGTGATCTAGCCATAGATAGTGTTCCTCTTTCATGAGGTAAATCACTAAATTCCTCTTTAAGATCAGGTAAATCAGAGCCACCCATTCCAGCTCTTCTTAAATCAAATTGATCATTAGAAGAGTTACCAAACTGAACATCACCAGTTTGCGCCATAAAGCCATCAATCACTCTGTGAAATACAACACCATCGTATTTACCATCTTTTGCTAATTGCTTAATTCTTTTGACATGATTAGGTGCCACATCTTCAAAAAGTTCTATTTTAACGTCTCCATCTTTAAGCTTTAAAATCATAATATTCTCCTCTGCGATTGTGTTGTTGGTTAGTATAAAAAATAAAATTAAAAATTTTGTTATAAGTTTATTCATATTTTTCTTTTAAAGATTTTATTGTGCTTTTTGTAGTAAATTTTTTGATATCGCCTTTTAGTCTAACTATTTCTTTAACAAATCTTGATGAAATGATTTGATTTTCAACATCAGACATTAAAAAAATTGTTTCTATATTATTGTTCAATTTTCTATTCATTCCAGCTAGTTGAAATTCATATTCGAAATCAGATACTGCTCTTAAACCTCTTAAAATAATATTAGATTTATATTTTTTGCATAAATCAGTTGTTAATGATGTAAATGAAATAACTTCAATCTTCTTTTTATCGAACTTTAAATCAACAAATAAGGCTTTTTTAATTAATTGTACTCTTTCAAGTGAATTGAAAAGATAATTTTTATTAGCACCATCAGAAGCAGCAATAATAACTTTATCAAATAATTTTAAAGCTTTATTTATAACATCAATATGACCAAAGGTAATTGGGTCAAATGTTCCGGGATATACGGCAACTTTTTTCATTACTCCAAGTTATCATCAATTTTTATTGCTGAAACAACTTTTTCATCACCAGATAATTTGATAATTCTTACACCTTGAGTATTTCTTCCCGCTGTTCTGATTTCTTTAACGGCAACTCTAATCACTCTACCTTTATTTGTTGAAATCATCACATCATCTCCCTCTATAACAGGAAATGACGAACATATACTGCCATTTCTAGGTGAGTTAACAATTCCAATTATGCCTTTACCACCTCTATTGGTAACTCTATATTCATTGTTTAATGTTTTTTTGCCGTATCCATTTTCTGTAATTGATAAAACAAACCTTCCATCAGATTTAGTATCTTTTTTTATTTTTTCTTTATTTGTTATTGAAAGAGAAACAATCTCATCATTAGGAGATAGCTCTATACCCTTTATACCTTTTGAGGATCTACCCTTAAATATTCTTAGTTTTTTTGATTCAAATCTAATGCATTTACCATTTTTTGTACTTAGCATTACATCTTGGTCATCTTTACAAATTTCAACTCCTACGATTTTATCATTGGGATCTAATTTTATTGCAATTTTTCCAGCTGAATTAATGGAAGAAAAGTCTTCGAGACTGTTTTTTCTAACCTTACCCTTTGCAGTTGCAAAAACAATTTGAAGATTTTTCGTATCACTTTCATCATCAGGGAATGGCATAATTGAACTGATTGATTGATGATTTTTTAAAGGTAAGATATTAAATAGAGATTTACCTTTTGATGTAGTTGATCCCTCAGGTATCTTCCAAGCTTTAATTTTGTAGACAAGTCCTTCTGTCGAGAAGAAAAGAACAGAAGTGTGTGTGTTAACTGATAAAGTTTGTACTACAGAATCTTCATCTCTCGTTGTAATCCCAGATTTACCCTTGCCACCTCTTTTTTGTTGTTTAACGCTGCTTAATGCTCCCCTTTTAATATATCCCTGAAGTGTAACTGTAATAATAACAGACTCTTTTTGAATAGTTTCTTCAATATCATAGTTTAAAATAGCATCTATAATTTTAGTTCTTCGTGGTACAGCAAATTTTTCTTTAATAGTTTTAAGCTCTTCACTTATTACGTTTAAAAGTTCTTTTTTGGAATTAATTATTTTCTTATATCCCTTAATTAAATCAGCTAATTTTTTAATTTCGACTTCTATTTCATTAATACCAAGAGCTGTAAGTTTTTGAAGTCTAAGTTCTAAAATAGCAATTACTTGAGGGTCAGATAATGAGTATAAATTTTTCCCCTTCTTATCTTCGACAAGTGAAATTAACTTTAAAGATTTATTAATTTTCCACTTAGTGTTTAATAATGATTTTTTAGCATCATCAGGAGTTTTTGAAGACCGTATAATTTTTATAATCTTATCTAAATTCTCAACAGATACAGATAACCCAATCAAAATATGAGCTCTGTCCTCTGCTTTTTTTAAGTCAAATTTAGTTTTCTTAATAACAACATCTTCACGAAATGTTAAAAAATTTGTTAAAAACTCTTTTAAATTACATATTTTAGGTTTGCCATCAACGATTGCTAAAGTATTAAAACCAAAAGAACTTTCTATCGAAGTATTTTTATAAAGTAATCGCTTAATAGTTTCTGGCTCAACACCATTTCTTAAATCAATTGCTACTCTAATCCCCTCTCTATTAGACTCATCCCTAATATCTTTTATTCCTTCAATTTTTTTCTCTCTAACAAGTTGGGCAATTCTTTCATTTAAAACTGATTTATTTACTTGATAAGGTACAGAAGTAATAACCAATCTTTCTCTACCATTTTTTTGTGCTTCAACACTTATTTCACCTCTAATTTTAAATGACCCACGACCTACATTATATCCTGCCTTAATAATTTCTTTCCCAATGATGACACCACCTGTAGGAAAATCAGGACCTGGAATGTGTTTCATTAATTCTTTAATCTTAATATCTTTATTTTCAATTAAGGCTAATGTTCCATCAATGATTTCACCTAAATTGTGTGGAGGTATGCTTGTTGCCATTCCAACTGCTATACCACCAGCTCCATTAACCAATAAATTAGGATATTGAGCGGGTAAAACTGATGGTTCTTTTTCTGTTTCATCGTAGTTACTCTTGTATTCGATGGTATCCTTTTCAATATCGTCTATTAAGTATTGCGAAACTTTAGCTAATCTAGTCTCAGTATATCTCATAGCCGCAGCTGGATCTCCATCAATAGATCCAAAGTTACCTTGGCCCTGAACAAGAGGTAAACTCATAGAAAAATCCTGAACCATTCTAACTAGAGCATCATAAACAGACTGATCTCCATGTGGGTGATATTTACCAATAACATCTCCAACTATTCTTGCGGATTTTCTGAATTGTTTTGACCAATCGTAACCACCTTTATACATGGCAAATAATATTCGTCTATGAACAGGTTTAAGCCCGTCCCTAACATCAGGAAGAGCCCTACTCACAATTACGCTCATCGCATATGACAAATATGATGAACTCATCTCATCATGCATTGAGATAAGTTTAATATTTTTATCTTTAGGTATTTCTGTGTCTTTCATAGAAACTAAAATGGAATTTCGTCATCCATATCATTTGAAGTTTGTGGACTATCTTCAAAATTATTAGCAGGCGCTTGTGTGTTATCATTTTGGATTCCACCACCTGTATTTCCTCCACCTAACATTGTTAGTGAAGAGTTATATCCTTGAATTACTATTTCTGTAGAATATTTGTCTTGTCCAGATTGTTCATCTTTCCATTTTCTAGTAGCTATTTGTCCTTCAACATAAATTTGAGCTCCTTTTTTTAAATATTGCTGCACAACATTTACTAATCCATCATTGAATACAACTATTCGGTGCCACTCCGTCTTTTCTTTTTTTTCACCTGTTGTCTTGTCTTTCCATGATTGACTTGTTGCTAAACTCAATCTTGCAACGCTTTTGCCGTTTACCATTTGTTTAATTTCAGGGTCTGCGCCTAAACGCCCAATTAATAATACTTTATTTAAACTTCCAGCCATAATATTTTATAAGTGTTTATTTATTTATTTAGTTTTTATATCACAATATAAACTCAATATTAATTTTATTAATTTAAAGCAACTAAAATTATGATCAAAAAGATAGTTATCAAGGGTGCAAAGGAGCATAATTTAAAGAATGTTTCTGTAGAAATACCCAAAGATCAATTTGTTGTTATTACTGGACTTTCCGGTTCTGGAAAATCTTCATTAGCTTTTGACACTATCTATGCAGAGGGACAAAGAAGATATGTTGAAAGTTTATCTGCTTATGCTCGACAATTTTTAGATAAAATGAAAAAACCTAACGTTGATCTTATTGAAGGATTGAGTCCAGCAATAGCTATTGAACAAAAAAATACATCAAAGAACCCAAGATCAACTGTTGCTACAGTTACAGAAATTTATGATTATATGCGAGTGCTCTATGCGAGAGCTGGTGTGCCCTATTCACCCTTTACTGGAAAACCAATAACATCACAAACAATTACACAGATTGTCGATTTAATAAAAAAACTTCCCAAAAAATCTACAATTTATATATATGCGCCAGTGGTCCGTGGCCGTAAAGGTGAATATAGAAAAGATATTTTAAGCTATAAAAGAAGAGGCTTTAGAAAAATTAAAATTGATGAGGTTCTTTATGACATAGATAAAGCACCTGAATTAGATAAAAAACTTAAGCATGATATATCTGTTTTAATTGACAGAATTGTTTTGAACTCAAATCTAGGAAATCGTTTAGCTGAAAGTATTGAAACAGCTGTAAATTTATCAAATGGTCTTGTATTTGTTGAGTACGAAGACGAAACTTTACCTCAAAAATTTAGAAAAATTGAAAAATTAATTTACTCGACAAAATTTGCATGTCCAGAAAGTGGTTTTACAATCGAAGAAATTGAACCAAGACTTTTTTCTTTTAATAGTCCATATGGGGCCTGTGCTGAATGTGAAGGTATTGGTATTAAATTAAATGTAGATCCAAATTTAGTGGTTCCCGATGAAAAAAAAAGTATAGCTGATGGTGCTATAGAACCATGGGCTAAATCGACCACACTATATTATGCTCAAACATTAGCCTCTATTGCTAAACACTATGGATTTTCTTTAGATGAAAAATGGAAAAAATTACCCAAAAAATTTAAAGATGTAATTTTATTTGGATCAGACGAAGAAGAAATAAAATTTGTCTATGATGATGGATATGAAAAATACTCTCATAAAAAAACTTTTGAAGGTGTTATAAACAATCTTGAAAGAAGATTTCTAGAATCTGACAGTGAGTGGAAGAGAGAAGCTATAGCGGAATATCAATCGGATTCTGCATGTGAAGGTTGTAATGGTAATAGACTAAAAGAGGAAGCTTTATGTGTTAAAATTGATAATCAAAATATAAGCGATGTTACAAAAAAATCTATTTTAGATGCTGCTAACTGGTTTAAAGGGTTGGAACAAAATCTTGATAAAAGACAATTTAAAATAGCAGAACATATTCTAAAAGAAATTAATGAGAGGTTAACGTTTCTTTTAAATGTTGGACTTGAGTATTTAACTTTATCAAGAGAGTCTGGGACTCTTTCCGGTGGAGAAGCACAAAGAATTAGGCTTGCTTCGCAAATTGGTTCAGGATTGACAGGAGTATTATATGTTCTTGACGAACCTTCTATAGGTTTGCACCAAAAAGATAATGTTAAACTAATTAATGCATTGAAAAGACTAAGAGATCTTGGAAATACAGTAATCGTTGTTGAGCATGACACTGAAACTATGGAAAATGCTGACCACATAATAGATTTAGGACCAGAAGCTGGTACTAACGGTGGTGAGATCATTGCACAAGGAACTTATAACGAGATACTTAAAAATATAAATAGTATCACCGGTCAATACCTATCTCATAAAAAATATATAGAAATTCCGAGAACTAGAAGACTTGCTAAGAATGGTAGATTTGTAGAAATTAATGGAGCTAGTGGAAATAATTTGAATAACGTTAATCTTAAAATTCCAACAGGAAGCTTTACTTGCGTTACTGGAGTTTCTGGCAGTGGTAAATCTACATTGATATTGCAAACATTATATCATGCATTAAATTTAACCTTAAATAACAAAGCTAGAAAAGTTCCAAAAGCATTTAAAGGTTATAAAGGTGTTGAGCTTATAGATAAGATAATTGATATAGATCAATCACCAATTGGGAGAACACCGAGATCAAATCCGGCAACCTATACCGGGGCCTTTGGGCCTATTAGAGATTGGTTTACGGCACTACCTGAGTCAAAAACAAGAGGATATAAACCTGGAAGATTTTCATTTAATGTTAAAGGTGGGAGATGTGAAGCTTGTGAAGGCGATGGCGTAATTACATACGAGATGCATTTCTTACCTGATGTTTATATACAATGTGATGAATGTAAGGGAACTAGGTATAACAGAGAAACTCTTGAAATAAAGTTTAAGGATAAAAGTATAGCTGATGTTTTAAATATGTCTGTTGATGAAGGGTGTGAATACTTTGAAAATATTTCAAATATAAAAACCAAACTATTAACATTAAAAAAAGTTGGGCTTGGTTATATAAAAATTGGACAACAGGCTACAACATTATCTGGTGGAGAAGCTCAGCGTATTAAGTTAGCCAAGGAACTATCGAAAAGATCTACAGGAAGAACTATGTATATTTTAGATGAACCAACTACTGGACTTCACCAGCATGATATTAAAAAATTATTAGAAATACTACATACGTTTGTAGCACTAGGAAATACCGTTGTTGTTATTGAGCATAATTTAGATGTAATTAAAACAGCCGATTATATTGTTGATATGGGTCCTGAGGGTGGTGTCAAAGGAGGAAATATTATCGCAGAAGGCAAACCTGAGGATATTATAAAAATAAAAGGTAGTTATACTGGGGAATTCTTAAAACCTATGCTGGAAGAAAAATTTAAAAAGAAGTTAAAGATTTAAAAAATTAGTGTATAAGTGATTCTAATTATGGGTAATTTACTATCATCGCTTCCAAAGACAATTCATGCATCATTAGCTTTAGCTATTATTCTTTTTCTAGGATTATTTTTTGGTAATGGTGGTTTTGATTTTGATACAATTTTTTGGAGTTGGTTAACAAGATTTATTCACGTAACAGTTGCTATTATGTGGATTGGACTTCTTTGGTATTTTAACTTTGTTCAAATTCCAAACATGCCTAAAATTCCTGACGAACAAAAACCTGCTATAGGTAAAGTTATTGCACCAGCAGCTTTGTTTTATTTCAGATGGGCAGCCTTACTAACAGTATTGTCTGGATTAATTTTAGCTTATTTAAATGGTTATTTACATGATGCTATGACTTTAGGTGGTGGTGGAAAAAGTACAGCTATTGGTATTGGAATGTGGCTTGGCTTATACATGGCTTTTAATGTTTGGTTTATAATTTGGCCAAATCAAAAAAGAGCATTAGGTATTGTTGAGTGCGAACCTGATGTTAAGGCAAAATCAGCAAGGACAGCAATGTTGTTTTCAAGAACAAATACTCTTTTATCGTTACCAATGTTACTCTCAATGGTAGCAGCTCAAAATCTTTATTAAATCTATTCCGTATCTTCTTTTAGGATTGTTTTTTGGGACACTCTAAGTTTCACAAGTATAGGATTAGCTATATAAATTGAAGAATAAGTTCCAAATACAACACCCATTATCATAGCTAGAGAAAAACCTTTTAATATTTCTCCACCAAATAAGTAAATTGAAACTAAAGCAAGCAATGTTGTGGCTGATGTAATTATAGTTCTAGAAAGTGTTTCATTGATTGAGATATTTGTAAGTTCATAAATCTTGATATCAGAAAACTTTCTTAAATTTTCTCTAACTCTGTCATAAATGACAACAGTATCGTTCATTGAATAGCCTACTATAGTTAAAACGGCGGCAACTATTGATAGATTTATTTCCAAACTAAATAATGAAAAAAGACCAAGTGTTATAATGACATCATGAAATAGGGCTAAAATAGCACCTAAGCTAAATTGCCATTCAAATCTTATCCATATGTAAAATAACATTGCAGCTAGAGATAGTGCAATTGCAATAATACCAGACTTTAATAATTCAGAACTAACTTTTGGACCTACATTTTCAACTCTTCTGAAATTAAAAGAACTCCCCAATGAAGATGTTAAATCTTTTTTTATAACTTCTATAGCGTTTGCGCTTGTATCTTTTTTCTCTATTTTGATTAAAAAATCATTTTCATTGCCAAATTTTTTAATATTAAAATCTCCTAAATTCATTTTGTTAAAAGATTGCCTTAAAGAAGTAACATTAATATTTTTATCGTTAGACCTTAGTTCTATTAAAGTACCACCTTTAAAATCTACACCAAAATTAAGTCCTTTAAAAAATAATAATAGAACAGATGCAACAACTAAACTTAAAGAGATTAGATTAAATAGTTTATAAAATTTATTAAAATTAATCATTATATTAGTTCAGTCTTTTCTTTATTTCTTACGACATAAAGACCTGTAAGCATTCTAGCAATAAAATAAACTGAAAACAGTGTTGTAAAAATCCCTACAGCTAAAGTCACAGAGAAACCTTTAATAGGTCCAGAGCCCATAAAGAATAAGATTACAGCTGCAATTAATGTGGTTATATTTGCGTCTATAATTGCAGTTTTTGATTTCACATAACCTGCATCAAAAGCTATAATATTATTTTTTTCTTTCTTGCATTCTTCTTTAATTCTTTCAAAAATTAATACGTTAGCGTCAACTGCCATACCAACAGTTAAAATGATACCTGCTATTCCAGGAAGTGTTAATGTTGCTTCAAATAATGTTAAAATACCGACTAAAAAAAATAAGTTAATTAATAGTGTTATGTTAGCAATTAGACCAAAAATTCTATATTTAACAAACATAAAAATTATCACCAATAAGAAACCAATCATAAGGGCGATAACTCCTGCATTAATTGAATCTTGGCCAAGGTCAGGTCCAACTGTTCTTTCTTCAATAATGTTAAGTGGCGCTGGTAACGCTCCTGATCTTAGAAGTAATGCCAAGTCTGTTGCAGATTGAAATGTAAAATTTCCACTGATCTGACCATTTCCACTTGCTATAGTATCCCTTATTACTGGAGCACTAACAATTTTACCATCTAGAACAATTGCTAATTGTTTGCCAATTCCTGTACTGGTTGCTTTACCAAATCTTTTTGCCCCCACTCTATCAAGTGTAAATGATACTACTGTTTCGTTGGTTTGATTATTCATTTGTGGTTGAGCATCCAATAAATTCTCCCCATTTAAGATTATTCTTTTGCTAACCATTGCTTCGCTAGTTCCATCTTCAAATTGAAGCATTTCAGTACCAAAAGTGTCATTATTATTTTGAGTGACAAATCTAAATGTTAAATTTGCAGTTTTTCCTAAAAGTGACTTGATACGCATGGGATCATCAAGACCAGGAAGCTCAACTAGAATTCTATTATTACCTCTTTTCAGTATATTGGGTTCATTTGTACCAACTTCATCAACTCTTCTTCTAACTATTTCTATAGCTTGATCTTGTGAAGATGTTTTAATTTCGATAAGTCCATATTTTGATAGAGTTAGCGTAAATTCATTATCTTGAATATTTACATCAAACTGATGTGATTTATATTGAAAATAATAAGGGTTAATATCACTTTCTTTATCAAGAAAAAAAGATTGAACCAACTCAATATTATCATTGGGTGTACTGAATATTATTTTTTTATCTTCAATTCTTAGATCATTAAAAGATATTTTTTTATCTTTTAAAAAATTTCTAATAACAGTTGTTGTATTTTGTAATTTTTGAATTTCAACAGGTTCATTATCAATTTCTAGCAAAAGATATGATCCACCTTGTAAATCTAAACCTAGATTTATCTTTTTAGAAATAAAACTGTCTTCAGGGTTTTGAAAATTTGATGCAGCAATAAAAATAAAAAAAATTGATACTAAAGAAACTAAGGTAATTCTTAATTTAGAAAAGTATAACACTTTAGTAAAATGTTATTTTTTTACTTCAGGGGAGTTAAGTAATCCTTGAATACCTGTAGATTTGATAATTTCTACTTTAACGTTGTCAGCAATTTGCACTTCAACTTTTTCATTATCAATAATTCTTTCAACTGTCCCAATAATACCAGCAGAAGTTACAACCTTGTCTCCTCTTGATAAGTTTTCTACCATGGCTTTATGCTCTTTAACTTTCTTTTGTTGAGGTCTTATTAAAAAAAAGTAAAAAATAACAAAAATTAAAATTAGTGGTATAAATTGGCCTATTCCTTGATCCATAATTCTCCTTAATTAAAATGAATTCTTACAACATCTATCTAATTAAAACAACTTTAAATCTTAACGATTTTTTCAATATTATTCATGTAAGGCTTTAAAGCTTCTGGTACTAGAATAGACCCGTCTTCTTGTTGATAATTTTCTAATATGGCAACTAATGTTCTACCAACTGCTAAACCACTGCCGTTTAAGGTGCCAACAAGCACAGTTTCTTTCTTTTCGTTTTTATATCTGGCTTTCATTCTTCTAGCTTGAAATGATCCACATGAAGAACAACTTGAGATTTCCCTATATTTATCTTCTGATGGAAGCCACACCTCAATATCAAAAGTTTTTTCAGCACTAAAACCCATATCACCAGTACATAAAACAATTTTTCGGTATGGAAGTTTTAGTAAATCTAAAATTTTAGTTGCACAATGAGTCATTCTATCAAGTTCAGGTAAGCACTTATCAATTTCAACAATACTCACCATTTCAACCTTGTAAAATTGGTGCTGTCTAATCATTCCCTTAGTATCTTTACCATAACTTCCTGCTTCTTTTCTAAAACAGGGTGTTGAGGCAACCATTCGCATTGGAAGTTTTTTTTTATCAATAATTTGGTCTTTTACAATATTGGTTAAAATAACTTCAGCAGTTGGAATTAAAAATTTTCTGTCACTAGAGTCGTCTAATTTAAGTTCAAACTGGTCATTATCAAATTTGGGTAATTGTCCCGTACCATACATAGTAGCATCTGTTGCAATTAGTGGCGGGGATATTTCTTCATAACCATTAGTATTCACATGTATATCAAGCATAAAATTTGATAAAGCTCTTTCTAGCATGGCCAATTTATCTTTTACAAAAACAAATCTTGATCCAGTAGTTTTCGTTGCTAGATCAAAATCAAGCATATTTAAGTTTTCACCTAATTCATAATGCGATTTAGGTTTAAATTTAAAATTTGGTATTGTTCCTGATTTAGAAATTTCTACATTTGAGTTTTCATCTTTACCTGTAGGAACATCTGGATGAGGTATATTTGGTATTGATGACAAAATTGTTTCCAATTCATTTTTAACGCTAGCTTGTAATTTACTAATATCATCTATTTGAACAGTTATCTTTTTTGATTTTTCAAAAAGTGATTGATCTTTAGATTTTGAAATATCTTTTTTTTCTTTTTCAAGTAATTCTCTTTGTTGGATGTACTCTCTATTATTTTCATCCAATGATAAAATCTTATCTACATCTATTTCTATAAATCTTTTATTCAAAGCTTTTTTAAAAGCCTCAACATCATTTCTAATTTCTTTTATATTATGCATTTTTTTTATTTTTCTTATCAATAATGTTTACAGAAAATATAGATAATTCATATAAAATCAATAATGGTATTGCTAGTCCAATTTGAGTTATGGGATCAGGTGGTGTTAATAGTGCAGCTGCAGCAAAAATCATTACAACGACATATTTTCTTTTTTTTCTAAGAAATTCAGCATCAACAATACCTACTCTAGCTAATAAGCTAAGGACAACTGGTAACTGAAAACTTATACCGAATGCAAAAATTAATTTCATAACCAGAGAAAGATATTCGCTAACTTTAGCTTCCAATTGAATGGGTAATCCTGTTGAAGCTCCTGTGCTTTCAAAAGAGAGAAAAAACTTAATAGCTAGCGGCATTATTAAATAATAAACAAGCATGCCTCCTAGAAAAAATAATATAGGCGTTAAAACTAGATAAGGAACGATTGCAATTTTTTCATGCTTATAGAGTCCTGGTGCAATAAATTTCCATATTTGTACCAATATATAGGGACATGTAACAAAGAATGCTGCAAAAAAAGAAACCTTTAAGTATGTTAAAAATGTTTCCTGTAAAGCTGTAAAAATTAACCTTCTATCAGTTCCACTTTCATTTACTGCTTTAGCAAAAGGTTCAACTAAAAAACCATATAAATGTTCTGAAAAAAAATAACATCCAATAAAAAAAATGAATAAAAAAATAAAAGAATGAATTAATCTTTTTCTAAGTTCAGTTAGATGGCTTACAAAACCGCTTTCATTTTCAGATTTTGTCATTATCTTTTTTTTCTTCTATAGGTTTTTCTATTTCATTAGAATTGATATCAAGGTCAGCTACTTCATTTTGTATATTGCTAATATATCTTTTTGTGGTTCCAATCCACGAACCAACTTTTTTTAACATATAGGGGAAGTCCTTAGGTCCAATAACAATGATTGCAACAGCAACTACTATTAAAATCTCAAACCAGCCAATAGTGGGCATTTAATCTACTCTTTGTCTTTGCTATCTTGATTATTTTCTGAAACATTTTTAGGCTCAGGTTCGTCTGTAATGTCTGTAGCCATACCTTTTTTAAAACTTTTTATACCTTTGGCTACATCGCCCATTAAGCTAGATATCTTGCCTCTACCAAATAAAAGTACAACAAGAATAACTACTATTGCTATTTGCCAAATTCCAATGCTCATAATATTTTATACCTCTTTTAAATTTATTTTTAAAGTAACTTTTTACTTTTCTTCATCAGGACTTAGTGTTCCACCTAACATCTCATCGATATTTTCATAAATATCCTCTTTTTTTTCAACTTGTTTCTCTTTGTAAAATTTACCAGTACCAAATATTGCATTATCAATATTTGAGCTATCAATAAGACCGGCAGATCCCAATTCTTCAACTGTAGGTAAATCAGACAATTTTTGAAGACTAAAATGACTTAAGAAATCATCAGTTGTTCCATACTGAATTGGTTTACCAGGTACATCTTTACGACCTTGTGGTTTTACCCAATTTAGCTCCATTAAAATCTCAAGTGTGTTTGTTCCAAAAGCAACACCTCTTATTTCTTCTATTTCAGCTCTAGTAACAGGTTGGTGATAAACAATTATTGCTAATGTTTCAACTGCAGCTCTTGACAATTTTTTTTCTACAGTTTTTTCTTGAGACATAAGGTTCGATAAATTTTCAGAAGTTCTAAAAGACCATTTATTAGAAATACAAACTAAATTAATTCCTCTTGATGAATATTCTTTTTGTAATTTCTGTAATGATTTTAAAACATCAATTTTTTTTGAAATTTTAGATTCGATAGTGTCAATATCTAATGGTTCAGCAGCAGCAAAAATTATTGCCTCAACTTCTCTTTCACCATCATTCATTTTTGATGGGAAAGTAACTATATTGTTATTTGTTTTTTTTTTTACTTTTGTCATTTTAATTCTTTAATATAAATATCATCAAATAAGTTTTCTTGCTTTATAGTTAGATTGCCCTCTTTAACCAGCTCTAAGGAGCCAGCAAAAATTCCTGCTTTACCAGTTGTTTTATATTTTGAGCCACTTTTAAATGAAGAAGGTATTAGTTCATTAATATTTCTCCAATCAATTAACTTACCAAAGAATTCTTTTATTCTTTTGATGCCATCTTCAGTGGTAAAAACTGGAAGTTTAGGAATATTCATCCTTTGAAAATCTTTGGTCATAATAATTGAGGAATAAGATTTTAAAAGTTCGTAAAGATTTAGTTTATATTCAGTACTATATATAGATCGTATATTTCCTTTAATTCCTCTAGTTCTTATTTCTCTACCAAGTCTTTTTCTTTGTAACATTTGGTCAGAAAGTAATCTAATCAATTCTAATTTTTTTAATTGTAATTTTAATTTTTCAGCAACTTCTAAAACTTTAAATTCTTCTTCTGGATTTCCTGGCAACAAAAGTTTTGATTTAAGATAAGTTAACCATGTAGCCATCAACAAGTATTCCGATGCAGATTCTAGATTTAGATTCTTTTCATTAGTAATATAATTGTGAAATTGATCAGCCAGTAATGTTATAGAAATATCCTCAAGATTAACTTTTTGAGCTTTTGCCAAATCTAATAACACATCAAGTGGGCCGTTATAATTATCAAGATCTACACTAAAGTTTTTAGAATCAGAATCAGACATGACAAATATTAGCTTATAATCTTATAAAATTGTGATGTTTTTTTTTTAATAAACTTACTTATAACTGGTGAATATAGGGCCACATCATTCATTTCTTTTAAATTTCCATTACAATGAAGAACTAAATCACAACCTGCACTAAAAGATTTCTTTGTATTAATTGCTATAGAGCCCTTTAAACTTTTCATTGATATATCGTCAGACATCAAAATATTTTTAAATTTAATTTGATTTCTTATTAATTTTATAATTTTCTGCGAATGTGTTGCGGTATTAACTTTATCAATTTTTTTATAAATAATATGTGCTGTCATTGCAAACAAACTGTTTTTATTTTTAAATGCCATAAAGTCATGATTATTCAAATATCTTAATTCCCTATTGATTGTAGGAGTTTTTTTATGACTATCTACCTTTGCTAAGCCATGTCCTGGTATATGCTTTATCACAGTGGCAATTTTATTATTATGGAACTCTTTAATACAAATATCTCCAATTTCTGAAACAATCTTTGTATTGTCTGAAAAGGCTCTGTCACCAATTATTGCACTTGATCCTTTGGATCTAACATCAAGGACTGGTAGAGTATTTATATTAATTCCTACATTTTTTAATAATAAGACAGTTTTATTGATAAACTTTTTGTATTCGATATAAAATTTTTTTTTATCTTTATGATAAAGATTACCAAAAAATTCTCCTGTAAACTTATCTGCTTTAAAAAATTTTTTTAATCTATTAACTCTACCACCCTCTTGATCAATTAAAATAGGGTATTTCTTATCATTGAATATTTTTCTAATTTGATCTGTTAGTTTTTTTAATTGTGTAATATTTTTAATATTTCTTGAAAAAAGTATTATTCCCCAAGGCTTGTGTTTAATTAGAAATTTTTTTTCACTAGTCAATAATTTAGTAGATTTTAAACCAACTATGAAACTTTTACGATTATCCATCATTATTAATTAGTTCCCAAAACTTGTAATTCTTTTTATTTTTATCTATGCTTTTTTCAACATATTCAACAATATCAACAGTATCACTTTTGAGTAAAATCAGATTACGCGAATAATTTTCAGTTTTATCCTCAATATTTTTCAAAGATCGGTATGAATTTTTTTTATTTTCATTTGAAAAATAGTATTTGAAGGATAGAAAAAAAAATAAAACTATAACAACCAAGAATAAAAGATATTTAAGTTCTTTTAACATTACATTTTTTGAGGAGTATCTACTCCAACAATATTCATTCCAGATTTGATAACATTAGATATAACTTTTAAAAAAACTAATTTATCATTTGAAATTTTCTTTTGTTCGTTAATAAATCTTTTTGATTGATCATCTTTTCCCATATTCCAATAAGAATGAAATTCTGATGATAATTCATAAAGATAAACTGGTATTCTGTGGGGTTCAAGCCTTAGACTTGCAGCTTCAATACACTTGGGCCATTCTGCTATTTTTTTTAATATCTTTATTTCATCACCAGTATATTCAAATTCGTAATCTTTTATATTCAAATCATTTTCTATATTTAGATTTACGTGTCTAAAGACAGATGATATTCTGGCATAACAGTATTGGACATAATAAAGTGGGTTATCTTTAGATTTTTCTTTAACTTTTGTAAAATCAAAATCTAACTCTACATCGCTACTTCTATTAAGCATAATAAATCTTGTAGCATCTTTACCAACTTCGGCTATCAAGTCTTCAACTGTTATATAGTCACCTTTTCTTTTTGACATTTTAAAAGGTTTTCCATCTTTAATTAATTTGACGAGTTGACTTACTTTACAAATCAATTTTTTTTTATCTCCTGATAGAGCTTCAACGACAGAAGTTATCCTTTTAATATAACCAGCATGGTCAGCCCCTAATATATTAATAAGTGTATCGTAATTTCTATTTAATTTATTATCATGATAGGCAACATCACTAGCAAAGTAAGTCCATGATTTATCAGACTTTTGTAGTGCTCTATCTTTATCATCACCAAAATCTGTTGATTTAAATAAAAGTTGCTCCCTTTCTACCCAGTTTTCATCATTTTCACCTTTGGGAGCCTTAATTTTTCCACTATATACTAGCTTTTTTTCTTTTAATTTATCAATTGCTTTCTGAACTTCATTATTTAAGACAATATCAGTTTCACTTGTAAATCTATCGTGCACTATTCCAAGATTTGATAAATTATTTTTAATCAATTTTAAAGATTCTGAAACCGATAATAAAGTTAGTTCTTTTGAAACATTTTCAAATTTATCAAATTTTAAAACTTTATTAGATTTTATAATATTTTTAGCAATACCAACTAAGTAATCACCAGGATATAAATCAGAGTTTTCAATTGGGAATTTTTCATTAAAAAGTATTTCCCTAATTCTAAAAAAAACAGATTTTGTAAAATTTATGATTTGATTACCATAATCGTTAACATAATATTCTTTTGAAACATCATGCTTGTTAAAAATTAATATATTTGAAATAACATCTCCCAATATTGCTCCTCTACAATGTCCAACATGAAGAGGGCCAGTGGGATTAGCTGAAACAAATTCTATAAGATATTTTTGTTTTTTTTCTTTATTATTGACACCATAATCCTTGTGATTTTGAGTAATACTTTTAATAAAATTATTCCAATATATTGTCTTAAATTTAATATTAATAAATCCTGGTTTTGCTACAGAAATAGATTCTATTTTTTCATCTTCATTTTTAATTAATTCAATTAAAATATTTGCAATATCAATTGGAGATTTTTTATTAGCCTTAGAGAGAACCATGGCTACATTGGTTGATATATCGCAGTCAAAATTTGATGGTGGTATATCTACATTAATTCCATTTAAAGATTCAGGTAATTCTAAAGAACCATCTTTATTAAGCTTTTTAATCAAGATTATTATTTTATCCAAGTAGAGATCAAAAATGTTCATTAAATACCTTTATTTAAATTGATTGCATATCTATCTGTCATACCTGAAATAAAATCAGCTATTGCTCTATTTGGGTCATTCATTAATTGATCATCGTTTAAAAATTTTTTGGGCTTATTCTTAATTTTATAAAAGAGTTTATTAATAATTTTTTTTCCATGATTATTTTTTAATAATACTTTTTTATTGTTATACATTTTGCTTCTTAGGAAAAACCTAACTTCTTTTTCAATTTTAAGAAATTTACTTGAAAAACACACTATAGGATCATCTAAGTTATAAACATCTTTTAAAGATTTGACTTTATTATTTTTTAAATTATTTTTAGTATTCTTAATTAAATCTCTAACCATTAAATCAATTGAATCTCGTATTATTTGATATATCAAAATATCTTTATTGTTGTTTTTAATATTATTTTTGTGTGATTTATAAATATCTTTAAAAAAATTAATTTCAATCAAGTCGTTTAAATTAAACATTTTGGCTCTAATTCCATCTTGTATGTCATGATTATTATAAGCAATGTCATCTGAGATTGCTGATATTTGAGCTTCCAATGAACCAGAGTTAGTAAAGTTTATTTTATTCTTAAAACTTTTTAATCCAATCAACCTATTAACAGTAAAGAGATCATCAATTGTGCCATTGTGCTTTAATAATCCATCTAAAGTTTCTAATGTTAAGTTCAGGCCTTTAAATTTAAGGTATTTATGTTCAAGAAACATAACAATTCTTAAGGTTTGAAGATTGTGGTCAAAGCCTCCAAAGTTAACCATACATTCATTAAGAGCATCTTCTCCAGCATGTCCGAACGGTGTATGCCCTAAGTCGTGAGCCAAACTTAAGGTTTCAGCTAGATCATCATTTAAACCTAAATGTTTAGCTATTGATCTTGCAATTTGCGCAACCTCAATTGAATGGGTAATTCTAGTTCTAAAATGATCCCCTTCTGTGTTAACAAAAACTTGTGTTTTATGTTTTAACCTTCTGAATGAGGCACTGTGAATAATTCTATCTCTGTCTCTTTGAAATGGAGTTCTGTAAAGTGAATTAGCTTCTTTAAAAATACGACCTTTGCTTTTAGATAAAGCTAAATTTGAGTAATTATTCATACTTTAAATTTAATAAATTGATATTATATTAGTATTATCAGTGTTGTTATATGATTAAAGAAATTAAATTTACAGATAAAGCTATAAAACAGATTAATAATTTGTTGTCTCAAAAAGATCCAGGGTCATTTTTTAGAATCGCTATTAAAGGCGGTGGTTGCTCAGGTTTTCAATATGAGTTTACTTTTGACAAAAAATTAGAAGCAGACGACTTAAAACATGAAAATATTCTTATAGATAAAACTTCAGCAGACTTATTAAAAGGTTCAGAAGTGGACTTTGTTTCGGAACTAATTGGCGATCAATTCAAGATCACTAACCCACAAAGCAAATCTTCTTGCGGTTGTGGTGTTTCTTTCTCTATATAATGATTATTACATCTTGGAATGTTAATTCTGTTAGAGCAAGAATTGAAAATATTAAAGAATACCTTCAAAAATTTTCTCCTAATGTTGTTATGATGCAGGAAATTAAAACGCAAGATGAGACCTTTCCCTATGATGATTTTTCAGCATTAGATTATGAGAGTCATGTATTTGGACAAAAAAGTTATAATGGTGTTGCTATTATATCCAAACATAAACTAGAAAATGTTAGAATAGATTTGATTAAAGATAAATTGAAACAATCTAGAATTATTTCAGCAGAACTAAAACATAAGAAAAAAAATGTTCAACTGATTAATATTTATACTCCAAATGGTAATCCTGTAGATACTGATAAATACACTTATAAAAAAGACTGGTTAGATAAATTAATTAAACAATTAAAAACTCTTTCAAAGAAAAATGAAAATATTATCTTAGCTGGTGATTTTAATATTCTTCCTTCAGCTGAAGATGCTTATAATATTAAAGGGTTTGAAGATGATGCTTTATACAGACTTGAGATAAGAAAAAAATTTAGAGAAATGATTAATCTAGGTTTTCATGATGCCTACCGTCACATTCATGGTGAAAAGGAAGGCTATACTTATTGGGATTATATGAGAGGTGCTTGGCAGAAAAATAATGGATTAAGAATTGACCACTTCTTAGTTTCAAATTCTTTATTAAATATAGTAAAAAATGTTAATATTAATAAAGACCCAAGAGGAAAAGAAAAACCTTCTGATCACACACCTATTGAAATTGAATTAGCTTAAAGATTTAATTTTATTAAAGAGTTCTTCATTAATATTTCTTGGTCCTTTATTTAATCTATTTTTATGTCTTCTTTCTCCAGGAAGCCTAACACCCTCCATAGCTGACATTTTACTAAAAAATTCATCTGCATGTTTATCCCAACCTTTACCAGAAATTTTATCTGGTGAGATTGCTATGATAAATTCACCTCCACTTGGGGGACCACCATCGTTAGTATCTTTTGCAGCAGTTTCAAAACTAAAATTTTCACCTATTAATGCTCCAGCTAATAATTCAACCATCATTGCAATACTAGATCCTTTATAGCCTCCAAAAGGAAGTATAACTCCACCATCAGCTATTTCTCCAGGATCGGTTGTTTCTTTGCCCTCTTTAGTTAAACCCGTTCCAAGGGGAACTTTGTGCCCTTCTCTTTTTGCAATTTGAACTTCACCCATTGCCATTGAAGCAGTTGCCATATCATAGACAACAGGAGTTTTACCAGGTCTAGGCCAAGCAAAAGAAATTGGATTTGTCCCATATAAAGGTTTAGTAGCACCCGCTGGTGCAACAGCTGGCTTATAAGATGTGCAAGCAATACCAACAAGTCCAGCTTCAGCAATAGCTTCAGTTTCAGGCCAAAGGGCTGCCATGTGATGTGAATTTTTTATGGCAAGAACTGCTACACCATTTTTTTTTGCTAATTCAATAACTGCAGGTAATCCTAAACTTAAAACCATAGGAGCAACTGCATTGTTGCCTAGTACTTTAATAATACTTGGAGCAACATTTTCTAATTCGGGTCTTGCCTTACCATTAATCTTTTTACTTTTTAAGCCTGCTACATAAGCTGGTAATCTAAACAAACCATGAGAAACAGAACCATCTCTTTCAGCTCTCATAATAGTATCCGCTAGAATACTAGCATTTTCCTCATCACAACCATTAGCTAATAGTGTTTTTTTGGCTAGTTCTAAAATTTCTTTTAATGTTAAGGGAACTGTACTCATCCCAATATTAAATATTATTTATGCTTGCTTTTCAAATCTTTTTTTAGATCTTCATGATCACCAACAACATTATGGTATTGGCTTTTCGTTACATATTTTTCTAAAAAAGGTACCGCTAATAAAGGTAAGAAGCCACCAAGAACAATTCCAAAGGCAGCACTTTTTAAATTTGGATCAAGTAATGCTGCTATAAAGTCTGCTATAATATGAGCTAAAACTATTCCAATTATTCCAGCAATTGCACCATTAGAAACTAATTTCAAAAAACGGTTTATGCTCCAACCTGAATAAAAACCAATTAATGGTATTAACGTATGAACAAAACCAAATACAAATCCTCTTAATATTCCATATTCCTCTATAAGTTCTTCTAAAAAGTGAAGAAATTCTGGTAATTCATGTGCGTGTTCCATTAGTTACATCTCCTACATTTTGTTGAGACTTCAAGCTGAAAATCACTGAAGTCATATTTTTTGATTGGGTTTTTTTTAAATATTGTTTCAAATAATTCTGATTTAAGCTCTTCTGTGTCTCCACAATCTCTACAAATAGCTATAGATGGATTATGCTTAACATGCTCATGACTACACAATACATAGGTCTTATTTTGATTAGATTTATGTATCTTATCTTCTTCAATTAGTTTTTTTAAAGATCTGTAAACAGCCATTGGCTGTATCTTTTTAAATTTTTGAAATTTATCTAATATTTCATAAGCCGTTAAATGCTTTTTAGATTTCTTAATTATATCAAAAACTATGTCGTGATTATTCATTTTGTTATGTTATAACATAACATTTTTTTATGTCAATACCCCAGTAATAAAGGTTTTTGCTTGTTCTATAATTGTAATAAATTCCTAACAAAACTTACATTTAAAGGAGACTATGCTTATAAAAAAATACCTAAAATGGATCAGCACTGCTTTAGTATTAACTGGAATATTATTAACTAACTTAAATATCTACCCTATTAACATCTACTTCCATGGTCTTGGAGTTATTGGTTGGACAATAGCTGGTTTTATATCAAAAGATAAAGCCATATTAACAAACTTTGGGTTACAGATACCATTATTTTTAATTGGAATTTATAAAATTATATTTTAGGATTAATTGAATAGAACAAGCTGTATCTTACATCTTTATGTAGCTGTATTAATATTATTAAGTACGACCATACACATCTTGAAACCTGACAATATCACCTTCTTTTAATATCGATCCAACTTGTGCTTCAATAATTTTAACAGGCTTTGTGCCTTTATTTTCAATTCTATGAATTGCTTCTAATGGAATGAATATATGATCATTTTTTTTTCTAAAAAAACTATCTTTATTAAGTGTAATTTTAGGCGTTCCTTGAGTTACAAACCAATGTTCTGATCGATGATGATGTTTTTGTAAACTTAAAACACCTTTAGGCTTAACAAATAGTTCTTTGATTAAAAAACCTTTACCTTCGAATAAATTAACGTACCTACCCCAAGGCCGGTAATAAACATTTTTTTTCTTATAATATTTATTCTTATTTTTATCATACATTTTTAAGATCTCTTTCCAGCTGCCAAGATCTGACCAAGGAATGTCTAATTTAATAGCATTAATTTGTTTGGTTTTTTCTAAAATTGCATAATCAAAAGATTTTGCTGTAGCTTTTTCAAATGAAGCTTTATTTAAATAATAAGTGTTATCTTTAAGTTTAGCTTTTGAAACAGCATTAAGACAATTTTTATACATTGTAGGTTGGTATTTCTTAAAGTTATTTATTATTGAGTCTTTTCTCAAAAAAAACATACCAGAATTCCAATAACCTTTTTGTTTAATGACTTGTTTAGCTTTAGCTTCTTTAGGTTTTTCAATAAATTTTGTTACTTTATTAATATTTCCTTTAACTTTTTTTGTTAAAAAATAACCATATTCACTTGATGGAGATGTTGGTTTAATTCCAAAGATGAATATATTTTGGTCTGTTAAATTAGTTTTATTTTTATTAATAGCTTTATTAAAAATATTAGCTTTTTCTATTAAGTGGTCTGCTGCAAAAAACATTAAGGGTTGTTCATTTGGAATATCTTTAATTAATGCTGATGCAAGAATTGCTGGTGCTGTATTTCTTTTTGCGGGTTCTAAAACAATTTTATATTTACTTATCTTATGTTTCTTAAGATGTTTTTTTACCTCTTTTAAATATTTAAGATTTGTACTTATGATCGGTACATCAAAGGTCGAAGATTTAACTCTTTCAAGAGTTTTTCCTAATAAAGTCCAATTACCAAAATCAATAAATTGTTTTGCTTGATAATTTTTAGAATTAGGCCAAAGTCTAGTTCCTGCTCCGCCACATAATATAACGGGTCTAATTTTCATTAAATATCAGCGTAAACTTTTACTTCTTTTCTTTTACCGGGATGTGTTGGTGCACCTAAATAAGCGGGACCTACTGTTTGAGCATATTTCCAAATAGTACCCGATCCAAAGCTTGATTTTTTTGCTTTCCACTTCTTATGTCTTGTGGCTAATTGTGATTTAGTTAATCTAACGTTAATAGTCCCTTTTTTGGCATCTATATCAATTACATCTCCATTGCGTAAAAGAGCTAAAGGGCCGCCTAAGGCCGCCTCAGGGCCAACATGACCCACACAAAAACCTCTTGTAGCCCCAGAAAATCTACCATCTGTAATTAGAGCAACCTTCTCACCCATACCTTGACCATAAATAGCACCTGTTGTTGAAAGCATTTCTCTCATACCAGGACCGCCAACTGGTCCTTCGTAACGAATAATAATTACATCACCTGCTTTATATTTTTTCTTTTGCACACAAGCCATTGCTGCTTCTTCATTATCAAAACATCTAGCTTTTCCAGTGAATTGTAATTTTTTTAAACCAGCAATTTTAACAATTCCACCATCAGGAGCTAAGTTACCTTTAAGACCTACAACACCGCCATCTGGTGATAAAGGATTATCATATGCTCTTAATACTTTTTGCTTAGGATTAAATTTAATATTTTTTAAATTTTGTTTCATTGTTTTTCCAGTAACAGTCATGCAATCACCATGTATAAAACCACCATCAAAAAGAGTTTTTAATAACATAGGTACTCCACCAGCTAACCACATATCTTTTGCAACATATTTTCCACCTGGTTTTAAATCTGCAAGATATGGAGTTTTTTTAAAAATTTTAGCTACATCCATTAAATCAAACTTAATTCCAATTTCATTAGCTATAGCTGGTAGGTGTAAAGCAGCATTTGTCGATCCACCAGTAGCCGCTACAATTGTTGCAGCATTTTCTAAAGATTTTTTTGTAACAATGTCTCTTGGACGAATATTTTTTTGTAATAAATTCATTACAGTCTTGCCACTTAATAATGCATACTTATCACGTTCTTCGTATGGAGCAGGTGTTCCAGCTGAATAAGGTAATGCTAAACCAATAGCTTCAGAAACGCAGGCCATAGTATTTGCAGTAAATTGACCTCCACATGCACCTGCACTTGGGCAAGCAACTAACTCTAATTTTCTTAATTCCTTTGCAGACATTTTTCCAGCTGAGTGTTTTCCAACTGCTTCAAAAACATCAACAACAGTTACATCTTTACCTTTATATTGACCTGGAAGTATTGAGCCACCATAAATAAATACACTTGGAACATTTAATCTAACCATTGCCATCATTAAGGCAGGTAAAGATTTATCACAACCAGCAATACCAACAAGCGCATCATAACAATGACCACGCACAGTAAGTTCAGTTGAATCAGCAATTACCTCGCGAGAGATTAAAGATGACTTCATTCCTTCGTGACCCATGGCAATACCATCAGTTACTGTTATCGTACAAAATTCTCTAGGGGTTCCACCTGAAGCTCTAACGCCTTTTTTGACAGATTGAGCTTGTCTCATTAAAGCAATATTACAAGGAGCAGCTTCATTCCAAGTTGACACAACACCAACAAATGGCTTTGCTACATCTTTTTCTGTTTCACCCATTGCATAGTAAAATGATCTATGTGGAGCTCTATCAGCACCTAATGAAGTATGTCTGCTTGGTAATTTTTTTTTATTAAATTTTGCCATTATAAACCCTTTATAGTTATCGATATTCTCTCAACATCATTTTTTAAATTATTATAATTAGTTTTTTCCTGATCAACAATATCTTTTGGTGCTCTATCAACAAAGCCTTTATTAGCTAATCTTTGTGATATTTTATTCATTTCTTCTTGGTATTTATTTTGCCTTGTAGTTAAGTTTTTTTTAATTAATTCTAAATCGACATCTTCATCAAAATACACTTTGAATAAATCTCCAGAAACCATCAATGTAGCAGTTGGTTTATCCAGATCTTTATTATATAAATTTTTGATACGACCAAGTTTTTTTAGAATAATTTCATTTTCAGTAAAAAATGATTGTTCTTTTTTACTAACTGTCTCTATTGAAATATCTATAAATGACCCAGGGCTTACACTTAATTCATTTTTAAATGATCTTAATTCAGAAACTATACTGATAATTTTTTCAACTTGATTAATGGATGTATCTCTTTCAAACTCTCCAGAAGGCCAATTAGCTAACATTAAAAAGTCTTTACCTGTGTTATCAAATTTATTATTTAGCCAAATTTCTTCAGTCACAAATGGAATAAATGGATGTAATAATATTAATATCTGTTTAAATACGTAAGCTGATACCTGTCTTACTTCATCTTTTGCCTTTTCATCTTCTGAAAATAGGATTGTTTTAGATAGCTCTAAATACCAATCACAATAAGAGTGCCAAGTAAATTGATAGGCATTTTTTGCAGCTTCATCAAACCTGTAATCTTTTAGATTTTTTTCAATTTTATTTTTAGTTTCTATAAGTTCAGCATAGATCCATTTGTTAATATTAATTGATAAAATTGGTTTTTCATCAATTTTAGAAAAATCACAATTATTGGTAATTAAAAAATTGTTTGCATTCCATAATTTATTTAAAAAATTTCTATAACCCTTAACTCTATCTTCAGAAAGTTTTACATCTGTTCCGGGTGACGCCATTGACAGTAGAGTAAACCTTAAAGCATCTGCACTATATTTTTCAATTAGGTCTAAGGGATTAATTACGTTTCCTTTAGATTTAGACATTTTTTGTCCCTTCTCGTCTTTAACAAGGGCGTGAACGTAAACATCTTTAAAAGGCTCTTTGTCTAGAAACTCCATTCCAAACATGATCATGCGTGCTACCCAAAAAAATATAATGTCAAACCCTGTAACCAGTACTGATGTCGGGTAAAATTTATCTACATATTCTTTATTGTCAGGCCAACCCAATGTAGCAAAAGGCCATAGACCTGATGAAAACCAAGTATCCAATACATCTGGGTCACGAATTAAATCTACATCTTTATTATAGAATTTTTTTGCATCCAATTTTGCTTCTTCTTCATTTATTGCAACGAAGATTTTTTTATCTGGTCCATACCAAGCAGGTATTTGATGTCCCCACCAAAGCTGTCTTGAGATACACCATGGCTCAATATTGTTCATCCATTGAAAATAAGTTTTTGACCAATTAGCAGGAAAAAAATTAGTTTTTTTAGAGTTAACTATATCTTTAGCTTTAATTGATAATTTTTTTGCATCGACAAACCATTGTTCTGTTAAAAAAGGCTCAATTATTGAATTAGACCTATCCCCATAAGGAACTTTATTCTTTATGTTCTCTTCCTTAACAAAAAACTCTTTTTCTTTAAGTTCTTTTATAATTCTTTTTCTAGCTTCAAATCTATCAAGTCCAATATATTCTTTAGGAGCGTTTTCGTTTACTTTGCCACCTTCAGTAAAAATATTTATGATTTCTAAATTATTTCTTTGTCCCACTTCATAGTCATTAAAATCATGTGCTGGTGTTATCTTTAAAGCACCCGTTCCCATCTCAGGATCAGCATATTCATCTTCAATAATTTTTATTTTTTTTCCAACAATTGGTACTGTTACAAACTTACCAACTAAATGTTTAAATCGATCATCCTTTGGATTTACAGCTATCGCTGTATCACCCAACATGGTTTCAGGTCTTGTTGTTGCTATAGTTATAAAATCACTAGAAGCTTCTATAGGATATTGAATATAGTAAATCTTAGAATTAACTTCTCTTTGATCCACTTCTAAATCAGATATTGCTGTTTTTAAAACCGTATCCCAGTTTACTAGTTTTTTATCTTTATAAATTAAACCTTTTTTGTGAAGCTCTACAAAAACTTTTAAAACTGATTTTGAAAGGTTTTCATCCATTGTAAAAGCATTTCTTGACCAATCACAAGAGCAACCTAGTTTTTTTAGTTGATTTAAAATGATATCACCATGTTCTTCCTTCCATTCCCAAACCTTTTCTATGAACTTTTCTCTTCCAATTTCATTTTTATCAATACCATCAGCGGTTAATTTTTTCTCAACTAAGGCCTGTGTGGCAATACCTGCATGATCTGTTCCAGGTTGCCATAAGGTTTCATAATTATTCATACGGTGGTATCTAACCAAAAGATCTTGAATTGAATTATTCAAAGCATGACCCATATGAAGGCTACCAGTTACATTGGGCGGAGGTATAACCACTGAAAATTGTTTCTTATTTTTAGTGGGTTTAAATAAATTGTTTTTTTCCCAATAAGAATAAATCTTATCTTCAACGTCTGTATGTATATATTTATCGTTACTCATAGGTGATAATAAGTTTATAATTTAATAATATTAATTAACAATAATCATTTTGAAGGCTTATTTGGTAGACTAATTTTATATATTTAATATATAAAAGGCTCTCTATTTAATTTAAATTGAGAGGAGAGGGCATCGTGGCGGAATGGTTACGCAGAGGATTGCAAATCCTTGTATCCCAGTTCGATTCTGGGCGATGCCTCCAAAAAAAAATCTTGTTTTACTCTTAAAAAAAAGTAAGTTGTGTTTTTGATATTCCTCGGTAGCTCAGTTGGTAGAGCAGTTGACTGTTAATCAATTGGTCGCAGGTTCGAGTCCTGCCCGAGGAGCCAAAATCTTTATCTTTTAGATTTATCGAATTATACAATTGGGATTGAAACCAATTAGATCATCTATCCCATCAGGCGTATGCATTTTTCTTTTTCGTAAGTATATCGGATCATGTTCCAATTTTATACCTGTCACTATTTCCATAAGAGTGTCTATAGCTATAGCCATTTGATGTGTATGAGGTGTTGCTTTTTTTGGATCTGTAATTCTATTTCTCGCTAGACCATTAGGATTTTTTCTTTCTAAAAACTTTTCAGGATCAGTAATCGCTAAATTTACTACTTTTACTGAATTAAATAGTTTCTCATGTATATTTTTTGGAACATTAGCTCCCCATAATTCAGCAATATAAATATATCCTAGGGCAATATCAACTCCATATGAATGGTACCATTGCCCTCTGAGACCCCTGAAAGAGTTATCGTTAATGTATCCATCATCATAAAATAGTTTGTCTATTTGTTTTAATGTGTGATTAATTTCTTTAGCAGCAAGTTTTTTATCTTCTGTCCATGATGCATAAACTAATGTTGATAATCCTCCATTAGCCATTGCATAAAACCCTTTGTCATTTTTTTTAAATTGAATTGGTTTTAAGAACTTTTTGTACATTTTTTTAATGTAATTATTCACAATCTTAAACTCCTCTTTATTCAATTCAGATTTAAGCATTACTGCACTAATCATATAATTTCCAAACCATTGACCTGCAAATTCATATTCATGGTACCAACAAGGAGCTTTGGGGTTATTATCTTTCCAACACTTTCCTTTTTTTTTAATTCTTCATAACTTATGCTGTTATATAAAGTATTTGCCTTAGCTATTTCTAATAATAAACCTTTGGCTATATTGATGTTAGTTTGATTTTTATCACCAATAGCCATGTGGGTTCCTGCAATCATAACTTTTATAGGTTTCGTGATTGCTGCATGTTCTACCAAAATAGAATTACTATATTTCTCATGGTAAGCTGACCAATCAAAACCAACTACACTGTTAACGGTATCAATAGTTGATTTATTACTAAATGATTTATCCTTAGGAATTGCTGAACAAGTCTTAATTTCTTTAGTATAATATTTGCCTGGAAAATTAATGTCTTTAGATTTTACTTTTGCAAAAGCATTTCCACTTAATAATATAAATAATAAAAAAACTTTTAATAAACTTTTCATTACAAATATGAAATTATAAAAAATTTTTTTAAAAATGATTTTCAAAATTTATAGGGGTCATTAATTTAATAAAAATTAAACTGCTTTTGAAATCCCAATATTTGAAGACTGTAAAGATTTACTAAACTTTAACTTTTGATCGTTATTAAGTTCAGAATATAATTTAACTAAAAAATTATAATTTACATTCATGTGACCTACTTGAGATCTTTCTAGATTTATTAAATATTCTGAAAAATCTTCAAAAAAATAATTTACTGGAACTTTTAAATAATTTGCTAATTGAAGAAGTCTTATTGAGCTAACTCCATTAGTTCCTTTTTCATATTTTTGAATTTGTTGAAATGTAACATTAATTGCTTTTGCTACTTTTGTTTGTGTGAGACCTAAAGCTAATCTTCTTAGCTTTAATTTGTTACCTAAATGTTTGTTGAAATTATCTTCCATTAAGACCCCTCTTAAAGTTTGTTTTTAAAAACATATTGAACTAATTTTTGACTGTTATCGCAACACAAAAATTTATTTATTTTATAAAGTTAAGTAGAAAATAACAAAATGTGTCAAGAACTTATAATATAAAATGAAAAAATAAAATTGTTGAACTATAAGCTTTAAAAAGACTTATAAAATTTGGCTTAAGAAAAGTTTAGTACGATCACTTTTAGGATTAGCAAAAAAGTCTTTAGTAGTGGCCTTTTCTACAATCATTCCTTCATCCATAAATATCATTTGGTCAGCTACCTCTTTAGCAAAGCCCATCTCATGAGTTACAACAATCATTGTCATACCTTGTTTTGCTAAATTAACCATAACATCTAGTACCTCTTTAATCATTTCAGGATCTAACGCAGAAGTAGGTTCATCAAATAACATAATTTTAGGTTCCATACAAAGTGCTCTTGCAATAGCAACTCTTTGTTGCTGTCCGCCTGATAATTGACCTGGAAACTTTTGGGCTTGATCTAAAATTTGTACTTTTTCAAGGTGTTCTAAAGCTAATTGTTCTGCATCTTTTTTTGGCATTTTCTTTACCCAAATTGGAGCTAACGTACAATTGTCTAAAATAGATAAATGAGGAAATAAATTAAATTGTTGAAAAACCATCCCAACTTCAGCTCTAACTTGTTCTATATTTTTTGTATCTTCTGAAATTTCAGTACCATCAACAATGATTGATCCTTTTTGATGCTCTTCTAGTCTATTAATACATCTAATTAGTGTAGATTTTCCAGATCCAGATGGTCCACACACAACGATTTTTTCTTTAGGTTTAACTTCAAGATTTATTTCTTTTAATACTTGAAAATCCCCAAACCACTTGTTTACATTTTGAATTTGAATAATTGAATCTGACATAATTTATCTATCTGTTTTATATTTTAATTCTAATTTCTGGCTATATTTACTCATACTATAACAAATAATCCAGAATATTATTCCAGCAAATACATATCCTTCCATCGAAAATCCTAGCCATTCGGGATTAGTTTTAGCTAAATTTAACATACCAACTACCTCTAAAAGACCTACTACAAAAATTAGTGGTGTATCTTTTACAAGTGCTAAGAATGTATTCGCAATTCCTGGAATTACTAATTTTAAAGCTTGTGGAAGGATAACAAAAATATGAAGTTTCCAGTAACCCATCCCAAGTGACTTAGCTGCATCATATTGGCCTCTTGGAAGAGCTTGTAGTCCTCCCCTTATAACTTCAGCTGTATAAGCCGCTTCAAATAAAGTAATTGCTACAACAACTCTAATTAGTTTATCTACATATGTTCCATCAGGTAAAAACATTGGAAACATTACAGCTGACATAAATAAAACTGTAATTAAAGGAACACCTCTCCAAAATTCAATGAATGAAAGAGATGAATATTTAACAACCGGTAAATCAGATCTTCTACCAAGAGCCAACATCATACCAATTGGAAAGCAAAAAATTAGAGAGAAAAAAGAAACTATAAAGGTTAAAGATAAGCCACCCCACGCACCTGTTTCAACCCACTCAAGTCCAAAAGAACCTCCTGAAATCAAATAGTAGATTAAGATAAAAGAAATAATTGGTAATATAAGGGTGTAATAAAGAGAAAGATAATTTCTAAATTTAGCAGGTACAAAAAATCCAGCTGCCATAAAGGATAATACAGCAATAAATGTAATATTAATTCTCCATTGTTCTGCATTAGGATACATTCCATACATAAATCTATTAAACCAAACTTTGATATAAACCCAACAAGCGCCACCACCAGTACACGCTTCTTTAGTGTCACCAGAAATATTAGCATCAAAAATGAACCAATTTAATAATGGAGGAAGTGAAAATATTATAAGAAAAATAATACACAAACTTAAAGCTGCATTAAAATTACTTGGGTTAATATTTTTATTAAGGCTATCTAAAATTTTAATACCTGAAAATTCAATTCTAATAAAATGAAGACCAATTACCCCAAAGATTAAAGGGGTAAAAAAATTAATAAACCTAGGTAAGAAAGAGGTAATATTTGTGCCTAAAAAATTATTTAAACAAAAATCAAAAATACCTAAGAAAAAAAATAAAATTCCAATAATCAGAGAAGTATTTCTATTTATTTGAATTTTAGATTTTGATAAATCAAGATTTTTTGAATTCATTATTTTTCCTTTATCGCTATTCTTTGGTTGTACCAATTCATTAGTAATGAAATTGCTATACTAATAGTTAAATATGTGGCCATTGTAATACCAACAATTTCAATTGCCTTTCCTGTTTGCATCATTGCAGTACCCGCAAAAACTAAAACTAGATCTGGATAAGCAATTGCTGCTGCTAAAGAAGAGTTTTTGGTTAAATTTAAATATTGATTAGTAGTAGGTGGTATAATTATTCTTAACGCTTGAGGCATAATTACTAATTTCAAAACTTGGCTTGGTGTTAAACCAATTGATGCAGCAGCTTCTTTTTGCCCTTTACCAATACCTTGAATACCTGCTCTTACATTTTCTGCAATAAAAGTTGCCGTATAGAGAGTTAAGGCTAAAGTTAGCGCAATTAGCTCAGGTGGTATACCCATACCCCCATCAAATGTGTAAGAAGATTGAGACATTTTTCTTAATTCTGGAAAGCTAAAAGATAAATCAACACCACCCACTAAAAATGTTAACAGTGGTAGACCTATAAAAATAGCTAATGAGATAATTAATACTGGCAATTGTTTTCCTTCTTGTTCTTGTTTCTTTTTCGCAAATTTGACAAAAAAGAAAATTAAAATCATTGCTACAATTAACGTTGTAAAAAAAATATCGAAATTTGTCCAAATTGGAGCTGGTGTATAAAGTCCCTTTATGGTCATAAAAGATGAACCTAATAATAATGTAGCATCTTGAGGCATTGGCAGAGCTCTTAGAGCTGCAAAATACCAAAAGAAAATCTGTAATAATAATGGAACATTTCTAAAAAATTCTATGTAAAAAGAAGCAGTTTTTCTAATCAAATAATTTGGAGATAATCTTGCAACACCAACAATAAGACCCAATAATGTAGCTAAAATAATTCCAATGAAAGCTACTAAGAGTGTATTTAATAATCCAACAAGATATGCTCTTGCATAGGAGTGTGACCCATCATAATCAATTAAAGAAAATTGTATATCAAATGATGCCTCTTGAGTTAAAAAACCAAAACCAAATTCGATACCTCTTGTATCCATGTTCTCTTGAGCATTCATGGTAAAGAAACCAAATATTAAAACTATAAATAATAATGTTAATAGTTGAGGTAAGATTTTTTTTAATTTCATGTGATGAGTATTATAAAAAAAGGGCTAGATAAATCTAGCCCTTTTTATGTTTTGTTAGATAATAATTATCTTGCTGGTGGTACGTATAGTAGTCCACCTTTAGTCCAAATTTGGTTTGGACCTCTGTCAGGTAAAATACCAGTATCAGCGATATTTCTCTTGTAGCTTTCTCCATAATTACCAACTTGTTTGATAATTCTTAAGCTCCAATCGTTATCTAAACCAAATGCTGCACCTAATTCACCTTCAGAACCAACAAGTCTTTTGATTTGTGGGTTTTCAGAAGTTTTCATCATGTCAGCGTTTGCAGAGTTAATACCGTACTCTTCAGCTTCGATCATTACGTTTAGTGACCATCTTACGATGTCTTCCCAAACTGCATCACCTTGACGTACAACAGGTCCTAGAGGCTCTTTAGAAATAGTCTCTGGTAACACTACGTGATCATCAGGGTTAGTCATTTTTGTTCTTTGTGCTGCTAGACCAGATTTGTCAGTTGTGTAAGTATCACATCTGCCTGAGTCATAAGCTGCAACAACTTCATCAGCTTTTTCAAAAGCAACTGGCTCATAAGAAATTCCTTTTGAATTAAAGAAGTCTCTCATGTTTAGTTCAGTTGTAGTACCAATGTTAGTACATGCTGAAATTCCATTTTTGAATTGGCTCGTAGAAGTAATTCCTGAGTCTTTTCTTACCATGAAACCTTGGCCATCGTAGAAGTTAACTCCAACGAATGTTAAACCAATGTCAGCATCTCTAGAAAGTGTCCAAGTTGTGTTTCTTGATAAGATATCAATCTCACCAGAAGTTAGAGCTGTGAATCTTTCTTTAGCACTTAGTGGAGTGAACTTAACTTTGTTCGCATCACCTAATACTGCAGCAGCAACCGCTCTACATACATCAACGTCAACACCAGTCCAATTTCCAGCAGCGTCAGCATTTGAAAATCCAGGTAGACCTTGAGATACACCACATCTTACGAAACCTTTTTTCTGAGTGTTCTTAAGAGTTTTTGACTTCTTAGCGGCCATTGTTTCTGTTGTAAAAGTAAACAGAACTGCAACCATAGCAACTAGAGAAGTTAATTGTTTTACGTATTTAAACATATTTTATTCCTCTGTTTTATTTATTTATTTGTTAACAAATAATTCAAAATGATTTGAATTAAGTCAGATGTTTAACATTTTATAACTAGCATCAAAATAAAAATTTAGTTTTTAGAATTGTTCTAACTATATGTAGTGCTCCATTAAAGACAATATGTTACATATAGTGATGGTGCGCTCTGGTGGACTCGAACCACCGACCCTCGGTTTAGAAAACCGATGCTCTATCCAGCTGAGCTAAGAGCGCAAATTAATAATAGTATATTTATAGTACGAATTTAATTTTTAAAAAGAAATTTTTTACAAATAATTAATAAAGTTAGAAGCTCTAGTCTACCAATAATCATAAAGAAAATTAGATAATACTTAGTGATAAAATGTAGATCATAAAAACTAAAATCAGCCAACCCAAACAATGATGAATTTACTGTATTCATTATGGTTAATATTGAGAGTTTAAAAGAGCTTTCAAAATCAATTCCACTTAAAGTTAATAGAAAGGTTAAAATTAATAAAGAAATTATAAAAACTATAACAGATAAAAAATATTTATAAATTTCATCTAATTTAAATGTATCTTTTGAAAACAAGTGTTTATTTATGTAAATATTTTTAGGTCTACTGTAAGAAAGAATTTCGTTAATTGAATATTTAAATAAAGAATAAATTTTTAAAAACCTAATACCAGAACTTGTCGAAAAAAAAGATCCTCCAATAATAACAAGTATTAGAAAAACAAAAGATAAATTACTAGAAGAATTATTAAGAGAAAAACCTACATTAGAAATACTACTTGTTAAGGATAAAAATAATTCACTAAAATTATTTTCAAAATTTAAAAATACAAAAAAAATAATCAACAAAAATAAGAAATAAAATAACAAATGAATATCTTCATTAAAGAAATTGAGGTTATGGTTTTTTGTAAAGATTAAATTGTAAATTAAAAAAATACTAAAAAAAGAAGATAGCAATAAAATTGATATAATAATAACTTGGGAATTATTGACCAATATATTAGACAAATTATTAGATGGTAAAAAACCACCTGATGAAATTATGGTCATTGCTAAATTTAGAGAATTAAATAACCTAATATCAAATAAACTTAAAATTATAAAAATTGAAAGTGTAATTAATGAATAAAATAAAAAAATTTTGAATGCTTGTTTGAATGTTTCAGATTTATTAAAAGATAAAAAATTAGTTAAAGATTTTTTAAAACTATGATCAAAAATATCAATTAAAAGTATTATAGAAAATAAAAAATAAAGACCCCCTATCCATTGAGAAGCAGATCTCCATAATATTAAGCTTTGATCAATATGATTAATATTGTTAAAAATAGTAAAACCTGTTGAAGTGAATCCAGAAATTGACTCGAAGAAAGCGTTAACAAAAGTTAAATTATAAATACTAAAATAAAAAGGTATAGAAATAACTATTGGTAATAAAAAATAACCAAGAAGTATTGTTAATATTTTATCATATATAGTTATTTTTTTTTCATCATTATTTTTTGAATAATAAAATAATATTGTTAAAAGAATAGAGACTATAAATGTAATTATGTAGGTATTTAGATTTAGATAGAGGTTTAGATAGTAAGAGTAAGTGATATTAAAAAAAGCTAAAATTGAAACTATTCCAAAAAAAACACTCAAATAAATGAGTTTAAAGTATTTCATTAAATTAAATAGAGCTTATACGAAACATGTTTTCTACAACATGTAAGAAATCTTTATTAGCCAAAAGAACAACAATATCCTCTTTTTTAAATACAAAATTTGATCTAGGGATAATTACTTCTTCACCTCTTAAAACTGCACCTATTCTTATTTCATCTGGTAAGTTAGAATTTTTTAACTCTTTATTTACTAACTCTGAAGTTTCAATAATTTCAGCTTCAATAATCTCATATTCACCATTCAAAATACTATAAGCATTTTCAATAGTGCCTTTGTGAATATGTTTTAAGATACTTGATACAGTATTCATTCTAGGGTCAATAAAATCATCAATTTTTAAAGAAGATTGTAAAAGAGAATAATTGGGCTTGTTAATTAAAGCCATAGTTCTTTTGTCACTTAATTCATCATTGTCTTTAGCAAATTTTTCAACCAATACACTTATCATTAAATTATCTTCGTCGTCATTTGTTAAAGCCAAAACAGTTTGAACCTCTTCTAAATTTGCCTCCAATAAAACTTCTTCATCTAATGCATCTCCATTTATAACAATTGTGTTATTTAATTGACTTGCAATAAGTTCTGCTCTTTCCTTATCTTTTTCTATTATTTTAACTCTTGCAGAATCAAAACTTTCTTCTAAATTTTTTGCTAAGTTAAATCCTATATTTCCTCCTCCGATAATCAAAATTTTATTAGAAATTTTTTCTGTATGACCGAAGGCTGCTAAAGTTTCATTCATTTGTGAGGCGTTAATTACAACATAAGCTTTGTCTTCTTTAAGCATTACATCCGTTTTTTTTAATAAAACAAATTTTTCATCTCTAATTACTCCCATTATATTAGAATTAAGTTTTGGAAATTTTTTTGTTAGCTCATTAAGCTTGATGTCTTTTATTGGACAATTTTCATCTATCAAAATCTCAAGCAATCTAATTTTATTATTAGCAAAAGGAACATTATCTAGTGAACCAGGGGCTTCTAGTTTTCTTTGAAGTGACTTTGCTATCTCAATCTCAGGTGATATTATAACATCTATTGGTAAATTTTCTTTATTATAAACTTTTGTGAATTTTGGATTTAAATAATCTTGTGATCTGATCCTTGCTATTTTTTTTGGAACATTAAATATTGAAAATGCAATTTGACATATCAACATGTTAATTTCATCATTACGTGTTACTGCAATAATCATATCAGCTTCGGTTGCGTTTGCCTTTTCTAATATTGATGGATAAGTAGCTTTACCCACAATAGATTTTACATCAAGTGTGTCATCAATCTTTTGTATATCTTCACTTGATTGATCAATTATAGTTATTGAGTGTCCTTGCTCACTTAAAATTTTTGCGATAGTAAAGCCTACTCTACCTGCTCCACAAATTATAATATTCATTTAGTTTAATTCCTTGATCCCTAAACCTTTAAGCTTTCTATGTAAGGCAGATCTTTCCATTCCAATAAAATCAGCAGTTTTTGATATATTGCCATTAAATTTTTTTAATTGTGTAGTTAAATACTCTTTTTCAAAATTTTCTCTAGCTTCTTTTAATGGTATAGATAAAGAGTTTTCTGATGGTGTATTTTTAATATCAGGTGTTTTTAGAGATTCTTTAATAATATTTGAAATTTTATCAGTACTATCGGGCGAAAGTATTGCTATTCTCTCTATTAAGTTTCTTAATTCTCTAACATTACCTGGCCAATCATAATTGAGTAAATATTTATTATTTGTATCAATACTTAGTTTTTTTAAATTATAGTTTGTTGAAATTTTTTCAGAAAAATATTCAACTAACAAAGGTATATCTGAAACCCTGTCTTTTAAAGGGTCGATGTTAATTTCAAATACATTAAGTCGATGATATAAGTCCTCTCTAAAATTACCATTTTCTATTTCTTTTTTTATATCTTTACTAGAAGAACATATAATTCTTACATCAACATTAATATCATGGCTGCCATTAATTCTTCTAAATTTTTGATCTATTAAAACTCTTAAAATTTTAGATTGAGTATCAAGTGGGATTTCAGAAATTTCATCTATTAAAAGTATACCCTTTGTTGATTTCTCTAAAGCTCCATAAGTTATGGAGCCATTATCTTTTTCTTCGCCAAATAATTCTAATTCATATTTTTTAATATCAAGTAATGCGCCATTCAAAATAACAAAAGGACCCTTCTGTCTTTTGGATTCTTTATGTATTTTTCTTGCTATCAATTCTTTACCTGAGCCAGTAGGACCATTGATAAAAATTCTACTTTCGGAAACTGATATTTTATCTATTTGATCTTTTATTTTTTTAAAATTGTCACTAGCACCAATTAATTCATAAGAATAAAAAAGTTTACTTTCAAATTCTTTATTCTTATTTTTAAGATTTAAATTTTCAACAGCCCTATTAATAAAATTTAATAATCTTTCCTGATTAAAAGGTTTTTCAATAAATTCGAAAGCACCGGCTTTTAAAGCTTTGATTGCCATTTCAACATTTGCATGACCTGTAATTATTATAACTGGAATATTTTTATCCTTAGTTTTGATGTGTGATAATAGCTCTAAACCATCATTATCACTCTTGTCTAACTTAACATCTATTATTGCAACATCTGGGAGTTTTTTATCAATCTCATTTAATGCTTGATAATAGTTTGCAGCTAATCTTGTTTTGTGACCAGCTTCAATTATTAGATCATTAATAATGTTTCTAATATCTGCATTATCATCAATAATTAATATTTCAGTACTCATTATTTTGTAAATGTAATTTCAATTTTTGCACCCTTTTCAAGTGATATAAAATTTATTTTACCATTATGATCATTTATTATTTTATTAACAATAGACAAGCCTAAGCCTGTACCTTTTTTTTTGGTTGTAAAATAAGGATTTAGAATGTCTTTTATATTGTTTTTAAATATTCCAAATCCTAATCCATTATCGATAATTTTGAAGTTAATTATTTCCTCATTCTCATTTATAGAAATATCGATTTTTCCATTAAAATTAACATTATCAATTTTCTTATCCTGTATACTTTCAATAGAATTTTTAATTAAATTGAAGAAAACTCTGCTTAATTGTTCACTATCAGAGTTTAAAAGAATTTTAGATTTACTTGATTTAAAATCAATTATGATTTCATTATCTAGTTCATTTATTAATTTAACATTATCTTTTATCAAGGAAACTAAGTTATTATTTTTGAGAATTGGTTTTGGCATTCTTGCAAAATCCGAAAATTCATTAACTAGATTTTCAATTTGTTTAATTTGCTTTCCAATAATCAATAAACTTTTAGAAAAGTCTTCTTTTTCATTATCTTCTACTTTTTCTGAATATTTAGTTTTCAATTTATCAATGGTTAATTGAATAGGTGTGAGTGGATTTTTAATTTCATGAGCTAATTTTCTAGCTAGATTTTCCCAAGCTTCGTGTCTTTCTTTGATTATAATTTTTTCTTGTTGTGATTTTAGTTTATCTATCATTAAATTAAAATTTTGATTTAAAATCTCCATGTCTTTATCAGTTTTAATTTCTGGTACTTTAATATCTAGATTACCTTTTCCAATATTAGAAGATGCAATAATTAAATTATTAATAGACCTAAAAAATCTTGATGAAAATCTTATGGCTATTGATATGGATAAAAATAATAATAGTGAAACTATAACTAGATAAATAAATACAAATGATATCTTAATCCCAGTTTGTTTATTTAAAACTGTGTAGTAAAAATTAAGAGCTTCTTGAGACTCTATTAAATATTGTGAAATTTTTTTATCTAAATACTTTACTATATATAAATACTTACCTTCAAAGTTTTCAAGCTTTATAATGGATGCTGTTTGATTTTTATAAGCATTAATAATTTTAAGTGGTCTTTTATCGTTTTGGACCATTTCTAAAGCATCACTTAAAGGTGGTGTATATAAAGTAGTATCTTCTAAAGTTGATAAATATAAATTTCCATTACCTTCAATAATATGAACTTCATCCATACCTCTAATTAGTTTTTGAGTTTTAAGAAAACTTTTAAATTGATTAATATTTGTATTTAAAAAATTGATACTTTTGTTTAAATCAAATGCTATTAAAATTATTTCTGATTGTGTTTTTGTTCTAACTTCCTCAGTATAGCTTTTTGCAATTTCATAAGAATTATTAACAGCTGTTGTTATTTTTTTATCTAAATATTTATCAAGAGCAAATGAAAGGAGAAATAATGAAAATAAAGAAATTAAAATCGAAGGAATTAAAGTAAATAATGCAAAGAATGTTATATATTTTCTATTGGCTTTAGAGCCACTTACATCAACATCTATCTTTAAAGAATTTCTTACTTCTGAAAAAATCATAAAAAAAAGAAGTATTAACAATGCAATATTTCCAATTAATAATAGTTGGAGATTGTCATCAGATAATTTTAAAAAACTTTTATCAATAAACGTTAAAAAAGTTATAAAACCTATAAATAAAGTAATTAAAAATACTACAATGATGAATATATTTTTTTTAATAAAATCAATCATTTTGAACTATATAATGTGTTATATATTTTTATCATGAATAGTTGCTTTATAATACTTGCTGGAGGTGAAAGTAAAAGATTTAATTCAAATACTCCAAAACCCTACACAAATTATAAAGGTAAACCTTTATTATTGCATTCAATTGATAAAGCTAAAGTTTTTAATAAATTTAATAAAATTGTTCTGGTAGTAAATAAAAAACACAAAAATTTTATCAAGAAACTTAATATTAAAAACATCAAAATTATCACAGGTGGAAAAACAAGAGCAGAGTCTGCTTATAATGCCTTAAAAAGTATTAAAGAAAATAATTTTAAAAATGTAATAATTCATGATGCTGCAAGACCAAATTTTTCTTTAAAACTTTTAAATAAATTAATGAATGAATTAAAATTAAATGATTGTGTAATTCCCGCAATTCAAACTGCAGATACAGTTAAGCAGAAAATATCGAATAATGTTAAAAATTTAAAAAGAGAAAATATTTACTTAATCCAAACACCTCAAGCATTTAACTATAAAAAACTTTTTGAACTTCAAAATAATAAAAGTGAGGAAGTTACTGATGATGCTAACTTATTTGTAAGAGCTGGTAAAAAAATAAAGATTATAAAGGGCGAAACTACTAATAATAAAATTACAATAAATTCAGATATTAAATTTAATAATTTAATAAAATTTGGAATAGGTTTTGATGTTCATAGGTTGGTTCCTAATAAGAAGCTTTACATAGGTGGAATTAAGATACCCTCACCTATTGGTACATTAGGTCATTCAGATGGAGATCCTGTGTTACACGCTGTAACAGATGCTATACTTGGAGCTTGCTCTATGGGTGATATTGGTGAAAAATTCTCTGATAAGAATAAGAAATTTAAAAATATCAGATCTACAATTCTGTTAAGCAAAATAATAAAGCAAACTGTAAAAAAAGGTTATCTAATAAATAATCTTGATATTAATATCATTACTCAAAAACCTAAAATTCAAAAATATAAAAAACAAATATTAAACTGTATTGCAAAAATTTGTAATATCTCTCCCACTCAAATTAATATAAAAGGTAAAACAACTGAAAAGTTAGGTGTAATTGGTAAAGAAAAAGCTATAGCTTGTGAAGTAATAGCCTCAGTTATTAAAAATGATTAAATTCTTCAACTCATTATTAGTTACTATGTTTGGTCTTGGTAAGATTAAATATATGCCCGGAACATTTGGGTCACTGGCGACTGTAATTATTCTTTATTATCTATTCCACACTTTAAATATTTCACCAAATATAATTTTATTTGGATTGATAATAGTATTTATTTACTCATTTTATGCTGTTTCAAGTTATATAGAAAATAGTGAAAATAAGGATCCTGGTGAAATAATAATTGATGAATTTTTAGGTCAATCAATACCCATATATCTTTATGAGATATCTCATGGAACAACAAAAGACGCTGGTGAAGCTATTGTTTATTATGCTCTATTTTTTATTCTTTTTAGATATTTTGATATCATGAAGCCATTTCCTGTAAACTTTTTTGATAAAAACTTTAAGAATAGTTTTGGTGTAATTATGGATGATATCTGTGCTGGTTTTTATGTGGTTCTAACCCTTGTGTGTTTCATGATTTTAAAGAATTATATTTTATAATGAAAAATATTGTAAAAAAATTAATTAAAAAAAAACTTAAAATATCTTTTGCCGAGTCATGCACAGGAGGGATGTTAGCTGCATCTATTACTTCTATTAGTGGTGCATCTAAAGTATTTAACATAGGTCTTATTACCTATTCTAATCAAGCAAAAATCAATATTTTAAAAGTAAATAAAAATATTATTAAAAAATATGGTGCTGTTAGTGCTGAATGTTGTGAGGCTATGGTTAAAAATTTAACAAAGATTTCTAAAGCTCAAATAAATGTATCTGTCACTGGAATTGCAGGTCCTAATGGCGGAACTAAAAACAAACCCATCGGATTAGTCTATATAGGAGTAAAAAGTTCCAATAAATTGGTGATAACAAAAAATATTTTTAAACAAAAAACAAGAAACTCAATTCAAAAAGCTTCAGTTAAAAGGGCCTTGGATATTGTTAGCTCTTTAATTTGAGCAGTTTTTTAAATTTTTTATACTGTTTCAGCTCTTTTTTGAAAAGCATCAGCAATTTTATTTAAACCAAATTCAAAAGATTTTTCCATTAACAAATTTAAAAACTTATTTTTAATTTCAAAATCAACATCAAAATAAACCTCAGTGATGTTATTATTTTCTATAAATTTCCAATTATTTTGTAAGTGTTTTAGTGGTCCATCTAAATTAGTAACATTAATCGTGTCATCTTTTTTATTAAATCTAACGTCACTTTTATAAGTATCGCTAAAAGGACCCTTTCCAATTGTTAAATCTGCTATGATTAAAATTTGATTATTTTCATCTTTTCTATCGTAGACTTTTGAGTCTAGGCAAAAAGGGATAAATTCTGGATATTTTTCGATATCCAAAACAAACTCAATAAGTTTATTTTTTTTTTTATTTATACTTCTTTTAACTGATGCCTTAGGCATTAATGATTGTTAATTCTATTATGTTGAAGTTTAGCAAAATCTTCATCTGCATGATAGGAAGATCTAGTTAAAGGTGTCGATGAAACTAATAAAAATCCTTTTGATTTTGCAATAGTTTCTAACTCTTTAAATTCATCAGGATGGTAATAACGATCTAAGGGGTGATGTCTTACAGAGGGTTGCAAGTATTGACCAATAGTTAAAAAATCTACATCAGCTGCTTTTAGATCATCCATCACTTGAATGATCTCCTCTTTATTTTCACCTAATCCAACCATTAATCCTGATTTTGTGAAAACATTTTTATTAACTAATTTTGCATTCTTTAAGAGTTCTAATGATGAAAAATATCTAGAGCCTGGTCTTACTTTTAAATAAAGTCTAGGCACAGTTTCAATGTTATGATTAAAAACATCAGGATTAGCTTCTAGTACTTTTTTATAAGCATCTCCTTTTCTTAAAAAATCAGGTGTTAAAACTTCAATAGATGTATTAGGATTTTTTTTTCTTGTTTGATCAATTACCTCAAAAAAATGATTTGATCCTCCATCGTCGAGATCATCTCTATCAACGGAAGTGATTACGACATGTTTTAAATTTAATTTTTTTACGGCTTCAGCTATTTTAACGGGTTCTAATGAGTCTAGTTTTCCTGGCTTGCCTGTTTTTACATCACAAAAAGCACATGCTCTTGTGCAAGTATCACCCATTATCATAAATGTTGCATGTCTTTTGCTCCAACATTCTGTGATATTTGGACAGTTAGCTTCCTGACATACCGTTACTAAATTATTATTATTAACAATTGTTTTTGTTAGAAAAAACTCTTTACTATTAACAAGTTTAGATCTTATCCAATCAGGTTTTTTTTTGATTGGATTTAAAGGTTTGTTAACTTTTTCTGGATGTCTTGGCTTAGTTGTCATTCTTTTTAATTATATAAAGGGTCTCTCCTTCTTTGCCAAACATAAATTTTTCTCTAATTAAGGTTTCAACATAATCTAGGTCTAATTTAGTACTTAATAGAGAGTTTTTAAATTCAAGCTCTTTTATTTTATTAGATAAATTAGCTTCTTCAATTTTTAAATTAACTAAAATTTCTTTTTTTTTAAAATAAGAAAAAAGACCTCTTTCACCATCTAGAAGGTTAAAGAAAAAATAAAGTATTAAAAAAGTAGAGATTAATAAAAAATAATTTTTTTTTAATTTCCCCAGCATTAATGAATTTTACTCATTGATGCTTTTTTTCCAAGCTCTTCTTCTATACGTAATAATTGATTATATTTTGCAACACGTTCTGATCTAGCTAAAGATCCAGTTTTTATTTGATTTGAATTTGTACCTACAGCCAGGTCTGCTATAAAAGTGTCTTCGCTATCTCCAGATCTATGAGAAATTATTGTTTTATATCCAATGATTTGTGCAAACTTTATAACTTCAAGTGTTTCAGATACCGTACCAATTTGATTGAGTTTAATTAATATAGAGTTTGAAGAATTATTTAAAAAGCCTTTTTTAAGTCTTTCTAAATTAGTTACATACAAATCATCTCCAACTATTTGCACATTATTAGTATTTTTCATTAATTTACTCCATGCCATCCAATCATTTTCTCCAAATGGATCTTCAATAGATTTAATTTTGTATTTATTTATTATTTTCTTATATTCTTTAATAGATTGATCTACCGAAACAAATTTTTTTGAATGAATAGAATACTTATCTTTCTTCATTAATTCATTTGCCGCCACATCTAAGCAAATCGAAACATCTTTGCCATTTTTAAAACCAGACTTATTAATTGCAGCAACAACTAAATCTAAAGCTTTTTCATTACTATTGATCATTGGAGCAAAACCACCTTCGTCACCAACAGATGTTGACAACCCTTTCTTTATAATTAGCTTTTTTAAGTTATTAATTACAACAAAGCATATTCTCATAGCTTCTGAAAAACTCTTAGCTTTATCGGGTCTAATCATGAACTCTTGAATTCTTAATCCGTTATTAGCATGTGCACCCCCATTAATAATATTCATTAATGGATATGGTAATTTATAATTATTTTTTACTAAAAAAGTTTTATACAGTGGAATATTCTTAATCTTTGCTGAAAGCTTTTTAGCAGCCATTGATACAGCTAAAATTGCATTAGCACCTAAATTTGTTTTTTGTCTAGTACCATCAAGATTAATTAAGATTGTATCAATACGTGTTTGATCATGAATATTTGTACCTATTAATTTTTTTGAAATTTTCGTATTAACTAAATTGACTGTACCTAAAACACTTTTACCTAAATATTTTTTATTGTTATCGTCTCTTTTTTCAAATGCTTCATAAGTTCCGGTTGAAGCACCCGATGGACAAATGGCAGACGCACTTAATTTTTTTGAATAAACTTCAGCTTCAATTGTGGGGTTTCCTCTACTATCAAAAACTTGACGAGCTTTAATCTTTAAAATCTTACTCATTTATTTTTTAATCAGATTATCTATTTCAAATAATTGAGATAATAATTTTTCTAATTTATCTAATGGAACCATGTTAGGTCCATCAGATGGAGCATTATCTGGATCTTGGTGTGTTTCAATAAAGACACCTGCAACACCTACAGCTACTGCAGCTCTTGCTAAGTATTCTACAAACTCTCTTTGACCACCACTTGTTTCACCTAAACCTCCAGGTTGTTGCACTGAGTGCGTAGCATCAAAGATAACTGGATATCCATTTTTTGCCATTATGGGTAGAGATCTCATGTCAGAGACAAGAGTATTATAACCAAAGCTTGCTCCTCTTTCGGTAACTAAAATATTATTATTACCAGAGTCAGCAATTTTTTTTGTAACATTAACCATATCCCATGGTGCTAGGAATTGACCTTTTTTAACATTTATAATTTTATTCGTTTTTGCAGCAGCGATTAACAGATCCGTTTGCCTACATAGAAATGCAGGTATTTGCAAAATATCAACATGATCTTTTAATAATGAACATTGTTCTGCGTTATGAATGTCGGTTAAAATTGGAACGTTGAGTTCTTTTTTAATTTTATCAAATACGGGAAGGGAAGCTTCTAAACCGGCCCCTCTTTGCCCTTTTAAACTGGTTCTATTCGCTTTATCAAATGAAGTTTTATAGATAAATCCAAGACCTAATTTTTTTGTAATTTCTTGAATTTTACCTGCCATGTCCATTGCATGTTGTTCAGTTTCAAGCTGACAAGGTCCAGCAATAATACAAATCTTATTATCGTTTGAAATTTCTATATTTCCGCAATTAACTTTTTTACTACTCATTTATGATTTTTAGCTGCCTTGATAAATGAAGAGAATAAAGGATGAGGAGCTAAAGGTCTAGATTTAAATTCAGGGTGAAACTGAACCCCTATAAACCATGGGTGATTTTTTAACTCTATAATCTCAGGTAACTTATTATCAGGCGATAACCCTGAAAAAATCATCCCTTTTTTTTCAAATTTATCTTTAAAAGCAATATTGACTTCATATCTATGTCTGTGTCTCTCTTTAATTAATTTGGATTTATAAATTTTACTGATTTTTGAATTATCTTTTAGTTTTGCATCATAAGAACCCAGTCTCATTGTGCCTCCTAAATCTTTATCGGTTCCTTTAATCTTTTTACCATCTTTGGTCCATTCATTGATTAATCCAATAATAGGTAATCCTTTTTTATCAAACTCACTTGAGGTAGCATTTTTTAAATTCAATTGATTTCTTGCAAATTCAATGATGGCCATTTGCATTCCATAACAAATTCCAAGGAATGGAATTTTATTTAGTCTGGCGTGTTTGATAGCTTCAATTTTTCCATCTGTGCCTCTTTTACCAAATCCACCGGGAATTAATATGCCTGAAATATTTTTAAGCTTCTTCTTAATTTCAGAAATTTTTAATTTTTCAGAATCTATTCTAACTAAATTGACTTTAACTTTATTATCAATTCCTCCATGGGTTAATGCTTCATCTAAAGATTTATAAGCATCTTTTAACTCCACGTATTTTCCAATGATTGCAATATTAACTTGTTTTTTATTATGTAAAATTATTTTAGTTATTTTTTTCCAAGGATTTAAGTTTGCAGGTTTTTTTGATTTTAATTTAAAATAATTTAAAACTTGCAAATCTAATTTTTCTTTAAAAAAGCTCATTGGAGCTTCATAAATAGTTCTTACATCTACTGTCTCAATAACATTTTTAATATCCACATTACAAAATAATGATATTTTTTTTCTATGATCTAATGGAATAGGTCTTTCTGATCTACAAATGATGATATCTGGTTGAATACCTATACTTCTTAATTCTTTAACTGAGTGTTGGGTTGGTTTTGTTTTTATTTCATCCGATGCTTTTAAGTAAGGAACTAAGGTTAAATGAATGAATAATGCATTTTTTTTACCCACATCATTTGCAAATTGTCTAATCGCCTCTACAAATGGCAGGCTTTCTATATCCCCTACTATTCCACCTATTTCACAAATAACAAAATCTTCTTTGGATGAATCGTGTTTGATAAATTGTTTTATACGATCAGTAATATGTGGAATAACTTGGACAGTTTTTCCTAAATATTCTCCTTTTCTTTCTTTTCTAAGAACATCGCTATAAATTTTTCCTGTTGTAATATTATCTGATTTTTTTGCAGACACTCCTGAAAATCTTTCATAGTGACCTAAATCTAAATCTGTTTCAGCTCCATCATCGGTTACAAAAACTTCTCCATGTTGAAATGGGCTCATAGTTCCTGGATCTACATTTAAATACGGATCTAGTTTTCTAATTCTAACTTTGTAACCTCTTGATTGTAATAGATAAGCTAATGATGCTGAAGAGAGACCTTTACCAAGGGAAGAAACCACACCGCCGGTGACAAAGATATATCGCGCCATGGTAGTATCTTATAGACATTAAATATGAAAATGGAAAGAAGTATTTTATGTTAATTATTTATCCATTTTAAGAAAACATATAAATTTTCAATAGATATCAAATTCGTATTCTATCACTTTATCACGACATTTAGTTATTAGATACAGTTGTCCCTCTGACTGCCAATTATTGCTTAATTCATTTCCACTACTATCTCTTTTTAGAAGAGATACACTACCTCTCATATCATATCTATCTCCATCATAAATTTCCCTCCTTGCAGTACCACCAGAAACAGCACCAGAACCAGTGTAGGGATTAGTCATCGTTTTAAGTGTTGTTCTTGAACCTATATTTGAGTCTGGTTTTCTATGACTATCTTGACTAGAAATATCTCTTACAGTAAGACTGACTAATTGTTCAGTTGTCGTGTACCCATACTGATACACAACTGACATGCCGTTATAGAACATAGTATCACAATCAAATTCCCAAGATTGTTCATTATTCCACAAAAAATTAATTGTTGGGTTAAGCTCACACCACATTATATTTTCATAAACAGCTTTAACTATGGTTCTAAAATTACCTTTGCAAGCTGATTCTTTAGCCCCAGCTGTATACCCATTATAAGCAACAACCCCGACAGATGATAAAATACCAATGATGGCAACTACCACTAATAATTCAATTAAGGTAAAACCTTTTTTATTATTTATAACTTTCATTTTTAAAATTATAATTGATTTGATGTATCTTTTTATATCAAAAGACGTCCATTTTAGGTTTAATAAACTAATGATATTTAAAAACCACTTTCTCTTACAAGAATAGCAATAATATTTTTAAACAATTTTGTAAAAGGGCTGTATCGACTCCCTTCAATATGAACAAAACCAGGTAATTCGAATTGAATTTTACTACGTTTCGCAAGTTTGAAGTCTGCAATATAATGTGCTGTTTGTGGACGATATTGAAATTTTCCTCCTGTAAAATTTCTTATAGCAACTGGACCATTATGAATTGAGCTTAATGAAATGTAAGGAAGATTATTAACAGCAGATAAATCTAGTGATTTTGAAACTAAATAAACTTTATCATGAATTCCATCGTTTGGAATAAAGACAGCTGGGTTTTCTTCTAAAAATCGATCTATTTGTTCTTCTTTAATAAATCCTTTTACTTTTCCAGTACCAAAATGAACAATGCCTAAAAGTTGATCTAAATTACTTACCCACATATCTTCAGATAAATTATAAAAATCTTTTATCTTTCCTTTAATGGGTGCTTTAATTAAAAGCTTATTTTGAACTTTTGTAAGACCAGATAATTCAGTTTGTAGAGCAATTAGTCTTTGTTGTAACGTTAAGTATTGATCCATATTTCCTGCTGAATTACTTAATCGATTAATCTTTGTCTTGATTAGTTTTATATTTCTTCTTAATGAAATAATTTCATTCTCTAAATCAGGCGAATAAAGTTCAATAAGATTTTGTCCTTTTTCAACTTCATCATCTTTTTCAACTAATATTCTTTTAATCATTGAAGGATAAGGTGCGTAAATTTTTGAATACTGCTCAGAAATATATACTGCAGGTATTTTTAAAGATGACTTCCAGGGTAAGAATAAAACCATTAATAAAGCAGTAATAATGATTAAAGTTCTTTTTGTTTGTTTGTTAAATTTTATTTCAGATTTTAATTTGTACCAATTATTCACTTCACGAATTACCGGTAACATAATGAACCAATAAATTTCAACTGCAAACAGTATGATTCCTAAAAATTTAAATGCTAGGTGATAAACTAAAAGTGCAATACCTAAAAATAGAAAAAATCGATACAGCCATGTCGCCCAAGCATAAACGATAAAAGTCCATCTTCTTGAGGGGTTAATTTCTTCTGGAGGACTATGATTAAGACCAAATAAAGTTTCCCTTATTTTCCACCTTGCAAGAGCAAATGAACGAGGTTGTAAATTTTCAGCTTTTAACCAATCGGAAAAAACATAGTAGCCATCAAATCTCATGAAAGGACTTACATTAATTGTTAAGGATGAAATCCATGATGTTGTTGCAATGAAAAAGGCTGCACTTTTAAATCCACCTTCAGGTAAAATTCCCCAAATAAAAGTTGCAAATAACGCTAGATGTAATTCTGTAAGTATACCACCAAAGTTTATTAATAATCTTTCTTTGTGATTTCTAAGTCTCCAGGCATCAGTTGTATCGGTATATAAAAATGGAAAAAAAACTAAAAAAGCTATTCCAATCGCAGATACTCTGCAACCATAGTGTTTTGCAATATAAGCATGTCCTAATTCATGAAGACATTTTACAAAAACTAAAGTTAAGAAATAAAGCATTAACCCTTGAAAAGAAAAGAAATAAAGAAAAGTGCTTTTAAAGGTTTCAAATTGTTGAGCGACTAAAAATAAACCAACAAAACCAAAGAAGTAAGTAATATTTCTAAATCGTTTTGAACCAAAATATTTTACATATTTTAAAGTTTTAGAAAGCCAATTGTCTGGTTTAAATAATGGAATTTTAAAAAATAGATAACTGTGTATTAAATATAATAACCAGCTCTTCTTCATGCTATTTTTTTGTTGTAGTAAATAGCTAACGTTTTGACCGGAAGGTTGGACAATTAAATTATTTTGGTGAAGAAAACTAATAAAACTTTTTATTTCATCTTCACTGGTTTCAATTCCTGATGAATTAATTTTCTTTTCAAAGTTTTTAATATCTTCACCTCCACTCCAGTTTTTAATAAGTTTAAAAGCAGTTAAACCAAGTGTGAAGTATTTATTTCGAATTGCATCATACAAAAGCCATGCGGGCGAACCATCTTCACGGCTATTACCACGAAAAACTTCTAAATCTTGTCTTAGATAAGGAACGATCATATTCCTATTAATTGTCTTACAAAAGTAATTGGTTTTCTAAGAACATAATAGAATAGAAAAACTCTTGAACCATAAACTTTAGCCGTTCCTCTCAATCCTATTCTTGGAGGTTTTTTTCCCTCAAAACTAGCTCCTAATTTATAAGATAATATTTCTTCAGGAGACAAAGAAGGTTCGTAAGAAGATCTTAAAAGTTTTCCTTTTAACGAGCTAATTGGATTAATGTCTAAAAACACTTTAACTTTAGAATTTTCTTTAATAACTAACGAGTCTTTAACCGGCAACCATATCAAAAACTCAACTTCATCAGGATTTGCAACAGTCATAATTTTTTCACCCACTGCAACGGGTCGTCCTTGCCAATCATTTTTTTGATCTACAATTGCAATTCCTTTTTGTTTTGCAAATAATTTTGTATTTTTTAGCTTTTCTTGTGCTGATGCTACTTCTACTTTTTTTAATTCTACTTGTGCCACTAATTCTGCTAATCGAGCTTTTTCCTCATTATTCGTAAAGGATGATTGTCTGCTTCGAAGAAGTTCTTTTTGAGCTACTTGAAGGGATTGGTTTGTAATATTTAAATTATTTTTAAGTTCGATATCTTCTAATAAAACCAATAAATCACCTTGCTTAATTTTATCGTTATTACTTGCTACAATATTTTTAACCACCCCATCAAATGGTGAAGTAACTAAGCTTGGATTTTTTGCTATAACCTCAACTGGAGCCGTACTAGTTATTCGAATAGGTAAAATTAAAATTATAAAAATAGCTGCATAAATTTTCCATGATTTTTTTCCAGTTAAATATTTTTTATAATGATTTTTAATTGAAAAATCTTTTAAGAACGAATTAAAAGCATGACCATAAGTTGAAGACAAATGTCCGGCAAGTTCAATTTCGTTTTCAGAAAATTTTTCACTTCTTACTAATAATAAATAACCTTGTAGGCCTTTTTGAGGTGAAATAATTGGAATAAATAAAATGTTTTCGGGTAAATTTTTTGGTTTCTCAGAATTAATATTTTTAGCAATTTTGTCTAATTCTAAATTTTGAATTTCTTTATCACTTAACGATTTATCGTTGTTCACAAAGTTTTCTATAAAAGTAAGTAAAGGTGACGTTCTATCAACTGTAGCTAAATCAGAGGTTGCTTTAATATTAAATTTATCCGCTGGTGTTTTTAATAATAAAAACGCACTGATATAATCGATAATTTGTCTTGTCTCATTTGCGATTACAAAATGTAGTTCGTCTTGAGATCTTGCTTCTCTTGCTTTTTTTTCTAAACCAAATAACCGAGCAACTTTTATGTTTTTATCTTCGCTCAAAATTTAACGATCCCACTCATTCCAGGTATTAATGAATCGTATTTTTCATTAAACTGTGCTTTTAATTCTATTGTTTGACTAATTGCATCCACTGTAGCTCCTAAACTAATAACGGTTGCATCTAACGTTTCTCCAGTTTCATCAATAATGATTTTTACGTTATGTCCTTTTTTTAACCATTTAAGCCAATTACTTGGAGCAACAATTTCAGCTTCTAATAATCCATCCCCAACAATGTCCATTAAGGGTTGTCTTTGTTCTATACTGGTAAAAATAGTTGTATAAACATCCATCACTTTTCCATCATAAGGAGCAATGATTTCACATCGATCCACATTTAAAGTTGCAATACTCAATTCTGCTTTAGCCTTTTCATAATTTGAAACTGTTAATTGGTATTGGAGTTTACCAATTGATCTTAGTTCTAATAACTCTTTATCATTTTCTAATTGTATTCTTGCACTCTCATGTTCGGCTTTAATTACATCTTTTTGTGCTTTATAAATTTCACAATCAAAACTAATCAGCACATCCCCTTCTTTAAAAGCATCTCCTAATAAAAAATTAATACTTTGAACTCTTGCAGCAATTTCACTGGAAATGGAAACTTTCTCCGTTGCGCTCACTAAACCTCGAGCTTCCCTTTCTTCAGAATGAACAGGGTTTAAAAATGATAAATAAATGAATAATATAAATAGTAATTGTTTCATGAGGCTAAGTTATTTTATAGTCTATTAATAAGGTCATTACCATAATCTTCCCAATCATTAAATTCTTTATCTAATTGGTCGCTTAAAGTAACAAATCTATTATTTTCACCCCCATCAAAATTTTGGGATACATTTTGCTCTTGTAATTCAACTTCTAAATCTTTTACAATAATTTTTCCATCTTGCTCAATAATAAGTTTTAATTCTAATTGAGAAACATCTTCAGGTGGATTTTCTGCAATAATTTGACCCGTTACAGGATCATACTCAAGCCAGTCAGGTACTTCGGTTCCATCTTTAAGAACAAGTTTAGTATTATTAAAATTACCTTTTAGCTCATTGGGTAAATCTATAATTAAATCATTTCCAATATTTAAAGGTTTAAGTTGAAAAATTGTTTCTGGTTTAAACGTTTCAATAATTTCATTGATATCTGCTGGATTGTTAAAATTTAATGTTTTGTTAAATGATCTTTCAACTAATCCATCTTCATTTTGTTTTACAATATTAACCGTACCATCTTCATTAACAGTAATTGAAGAATTTGTTCTTTTTGCTTGTTTGATAATTTTTCTATCTTGTTTTATTTTTTCAGGATCAATCTCAACTGCAATTTCTCGAGTTTCATTGTTTTTATCCGTTGCAATAATCATAATTTCAACTTTATCTACACCTTCTGGAATATTTGTGGTTGTTTGACCTGTTTTAGGATTAATTTTAATCCACTCAGGTAATGCAGAACCATCACTCATTTTTCCATCAAATTTAACAATCTCATTGTCGGCTTCATTCATGACACCAAATTTCAATTTTAAACCTTCTTGTTTGTCTTTAACTTTAAGGTTTGAAAGTTCTCCTTCAGAAATTTGAAGAGAGTCTGTTTCGGCAACTAAATCAACTAATTTAAGACCTTGGGAATAATCTGTTTTTCTTGCAGTTTGTTCAAATTCAAAATTATTTAAATCAAATTCTGTTGATTGATTTAGTTCTGTGAAAGTATTTTCAACTTGAACTCTTGCTTCCATTCTAGCTTGATTTATAATAATTCTTTCAGCTTTCTTTTCTCTAATTTCTTTAACAACACCACCACCATTTTGTAATTTTAATACAATTGAACTTGTATCCGTAACACCACTACCATCTCTAACTGTATAATTAAAATATTCATAAACTATTTCACCTGGATCCAATGTATCTTTTAAACCTTCATTAACTATATATGTGTAACTACCATTTGAGTTCATTATCAAAGAACCATAAGTTCCAATTAATGCCTCCCCTAATGTTCCAGCAGTACCTGAGCCTTCAGTTGATCCTGTTCTTATCTCGGTTACTATTGATGTATCATTTGAATCTGGATCAGTATCGTTAGTTAACACATCTTTTTCAGAGTCATTTGTGACTGTTAAAGTTGAAGTTGCTGCTATATCAATTGTATTACTATCATTAACACCAACTGGGGCATCATTAGCACCTGTAACCGTTATAGTAAGTTGTCCTGTATCTGTTCCACCATTACCGTCTGAAACTGTATATGTAAAATAATCTATTCCAGTTTCTCCACTACCTAAAACATCATTAGGCGTATAACTATATGTTCCATCTGAATTAATTGTTAAAGATCCATAAGTACCAGTTAAAGGTGTAGCTATTGCTCCAAATGTTCCAGAGCCAGACTCTGTTCCTGTTCTTATGCCTGATATTTCTAATGTATCTCCCTCTGTATCTGTGTCGCCATAGAGAATATCTGAAGTCCCGTCTGTGACTGTTGTAGTAGTGCCTTCTGTTGCGGTATTCGTTTCATTATCAGCAACTGGATTATCATTTATAGCGGTTACGTTAATTGTCATAGTGTAACTTGAAGCACTATCTGCATCGCCATCATTTACAGAGAAACCAATTGTTGTATAAGGAGATCCATTTTCATCTGCAGTAGGATTTAATCTTAAATAACTATTTGAGATATCTGTTGCAGTTATTACTTGATTTAAGGTTACATCTACCCAGTTTGATCCATTGTAATACTGCAACGCACCAGCGTCTTCTAATGTTGTAATTTTTACACTTACTAATGCATCGTCATCATCTGCATCTGTGTAGCCAAAATCAGATGTTGAAAATACATATGGTGTATCCTCTTCTGTTGAAACTGCATTGTTTGATGCTGTTGGCACATCATTAACACCAGTTACTGTAAAGATTAATGTTGCAGTGTCTGTCGCATTACTATCTGAAACTGTGTAAGTGAAACTATCTGTTGCAGTATCTGAGGCATCTAAATCGTCTGACGCTGATTGATCTGCAACGTAAGTGTATGTTCCGTTAGCTCCTATTTTTAATGTTCCATAAGTTCCAGTAACTGAGGTAAAATTGCTGTTATAAGTACTACTTCCAGCAACTGAACTATTGGATCCACCTGTTACTGCAATTTGAGTTACTGTTAAAGTGTCACTATCAGCATCCGTATCTCCATGTAAAACATCTGAAGTTCCATCGGTGACTGTGACCGTTGCATCTTCATTCACTGAATTAATTTCGTTGTCAGCTACTGGAGCATCATTTGTATTGATTACATTAACGGTCATTGTATACGAAGATGAACTGTCCGCATCTCCATCATTTACAGAAAAACCAATTGTTGTATAGGGTGAGCCTGTTTCATTTTCAGTAGGATTTAATCTTAAATAATTATTTGAGATATCGGTTGCAGTTATTACTTGATTTAAGGTTACATCTACCCAAGCGCTACCATTATAATATTGTAATGCACCAGCACTTTCTAATGTTGTAATTTTTACACTTACTAACACATCATCGTCATCTGCATCTGTGTAGCCAAAATCAGAAGTTGAAAATACGTAAGGGGTATCCTCTTGTGTTGAAACTGTATTGTTTGATGCTGTTGGAATGTCATTAATTCCAGTTACTGTAAAGATTAATGTTGCAGTGTCTGTTGCTGTTCCATCCGATATTGTATAAGTGAAACTATCTGTTGCAGTATCTGAAGCATCTAAATCGTCTGAAGCACTTTGATCCGCAACGTAAGTGTATGTTCCATCAGCACCAACAGTAAGTGTACCGTATGTACCTGTAACTTGAGTCCCACTTGAATTATAAGAACTTGAGCTTGCAACTGAAGAATTAGAAGCTCCTGTTACTGCAATTTGAGTTACGGTAAAACTATCATCATCATCAGCATCACTATCATCATCCATTAATAAACTTGATCCTGAACTTCTTGTAACTGTCGCATCTTCGTTAACAGCATCAGTATCATTGACTGCAACTGGAGCATCATTGATACCTGTCACTGTTATTGTAATTGTTGCAGTATCCGTTGCCGTTCCATCTGAAACTGTATAAGTAAAACTATCTGTTACTTGGTCGTTTAAATCTAAATCATCAGCAGCACTTTGATCGGCTACATATGTATATGTTCCATCACTTGCTAAAGTTAAAGTTCCATAAGTACCAGTTAAACCAGAACCAATTGAGCCTGCAGTTCCACTTCCGCCTTCCGCTCCAGTTCTAATTGCTGAAACTGTTAGAGATGCGCTGTCATCTGCATCCGTATCTCCATGTAAAACATCTGAAGTTCCATCTGTGACTGTAAGTGTTGCATCTTCATTTACTGAATTTGTTTCATTATCCGCAACTGGAGCATCGTTAATTCCTGTCACTGTAAAGATTAATGTTGCAGTGTCAGTAGCTGTTCCGTCTGAAACTGTATAAGTGAAACTATCTGTTGCAGTATCTGAAGCATCTAAATCATCAGCAGCACTTTGATCTGCAACGTAAGTGTATGTTCCATCAGCACCAACTTTTAATGTTCCATAAGTTCCAGTAATTGAAGTAAAATTGCTATTATAAGAACTTGAGCTTGCAACTGAAGAATTAGAAGCTCCTGTTACTGCAATTTGAGTTACGGTAAAACTATCATCATCATCAGCATCACTATCATCTGCCATTAATAAATTATCACCTGAAGTTCTGGTAACTGTTGCATCTTCGTTAACAGCATCAGTATCATTGACTGCAACGGGAGCATCGTTAACACCAGTAATAGTAATTGTAATTGTTGCAGTATCGGTTGCTGTTCCATCTGATAGTGTATAGGTAAAGACATCTGTTGCAGTATCTGAAGCATCTAAATCATCAGCAGCACTTTGATCTGCTACATATGTATATGTTCCATCAGCACCCACTGTTAAAGCACCATAAGTTCCAGTAATTGATTGACCATTTAAATAAGTGGTGCTCGATGTAACGCTTTCTGTGTTTCCATTTGTATGAGCAACGTTAGTTAAAGTTAAAGTATCTGATGAATCTGGATCTGTATCATTGTCATCTATTACTCCACTTGATGCAGATGAAATGGTTGTAGTAGCATCTTCATTAACACTAGCTGTATCATCAGTAGCTGTTGGAGTATCATTAACTGCTGTTACATTTACCGTAATAGTATTAGGTGTTGAACTACTTGCATCCCCATCATTTACTGTAAAATTAAAAGTAGTGTAAGGAGATCCATTCTCATCTGCAGTAGGATTTAATCTTAATTTATTAGCAGCAATGTCTGTTGCTGTTATCACCTGATTTAAAGTTACATCTACCCAAGCGCTACCATTATAATATTGTAATGCACCAGCATCTTCTAAAGTTGTAATTTTTACACTTACTAATGCATCATCATCATCTGCATCTGTGTATCCAAAATCTGATGCTGAAAATACATAAGGGGTATCTTCGTTTGTAGTAACTGCATTATCAGATGCAGTTGGCACATCATTAATTCCGGTTACTGTAAAGATTAATGTTGCAGTGTCAGTAGTATCACCATCTGAAATTGTGTAAGTGAAACTATCTGTTACAGAATCTGAGGCATCTAAATCATCAGCTGCACTTTGATCGGCTACATATGTATAAGTACCATCAGCACCAACAGTAAGTGTACCGTATGTACCTGTAACTTGAGTCCCACTTGAATTATAAGAACTTGAGCTTGCAACTGAACTGTTTGATCCACCTGTTACTGCAATTTGAGTTACTGTAAATGCATCATCATCATCAGCATCACTATCATCTGCCATTAATAAACTTGAGCCTGAACTTCTGGTTACTGTGGCATCTTCATTTAATGCATCAGTATCGTTGACTGCAACGGGAGCATCATTGATACCTGTCACTGTAAAGATTAAAGTAGCTGTATCCGTAGCTGTTCCATCTGAAACTGTATAAGTAAAACTATCTGTTGCAGTATCACTTGCATCTAAATCGTCTGACGCTGATTGATCTGCAACGTAAGTATAAGTACCATCAGCACCAACTTTTAATGTTCCATAAGTTCCAGTAATTGAAGTAAAATTACTATTGTAAGAACTTGAGCTTGCAACTGAACTGTTTGATCCACCTGTTAGTGCAATTTGTGTAACAGTAAAACTATCATCATCATCAGCATCACTATCATCTGCCATTAATAAACTTGAGCCTGAAGTTTGTGTTACTGTTGCGTCCTCATTAACTACATCGCTATCGTTAACTGCTACAGGAGCATCATTAATTCCTGTAACTGTAAAGATTAATGTTGCAGTGTCTGTCGCTGTTCCATCTGAAACTGTATAAGTAAAACTATCTGTTGCAGTATCTGAGGCATCTAAATCATCAGCTGCACTTTGATCTGCAACGTAAGTGTAAGTACCATCAGCACCTATAGTTAAAGTACCATATGTACCCGTTACTGATCTACCATTAGAATTATATGAACTTGAACTTGCAACTGAACTATTTGATCCACCTGTTACTGCAATTTGAGTTACTGTTAAGGTATCACCACTATCAACATCAGTATCTCCATGTAAAACATCTGAGGTTCCATCAGTCACAGTTACTGTTGCATCTTCATTCACTGAATTAGTTTCGTTGTCAGCTACTGGAGCATCATTAACAGCAGTAACGTTTACCGTAATTGTATTTGGAGTTGCGCTATCTGCATCACCATCATTTACAGAAAAACCAATTGTTGTATAAGGAGATCCATTCTCATCTGCAGTAGGATTTAATCTTAATTTATTAGCAGCAATGTCTGTTGCTGTTATCACCTGATTTAAAGTTACATCTACCCAAGCGCTACCATTATAATATTGTAAGGCACCAGCGTCTTCTAATGTTGTAATTTTCACACTTACTAATGCATCGTCATCATCTGCATCTGTGTATCCAAAATCAGAAGTTGAAAATACGTAAGGGGTATCTTCTGCAGTAGAAATTGTTTTATCTGAAGCTGTTGGTACATCATTAACACCAGTTACTGTAAAGATTAATGTTGCAGTGTCTGTCGCTGTTCCATCTGAAACTGTGTAAGTGAAACTATCTGTTGCAGTGTCTGAAGCATCTAAATCATCAGCAGCACTTTGATCGGCTACATATGTATATGTTCCATCTGCACCAACTTTTAATGTTCCATAAGTTCCAGTAACTGAGGTAAAATTATTGTTATAAGTACTACTTCCAGCAACTGAACTATTGGATCCACCTGTTACTGCAATTTGAGTTACTGTAAATGCATCATCATCATCAGCATCACTATCATCTGCCATTAATAAACTTGAGCCTGAACTTCTGGTTACTGTGGCATCTTCATTAACAGCATCAGTATCATTGACTGCAACTGGAGCATCGTTAATTCCTGTTACTGTAAAGATTAATGTTGCAGTGTCTGTCGCTGTTCCATCCGATATTGTATATGTGAAACTATCTGTTACTTGGTCGTTTAAATCTAAATCATCAGCAGCACTTTGATCTGCTTCATATGTATATGATCCGTCAGCTCCAACAACTAGAGTACCGTATGTTCCAGTTACTGAAGTTCCATTAGAATAAGTAGTGCTTGAGTTTACACTTGAATTTGATCCACCTGTTACTGCAATTTGAGTTACTGTAAATGCATCATCATCATCAGCATCACTATCATCTGCCATTAATAAACTTGAGCCTGAACTTCTGGTTACTGTGGCATCTTCATTAACAGCATCAGTATCATTGACTGCAACTGGAGCATCATTGATACCTGTCACTGTAAAGATTAATGTTGCAGTGTCTGTTGTTGTTCCGTCTGAAACTGTGTAAGTGAAACTATCTGTTGCAGTATCATTTAAATCTAAATCATCTGCAGCACTTTGATCAGCTACATATGTATAAGTACCATTTGCGCCAATAACCAGTGTACCATAAGTTCCCGTTACAGAAGTTCCATTAGAATAAGTAGTACTTGAAGTAACACTTGAGTTTGAACTTCCAGTAACAGCTATTTGTGTAACTGTTAAAGATGAAACTGTATCATCACCATCTACATCTGTATCGTTATCTTGTGTAACTCCACTTGAAGCTGAGGAAACTGTCAAGGTTGCGTCTTCATTTACTGAACCAGTATCGTTATTAGCAACGGGAGCATCGTTTGCTCCAAGAATTGTAATTGTAATTACTCCAATATCTGTTGCTGTTCCATCTGATAATGTATAATTAAATGAGTCTGTGACTGAGTCACCTGCATCTAATGCATCCGCTTCATCTTGATTGGCTACATAAGAATAAGAACCATCTGCTGCAATGGTTAATTGACCATACGTTCCCGTTAAAGCAGATCCAATGGATCCTGCTGTTCCTGAACCTTCACTTGAGCCTACTCTAATTGCAGTAACAGTTAGAGATGCACTATCATCAGCATCACTATCTGTATGAGAACTTGAACTAGTATCAATAATATCACCAGAGTGTTCACCTGTTGCATCATAACTTCCTGATAAATTGGCATTAGCACCATTTGAAACTGTTAAAGTTCCATCTTCGACAATAACTCCTACATCATTTTGTGCAACTGGAGCATCGTTAATTCCTGTCACTGTAAAGATTAATGTTGCAGTGTCTGTTGCCGTTCCATCCGATATTGTATATGTAAAACTATCTGTTACTTGGTCGTTTAAATCTAAATCATCAGCAGCACTTTGATCAGCTACATATGTATATGTTCCATTAGCACCAACAGTAAGTGTACCATAAGTTCCTGTTACTGTTTCTGGTGAACCAGAATTATAAGTACTATTTGCAGTAACTGCGTTATCAGAGCTACCAGTAACTGCTATTTGAGTTACTGTGAAACTATCATCATCATCAGCATCGCTGTCATCAGCCATTAATAAATTATCACCTGAAGTTCTGGTAACTGTTGCATCTTCGTTAACTGCATCAGTATCGTTGACTGCAACTGGAGCATCGTTAATTCCTGTTACTGTAAAGATTAATGTTGCAGTGTCTGTCGCTGTTCCATCTGAAACTGTGTAAGTGAAACTATCTGTTGCAGTGTCTGAAGCATCTAAATCATCAGACGCTGATTGATCAGCTACATAAGTATATGTTCCATTAGCACCTATTTTTAATGTTCCATAAGTTCCAGTAACTGAAGTAAAATTGCTGTTATAAGCACTGCTTCCAGCAACTGAACTATTTGATCCACCTGTTACTGCAATTTGAGTTACTGTTAAGGTATCACCACTATCTGCATCCGTATCTCCATGTAAAACATCAGACGTTCCATCTGTGACTGTGACTGTTGCATCTTCATTAACTGAATTAGTTTCATTATCTGCAACAGGTGCGTTATTTACATTTGTAACATTTACCGTAATTGTATTTGGAGTTGCGCTATCTGCATCCCCATCATTTACTGTAAAATTAAAAGTAGTGTAAGGCGAACCATTTTCATTAGTAGCTGGATTTAATCTCAACTTATTAGCAGCAATGTCTGTTGCTGTTATTACTTGATTTAAAGTTACATCTACCCAGTTTGATCCATTATTATATTGTAATGCACCAGCATCTTCTAAAGTTGTAATTTTTACACTTACTAACGCATCATCATCATCTACATCTGTATATCCAAAGTCAGAAGTTGAAAATACATAAGCTGTATCCTCATTTGTAGTTACAGTTTTATCTGCAGCTTCTGGTACATCATTAACACCAGTTACTGTAAAGATTAATGTTGCAGTGTCAGTAGTATCACCATCTGAAATTGTGTAAGTGAAACTATCTGTTGCAGTGTCTGAAGCATCTAAATCATCAGCTGCACTTTGATCGGCTACATATGTATAAGTACCATCAGCTCCAACAGTAAGTGTACCATAAGTTCCTGTTACCGTTTCTGGTGAACCAGAATTATAAGTACTGCTTGCAGTAACTGCGTTATTAGATCCACCCGTTACTGCTATTTGTGTAACTGTAAATGCATCATCATTATCAGCATCACTATCATCATCCATTAATAAACTTGAACCTGAACTTCTGGTAACTGTCGCATCTTCGTTAACAGCATCAGTATCATCAACTGCAACTGGAGCATCGTTAATTCCTGTAACCGTAAAGATTAATGTTGCAGTGTCAGTAGTATCACCATCTGAAATTGTGTAAGTGAAACTATCTGTTGCAGTATCATTTAAGTCTAAATCATCAGCTGCACTTTGATCGGCTACATATGTATAAGTACCATCAGCACCCACTTTTAATGTTCCATAAGTTCCAGTAATTGAAGTAAAATTGCTATTATAAGAACTTGAGCTTGCAACTGAAGAATTAGAAGCTCCTGTTACTGCAATTTGAGTTACGGTAAAACTATCATCATCATCAGCATCACTATCATCTGCCATTAATAAATTATCACCTGAAGTTCTGGTAACTGTTGCATCTTCGTTAACTGCATCAGTATCGTTGACTGCAACTGGAGCATCGTTAATTCCTGTCACTGTTATTGTAATTGTTGCAGTATCCGTTGCGGTTCCATCTGATAGTGTATAGGTAAAGACATCTGTTGCAGTGTCTGAAGCATCTAAATCATCTGCAGCACTTTGATCAGCTGCATAAGTATAAGTTCCATCCGCTGCTAAAGTTAATGTACCATAATAACCTACGACAGCATTTGTTCCTGCTGTTCCACTGTTTCCGTTTGCAGATGATGCATTTCCACCACTTTGATTTGTAGCTGATGTATGAGAATAAGTTGTAGCTGTTAAAGTATCGCCACTATCAACATCGGTATCTCCATGTAAAACATCTGACGATCCATCGGTAACGGTTAATGTTGCATCTTCATTGACTGAATTAGTTTCGTTATCTGCAACAGGTGCATCGTTAACTGCTGTTACATTGACTGTAATTGTATTAGCTGAGGCACTATCTGCATCGCCATCATTTACTGTAAAATCAAAACTAGTGTAAGAAGATCCATTTTCATTTGCAGCTGGGTTAAATCTCAATTTATTATTACCGATATCCGTTGCTGTTATCACTTGATTTTCAGTTACATCTACCCAAGCACTACCATTATTATATTGTAAAGCACCAGCATCTTCTAATCCTGTAATTTTTACACTTACTAACGCATCATCGTCATCTGCATCTGTGTAGCCAAAATCTGATGCTGAAAATACATAAGCTGTATCCTCATTTGTAGTTACAGTTTTATCTGCAGCAGTTGGTACATCATTAATTCCTGTTACCGTAAAGATTAATGTTGCAGTGTCTGTTGTTGTTCCATCCGATATTGTATAAGTGAAACTATCTGTTGCAGTGTCTGAAGCATCTAAATCATCAGACGCTGATTGATCTGCAACGTAAGTATATGTTCCATTAGCACCAACAGTAAGTGTACCATAAGTTCCTGTTACCGTTTCTGGTGAACCAGAATTATAAGTACTGCTTGCAGTAACTGCATTATTTGATCCACCTGTTACTGCAATTTGTGTAACGGTAAAACTATCATCATCATCAGCATCACTATCATCTGCCATTAATAAATTATCACCTGAAGTTCTGGTAACTGTTGCATCTTCATTTACAGCATCAGTATCATTGACTGCAGCTGGAGCATCATTGATACCTGTCACTGTTATTGTAATTGTTGCAGTATCCGTTGCGGTTCCATCTGATAGTGTATAGGTAAAGACATCTGTTGCAGTGTCTGAAGCATCTAAATCATCTGCAGCACTTTGATCAGCTGCATAAGTATAAGTTCCATCCGCTGCTAAAGTTAATGTACCATAATAACCTACGACAGCATTTGTTCCTGCTGTTCCACTGTTTCCGTTTGCAGATGATGCATTTCCACCACTTTGATTTGTAGCTGATGTATGAGAATAAGTTGTAACTGTTAAAGTATCACTATCTGCGTCTGTATCTCCGTGTAAAACATCTGAGGTTCCATCCGTAACAGTTAATGTTGCATCTTCATTAACAGCTCCTGTTTCATCATCTGCAACAGGTGCATCGTTAACTGCTGTTACATTGACTGTAATTGTATTAGCTGAGGCACTATCTGCATCGCCATCATTTACTGTAAAATTAAAAGTAGTGTATGAAGATCCATTTTCATTTGCAGCTGGGTTAAATCTCAATTTATCATTACCGATATCCGTTGCTGTTATCACCTGATTTAAAGTTACATCTACCCAAGCACTACCATTATTATATTGTAAAGCACCTGCATCTTCTAATCCTGTAATTTTTACACTTACTAACGCATCATCGTCATCTGCATCTGTGTAGCCAAAATCATTTGCTGAAAATACATAAGGAGTATCTTCGTTTGTAGTTACAGTTTTATCTGCAGCTTCTGGTACATCATTGATACCAGTTACTGTAATTATTAATGTAGCTGTATCAAACCATGTATTATCTGATACGGTATAAGTAAAACTATCTGTCACAGTATCACTTGCATCTAGCGCATCAGCTGCTGCTTGATCTGCAACATAAGTATAAGATCCATCAGCTCCAACTTTTAATGTTCCATAAGTTCCAGTAACTGTTGTAAAATTACTATTATAAGTACTACTTCCAGCAACAGAACTATTTGATCCACCTGTGACTTTAATTTGTGTCACCGTTAAAGATGAACTATCATCTGCATCTGTATCATCAGCAACTAATAATTCTGATCCTGAGCTTTCAGTTATAGTTGCATCTTCATTTACAGCATCTGTATCATTAACTGCAACTGGTACATCATTGATACCAGTTACTGTAATTATTAATGTTGCTGTAGATGTTGCTGTTCCATCTGAGACTGTATAAGTAAAACTATCTGTCACATTATCACCAACATCTAGTGCATCCGCTGCAGCTTGATCTGCAACATAAGTATAAGATCCATCAGCACCAACTTTTAATGTTCCATAAGTTCCAGTAACTGTTGTAAAATTACTATTATAAGTACTACTTCCAGCAACAGAACTATTTGATCCACCTGTGACTTTAATTTGTGTCACCGTTAAAGATGAACTATCATCTGCATCTGTATCATCAGCAACTAATAATTCTGATCCTGAGCTTTCAGTTATAGTTGCATCTTCGTTAACACTATCTGTATCATTAACTCCAATTGGGTCATCGTTCACTCCTGTAACAGTAATTGTAATATTGGCAGTATCTGTTCCACCATTTCCATCTGAAACTGTATAAGTAAATACATCTGTAACAGTGTCGCTTGCATCTAATGCATCCGCTGCATCTTGATCAGCTACATAAGTATAAGTTCCATTAGCACCAATGACTAATGTCCCATAAGTTCCTGTAACCGAAGTTCCGTTGCTATGATTGGTTCCTCCACTAACTGAACTATTTGATCCACCATCTTTTTTAATTTGAGTAATAACCAATGATGATGCGCTATCATCGGCGTCCGCATCTGTATCATTATCTTGAGTTACACCACTTGATGCTGTTGAAACTGTTAAAGTTGCATCTTCATTAACTGACCCTGTGTCATTTGTAGCTGAAGGTGCATCATTAACACCTGTGACTGTAATAGTTAAATTTGCAGTATCTGTTCCACCATTGCCGTCTGAAATAGTATAAGTAAATACATCTGTAACAGTGTCGCTTGCATCTAAAGCATCAGCTGCAGCTTGATCCGCAACATATGTATAAGTTCCATCAGCTCCAACCGTTAATGTTCCATAGGTTCCTGTGACTGATGTTCCGCTTGAATTATATGAGCTTCCTCCAGATACGGATGAATTACTTCCACCATCTTTTTTAATTTGAGTAACCGTTAAACTATCACCATCAGCATCTGAATCATCTGCATTTAATAAACCTGAACCTGAGCTTTGAGTAACTGTTGCATCTTCATTAACACTATCAGTATCTGCAACAGCTGAAGGAGCATTGTTACTACTATTAACTGTAATTGTTAAAGTAGCTGTATGTGTTGCTGTTCCATCTGATAATGTGTAAGTAAAAACATCGGTACCAGTACTTGAACCTGCAATGTATTGATAAGTACCGTCTGCACCAACTCTCAAAGTTCCCTTACTGCCAGTAACTGATGTGTAACCTGAATTATAAGCAGTTCCTGGATTAACAGCAGTTGCGCTTCCACTTGCTGTGGTTGCAACAATACTCGATACACTTAATGAAGCACTAGCATCTGCATCCGTATCCCCATGTAAAAGATCTGAAGTACCATCAGTGACTGTTAAAGTTTGAGTTGTATCAACTGAACCTGTTTCAGCATCTGCAACAGGTGTATCATTAATTCCATTAACAGTAATAGTTAAAACTGCAATATCCGTTTCACCTTGTCCATCTGAAACTGTATAATTAAAAGTGTCAGTTACCACATCACCTGGATCCAATGCATCCGCTGCATCTTGATTTGCTACATAGGTATATGATCCATTTGCAGCAATTGTTAATTGACCGTATGTTCCTGTTAAAGCTGAACCAACAGATCCTACGGTACCCGATCCCTCACTTGATCCTGTTCTAATCGCAGTAACTGTAAGAGTATCGCTATCAGGGTCTGTATCATAATTAGCAGTTGAACTTGTGTTAATGACATCTCCTGAATGTTCGCCGCTAACATTTACTACATTAAAAGGTGAAGCTAGATTCCATTCTTTAATTTTTGCTGGATCACTACTACCATTAAAACTAAAGAATTTTGATCCATCATTGTTAAAAGTGATAAATTGAGTAGGGACTCCATTACCAAGAGAACCAGTAGCTTCACCAGTATCAAAATAGGTGCTATTTGAACTTGCAGTCATAAGATCATAAGCAGTTGACAATGACCACTGTGATATTTTTGCTGTAGAACCAATTGTTGTTGTTTGATAAACTGTAAATAACTTTGTACCATCGTTATTATATTGCATACCAGTAACACTTGCAGACAAATATGAAGAAGTTTTTGAAGCAGTTGAAGTATCAAAAGAAGTACTTAAAGTATATTTGTATATACCACTAACTTCACTAATAAACATCTCTGAACCATCGTCATTAAAAAGAAATCTTCTATAATTTTTATACTGATTCCCTAACCGGAGGGAATTACCCGCTGTTACAGTGCTGGTAATATCGTAAGGGGTGCTTAAAGTGTATTGATACATATAACTTGAAGTATTTTGATTAGGAGAATCAAAAAGAACAAAAAGCTTTGTTCCGTCATTATTAAATCTCATAGCTTCGTTGTCTGTAGTCCATGAGCCTCCAACATCAGCATTATCATTACTTGAAACTGAAGCAGTTGATACGTCAAAAGGAATTGATAATGTGTATTGAAAAAGGCTTCTACCAGAGAGACCAGAAGCAGATCCTAATGTGTACATTTTTGTTCCATCAGGATTAAAAAGTAAATCGTTAAAAGTACTTTGAGTAGTAACAGGATTTGAATCTGAACCTGCAATAGTAAAGCTATCGCTATCATCGTAAGATGCTGGTGCAACAGTTGTTAAATTATCACCATCATCAACTTCTAACGTTGCATCTTCATTTACAGTACCATTATCATCTCGTGCAGTTAGATCTTGGCTAGCAATAATATTCATTGTAAGGGTTGCAGTAGATGTAGTGGAGCCATCTGAAACGATATAAGTGAAGACATCCTTTATATTTGCATCTCCTGCATCAAGGCCTGATATATTTGAGTTTGCAACATAAGAGTAAGAACCATCAGAGTTAATTGTTAAAGTACCGTACTCACCTGTCACTGTTTCAGAGTTACTTGAAAAAGTTGTTTGTGCATTTCCACCTGCTGTCGTTGCAGTGATACTAGTAATATTGCTACCATTATCAGTAATATCTCCAGTATGATTACCGGTGCTTGCTCCAGAGTTAGCGGCTGCACTATTTGCAACAGTTAAAGTTCCACCTTCTTTAATGAAACCTGCATCATTAACTCCAAGAATTGTAATTGTAATTACTCCAATGTCTGTTGCTGTTCCATCTGATAATGTGTAATTAAATGATTCTGTGACTGAGTCACCTACCGCTGCATCTTGATTAGCTACATAAGAATAAGAGCCATCTGCTGCAATGGTTAATTGACCATAAGTACCCGTTAAAGCTGAACCAATTGAACCAGCGGTTCCTGAACCTTCGCTTGAGCCTGTTCTAATTGCTGAAACTGTTAGAGATGCACTAGCATCGGCATCACTATCTGTATGAGAACTTGAACTAGTATCAATTACATCACCAGAATGTTCACCTGTTGCATCATAAGAACCTGAAACATTGGCATTAGCACCATTTGAAACTGTTAAAGTTCCATCTTCGACAATAACTCCAACATCATTTTGTGCAACTGGAGCATCATTCATACCAATTACTGTAATTGTTATAGTTGCTGTATCAGTTCCACCATTTCCATCATCTACAGTATAAGTAAATATATCTGTTACAGTATCTCCTGAATCTAAGGCCTGAGTTACTGTTAGATCTGCAGTATAAGTGTAAGAACCATTACCTTCTAAATCCAATGTTCCATAATAACCTGTAACATTGTTGGTTCCAGCTGTTCCAGTACTGCTTGTTGAAGATATACTACCCCCATCTTGATCTGTTGCTGATGTATGAGAGTAAGTTGTAACCGTTAGTGCGTCGCCCTCAGGGTCTGTATCATAATTATCTGTTGAACTTGTGTTAATGACATCTCCTGAATGTTCACCTGATACATCTATTAAGCTGAAAGGAGTAGTAAGCGAATATTCAAAAAGTTTATCTTGTTGTGAGCCTGTCACAAACATTTTTGTACCATCATTGTTAAATGTAATACCGAGTGGATACCAATCTTTAGATGAAACATCAAAACTACCTACAAACTCAAAAGTAGATGATAAGTCAAAACCAGTTGAGAGTGTATATTCATTAACATCCTTTCCCAATCCAGATATAAACATTTTTTTTCCATCATTGCTAAATGCAAAACCGTATGGACTTGCTTCTTGAGTGCCAACACTTACATAATTATTTGTACGAGATGCTGAAGTTACATCAAAGGCAGTTGAAAGAGAGTATTCATGCACTTCACGTTGTTGTGCATCTAGCGCAAATAATTTGGTTCCATCGCTATTAAATGCTACGTTTACACCACTACCCATATTACGAGTATTTGGGTACTCCAGTATTAAATCAAAGAAATTATTATTATAAGAACTTGTGGAAATATCATAAGCAGTTGATACGTCATATTCATATAATCTACCCGAATAAGCTGAATAGAATTTGGTTCCATCATTATTAAATGTGAAATTACTCGATGAAGAATTCTCATTACTAAGGTCAAAAGTTTCATCTGCACCATCAAATGAAGCACTAGAAATATCAAAGGCGGTTGTTAATGTATATTGATGAATTTCATTTGTATTTTGATAAGTATCAAGCACAAACATTTTTGTTCCATCAGGACTAAATTTTGTTTCCTGACTTTGATATCCTGCATCCCCTAAAGATTTAGATCTAACAAATGAAGCTGCAGTAACACTTGTTGTTGCATTACTACTATTAGAAACTGTTAACGTTACATCTTCATTTACAATACCAGTGTCACCTCTTGCAGTTGGTGCATCGTTAACTGCTGTTACATTGACTGTAATTGTATTAGCTGAGGCACTGTCTGCATCGCCATCATTTACTGTAAAATCAAAACTAGTGTAAGAAGATCCATTTTCATTTGCAGCTGGGTTAAATCTCAATTTATTATTACCGATATCCGTTGCTGTTATCACTTGATTTTCAGTTACATCTACCCAAGCTGATCCATTGTTATATTGTAAAGCACCAGCAGATTCTAATCCTGTAATTTTTACACTTACTAACGCATCATCATCATCTGCATCTGTGTAGCCAAAATCTGATGCTGAAAATACATAAGCTGTATCCTCATTTGTAGTTACAGTTTTATCTGCAGCTTCTGGTACATCATTGATACCTGTCACTGTTATTGTAATTGTTGCAGTATCCGTTGCGGTTCCATCTGAAACCGTGTAAGTAAAACTATCGGTTGCGGTATCTCCAGCATCAAGGTCATCAGCAGCTGATTGATCTGCTGTATAAGTATAAGTACCATCCGCACCAATTACTAAAGTACCATAAGTACCTGTTTTTGATGTTCCGTTACTATTGTAAGTACTACTTCCTGCAACTGATGAAGCAGATGCACCTGTTACTGCAATTTGGGTAACGGTTAATGCATCATTTTCAGTATCAGTGTCTCCATGTAAAACATCTGAAGTTCCATCGGTAACGGTTAATGTTGCATCTTCATTGACTGAATTAGTTTCATCATCTGCAACAGGTGCATCGTTAACTGCTGTTACATTGACTGTAATTGTATTAGCTGAGGCACTATCTGCATCGCCATCATTTACTGTAAAATCAAAACTAGTGTAAGAAGATCCATTTTCATTTGCAGCTGGGTTAAATCTTAATTTATTAGCAGCAATGTCAGTTGCTGTTATCACTTGATTTTCAGTTACATCTACCCAAGCACTACCATTATTATATTGTAAAGCACCTGCATCTTCTAATCCTGTAATTTTTACACTTACTAACGCATCATCGTCATCTGCATCTGTGTAGCCAAAATCTGATGCTGAAAATACATAAGCTGTATCCTCATTTGTAGTTACAGTTTTATCTGCAGCTTCTGGTACATCATTGATACCAGTTACTGTAATAGTTAAATTTGCTGTAGCACCATCTGCCGTATAGACAAATACATCTGTTACTTCATCATTTAAATCTAAATCATCAGCAGCACTTTGATCGGCTGTATAAGTATAAGAACCATCCGCACCAATTACTAAAGTACCATAAGTACCCGTAACAGAAGTTCCGTTAGATGTATAAGTACTACTACTAGCAACTGTTGAATTTGATCCACCATCTTTTTTAATATGGGTGACTACTAAACCATTAGTATCAGCAGCATCATCATTTAATACATCGTCTTGAGAACCAGTTTTAGTAATTGTTGCATCTTCATTAACACTATCCGTGTCATCTGTTAAAGAAATTGAACTTGCAACGGTAAAAGTAATGCTACCTACGTCATAGGCATTAGATCCTGAATTACTTTCATCATCACGTGTAGTAAATGTAAAAATGTCTGTTGCAGTTGCATCGTACGCGATATTATTTGTTGAACTTGCTGTGTAAGTATAAGTACCGTTTGCAGCAATATTTAATGAACCATAGGTTCCAGATACTGCTGAACCAACCCCAGTATTATCGGTTACAATTGAATTATTTGAACTTTCATTTCCTGATGCAACACCAGTTACTACTAAAACACTATCAGCATCATCACTATCTGCAACACCATCATGAACATCACCGGAACTGGTTCCATCAGCAGACACTGTTGATCCAACTGTTGCATCTGTAACATTTGGTGCAGCGTTAACAGATACTGTCATTGTGTAAGCTGATGAACTATAATCTGTACCATCATGAACTTTAAAACCAAACGTTACATTACTTTCTGAATTTGCAGCTGGGGTAAATCTTAATTTATTATTACTAATATCTGACGCTGTTATTTCTTGATTTAAAGTTACATCAGCCCAAGATGATCCATTAGATGAATATTCTAAAACACCCGCACTTTCTAAAGTAGTAATTTTTATTTTTGATAAACTATCACTATCACCGTCTGAATAATTAAAATCACTGGCTGCAAATATTTTTGAAATATTAGATGGTGTTCTATCTCCTGCTGAAGATACTTGGTTATTTTCATTAATGTATACTGTTGAATTAGATGCGGTAGGTGCAGCGTTAGATGAATTAACAGTAATAGTTAACGTTGCAATATCTGTTGCACCAAATTCATCGGTTACAGTGTAGTTAAAACTATCAGTTCCAGCGCTTGAACTTGCAACATAAGTATAGGTACCATCAGAGTTCATTGTTAAAGCACCATAACTTCCATTTAAAGCTGAACCAATTGTACCTGCGTCACCTGAACCTTCTGATGAACCTGTTCTGATTGCAGAAACAGTTAAAGATGCATCTGCATCAGCATCCGTATCACCTGCTAAAACATCTGAAGACCCATCTGTAACAGTTAATGTTGTACTAACATCTGTTGAATTAGTTTCATTGTCAGCGATTGGTGTATCATTGATACCTATAACGGTAATTGTTAAATCTGTATCTCCATTAATAGTAAAATAATCATACACAATATCCCCTGGATCTAGTGCATCCGCTGCATCTTGATTTGCAACATAACTATATGAACCATTGGATTGAATAGTTAACTGACCGTAAGTTCCGGTTAAAGCAGTATTAGTTGAACCTGATGTTCCACTTCCTGCAGCAACTGTTCCTGTTCTAATTGATGAAACAGTTGAGATACTTTCGGCAGATTTAGTTTGATCCACATTTGCAAGTGAAAATGGTGTTGAAACAGTATACTCAGTAATATCCTCAGCTAAATCATCTATTGCAAAAAGTTTTGTTCCATCTTTATTCCAAGTAACTTCTCCAAAATTATTACTTGCTATTTCTGTTCCTAATTGAAAACTTCCTTCATTGGTAACCGTTGAAGATAAATCCCAAGCAGTTGCAATTGAAAACTCATGAATTGTGTTATTATATTCATTGATGAACATTTTTTTTCCATTTGGACTAAAGCTAATTGAGTTGGCATATGTGTCGGTTAGGATTGATGAAAGATCTTTTTCAACATCTGGAGTTTGATAAGATGATAGATCCCATGCTGTTCCTAAACTAATTTGATGAACTGTTTTATCAGACCCTAAAATAAATAATTTGGTTCCATCCTCGCTAAATGTAATGTCTCTATTATATAAGCTATTACTAGCTGTTACTCCATAAAGAGAAACTGTATTTAAATCATCTGAAGAACTTCTTTGATTTGTGGACACATCCCAGGGGGTAGTCAAAGTCGATTGATAAACATATCCTGTATCAAGATCTGATGTAAACATTTTAGTTCCATCATTGCTAAAAGCTATTCCATAAGCCCTGGAACTGGAATGAGGGTTTGAGGCTAAAGTAGTACCTGTTACTGATGAAGTTTGGGTTGAAATATCGTAAGCAGTTCCAAGATTATGTGTAGTTATTGTATCGTTAGTATGCTCTAGAACAAATAATTTAGTCCCATCATCGCTAAAAGTCATTCTTCTTGGGCTACCTGATGATGAACTTAATGTAGATCCTGAGTCGACTGTAATTGGATCAGGACTTGAAGCGCTTCCTCCATTGCTAACTGATACAGAGCCATCTTCTTCAACAGTTGCTGAACCATCTGATGAGTTTGGTACAACGAGAATTCTTATATAATCTCCAGCGGAAACATTCGCATTCTGCGCTCCAAATTGTAAAAGATTATTTGTTCCACTTCCATGATTTGAAACAGAAACCCAATCAGAACCGCTACTACCATTTGCAATAGCTGCAGATGAACTATGAGATTGAGTAGTATTAAAGAAGTTTGTCATACCAGTATGACTTTTTTTACCCTCTGCCATTCTACCACCGTCATTATCTGAAGAATTGCTACTTCCTCCGCTACCACTCATTGCATAAATTAAATTGCCAGAATGATATGTGTTACCACCAACACTTGCTGCTCGAGTTTTTGCTTGATCAAAAAATATTCCAACTATTTCACCGTCAAAAACAACTTCTCCAGCTGAACCACTGGCTCTTTTGTTTATATCCTCTACTAGAAACATTAGATATGAATTTACCGTAATATTGCTTGAAGCATTTTGATTAGCTCCATTTTGTAATGCAGCATCTCCAGTATCATTATCGTCATCGAAAATATAAGTTGAATCAACATCAAGATTCGAAATTAATTCTCCACTAGAAACAGAAACATTTTGTTGTTCTACAGCTAAACCAAAATCAGAACCAACTGTTGCAAAAGCTCCTGAGCTTCCAAGTCCAACATTACCAGAATTCATCATTGTAACATTGCTATCAATATGAGTAACACCTGAGTTAGATAGAACACCTGAAGAAGATAATGATCCAAGAGCATGTTTGTAATTTTTAACTTTAAGTTCTTCTTCACCAATTAAACCTTCTTTTTTTTCTAATACCCAGTCTCCACCTTTACCAGTAAGGTCATCTGATGCTGCAATATCTGCTTTAGTAATCTCTGATATTTTTTTAATTAAAATTTCACCTTGTTCAGTGGAAGCTACATTACAACCATAAAATAAAATATCCCCACTTGTGGTTAACGATTGACCAATGGATGCTAAAGTTGATTGGTAATTAGTGATGGTGTCGTTATTTAAAAAAGCATTACCAAATAAAATTTCTCCAGCACTACCGTGACCGATGATGTGCAAACCATCAATATCTTTTCGATCATTTAAAATTTCACTAATTCTTTTAAATCCATCTTCATTGGAGTTGATTAAATAAAACTCAGTGTTTTCTTTAAATGAATTAATAATGGTTTCATAATCAGAGACAGCACTATCAATGAAAACTACATTTTTTTTGTTTTGGTCTCTTGCAGTGTTTGCAAAAGGAACTTCATTGTTGTCTTTAGTGGTATCGATTATTTTAGAGTTTTTTTTTATCTCTTCTTGATTGCGTTCATCAATTAAATCTAAAAAGGTTGAGGCCCCTGCTCCATCGAGCATTATCCTCTGCTCAAGGGCTTCTATAAATATTTTCTGTTTCTTTTTAGGTTTTTGGGTCAATTGGTTCTTCGTCTAATTTTACCAGTTATTGTTTGTCCTGGTTTTGCAATTGATTTATTGGGTGTCTTTCTAATACCTCCAATTTTACCTGTTATAGTTTGTCCTGCTCTTGCTTTAACCACACGAGGTAATTTATGTGTTTTAGGTGCATTCAATATGTTTCCTGAAACTTTTTTTTTATTCGAGGCAACTTTAACCTTAATATTCTTTGTAATTTTCTTCATTAGATCTCCTTAATTTATTGGATTTTTGAAGCTTTAACTATTTCAGCTTTTTCTTTTAATGTGGTACCTATTATTTTTGCTAAATCTTTTTGGCTCTTTAAAATTGGATCCACTATCAAAGTAAATTGATCATCAACTGTAGAATTGATATTTTTTGCATTAACAATAAGATCTATTTCATGAATATCGCCCTTTAGTACCGAGTCTATTAAAAACGCTCTTTGCGTTGGTAAAAAATCTATCCAACTAGGTAATGGTTGATCATTTGCTAATCTTGCTGAATATTGAACAGAACCTTGACCTTCAAGTTTGAACGTTTTATCTGAAAATTCAAATTTTTTATAATTTTCATCAAATTGTTTAGCAACTGGATTTTGTTTTTGAATAGGTTCTGTTACTTTTGCAATGTATTTTTTACCTAAACCACTAAATTTATTCTTAATTTCATATGCAAATAATTCCGTTCCCCCTACTATGGTGTCTCTGGTGGTAATATCAATTCCAACTGATGTATAAACTTGTGCAATTGAATGTTGCATTTTAGAAAATGAAATATCTCTTCTTAGTTCAGCAACAAGAGTACCCGCTTCTTCTCTAATTAATTCTAACTCACCAAATCTTGCAATTTTTTGTGCGTTTCGAACTTGGTTGGCAATTTTTGTTGAAACTTTTAAATAACGTTCAGCCGTATCATATTCTTCCATGCTCATTTGAAAATCAATATTTGCTAAATGAACTTGTGATAAGATAGCCATAGATAAAGCAAGACGTTGTTCTTTAATAATTTCTGTATTTGCCTCATTCATTTTCTTAATCGATGGTGCTCTAAAGACATTTAATAAGTTTGCGCCAACTGAAGAACCAAATTCAAAATTTGATTTATTTTGTAGATAATCATTTGAAGAACTTGTGAAAGCTGCGTTAATATTAAAATTAGGTAACAAAGATCTTAATCCAACTTTAGTTTCAGCAACGGATATTCTTTCTTGATATCGATTTTCTAATAACTCTGCTCTACTAACTAAAGCATGTTTTTCCATGTTTTTTAAATCCATGTCTAAAATATTGATAGGTTGATTGGTTGCTACTAATTTATAGCTTTGGTTGGGCAACAATCCCATTAAGGTTCCTAATTCAATTTTAGAATTAATTAAAGTTTGTCTTTGTGTAATAAGAGCTCTCTTTATATCTAGCAATTCTTTTTGATACAAAAGTGCATCCATTGGTTTTTGTAGCAACATCTCTTCTATTTTTTGAGAGTCGCTTAAAGCTATTTTTACTTTTTTAATTAAAGGATCGTATTTTTGAATTAACTTATCTGCAGAAAGAGCATTCCAATAAGATCGAATAACTTCTTTTGCAATATTGTTAGCTGATTTTTTTTCTATCTCTTTTGCAATTAAAAATCGATCGCTTGTTTGCCCTGCTCTGATATAAGACAAACCAAAATCAAGTGCGTTCCAAGCAAAACCTATATCTTGATCAACAACATCTCTATTTCGTGATGTAGAGTATGTAGACCCTTTGGATGCTGCTATATCATTATTTCCAACAGTTGCACTTGTGGATGATTGATAATTGTCACTTCCAGAATAACCTGCATTAGCTGACATGGTTGGTAACATGTCAAACTTTACGTCTTTCAATTGACGGTCCGCTAATGCGGTTTCGAATAATTTTACTTTTAAATCTTTGTTATTTTCGATTGCAAGGGCGATCGCTGTATATAAATCAATGTCTAAGTTTTTTTGTAATATTTCATTTTGCTTTCTAATTTTTGAAATTTTTTCAATATCTTCATCAGCAGATTTCTTTAAAAAATCAAAAGAAAATGGCAATGGGCCTCTATTGGCGCACGAAGCCAACAAGCTAAGGCTTAAGATTAATACAATTTTTATAATTTTTTGGTACACGAACTCTTTATAAATCATTAGAAATATTCTAATAAAGGTTGAGTGACCAGTTTGGGGTTTTAAAGGGAAAAAAGTATTTATTTCTTAAACTTTTTTTTAATTTTTTAATTATTTTCAGGAATTGAAGGTGTATCACTAGACTTTTCTTCAATGATATCCAAAACTGATTCAGTAGGTGTTAACTCACCTCTAGATATAATTGTTAAAGCTAAGCTACAAATTATAAATAAAGTTGCAACTACTGCAGTAGCCTTCCCCATAAAATTACCTGCAGATCTGGAAAGCATAAAATTATCCTGAGAGACACCTATGCCAAGAGCACCACCTTCTGATTTTTGTACAAGTATCAAAAGTACAAGTATTGTTGCTAGCACTAAGTTGACTACTAATAAAATATTTTCCATGTGGCTTAACTATACGTTTTTTTGACTATATCAATAAATTTTTTAGCACTTTGAGATGCACCACCAATCAAAAAACCATCAATATTATTAATTTTTTTTAAGTTTGTAATATTTTCAGGGTTGACTGAACCTCCATATAAAACTTTTGGCAATTTATCTCTAAATTTACTTTTAATAAATTCTATAGTTTTAAAAAGATCATATGATTTTGGTATAATGCCACTGCCAATAGCCCAAACAGGCTCATAAGCAATAAAAATATTAGATTTATTTTTAATATTTTTTAGACCAATTTTAATTTGTTTAGATAAAATTGAACGTGTCTTTTTTTTTCTTTTTTCACTTAAAGTTTCACCAATACAAAAAATAACTTTTAATTTAGCTTCGAGAGCACTTTTTATTTTTAGATTAATTAGTTTATCACTCTCACCTTGTTTTCTATTTTCAGAATGACCAATAATTACAAAATGCGCACCAATGTTTCTTAACATACGGGAATTAACATGGCCAGTGTGAGCACCATAATCTTTGCTTTCATGACAATTTTGTCCACCAATACCAATTTGACAATTATTAAATTTTTTAGCAAAAGAACTTATTAAAGTATTTGGAGGGCAGTAAATTAATCTACCTCCCTTTATTTCTTTAGATTTTGAAAATCTAATAACTTTATCCAATGTATTTAAAGAAGATAAATTCCCATACATTTTCCAATTAGCTACAAAATACATATATTTATTTGTCATAATGAAAAATTTAATCTATAGCTTGGTATTTTAAAGATCAATAAATTAATGAAGTAATGATAAATCCTTTTAAAAATTTTTCTAAAAAGAAAATTGGTGGTCTACTACTAATTTTTGTAATTATAGTAGCTTTTGGTTTTGGTGGTTTTGGTGGAGGATTTAGCACTGGCAATCAAAACAACATAGCTAAGATAAATAATACTAATATTTCTACACAAGATTTTATGGATTATTTAAATGAAACGGGATTAAGCCAACAGGTAATTAAAGAAAATATCGATAAAAATATTATAGAAGAACTTTTATCTACATTAGTATCCACGACTCTTCTTGATCTTGAAATAGAAGAACTTAATCTTTCAATCACAGAAGACGTATTGATTAGAAAAATTAAAAATAATAAAAATTTCCATGATGAAAATGGATTATTTCAAAGAACATTATATGAAAAATTTTTATTAACAAATAATTCTTCTGCAGCCATGTTTGAAATACGCTTGAAAAATAATGAACTTCAAAAACAATTATTTACCTACATAAGTGGTGGAACAAAATCACCAGAATTTTTAATTAATAAATTTTATAAAGAAAATAACAAAAAATTAGATATCGAATATATCGATCTAAGTACCTTTTATAAAAAAAAGGAAATGTTTACAGATAACGATATTAAGTTTTTCGTTGAAGAAAATGCAGAAAAATTAAAACAAGATTATATTGATTTCTCTTTTGTTGAAATTAGCCCAAAAAACTTACTAGGTATTGATGATTTTAATCAAGCATTTTTTGATAAAATTGACGATATAGAAAACCAAATATCAAAAAATATTGACTTTAAAACTATAGTTAAAAATTTGGATATTTCCCCTACCGAAGTTAACTCATACATAAATCTTGATAATAAAAAAATAATAGAAAATATGATCTATAATTCAAGAGAAGATAAAATTGAAATTCTTGAAAATAATGGTGCTTATATTTTTTACAATATAAATAATTCAATCTCTAAATTGCCAGATCTTGAAAATCCTATAATTAAAGAACAAATTACAAATCTTCTATTTCAAAAAGAAAAGTTGGAATTTAATAAAAATATTTTAGAAAAAATTAATAAAAAAACATTCAATCAAGTGTCATTTGATGAGTTTGGCAAAAACAATATAAAAGAAATTAAGCTAGATTCTATAAATGATACTAAAAAATTTGAGACAAACTCAATTCAAATACTCTATTCTCTTCCTATTAATTCTTTTACATTAATTGCAAACAATGAAAATGATGTGTTTATTGCAAAGACTATAAAATACGAAGAAAAAAACATTAACAAAAATTCTGCTAATTTTGGAAAAATATCTTCTGAAGAGGGAGCTCAAAGTAAAAATAATATTTTAAAATCATATGATTTATTTTTAAATAACAGATACCAAGTTGTTGTGAATGAAAAAACACTTGAGCGAGTTAAAAATTATTTTAAATAATGTTAAACAGAAACTTTAATGATTTTAAGTTTCAACATAAAAGAAACAAAAATCAAATCCTCTACACCACTAGGAAAATAAGAAATGATGACGAAATCCTAAATCTAATAGATAATTTTCTTCTAGAAAAAAATAGTTTTGTTTTTGAATCCGTAGAAAAGGGAAAAATAAGAGGTAGATACACTATTTTTGGTAAAAACCCTGATAAAATTTGGGAGTTCAATAATAACAATTCATATTTAGTTACAAACAAAACTAAAAAAAGAATTAAAGGAAAACCTGAAAAAATTATAGAAAAGATAATTGAAGAATTTAAATTTAAGATACCATCAGGGCTTCCTCCTATTAGTTCATTAATTTCTGGTTATTTTTCTTATGATTCAATTAGATACATAGAAAAAATTCCAAACAAATGTAGAGATGATTTAAAACTACCTGATGTAAGGCTTTTAAGACCAAGGGTGTTAGTTGTCCACGATAACTTGAAAAAAAAGATTTTTTATATTGTTAATATCTTTAAGGATGAAAAAATTACAAACTATAAGAATAAATACCTTGAAATTGAAAAACAAATAAATGAATTATTAATTCAAGCTTCTCTCCAAAAAAAAGATTTTAATAAAGCCATTGTCAAAAATATAAAAATTAAATCTAATACAACCAAAAATAAGTTTTTAAAGATGGTAAACAAAGCTAAAAAATACATAAAAATTGGAGATATTTTTCAAGTCGTCTTAAGTCAAAGGTTTGAAGCTAAATTGTCTAAAAGACCATTAGAAATTTATAAAAAACTTAGAATTACTAACCCATCTCCATTTATGTATTTTTTTAATTTTGATGATTTTCAAATTATAGGCGCTAGTCCAGAAATTTTAGTAAGACTAAGAGATAACAAGATTACTGTTAGACCAATTGCTGGAACTAGACCTAGGGGTAAAGATTTAAAAGAGGATAACTTTTTTGCAAAAGATTTGCTTAAAGATAAAAAAGAACTTTCTGAACATTTGATGCTACTTGATTTAGGAAGAAATGATGCTGGTAAAGTTTCTAAAATAGGAACAGTTAAAGTGACAGAAAGTTTTATGATCGAGAAATACTCTCATGTAATGCATATAGTTTCCAATGTGATGGGTATTTATAATAATAAAATTTCAAAATTTAAATCACTACTTGCTGGATTTCCTGCAGGGACTGTTTCTGGTGCACCTAAAATTAGAGCTATGGAAATTATTGATGAGCTAGAAACCACTAAAAGAAAAGTATATGCTGGGGGTATAGGTTATTTTTCTGCGAATGGTGAGTTTGACACATGCATTGCATTAAGAACTGCTGTTGTAAAAAATAAAAAATTTTATGTCCAAGCTGGTGCAGGAATAGTAGCTGACAGTAATCCAATTAAAGAATACGAAGAAACTGTTAATAAAGCCAAAGCTTTAATGAATGCATTAAAATAATGAAAATTTTATTAATAGATAACTATGATAGTTTTACATTTAACTTATATCACTATGTATCATCACTAGGCGTTAAAGTTGATGTGGTTAGAAATGATAAAATCACCCATACACAAATACTAAAAATTAAATATGACAAAATTATTATATCACCAGGACCAGGTAATCCAAATCAATCAGGAAATTGTATTAAAATAGTAAAAGCACTTTATAGAAAAATACCAATTCTTGGAGTATGTTTAGGTCATCAAATTATTGGCCAAGTTTTCGGTTCAAAAATTATTCAAGCAAAAAAGTTAATGCATGGGAAAACTAGTTTTATAAAATCAAAAAAAATAGGTATACTTAAAAATCTTCCCTCTAAATTTGAAGCTACAAGGTATCACAGTCTTATAGTTGATAAAAAAACGTTATCTGATCATCTTGAAATTACTGCAGAAACTGAAGATGGAATTATCATGGGCATAATGCATAAAAAATATAATATTCACGGTGTTCAATTTCACCCTGAAAGTATAAAAACTACCATTGGAATTAAAATATTAAAAAATTTTATTAATTACAAAAGTAAATGAAAGTTTTCATAGATAAATTAAAAGATAAACAAGACTTATCGTTTGCTGAAAGCAAAAATGCTTTTGAAATACTAATGGATGGTAAAGCATCAGATGATGAGATATTTGATTTTTTAACTCTACTTTCATCTAAAGGTGAGAGCTCAGATGAAATTGCTGGAGGGGTTTTTGTTTTAAGAGATAAATCTAAAAGAGTTAACGTTAATGACTGTATTGATACATGTGGAACGGGTGGAGACGGTATGAACACACTTAATATTTCAACCGCTTCAGCACTACTTCTATCTAGTATGGGGATAAAAGTTGCAAAACATGGCAATAAAGCTGTTTCCTCTAAATGTGGTTCAGGAGATGTTTTGGAAGCTTTAAATATAAAGATAGATTTAGAGCCTAAAGATATTGAGGAACAAATTGAAAAAAATAACTTTGGTTTTATGTTTGCACCTAACTATCACAGTGCAATGAGATTTGTTGGTCCTACTCGAAAAAAAATAGGAAAAAGAACAATTTTTAATATGATTGGTCCCTTAAGTAGTCCTGCACTAGTTAACAGGCAAGTAATTGGTGTTTTTGATAAAAAACTATTAAAAATTTTTGCTAATGCTTTGAATAATTTAGATATTAAATTTGCCTGGATTGTAAATAGTGAAGATGGATTAGATGAAATATCACCCTATTCAAAAACTAATGTTGTTCAATTAAAAGATGGTAAAATTTCTGAAATATTAATTGATCCTATAAAACTAAATATAGGTGCAAATAAATTTGAAGATTTACTTGGTGATGATGCAAAATTTAACGCAAATAAAATGTTAGATATATTCAAAGGTGAGGATAATGATTTTTCAAAGGCTGTTTGTTTAAATGCTGCAGCAGGTCTTATCGTTTCAGAAAAATATACAATTTTTATTGAAGCTTATAACGAAGCAAGAACACATATATTGTCAGGAAAAACATACAATGACTTAAAGGAAATTCAAAATGTCTAAAGATGTACTAGAGGAAATTATTAAAAAAAAAATTGAAAAAGTTGATTTATTAAAAAAATCAATTTCATTAAATTTTTTAAATGAACAAATAGATCAAAATAAATCATTTATTAACTTTAAAGATAAAATTCAAAACAACATTGATAATAATAAAATCTCTCTAATTGCAGAAATAAAAAAGGCAAGCCCATCTGCTGGTATTATAATTGATGATTATAACCCTATAGAAATAGCAAAAATCTACAATAACAATAAAGCAACATGTTTATCAATTCTTACTGAAGAAGATTTCTTTTTGGGCAGCCTAAGTGACATTAGTAAAGTGAAAGAAAAAATAAATTTACCTGTTTTATGTAAAGATTTTTTTATTGATAAATTTCAAGTACCTCTTGCAAAAAGTTATGGTGCGGATGCAATATTAATTATATTAGCTGGTGTCTCTGACGACCTTGCTAATGAATTATATGAAGAAGCAATGAGACTTAATATGTCAATAATTGTTGAGGTCCATACAATTGAAGAAGCCAAAAAAGCTCTTAACTTTAAAGAAGCATTAATTGGAATAAATAATAGAAATCTTAAAACTTTAAAAACAGATCTTAATACAACTTATGATATCTATAACGTCTTAAGTAATCACTCCTCCCCTTTAATTTCTGAAAGCGGCATTAAAACAAAGGAAGAACTTCTTTCTTTAGAGAACAAAACAGAAATAAAAACTTTTTTAATTGGTGAATCACTTTTAAAAAATTTAAATAAAAATTCTATTTTTTCCGTTCTCTAGTAAAATAAGCCCCTATTTTAAACATTTTTTAGCTATTGCAGAATTAAAAGAACACTTGTAGAACAGATTTTGTACTTTATTTGTTCTTATGCTAACTAAAAAACAAAAAAACCTGCTTTTATTCATCAACAAAAAGTTGAGAGCCTCAGGTGTATCTCCTTCATACGAAGAAATGAAAGATTCTTTAAATTTAAAGTCTAAGTCAGGAATACACAGATTAATAAGTGCCTTAGAAGAAAGAGGTTTTATTAGAAGGTTGGCTCATAAAGCTAGAGCTTTAGAGGTTATAAAACTTCCTGAAACAGCTTCTGCTAATGATATTTACAATAGCTTTTCACCTAGTGTTATCAAGGGTGGTCTAGATACAGAAAATACTAACTTAAATGAAATGGAAATACCTGTATTAGGTAGTATAGCAGCAGGAACACCTGTGGAGGCAATACAAAATGAAGTTTCTCGTATACCTCTTCCAAGCAATCTTGAAAAAAACGGTCAATATTTTGGTCTAAAAGTTCAAGGTGATTCAATGATTGAAGCTGGTATTAATGAAGGTGATACTGTTATCATAAAAAGATCTGACACTGCTGATAATGGTAAAATTGTAGTAGCTTTAATAGATGAACACGAGGCAATGTTGAAAAGAATTAGAAGAAAAGGAAAAACTGTAGCGCTTGAAAGTGCTAATAGAAACTATGAAACCAAAATATTTGGACCAGATAGAGTAAAAGTTCAAGGTGTTCTTGTATCTTTATATAGAAACTTCTAAGAAAATAGTCTAAAAATCATTGATGTCAAAAGTAGCAACAAGATTTGCTCCCTCTCCTACTGGAGCTCTTCATATTGGTGGTGTAAGAACTGCCTTATTCAATTGGCTATATTCTAAAAATAAAAATGGGACCTTTCATTTAAGAATTGAAGATACAGACAAGGAAAGATCTAAAGATGAACACAAAATTCAAATTATCAAGTCTTTAAAATGGATTGGCATTGAACATGATGGTGATGAATACATTCAATCAACTAAAATTAATGATCATGTAAATGTAGCTAATGAACTGCTAAAAAATGGACATGCTTATAAATGTTATTGTTCAAGTGATGAAATAGAAGAGCAAAAAAAACGAGCAAGACAAAAAAAACTTCCTTATGTTTACAATAGAAAATGTAGAGATCTTCAAGAGACTAATGCACCTACAATTATCAAACCAGTAATTAGATTTAAAAGTAAAATTGAAGGAACTTCAGTACTAAAAGATTTGGTGCAAGGAGATGTTGAAATTGAGAATACTACAATAGAGGATTTTATAATATTAAGAAATGATGGAACGCCGACATACAACCTTTCAGCTACTGTGGATGATCATCAAATGAAAATGACACATATAATTAGAGGTGATGATCATAAAATTAATACATTCAAACAAATACAAATATATTTAGCAATGAGTTGGGATCTTCCTAATTTTGCACATATTCCATTAATCCATACTATTGAAGGAAAAAAACTATCAAAAAGAGATAATGCATCAACATTGGACGATTACTCTAAAATAGGAATAATGCCTGATGCTTTAAGAAATTACTTATTAAGATTAGGCTGGTCTTATCAGGATAAAGAAATATTTACACTAAAAGAAAGCATTGAACTCTTTAATTTAGAAGGAATTGGTAAGTCTCCATCAAAGCTAGATATGAGCAGAATATTATCAATGAATGAACATTATATAAAAACTATTAATGAAAATGAACTTTACGATCATCTTGTAAAATATTGTGAAATTTATAAGGAAAAAATTAAACCTGAAAAAGAAACAAAAATTAAACCTTCATTAATCTTTCTTAAGAATAAAGCAAAAACATTAGAAGATATATTTAATAATGCTAGATATATAATTTTTGATGATGTGAAATTTGAAGATAAAGATTTAGAATTAATTGATAATAAAGCAAAAAATATCATAAAAGAGTTTAAGGAAAAACTAATTTCAATAAATACATTAAACAAAGAAACACTTGAACCAATAGTTAACGATTTAATTAAAAAATATGAAACTAATTTTAAAGGTGTGGGTCAGCCCCTAAGAATTGCTTTAACGGGATCAAAATTTGGTCCTGGCTTGTATGATATAATTATTTCTTTGGGTAAAGAAGAAGTGGTACGAAGATTAGGAAATAAGATAATTATTTAAGATTAAAGCTGCTTCACTTGATGAAGAAGATTTTGACTTAATTCCCTCTAAAGTTTTTTTACAATCAACTAATTGTTTTTCAATTAATTCTGGGTTTTTAAGAAAATATGTAACAGTTTTATATATCTCATCAGCATTACATTCTTTTTGTAATAATTCAGGTATCACCTCCTTGTCATTAATAATATTAATGATGTTTACAAATCTAACATTAACTAATAATTTAAATATCATAAAATTTATAAAACCTAATTTATAAATGATTATTGAAGGAATATTAGCACTAGAAATTTGGAGTGAAATTGTACCTGATTTAGAGACCGCAAAGATTGAATTCGATAAAACCTGATCTTTAATATCTTCATCTGAAATTATATCTATATTATCTAAATTAGTTTTTTTTACTTTATTGACTATAAATTCTTTATTTTCGTCTGTTGCATGAAAAACGAATAAATGATCAAGGTTTTGTTTGTTCATCAATTTAATAAAATTTAATAAAATTGGCAAAAGAACACTCGTTTCCGATTTTCTACTGCCTGGAAATAAAGATATAATTTTTTTATCTTTAGAAATTAAATTATTTAATGATGTAACTACATTATCTTTTTTTTCAATTAAGGGATGCCCAACAAAAGTATTTTTAATATTTTCTTCTTCAAAATATTTTTTTTCAAAGTTAAATAATAAAAGTATATGATCAATAAACTTTTTAATTTTTTTAACTCTATTTTTTCTCCAAACCCATACCTGTGGAGCAACATAATGGATTGTCTTTATGCTGTTATTGATATTTTTTACTTTTTCAGCAACTCTTAATGTGAAATCAGGACTATCAATACTAAATAAGATATCAGGATTAAATTTTATAATCTCCTCAACAGTTTTGTTAATTTTTTTTCTAATTTTAAAGATATTAAACAGCACACTAGTAAAACCAAGATATGTAATCTCTTTCAGATCAAATATAGATTTAATTCCTAATTTTTTAATATGCGTTCCACCTACTGACAAATATTCAATATTTGAATTATTCATTTTGAGTTTAGAAATAACTGTTGATGCTAGTTTATCACCAGAGGGTTCACCCGTTAAAATAAAAATTTTTTTCATATAATCTTAACAAAGATCTTGTTTTTATTAGCAAATGCTATGCATTTAGCCTTATCTAAAAATATATTTTTTTTAGATTTTAACACTATTCCTTTTAGGCCATATTTTTTACAATCCTTGAGAGTTTGAAGGCCAATAGTTGGTAAATCTATTCTTAAATCCTGTTTTTTTTTAGGTAGCTTAATCAATATTCCTTCAGATTTTTTCTTTAATTTTGATAACATTTTCTTAGTTCCCTGCTGGTCTTCAATAGCTAGAATAGTATTATTTTTAACAATGATTGCTTGTACGTGGTCTAGACTTTTTAGTTTATTAAAGTAAGTAATTCCTCTTTTAATAGAGTTAATGTCACTCTTATTAGCTTTTAATTTAGTATAATTTCCTCTTTTAACCGTTAGTTCAGGATTAAAAAAGACAGAACTAATAACTTTTATTTTTTCATTATCTAAAATTTTTATTATAGCTTTAATAATTGCTGCATCACCTAACTTTGCTGCTTTTAAGATACTAGGCATATAATAAATACCTTTAAGGTCCAATCTTAATGTTGAAAATTTTGGTTTTGCAATTTTACCTGCAAATAAAACATTTTTTGATTTTTTTTCTTTAATTAAATTTATTATTTTACCAAACCTACCAATACTTATTCGATTAGAGTTTATATCTTTTTTAAATTTATTATTTTTTGAAAAATCAATAATAAAATATTTTTTATTTAATTTTTTTATTTTTTTAAGAACAGCTTCTGAAAAATCTGTATCTCCTAAAAATAGTCCAATCATTTTATTTTGAAAATGGTGTACAAATAGGTCTTTTTTTATCTTTCTCTAAAAAATTCACTACCTCTAATACAAGCTCGTTCTTTTTAAAATCTTGATCTAGTTTGATCAAATTTTGAGATAAATTCTCATCCTTAAAAATTTCTTTATAGGCATCACTTAAATTTAAAATTTGTTTATTTGGAATATTCTTTCTTCTTAAACCTATTAAATTTAATCCTTGTAACACACTTCGATTACCATGAGCTATTCCATACGGTATGACGTCTCTTACAACACCACACATGCCTCCTATCATTGCTGACCTTCCGACTCTAGTAAACTGCTGTACGGCTGAATTACCTCCTATTATGACATTACTTTCTATATGTGCATGTCCTCCTAAAGGAACGTTGTTAGCTAAAATAACGTTATCTTCGACTAAACAATCATGTGCTATATGTGAAGAAACCATAAATAAACAGTTATTTCCTATTTTAGTTAATCCACCACCTCCTGCAGTTCCAGGGTTAATGGTTACATATTCTCTAATTTTATTATTGTCACCAATTTCAAGCTTCGTTTCTTCACCTGCAAATTTTAAATCTTGAGGATCATTTCCAATTGATGCAAATGAATAGATCTTATTATTGATTCCAATTTTGGTATGTCCAACAATGCTTACATGTGGTTGTATTATAGAATTTTCTCCTATTTCAACATTGGGACCTATTAAAGTGTAAGCTCCAATACTAACATTGGTGCTAATTTTAGCTTTTGGATCAATAATTGCTGTTTTATGTATCATTTATTATCTTTTAAAAAATCTCTAATATTTTTTGCAGGATATCCCATTACTTTTGAATTATCTTTAATATCTTTTATCACTCCACTGCCACCTGCTATTTCAACATTATTGCCAATAGTTAAATGACCAGAAATCCCAGCTTGTCCACCAATTCGAACGTTATTGCCAATAATAGAGCTACCAGCAATTCCTACTTGACCTGCTATAATTGAATTGTCTCCAATTTTAACATTATGAGCAATGTGAATTTGATTATCTAAAAATGAATTTTTTCCAATAACAGTATTAGACATAGAGCCTCTATCAATAGTGCAACCACAACCGATTTCAGAATTTTCACCAATTATTACAATTCCAATATGTGGATATCTTAAATTTTTTTTACTAACAGGAAAAAAACCAAACCCATGCTTACCAATAACGCAATTATCTAAAACTGTAACGTTATTATCAATTAATGTATTTCTTATAATAACATTTGATCCTATTGAGCAATTATCACCAATTGAAACATTCTGTTCAATAATAGTATTATGACCAATTAAGCAATTAGATCCAAGGGTAACATTGTCACCAATTAAAACATTTTTTCCACATTTTACTTTATCTTTAAATTTTGTTTCAGCTATATCTTTTGCTGTATAATCAAAGTTATCATTAATTGAAGTGGGATAAAATTTAGATGTAACTTTAGAAGTTGAAACTAAAACATTCTCAACAATTAATGGTGTGCAGCTTGTTGGTAATTCATCTTTTAAAATCTCAGTTGTTAAGCAAAAAGAAGCTTTAGTATTTTTTGCAACATTTTTATATTTTTTAGAATGAAAAAAAGTAATGTCATTTATTTTTGATGTAAATAAATCTTTAATATCATTAATTTCTTGATCATTATCAATATTAAGGTCTTTAAGATTTATTAATTGTAAAATATCAGATATTTTAAAGGGACCATAATTTCTAAAAAAAGGATTAATCACAAATCCTTTTTACCAAAGCTAACTAAACAGTGTTATCAAGATTTGTTGCTGATTATTTCTTATCAACAATAGTAGCTGACCATTGAGCATCAGCCATTTTTTTTCCATCAACAAAGGCATCTCCTTTATATTTCCAAACCCTGCCATGGGTTCTGATTGCTTGAATTTTTAATTCTAATTTACAATCAGGTATTACAGGATTTCTAAATCTTGCTTTTTCTATGCCCATTAAAAAAACTAGCTTGTTATCATATGTTTCTTTATCTAAACCATGAGCCGTTAATGCTGCAGCAGCTTGACCAAATGCTTCTACAATTAAAACACCAGGCATAACAGGATTATCAGGGAAATGACCTTGAACAAAAAAGCTATTTTTTTTAACATAAACAATAGCAGTGGCAGAAGATAATTTTTCAATATCGTGCAATTCATCAATTAGTAACATTGGCTCCCTATGAGGTAGCAAATTAGCAATTTGTTTTTTATCTAACATCTATTTATTTATTAATCTTAAATTCTTTAACTTTTGAATTTACAATCTTAATAACTTCGTCTGTAATGTCTAGTTGTGTTTTTGCAACAACTAAATCCTTTTTTTGTAAAATAATAGCTATTTCTTTGTCATTTGAAAATTTAACTAAAATTGGATTAATCAATTTTAAAAGATTGTTGGTATTATCTATTTTCAATCTATTAAAATCAGCTAACATTTTTTTTCTATTTTGATTGTAGTTATTAATCTCAGATTTCAGTTCACTAACCTTATTTTTAAAATCATTTTCAGATATAATATTTTTTTGAGAAATTAATTTTGTTTCTTTTTCTTTGAATTTTTTTTCTTCCTCATTTAAAAATTTTAAATTTTTTTTGTTAAGATCTGTTAATTGTTTTAAAATTGAAGAGCCTGCTTTAGATGTTGAAATAACTTTATCTATATCTATGAATGCTATTTTTTGTTCAGATAAAACTGTATTTGTAAAAAATAGAAAAATAACTAAAATTGATGGGAGTAGTTTTTTCATCAAAAAGTGGTACCTATATTAAACCTGAAAGATTCAGTTATATCATTTTTACCTTTAGTGATTGGTTCAGATAAAGAAAAGTTTAAAGGACCAACTGGTGTGAAGAAATCTACAGCTATTCCTACGGACGACCTAATTTTACTTTCATCACTTAATGATGAACTATAATCTATACCCCAGACATTTGCTGCATCAAAAAAGAGAGAAAAATTAGTATTTTGTGAACTTGGTAAAATTTGAGAAATACTTGTTGCTATATTTATTGAGGCTGCATAATTTCCACCAATATAATCAGCACCATCTTTTGGGCCAACTTTTCCAGACTCGAAACCTCTTAGTTTACTTGCTGGTAAATACAATCTATCAGAAAGTTTAATATTTTTACCAGTTAAGGAATTTGCAGTTTTGCCAAAAAAGCCAATAGATAAGATATTTTCATCTAACCATTCATTATATATTTTATAATCATAAGCGTTGGTGAGGGTATAACTTTCACTTATTAAAGGAATATTTTGCGTGAACCTACTAATATATCCATCTGAAGTTTTGTATCTTTGGTCTCTCTTATCATATCTAAGAGTATGATTAAAAAAAGTATCAAAATATGATCCTTCTTGTTTTTTAATACTAGCAGAGGCTGTGTTATCAGTCTCTAGTTTTTCAACAAACGAGGAAACTCCTGTATTCCAATATAGGTCATCATATAACTCAAAACCACTTCCAACAGAAAATCCAGTTTTATTTGATTTATAACCAAAATCTTTAAGTCTATCTGTGATCGAACTTTCCACTGAGGTGTTTAATGATCTGTTAGAGCCATTGTAGTTGGGGTTATTCATTGAAATAATTCCCTTTAGACTTTCAGTGCTAACTGTTACATCGGATGAAAAGGCTATACCTCTTCCAAGAAAATTATTTTCAGATACACCAAAAGAAAAAGTTTCACCGCCAGTACCAACACCAGCACCAGCCATAATTTCCCCTGTAGGTTTTTCTTCAACTGTAATATTAATTATTTTTTTATTTTCATTATCGATATTTAAAATTTCTGACTCAACTTTACTGAAAAAATTAAGTCCTCTTAAATTATTTAATGTTCTAGTTTGAAGTAACTCATTAAAAGCATCACCTTCATCAACCAGAAAGTTATTTCGAATTACTTCTTCACGAGTAATATTATTACCCATTATGTTAATTTTTTCGATATAGAATTTTTCGGACTCACCTATATCGAATGTAAGATTGATTAAATTGTCTTCTATACTCTCATTAACCGTAGACTCTAGAAACTCAAATTGTTCATTTAAAACAATATTATCAATTTCTTTTAAAATTTTATCAATAGAGTTGAGAGAAAAATGTTTTCCTTTAAGCTCTTTAAAAATATTATCTAATTGTTGAAAATTAGCACGATCATAATCTAATGGAAGGTTAAGATTGAATTCATTAAAATAAAATTTTTTACCAGATGAAATATTATAAATTATTTCAAAGTTATCATTACCAAGATAGTTAGCAAATGACGACTCAATTACAACATTAAAAAAACCCTTATTCTTGTAAAAATTATCCAACAATCTTTTGTCATAATTAATTAAATTTTCATTCAAGTATTTTTTTCCTGAGAGAAACTTCCAAAATTTATATTCCTCACTAATAATTATATTTCTTAATGTACTGTCTTTAAATTTTTTATCTCCAATGAATGAAATTTTTAAAATTTTAGATTTTTCACCAAGTTCAATTTGGTAAAGTAGATCAATTTTATTATCCCCTAAATCTTGATAAGACGATGTGACTTTAGAAAAATAATAACCATTATCTTTTAGGAAGCTTAATATGGCTGCTTCATCTTTTTTAATTGAGGTTAAATTATAAGAAGATCTATTTTTTAAAGTTAAGATTTCATACAATGATTCTTCTGTTTTTTTTCTTTTAATTCCCTCTATAAAAACTGTTTGAATTATTGGATTTTCCAATACATCTATAGTTAGATTATTGTTTTCAATTTTAACTGTAACATCTTTAAAAAAACCTGATTTATATAGTTTCTTTAAAATTTCATTTATGGAATTTTCATCTAAAGTTATGTCATCTTGAATTTCTGAAAAAACTAATATTGTTTCATTAGAGATTCTCTCGTTACCATTAATGATAATTTTTTCATAATTTTTTGAATACGACGAAAAAGTTAAAAATATAAAGAGTATAATTAATTGAATGAAAAACCTAAACATAGCGAGTTTATACACTCATAGAGCTGATTTTTAAACTTACATAATCACTTAAATTGTAAATTTCCTCAATATTTCTCGGTTTCATTGATTTAAATTTATTGAATTCAGGGGTATTGCAAATTTTTAGCAACGTATTTGATATATCGGTAAATTTAATCTTATTATTTAAAAAAAGTTTCACCAATTTATCATTTGCACTGACAATAATAGTCTCAAATAAAGAATCCTCATTACTCAAATTATTAAGAATTTTAATTACTGGGAATCTGATATTTTCAATTTTTTTAAGATTTAGATTATTCAAGGTTTTAATATCGATATTCTTAGATTTAAGTTTTTTGCCTGTATTAAAATAAATAGAATTAAATATTGGAATTTTCATGTTAGTATCATGAACTAAAAGTTTTGATAAACCATTATTAAACTTTACTATTGCATGCAAGTATGACTTTGGATGAATTAATATTTCAAGTTGCTTATAATTTAAGTTAAAGATCTTTTTTGCTTCTATAATTTCAAAAACTTTGTTCATCATTGTGGCAGAGTCTATTGTAATTTTTTTTCCCATCGACCAATTAGGATGTTGTAATGCATCTTTTACTGAAATATTTCTAAATTTTTTTAATGGTAAGTCTCTAAAAGGGCCTCCAGAAGCTGTTATATAAATTTTTTCAAAATTATTTTTTTTATTATTATCTAATAGTGACCAAATCGAAAAATGTTCAGAATCTACTGGTACAAAATATGTTTTATGTTTTATTAAATCTTTTTTAATTAAATTCCATCCACATATGATAGATTCTTTATTTGCTATCGCTATAGTTTTGGTAAATTTAATAATATCCAAAGTTGGTTTTAATCCCTCGAATCCTGAAATTGCACACATTGAATAATCAATTTTATTATTTGCATTAAAAATTTTATTTAACGAATTAAAATTTTTAAAAACATTGACTTCGGTATTTTTCAAAAGATTGGTTGTAATTAAAAAAGAATTATAATTAGTGACAACTACATTTTTAACATTAAACAATTTAACTTGTTTTATTAATTTCTTATAATTTTTATTAGCAGTGAGTAATACAATTTTAAAGTTTTTTTGATCATCTTTAATAATCTTCAATAATGATGAGCCAATAGAGCCAGTAGATCCAAAAATTGCAATTTTTTTCATATTAAATAACTATAAACAAAAAAATCCCGAGTGGTATTGCAAAAATTATTCCATCTATTCTATCTAAAACACCTCCATGGCCAGGTAGTAAATCACTTGTATCTTTAACTTTTGCTTTGCGCTTTAATAGTGAAATGAATAGATCACCTAATTGAGATGTTAGGGAAATAATGATTGTTATTAAAAAAAAATTTACTAATGATTGATCAATTTGAACTTTATAAAAAAAGGGGATCAGCAATATAGAGAGCATAAAAGAACCAATTGATCCAGAAATTGTTTTATTGGGACTGATTTTAGTAAGTTTCTTTCCTTTAAATATTTTTCCACAAACAAGCCCTCCTATGTCTGACAGTATTGCAACTAAAACAGAATATAAAAGGTAGATTTTAAGATTAGAATTCTCTGATTCTATAGTAAAAATTAAATAAACTAATGCTGATAAATAAATTAAAGATAAAGTTTTATAAGAGAATCTAAAAAATTTATCCTTTAAAACATTTTTTTTAAAAATTTTTGATATTAATGCATAAAATTCAATCCATGAAATTATTGCTATAATAATTAAAGAAATTATCATTATATACGAGAAAAAAAACATTCCAACTAAAAGAGCAATAAGAAGTATTGAAGTTAAAATTCTTTTTTTAATATTTAAGTTCATTAAATTGATCCAAAATTTCTTTTAATATTTTTAAATTTATTTAGAATTTTATCAAAATCTTTACCGGTAAAGTCAGGCCATAATTTTTTTTCAAAGAATATCTCAGTGTAAGATAGTTGCCAAAGTAAAAAATTACTTAGCCTATGAGTATTTCCTGTTCTTATTAAAATATCAGGATTTGGAAAACGCTTTGTATACAAATTATTGTCTATATTTTTTTCATTTATTGTGATTTTTTTTTGTTTAATCTTTTTTATGGCATTAATTAATTCAATTTTAGAACCGTAGTTTAAGGCGATATTAACTTGTAGCATTTTTTTATTAAAAGTTTTTTTTTCTGATAATTTAATTAATTTTTGAAGTTGTGCTGGTAATTTATTTAATTCACCAATGAACTTAAGCTTAATATCTTTTTCAATAATTTTATTAATCTTTTTTTGTAAAAAACTTTCTAATAATTTAAATAAAAAAATAATTTCATTTTTGGGTCTTTTCCAATTTTCAGAAGAGAAGGTATAAAGAGTTAAAAACTTAATTTTATGTTTGATGCAATGATTAATGATTAGATCAACTGTATTTAAGCCAGCTCTATGACCTGCATTTCTTGATTGTTTATGCTTAATGCCCCATCTACCGTTTCCATCCATGATGATGGCAACATGTTTAATTGGGTTCATATGGTCATTATTTCTTTTTCTTTGGCTTCAACTTTAGTATCTATGATTTTAATATGTTCGTCTGTAAATGATTGTACTAATTTTTCATTAATCTTTTCTTCATCTTCACTAATTATTTTTTCTTTAACTAGGTTTTTTAAATCATCATTGGCTTCTCTTCTAATATTTCTAATTGAGATTTTACACTTTTCACCCATAGATTTGATTAATTTTTTAATCTCTGTTCTTCGTTCTTCATTTAAATCTGGTACTGGCAACCTAATTAATTGACCATCAATTTGAGGATTTAAACCTAATTCTGATTTTTTAATTGCAGTATCAACAAGTGGTACATTATTAAGATCCCAAACTTGAATATTAATAGTTCTAGAGTCAGGAGTTGTTATGCTTGATAGTTGATTTAAAGGCATTGCTTGACCATAAACATCAACCTTAACAAGATCTAACATCGAGGCATTTGCTCTGCCAGTTCTTAATGATGTTAACTCTTTCTGAAAAACCTCAATGGTTTTATCCATCTTCTGGCTATAAGTTTTTTCATTAAACATTTATTCACCTATTTTAATTCTTAGAAAATTGTTAATCTTTAAATCGGGTATGTTTAGTTCTTTTATGACATCTTGAACTTTCTTTTTTGGCTCCATAACCCAGGCCTGTGTTAACAAAGCATTTTCTTCTTTAAATTTATTCATTTTACCTAAACTAATTTTTTGTGCAATCTCCTCTGGTTTTCCTGAGTTTTTCAACTCTTCTGCAACAAGATCCTGTTCTTTTTGAAGAAGATCTTTATCAATCATATCTGAACTTAGTGCCAAAGGATTTGAAGCTGCAATATGCATTGAAAGTTGTTTACCAAAAGCTTTAACTTCTTCACTATCGTTTGAGGTCTCAAGTGAAGTTATGACTGATAATTTAGACAAATTATCTTTAACTACAGTATGTAAATAATTAAAATTTTTAGAACCTGGTTGGCTAAATGTTTTGGCTTTACCAAGTGTTATTTTTTCTCCCATTTTTGCAATTAATGCAACAAGGCTATCTTCAACTGTTTCTCCATTTGCCATTTTTGACTTATTGAGTTTCTCTAAGTCAGATGAATTTTGATTATTCAGTTCACTTAATTCTTTTGCAAAGGATACAAAGTCATCATTTTTAGCAACAAAATCTGTTTCACAGTTAATTTCAATAACAGATATTTTATTTTCATCACCTGAAGTTGCAATAACACCTTCTTTAGCATCTCTTGACATTTTTTTTGAAGCTTTAGAAATCCCTTTTACTCTTAAAATTTCAACAGCTTTATCTAGGTCACCTCCAGATTCTTTGATTGCTAAATTGCAATCTTTAAATCCGGCACCCGTTGCTTCACGTAATTGTTTTACTTTTTCTATATCACTCATGTTAATTTAGTTTTTCCTTATCTTTTTTTGAAAATTTAGCATCTAACTTTTCTCTATCAATCTCCTGAATGGTTTTTGATGAAGTTTCTTTTGTTTTTGTATCATCAACATCTGGTTTTTCTTCAGTTTTAGATGGAGCAGCTTTTTTTGCATTTTCAATAGTTTCTTTTACTAGATTGCAATACAAATCAATTGCTCTTCTAGCATCATCGTTACCAGGAATTGGGTAATCAATACCATCAGGATTAGAATTGCTGTCAAGTATAGCACAGATTGGAATACCTAATTTAGAAGCTTCTGCAATAGCTAGAGACTCATAATTAGTATCAATAATAAAAACTAGATCAGGAACCTTTTTCATTTCTGCAATTCCACCTAATGCTCTTTCTAATTTATCTTTTTTAACACTCATCTTTAAAAGTTCTTTTTTTGTAAAGCCTCTATTTTCAGCTATAAGATCAGCCTCATATTTTTTCATCTTTTTAATTGATCCTGAGATTGTTCCCCAGTTAGTTAGCATTCCACCCAACCATCTGTAGTTTACAAAGTATTGTCCAGTTTCTTTTGCAACTTCAGCAATAGCTTCTGATGCTTGTTTTTTTGTAGATACAAAAAGAATTTTTCCATTATTGGCTATCGTATTGTAAACTTTTTCTAAAGCTACATTGGTTAATTCTAATGTTTGAGTTAAATCAATAATGTGAATTGAATCTCTTTTTCCAAAAATGTATTTTTTCATCTTTGGGTTCCATCTTAAGGTCTTATGACCTAAATGAACGCCTGCTTCTAATAGTTGTTGGATAGTTAGACTTGGTATTTTCATATTTATTCCCGGTTAAGCCACCACAGTAATTTCCATTTAAGGACCGGAGGTATAAAACCACAAACTGTGTGCGTGTTAATTTAATTTAAGAGTTATTTACAAATTATTTATAAAACAAACAAGTCTTTTTTAATGAATAGTTGTCGAAATATCTTTATTTCTGATAGTATTAATAGCTTTCCTGTCAATAAGACGCTTATTTTTTAATTTAAAGCTAATTTCATTGTTTTTATCAGTTATATTAATTTTTACCTCAGTTGTCCCCTCTTCATTCACTAAATCAGATATTTTATCGATGTCTTTAATTGATTTAATATTAAATACAATTTCGTTAACAGGCTTATTAAAAAGATCCTTGAGAGATGCAATTTTTTGAACATTTATTCTTTTAAATTTATTTTCATCGTTAGAAATGGTTTTGATCAAGGTTATGATTAAAGAGCTACCCTCAACTAAAGCCTCTCTATTAAGTTCTAAAATATCTGAAAAAATAAAGAGCTCAAAAACACTGGTTAAATCAGTGAACTTAATAACTCCGTATGAATTACCTTTTGCAGTTTTTCTTTCAGTGATTTTTAAAAGTGTAGCTGCGATATTTGCCTCTTTTATTGTATCATCCAAATTAAATTGTGCATAATCGACAATTTTATAGTCATCAAAAATTTCTTTGAATTGATTTAAAGGATGGTCAGATATAAAAAAACCAATAGCTTCAAATTCTCTTGATAAACGATCCTCAAACTTCCAATCTTCAATATTTAGAACTATTTCATTATCCTGTTCTTCATCTGAGCCAAAAAGATCAATTTGATTTGCTGCTTTGTTTTCATAAATATTTTTTGTTTTTAAAATAAAATTTGGAATAGAATTAAATAAGGCTTGTCGATTGTTATCTATATTATCAAAAGCTCCTGCTTTAACCAAACCTTCTAATTGAAGTTTATTTATATCTTTAGGATTAACTCTATTTAAAAAATCATTTATAGATTTAAAATCTCCATTTTCATTTCTTTCTTTAACAACATTTGATATTGCTTCATAACCAACACTTTTAATTCCACCAAGAGCATAATAAAAATTATTCTCATCGAATTGAAAATCTGCAAAGCACTTATTAATATCAGGTCGTATTACTTTAATATTAATTCTTTTTAGTTCTTCATGGAATTCGCCCAATTTATTTTGATTTGAAATATCCATTGTCATAGATGCTGCAAAAAACTCTTTAGGATAATAGGTTTTTAAAAAAGCTGTTTGATAGGAAATTATAGCATAAGCAGCAGCATGACTTTTGTTAAATCCATATTCAGCAAATGGTTCAATTTTTAAAAATATACTAGCTGCAACTTCTTTGCTAATTCCATTTTTCAAAGCACCAGCAATAAATCCCTGTTTCTGCTTTTCTAATTCGGCTCTTTTTTTTTCCCATAGCTCTTCTTAAAATATCTGCCTCACCAGCGGTAAAACCAGAGAGTTTTTGTGCTATTTGCATCACTTGTTCTTGATAAATAATAACTCCATAAGTAGGTTTTAAAATATCCTCAAGTAATGGATGCAAATAATCAGGTGTTTGTCTTCCATGCTTACAGTCATTGTAAATTGGTATGTTGCTCATAGGTCCAGGACGGTAAAGAGCAACAAGAGCAATAATATCTTCAATATGGTTGGGTTTCATTTGCAACAAAGCTTCGCGCATACCAGCGCTTTCAACTTGAAATAATCCAACAGTGTTACCAGAAGATAAAAGTTCAAAAACTTTTTGATCATCAAAATCAATATCTTCAATTTTGAAATCTTTAACTTTTTTATTAATCAATTTTTGTGTTCTATTAATAACTGTTAAAGTTTTTAATCCTAAAAAATCAAACTTGATTAAGCCAGCATTTTCTGCTGAATACATGTCAAATTGTGTTGATGGTAACAGCAAGTCTGCTGCAGCATCTTTGTATAAAGGTACAACTTCTGTTAATTTTCTATCAGCTATTACAACACCTGCTGCATGAGTTGCTACATTTCTATTTAAACCTTCTAATTTTAAAGAAAGATCAGTTAATTTTTTTACACGTGGGTCTTCATTAACTAATTTTTGAAGTCGTGGTTCACTATTAATACACTCAGTTAGACTTTGAGGTCTAGAAGGATCAAAAGGGATCATTTTTGAAATACTGTCAACAAAACCATATGGTAAACCTAATACTCTACCAACATCTCTAATAACCATTCTCGCTTTTAATTTTCCAAATGTAATTATATGAGCAACACTATCTTTATATTTTGTAGTTAAATATTTAAAAACAAGATCTCTTTTTTCCTCACAAAAATCTATATCAAAGTCAGGCATTGATACTCGATCAGGGTTTAAAAATCTTTCAAATATTAAATTAAATTTAATCGGATCAACATCTGTAATGGATAAACACCAAGCAACCAGTGAGCCAGCACCAGAACCTCTACCAGGTCCTACTGGAATATCGTTATTTTTAGCCCATTTAATATAATCAGATACAATCAAAAAATAACTTGGATATTTCATTTCGATTATAATTTTTAACTCATGATCTAGTCTGTCTTTGTATTTCAAAAATTTATCATCTGTTTTTAAATTGTTTTCTTCAATTTTAAAAACTTTCAGGAATTTTTCTTTTAATCCATCTAGCGAATCTTTTTTAAGTATTTCATCAGCACTGCCTCCTTTTTCAGAACTAATATTCGGAAGTACGGGTTTTGAAAACTGTGGTCTAAAATTACATTTAAATGGTAAATTGAAGTTATTTTCTAAAGCTTCAGGAAGATCTGAAAATAGCTTTGACATTTCTTCATTAGATTTAAAATAATGCTGGTTGCTATATTTAATTCTATTTTTTTCATTAACATAAGTTTTAGAACCAATGCACGTTAAAGCATCATGAGCTTCGTGCATGTCAGGTGTTAAATAATAAACTTCATTTGTAGCAATAATTGGTGTCTTAATTTTTAAAGATTGTTCTAAATTAAATTTTTCAAAAGCAATTTCGTTTTGATCACCATGTCTTTGGATTTCTAGGTAAAAATTATCATTAAATTTTGATGATAAACTTCTATATAGTTTTGATATTTCATCTAAACGACCTTTTTCAAATAGTTTACCAAACAAACCTTGAATAGTCCCAGAAAGTAAGGACACACCTTCAGTGTCTATTAAAAGTTCTTTTACATCTAAATGAGGGTCAGATATTGCATCATTTTCAAGGTAAGACCTTGAGGAAAGTTCAATAATTCTCTTATATCCATTTTCGTTAAGAGCTATTAGAGGTAATAGCCCTGTTGTATCTTCAAATCTAAAATAAATTTGAGTCCCAATAATTGGCTGTGTACCAACCTTAGAAATATTTTCAGCAAACTCTAATGCACCACATAAATTAGATGTATCTGAAATACCTAAACAAGGTATTTTTTTTTCTTTACAAAAATCTTTTAAGTTATCAATTTTGATAGCACCTTCACAAATTGAATACTGTGTGTGAATTTTTAAGTGATTAAAATTTTGATTATTTAATTCTGGCATTGATAGTTTTTATATTACCATCAATCATTTCTAATTTGCAATCAGCCATATTAGCAAAAAATCTATTGTGAGTTGCATAAATTATTAATCTATTTTTATTTTTTAATTTATATAAAACATTAAAAACCTCTTTAGCAGTAGTATGATCTAAGCTGCCAGTAGGCTCGTCTGCTAATATAATTTCAGGTTCATTAATTAGTGCTCTAGCCATTGCAATTCTTTGCATTTCACCACCTGATAGTTCAGATGGAAAATGAGCTTCGCGTGATGAAAGACCCATTGTTTTTATAATTTCTTTTGCTCTTTCAATTGAATTTTTTTTATCATTAGTTAAAGCTAAACCAGCTAAATAAACATTCTCTAGTGCTGTAAAATCTGGAAGTAAATTATTTTGTTGATAGATAATACCAATTTTACTTGATCTAATTTTATCATTTTTTGCATTTTCATTAAAGTTTACCGGTGTTTTATTAATTAACAATGAACCAGTGGTAGGTTTATCTATTAGTGACAAAACATTTAATAATGTAGACTTTCCAGATCCAGATGGACCAACCAGAGAATAAATCTTACCTTTTATAAAAGAATAATTAATTTTTTTTAAAACATTTATTTTTTTATTGTTAGAAAAAGATTTAGATATGTTCTTTAATGATATCAAATTATTCATACTTAAGTCCTTTAACAGGGTCTAATTTTGAAGCTTTTATTGCTGGAAAAATTGAAACGATAATAGTTATAAAAATTGAACAAAGAGAAATTATAAAAATTGAGGTTGGGTTTATTTCAGAGGGCATTGTGCTCAAAAAATAAATCTCTTCAGGAAACAAGCTAATATTAAATGTATTACTTAAGAATTCTCTCAGGTTTTCAATGTATAAAGAAAATATTACACCTAAAAAGATTCCAAAAAGTGTTGCTGTAGTTCCAATAATAACACCAACAAGGAAAAATATCTTAACAATAGACTTGTTCAGGACACCAATGGACTTAAGTATAGCTATATCTCTTGTCTTATTTTTAACCAAAATTGTAAGACCTGAAATAATGTTAAAAGCAGCTACTATAATAATCAAAGATAAGATTATAAACATTACATTTCTTTCAACTTTTAATGCAGAAAATAATGAGCTATTCATATCAGCCCAACTGTATACAAATTCATTTTTGAATATTTGTTGAATTTTACTTTTTGCTTCTTCGATATTTGATGGTTTGTTCAAATAAATTTCTAGGTTACGCTCTTCTTTTTCAAAACTAAAAAAGCTTTCCAAAGTGTCTAAATTTATAAAAGCAATGTTTGCATCAAAATCCGCTAAACCACTATCAAAGATAGATCTAATAATAAAAGTTTCTTGCCGGGGTAAACTTCCTATTATTGTTTCAATGCCTACTGGAGACATTATTGACACTTTATCTCCTACACTAAGATTTAAATTAAAACTTAATTCTTTACCTATTGATATCGAATTCTTTGTTAATTGGTTTGGTTTACCAATTAAGTTTCCTTTTTTTACAACATCAAGTTTTAGAAAATTTTCTCTACTATAACCTCTTAAAATTAAACCTTTGGTGTAGTTTTTGCTAATAACAATAGCTTCACCAGAATTACTAAGTATTAATTCTTTTGAAATTAATTTTAGATTTTCATTATCTAGTTTTTCTAAATTAATAGAAGTCTCATATGGTTTAACAGTGACATGAGCATTAAATCCTACAATCTTATTAATTAACTCACTTCTAAAGCCATTCATAACAGACATCACAATAATAAGTACTGCAACACCAAGGCTAATTCCAATAAATGAAAAAATGGATATTATATTTAAAAAACCATCTTTTTTTCTGGTTTTTAAATATCTAAGTGTAATTTCTTTTTCTAATGCAGAAATCAATTTTTTAATTTTTGTTCAGTTAAAATTTGAGTTATTTGATCTAGTGTTAAACTTTTAGGATCCTTTCCAATCTCTTTAAACTCTAATAAATTATCTTCTGAATTTTTTCCTATAATTATTTGATAAGGCACACCTATCAAATTAAATTTTTTAATTTTAGATGAAAGATTTTCATCCATGTCATCAATAATTGTATCAATATTTTTACTTTCAAAATGTTTAAAAAGTTTATTCGCTTTATCTAATGCCGATGTATCATTTTTGTTAATCATAGGTATTATTGCAAGTTCGTATGGTGCTACAGAAAATGGCCATTTCATTATTTCATCTTTTTGATCATATTTAGCTTCTATAATTGCTCCAACTAGCCTTGATACACCAATTCCATAAGATCCCATTTTAACAAAATCTTTTTTGCCACCTGGAAGATCTACAGCTGCATTTAAAGCTTTTGAATATTTATCTCCAAAATAAAAAATGTGACCTACCTCTATACCTTTTGTAATTAACCTATTTTCTTCTGACACCTTTTCTTCAAATTCATTTTTATTAAATTTTTCATCGGCTACAGCGTAATATTGTTCATATTTTTTTCTTAAGTCTTGTAAGGATTGTCTATCCAATACAGTTCCTTCACTACCTAAATCAAAAACTCTTTTATCTGTAAAAATTTTACTTTCTCCTGTATCTGCTAAAATAATAAATTCATGAGATAAATTTCCACCAATTGGTCCCGTATCAGCTGCCATTGGTATTGCTGAAAGTTCTAATCTTTTAAATGTTTTTAAATATGAGAAAAAGAATTTATTATACGAGAATGTTGCATCTTCGTCATTAACGTCAAACGAATATGCATCCTTCATATAAAACTCCCTACCTCTCATTATTCCAAATCTTGGTCTAACTTCATCTCTAAATTTCCATTGTATATGATATAATAATTGAGGAAGTGATTTATAAGATTTTACACTTGATCTAAATATATCTGTAACTAACTCTTCATTGGTTGGTCCATAAAGCATTTCTCTATCTTGACGGTCTTTAATACGAAGCATTTCATCACCATAATCGTCATAACGACCACTTTCTTTCCAAATATCGCTGGGCTGTATAGTTGGCATAAGTATTTCTTGGGCACCAATTTTATTTTGTTCTTCTCTTACTATTTGTTCAATTTTTTTCATCACCTTAAAACCTAAAGGTAGCCATGAATAAATACCTGCTGAGGATTGTTTAATCATACCAACCCTTAGCATTAACTGATGTGATTTAATTTTTGCTTCTGATGGGTTATTTTTTAATATTGGAATGAATGACTTTGAAATGTACATTTTAATTAATTATATATCTTAAATTTAAATATTCATATTTTATCAATAAATAAATTATCACGAAAATAACTGTTGTTATACCAGTACAATAAATAAATTTTTTTAGCATCTTAGGATTTTCAGGAGAACCTGCGTCTTCACCATCAATTTTGATAGATTTTTGTCTATTTACATCAATTGGAAGAATTGTAAAAAAAACTATCCACCAAATTATTATATAAATTATAGCAAGACCTGTTGCACTCATTTAAATTCTTACTAGGTTGATATTGATAAATGGTCTTTTACCAGTGAAATCTTTAGCACATTTTCTACATGTTATTTTTAAAGCATCAATTAAATTAAATTCTTGCTTTTTACTTTTTATAGAAAAAGTTCTAGTTGTTTTTTCGATTGCTTCTTCTAATTCGTATATAAACTCATCAACATCATAAACAGGCAGTCCTCTAAAAGTTAATACGGGTCTTTTGTGGATATTGCCTTTTGCAGTAATTAAAATAGTAACCTCCATATATCCATTTGCACTAATGTTTTTTCTATCTTTGATTGATTGAGCATCTTCTTCTACACTCATATTACCATCCAAATAAAGTCTACCGCTTGGTGCTTTATCAAAAACATGTGGTTTACCAGGCGCTAATTTTACAATATCTCCATTTTCAACTTGAACAGGATGTGGAACTTTCATTTCTTTAGCAAACTTCATATGTTCAATCATATGTCTGTGTTCACCATGAACAGGAACTGCACATTGAGGTTTTACCCAATCGTACATCTCTCTAAGATCATCTCTATTGGGGTGTCCAGAAACATGAACAAATTCGCTTTCTTCTGAAATAACTTCAACACCATCTTTAACTAGTTGATTTTGTAATTTATACAATTTTTTCTCATTACCGGGAATAATTTTTGAAGAAAAAATAACAGCATCATCTTTTTCAATGAATACATCCGGGTGAGTATTACTAGAAATTCTCATTAGTGCTGCCATAGGTTCCCCTTGGCTACCTGTACAAAGATAAATTATTTTTTCTCTAGCAATTTTTTTGGCATCACGCGCATCGATAGGTTCTATAACATTTTTTAAATAACCACATTGTCTTGCTGCTTTAAATATTCTATGCATGGACCTTCCTACTAAAGATATTTGTCTACCAGTTTTTTCTGCACAATAAAAAGCTGTTTCCATACGTGCAACATTTGAAGCAAAAGAAGCCATTACAATTCTCTTTTTAAGGCTGCCCATGATATTTAATAAGCTTTTTCTAACATCTAACTCTGAACCAGCTTTACCCATGCTAAATACATTTGTTGAATCACAAATCATAGCAAGCACACCCTCATTACCAATTTCTTTAAGTCTATCTGAATTGATCTTTTCACCAATAAGTGGCTCAGGATCAATCTTCCAATCACCAGTATGCAATATTACACCTGCTGGAGTTTCAATTCTAAGACCATTGGGCTCAAGGATTGAGTGAGTTAGAGTTATATATTCTATTTTAAATGGATCTAAATTTACTGTTCCATTTAATTGAACTATTTTGAGAAACTTGGTTACATCTATATTTTTTTCTTTAAATTTTTCTTTTATTAAAACCGCTGTAAATGGAGTTGCAAAGATTTTACATTTAAGTTGAGGCCAAAGATGTGCGATCGCACCAATATGATCTTCATGTGCATGAGTTAAAATAATTCCTAAAAGGTCATCTTTTTTATCAACAATAAATCCAGGATCTGGGTAAATAAGATCAATACCGGGTAAAGTATCATCAGCAAATGTAACCCCAATATCAACCATGATCCATTTATGCTCACCAGGTTTACCGTAGGCAAATAGGTTCATATTCATACCAATTTCTCCGGACCCTCCTAGAGGGCAAAATAATAATTCATCTTTCATATTTATTTAATTAAAGTAGTGGCTCTGATTAGGCCTTTAATTGTTATGTCTTTATTTAATGTAACTTTCGTTTTTATTGAATTTTTGAATAAACCAGAAAATCCTCCAGTAATAATAATTTTAAAGGACATCTTAGTCTCTTTCTTAATTAAATTAACAATATTGTCAATTAAACCCTCGTATCCCCAAAAAAAACCTGCTCTAACAGCACTAATAGTGTTTAATCCAATTACTCTATTTGTTTTTTTTAAATTGATCTTTGGTATTTGTGATGCTTTATCAGTTAATGTATCCAATGAGAGTTTAACACCAGGCGCTATAATGCCACCATGATAAGTATTTTTAATCAGAACATCAAATGTGGTTGCAGTTCCAAAATCTAAAATTATAAAATTATCCTTATTATTAATGATGCTAATTGCATTTGCTAATCTATCTGAACCAATTTGTTTATAATTAACTTTAATCTTAATCAATTTATTTAACTTAAGTTTTTTCAGTTCGTGACACTTTATTTTATAAACTTTGTTAAAAAAGATTTTAACTGCATTAAATTTTTTTGGTACAACGCTGCAAAATAAACATTTATTAATTAATTTATTTTTTAAATTTAGGCCAAGTAAAGATTTATTAAGTGAGGAGTGATTTATTTTTTTTGTTAACAAAGTAACACGTTTAATGATAATATTTTTAGAGTTTACCAAACAAATTTTAGTTTCTGTATTTCCTATATCACCAACAATAATCATTTTAAATTTCTATCTAAGTTTTTTATATTAAATTTAGGAAACATTGGAATAAAAGTTTCATAAATTTTTTTTAACCTTAAAGCAGCATAATTAGGTGTAATTTTAATGCCAGTTAAGTCAAACAAATTTGTAGTTAAATAGTTTTTTATAATTGGACTCTTGGTCAAATTTATACCCACTCCAACAACAATAAATTTTTCACCAGATTTGATTAATATTTCTTGTAAAATACCTGAAATTTTCATTTTATTTATTAACAAATCATTTGGTTTTTTAATTATAATTTTACCATTATAAAATTTTGATAATAATTTTTTAACTAAAAGACAGTTAACTTTTGTCAAATCTTTCAATGATAATTGGACTTTGTTAATTTTAAAAAAAATACTGACAAATAAATTTCCCTTAAAAGAAGTCCATTTTTTTCCATATTGACCCCTTCCCTTTTTTTGCTTTTCAGCAATTATAATTCCAGATTTGTTATTGGTTTTTTTTATTATTTGTATAGCTAGATCGTTAGTACTATTTACAGTTTTAAAATTGAACTTTTTTAATTTCATTAAATAATATTAATTCTAGATACAATTTCCACTAATTTGCTTGGAAAAATAAAATATAAGAGAATTAATAATGTTGAAAAAGTCAGGGATCCTTTTAGCCAAATATTATGATCTGTGTCATAACTTTCCTTTTCTTTATCAAAGTAAATAACCTTAATTATTTTGAGATAATAAAATGCAGCTATTACCGTTGATAAAAGACCTACAATAGCCAAGAAGTACATTGACTGCTCTATGACAGCTTTAAAAATATAAAATTTTGCAAAAAAACCAGCTAGTGGAGGAATGCCTGCTAATGAAAAAAGAATAGCTAGTAATGATAATGATAAAATTGGATGATTTTTTGATAGCCCTGATAAATCATCAATGGTTTCATAGTAAGCATCATTTCTCTTTAACATCAATAGGCAACTAAAAAAGGCAAGATTCATAACCAAGTATATCGACATATATACAATGGAACTTTGAATGCCTTCGTTTGAACCTGTAGACAAACCAGCTAGAGCATAACCCATATGACCAATTGAACTATATGCAATCAACCTTTTAAGATTATTTTGACCAATTGCAGCAATAGCACCAAAAATCATAGAGGCGATTGATAAAAATATTAATATAGGTTGCCATTGATCGATCATATTAACAAAAGGTATATATAAAAATCTTATGAAAACCGTAAGAGCTGCAACTTTTGGTACAATTGCAAAGAATAATGTGACAGCAGTTGGAGAGCCCTCATACACATCTGGTGCCCACATATGGAATGGTACAGCTGATATCTTAAATGCCAAACCAACAAGTATAAAAACAATTCCAAATGTTAAACCATAATGAGATGAATTCATTACATCACCAATAACATTAAAATTAGTTGATCCAGAAAACCCATAAACCAAAGAACATCCATACAACAATAATCCTGATGATAAAGCACTCAAAACAAAATATTTTAGTCCAGACTCTGAAGACTTTAATTGATCTCGATTAAATGATGCTAACACATATAAAGCTAAAGATTGCAACTCAAGACCTATATAAAAAACCATAAGATCATTCGAACTGATCATTACCATCATGCCTAAAATTGAAGAAAGAATTAAAACTGGATATTCTATTAAAAAAATCTTAAATATTTTGAGATATCTTGTTGAAATTGATAAAACAAATGCACCTCCTAAAATAGTGAGTATTTTCATAAATGATGAAAGATTATCCACAACGTAACCATCATTAAATAGTGAAATATTTTGATCTAACGGATTATTAAAAATTAAAATACCCGTAATAAGTAAAGATCCTACTGCAAGATTATGAACAATATTTGAGCTATTCTTTTTATAAACTCCAAGAAGCAATAAAAACATTATAGACAAAGATATAAATATTTCAGGTAGTATAAAATTTAAATTATCCATTAATTTTGTACCTCTGTTATATTCATATTTAAGTTAAAATTGTACATCTCTATTAAATCTTTTACAGAAATTTCAATCGTATTAATAAGAGGCTCTGGATAAAATCCAAAAAATAAAACTGGTATTGCTAAACACCACAAAATAAATTTTTCTGAATTATTAAGGTCAGGCATTTTTAAAAGTTCTTTATTTTTAATCTCTCCAAATACAACTCTTCTATATAGCCACAACATATATGCGGCGCCAAAAATAACACCTAAACTAGCTATAACTGCTACTAAGAAATTATCTTTAAATGCCCCCATTAGTATTAAAAATTCACCTATAAAACCACTAGTACCGGGTAAGCCTAATGCAGCTAAAGTGAAAAGCATAAATAATATAGAATATTTAGGCATAACCGAAACTAAGCCACCGTAAGTTGCTATTAATCTGGAGTGCATACGATCATAAACAACTCCAACACATAAAAACAATGCTGCTGAAACCAAACCATGACTTATCATTTGAACTATACTTCCTTCAATACCTTGTTGGGTAATTGTAAAAATACCTAATGTAACAAATCCCATGTGTGCAACTGAAGAATACGCTATTAACTTTTTCATGTCTTCTTGCATCAGCGCAACAAGAGATGTGTATACAATAGCAATCAAACTCAAGGCATAGACTAGAGGCGTAAATAAATCAGAAGCTACTGGGAAAAGTCCTAAAGAAAACCTAATAAACCCATAACCAGCCATTTTAAGTAATATAGCTGCAAGCAAAACAGAGCCAGCAGTAGGCGCTTCAACGTGTGCATCTGGCAACCAAGTGTGTACAGGCCACATTGGAGTTTTGACAGCAAAAGAACTAAAGAAAGCTAACCATAATAAATTTTGATATTTAGTGTCTATACCAAGTTCATAAAGCTGAGTTATATCTGTGGTTCCTGATATCCAATAGATCGAAATTATAGCAATTAGCATTAAAACAGAACCTAGTAATGTGTATAAGAAAAATTTAAATGCTGAATATACTCTTCTTGCTCCACCCCATATTCCAATTATTAAAAACATAGGTATTAATCCAGCTTCAAAAAATAAATAAAATATAACAAGATCAAGAGAGCAAAAAACACCAATCATTAAACTTTCCATTACTAAGATAGCAATCAGGAAATCTCTAAGTCTGTCTTTAACAGTATTGTTAACTGAGATTATACAAAGTGGTGTTATTAGCGCAGTTAAAACTATAAATAAGATTGATATTCCATCAATACCTATCTTATAATTAATAATTCCCTTTAACCATTCTCTATCTTCAACAAACTGAAAATCAGAAGTGGTTGGGTCAAACTGATACCAAAGATATAAAGAAATTAAAAAGTTAACAAACGATGTAAATAAAGCAACATATTTACCTGTATTAGAATTCTTATCTTTGGAAAATAATAGAAATAAAGAGCCCACTACAGGAAGTAAAATTAAAGATGATAAAATTGGAAAATTCATTAATTCAAAATTAAAAATGTTAATAATGCAGAAAATCCTAATAATATCATAAATGCATATTGATAGATAAATCCACTTTGAAATTTACTAGCTTTTAAAGATAGCCTATTAATCAATGAAGAAACTCCATCTGGTCCAAATTTATCAATAATTTTAACATCAACCATCTTCCAAAAAAATATTCCTAATTTTTTTGAAAATTTAATAAACAAAACATCATAAAGTTCATCGAAATACCATTTGTTTACTAAAAAGTTATGTAATGGTTTATTGGATTTAGCAATTTGATTTGGAATATCTTTATCTTTAACAAATAAATAATAAGCAATTGGAATGGAGGTTAATACAAGTGCTGGTGTGGTTAAAAGAAACCATAAAGGAGGATGTTCTGTACTTAATGGATTTAAAAATTTAATTGAATCTCCCCAAAAAATATTTCCACTACTATTGCCAATGAACAAATCCTTAAATAAAAAACCAGCAAAAATAGCTCCAATAGCAAGTATAAATAAAGGTAAAAGCATTACTAATGGGGATTCGTGCATTTCGTTAATATTAATTTTTTTATTATTATAATCTCCATGAAACGTTTTAAAAATTAATCTCCAAGAATAAATTGATGTTAAAACAGCAGTCAAAATTCCTACACCTGCTGCATAATATCCTGTTGTATTTCCTTTAAGATACGCAAATTCTATAATTGCATCTTTTGAATAAAAACCAGATAAGAATGGAAAACCAGTAAGAGCTAATGTTCCAATAATCATAAATATATAGGTGTATGGAAGTTTTTTATAAACACCTCCCATCTGATTAATATCTTGCTCATCTTTAAATGAGTGAATTACAGATCCAGAACCTAAAAAAAGTAAAGCTTTGAAAAAGGCATGAGTAAATAGGTGAAACATAGCAACATTATAAGCACCTACTCCTGCCGCAAAAAACATATAACCAAGCTGACTACAAGTTGAGTATGCAATTATTTTTTTTATATCAGTTTGTACTAAAGCTACAGTTGCAGCAAAAAAAGCTGTAGTCATTCCAACAACAGTAATTATATTTAGTGTAAGAGGTGAGTATTCAAAAATTGGAGAACATCTTACAACTAAAAAAACACCAGCTGTAACCATGGTAGCCGCATGAATTAAAGCTGAAACTGGTGTGGGGCCTTCCATGGCATCTGGTAACCAAGTGTGTAAGAAAATTTGTGCTGATTTACCCATTGCACCTATGAATAAAAGAATACAAATTAAATCAATTGCTCCAACATTCATTCCTAAAAATAAAAGTTTTTTTTCAACAATTTGTGGAATTTGATTAAAAACTTCTACATAGTTTACAGTACCAAATAAATAAAAGATTAAAAAAATTCCTAAAGCAAAGCCAAAATCACCTACTCTATTTACCACAAAGGCTTTTATTGCAGCTGCATTTGCTGTTTCTTTTTTAAACCAAAAACCAATCAAGAAATATGAACAAAGCCCTACACCCTCCCATCCAAAAAATAGCTGAAGAAAATTATCAGAGGTAACCAATGTTAGCATTGAAAAAGTGAAAAGTGACAAATAAGCCATGAATCTTGGCTTATGTGGATCATGAGACATATAACCAATTGAGTAAATATGCACTAAAGCTGAAACTAAAGTTACAACAACAAGCATTACAGATGATAAAGCATCAACTTTAATAGACCAATTAACATCTAAAGTTCCAGAGTTAATCCAAGTTGCTACAACTACATTACTTTCATATCCGTTAACAATCACTTGATAGAATAATATAATTGAAAGTAACGCTGAAATTGACACAAAAAGACTAGTTACAATTTCTGAATTCCTATCACCTAAATATTTACCAAAAAAACCAGAAGTTATTGAGGCTAATAATGGAAGAAATATTAAAGCTAATTCCATATTATCCTTTTAAACTGTCAATTTTCTCAACATCAATTGTTGATGAGTTTCTATAATAGACAACAATAATTGCTAAACCTATTGCCGCCTCTGCCGCTGCAACAGTTAATATAAAAAGAGTGAATATTTGACCAGAAATATCGTTTAAAAATATTGAAAATGAAACTAAATTAATATTTACAGCTAATAAAATAAGCTCAATACTCATTAAAATTACTATAATATTTTTTCTATTTAAAAATAATCCGACTATGCCGATAGTAAAAATTATTGCAGCCAATGTAAGATAGTGACCTAAACCTATACTAATCATCAGATTTAACTCCTTTATTGTTCTCAACATCAATTAATTCAACACCATCTGATCTTTCACGAGATATTTGACTAAAATAACTTTGTCTTTTAACTCCAGATCTTTGTCTAAATGTAAGAACAATAGCACCTATCATTGCAACTAATAAAATCATTCCACTTAACTGAAAAACATGAATGTAATCTGTATATAGAACGTAACCAATTGAATGAGTATTGGTTATATTTTTATCTATTGTTAAAGACATTGCCGAGACAAGATCAGGTTTATATTTCCATCCACCAATTACGATTATTAATTCGAAAAATATTATAACACTTACTATTAGTCCAATAGGTATATGTTTTGAACTTTCCTGTGCACTAAACCACTGATTTTTTTGTTGAGCTACATTTAACATCATAACTACAAATAAAAATAAAACAGCAACCGCGCCTACATAAACAATCAACATGATCATTCCCAAAAATTCAGCGCCGATCATTATAAATAGGCATGAAATGCTTATGAAATCTAAAATTAAAAAGAAAACAGAATGAACGGTGTTTTTAGATACTGTTACCATTATAGCAGAAACAATTGCTATAAAAGAAAACGTATAAAAAAATATTGCGTGCGCTAACATAATTATCTGTGAGAGTTATCAGCTTTAATATTGGCTGCTAAAACATTTTCCCATCTATCTCCATTATCGAGTAATTTTTCTTTATTGTAATAAAGTTCTTCTCTTGTTTCAGTTGAAAATTCAAAATTAGGCCCCTGTACAATAGCATCAACTGGACAAGACTCTTCACAAAGACCACAATAAATACATTTCATCATATCAATATCATATCTAGTAGTTTTTCTGCTACCATCAGCTCTTTCAGAGGACTCAATTGTGATTGCTTGAGCTGGACACACAGCTTCACATAACTTACATGCAATACATCTTTCTTCACCGTTAGGATATCTTCTTAAAGCATGTTCACCTCTAAATCTTGGGCTTATTTTTCCTTTTTCAAAAGGGTAATTTATTGTTTTTTTAGATTTAAATATTTCTTTGATAGCAATATTTAAGCCACCTAAAAAATCTAATAAAAAAATTGTTTTAAATATTCTTGAAATTTTCATAATTAATTAACCGGTAATAAGTTGAAGTAAAACAAATAGCTAGCTGTTAGAACTACCCATGTTAATGATAATGGTAAAAATATCTTCCATCCTAGTCTCATTAATTGATCGTATCTATATCTTGGAACAATAGCTTTAACCAAGGCAAACAAAACAAATAAGAATAATATTTTAAAAATCATCCAAATTGCGCCTGGAATTAAGTTAAATGGATAAAGATCAATGGGCGATAGCCACCCACCTAAAAAAAGTATTGACCCCATAGCGCACATCAAAAGAATATTTGCATATTCTCCAAGCCAAAACATTGCATACATCATGCCTGAATATTCAGTTTGATAACCCGCAACAAGTTCTGCTTCTGCTTCAGGCAAATCAAATGGCGGTCTGTTTGTCTCCGCTAATGCAGAAATAAAGAAAATCACAAACATTGGAAATAATGGAATTATAAACCATAAATTTTCTTGAGCCATAATTATATCGTTCAAATTTAAAGAACCAACACAAAGCAAAACGTTAATAATAATGACTCCAATTGATACTTCGTAAGAAACCATTTGTGCGGCAGATCTAATAGCGCCTAAAAAAGGATATTTTGAATTTGAAGCCCAACCACCCATAATAATTCCATAAACACCTAAAGAAGAAACAGCAAATAAATAAAGGACACCTACATTAATATCTGCCAATACTTGAGTTGTGCTGAATGGAATAACAGCCCACGAAACTAAGGCCAAAGTCATAGTTACAATTGGTGCTAGTATAAAGATTACTTTATTTGAACTTGAAGGAATTATAACTTCTTTAAAAATATATTTTAATGCATCAGCTAATGATTGAAGCAAACCAAAAGGTCCAACAACATTAGGTCCTTGCCTTTTTTGTACAAAGGCCCAAATACGTCGGTCAAGCCACACAATCATAGCCACAGAAACTAAAACAGGAACTAATAAAAATAATATTTTGTAAGTTTGTAAAAAAATAATATTAATATATTCCATAAATTAACCTTCTGTTCCTGTAGACTTTAAATCTGCTTTTAAATGTCTACACTCAGACATAGTTTTTGAAGCTCTAGCAATTACATTTGAATAATAATAATCATTATCTATCTTAATCAATTCATTTTCAAAAATTAATTCCTTAACTTTTGATGAAGTTAAAGAGTTATTTTTTTCAATATGTAGATTTATTTGATTAATTAAACTGCTATCCAGCTCATCTTTATCATTAAATAATTTTCTATGATTCATGGACTCTGCAAGTTCATTTATTATTACCCAATCCTCTTTTGCAAGTTCTGGTGGATAAGATGCTTTGTAGGCTTTTTGTAATTTACCTTCTAAATTTGTAAAATAACCATTTTGTTCTGTATAAGCAGCCCCTGGCAAAATAATGTCTGCTATTTCCGCTCCTTTATCTCCATGAGAGCCTTGATAAATAATAAACTCATTTTTTTTTTCAAAATTAATAGTGTCTAGACCTAGAAGATAAACAATTTCAAACTTGTGATCTTCCAAGTCTTTCAAAACTTCATTGTCACCATCAGTTGTTTTATATACCCCAAGATCAAACGCACCTACCGTGGATGCATTTTCAGAAATTATATTTAAAGCATTCCAATCATTGGAAAGTTTATTATTTTCATCTAAAAATTGCTTGATTGACTCAAAAATATATTTAGATGATTTACTTTTTAGTGCAGATTGACCCATTATAATCATAGGTTTCTTTGCTTGTTTAATTAAATCAGATACCTCATGTTTACCTTCGATAATTTTTTTAACAGTTTCAGTGTTTCCATCTAAAGACTGGTAAGGGTATGTAAGGTCACCTACTTCATTTAGCGAAATAATTTTAGTTTTGTTTTGAAGATAGGATTTTCTAATTCGGGCATTTAAAATTGTTGCTTCAAATCTAGGGTTTGTCCCTAAAAGGAAAATAAAATCAGCTTCTTCAATTCCATTAATTGATGAGTTGAATAAATAATTTTCTCGCTTTTCTGGATTTAAATAACTGTAATTATCTCTAGACTCTATATTTTGAGAATCTAATGTTTTATTAAAAAATTCTTTAAATATATAAAGTGTTTCCATATTGACTAAATCACCAGTTAACCCACAGATTTTTTCTTTATCAGTGTTTTTAAACTTAGATTTAATTATATTAAAAACTTCAGACCATGATGCTTTTTCAAATTTTCCATTATACTTAATATAAGGTGTATCTAGTCTTTGATTTGATAAACCATCGCAAGCATGTCTTGTTTTATCAGAAATCCATTCCTCGTTAATGTCTTCGTTTATTCTTGGTAAAATTCTCTTAACTTCCCAGCCATAGGTATCAACTCTTATATTAGAGCCAATAGCATCCATAACATCAATAGATTCGGTCTTTTTTAATTCCCAAGGTCTTGCTTCAAAAACATATGGTTTAGATGTTAAAGCTCCAACAGGACACAAATCAACAACATTAGCAGATAATTCTGATTGCATTGATTGCTCAAGGTAAGTAGTTATTTGCATATCTTCACCACGTCCTATTGCTCCTATTTCTGGTACACCAGCAATTTCTGTTGCAAACCTAACACATCTAGTACAATGGATGCACCTTGTCATTTGAGTTTTAATTAAAGGACCCATATTTTTTTCAGGAACTTGTCTTTTATTTTCTTTAAATCTAGATTTATCTACCCCATAAAACATTGATTGATCTTGAAGATCACATTCGCCTCCTTGATCACATACAGGACAATCTAATGGGTGATTTGCAAGTAAAAATTCCATCACGCCTTTTCTTGCTTTTTCAACAAATTCAGTATTGGTTTTAATATTCATACCTTCAGCAGCAGGCATCGCACATGAAGCAACTGGTTTTGGAGATTTTTCCATTTCAACTAGGCACATTCTACAATTTCCAGCAATTGAAAGTTTTTCGTGATAACAAAATCTTGGAATTTCAACTCCAGCTTTTTCACAAGCTTGTAAGACTGTTAAGCCATCTTCAACTTCAACTTCAATATTGTTAACTTTTAATTTAGGCATTTTTTTTATCCAATAAATGTTGATCGACTAAATAAGGAACTTCATTGTTTTTTTTTATTGTTGGTTCAAAATTGTTTCGTTCTTCAATTTCTTTTCTAAAATGTCTTAACAAACCCTGGACAGGCCATGAAGATCCTTCACCAAAAGCACAAATAGTATGACCAGCAATTTGATTTGTAACATCACCAAGCATTTCTACTTCATCTTTTGACGCTTCTCCCTTAGCCATTCTTTCTAACATTCTCCACATCCATCCAGAACCTTCTCTACATGGTGTGCACTGTCCACAACTTTCATGTTTATAAAATCTAGCAATTCTTGCCATACATTTAATAATATCTTGATCATTATTTATAACGACAATACCTGCGGTTCCTAAACCACTTTTCTCAGCAACAAGTGAATCAAAATCCATTGTTAAAGTTTCACATGTTTTTTTTGGTATAATAGGCATAGAAGATCCACCTGGTATTACTGCTTGTAGATTATCCCATCCACCAATTACTCCGCCAGCATGTACTTCTATTAACTCTTTAAGAGATATACTCATTTCCTCTTCAACGTTACATGGTTTATTAACATTTCCAGATATACAAAATATTTTAGTTCCTGTATTTTTCGCTTTTCCTAATGACGCAAACCATTTACCACCTTTTCTCAAAATCGTCGGAACAACAGCTATAGTTTCCACGTTATTAATTATTGTTGGACATCCGTATAATCCTATTAAAGCTGGAAAAGGAGGTTTTAATCTTGGCTGACCTTTTTTACCTTCGATGCTTTCTAGAAGTGCTGTTTCTTCACCACATATATAAGCGCCTGCTCCATAATGAATATAAATATCTAAGTCCCAGCCAGTACCAGAGGCATTTTTTCCTATAAGTTTTTTTTCATAAGCTTCATCGATTGCTTTTTGAAGTTTTTGTCCATCAATAAAATATTCACCGCGTATATAAATATAGCAAACATGGGCCTGAACTGCGTAAGAAGCAATCAAACATCCTTCTATTAATTTGTGAGGTTCAAACCTTAAAATATCACGATCCTTACATGTGCCAGGTTCAGATTCATCACCATTTATAACTAGATAGTGAGGTCTAGAACCAAGTTCTTTTGGGGCAAAAGACCATTTAAGACCCGTAGGAAATCCAGCACCACCTCTTCCTCTTAATTCCGATGATTTAACTTCTTCTATAATCCATTCTCTACCTTTTTTTATTATTTCAGCAGTATCTACCCAGTCACCTCTATTTTTTGAAGACTCAACATCTGAACCTTTATCATTATATAGGTTTTGAAATATTCTATCTTTATCGTTAAGCATTTTTTAAATCCAAAAGTGTTTTTCTGTTATTTTCAGGTTCATTATTAACTCTTCCTCTATAAGATCCTGGCTTTGGCGTCTTACCGTCAAGTATCTCATCTAAAATTTTTAAAGTTTTTTCTTTATCTAGGTCTTCATAATAGTCATCATTAATTTGCATCATTGGGGCATTAACGCATGCACCCAAACATTCAACTTCCATCCATGAGCATGATTTATCAGTGGATAATTCATTTTCATTTTCTGAAATTTTTTCTTTGCATGCTTCAACAAGTTTATAAGCTCCTCTGATCATGCATGGTGTAGTTGTGCAAACTTGAATAAAGTGTTTTCCAACTGGTGATAGGTTATACATTGTATAAAAAGTGGCCACCTCATAAACTTTTATATAAGGCATATCTAAAAACTTTCCGATATATTTCATTGCTGCAAGTGGTATCCAGTTATCATTTTGTTTTTGAGCGATATATAGTAATGCCATTACAGCGCTTTGTTGTTTTCCTTCTGGATATTTGGAAATCATTTCTTTTGCTGCAGCTAGACTATCTGCTGTGAATTCAAATTTTTCTGGTTGTTCTTTTGCAGGTTTTCTTAAACTCATTATCTATCAACCTCTCCAAAAACAATATCTAACGAACCTAAAACAGCAGGTACATCAGCAAGCATATGTCCTTTAATCAAATAATCCATTGCTTGTAGATGAGAAAAGCCAGGAGCTCTAATTTTACATTTGTAAGGTTTGCTGGTTCCATCAGATATTAAATAAACACCAAATTCACCCTTTGGTGCTTCAACAGCAGTATAAATTTCATCTTTGTCAACACGATAACCTTCAGTGAATAATTTAAAGTGATGAATTAAAGCTTCCATTGATTGTTTAATATCTTTTTTAGGTGGAGGACTAATTTTTCCATCTAATGATTTAATTGGTCCTTTTTCCATTTTACTTAAACATTGTTTGATTATTGAAACACTTTCTCTCATTTCTTCAATTCTACATAAATATCTATCAAAACAGTCTCCATTTTTTCCTACTGGAATTTTAAATTCTAGTTGTTCATAACAGTCATAAGGTTGAGACTTTCTTAGATCCCAAGGAACTCCAGAGCCTCTAATCATAACACCGCTAAAAGAATAATCTAACGCATCTTCCTTGGTTACAATTCCTATATCAACATTTCGCTGTTTAAATATTCTGTTGTCAGTCAATAATGTTTCTAGATCATCTATTATCTTCGGGAACGACTTACAAAAATTACCTATATCCTCTGCAAGACCCATCGGTAAATCTTGATGAACACCACCGGCCCTGAAGTAATTGGCATGTAGTCTTGAACCAGATACTCTTTCATAAAATGTCATTAATGTTTCACGTTCTTCAAAACCCCATAGTGATGGAGTTAAAGCGCCTACATCAAGAGCTTGAGTTGTAACATTTAATATATGACTTAATATTCTTCCAATTTCACAAAACATTACTCTGATTAATTGGGCTCTAATTGGAACATTTATCTTTAAAATTTTTTCTATAGCTAAAGCAAAAGCATGTTCCTGATTCATTGGAGCAACATAATCAAGTCTGTCAAAATAAGGGACTGCTTGCATATACGTTTTATTTTCTATTAACTTTTCTGTTCCCCGGTGTAGAAGACCAATATGTGGATCAGCTTTTTCAACAACCTCTCCATCTAATTCTAAAATTAATCTTAACACACCATGAGCTGCGGGGTGCTGAGGTCCAAAATTTAGATTTAATGTTTTAATTTTTTTTGTCATTTTCAAGGTCAGTTTGATCTTTAATATATTTTGTTCCTTCCCAAGGGCTTTCGTAATCAAAATTTCTATAATTTTGCTCTAACTTAACTGGTTCACTAATAACTTTCTTTTGATCTTCGCTATATCTAACTTCAGTATGACCAGTTAAAGGAAAATCTTTTCTTAAGGGGTGTCCTTCAAAGCCATAATCAGTAAGTATTCTTCTCATATCTGGATGGTCTTTAAACTTAACTCCATACATATCAAAAACTTCTCTCTCCATCCAATTTGCTGCAGGATAAATGGGTGTTAGTGATGGAATAACTTCATTTTCACTTATTAGGTAACTTAATATAATTCTTTGATTAAATTCATGACTTAAAAACAAATACACAACTTTAAAACGTTGAGCATTTTCAGGGTAATCAACAACTGTAATATCAATTAACTGTCTAAATTTTGTATTCTCGTTACTTTTAATAAATAACGTTACATCTATCAAATCTTCATTATCAATATTAATATATAACTGTTCATGTCTAATCTCAGTTTTTTTAATTTTAGTTGTAAGTTCCGAGTTAATTTTTTTTTCAAGATCTATTAAATTTTGCATATAAATTACCTTTCAAAAGATCCTTTGTTTCTAATTTTTTTTTGTAATTGCAAGATTCCATAAAGTAATGCTTCAGCTGATGGAGGACATCCTGGCACATAAATATCCACAGGTACTATCTTATCACAACCACGGACTACAGAATAAGAGTAGTGATAATAACCACCACCATTTGCACAACTACCCATCGAAATAACATATCTCGGTTCAGGCATTTGATCATAAACTTTTCTTAATGCCGGTGCCATTTTATTAGTTAAAGTTCCAGCTACAATCATAACATCAGATTGTCTTGGTGACCCTCTTGGTGCAGCACCAAATCTTTCTAAATCATATCTTGGCATTGCTGTTTGCATCATCTCAACAGCACAGCAAGCTAAACCAAAAGTCATCCAGTGTAATGAACCAGCTCTTGACCAGTTTATTAAATTATCAAGTGAAGTTGTGATAAAACCATTTTTACTAAAGTCTTCAGCAAGTTTTTTAAATTCTTCAGGAATTTCTTTATTTTTATTTTCTAAGTTCATAATCTAAAATTTTATTCCCAGTCTAGTGCACCTTTTTTCCATTCATAAATAAATCCAACCGTAAGAATGAATAAAAATATCATCATTGAAGTAAAGCCAAGACCTCCAATATTACCCAATGATATTGCCCAAGGAAAAAGGAAAGCTATCTCTAAATCAAAGATTATAAATAGAATTGCCACTAAATAAAACCTTACATCAAATTCCATTCTTGAATCTTCAAAGGGTTCAAAACCACATTCATACGCAGATAATTTTTCTGGATCTGGATGTTTTGGTGATAATATTAAGTTTACAACAACAAAAGCACAACTCAGACCAAGTGCAATAATCAAAAATATAATAATTGGTAAGTAATCTTTTAAAAATTCTGAAAGCATTTGAGTCTATATAGCAGTTTTTACCTCTTGTTGAAGGGTACTTACGTCACATTTTTAATAATATAAATGTTAATTAATAGGGAAAAAGTGGCGGGAGTGAAGGGACTCGAACCCTCGACCTATCGCGTGACAGGCGATCGCTCTAACCAACTGAGCTACACCCCCACTTTAGTTGTTTTGGTGGGCAGTAAAGGACTCGAACCTTTGACCCCCTCGGTGTAAACGAGATGCTCTACCAACTGAGCTAACCGCCCAAAACAAGCGCTACTATTACATCAAGGAATAGATAATGTAAATTGGTAATTATTGAATACTGGCTTGAGATTTATCATTAGATTGAGAAATTTTCTCAACCTCGACCCACTCAACTCTTTTTAATTCTTTTGTTAAAGCTATTTTTAATACTTCGTCAGCTTGCTCAACAGGAGTAATTTTTATATCATCAATAATTTTCTTAGGCATATCAACAAGATCTTTTTCATTTTCCTTCGGAATTATAACTTGTTTTATCCCAGCTCTGTGTGCTGCTAATAGTTTTTCTTTTAATCCACCAATTGGTAATACTTGACCTGTTAATGTTACCTCGCCTGTCATTGCAACATCTCTTCTGACGGGGTTATTTGTGATTGCAGAAACTATTGAAGTGACCATACCAATACCTGCTGAGGGTCCATCTTTAGGAGTAGCTCCTTCTGGAACATGAATATGAAAATCCTTTTTTTCAAATAAAGGAGGAATGATTCCATAATCTAAACTCTTTGATCTAATAAAAGATTTTGCAGCTTTGATAGATTCTTGCATAACCTCACCTAATTTTCCTGTAATTTGCATTCTGCCTTTTCCTGGCATTATAACAGTTTCAATTTTAAGAATTTCCCCACCGTATTCAGTCCAAGCTAAACCAGTAACAACACCGATTTTATCTTTACTTTCAAGTTCACCAAATTTAAATTTTTGAATTCCTAAATAGTCTGGTAAATTTTTTAAATCAATTTTAACTTCTTTCTCTTCTCCAGAAACTACTTTCTTAACAACTTTTCTGGCTACTTTTGAAATTTCTCTTTCTAGGTTTCTTACACCAGACTCTTTTGTATAGCTTTGGATAATTTCTTTAATTATATCCTCAGATAAAGTCATTTCATTTTCTTTAACTCCATTATCTTTAACCTGTTTGGGTAGTAGATACTTATTTGCAATACTAATTTTTTCATCTTCTGTATAACCAGCTAATCTAATGACTTCCATTCTATCTAATAACGGTGGTAAAATATTCAAAGTATTAGCTGTAGTAACAAACATGACATCAGATAAATCATAATCAACTTCTAGATAATGATCATTAAATGTTGTGTTTTGTTCTGGATCTAATGCTTCTAACAAAGCAGAAGATGGATCTCCTCTATAATCATTTCCAATTTTATCTATTTCATCAAGAAGAATAAGTGGATTTTTTGTACCTGCTTTTTTCATCATTTGAATAATTTTACCAGGTAAAGAGCCTATATAAGTTCTTCTGTGTCCTCTTATTTCCGCTTCATCTCTCATACCACCAACAGAAACTCTTACAAATTCTCTGTTAGTAGCTTTTGCAATTGATTTTCCTAATGATGTTTTACCAACACCTGGAGGACCAACTAAACATAAAATTGGACCTTTAATTTTTTCCATTCTTTTTTGGACTGCTAAAAATTCAATAATTCTTTCTTTAACTTTTTCTAAACCAAAATGATCTGCATCAAGAACTGCAAGTGCTTTTTTTAGATCAATATCAACTTGGCTTTTTTTATACCAAGGTAGATCTGTCATCCAATCAAGATAATTTCTGATAACAGTAGCCTCAGCAGACATTGGGCTCATATTTTTTAATTTTTTAAGCTCAGCCATGCATTTCTTCTCAACATCTTTTGGCATTTTTGCTTTAATAATTAATTTATTCAAACTTGAAGTTTCATCTTTTCCATCTTCAATTTCACCTAATTCCTTTTGAATAGCTTTAAGTTGTTCATTTAAATAATATTCTCTTTGAGTTTTCTCCATTTGAGTTTTAACTCTTCCTCTAATTCTTTTTTCTACTCCAATAATACTCGTTTCATTCTCCATTATTTTAATTATAGAATTCAGTCTTTTCTTAACATCTATAGTTTCAAATATTTGTTGCTTCTCTGAAATTGTAGCTGTTAGGTGAGATGCGATATTATCAGCGATGTGTGATGCATTAGTTAATTTTTTAATATTATTAATTGTTTCACTTGATACTTTTTTATTAATTGAAGTTAGTTTTTCTAATCTTCTTACAGCAGTCATTGCTAGTGGTATTAAGTCTTCATCTTTAGTCACTACATCATGGTGATGAGCATATTCACAAATAATAAATTTCTCATTATCTTTAAAATCTAAAATTTTTACTCTTTTACTTCCTTCTACTAAAACTTTTACTGTACCGTCTGGTAATTTTAATAACTGAAGAATATTACCTTCACAACCATACATGAAAACATCAGTTTTTTTGGGGTCATCTATTTCTGAATTTTTTTGAGTAACTAGAACAATTTTTTTGTCCTTTTTCATAACTTCATTTAAAGCGGCAATAGATTTATCTCTGCCAACAAATAATGGGACTACCATATTTGGAAATACAACAATATCTCTTAACGGTAATAAAGGTCGTTCAATTTTTACATCCATCATCTAAATATGGATATTAAATATGATATTGCAATAGCTATTTATTACTTATTAACGTGAAATTAGGCAGCAGAAGTTTTGTCAGTCTTTGTTTTGCTACTATTTTTTGAATGAACTATGATTGGTTGAGATAGTCCTTTGGCCGCACTAGCGTCTACAATAACTTCCTCCACATTGTCTTGACTTGGAAGATCGTACATTGTTTTTAATAAAATATTTTCTAAGATTGATCTAAGGCCTCTAGCCCCAGTTTTCTTATTAATTGCTTTTTGTGCAATCTCTTTGATCGCATTTTCTTTAAAACTTAACTTAGCTCCATCTAATTTAAATAATTCTTGGTATTGTTTAATTAGTGAGTTTTTTGGTTCTTGTAGTATTTTAACTAGAGATTTTTCATCAAGATCTTCTAATGTAGCTATCATTGGAAGTCTTCCAATAAATTCTGGGATTAAGCCATACTTTAACAAATCTTCAGGTTCTAAAGTTTTCATCCACTCACCTGTTTTTTTATCATCTGTTTTTTTTACATTTGCACCAAATCCTATTGATGTACCCTTATCTCTTTGAGATATTATTTTATCTAAGCCAGCGAATGCTCCACCACAAATAAACAAAATATTTGTAGTGTCTACTTGTAAAAATTCTTGTTGTGGATGCTTTCTGCCACCTTGAGGTGGAACGCTTGCCACTGTCCCTTCCATAATTTTTAATAGAGCTTGTTGTACACCTTCTCCAGACACGTCTCTAGTTATAGAAGGGTTTTCTGACTTTCTGCTAATCTTATCAACTTCATCGATGTATACAATTCCACGTTGTGCTTTTTCAACGTTGTAATCAGCAGCTTGTAATAATTTTAAAATTATATTTTCAACATCTTCACCAACATAACCTGCTTCTGTTAAAGTGGTTGCATCTGCCATTGTGAAAGGAACATCAAGGATTCTTGCTAGAGTTTGAGCTAATAAAGTTTTTCCACAACCAGTTGGACCAACTAAAAGAATATTTGATTTTGAAAGTTCAACTGTTTTGCTAGTTTTAGTCTCGTAATTAAGTCTCTTATAATGATTATGAACAGCAACTGATAAAACTTTTTTTGCGTGAGGCTGCCCAATAACATAATCATCTAATACAGCACAAATTTCTTTAGGCGGTGGTAACCCATCATGATGTTTAACAAACGTGTCTTTACTTTCTTCTTTGATGATATCCATGCATAGTTCAACGCATTCATCACATATAAATACAGTTGGACCTGCAATAAGTTTTCTAACTTCATGTTGGCTCTTTCCACAAAAAGAACAGTAAAGAATATTTTTATTATTTGTTGTCATATAATTTATAAACGAATCAGTAAAGTTACTTTAATATAGAAGACTCATACTAATCAAGTATCAGTTTAAAGGGGTGTCAAGATGTTGTGTATTAAGATCTATTTTCAACTACTTCATCTATCAAACCAAACTCTTTTGCTGTATCTGGAGTCATAAAGTTATCACGTTCTAGTGCTTTCTTCACATCATCAACAGATTTTCCAGTATGTTTTGAATAAATCTCATTAAGTCTTTTTTTCAAGGCTAAAACTTCGTTAGCATGAATTTCAATATCTGTAGCTTGTCCTTGAAAACCAGCAGAAGGTTGGTGAACCATAATTCTAGAATTTGGCAAAGAAAATCTTTTACCTTTTTTACCTGCAGCTAATAAAAATGAACCCATTGATGCAGCTTGACCAATACATAATGTTGAAACATCTGGTTTAATGTATTGCATAGTATCATAAATTCCAAGACCTGCTGTCACTAGTCCTCCAGGACTATTGATATATAAATTGATTTCTTTTTTTGGATCCTCAGACTCTAAAAACAAAAGTTGAGCTGTAACTAAAGATGCTACGTTATCATTTATTGGTCCTACCAAAAAAATAATTCTCTCTTTGAGAAGTCTTGAATAAATATCATAAGCTCTCTCACCTTTATTTGATTGTTCAACAACCATAGGTACAAGAGTATTCATTTGATCTAATAAATTTGTTGTCATAAGTTGATTCTCTTACTTATACAACTTGTGATTACTTTTTACTAACTTTTTTTGTTGAAGGTTTTTTAGATGCTGAGGGTTTTGGTTTTTTTTCAATTTTAGTAGATTTTGAAGCTTTTTTTTCCTCAGGATGATCGTGGTCATGATTGTGGTCATGTTCATGATTATGATCTTGTTTTTGATGTTCCTTTAAAATTTTTTCTGCTTCTTCTTTGCTAATTTCTTTTTTAGATGGTTTTGCTTTAGTTTTAATTAAATCGATAATTTTTTCTTCATACACGGTTCCTCTTAAGCTAGCTAATGCTGATGGATTTTTTTGATAAAATTCCATAACCATCTTTTCTTGGCCAGGCATCATTCTAAGTTGTTTTTGAACTTCAGCTTGAACTTCTTGTTCGGTTACTTTGATTTTATTTTGTTCACCGAATTCATTTAAGATCAACCCAACTTTAATTCTTTTTTTAGCGATTTCCTCAAAATTTTTTCTACTTTTTTTAGAATCTTCTTCAGTCATACCTTGAGATAAAATCTTAACTTCTTCTTCAATTAAGTTTTCTGGAATTTCATCTACTTTAAAATTTTCAATTTCTTTTAAGATTTGAGTTTTTGCCAATTTATCTAGAGAATTTTTATATTCATCATTAATTTGTTTACTAACTAATACTTTTAAATCAGCAAGATCTTTTGCACCTAAGTTTTTAGCAAAAACATCATCTATTTTTACTTCCTCTGATTTTTTTACTTCTGTAATTTTACAAATAAAATTAGCTTTCTTATTTGCGTATTCTTTTTGTGGATAATTTTCAGGCAGAGTAACGTCAACAGATTTTTCATCATTTTTTTTAACGCCGATAAGCTGCTTATCAAAGCCTTTAATAAATAAGTCCTTACCTAGAATTAATTGAGTATTTTTTCCTTCACCACCAGTAAAATCTTTTCCATCAATCGTTGCTTTGTAGTCAAAAATAACTAAATTTTCCTCTACTGCTCTAACATCTGCTGCAACTTCTTTAAAATTGTTCTGACTTTTGGCAATTTCTTTAATTCTTTTATCTGTTTCATTTGTGTCAATTTTAACTGAATATTCATCAAATTTAATATTTTCAACAGACTTTAACTCTACTTTTGGAAGTTCTGTTATCGACATTACATATTCTAAATCCTTATCTTCACCATAGGTTTTAAGATCAAGCTTTGGTTGTCCGGCTGGCTTAATTTTATTATCTTCTAAAGCTTTAACTGATGTGTCTTTTAGAACTTTATCTAGAACTTCACTAAAAATTGCTTGGCCAAATTGTCTTTTTAAAACTTCTTTAGGCACCTTCCCAGGTCTAAAACCTTTTAAGTTAACAGTCTTTTTAATTTCTTCATATTTTTCATCCATATAAGAATTCATAGTTTCTTTATCTATGAAAACTTTAATGTCTTTGTTTAAACCTTTTTTATTTTCTACTGTAACTTTCATAATTTTTTAAACTTGTTGGTAGGCGAAAAAGGACTCGAACCTTCACATCTTTCAATACTGGTTCCTAAGACCAGCGCGTCTACCAATTCCGCCATTCGCCCACAATTCTTGTGGCTTTATATAGGATAGTTTCTATTTGTCCAATGACAATAATAATGAAATATATTAATAATCAATTATATTTACTAATAATTTAAAAAAAATGATTATTTCTCCATGTATAAGCATATGTAAAACAGATCCTCAAACAGGATATTGTTATGGTTGTGCAAGAAATAATGAGGAAAAAAAAATGTGGAAAATGCAAGAAACTACAGAAGAATGGAAAAAATCAAACTTAACGATTATTCAGACACGTCTGAGTGGCTGGCAATTAGAGAGTTTTAAAGAATCTTATGATCATAAGATTGAAAATGGAATTTCACTTTATAAAAAGAATTTGAATAATGAGTAAATCTACTTTAGCTATATTAATTTATGTTGCGGGATTAATCTTTGGAGCATTGGTTTTAAATATATGGAGTGCAGAAACTGGACCCAAAGCTTTTATAGGGATAATTTGGACAGCGATTTTATTAATTGCACTTTTTTATGCAGACAAAAATGAAAAAAATATTAATTAAAATTAAAGCAGTAATAAATAGAGACACAGGTGCCTCCAAAATTTAAATGTTGATAAGTGCAAGTTTTTGTAAAAAAATTAAGATTTTTTATGTTTCTTGTTAACTTTACTTGTAAAATTTATTTTTTTTGAACCAAATCTACTATTAGTTATATTGCTTCTATGTTTAGCATAAGCTTGTTTTTGAGCTAACTTCATAGCTTTTTTAGATGACATTTTATTAGTTTATATTTTTTAAAAATTTTGTCGAGCAAGAACATTAAAATTTTTATCTGAAATGATTATCTCTCCAGAAGAAGGTGAAATATTTAGTACTTCTTGAATTGTTACATAATGTGTTACTAACACTAAATTATTATCACCGTTCCATTCATTAATATATTTTTTTAAATCATAAATTTGTTTATTTTTATTACTTGCAAATTTTGCACTGAAAAATGAATTTAAGAAACTTTTTGTTTGATATTTATCAAAAGCATGCTGAGCTGTTTGTTTACATCTACACCACTCACTTGATAATACTTTATCAATTTTAATATTATTTTCTGAAAAAAACTTCCCAATGTTTTTAGATTGTTCAATACCCTCTATGCTTAAATTTCGTTGGGTTTCACAATTTAATATATCAAAATCTAACGGATCACCTCCACCTGGTGCAATTGCATGTCTTATAAATATTAATTTTTTACCTTCTTTTAACAAACTTTGTATTTCATCATTTGAATTTGCTTTTACTGAAATATTGAAAGATAAAAGTATTAATAAAAAAAATTTTATAAATTGCATATATGAGTATAAAATTCAAAAAATTAAATAATTCAATAGTTAAATGTAAAAGTTGTCCTAGGTTAATTGAATTTAGTAAAAAAATTTCTGTAAAAAAAAGAAAACAAAATATGAAAGAAACTTATTGGGCTAAACCAGTTACAGGATTTGGTGATATTAACGCTAAACTATTAATAGTAGGTCTAGCACCTGCAGCTCATGGAGGTACTAGGACAGGCAGAGCCTTCACTGGAGATAAATCTGGAGATTTTCTATTTAACTGTTTATTTAAAGCTAACATATCGAATAGATCAACTTCTACGCATATTGATGATGGTTTAAAATTAAATAAAACCTATATTACAAATATTCTTAAATGTGTCCCTCCAGAAGATAAACCTTTAAAAAATGAATTAATCAACTGTTCAACATTTTTTAAAAATGAATTGATCTTATTAAAAAATTTAAAAGTTATTATAGCGTTAGGTAAAGTTTCATTTGATAATTGTATAGAATTTTATAAAAAAAATTATCATTTTGATAAAAAATTAATCTTCATACATGGTGTAAAATATTTATTACCAGATAATAAAATTCTAATTCCTAGTTATCACCCTAGTCCAAGAAATGTTAATAGAAAAATAATTAATACACAAAAAATGGTAAGCTTGTTAAAGAAGGCTAAGAAAATTATTTAATTTTAATGCTATCGCAAAAATAAGGTTTAAAATCTTTGAAAATGTCCTCTGGAACTTTTATAGGTTTTCCATTTTTATCTACAAAAACTAAATGTACTTTTGCCTCAACAATTAATTCTTCATCTCTAGAAATAAATTGTGACATAAAAAAAGAAGTCTTTGTAATAGATTTAACAAAGGATCTAATTTTTAACTCGTCTTCAAGATAAGAGGGTTTTTTGTACTCAATGTTACAAGATTTAACAATAATTAAGGCTCCATAATCTTCTTTAATTTTTTTATTATTAAAACCGATTGTAAACAATGCTTCTGTTCTTGCTCTTTCAAGAAACTTCAAATAGTTCGCATAATAAACAACACCACCAGCATCAGTGTCTTCATAATAAACCTTTATATTGTGAAAAAAATTTTTGTGCATGAATTTATACTATCAAAAATAAATATTTTTAACATCAAACTAAGATATAATATAACAATGAAAGTTTATATAACTTGGCTTTTAGGTGTAATTGCTTGGAATTATTTGGTCCCTAATGCTGCACCCATTGAAGATGTAATTGTTGCGGTACTTTTATCTTTTTTAAGTATTGGTCTTAAAAAAGTATTTAAATAATCTTATTTAGCTGAAAAATAAATATCTTGATAATAAGATATAGCTTTTAATTTCGAATTATCAGTGTCAGTCATTATAGCAATACCTGAAATTTCTGTAACATCAATTTCATGAAGTTTCTTAAAATCTTTTTGCACATTTGCTTTAACAGTAACCCATGTATTTTTGTTATTTTTTGTAGTTGAGAGAACATAATCAATAGATTTTTTTGTATATGGACTTGGCCAATATTTTCCAACATCATTATTACTTGAAAAAATATAATTAATTGCCCTGTTAGATAATGGTGTAGAACCTGTTTTCTTTATTACAAAAACTCTAGCGGCATAATCGTGCCCTTTTTTACTATTTTCTATAATTCCAGATAAATCTTTCTCAACTTTCCATGTAATATTAATAAAAGGAGTTTTATTAAGATCAATTTTAATTTCTTTCCCCAAGCCTGACCCAACACCTTCAGCCTCTGCTCTTATAAAGTTACCATTTTCGTTAGACCCAACTTTCCAGCTGGTCTCTCCTTTAACTTTTTTAACTTTTAATGTATTTAGCTCATTGTTAGTAAAATCAAAAACGTAAACATTTTCAGCTAACAAAGGTTTTGTTATTAAAAATAAATATCCTAATAATATTAAAAAAAATTTCATCAGTATGGGGGTATATCTAAATTAAATTTTAAAACAATATTTGAACACACTTTAATCATTAAATTATCAATATTGGATACTATATAAATAGAATGAAATTAATTTCTATATTTGTTTTATTAATATATTGGTCCATAATTCTACTGGCACCAGTTATTTCTAAAGAAAGTAAGTCTCTTAATATTGATTCTAAAGTGCTAGTTAGTAAGTAGAACGACCACCACTAATATCAAAAACAGCTGCTGTTGAAAATGAGTTTTCTTCTGAAGCTAGCCAACAAATTAATGAAGTAAACTCTTCTATCTCCAAAAATCTACCTCTAGGAACCTTAGAAAGCATTCTGGCAACATGTTCTTTTGACATTTGATCAAGAATTCTTGTTTTAGCTCCTGCTGGAGTGACAGCATTTACAGCTATATTCTTATCAGCCAGTTCTTTTCCTAGCGATTTTGTTAAACCAATAACACCCGCTTTTGCTGAACTATAAGCGCTTGCGTTTGCATTACCATCTTTTCCAGCAACAGAAGCAACATTAACTATTCTACCATAATCATTTTTAATCATATAAGGCACCACACATTTACAACAGTTAAATGTACCCATTAAGTTAATTTCTATTATTTTATTCCATTCAACTACATCGTAATCCCAAAGTGAAGACGTAGACCCAGTAATACCTGCATTATTAATTAAAATATCAATATTTGAAGATTTTGCTATTTCATCAACTGTATCTTTGACATTTTTGAAATCAGATACGTCAACAACATTATATGAAAGATTTGGATCGTTCACAGCTTTAACAGCTTTTTTTAATTCTTCTTCATCTATGTCCCAGATAATAGCTTTTGTTCCTGACTTTAAAAACCGTTTAGCAATATCTAAACCAAAACCTTGTGCACCACCGGTGATAATTGCTGTTTTATTTTTTAAATCAAATTGATGCATGAAATTATTTACTTGTTAATAAATAGTAAGTCAATGAAGAGACAAAAGCACCAATTAACCAAGAGTAAGAATTAAAATTCATTAAACTTTCATTCCAAATTGTTGAAGCAGCAAAAATAAAACCTAGAGTAATAGAGTATACCGCTTTTATATGCCATCCATTAGAGTAAAAGTAAACTCCATCAGGTTCTGCTGAAAGTATATCTTTATTATCTAAGTTTGATTTTTTAACTAAATAATAATCTATGATTATAACACCAAAAAGAGGTCCAAAAAATGCAGCAAATGTATCAATAAAAGATAAAATTCCTATCTGACTTAATAATGGTAACCAAAAAATACCAATTACAAATCCAAAAATAACAATAATAAAAGAAGAAGTTTTTAGATTAAGTTTACTTGGAAAAAAATTTAACAAAGAATTTTGAGCAGGCACATAATTTGCAATTAGATTTGTAGATGCTGAAGCTACAATAATGAAAAATAAAACTATTACAGTTATAATAGTGTTATCTAGAGTTCCTATAATATCTGTAGGATTTGTAAGTATCTTTCCAATTTCCTCAAGTTTTTGATGAAAAATTACATCAGCTCCAACAACTATAAACACAGCAAAAAATGAAAATATAATAAGATTTAAAAATAAACTCAAATTACCTTTTTTTAATTCCTCTTCATCTTTAACGTAACGGGCAAAGTCTCCAAAATTTACAAGTATAATTGAAAAGTAAGCAAAAACTATTCCAACTACAGTAATTAGGGGAGCAATATTACTCTTAAGAAATATATTGTTATAAGTAAACATGTCAGCAAATGATCTTGAAACCTCCTTAACATCTAAGAGAAGCACAACAAAAAAAAATAACAACATTCCAGAGTAAACTGTTGCTGCTGAATAATTAATAATTAATTTATTAAATTTATGACCTCTACTAAATAAAAAAGATTGTAATAGAATTGCTATTAAAAAAGCAGCCCAATCAATAATGTTAAGACCTGAAATAAAAACTAAAAAAATATCATGTTGAAGAAAAGTATTATCAACAGAAAAGAAAAATATTCGGATTAAATAACTAAATGCTTTTGATAAAAAATAAGTTTGAATTCCAAACATGAAGATACCAACAAGGCCTCTTATTAAAGAAAAATATTTTGCTCCAAACACACCCAATGAAGTCCTTAAGATAACAGGAAATGGAAGACCATATTTTTGCGAAGGTTTTCCTATTAAGTTAGCTAAAAAATAAACTAGAAGGGATCCAATTAAACTTCCTAAAAAAACAACCGCAATGTTTAAGTCATAAACCAGATATAATGATGCTATTAAGGAAAAAGCAATAACACTTTGTATATTAATGCCCCAAAAACAAAAGACATCTTTCCAATTCCAAGTTTTATCATTTGGGTTGACTGACACTAATTCCCAGTTGATAAGATTATTTTTGTTTTTATGCTGAATCACTAACAAATAATAAACTAATAAGTTAAAATGGAATATCTTTTTTTTTCATTTGTAATAGTATTTTCGATCTAATGCTCTTTCTTAAAAAAAATATTGGTTACTTAGCAATGTTTCTTGCTGTAATTGGTTTTGGCTCAGGCCCTCCATTTGTAAAACTTGCTCTAGAGGAATTTCAAATTGTTGATTTACTAGCTGTAAGATTTGCAATTGCTTTTTTGCTTATGTTAACATTTGCTTTAATAATGAGAGTTGACTTGTCAATTAAAAAAATAGGTCTAGCACCTTTCTTGATGGGTTTATTAAACCCTTTTCTTGTAACATTAGCCTTCCATGTAGGTTTAATGCTTACGTCGCCTATTAATGGTGTTGCTATTATAAGTACAATGCCAATCATGCAACCTTTTGTTGCTAAAATATTTTTAAATGAAAAAATTGAGATAAAGGTTTTAATAGGAGCTTTTATAACAATTATTGGAACTTACATCCTCTTATCAAGTCAAACTATTATTGGTCAGGGAAATTATATTGGGGACTTTATTATTTTTGCAGGAATGACTTTGGCTTCAATTAATGAAGTTATTGGTAGAAAAAAAATGCAAACTAATGTTAACCAGCTAGGTGTAAATACTTACCAATATTTTACTGGTTTCATTTTATCATTTTTAATATTATTTATTATTTGGCCTAACTCTACCTTTAGATATTCATTTCATTTAGAATTTACACCATCAGTAATAGCTGCAATCACTTTATCTTTTATAACTTTTGGTTCTTATTTATTTTATAATTATGCCTTAAGGAGGGTTCCAGTAGGAAGAATTAGTCTTATGTATCCTTTAACAGGGCCCATAGGAGCTTTATCTGCCTGGGTAGTAATTGATGCAGAAATTACTTTAAAGATATTTATTTCATTGGGAATTATTTTAGTTGGAACTGTAATTCCTTATATAAATAAAAAATAAACTCTTAAGGGTACATTACACTAGGTAACCAAAGTGCAATTTGAGGAAATGCGATGATCAAAATTAAACCTAAAAGCTGTATTCCCATAAACTGCATCATACCAAGATAAATATCTTTAAGTTCCCATTCTGGCACAACACCTTTTAAAAAATACGCAGATAGAGCTACAGGTGGAGATAACCAGGCGGTCTGTAAATTCACAGCTACAAGTATTGCAAACCAAGTCAAGTTGAAGTCTAATTCTTTAATCAATGGAACAAATATTGGTAATACAATAAGAACTATTGGTACCCACTCTAAAGGCCAACCTAACAAGAAAATTACTGCCATTAGTATAGCTAAAATAACATATCTGTTAACTTCTAAGTTTAATAAAAATTCAGTTAATAAAGATGGTGTTCCTAATTTTGAAAAAACTGCTCCAAAGAAATTCGATGCAGCAACTAAAAACATTATCAATGCAGTAATCTCTAAAGTTTTAATTAAAGAATTTTTTAAAGTTTTTAAAGTTAATTTTTTATATGCTAAAGCAAGTAACAAAGATCCAATAGCTCCAATACCGGCACCTTCAGTAGGTGTTGCTAAACCAAATAATATGCTACCTAGAGCAAAAAATACTAATCCGGCAGGCGGTACTAACCCTAAAAAGAATTCTACCCAAACTTTACCCATACTTTTTGGTTGCATACTTTTTGGTAAAATTGGACCAAGTTTTGGATCAAAATAACATCTAACAGTGGTGTAAAGAGCATAAAGAACTGCCAACATTATTCCTGGAATTATTGCTGCAGCAAATAAATCTGTTACTGGGATTTCTAAAACAGGCCCCATTACCACTAACATAATGCTTGGTGGAATTAAAATTCCAAGAGTTCCTCCGGCACATATTAAGCCTGCAGATAATCTAGTATCGTATCCAGATTTAATCATAGTTTTACCTGCCATGATTCCAAGGATTGTTACTGATGCCCCAACTATTCCTGTTGCAGCAGCAAAAATTGTAGACACAAACATAACTGCATAAAATAATGCACCCCTTGTTCTAGATAGCATTAATTGTATGGCTGAAAATAGTCTTTCCATAAGACCTGCAGATTCCATTAATATGCCCATAAATATAAAGAGTGGGACGGCAACCAGCGTACTTTCCGTCATAATCATATTAAACTGTAGGGTCATTAAATAAAAAACTAACTTTCCAAAACCCCAATAACCAAACACAAGACCTAAAAATATTAATGTAAATGAAATAGGAAAACCAATAAAGATAGCAAATAGCATTACTCCTATCATTATTGCTCCAATTAATTCTTGTGAAAAAATTTCCATTATGGCCATCTACCTTTCACAAACGCATAATATGTTTTAAATAATTCTGATATCCCTTGAATTAATAACAAAAAAGCTCCAATTGGCATGCAGCTTTTTAATGGCCACATTACTGGCATCCAAGTAGTATCCATTGCTCTTTGAATTCTAACTTTTCCATCTAAGCATTCTGCTAAAATAGATCTCCCACATATAGAAGTATAAGCATAATCAAAACTTACCCAAAAGAAGACTATGAAACCTGGAAAGAAGAATAATAAATATAAGAATAGATCTACTTTTGCTTGAGTTTTAACATTCCAATTTCTATATAAAAAATCAGCTCTTATATGAATACCTTTTGATAATGCGTAACCAGCACCCAACATAAAAAATGCTCCTGCAATCATTCTGGTTACATCATAAGCCCAAAGAGTTGGTCTATTAAAAAAATGTCTACCAATAACTTCAAAAGTCATTGCAAAAATTAAAGGAATTACCATCCAACAAATTACTTTACCAATTCTCAACATGTTAAGGTCGATAAACTCTATAGTTTTTGCCATCCAAGGAACCATATCCTTAGGCATTTTTAAACTAGTTCGACGTTCTGCTATTAACTCATCAGTAATATCTAGAGTTTCTTTAACACCAGCAGAATGTGATTTTTTTTTGACCATTTTATTGATTGGTAATGTCGATTAAAATTTTTTCTATTTTAAAAAAACGGGAACTTAAAAATATTAAGTCCCCGTTTAAATTATTTATTTACTTTTGCGCTTTTGCAAATGCAGTTCCAATTGATGCATCAGATGTTTCCATTTGAGCAATAAAAGGTACTACGATTTTTGCGTGAGCAGTCATGTGCTGGTAAACTTCATCAAAGAACTTATTTTCTTTTGAGTTCTTTTGAATAGTAGCTTTAGCAGCAGCCATATACTCAACAAAGTAATCAGCTGGTGTATCATGAAGGATAACACCATGCTTAGATGTTAATTCAATTAACGCTTTTCCATTTTCAACAGCTCTGTTAGTGATGTTTCTAGTTATCATCGCTTCAGAAGCAATTTCCATTGCATATTTCTCTTGGTCAGTTAACTTATTATAAACATCCTTGTTAAAGAACACATCTCCATTTACAACGTTTTGGTGTAAGCCTTGAAGGTAGTAATTTTTCAATACCTTTTGGAAACCAAATACTAGATCTGGTTTTGGACAACACCATTCAGCAGCATCGATTGTTCCTTTTTCAAGTGCTGGTAGAATATCTCCACCACCCATTGAAACTGATGCAACACCAATGTCTTTGTATGTTTGACCAGGAATTCCCGGAGGAGTTCTAAATCTGTATTTTCTGAAATCAGCCATACTGTTGATCGGCTCTTTGAACCAACCTAAAGCCTCTGGACCAGAAGATGCCATGATGAAACCTTTTACGTTCATACCCATTTCATCCCATAGTTGATCGTATAAAGCTTTTCCACCGTTATCAAAATACCAAGCTAACCAAGATTTAGTACTTAAACCAATACCACCACCTGCAACTGGCGAACCAAATAACATTGCAGCAGGGTGATAGTTAGACCAGTAATGAGTCCAAGCAGCACCACCATCAACAAGACCCTTGTCAACAGCTTCTAATGTTTCTTTAACACCTACAACTTCTCCAGCTCCTAGAAGTTCAAATTTTAATGAACCACCAGTAAGGCCAGTAACTCTTTCAGCCCACATTCCTACGATTTGCGCATCATAAGAAGTTTTTGGAAAGGTCATTTGTATTTTTAAAGTTTTAGCAGAAGCAGAAGCAATAATAGATACTGCAAATACTAAACTTAAAATCAATGATGTGATTTTTTTCATGTTTATCCCTCTCTGTTTTTTTATTTAGTCTTAATAAATTTGAAATAAACATTATTGTAGGAGAAAAGTAAACTTAAAATAAGTTAAATATAGACGATACAACCTATAATATACTACAATCAATTGAATTGTTTGGTATACTTTTAATACTGTTAAGTAAATTTACAAATATTGTTTTTTATTTATTTCCTTTTGGATCAAATGGATAATTCCAAGCATCACCACCAATCATTTTAGATATACCTGAATAGTCAGTGTCACTATCACCCTCATCACAGAATTTTGAAAAAATTTCTAAAGCAGCTTTACCTAATGGTGTAGAGGCATCTACAGACTGAGCGGCATCCATGGCTAGCCTTAAATCCTTTCTCATCATTGATGCTGTAAAACCTGGTCGGTATTTATTATTTGAAGGAACTCCATCAGTAAGATTTGGTAAAGGTGTATAATTAGTCATAGCCCAATTATTTCCTGAAGCTGCTTTTATTATTTCATGAACCTTTTTAATATCCATTTTTAATCTTTTAGCTAACATTAAAGATTCAGATGCTGCTATCATAGAAATTCCTAAAGACATATTGTTGCAAATTTTTACACCTACTCCACTTCCTTGAACACCTGCATGTAAAATTTTTTGTCCCATAATATCAAATAAAGGTTTTGCTAATGCTACAGCTTCATCACTTCCACCAACTAAAAAATTTAATTTTCCAATTCTTGCTCCCATCACACCACCAGTAACTGGTGCATCTATCATTTTAATTCCAAGTTTTTTTGATTCATTACCTAGCTCTAGAGAAGTCTCAATATCAATTGTTGAGCAATCAATTATCAAACATTCTTTTGGAATTTTATTTAATATTCCTTTGTCTCCTAAATAAAGAGATCGAACATGCTTTCCCTCTGGTAGCATAGATATAACAGTACTAGCGCCATCTAATAATTCATCAATAGTGGATACAACGTTTAAACCTGACTCTTTTGCAATTTTTATTACCTCTGGTGAAACATCAAAAGCTTTTACTTCTTTGCCAGCTTTTACTAATTGATCAGCCATAGGGTTTCCCATATTTCCAACACCTATAAATGCAATGTGATTAGTCATCTAAATTTGATTTACCTCTATTAATTAAAACTGTTTTACTTTGTGTAAAGTGGTTAATCATACTATCAAAAGCATATTCTTTACCTAAACCACTCATTTTAATTCCTCCATAAGAAACATTGGCTCTTGGAGCAACGCATTGATTTACCTGAACAAAGCCAGCTTCAATTTCATCTACAAATTGCAATGCTCTAGATAAGTTTTGAGTCCATAAAACGGCTGATAAACCAAAAGGTGTGTCGTTAGCGCTTTTCATAACTTCATCAAAACTCTTAAACGGAATTGCGCAAGCAACAGGGCCAAATACCTCTTCTTGACATACAGGAGATTCTACAGGAACGCCTGACAATAAGGTTGGTTCATAAAAGAAACCTTCCTTATAATCTCCTCCTTTAGGTTGATTGCCACCATGTAAAACCTTTGCAGATGATGTTTTTTTAGCAATGTCCATATAATGTAAGGTTCTTTTGAGTTGTTCATTAGATATTATTGCGCCAATATCAGATTTACTATCAAGTGCATTTCCCATCTTAAGTTTACTTAATTTAGAAACTACACCTTCTAAAACTTTATCATAAATTTTTTCGTGTATATAAACTCTTGATCCTGCGGTGCAAGCCTGTCCTTGACGAGTATACCTCATACCATCAATTACGCCTGGTATTGCTATATCTAAGTCAGCATCACTCATTATAATATTTGGATTTTTTCCACCTAATTCTAATGTAACTGGACATAATTTTGGAGCAGCTTTTATTGCAATAATTTTTCCAACAGAAAACGATCCTGTAAAAGTAACCTTTCTAACTTTAGGATGATCAATTAATGGTTCACCACACTCTTCTCCATAGCCTGAAATTACATTTAAAACTCCAGGAGGAAGTTCTTGTTGTAATATTTCACATAAGAGTAAAGCACAAAGTGGTGCTTGCTCAGCAGTTTTTAACACTACAGTATTTCCCGCTACAATAGCTGGTGCAATTTTTGCAACAGTCAAAAATAAAGGAGCATTCCAAGGAATAATTGCACAAACAACTCCAATTGGATCTTTGGTTGTGTAATGAATTGTATTTGGAATGTTTGGTGGATAATTTTCACCTTTTATTTCTCCTGCAAGTCCAGCAAACATATGAGTTAATTCAATTGATGCTGCTGTCTCCGGTATGGCTTGAGTTCTAAGTGCGTTACCAGTATCTAAAGCTAATAATGTTTCAATTTCATTTTTTCTATCTTCTAATTTTCTAGCAGCAGCCGTCATTATTTTACCACGTTCTCTCGCAGGTACTTTTTTCCATTTTTGAAATGCAGCTTCTGCTGCATCAACCGCTATATTCACATCAACCTTATTGCACTGTGGAGCTTCACCAATATTTTCACCTGTACTTGGATTTAATACGCTAATTTTAGCTTCAGCTTTAGCAGGTGACAATTTTCCATTAATTAAAATTTTATTAGATAATCTTTTTGCATTACCTAGTGCTAGTTCTAAATTATTTTTAAAATCATCACTCATTAATTACTTATTTCACCTTTTCTAGTTTTTGCTGCTAACCATCCACCATCAATTTTTATTTCAGATCCATTTATAAAATCTGCATCATCGCTAGATAGAAAAACAGCTGCACCAGATATATCAGATGGCAAACCCCAACGTCCAACTATAGTTTCTTTGCCCCAAGCTTTACCGTGAGTAGGATCTTCAGCAAATTTTTGATTGAAAGGTGTTGAAATTAACCCAGGACAAATAGTATTTACGTTAATATTTTTCCCAGTTAAATCGACCGCTAAGGCTCTCGTTAAACCTAGTATACCAGATTTTGCAGCAACATAGGCTACTCTATCAGGTCTACCCATAAAACTTGCAATAGATCCAAAATTAATAATTTTTCCTTTACCATTTTTTATCATATGAGGAATAACAGACTTACAGCATAGATATGGTCCGGTTAAGTTTACCGATATCATGTCATCCCATTGCTGTTTTGTATGATCTAGAATATTGTTAATATGTCTTATACCAGCATTATTAACAAGAATATCAATCTTACCAAATTTTTTAATAGCAACATCAGCCATGTTATTTGCACTATCTTCTTCGGCAACATTTGTTTCTACAACAATTGCTTCACCATTATTACCTTGAATTTTTTTAGAAATTTTTTCACCATTTTCAATATCCATTTCAGCTATAACAATTTTTGCTCCCTCACTTGCTAGTCTTAAACAAATCTCTGCACCAATTCCTTTTCCACCACCTGTGACTATTGCTATTCTATCTTTTAGTTTCATTGAAATCCTGTTATAAAAATTTTTAATTTTAATTAAGTTATTACTTTTTAAAATATTAATCAAAAGAATTATTAAATATAAAATTTTTTTGGTATTAAAACTAAACTAGTATATTAAACATACCATGATAAATAAATTAGAAATAAATAAAGATCCATTAAATAATGCTTTAAAATTAATTAGTGGAAAGTGGAAAATTAAGATACTTGAAAAGTTAATTAATAAACCAATAAGATTTGGTAAACTTAAGAAAGATTTAAATACGATAACTGCTCAAATGTTGTCTAAACAATTAAAAGAAATGGAGAATGACACTCTAGTAAAAAGAAAGGTTATTAAATCAAACCCAATAACTGTTGAATATTCTTTAACACAATTTGGCAGCTCTAGCTTACCAATAATTAGAGCTTTAATTAAATGGGGAAGTATTAATAAAAGGAAAATGTCAAGCGTTATTGGAAAAGACCAGGAAAGAGCAATTGATTTATTAAATGATGAAATTAGATTTAAAAACTTACAAAGAAAAAACTTTTATCGATAGAATGATATTACTTATGAGGGCCAAGTTTTTTATTTTCACTCTGCCAAGCTTTAATTCCACCTTTTAAAACCGAAACATTAGTAAAGCCCAAGTCTTCAGAAAATGAATTAGCCAACATTGATGCCGTTTCTCCATCATGACTTATAAAAATCAAATTAACATCTTGAGATTGAGAAGCAGCTAGTGCTCTAATTTTATCCATAACATACACTTGAAATTTACCATTTTTATCAAAAGCTGTTTCTGGGAATGAACCTTTGATAACACCTGTTTTATCCCACTCTTCTTCTGTTCTAATATCAAGTGCCACGGCATTATTTTCAATCATGTCTATTAACTCATCTGATGAAACTGATTTATAACTAGGATCTAAAACGTCAATTACTTCAAATTCAAATATTAGATCTGTATTAGGTGGTATAATATCTCCACCACCCTTTTTTCCATAGGCTAATTCAGCTGGAATTTTAATTTTTCTTTTAGTTCCTTTGGTAGTTCCCATTATTCCTTGTTCAAAACCAGGAATTACCTCTTTCATACTCATTTGTACTACTAAAGGTCTATCTTTACCAATATTTGTATCAAAAACTTTTCCATTTTCAAATGAGCCTGTGTATTCAAGCTGAACCCAAGAATGCTTTATAATCTTTTTTCCCGTACCAGGCTTATCATTAATAATTTCAATTTCAACAGACTGAACGTGAAATGATAAAGATAAAAAAATTGTACATATAAATATTAATATTTTTTTCATTATTTTGTAGTTGTTCAAATATCAGAAATAAATATGCTTTTCTATATATTATTAGATTATTAATAAAAATTAATTTATAAAAATATATATGGATAATTTTGACTACATTATTATTGGAGCTGGATCAGCAGGTTGTGTTCTTGCAAATAGATTATCTGAAAATCCAAAAAACAAAGTCCTTTTAATTGAGGCTGGTGGTAAAGATAATTACCCATGGATTCATATACCAGTAGGATATTTCAAAACTATGCATAACCCCAATGTTGATTGGTGTTATAATACAGAACCGGATGAAACTATGAACAATAGGTCCATAAGGTATCCTAGAGGAAAAACTCTTGGAGGTAGCTCATCAATAAATGGTCTACTTTATGTTAGGGGTCAACACAGAGACTACGATGTTTGGAGGCAGCTAGGAAATAAAGGCTGGAGTTGGGAAGATGTATTACCTTATTTCATCAAAGCTGAAAATCAAGAACGAGGAGAAAGTGAATTTCATGGTGTAGGAGGTCCTTTGTCTGTTTCTGACCAACGAATACAATTGCCTTTATTAAATCAGTTTCAAAAAGCGGCTGAGGAATTTGGAATTCCAAAAACTAAAGATTTTAATACAGGAGACAATCATGGCTGTGGTTATTTTCAAGTAACAGAAAAGGATGGCTTTAGATGTAGTACTGCTGTTGGTTATTTAAACCCAGCTAAGAAAAGACCTAATTTAAAAATAGTTACAAAAGCTCATGTTAAAAAGATTAATTTTGAAAACAAAGTTGCTAAAGAAGTTGAGTATTGGATTGAAAATGAAATATTCACTGTAAGTGCAAATAAAGAAATTGTCTTATCTTCAGGAGCAATAGGTTCTCCACAATTATTACAAGTATCTGGAGTTGGAAATTCAGATAAATTAAAGGAACTAGGAATTGAAATGGTGCATGAATTAAAGGGTGTAGGTGAAAATTTACAAGACCATTTAATGTTTAGACCAATATATAAAATACAAAATATAAAATCTCTTAATAAAAAAATTAATAGTTTATTTGGTAACTTGTTAATTGGATTGGAATATATCTTTAATAGAAGTGGGCCCATGACTATGGGTGCAAGTCAAATGTGTATGTTTGCAAAAAGTGATCCTTCATTAGAGCTGCCTGATTTACAATGGCATGTTCAGCCAATGAGTATGGATACATTGGGAGCTACCAAAAACCATGATTTTCATGGTTTTACTCCAACAGTTTCACAAATTAGACCAACTAGTAGAGGTCATATTAGTATAACAGATAAAGACTCACGAACTTACGCAAAAATAAAAATGAATTATTTGTCGACAGATGAAGATAGAAAAATTGCAGCAGCTGGTCTTAAATTAACAAGAAAAATTGTTTTAGAATCTGAGACATTTAAAAAATTTAGCCCAGAAGAATACCGACCTGGAATTCATTTAACAGAAGATGAAGATATTTTAAAAGCAGCAGCAGATTATGCTCAAACTATTTTTCATCCTGTTGGAACATGTAAAATGGGTCAAGATGATATGGCCGTTGTTGATGATCAGCTAAAAGTTCATGGAATTAAAAATTTAAGAGTAATAGATGCATCAATAATGCCCAATATCACCTCTGGAAACACTAACGCACCCACAATAATGATTGCAGAAAAAGGTGCTGATATGATACTAAGCAGCTGATGTTTGCAGAATTATTCGGGCCTGAACAACTTATAATTTTAGGCCAAATTATATTTATCGATTTAGTATTAGCTGGTGATAATGCCATTATTATTGGAATGGTTGCCTCTAAATTTCCACCCGAACAAAGAAAAAAAGTAATTTTTTGGGGGATAGGTGGTGCAGTAATTTTAAGAATTATCTTAACCATGTTAACTGCTTATTTATTACAAATAACAGGATTAAGATTAATAGGAGGATTGCTTCTTCTTTATATAGTCTACAAACTCTATACAGATGTAATCAAAGGTCAGTCAGGTGATGAAGATATTAAAGTAGATAATTCAAGCTTTATGAAGGCTATATGGACAGTTTTACTTGCTGATTTTACGATGAGTTTGGATAATGTTTTAGGTGTAGCTGGTGCTGCTGGTGATCACTATGTATTATTAATATTTGGTTTAGCTTTATCAATAATTCTTATGGCAACAGCTGCTACTGTAATATCAAGATGGATTAATGAATATAAATGGATAGCCTGGATTGGTTTAATTGCTATACTGGTTGTTGCTATCGAATTAATTTATACTGATTTAAAGTTATTTATTTAAATGTACTTACAAAAAATAAATCTTAAAAACAAATATGCATTAGTTACAGGTGCAGGTAAAGGATTGGGAAGAGCTTGCTCAATTGCTCTTGCTGAAGCTGGAGCTACAATCATTGCTTTAAGTAGAACTCAATCAGATCTTGATAAACTTGAAAAAGAAATAAAAAAGATAAAAGGTAAAGTTATCAAAGTTAATTGTGATGTAATGAATTATGAAGATCTTAAAGAAAAACTAGATAAGATTAAGATTATAGATATTTTAGTTAATAATGCTGGGACAAATATTCCAGAACCTTTTGAAAAAATTAAACAAGAAAACATGAACTACTTAGTAGATTTAAACCTTAAAGCTGCTTTTAATGTTGCTCAATTAGTTGTTAAAAAAATGTTAAAGAATAAAAAAAGAGGTGGATCTATTATTAATATGTCATCTCAACTTGGTCATGTTGGAATGTCTGGTAGAAATGTTTATAATATGACAAAATTTGGTATTGAAGGTTTGACTAAAGGTATGGGTGTTGAGCTTGCAAAAAACAATATTAGAGTAAATACAGTGGCCCCTACTTTTGTAGCAACACCGATGGTTAAAAGATTTTTTAAAAACAAAGAATTTAAAAAACTAGCTTTAGGCAATATTCCTATGGGAAAATTAGCAACAGAAAGTGATGTTGCAACAAGCGTTTGTTTTTTAGCTTCATCCGCTTCATCGATGATTACAGCCACATCAATCCTAGTAGACGGTGGATGGACAGCAAAGTAATATATAGATTACTTTCATTAGTAGCGTTATTTTTTTCAACTCAATCTTTTGCAGTAGAGTTTCAGGGAAAATTCATTCAAGGACATTACATTATTGGAAAAACTGAGCCTGGTTCATCAATTTTTGTAGATAAAAAAAAAGTTAAAGTCACAAAAGATGGTTATTTTGCATTTGGAATTGAAAAAGATAGAAAATTTGACATTACAATTACTGAAAATAATAACAAAATTATAAAAAAAATTAAAAAAAGAAAATATAATATTCAAAAAATTGAAGGCTTACCTAAAAAAAAAGTTACACCACCTGAAGAATTTTATGCAAGAATAAAAAAGGAAAACAAATTAATAGCTGATGCAAGAGAAATTGAAAGTGACTTACAGTTTTTTAAAGAAAAGTTTATTATCCCAGTTGATGATGCAATAATTACTGGTGTTTATGGTAGTCAAAGAATTTTAAATGGCATACCCAAATGGCCTCATTACGGTTTGGATTTTGCTCAAAAAAAAGGTACTCCAGTTAAAGCAATGAATAACGGTGTTGTTACTCTAGCTGAAAAGGACTTATTTTATACTGGAGCAACTTTAATATTTGACCATGGTCATGGTGTTTCAACTCTTTACATGCATATGGATGAAATTTTTGTAAATGTAGGTGATCATGTTAAAAAAGGAGATATCATTGCTACAGTTGGTTCCTCTGGTAGATCAACAGGACCACATCTTGATGTAAGACTTAATTGGTTTGGTACTAGACTAGATCCTGCAACTATATTAAACATTCAATAATGAAAAAAACCATATTAGAAAAAACAGCAAATAAATTAGTTAATGCATTTATTAACAATAAAATAATTGCACCACTTCCAATAAAATTTACAAAAACATTAAGTGAAGCTCAAAAACTAAGAAAATTATGCGAGAGTAAAGTTAAAGATCCAATAATAGGATTTAAAGCTGCAGGGACAGGTATACCTGTCATGAAAAAACTTAAAGAAAAAAAACCTTTCTATGCTGCAATCTTTAAAAAGAATTTTATAAAAAGTGGAAAAAAAGTAAAAATTAATAAATCAACTTTAGGGATAGAACTTGAGGTTTGTTACCTAATTAAGAAAAACTTTTTCTCATCAAAAGGATTAATTACAACGAAAAATATAACAAAACATATTTCTCACATGGCAGCTTGTATTGAGGTTATTGGTTACAGGCAAAAGAAAAAAGGCATTACTAGTTTTGGAGATTTATGTAGTGACTTTGGTGCTAATGTTAAGTTTTTAATTGGGCAAAAGAAAAAATATAAAAAAATTAATATTGGAAATTTAAAGACAAATATTGCTAATAAAAAAATTGGACAAAGCGTTAATGGAAATACAAATACCGTTTATATAAACCCATTAAACTCACTTAGATTTGTTTTGAATGAGTTAAAAAAAGATAAAGTCACTCTTGATAAAGATTTTTATGTATTTACAGGATCGACTGTTGGTGTTGTTCCAATCCTAGGTAAAGGTCTTTATACTGGAAAAGTTGATCAACTAGGTTCAGCTAAAGCTATTATTCATTAATTTTAGATTATCATTTAAAAAACCTTAATAATTAACAATAATTTGGGTTCGTTTTACTAAAAAAAATCTTAATTTAAGGCTACTTGTGCTTAATATTTTTAAAAGTTATAGTTTTTATTATGGCACTTCATTTTAGCAAACAAGAATTTGAGAAAAGAAAACTGGCTACATTAAAATCAATGAAAGAGCATAATCTTGATGCTCTTTTAATGTTTCGTCAAGAATCTATGTTTTGGCTTACAGGCTACGATACCTTTGGTTATGTTTTCTTTCAAACATTAATATTGGACAATAAAGGAGATATTATTCTTTTAACAAGGGCTCCAGATTTAAGACAAGCACAAAATACATCAAACATTGAAGATATAAGAATTTGGGTAGATAAAGACCAGTCTAACCCTACAGATGATCTTAAAATTATTTTAAACGAATTAAATTTAAAAGATAAAAAAATCGGAGTTGAATACGAAGCTTACGGTATGACAGGTCGTAATGCTTTAAGACTTAATAAATCGCTAGAAGGTTATTGTGAGGTAGAAGATCAATCAGAATTAATCACCAAACATAGGGTTGTTAAATCTACTGAAGAAATTGTTTATGTAAAAAAAGCTGCAGAACTTGCAGATCAAGCACTTGATGAGGTTTGGAAATATGCAAAAGCTGGTATTGGTGAAGCAAAAATTTTAGCTGAAATGCAAAGAGTTGTTTTAGAAGGTGGCGGTGATTATCCAGCAAATGAATATATTATAGGCTCTGGACACAATGCATTATTATGTAGATATCAATCTGAGAAAAGAATTTTGTCAGATACCGATCAGTTAACTATTGAATGGGCTGGGACTTATAAACATTATCACTCTGCAATGTTTAGAACTATTCCTATTGGTAAAGCTGATCCAAAGCATATTAAAATGCATGAGGCTTGTCTTGAGGCTTTGACTAATTGTGCAAAAACTCTAATACCAGGAAAAACCGCAGGAGATGTATTTGATATACATGCTAAAACTTTTGATGCTCTTGGGTACAATAAATCAAGAATGAATGCTTGTGGCTATTCATTAGGGACAACCTTCTCACCCAATTGGATGGACTGGCCAATGTTATACAAAGGTAATCCTTATGTAATAACTCCTGGTAATGTCTTCTTTATGCATATGATCTTAATGGATTCAGATAGTAAACTTGCTATGAATTTAGGTGAGACCTATCTTGTAACCGAGAATGGTAATGAGAGATTAGGTAAGCAAAAGTTGGATTTGGTTGTTCTTTAAATTAAATCATATTGATACTGTCTAGCTTTAACAACATCTTCTGGAAGACTTAACTCCACATCATCTAATCTTATAGATTGATCTTTATTAATATCTTTCTTAACAATTGCTCCATCAGTTAAACCAAGAGGTAAAATTTTTTCATCTTTTGATTTTTTAGAAGTAATTAATTTCCCTCTAGCACAAAAACCACCCTCACCGTCTAATCGCTCACCAATTTTTAAATCTTTTTTAGCATAAGCTGCAACATCTGCATTATAATTTATAGTTTGACCTGTTGCTTTTTGATCAAGTGCAATTGCATATATCGATTGAGCAAGTTCTAAACCAATATAATGATATGGCCTCCATATAGCTGAATAACTGCCAGACAAATCGGTCACCATTCCATAATCTTTAAAGCAATTTTTGACATATTGATTTTGAGCTTTAATTACTATGTAAACACCCCATCTAAGATCATTTGGAATATCTTTTTGATTTAAATCAATGCTAGATATCACCTCTACTTGACCTTCATAATCAATTAATCCTCCTTCCACTTTTGGAATTAATTTTTTAGCAATGTCATAAACCCCAACAGGTGGAAAAGTTAATCCATTACTTGGACATTTTAAATTTGATGCATTACTGACTGCACACATTTCAATTGCAGATTTATCTCCACATAAAAAACTATTAAACATTTTAGGATTCATACCAGATTCAATTTCAGCACGTTCTTTACTTAAACCGTAGTGACCCCAAACCGTGTCTGGTGTTGAATATTCAAAATCTGGGTGGTACTTCGTTCCTTTTCCTGCACAAACTACAGAAAAACCGTTTAACTTAGCCCATTCAATCTGTTCCATAATTAATGAAGGTTGATCACCATATGCCATTGAACAAATAACATTGTTTTCTTTTGCAAGATCAGCAAGGTATTTCCCACAAGTAACATCAGCTTCAACATTTACTAATATGATGTGTTTTTTGTTTTTAATAATCTTTACAGCATGAACTGTTCCTATAATTGGATTTCCAGTAGCTTCTATAAAAACTTCAACATCTCTATCAATTGCCTCATCTAAAGTAGTTACAAAATTTATTTTATTAACTGTCTCTGTAGTTAAACCGCTCTTAAGACAGTTTTTTTTGGCGTTATCAATATTAATATCAACGATAGTATCAATAGTAATTTTTTGTAATTGATTGTATTGAGCAAGAAACATGCTTACAAATTTTCCACAGCCAATGAATGCAACTTTTATCGGTTTTTTTCTGGATTGTAGTTTGGTATTTAAAAACATTTGATCACGATATACTATTTTTTTATAAAATTGATGATACTTTTTGTAAGTGTATCACTTATAATTATAGTTCCTTTTTCATTTGGGTGCATACCGTCATCTTGATTAAGTTCAGGTTTTAAAGCAACACCCTCTAATAGGAAAGGGATTAAATTTAGTTTATATTTTTTAGCTAAACTTGGATAAATATTATCAAATTTTTTTTTATAACTAATTCCATGAGTTGTTGGAGCAATCATTCCTGCTAAAATTATTTCTATATTTTTTAATTTTGCTGTTTGAATAATTTTTTCTAAATTTTTTTCAGTCTCGATTGGGCTTATTCCTCTTAACATGTCATTAGCACCCAATCCTAAGATCATTAAGTCAATATTCGGTTGAGATAAAGACCATTCAACTCGATTTAATCCTCCAGCAGATGTGCTTCCAGATACACTTCCATCAATAATTCCAAGATCATAACCACTATCATTAAGGTTATTTTGAAGGACAATGGCTAAATGTTTTTCCTGTGGAAGACCATAGCCTGCCATTAAGCTATCACCAAATAAGATAACGTTTTCTAGAGCATTGACGTTTATGCTCACTAGACAGACGGCAATAATTTTAATAATAAATCTTTTAATCATGGATAGTCTTCTTAAGCTAAAAAACGTTAATCTTAAATACCAAACTGGTAATGATACTATTAAGGTTTTAAAGAATATTAATTTAGAAACTAAAAAAAATGAGTCTATTTCAATAGTGGGTGAAAGTGGATCTGGAAAAACTAGCTTAATCATGCTTGCTGGGGGACTAGAGAAAGCAACCTCTGGTAAGATATTTTTTGAAGATCAAGAAATATCTAAAATGAGTGAAGATGAAGTTTCTAAAATTAGAAGAAAAAATATTGGTATTGTTTTTCAATCTTTCTATCTTATTCCAAATTATACAGCTGTTGAAAATGTTGCTCTAACCTTAGAGTTAAATAATTTAAAAAACCCTACTGAACGAGCCAAAGAGTTGTTGGATCGATTTGGACTAAAAAATAGATTTAATAATTTACCTAGTCAACTTTCAGGTGGTGAACAACAACGTGTAGCAATTGCTAGAGCTATAGCCATGAAACCTAAGCTAATTTTGGCAGATGAACCTACGGGAAATTTAGATAGTGAAAATTCACAAATGATTGCAGATATTTTATTCAAATATATTAAAGAAGAAAAATCATCTTTAATTATGGTCACCCATGACCCAAAACTTGCAAATAAAGCAAAAAGAAAAATTAAAATCAAAGATGGAAAAATTGTCTAAGCTTTCAGAGTACAAGTTAACTTTGATATATGCCTTAAGAGACTTGAGTAGAAATTATAAAAAAATTTCTAGTATTATTCTAACACTTTTTATCAGCCTATTTATTTTAAGTTCAATTTTCACCATTGAAGATAGTTTGAATAAAGAATTAAATAATAATTCAAGAGCACTTTTAGGTGGAGATATTGAAATTGACTATAATCGTAATGTTGGCAACTTAGAATTAATTAACCAAGTTAAAGAATTTGCTACTGTTTCACAAATGGTTGAGTTTAGCACCATGATCTCAACTACCAACCAATCTAAAAATAAATCAATATTTTCTAGAATTAAAACAGTAGATCAAAATTACCCATTATTTGGCAAGGTAGGTTATGAACCAAGTGGTGCATTTGAAAAATTACAAACTATAGAGAATACAATCCTTGTTAATGAAAACATTTTCAAAAATCTCAATTTAAAAATTAATGATAAAATCAAAGTTCAAGATCAGTTATTTACTGTAATTGGTATCGTAAAATCAGTACCTGATATTGGGGGTGCTTTTGTATTTGGTGATTTTGCTTTAGCTGGCAAACAAACATTAGAATTATTAAAACTTAATAATCTAGGGAGCTTTTTAAATTATGAGTATAAAGTAAAATTTAATGAGGGAGATAATCCAAATACTTTATCTAAAAAAATTGAGCAGTTATTCAAAAATGAAAAGAAGGTTAGAATTAGATATCACGAAAAATCTGACGGTCCTTTAAAGAGAATAATTGATAATTTCTCTCAATTCTTATCTCTTGTATCAATTAGTGCAATGTTAATTGCAGGAATTGGAATTGCTAACACTCTACTTTCATTCATTAATCAGAATAATATGTCTATTGCAGTTAAGAAGTCTTTAGGCTTTTTCTCAAAGGATATAAAGATAGTCTACTATTTACAATTGCTCATTCTACTATTCATAATATCAACTGCCGCCTACTCTTTTAGTTTCTTTCTAGTCCCTATTGTTGATGTTTATCTGTCAGCTGGTCTTGGATTAAATATTGAAGGTAGTTTTTCTATTCTTAATTATTTCAAAGTTTTTTTAGTAGGGTTATTAGTATTAATCATATTTTCTATACCAACCATTAATGCAATTGATCAAGTTAAGGCATCAAACTTATTTAGAAATGTATTTCAAAACCTTCAATTTTATTATTCAAAAAAATCAATTCTTTTAAGTCTGTTACTATTATCAATTTTAATTTCTTTATTTACCATCGGTTCTGCTCGACCTGTTTATAGTTTGGGTTATTTTGGAGCTTTCTTTGTTTGTTTATTAGTCTTCTACTTATTATCAAACTTAATCATTAAATTGTTTAAAGGACTTAAAGAGCATCCAAATATTTCAATTAAAGTATCAGTTAAAAATATTACTCAAACTAAAAGTATTACCCCTATAACTATTATGTCTTTAGGTTTGGGGGTCACTTTACTATTAACTTTAGCTTTTGTAGGTTCAAATTTTAAAAGAGAAATTGCTAAATCTATACCAGAACTTGCGCCTGATTATTTTTTCATTGGTATTCAAAGTGATGAAAGACAAATATTTGAAGATTTAATTTTTGACATGGATAAAGAAGCTAACCTTGAAATTGTTCCAATGGTTTCAACAGGTATTGTAAAAATAAATGGAATAGATCCAAATACTTATATCGATTCAAGTAATGATAGCCACTGGGTGATCAGAAATGACAGAAGGTCTTCTTGGGCTGATAAAGTTTTAAAAGATAACCCAATTGTAGAAGGCAAATGGTGGGATCTAGATAGACCTGATAAACTTCAAATTTCACTTGATAGTAAAATTGCTAAAGATTTTGATATTAAAATTGGTGATATTTTTACTCTTAATATTTATGGACGTGAAATTGAAGGTGAAATAGTAAATTTTAGATTAGTAGACTACAGAGATTTTTCTATTAACTTTGCAATGTTATTAAATCCTCAATTTGCAAAAAATATACCTCACGAATATTTGGCTACTTCAAAGTTTAAAAGTTTAGAGAATTTTAACGAAACTGCTTTACTAGATAAAATGCCTAGTCTTTCTATTATAAAAATTACTGATTACTTGGAGAAAGTAACAGATCTTTTAAACAAAGTGTTTATTGCTGTAACCGTTATCTCTGCAATAACTATAGTCATTGGTTTAATTGTCATTTCAAGTGCAATTATAGTTCAGGGTAAAATTAAAGAATTTCAAAATTTAATATTCAAAATTTTAGGTTTTTCCAAAGTTGAGGTTATACTTTCTTCAATTATTGAGTTTTTTATAATATTCACATCCATAATTCTAATAGCTCTCTTTTTTGCGGTCATAGGTTCACAATTTATCATTGAAAATATTTTTCAAATCACTTGGAAGTTTGATTTAGCAATATTTTTACAGGTAACTATTGGAATTGGGCTTGCAACATTAATCTTAATTATGATTACTAATTTTAAGTATTTAAGCCCTAAAGTTTATCCACTTATAAGAAATCAATAACTACACATCAGATCGAGATCTAAACCTCTCAAACATCAATCTTGTTTTAACCCCAATATTTAAAAACGGCTGAGGTGGAAGCCAAGTAGGTTTAGTTCTAGATTCTATTATATTAATTTCATCACTATTTTCATTACTTGCTTTAATTGCTATCTGTTCACCAAATAAAGTTCCAACTCCAATACCAGAACCGTTATAGCAGCCTGCCACAAAAACATTGTCTTCTACTTTTTCAAAAATTTGTGAACTATTTCTAGTTCTAGATACAACCCCAGACCAACTAGATTCAATAATATTATCTGCTAAACTTGGAAATCTTTTTTTTATTCCAAGTTTTTGAGTTAAAGATCTTTCATCCAACTCTGTTTTAGACATTTTAAAAGGACTATGAACTTCAGCAGTGTTTCTAATTAAAATTCTTTTATCTTTTGTCATTCTAATGGTTGCGCCCATTGGTCTAATAGGTAGCACACCCCACTCTCTAGGCTCACCAATAGACTTAAATTCTCTATCAGTTAATGGTCTTGTCATGCTTGCAGTTAAAGTTAAGGGAAAATTATAATTTTTTTTTACACCAAGTGATTTTAAAAAACCATTAGTACAAAAAATAATCTTTTTAGTAATTATTTGATGCTTATTAAATTTACAAATAATTCTATCAGTATTTTTTGCCCATTCATTTAGCTGAGAATTCTCAAGCAACTCAACATTATCAGGTAAGGTATCAATCATAGCTCTGACTAATTTTCCCGGATGCAATAACACTCCACCTTTGGTATAAAGGGCAAGGTTATAAAAATTTGTACCTAATCTTTTACTTAAATCATCTTTTTCTAAAATATTATGTCCGAAGTTTAATTTTGACAAAGTTTTACTAAAATTTTCTAATATCTTTCTATCTTTTTGATTTGATGAGGCAAAATATTTTCCACTTTCATTCCAATCACAATCTACCTGATGTTCTTTAATAAACTTTTTTACAACATCAATTCCCAATTTATAAATGTCTGTTTTCTTTCTATATTTAGAAAGTTCTTTGTTAGACGTGAAACCATCATTAAGTGTAGTATCAACTAAATAACCAGAGTTCCTTCCACTTGCTCCCTCACCTGCTAATTGGGCATCTACAACAATAATTTTTTGATCTGGATGAAGTTCTGATAATTTTCTAGCAGCAGACAAACCTGTATAACCAGCACCTACTATTAACCAGTCACAAGATTTATCTTTATCTAAATTTTTTATATTAGATCTTCTATCAAGGTCACTAATCCAGCTACAGCCTAAGTCGTTTACTATCCTCATATTTTTAGTATGTTGCTCTTCCGCCCGTAAGATCATAAACGGCACCAGTAGCAAAAGAATTTTCTTCACTAGAAAGCCAGGAAACTAAAGAGGCTAACTCTTCAACTTTAGCAAATCTTTTTCTAGGAATTTTTGAAAGCATATAGTCTATAAATTCAGGTTCCATTTCATCAAAAATTCTTGTTTTTGCAGCTGCAGGTGTAACACAATTAACAGAAATATTTTTATCAGCTAATTCTTTTCCTAAAGATTTAGTTAAAGCGATAGTTCCAGCTTTAGCAGAACTGTAACATGCTGCAGTTGGGTTTCCTTCTTTTCCAGCATTTGATGAAATGTTAACAATTCTTCCATAATTATTTTTAATCATGTGAGGAACAACAGCCTTACAGCAGTAGTATGTTGCTGTTAAATTAATTTTTAAAATCTTTTCCCATTCATCAATTGGGTAATCCCATGTATTTGCATTTATCCCATGGTATCCAGCGTTGTTAACAAAAATATCTATCTTATTACAAATCTTTAAAACTTGTTTGATGCCTTCTTTAACTTTTTTATAATTTGTTATATCAATTGGAAAAGCATAACATTTCTTTGAATTTATAATTTTTATTGCGTCTTTAGTAGCTATTGAATCTATATCCCAAATTACAACAGTTGCACCAGATTCTATAAAGCGTTTTGAAATAGCCAATCCAAAACCTTGAGCTCCTCCAGTTACTACTGCAATTTTATTTTTTAAATCAATTTTATTCATAATTATTAAATAATTTTAATGCTTATCAAAATTAAAACCTTCATAGTTTTTTAAAACAATGTCTTCACAAATCTTTTTATACTTTGGAAGTCCAGATGGGTAAGGCATAAAAACTTTGGGTTTTCCTTCAATATTACCACCATACAACCATGAGCTTTTAGACTCTGGTATTAATGTTTCTTCTACAGCTTTATCAATTACCCCTCTCCACTTTAAAGAGTAATCATTATTAGTTTCAATTGTTGAATATTTATTTTTTTCCATATGTGAAATACAATCAGTTATAAACTCGACATGTTGCTCTATAGCCATTGGAACATTTGTTAATACTGAGGGACTTCCAGGTCCGGTAATGGTAAAAAAATTAGGAAATCCAGGTATCTGTAGACCTAAATAAGTTAATGGACCATTTTTCCATAATTCACTTAGTTTGATATTATTTTTACCCACCATATCAATTGATAATAGTGCACCTGTAATAGCGTCATACCCTGTTGCAAATACAATTATATCAAATTCATAGTTATTTTCTATGGTGCTGATTCCAGTTTCAGTAATTTCTTTTATTGAGTCTTTCGAGATATCAATTAATTCGACATTATCTTTATTAAAAGTTTCATAATAATCAGTATTTAAAGTTGGTCTTCTAGTTGCAAATGGATATTTAAAATCTGTCACAACTTTAGCATAATGTTTATTTAGCATTGTTGTCTCTACCTTTTCTTTAATAAAATTAACAATTGTTTTATTAGCATCCAAATTTGTTGTTATATCTTTAAAAAGACCGCGAAAACCCAACCCACCCTTTTGCCACCCGTTTTCATAAATTTTTTTTCTATCTTCATTACTGACATCAAAAGTGGACTGACTTGAAAAATGAAAAGCGTGACCAGTTGGTGTTGACTTAATTAAATCTCTAATTTCTTGATAATTATCTTTTATCTTTTTCTTATATTTATCATTAACAATTTCATTTCTTGCTGGAATACTAAAATTTGGTGATCTCTGAAAAATTGAAAGCTTCTTTGCTGATTTAGCTATCTCGGGTGCCAACTGTATTCCAGTAGACCCAACACCAATTTGTGCAACTCTTTTATTTTTAAAATCTACACCAGTATGAGGCCATTTTCCTGTATGGTACCATTTACCTTTAAATTTTCTTAAACCATTTATTTTTGGAATGTTTGCTGCTGATAAACAGCCAACAGCACTAATTAAATATTTGCATAAAAAAGTTTTGTCTTTATTGGTTTTGATGTTCCATAAATTACTTTTTTCATCGAAATGTGCTTTAATAACTTTATTATCAAAAAGCATATTTTTTTTTAAACTTAATTTTTCAACAACATAATTTAAATATTCTAATATGATGTCTTGCTTTGAATATCTTTCTGGCCATGACCAATTTTCAAATATCTCTTTTGAAAATGTAAAGTTGTAAGTATGACTTTCTGAGTCACATCTGGCCCCTGGATATCTATTCCAATACCAAGTACCACCTAAGTCCTTACCTGACTCAATTACTAGAGTGTTAAGTTTTAATTTATCTCTTAAGCTATGTAATTGATAAATACCTGAAAAGCCTGCACCAATTATTATAGCATCATAACTAACCATAATAGAATATTATGGTATTTTATTTGATATTAAAACAATTTATGAAACTAGCGAAGGTTGCTTGATCATGTCTTCTTTTTTGATCCCTGCAACTTTAACTGGTCTTTTCATAGCATCTCTTCTGAAAGGCTCTCCCAGTTCTTGGTTAAGAATTACTTCAATAAATGTTGTAATCCCTTTCTTTTGATCTTCACATGATTGCTTGATAGCAGCAGTAGTCTCTTCCATGGTTCGAACAGTAACCCCTTTTAATCCACAAGCATCAGCAACTTTTGCATAACTTAATTCTGGATCAAGCTCTGTTCCAACGAAGTTATCATCAAACCATAAAGTAGTATTTCTTTTTTCAGCACCCCATTGGTAATTTCTAAAGATTACCATTGAAATTGCTGGCCATTCTGATCTAGCACATGAGCTCATTTCGTTCATGCTAATACCAAATGCACCGTCACCTGCAAAACCAATTACTGGTGTATCAGGACATCCAATTTTTGCTCCAAGAATTGCTGGAAAACCATAACCACAAGGACCAAATAATCCTGGTGCTAAATATTTTCTACCTTTTTCAAATGTTGGATAAGCATTTCCAATTGCACAGTTATTACCAATATCACTTGAGATAATTACATCATCAGGCATACCTGCTTGAATTGCTCTCCATGCTTCTCTAGGAGACATTCTATCTGCATCTCTTTTTCTTGCTTCTGCATTCCAAACTGTACCTTCATCATCATCTTCGTGATCTAAACTTGATAACTCTTGTAACCAAGCAGATTTAGTTTGGTGAATTGTATTTTTTCTCTCTTCTCTATTTGTATCTCCTGCTGTTGGAGAAAGTTGAGCTAAAATTTGTTGTGATACTAATTTTGCATCCCCACAAATACCAACTGTGACTTTTTTAGTTAAACCAATTCTATCTGAATTCATATCAACTTGAATGATACTTGCATCTTTAGGCCAGTAATCCATTCCATAACCTGGTAAAGTTGAGAAAGGATTTAATCTTGTACCAAGTGCAAGAACAACATCAGCTTTCTTAATTAATTCCATTCCAGCTTTTGATCCATTATAGCCTAAAGGTCCAGCTGCTAATGGGTGACTTCCTGGAAAACTATCATTATGTTGATACCCTGAACAAACTGGAGCATCTAATTTCTCAGCTAATTTTTTACAATCTTCAATTGCCCCACCAATAACAACACCTGCACCAGATAGTATTACTGGAAACTTAGCGTTTGATAATAAGTCAGCTGCTTTTTTAATTGCATCAACTCCACCTGCTTGCCTTTCAAGTCTAACAATTGGAGGAAGATCTATATCAATTACTTGTGTCCAATAATCTCTTGGAACATTTATTTGTGCTGGAGCTGATCCTCTGATCGCTTTTTCAATTACTCTATTTAATACTTCTGCCATTCTTGAAGGGTCTCTAACTTCTTCTTGATAGCAAACCATATCTTTAAATAAATTCATTTGTTCTACTTCTTGAAAACCACCTTGACCCATAGTTTTATTGGCAGCTTGAGGTGTTACTAATAATAATGGTGTGTGGTTCCAGTATGCAGTTTTAATTGGTGTTACAAGACCGGTAATTCCAGGACCGTTTTGAGCAATAACCATTGACATTTTGCCAGTAGATCTTGTGTAACCATCAGCAATTAATCCACCGTTTGTTTCATGAGCAACATCCCAAAAGGTAATTCCAGCATCAGGAAAGATATCTGAAATAGGCATAAAAGCTGAACCGATAATTCCGAATGCGTGTTCAATTCCATGCATTTGTAAAACTTTTACAAAAGCTTCTTCTGTTGTCATTTTAGTCATAATAATTAGGCCTTCCTGCTTAAGTTGTTAAAAAATCTATAAATAATTTGTTAATTTTAAAGATTAATATATAAGATTTAAAAAATTTCAAACAAACAAATCGACACAATTATGGCTACAGATATTATTATACACGACGAGAAAGACAACGTAGGAGTAGTTGTTATTGATAAAATTACTCCAAAACAAGATTGCGCATGTTGGATTATGGAGAATGATAAAACAGTTCAAATTCAATCAGTAGATGAAATTCAATTAGGACATAAAATTGCAATGGTTGACCTTAATGAAGGTGATACTATTTTGAAATATGGTCACGATATTGGAAAAGTAGTTAAATCAATCAAAAAAGGTGAACATGTTCACGTTCACAATGTAAAAACGAAGAAGTGGTAAAAAATATGGAAATTCCAAAAAGTTTTTTAGGTTATAAAAGAGAAAATGGCAGAGTTGGTACTAGAAATCACGTAATCATCTTACCTGTAGATGATATATCAAATGCTTGTGCTGAAGCTGTAGCAAATAATATTAAAGGTACAATAGCTCTTCCTCACTCTTACGGAAGACTTCAATTTGGTGCTGATTTAGATCTACACTTTAGAACAATGATTGGGACTGGGAAAAATCCTAACGTTGCTGCTGTAATTGTTATTGGAATTGAACCTAAATGGACAAAAAGAATTGTTGATGAAATTGCTAAAACTGGAAAACCAGTTGAAGGATTTCACATTGAAAGAACTGGTGATATTGGAACAATCATGAAGGCTTCTAAAAAAGCACAAGAATTTGCAATGTGGGCTTCTGAAAAACAAAGAGAAGAATGTCCTTTAAGCGATTTATGGATTTCAGTTAAATGTGGTGAATCTGATACAACATCAGGTCTTGCTGCTAACCCAACAGTTGGAAACTTAATGGATAAATTAGAGCCATTAGGAGTTCATTTATGTTTTGGTGAAACCTCAGAATTAACTGGTGCTGAAAAAGTTTGTGCTACACGTGGTGCCACTCCAGAAGCTTCAGAAAAATTCATGAAAACTTGGGGCGATTACAACGACTTTATTTTAAAAGAAGCAACAGATGATCTTTCTGAAAGTCAACCAACTGCGGGAAATATTGCAGGTGGATTAACTACAATTGAAGAAAAAGCATTTGGTAATTTCCAAAAAATTGGAAATTGTAAGTTTATTGATGTTTTAGAACCAGCTGAAGAGCCTACTAAAGGAAAAGGATTATACTTTATGGATACTTCATCTGCTGCAGCAGAGTGTATTACACTTCAAGCAGCTGCTGGATTTAACATTCATTTATTCCCAACAGGTCAAGGTAATATCGTAGGTAATCCAATTGAACCTGTTGTTAAGTTAACTGCCAACCCATTAACTGTAAAAGGTATGGGTGAGCATATTGATTGTGATGTATCGAAAATTCTATCTCGTGAAATGAATTTATCACAAGCTGGTGACGAATTAATCAAATCAATGATTAGAGTTGCTAACGGTAGATTAACTTGTGCTGAAGCTTTAGGTCATAAAGAGTTTGTTATGACTAAACTTTACAGAAGTGCTTAAAAATTTATCTATAAAGTAATGTTATTTAAAAAATATCTGGTCATTTTGCCAGGTATTGTTTTAGCGTTTGTTCTCTACAGTTTATCTCAAGGATTTAATAATATTATTGGTATTGAATTATTAGGTTACGATAAAAGTCCAATATCGACAGCCATGATTGCTATTTTACTTGGAATGCTTTTTGGAAATATATTCAAAATGAGAGATAACTTTGTAAAGGGTTTGGACTTTACTCAATCATATATTCTCAAACTTGGAATAATTTGTTTAGGAATTCAATTAAAACCTTTTGAGTTTTTAGAATTTGGAGCAGTGGCTATACCTTTAATTATAATTTGTATTGTAACAGTACTAATAGTTATTAAACTCTTAATTAAAAAACTTAAAATCCCAACAAGAATGGCTTACTTAATATCTATTGGTAGCACAGTATGTGGGACAACAGCAATTATGGCAACTGCTCCAGTAATTGGTGCAAAAAAAAATGAAGTATCATATGCAATTACTAACATCACTTTGTTTGGAATTTTATCGATGCTTATATATCCTTATTTTGCTAATTATTACTTTGATGCTGAACCAATGTTTGTTGGTTTATTTTTAGGTACATCAATTCATGAAACATCACAAGTTGCTGCAGCTGGACTTATTTACGATCAACAGTTTAACAGCCCAGAAACATTGAATATTGCAACAGTCACAAAATTAATAAGAAATACTTTTTTGGTAATAATGATTCCATTATTTGCATTTCTTTATAATAGAAACAATGTTGTTAAAAAAAATTACTCGATATTGGCTATTTTCCCTTATTTTGTAATAGGTTTTGTAGCTATGATAATTTTAAGAAATATTGGGGATCAATTTTTTTTAAACTCATATAATAATTTATGGCTAGAGACAGTTGACATTATCAAATCATCTTCAAAAGTATTTTTAACAATGGCAATGGCTGCTATTGGTTTATCTACAAATCTGAGAGATCTTAAAAGCATGGGTTACAAACCTTTTTTAGTCGGATTTATAGGGATGGCGACAGTAGGTTTGGTAAGTATTTTGAGTATAGAATTATATATTAACTTTTTAAACTAAGACTTCTTCAGTAACATCTTTTTTTTGAAATTAGAGAAAATACGTCTAATAAGAGCAGCACCTACACCCAATAGAATTGCAAACATAATTGAAAATAATCCGTAAAAGAATGGCATGTCTTCTGAAAATTCTAAAATAAATAATGAGAAAAAATTCAAATCTGCATTTAAAACTTGTATTATTTCTTTTTCAGTTTGTTCTGCAAAAAAAGTTTCATAGGCAATAGCTATTCCAACTATCAATAATAAAATTGCCAGTAATGCTTTTAAACCAGAACTATCAATTTTTTCACCAAGTTTCTGCCCCGCTTGAACCCCTACAATTGATCCAATAACTAACATAAATACCAACATTAAATCTATAGAACCAAAATTAATTGAATGCAAAAAAGTAACTATGACACTGACAAAAATTGTAACAAACAAAGAAGTTCCTGGAACTAATTTTGTTGGCATTTTAATTATATAAATCATTGCGGGTACTAATATAAAAGCACCACCTATACCCATTATAGCGGCAATAAATCCTACAACTAAACCAATTATAATTGGAGTAAAAATACTTTCGTATAATTTTGATTTTGGAAACCTCATTCTTAATGGAAGACCATGTATCCAATAATGAACGTGTAATTTTTTTTTAACTACAAGATTTCTTTTTGCTCTGTCTATTTCTCTAAGACTTTCAACCAACATTAATGTACCAATAATTGCAAGTATATACATGTAGGCTAAAGAAATAACCGTATCAATTTTTCCAATACCTTTAAAATATGTAAAAGTATAAATACCTAAAGCTGTTCCAATTGATCCACCAATTACAATCATAAGACCCATTTTGTAATCTAAAGTATTTTTTAAATAATGAGTTGTTGATCCTGATACTGATGTTGCAAGAATATTGTTAGCTTCATTTGCGACTGCATATGCAGGTGGCACGCCTAAAAAAATTAAGAATGGTGTCATTAAAAAACCACCACCAACACCAAATAAACCAGAAAGTACTCCAACGATTGCACTCAATAAAAGTATTTCAATCGGGTTAACAAATACTTGAGCTATTGGTAAAAATACATCCATAAAAAATTATTAGTTGTTAAAAAACAAACTAATTAAATGTGATAAAAGTTCCAACTAAAATAACACCCCAATAAGCAGCTAAGCTAACAAAGATACCTGTTTTAATAATAGTTACCTTAAAATCTAAAATTTTTTTTAATATTTTTATGTTGGAAATTGACATTACAACCGTCAATACACCCAGTTAATTATTTGTCAAATAAATATTTAATATAAAGTGATTTTTTTTATTAGTAGATTGTTGCTCCAAAAACCTTAACATCATCACCCTCGATACCAAGAACCAATCTACCTAGGAACTCACCTTCAATCTCTTTACTTCTTTGTTTAAATAGAACGGTGATGTTTTGACCTCGTCTTAAACAACCAAATGCTTGGTAGTCTTCTTTTAGGCTTGTTAAAAGTTTATTATTAGCCCACTGTTTTCCAAGCTCTACTTCATTTGCTCCAAATAACATTTGAGTTCCAAAATCTTTAGTAAAACCACCATAATCTTTCATATTGGAAGTTTTAACAAGATTATCCCAAATAGGATTAGCAATTGCTATAATCTCATCATCAGATTTCTCTAAAAGATTCATAATTTAAGTTTAACTGTTTTAAGAAGCTTTTTTCTTCTCGTTCTCGTCAACTATGTGGTAAACCGGCACTTTCTCAAGAGAGAATTTACCAGTTTTAGGATCACGTCTAGAAACTGTTAAACAATGCCAATTATCATCATCAAGTTTCATATGATCACCTCTATAATAGTAACCAGGCCAACGTGTTTCTTCACGGAACATAGTGTGTTCAGTTACACATTGAGAAGTTAAAGCTCTGTGTTTTAATTCCCAAGCTCTCATAAGTTGGTGCAAATCTTCAGCTCCTACTTTTTCTAAATCTTCCTCTAACCAAGCAAGTAATTCTAGGCCTCTTTTAAGCATATTACCATTTGTCATGTAGTTAGTTGCAATACCTCCAACATATTCGTCCATAATTCTTTGTAAACGTTGAAGACCTTGAATAGGAGAAATATAACTTGGCGAAACTGTTCCACCTGTGATCTCATTTTGAGCTACTTGGTATGTCTCTAAAGGTTTGAATACAGCAGTTTTAAAGTCTTCACATTGTTTATCAGTAACTTTAATACCTTCTGCTTTTTTATCTTGAATATATTTAACAGCAGCTTTTGCAGCTAAACGACCTTCGGTAAACGATCCAGAAGAAAACTTATGGGCACTTCCACCTACAGTATCACCTGCACCAAAAAGACCATCAATTGTTAACATTCTGTTATAACCCCAGAAATATTCTGGTGGAGATAAATCTTCAGGTCCACTAACCCAAGCTCCAGAGCATGTTGCATGAGAACCCATAACATATGGCTCAGATGTAGTTAATTCTGGATTTGTGTATTTAGGATCTATGTTTTGAGATGCCCAAACAACAGCTTGACCAACGGTCATACCTAAAAAGTTTTCCCAACCAACTGTTTCTAAATGTGGATCTTGGAATGCTTCAGTAGTCACCATATGAATAGGTCCACCGCCTGCAATAGTTTCTTGTATAAATGCATGGTTTCTTAAACATGTTGGTGTTGGATGGTGATCAATATACTCACCAACTAATTCTTTAGTTTGGTCATACCATTTCTTTTCATAATTCTCTCCATTTGCATTTTGAGTATATGTTTTAAGGTGCAAGAAATATGCTCCAACTGGACCATAACCATCTTTAAATCTACATAACACAATTCTGTTTTCCATTTGTGTCATTTTAGCTCCAACAGCGATAGGTAATGCATAAGCTGAACCATTACTCCATGGTGCATACCAAGTTCTTCCCATTCCTTCTCCGACTGCTCTTGGTTTGAAAATGTGAGATGCTCCACCTGCTGCAACGATTACAGTTTTTGCTCTAAATACATGGAAATCACCAGTTCTCATATTAAAACCAACAGCTCCACCTACTCTATTTTCTTGAGCCTCATCCATTAAAAGATGAGTAATCATTATTCTGTTATAAATTTTATCAGCTGATTTTTTTGCAGCCTCTGCAACGATTGGTTTATAACTTTCACCATGAATCATGATCTGCCATTTACCTTCTCTAAGGTAACGACCTGTTTTTTCATTCTTCATCATTGGTAGACCCCACTCATCAAACATATGAACAGTTGAATCAACGTGACGAGCCATGTCATAACCTAAATCTTCTCTAACCATACCCATCAAATCATTACGTGCATATCTTACGTGATCTTCAGGTTGGTTTTCACCCCACTGCATACCCATATAACAGTTAATAGCGTATAAACCTTGAGCAACTGCTCCACTTCTATCGATGTTAGCTTTTTCAACACAAATAATTTTCATGTCTCTTCCCCAGTGCCTAGCTTCAAAAGTAGCACCAGTTCCAGCCATTCCACCACCAACAACTAGAACATCACAATCTTCAAAATGTGTTTTATGCTTAGCCATTAGTAGTAAACCCCTTTTTTAAATGAATCTTTTGGTACTACCGGTAATTTACCATCAATATTTAAACCATTAGGCTCAGTGTAAAGCATTTGAGAATTGATCTCACCTTGATTAGGTTTTTCACCTTCTGCTAATTTAGGAATAAATTTTCCCCAAGGTTTTGTTGTAATTGGAGATACAAAATCTTTTGTAGTTCCATTTCTAAATTTAATTTTCCAAGAAATAGTTCCTTTTTCTTCTTCACGTCTAACTCTTACACTGTGACCCATAGGAGCAAAGTCAGCATAACCACGAACATCAATTGCATGATTAGGACAAGCTTTTACACAAGAATAACATTCCCAACAAAAATTTGGTTCAATATTTACTGCTCTTCTAATATTTTCATCGATGTGCATTATATCTGATGGACAAATATCCACACAGTGACCACATCCATCACATCTCGTCATGTATACAAAAGTTGACATATTATTTTACCTCTCTCTTTTTAATAATGTTTTGGTTGTTCTCTTTTAATTCCTAGTCCAAATTGTTTTGGTGCATCTGCAAGTGGAGGAAGATTATCTCTTGATCCATCTGCTTCTGCTAAGTTTTTTTGGATTGCTGCACCAGGTTTATAAAACATATGTGCAAATTTTGACCAATAAACTCCCCCAAATAAAACAATGTTTGAGGTAATAAATAAAATTAAAAATAAATATCCTAATCCAGCTGATCCTGAAGATTGAAAGTATGACCAAGCAAGTCCAGTAGTAGCACATGCAAGAAGTGCTAAAACAAATAAGTCAGCTTTAATAATTCTGTACCAAGGATGAGCCTCGGCTAACACATCCACTCTTAAAAATAACCAAAACCAATATCCACCTACACAAGTCATAATTGCTCCGACATGCCAAATTATAGGCCAAACTGTCGGTGTGGTAGTTCCTTGTGCTGTATAACAAAAAACCATTACAACAGATGCAACCCAAAATAAAATAGTTCCATACATTCCCATAACGTGTGCAACTCTTCTTTTACCAGCTCCAAGCTCTGCAGTAGTTGCGATATCATGAGCTACAGTTTTTAAAATAATTGATGTTTTTTCTCCAGCTCCTAATTCTCTTTCAGCTGCTAATTTTGCTTTTTTTGCATTATTAAAAAAGTAAGTTACATTTTTATGATGGATCATCTGAACTATTGTTCCAATAATAATTAAAGCAATCATAGCTAAAACAAAAAATTGTATGGCTGCAGGAGATATTGTTTCAGCTAAAACTGAAAAAGGGTTAATTGACATCATAATTAGTAATACCTTTATTTAGAATCTATGTTGATTGTGATTATTTAGTACAGATGAAATAATAGATCAACCGTTTTATATGGGTTATTTTACCATATAAGGTTTTACACCTTACGCTTGTAATGCTGTTTCTTTGGTATAACTGACCGAACTCCTCCTTGTGGGTTATCAACATCACCTTCTCTACGAGGAATTAGATGAATATGACAATGCAAGATTGATTGTCCAGAAATAACTCCAGCATTTGTTCCAATATTAAACCCTTTAACTGCCGGATCTTTTAACAATATTTCCTCTTTAATTTGTTTGATTAAGTTATTGCAAGCAATCACTTCATCGTCATTTAAATCAAAATAATCCATAACATGCCGTTTTGGAATAATTAAACAATGGAATTCGGACACTGGATATGTGTCATAACTAGCATAAGCCAAATCATTTTCAGCAGCTAGCCCACTTTGTTTGGAGTTGCAGAATAAACAAGGATTGTTTGGGTCAAACATAATTTTATCTATAGATAGAGCATTTGTTAACTTCATTTTTATAAAAATTAAATAGTTTTTTATAAAATTTAAAACTTTTTCTCTTCCACTTGATTTCATTAATATTTTTTATTGAAGCAACACCTTTTCCAGAACCAATGAGAAGAATTTCACTAAATTCAGATAAAGTTTTTATCAATATATCTTTGTTAATAATCTTACCTAATTTTTTATTAAAAAATTTATAGGTAATGCCCTTATAAATATTATTTATTGGAGAGTACACTTTATCATCTTTTATAAACAGCATATTTGAAGTTCCACTTTCTAAAATTGTATTCTTGTAACAAAGACCAACATCTGAAGTGGTATTATCCATTTTAGATAAATGCTTTAATATAAAGTTATATTTAAGATTTTTAAATTTAGGATCAAATCGTTTGTGACGGATAAGTTTTAAATTAAAATTTAATTTAGGAGTTTTTCTGTTTCTCAAAGAAATTGATATCATCTTTTTATTTACTGCAACTCTAAGAAGATGATTATAAGATTTTTTTTTATCAATATTCAATTTGATTAATTTAAGAATATTTTTTTTAAGATTTGGGTTATTTAATTTATAAACTTCTAAAGATTTTATTAAATTTTTAATATGTTTTTTAAAAAAAAGTATTTTAGCAGGTTTTCCAAAAATCCACATCGTAGTGAATACACCATTATCCCCCCAAAGATCTTTAAAATTAATCTCTTTGTAAGTTTTATGCTGATAAGATTTTTTTAATAAGTAAGTTACCATTTTCAGTTAAAAAAGATTCAGGATGAAATTGAAAGCCAAATATTTTCTCATTATTATTTTCTATTGTCATTGCTGTATTTGAAATAGCACACCTCATTGTAATTTCAAAATTTTTTGCAGCAAACGGCTCTTTTAATTTTAGAGAGTGATATCTACCTACAGTAAATTGACTATTTTTTTTAAACAATGAATTTTTGCTAGTTACTTTTATTTTAGATTGGAAACCATGGTAAATCTTTTTTTGTTCAACTATTTTTCCATTTTCACAATGAAGAATTTGTTGAAACCCAAGACAAATTCCAATAATTTTTTTTTTACCTTTAAATTTTTTATAAATCTCAGAACTAATTGGATAATCTTTTGGAGCACCTGGACCTGGTGAAAAAACAATAATATCTGCTTTTTTTAATTTATTTTGATTTATTTCATTAAAATTAGTGCAAACAACTTCATCAAAATTTTGAAATTGATGTACTACGTTTTGAGTAAAAGAGTCATGATGATCGATAATGTATATCATTTATAAAGATCCATTAATGACTTTGCTTTAATATAATTTTCATTAAATTCATGAGCTGCATTACTGTCAATTACAACACCAGATGCCACAGAAATTTCCGATTTACCTTTAAAATTTAATATTGATCTAATAATGATATTAAACCTCATATCTCCATTGAACTTTAAGTAACCAAAGCTACCTGTATAAATATTTCTACTTTGTTTTTCCTGTTTGTTTAACAAATTTAATGTACTAATTTTAGGACATCCTATTACAGATCCTCCCGGCATCATTGCCTTTATAATCTCTAATGAGGTAACTCTATTTTTGAGTTGTCCTCCAATTAAACTCACATAATGATAAAGATCTTTATATTCTTCAACTATCTTTTTTTTTAAAATTTTTACTGAACCTGGTTTACAAATTTTAGATAAGTCATTTCTTTCCATATCAACAATCATGTTGTGTTCTTTGGATTCTTTTAAGTTTTTTCTAAAAAAAGTAAGGGCTTTATTTTTATTTAATTTTTTAGTTTTCTTTAAAGTGCCTGCAATTGGTTTTGTTGTTATAAAATTATTTTTTTTTGTTATCAAATTTTCAGGAGAACAACTTATTATTGAATAGTTTTTATCCTTAATCATAAATGCTTCAGGCGCCATATTGCTTTTTACAAGTCTACTAAAAAAATCTAAAGCATCTATTTCTGATTTATTACTATATTTAGTACAAATTTTAATCTGATATGTTTCTCCAGATTTTATTTTCTTTTTAAATTTATCAAATATTACCTTATAGGATTTTTTATTAATATTTATTTTGAATAAATCATTAGACTTTAATGATCTTGTTTTTTTATACTCAAGGTCGTTTGGAAGTTTTATTTTTGTTTCAGGTTTATAAAATATGCCTTTAGGGAAATTTATTGTTTTTTGTTTTTTTATTTTTACGTCAATTAAATTATTTAATATTTCATAGCCAAAAAAACCAATAAACAGATCAGTTTCTTTATAGGGAAGTTTTAACCTATTATTTTTGTTAATAAATTTTTCAATATTATTATTGTTTAAAATAATCTTTTTTGAAAAGTCTGTATAAAGATCAAACCCTTTATCTGATTTATAGATTATAAAGGGTTTCTTTGAATTATTTAAATCTAGTAAGTAGTTTTTCTTATTCAATTTTTATTCTGTTTTTAATCTTAAAACTGCTTCTTCTTTAATTGGTAGATGTATTATTGCTGCAAAAATAGATAAAACAATTGCTAAATACCAAGCATAATCATAAGAGCCATATAAATCATGAAATAGTCCTCCAAGAAATGCTCCAAAAAATGAGCCTACTTGATGACTTAAAAAAACTATTCCATAAAGAATACCAAGATATTTTGTTCCAAAAATATGAGCAACTATTCCACTTGTAGCAGGTACTGTTGATAGCCATAAAAAACCAAAACTTGCACCAAAGATAAATGCATTAATGTTACTTGCGGGTAAAAATATAAATAAGATAATTGAAATTCCTCTTAATGCGTAAATAGAGCTTAAGATAATTTTTTTACTAATTTTCGTAGATAAGTATCCACTTAATAAAGAACCAAATATATTAAATAATCCAATTAATGACAATATTGCAGCAGCCGTCCAGCTTTCTAAACCTCTATCTATTACGTATTTTGGAACGTGTGTTCCAACTAAAGTTATATGAAAACCACATACAAAAAATCCAGAGACTAGAAGTATATAACTTTTGTTTTTGAAAGCTTCCTTAAATGCCTCTATGGCGCTTTGGTTGTTTGGTTTTTCAATAGACTGATCAGCAGATGGAGATCTTACAAAAAAAGCTATTATAAGCCCGATAAATAAGAATATTGTGAATACAAAAAGTGTATCCACCCATCCATTTTTAATTAATGAATAGCTCGTATAAAGTGGAGAGATAAAATAGCCCAAAGAACCAACAGCTGTAACAATGCTCATTGCTATTGTTCTATTTGATAATGGAAAATGCTTTCCAACAATTGACATTGGAATACTAATTGCAGTTCCACCTAAACCAATTCCAACTAAAAGTCCTAAATCGATTTGAAAAAAAATTCCAGTATTTGGACCATCATACAAAAAGTAAATTCCCAAAATATAAAAAACAAAAGCTAAACAAATTGCTTTGTGTCCACCATATTTATCTGCAATGGCTCCAAATATAGGACCTGTTAAACCCCACATTAACATTTGAATGCCTATTGCTAATCCAGATTGAGTTATTGAAATATCTAGGTCATTTTTAAAATCCATGAAAAACAAACCAAAAGTTTGTCTAACACCAAGAGAAATTAAAACTACAATACAAGCTGCGATCAGCGTTATTAAAGCTGTTTTATTTTGAATAAATTTTTCTGAACTCATTTTATATATTTAAGAGATTTTTTTAAATCATCAATGAGGTCTTTTGGGTCCTCTAAACCAATATGTAATCTTACTAAATGTTCATCTTTTGCTAATTTTAGATATTCTCTATTACCTTGTTCACGTTTATCTTGATATAAAGCAAGGCTTTCAAATCCACCCCAACTATATCCATAACCAAATAATTTTAAAGAATTAACAAACTTAATTACAGAGTTTTTGTTTTTTGATTTAATTTTCAGACCCATCAATCCTGAGGCACCAGAATAATATTTTTTCCACATTCTAAAATTAAAGGAATCTTTTTTATGCGGGTATAATAGTTTTATATTTTTATAATTAGATAAAAACTCAGCTACTTGTTTTGAGCTTTTTTCATGTTTGTCTAATCTAACATCTAAAGTTCTAAGTCCTCTTGTTATTAAATACGCATCATCAGGACCAAGTCTTAAACCTGTTATCTTATACGCTTTATCAACTTGTTTAAAAACTTTTTTATTAACAGCTAAACTTCCACCCATAACATCTGAGTGACCTGAATAATATTTGGTAGCAGATACAATTGACATATCAAAACCAAGTTTAATTGGTTTTAAAAAATAAGGAGTTCCCCATGTATTATCAATTACAGAAAAAATTTTATTCCTTTTTGCAATTGATACTATTTTACCTAAATCTTGAAAATCAAACGTATTGCTTCCAGGATTTTCAACAAAAATTAATTTTGTTTTTTTTGTAATTGCTTTTTCTAAAGTTTTCAAATCATGTGGGTCATAAAACACAGATTTTACATTAAATTCTTTTAGAAAGTCTTGAGTTAAAATTCTCGTAGGTGAATATGTTGGATCTGCCACAATAATCTCATCACCAGGACGAACAATGCTAAAAATAGATAAAAAAACTGATCCAAATCCAGTTGGTGTTAAAAATACATGATAACACTCTTCCATTTCTTTAAGTATTTGTGATAAAACATGGGTTGTTGATGTTCCTTGTCTTCCATAATCAAAATGTCCACCTGTTGGATCTTTTTTGCTCTTATCCTGCATTTTTCTAATATCTTGCATGGATTTGAAGATAATAGTCGACGCTCTTACCACAGGGGGGTTAACTGACTGATTATGGTAATCTTTTGCAGTATGTTTAAGAAAAGTCTTGAATGATTTAGTCATAAAAAATTTGATAAGTTAAAGGGAGAATGCTATATCCCTCCAATAACGTCAATAAAATTATAAATAGGATAGTATGGGTTACCCAAAAAAACATAGAGGTCGAAGAAAACAGGGCTCTAAAAAAAGAAGAGCTAAAAGAAAAAATAAGAAAAAATAGTCTCTTAACTTTTATATCTCAATAATACCTAACTTTTTATCCAACCACCACCAAGAACCTTATAGCCATTATTGTTTTTTGCATAAAACACACACGCTTGACCTGGCGCAATACCGTGCTCCTCTTCCAATAAATTAACGTTCGCATTAGTATCATTGATATCTATCTTGGCTTTAATTAATCTTCCAGTAGACCTTACTTTTACAAACAATTCATTTTTAAAATCATTTTGATCGTTTGTAATGATATTCAAATCTTTTAAATTTATTTTTGTTTTAACAAGTTGTTCCTTGGCTCCAACAATAATTTCATTTTTATCAGCAATAATCTTTACTACATACAATGGGTTCTTATCAGAAACTCCAATTCCTTTTCTTTGACCAATTGTATAATTAATAATGCCGTCATGAACTCCTATCACTTCACCATTCATATTTTTAATATTACCTTTGCTAAAAGAGTTTGGTCTAAATTTTTCTATAACTGAAGCGTAGTCTCCATTTGGAACGAAACAAATATCTTGACTGTCAGGTTTGTCTGCAACATTAAGATCAAGTTCTCTTGCAATATTTCTTGTTTCATCTTTAAGAAGATTGCCTAAAGGAAATCTTAAAAAATTTAATTGATCTTTTGTGGTATTGAATAAAAAATAACTTTGATCTCTATTTAAATCAATTCCTCTGTACATATCTGTATTATCTTTTTCAGTAATACTTTTAACGTAGTGTCCTGTTACTAAAGCATCAGCGTTAAGTCTTTTAGCTTCTTCAAATAAGTCTGTAAATTTAACTGTCTTATTGCATTGCACACATGGAATAGGTGTTTCTCCATTTAAATAGCTATCAATAAAATTATCAATAACTCCTTCTTTAAATTTATTTTGATAATATAAAATTTTATGCTCTATCTTTAATTTATCAGCTACTCTTTTTGCATCCATAATATCTTGGCCTGCACAACATTGTTTTGAAGAAGCTGTCTCTTTATTGTCATTATAAAGTTTAAGAGTAATACCGATGACATTATAACCTTCATTTTTCATCATTGCTGCAACCGTTGAAGAATCTACTCCACCTGACATTGCAACAATAACTAAGGTGTCTTTTGGGTCTTTAGCTATTCCAATAGAATTCAATTTTGTCATATTTAATGATATTTATTAGTATATTAACTATAAGTAAATTAATGATTTTAGATTTTGAACCAGGTGACAAAGTTATCAATCCTAACAACAAAGACTGGGGAACAGGACAAGTTCAATCAATAATTAATGGTAAAGTTACTGTAAATTTTGAAAATGTTGGAAAAAAAGTTATTAATTCAAAAATAATTCAATTAGAAAAATTATATAAATGAATCTTGAAGAAAAAAAGAAAATTACTCTTTCACTGATAGAAACTTTTAATAAAGCAAGTCAGGTAGCCTTAGATTTAAGAGGGGCTGGTTTAAAAAAAGAAATTAAGTCAGACAATACTCCTGTAAGTAACGGAGATATTGAAGTTAATAAAATTTTAACCAGCAAGATTCAAGAAATAACTCTAAATATCCCTATTGTTTCAGAAGAGAGTGCAAACCATAAGATGGATAATGATTTAAATACTTTTTGGTTAATCGATCCAATAGATGGCACTAGAGATTATATTAATAACCGTGATGAATTTACTTTAAATGCAGCATTAATATTGGATAAAAAACCCGCTATTGGGATCATAACAGTTCCAGCAAAAAAAAGAGTTTTTTATTCTTACGGTTTGTCTCACAGTTACGAGTTAATTAACAATCAAGAAATTTCATTAATGAATAAAGAGAAAAACTATGTTGGACATACAGCAGTAAGTTATTCTAACGATCTTAAACCTGAAATTTTAGAAATTCATAAAAAATATAAAATAAGTTCTTTTCAAAAAATGAAAAGCTCACTAAAATTTTGTGTTATTGCAGCAGGTGAATTTGATATGTATGTTGCTGAACCAAGAGCTTGTGAGTGGGATATTGCAGCTGGTCATGCAATCCTTGAGCACTCAGGAGGGAAAGTGACTGACTTTAATTATAATGAAATACTCTATGGAAAAACTGAATTTAAAAATCCAAGTTTAATTTTAAAAAGTAAAAACATATTATAATGGATGAGCAATTAAGAATAATTTTAATAATTATAGTATCAGTTTCTATCTTTGGTTTATTAGTTTTTGTATTTGTCAAAAATGTTATTAGAAATAGAATTCAGTCTCTTGTTGAAGAAGAAGAGAAAGAAAAAAAATTAAAGTAATCTAATTATTTTCATATAGTCAGCTTGATCAATATCCATGATCCTTTTAGAGGTTTCAAAATCAAAACCATTTCTTGCTAGTAAAGCAATATCCTTTTTATAAAATAGGGCTCTATTATCCTCTACTCTTGCTGGTCCAATTCTCTTTTTTTTACATATTTTTATTCCAGAAAAAAAATCTTGGTCAGAATTATCCTCTTTAATCTTATCTATTGTTTCTTTAATGTAGCGATCATTAATTCCTTTAGTCATTAAATAGTTTCTAATTTTATTAACTGAACTGCCTCTTTGGATTAAGCTTCTAGATTTACTTTCAGAATAGAATTTATCATTAATAAACTTAGTTTTTTCAAGATCTTGCAAAACAACATCTATTAAATCTGTAATATCTTGTTTTTTAATATTTTCTAAATTAGCTTTTAGATACTTCTTTAATAGATAGGTTCTAAGCTGTTGTTTGGATGGTGCGTATCTTTCGATATAGGCAAATGAGAAATTTCTCATTTCCTCTACCGTCACTTGTAATGTTTTTTTTCTATTTCTCATATGAATCTTAATAGCTTGTTGTATAATACACTAAAAAATGATCGATCAAATCTATACATATTTTACAATTGAAATGATTTTTCTTTGGTTAAATCTAGGTGTCTTACCTTTTTGGTTAATATTAGTCTTCTTTCCGCAATCACAAATATGTAGAGTTTTTATTACATCTATTTTTCCTTTTATTATTTTAAGTTTCGCCTACGGTTACTTAACATATGTGCTGTTTAACGAAGGCTATGACTTTATTAGAAATTTTGAACTATATTTAGGCTTAGACTCAATTAGTTATTTGTTTAAGGATAAATCCTTCTTAATTTTATTTTGGACTCATTTTCTATCTATTAATTTATTTTGTGGTGGATGGATTGTTAAAGATTCACAAAAATTTGGTATCAATAAAATAATAATGTCTTTTCCACTATTAATAACATACTTTATTGGTCCTATTGGACTTACTCTTTATTGGATTGTAAGAATTTTTTACGCAAAAAGAATTAATCTATATGATTAAAGAAATAGATTTCTATTTTGATTTTATTAGTCCTTACGCATATTTAGCTTACAAAAAAATCCAATCGTTACCAAAAGATATTCGAATAAATTATAAACCAATTTTATTAGGTGGTCTTCATAACTTAGAAGGTATAACGGCACCAGCGTTTATTAAACCTAAATTAAAACATATGATTAATGATTGTTTGTTAATTGCAAAAAAAAATAATTTTGATTTTAGGTGGAACTCTAAATTTCCTATTAATTCACTAAATATAATGCGTGGTTATTTAAGTGTTAATTCATTAAATAGAGATCAATATATTAAAACAATGTTTGACGCTTATTGGAAAGATGATCTGGATATCTCTAAAGAAGAAATTTTAATACCACGACTTGAACAATGTAAGATTGATAAAGATATTTTTTTTGAAACAATTAAAGATCCTGCTATTAAAGAAAAGTTAAAAGATGCCACAAAAAATGCCCATGAAAAAGAAGTTTTTGGAGCGCCCACATTTATTGTTAATAATAAATTATTTTGGGGACAAGATCGATTGGAATTTGCCTTAGATGAGTATAATAAAATAGATTAAACTATTTTAAAATCACTTTGGCTAATTGCTGCAAAGCCACCATCAATGTGCGAAACATTTTCAAAACCCATTTCTTTTAATGATTTAGCTGCAAGTGCAGATCTTAATCCACCAGCACAAAACAAAACCATCTCTTTAGTCATGTCAAGTTTTCCGCTTTTAAAATAAGGACCTTCTGGATCTAACCAAAATTCTAACATTCCACGAGGAATATGGTTTGAATTTTCTACTCTTCCCGTTTTATCTAATTCACCTTTTTCTCTGATATCAATTAAATTACATTTACCATCATTGAATAAAGTTAAGGCCTCATCTGTATTGATTGTTTTGATTTCTTTAAGTGCTTCTGAAACTAATGTTTGTGATGATTTTATATTCATACTTTTTAGTATACATATGTAACAATACAATTAAATAAAATTATGAAAATCAATTCTAAAGCACCTTTATTTAAATTAAACTCAACAGATGGTGAGATTTATTCTTTAAAAGATTCACTTGGCAAATATGTGGTTCTTTATTTTTACCCTAAAGATGACACTCCAGGATGCACAATTGAGACTAATGATTTTAACAAATTATTACCTAAATTTAAAAAACTGAATTGTGAAATATTTGGGATTTCTAAGGATGATCTAAAAAGCCACCACAAATTTAAAGAAAAATTTAAGATTAAATTTGATCTTTTATCTGATGTAGAGCTTAATATTTTAAAAAAATACAAAGTTTGGGCTAAAAAGAAATTTATGGGTAGAGAGTTTATGGGAATAGTGAGAACAACTTTTTTAATTGATCCAAATGGTAAAATAGTAAAAATTTGGGATAATGTAAAAGTTAAGGATCATGCTAAAGAAGTGTTTGATACCCTAAAAAACTCTATAAATTAAAAAGGCCCCAATTAAGGGGCCTATTTTCTAACTATAAGAGAGATAGTTTTTTATTAGTCTCTGATTGCGTAAGCAATTACTCCTGTTTCAGTAACATCTGTACCTTTGGCTTGAGCTTCTTTACTCAATCTAATTCCAAAGAGACTATTCATAATCGACCAGACTATGTAAGCCACTACAAAAACAAAAATATTAATTGATAAAACACCAATTAACTGTGCTCCGAATGTTGCATCTGCATTTGTGATCGGTACTACTAAAGTTCCAAATATACCTGCAAACATGTGAGCTGGAATTGCACCCACTACATCATCAAGTTTAAATGAAAACAGTAGTTTAGTTCCAAATACAACTATCACACCACCAACAGCACCAATTAATATTGCTGCTAATGGAGATGGTGCTAATGGTTCAGCTGTTATTGCAACTAACCCACCAATTGCACCGTTTAACATTTGTATTACATCAGTTTTACCAAACAATAATCTTGTAACTACGGCTGCAGCTAATACACCACCACATGCTGCTAAATTAGTGTTAATAAAGATTGTTGAAATAGCTACTGCATCAGCAAATGAACCTAATGCTAGTTGAGAACCACCATTAAATCCAAACCAACCTAACCATAATACAAACACACCAATAGTTACTAATGGAATTGATGATGCTGCAAATGGTTGAATGGCTTTTGGATTACCTTTGCTATCAAATCTTCCAAATCTTGGACCAAGTATTATAATACCAGCAAGTGCAGCAGCACCCCCAGTTGAGTGAACTAGAGTTGATCCAGCAAAATCAGAAAATCCGATAGTTGCTAACCAGCCTCCACCCCATTGCCATCCCATTACTATAGGATAAATAACACCAGATAAAATTGCTGCAAATAAAAAGAATGGCCACAACTTAATTCTTTCAGCCATTGCTCCTGAGCAAATTGAAACTGTTGTTGCACAAAATACCATTTGGAAAAACCAATCTGATCCAGCAGAATAGCCTGTCTCTAGTGAACTAGAGTCTGACCAAGGTGTAAATGTACCTATATATCCACCTTCTGGTATACCGTATGCTAAATTGTAACCAACTAACCAAAACATAATTCCTGAAATTGCATACAAACCAATATTTTTTGCACAAATTACAGAAACACTTTTAGAAGTAACCATTCCTGACTCAAGCATTGCAAAGCCTGCCGCCATGAACATTACTAAAAAACCACAAATTAAAAATAGGAGTGTATTAAATACAAACCCTACTTCAGCAGAAATAGTTGTTTCTGCTATTCCAGCACTACTCATGTTTATTAAAAAAAATAAACTAATAAGTGGAACTGATATTTTTTTTATTATTTTTATCATTAAGACCTCCATGTTTAAGTTTTCACTTATATTTTAGATGAACTTAAAAACTAATGTTGATTGGGAAATTTAGGTATGCAGTGATTGCATATAGTAACAGCCTTATTACATTTCTGTAAAAGGCTGTTAATGAATTTACTATTTAATTACTTATTAAATATTTCTTTAAGTGCCTTAGCTGGTAAGAACTTAACTTTTTGAGAAGCACCGATTTGGATTTGCTCTCCAGTTCTAGGATTTCTTCCAACTCTAGCTTTTCTTTTTGCTACTTTGTAAGTTCCAAATCCAGCAATTTTCACTGTATCGTCACCTTTTAAAGCATCTAGAATAGTGTTTGTAATAGTATCAAAAGTACGCTCAGCATCAGCTTTACTTAGGTTTAAAGAACCTGAAAGTTGTGCTATTAATTGTTTTTTGTTCATTTATTTAGCTCCGGTTTTATTGGTTATTTTCACATAATTGACATTAAACCTCATAAATCAAGCTTTTTATTAGTGTCTACTAAAATAAAAACCTCAATATATAGTGATTTGTTAAATAAATGTTGATTTTAAAGGATTATTTAAGAAATATAATTATTAAAAAACTTAAATAAACCAACGTCTTTTAGATCATTAAACGTTGTAAAAAACATCAATGATAGCAATAAAAACATTCCGATTCGAAAAAAACCTTCTTGAGTTTTTTGTGATAATGGACGCCCTAATACCTTTTCAATTCCATAAAACATTAAGTGCCCACCATCTAACATTGGAATTGGGAACAAGTTTATTAACCCTAAACTAATAGAAATATAAGCCATAAGGCTTATAAAAGGTAAAATTCCAAATTCTGCAACTTGTCCGCTAATTTTTGCTATTCGAATTGGCCCACCCAACTGTGAAGTATCACCATTTCCAGTGAGCATGCTTCCAATATATTTAAGAGAAGAAGTGCTTACATAATAAACTTCATTAACCGCATAAAACAGCGCTTTGGTAGGACCGAGTTTAACGTGATTTACCTCATTGTTATAAGCACCAAGTTTAATACCAACCATACGTTTGCTGATTTTGTTTCCAAGATTATCTTCGCCTTCAACAATATTCGGTTTTACTCTAAAGGTTAAATCTTGATCAAATCTATTTACTGTAAAATTGATAAATTCATCAGTAGACATCATAATATATTTTGAAACATCCATAATGCTTGTAACCTCGTTGCCATCAATAGAGACCACAATATCATTGTCTTTAAGACCAGCTACCATTGCAGGACTATCCTTTTGAACTTCGTTAATTACAGCTGGTGTAAAATCTTTTCCAAAAAAGGTATAAACTGAAAAAAATATCAGAATTGCTAATAAAAAGTTAGCTAAAGGACCACCAAATACAATTAAAGCTCGTTGATATAAAGGCTTTAGTACAAACAGTTTATCCTGATCTTCTTTACTATATTCTTTTATAATTTTGTCATTATCAGCTTGGCTATAAACATTTCTATCACCAAAAAACTTAACATATCCCCCAAGAGGTATGACACAAACCTTCCAACGAGTTCCTGATTTATCATTCCAACCAAACATTTCTTTGCCAAAACCAATTGAAAAATCAGTAACTCCTACACCGTATCGTTTAGCAAAATAATAATGTCCATATTCATGGATAAATACCACCACAACAATTAAAGCAATAAAAGGCAATATATAAGATAGCATAATAATTACACTCTAACTGACTTTAAGGCTGTTCTCAATAGTCAATTCATTTAAAAAATAAACAAATTAATGACAAATAAAAAAAAATTTTGTATTTAAATTTTATTAATTAATTTTTATGCAAAAAAAATTTAAAGCAATGGTTCTTTCTTGTATGGATCCAAGGTTCCAATCCCTAGTCTATAAATTTACCAAAAAAAAGAACTTAACTGGAAAGTATAGCTCATTTACTATTGCAGGTGGAGCTATCGGGGTTACTCATAATAAATTTAAAAAATGGCATCAAACATTTATTGATAATTTATCAGCTTCAATTGAGCTTCACAAAATAAGCAAACTCATTGTTATAAATCATGAAGACTGTGGGGCGATTAAAATTGCCGAAGGTAAAAAAGATTTAGATGAAGATGAAATTCACAAAACTTCTTATCAAAAACTAAAACAACTATTAAATAAAAAATTTCCTAAGCTTCGATTAGAATTTCATATCATGAAATTAAATCAAACAATTATAAAACTTTAGTAGTTATTAATCTTAAAATGAAAGCGAATTAACTTTTAATATTATAGCCTTTTTTAAGCAAGATAGACACAAGGGTAATACAAACCATTAAAAAGAAAACCATCGAACTAATACTAATCCAAATATCAAAATCAGAGACGCCGTAGAAAGAAAATCTTAAGCCATCAATTAGATAAACTACTGGATTAAAATATGAAATTGTTTGCCAAAATGGTGGCAGCATATCAAGAGAGTATAAGCTTCCTCCTAAAAATACCATTGGAGTAATGACTAATGATGGAATAATCGACATCTGCTCAAAGTTTTTACTAACTACACCAATTAAAAATCCAAATAAAGCAAAAGTAAAAGAAACTAATACTAATAAAAATATCATTAACATTGGATGCATAACACTCACATCAGCAAAAAAAGAGGCGGTTGCATAAATTACAGCACCAACGACTAAAGTTTTAGTGGCTCCTGCCCCCACAAAAGCTAGAACGGTTTCAAGTGTTGAAATGGGTGCTGCTAAAATTTCATTAATAGTTCCATTAAATTTTGGAAAGAAAATTCCAAACGAAGTGTTACTTATTGATTGAGTAAGGAGTGTTAACATTAATAAACCTGGTACAATGTAAGACCCATAACTAACCCCATCAATTTTTTGAATATAATTTCCAATAACTGAACCAAAAACAACAAAGTATAATGATGTAGATATTACGGGGGATAGAAGAGATTGACCTATAGTTCTTATAAATCTATTCATCTCATGAACATAAATAGCTTTAAAGCCGTAATAGTTAAATTTCATTATTCTCCTTTACTAAATCAACAAATATTTTCTCTAATGTACTTTGTTCTGTTTTTAAATCTTTTAATTTTAAGCCAGTATCTTTTATATCTTGCAATAAATCAGTAATACCTGTTTTTTCAGCCTGAACGTTATAAGTATAAATTAATGACATCTGCTCTTCACTTATTTCAAGATTATACTTAGATAAATCTTCTGGAATTTCTGTAATTTTTTTCTGCAATTCAATGGTTAGTTTTTTGTGTCCCATTTTCTTAATTAATTCTTTTTTATCCTCAACTACAATAATTTCACCTTGATTAATTACAGCTACACGGTCCGCTATAGCCTCAGCTTCCTCAATGTAATGAGTAGTTAAAATAATTGTGACGCCTTTTTTTCTAAGGTCATCAACAACCATCCACATATCTCTTCTAAGCTCAACATCAACTCCGGCTGTTGGTTCATCAAGAAATAATATTTTAGGTTCATGAGATAAAGCTTTTGCAATTAAAACTCTTCTTTTCATTCCGCCTGATAATTGTCTTAATCTTTGATCTTTTTTATCCCACAAACTTAAATCTTTTAAAATTTTTTCAATGTGTTCTGGTTTAGGTGCTTTTCCATACAGCCCTCTTGAATAAGATACGGTATCAAAAACAGTCTCAAAAGATTCTAAATTTAATTCTTGAGGAACAAGCCCTATTCTTGATCTTGTCTCTCTATAATCTTTTATAATATCATAATTATTAATTGTGACAGTTCCTGAAGTAGGTTTAACAATTCCACAAATAATACTGATTAAACTAGTTTTGCCCGCACCATTTGGTCCAAGCATTGCAAGAATTTCACCTTGTTTTACTTTAAGGCTAACATTATTTAAGGCTTTAAAGCCATTATCATAAACTTTTGATAAGTTGTTAATGGATATTTGAATCTCAGACATTTGTTAGGGTGTATATAGTTACTTATACACCTTTTACAAATTATTAGGTCTATTTTTTAGATCCTTTTATTTTCCAAAATATTACAGGCAAAAAAGTTGCGATTATAAAAGATAAAAACAACAATGATTGAGAGACAAAAGCTGGAAAAGTATCTGCTGGTAAAATTATACCCACTAACAAACTCTTTGAAAAATCAGGAGCTGGGAATAAAAGAAACCCTCCAATTAACCCAATAATAATTGAAATATATGCCGTTTTTTCATTCAACTTTTTATTATAGAAACTATAAAAAACAGTAAGTACAAACGCACAACAAAATAAATCAGCAAGCAAGAATAAGTATAAAACACTGAATCCTTTTGAAGCAATTACAAAAGCTATAATTGAAAGCACTACTATAAAATATTTTGAAAGAGTTAAATAATTAGTTTTTTTATTTAAATTTAAAGTTGCTTTTCCATCAACCACTATTAAGCTTGATATTGCATTGACCAATGTATCAACAGTACTAATTGTTAATGATAAACCAAGGATCACAATTATTAATGATAAAAATTCTGTCTGTTCACTTAATAATAAAGAAAAGAAACCAAGGTCAGGAATAACTTTTGGATTAGCTGATACTGCAACTAAACCACTAAAGCCCATAAAAAAAACAATTGGAATAATAACGATGAACGCTACTATTAAACTTTTCTTTAAAACTTCATTATTTTTTGCCGCATAAACTCTTTGCCAATTTCCTTGATGAAAAAGATTAGTTGCAGCAACCGCGATAAAGAACGTTAATCCTGCAGTATAGTTTGGAATATAACTCGCACTTAATAAGTGAGGACTTTTTTCTTTAATAAATGAGAAAGAAAACTGATCCCCTGTAAATGATGTTAGATAAAATACTGAAATTAATAATAAAGCTACAATTACAATCATTTGAATATTATCTGTAAAAATTGAAGCTCTTAATCCACCGTATAAAGTGTAAGCAAGTGTTGCGATTAGAATAATTAAAGAGGTAACCCAAAGTTCAGTTCCTGAAATATAATTTATCAATATTGCAACTGCAGTAACTTCAGCACATAAAAAGACGAACATATAAAATACTGTCATAAGCAAAATAAGTTTAAATAAACTCTTTCCAAATCTTTTTCTTAAAAATTCAATTAACGTTGAACCTTTTGGAAAGTCAGTTCTTATTTTTTTTCCAAGTGAAATTAAAAAGATCATAGGAAATGCTGTTCCTAATGCGTAACCAATCACAGCTCCTATTCCACCCCATGTTGCAGCAGATGCTGGACCAAATAAAATCCAAGCCCCAAGCGCAGATGCAATTAGGCTTGTTGCTAGTGAAAAGAAACCAATGTTTCTATTCGCAGTTAGATAATTGTTAATCCCTTGATATTTTTTAGAGTAAATTAATCCAACAATTGTAAAGATTAAGCTTATAGTTATGACGAGTGTTAATGATGTTGATTGACTTATAAAGTATGTTTTATCCATTGTTCTCCCTTTCTGAATTACCGGACAGGTTATTAGGGTTTATTCTCAGTCAGTTACGACACCCCTAACAATTTTTATAGACTATAATTTAGAATATTAAAGAGAAACTTAGTGTTTAGTATCTAATATTTCTAAAGGCAATGGTGCTTCAGGGTACTTTTGCTTACACAATTTTTCATAATTCTTGCAAAGAGTACTTACCGTGTCATGTGCTTCATCTTTTGAAGTTAAAAATTTAATTAAAGTATCTCTCTCGAGTTCGATTTCTTTAATATCTGCTCCTCTTAAATATTCACCAGTTTCAACTTCCCAGTAAGTATCATTTAATTCACCGATATCTAAAATATTAAGTTTATTCTGAAGTTCAATAATAATCTCATCATCCGTTTTACTATCTTTCATTGGAGAGTTAACTAATTTTCCTAAACATTTGTCTTTTAGATCATCTAAAAAAGTATTGTAGGGTTTACCTTCAGCTAAACCATGAAAGTGATTGCTTTCAAAGTACTTACTGATTGCAGCATTAGTTGAAATTTTATTTTTACCCTTAGCAACGGCTACTTGAACGTAAACTTCCTGGCTAATGTATTCGTTTAAATAATCTTTAATTTTATCCGATAACATTAGTTAAAAAAATTACAGAGTTTTTAAAGGATCGACATAATCATACCCAAAAACATCAGCCACTGCTTTATACGTTACTTGACCTTTACAAACGTTTAGTCCTGCAAGCAAATGTTTATCATCGCTTAGTGCTTTAGCGTAACCGTTATTTGCAATTTTTACTAAATGTGGAAGTGTTGCATTGTTTAATGCAATCGTTGAAGTTCTTGGAACTCCACCTGGCATATTTGCTACACAGTAATGAATAACATCATCAATAATATAAGTTGGATCACCGTGAGTTGTTGGTTTACTTGTTTCAACGCAACCCCCTTGGTCAATTGCAACATCAACAATAACTGATCCTCTTTGCATTAATTTTAACATTGGTTTAGTAATTAATTTTGGAGCTTCTGCACCTGGTATTAAAACACCCCCAATTAAAAGATCAGCTTTTGCAACTAATTTATTTAAATCAATTTTATCACTTTGTTCTGGAATAATTTTATCACCAAACATTTCAACCAATTGTTTCAATCTTGCTTCAGACTTGTCAACGATATGAACTTTAGCACCCATTCCAGTTGCAATCACAGCAGCATTTTCACCAACAACACCGCCGCCTAAAATAACAACAGTACCTCCTTCAACTCCAGGAGCTCCTCCTAATAAAAGACCTCTACCATTTTGGTTTTTTTCCAAGCAATGTGCTCCAGCTTGAACTGACATACGTCCAGCAACTGCACTCATTGGTGCAAGTAATGGCAATCTGCCATTATCATCTGTAACCGTTTCATAGGCTATACAAACACCTTTAGATTTAACTAAACCTTCTGTTAATTCTTTAGCTGCTGCTAAGTGTAGATAAGTGTAGACGATTTGATTTTCTCTAATCATCTTAACTTCACCTGCTTGGGGCTCTTTTACTTTAACAATTATATCTGCATCATTGAAAATATCTTCAGCTTTATCAACAATTTTAGCACCTACACTTGTGTATTGATCATTTTCAAAACCAGCTTCAAATCCACCATTATTTTCAACTAAAACTTCATGACCTTCTGATATTAAAGTTTTAACACTTTCAGGGGTTAATCCAATACGATGCTCTTGTGGTTTGATTTCTTTAGGTACGCCGATTTTCATAACCTTCTCTCCTTAATTTAATACTTTAAAATTTTAAAGTTTTTAGTTTTTTTGATTTTTTTGATAGTTAGTGATACCAGTTCTTAACTTTTCAATAATCTCATCAATGTGTTTTTCTTCACAGATGAATTGAGGAGCTATAATTAAACAATCTCCTGTAGCTTTAAAGTTAACACCAGCTTCATAACAAGCTTTAAAACATTCATAACCAGCTTTACCTGGTTTAGTGTTTAGCTTCATGTCTATTCCGCCCATCATTCCATATCCTCTAATATTATCTACAGACTCTAGATCCTGAAGAGAGAATAATCCTTTTTGGAAATAAGGAGATAAATTTTTTGCTCTATTGAAAATATCATCTTTTTCAAAAATTTCCTGCACTGCAAGAGCGGCAGCAACTGCAACTGGAATTCCTGAATAAGTATAGCCATGAAACAATTCAACTGCACCTGTTGGTGAAGCATCCATTACCGCATCATAGATATAATCATTACATGCAACAACACCCATGGGAACAACACCGTTGGTTGTAGCTTTAGCCATTGTCATGATGTCTGGAGTTACTCCAAATTCATCTGCAGCGAATTTAGATCCTGTTCTGCCCCATCCTGTAATTACTTCATCAAAAATTAAAAGTATTCCATGCTTGTCACAGATCTCTCTTAGTTTTTGTAAATATCCTTTTGGTGGAACCAGTGTTCCAGTTGATCCAGCAATCGGTTCAACAATACAAGCAGCAATGTTTTCACCACCAAAATTTTGACAAATAGTTTCTAAATCATTTGCTAAATAGTCTCCAGTTTCTGGTTGACCACTCACAAACTTATGTTCTGGTAAATGTGTATGTCTAATGTGTTGGACACCTGGCATTAAAACGCTTGCAAACGTTTTAACATTATTTACCATTCCACCCACTGAAATACAGCCAATGTTCATTCCATGATAACCACGCTCACGTCCAACAAATCTAAATCTTTCTGCATGTCCTTTTGCTCTGTGATATGCAACAGCAATTTTAATTGCAGTTTCTACAGCTGTAGATCCACAAATTGTAAAAAACATTTTATTTAAATCACCTGGTGTGTGTTTTGAAATTTTTGTAGCTAATTCAAATGAACCACCAAAACCTTGTTGAAATGGTTGTGCGTAATCTAAAGTTTCTAATTGCTTTGTAACAGCTTCTGTGATTTCTCTTCTTCCATGGCCTAGTGGGTTACAAAATAACCCTGAGCTCGCATCTATTTGTGTTTTTCCATGGTGAGTTTTTAAGTAAACCCCCTTAGCTTCTGTAATTAGTCTTGGGTTTGCTTTGAAATCTTTATTAGATGTAAACGGCATCCAATGTTCATTTAATGAATTAGGTACTGAAGTTCTGTTTTCTGAGCTCATAAATATTCTCTCTCTAAGTATGTAGTGTTATAATTTTATTCCTAACTATTAGACTAAATCAAAAGGTTTTCTATAATTATTTTTTTCTTTAAGGCTTATAATTTTACAACTTATAGGTGTATAAAAATTAAAATTTGTTTTACATCAATTCCAAATTCTATTTAAATACAGATAATTTAATTAAATTACTAACAAAGGAATAATAATGAAAAAAATAATTAGTTTTATTCTTGGTGCTGTAGTTGCTCTTAACTTATCAATGTCAGTTGCTAACGCTGCTGCTAAAGAAGTTAGAGTTGCATTCTTTTTAGAATGGCCTACTCCAAACCAAGAAGACAAAGTTAAAAAGATGTTTGATAAAGCTCTAGGTGTTCCAGTTAAATGGACTAACTTTTCAAACGGTGGTGCAATGACTGATGCTATGTTAGCTGGAGATATTGATATTTCTTACTCACAAGGCTTAGTGCCATTTATCAATGCTGTTAAATCAAAAGCTCCGCTAAAACTTGTAGATATTGCTATGGAATACGGAATGGGTGGAACAACTTGTGTTACATCTAATGCTTCTGGAATTACAAAAGCTAACGCTTCTGAATTAGAAGGTAAAAAAGTTGCTGTTCCTCTAGGAACAATGGCTGAGTATGTTTTTGATGAAAGTATGAAAGTTGTTGGCGCTGATAAAAGTAAAATGACAGTTATTCAAATGGATCCTGAAGAAGGTGCTGCTGCACTAGTTTCTGGTGATGTTGTAATGGCATGTTTATTTGGTGGAAATTCTATTAAAGCTGCAACTGCAGTTGGAAGTAGATTACTAACAGTTCAAGAAGCGCGTGATGCTGGTATCTTAGGTATTGACATTACATCTGTTACTGACAAATTTATGAAAGAGAACCCAGGTATGCTGAGAACTTTCATAGAAGTAACTCATGAAGCAAATGCTAGATATGCAGCAGGTAAAAGTGATTTAAATGTTATCGCTAAAGATGCTGAGATGAAGCTTGGTGATATGAAAGAAACTTTAAGCGGATTTAAATTTCTTACACCTGAAGAGACTGAAAAATCTATGACTTCTGGAAATCTAAGTGGATTTTTAAAAGGAATGGGTACTCCTAATGGAGCAGTTGATACAAGCTTTTTACCTCTTTAATTTAGAGAGTTAAATAAATTTAAATAGGCGCCAATTTAATAAATTGGTGCCTATTTTTTTAAGAAAATTCTAATATAGTATTGTCTTATGAGTGATTTAATTTCTCAGAATTTAAACATGATCTTTAAAACTCCTAAAGGAGAAACAGTTCATGCATTAAAAGATGTAAACTTTACACTTAAAAAAGGTGAACTTTTAACTGTTCTTGGTCCTTCGGGCTGTGGAAAAACAACTTTGTTAAACATTACTGCTGGATTTCTACGACCTACTTCTGGAGTTCTCACTCTTAACGGAAATGAAATTAATGGCCCTGGTGTTGAACGGGGAATGGTCTTTCAACAAGGTGCTTTATTTGAATGGCTAACGGTTGCAGAGAATGTTGACTTTGGTTTAAGAATGAAAAAAGAAGACCCAGTTAAAACTGCTAAGAAAGTTGAAGAATGGTTAAATATAGTAGGCCTACAAGGTTTTGGAAACACTCCTACTTATCAATTATCTGGAGGTATGCAGCAAAGAGTTGCTCTTGCTAGATGTTTAATTAATGACCCTGATTTAATTTTAATGGATGAACCGTTAGGAGCATTAGATGCATTAACCAGAGAGAAGATGCAGTCTTTAGTTTTAAAAATTTGGAAAGAAACAGGAAAAACAATTATCTTAATCACCCACTCAGTTGAAGAAGCTTTACTACTAGGTGAAAGATTATATGTAATGGCACCAAGACCAGGTCGTATCCATAAAGAATATAATCTTCCTTTTGCATCAATGGGTATTGATGGTGATTTAAGAGAGATAAAAAAAACACCTGACTTTGTAAGCACTAGAGAAGAAATTCTAACTATGATTTGGAATATGGAAGAAGAAATTATGGGTAAAGATATTTAGTATGCTAACAGGTATTATAACATTCGTAGTAATTTTTGCAGTTATTGGATCTATTTTGTATGGAAGAAAATTAGCAAAAACTGAAAAATTAGATGCTGTATTTGGTAATCCTGAAAGAGCTAAAGGTGGAGTTCATTGGGTTATTGTTGGTAGTAGTTTTTTACTATTAACTTGGCTTTACTATTCTTGGGATATGGCGAAATCATTTTATCCCCAGTCTGCAAATGAACTTTGTCAGGTTGCAAAAGTAAACGACTCTTTACTTTCGTTAACATATTTATTTCCAATTGAAGAACGTGAATTTAAGAGTACTTCAATAATCAAAGGTGAAAACAAAAATATACAAAAACTAGCTAATGAAATTAAAAATTCACCCAATATAAGAGAGCAAGACAAAACTACTCTTTTAAAATTTATTGCAAAAACTCAACAATCAATTCCATTGTTAACCAATATTGACCTTTTAGAAGAAGAAACAAAAAGTCAAATTCGAGATTTAACAAATAGAATTACTTGGTTAACAGAAGATTTTCAAAAAATAAGCTATCCACCAATTAAAAGTATTGAAGAAGAGAACGCAAGAATTGAAGCTTTAAAAAAACAAGGGAAATGGGGAGCCTCTGCAACCGCTGTAGAAAATACAGTTGAAATACCAACAATTCCTGAAACAAAAATGGGTTTAAAATTTGATGCAGCTGCAAAAGAATTAACTCTTATTAGTAATGACTTTTTCAAATTAAGAAATCATAACTATAAATATAAGCAGTTAATGAAAGAGATTAAGGATGAGATTAAAGCTTATCGATCTAGTTTAGATGATACCCAAGAAGTAGCTTCTGCATTAGCAAAAGATGTTTTAAAAATTGCTCGAAGAATCGAATACGCAAGTATTTTCCCACCTAATACTCTTGATGATATGCAAAAATCAATAATAGAGTTTGATGAAGTTCAAAAGAAAGAGCAAGGTGTTTTAAGACTAGTTGATATTTTTTTATTTCCTGCAGGTACAATTGTTTCAAGTGGACCAAATTGTTCTGAGCAAGGATCTGGAAGATGGTTACCAAAACCGTCTGATACCTTTAATAAATTTGTGCTACTCCTTAAACCCAGTATTGGATTTAAAAACGTACCTCTAATTTGGTATGAAATGATGGATGTAAGTAAAATAGTTGGTTTTATATTACCTGATTGGATTGCAGATGCTATGCCTGGGGCATATCCAATTCATAATGCTGATGGAACTGTTACTCCAAACTTTAAGAGTAAAGTCTTAAGTGTTGTTACAGGTGAGTTTAAATTATTTAAGATACCAGTTCCGATGGGTCATATCTGGGATTCTTTTTTAAGAGTTCTCCTAGGTTTAGTACTTGGAATTATTTTTGGTGTGCCACTAGGATTGTTTATGGGTTTAAACAGATTTGCTAAAGGATTTTTTGATCCATTAATTGAACTATATAGACCGGTACCCCCATTAGCTTGGGCTCCTCTAGTTATTACTGTATTTGGAATTGATAATGTTGGGAAAGTTTTCTTATTATTTATGGTTTCATTTTCAATTATGATCATCTCTGCTAGAGCAGGAGCTGCTGGTACGCAGTTGTCTAAAATTCATGCTTCACACTCACTTGGTGCATCTAAATGGCAAATATTAAGACATGTAATATTTCCAAACTCATTACCAGAAATTTTAACAGGGGTTAGAGTTGCTGTTGGAATGTGTTGGGGAACTTTGGTTGCAGCTGAATTTTTAGCCGGTACTACAGGTATTGGATTTGTTGAAAACGTTGCTAAAAAATACTTCCAATATGAAGTTATTTGGATCACTATTTTTGTAATGGGTATGTTAGGTTTATTATTTGATGTTGCTTTAAGAAAAATAATTGACAAAACAATTCCATGGCATGGTAAAGGTTAATCAAACTTTTATTAAACTATGAAATCTTCGAAATTAAAAAGAATTATTAAAGATATCTTTATTAAGTATAAATTAAACAAAGATCATGCCACTATTTGTGCTGAAGCCTTAATCAATGCAGAATTAGTTGGTGCTCCATCACATGGTTTATCTAGACTTAAGATGTACTGTGACCGTATTTCTAAAAAAGTTATTAATCCAAAAGCTAAAATTAAAGTTAAAAAAATTTCTCAATCCATTGCCCATGTTGATGGTAACAATAGTATTGGCTTTGTTGCAGCAGATACCGCTATTAAAACTGCTATAAACAATGCTAAAAAAACTGGAATTGGCTTAGTTGCAGTTAAGAATAGTGGTCATTATGGTTTATCTGGTTATTACGCAGAGCAAGCAGTTAAAAAAGGTTTAATGGTAATGGTATTTACTAATGCACCTCCAGCAGTTGCACCTCATGGGGCTTTAAAAAGTTTATTTGGAACAAACCCTATTTGTTTTGGAACACCTACTGGATCAAAGGTTCCTTTTATTTTAGATACTTCAATCTCAATGATTAATAGAGGAAAAATTAGAGTTGCAGCAAGAGAAGGAACTAAAATTCCTGAGGGAGTTGCTTTAGATAAATTTGGTAAACCAACAACGGATCCTAAAAAAGCATTAGAGGGTGTTCAATTACCAATAGCTGGTTTTAGGGGTTCTGGATTAGCTTGGATGGTTGATATTTTAAGTGGTGTATTAACAGGTGGTAATCATGCAGGTAGAGTTAAAGATCCATTTACTGATTTTAGTGGTCCACAAAATATTGGTCACCTATTTTTTGTTTTAAAGCCTAATTTATTTGTAGGAAATTCTTTCAATAAAAGAATAAAAGACAATATCAAAACTATAAAAAAACTACCTAAGATAAAAGGTGTTAAAGAAATTCTTTACCCAGGACAAAGTAAGTTTAATAGGTTTAAAAGTAATCTTAAAAAAGAAATTAATATTTCAAAAGCTGTTTTAAAAGACTTGGAATATTTACAAAGTATCTAACTATCGTACAGATCTTGAAAACTTTACAAGATCATTAACAAGAAGTTCAGGTTCCTCAAGGGCTGCAAAATGTCCACCCCTCGGCATCTCTGTCCATTGAGTAATATTAAACATTCTATCTACATAAGATTTTGGTGGCCACTCAGACATTTCTGCTGGAAAAATTGCTGCAGCTGTTGGAATTTCTATTTTTTTAAAATCTTTAGGAAAAAAACGTCCACCCTCTTCTCTTCTTCCGTAATAAATCCAAGTAGCTGTGTTGAAAGTTTTTGTAACTACATAAACCATAATATTAGCTAAGAGTGTATCTTTTGAATAAACACTTTCAATATTGTTATCTTTTAAATCAGACCATGAGTACATTTTTTCAATAATCCATGCTGCAATTCCAACAGGACTGTCCATCATTCCATAACTTAAAGTTTGAGGTTTAGTTGCTTGTTGAGTTCTATATCCATCCTGCATTATTTGGTCTGTGTTAAATCTTTGTTGCCATTCTTCCTCTTGTTTTGTTTGTGGACCATCAGGGTGGCGCATTGTTAAACAATTAATGTGAATTGCCTTACATGATTTTGAATGATCATAACCAATCCAGTTTGCAATAGTTGCTCCCCAATCACCTCCTTGTGCTAAATATTTTTTATAACCAAGGTTTTCTGTCATCAATTTATTTAAAGTATTGGCTATTTTTCTTGGTCCCATGGGTCTTGAAGGTCTCCCAGAAAAACCAAAACCAGGTAATGATGGGACCACTACATCAAAGGCATCGTCAATGTTTCCACCAAATTTTTCAGGGTGTGCAAGTCTTTCTATAATATGTAAAAACTCAATTACCGATCCAGGCCATCCATGCATAAGAAGTAAAGGTGTTGGGTTGGACCCACTTCCCTTTTCATAAATAAAATGTATTTCGATATCATCTACAATAGTTGTGAAATTTGGAAATTGATTTATTTCTGCCTCATGTTTTCTCCAATCAAAATCTTTAATCCAATAATTTGAGATCTCTTTCATATAATCAAGATTACTTCCATATTTCCAGCCACCATCATCTGGCATTTCATGCCATGGGTAATTTTTTACTTTAATGTATATTTCTTGAAGTACTTTATCGGGAATATCTAATTTAAAAGGCTTAATCATTATCAATTTACAGTATATACTTTTTAAAAATTCAGACTAAATATACCTCATGCTTTCAAATAAAGAAATTGTTTGTCCTAATAACCTTCTGGATCATGCACATAAGAAAAAAGGTGTTAATGCTGCAATCGTAAATGCAGGGTTGCCTTTACCAATGCTTTCAGTTCAAGATGCTGTTAATGAAAATTTAATAACACCTATCTTTATAGGGAATAAAAAAGAAATTCTTAAATGTGCTGAAGATTTAAAATGGGATATTTCAAAATTTGAAATCATTGATGAACCTATTGAAAATAATACTGCTGCTATTGCTGCAAAACTTGCTAGCCAAGATAAAGTAAAAATTATTGTTAAGGGTCATATTCATACAGATGTCTTAATGAAAGAAATTTTAAAAAGAGATTACAATTTACTTGGTAAAACTAGACTTAGTCACATATGGCATATGACAAATACTAAAGATGACAAGCCACTTATAATTACTGATGGTGCTTTAAATGTTTTACCCAACGTAAAAACAAAAATGCATATTTTAAGAAATGTAATTGATTTTTCAAACCGTATAGGAATTGAAAGGCCCAAAATTGCAGTTCTATCAGCAACAGAAGAAATTTTAGATAGTGTACCAAGCTCTATCGATGCAGATGAAATTACAAAACTTGCAAAAGAAGAAAATTTAAATGCTGATGTTTTTGGTCCCTTGGCATTTGATAATAGTATTTCAAAAAAATCTGCCGCTATAAAAGGTGTTAAAAATATTGTAGCTGGTAATGCAGATGTATTGCTAGTTCCAAGTGTTGAAACCGGAAATAGTTTGGTTAAAATGATGATTTATTTTATGGGAGCTTGTGCAGCTGGTGTAGTAGTAGGTGGTAAAGTTCCAATAGTAATTACTAGTAGATCTGATGAAGCACAAGCTAGATTAGCCTCTATTGCTGCAGCTGTTGTTGCTTTAGACTAATTCTTCATTGAAATAATGGCATTAATGTTTTAAATAAAGCTTCAAAATTAGAGAGGGAAACAATGGCTATAACGTACTTAAAAAAATCACCAAAAACATCTTCAACGGACGATACTAAAACAACTGGAATTGTTCAGGATTTATTAAAAAATATCGAAACTACAAAAGAACAAGGTTGTATCGATCTTACAAAAAAATTTGATAAGTACGATGGAGAAATCATCGTTTCTAAAGAAAGAATTGAAGAAATTAAAAAAACATTAGATCAAAAAACAAAAGATGATGTTCAATTTTCATATGAAAGAGTTAGAAAATTTGCTGAAGCTCAATTAAAAAATTATGGTCAAGATTTTGAAGTAGAGCTTTCTGATGGACTTTTTGCTGGTCAAAAATTAATACCTGTAAATACTGCTGGATGTTATGTACCAGGAGGTCGTTATGCACACATTGCATCAGCTGTTATGAGTGTAACAACAGCAAAGGTTGCTGGTGTAAAAAACGTTATTGCCTGTAGTCCTCCAAAAGAAGGAGTGGGTGCACATCCAACAATTATTTATACCGCAGATCTTTGTGGTGCTGATGTAATTTTAAATTTAGGTGGTGTTCCTGCAATTGCAGCAATGACTAATGGCTTATTTAATAACCCTCCTGCAGACATTATCGTTGGTCCTGGAAATCAATTTGTTGCTGAAGCTAAAAGAATTTTATTTGGAAAAGTGGGTATTGACTTGTTTGCCGGTCCTACTGAGATTGGAATTATTGCTGACGCTAAAGCTGACCCTGAGATAGTTGCTGTAGATTTAGTGGGTCAAGCTGAGCATGGTTATAATTCACCTTGTTGGTTATACACAACGAGTAAAGAGCTTGCAGAAAAAGTAATGAAAAGAGTTCCAGAATTAATTGTTGAACTACCAGAAGTTCCAAGAACAAACGCAGATGCAGCGTGGAGAGATTATGGTGAAGTTATCCTTTGTGATACTGATGAAGAAATGGCAACTATTAGTGATGAGTATGCTCCAGAACACTTAGAAGTACAGACAGAAAATTTAGAGTGGTTTCACAAAAGACTTACAAACTATGGTTCTTTATTTATTGGAGAAGAAACAACTGTTGCTTATGGAGATAAATGTTCAGGAACTAATCATATACTTCCAACTAAAGGTGCGGGAAGATATACGGGTGGATTATTCGTTGGTAAGTTTGTTAAAACTTTAAGTTTTCAAAGAATGACAAAAGAATCTACTGAATTAGTTGGTGCTGCAGCTGCAAGAATTTCTAGATATGAAGGAATGGAAGCGCATGCAAGAACAGGCGACGTTAGGCTTAAAAAGTACGGTTATTCTAGTTAAATTATATAATTTCCATTAGCACTGTTAAAGCCAAAATAGACATAAAAAGAATAATCAAATAATTTATTCTTTTCCACACTGTTGCACTTTTAAGATATTTAGAAAAATATTTTGAAAGATATCCTATTATAAAAAAAAATAGGAATGAAGAAATGGCTGCCCCAGCACCAAAGTAATACTTATCCACTTGACTAAGGCTTTTAGAGAAGTTTCCAAGGAAAAACACAGTGTCTGAATAAACATGTGGATTAAGAAAAGTAAAACCTAAAGTTTTAACTACAATGTTAGATAAATTATTAGTTTTACTATCCACATCAAATGAAGTTTCTGAAACTTTAGTTTTAATTTTTCCCCAAATAAAATGTAATAAAAATATTAAAAGTAAAATATTAAAAACTAACTCAATAGTTGGAGTAAAAAAATGATTCAGATACTGAAATAAAAAAATTCCTAAAAAAATTAATAAAAAGTCTGAAATTGAACAAATTAAACATACAATAAAAATATATTGTTTTTTTAAGCCTTGTTCTATGACAAATATATTTTGAGCACCTATTGCAAGAATTAAACTTAACCCAGTTAAAAAACCTAATATTAAATAATCCATTAAGTTTTATTAAACTCTTTTTTTACCCTGAACAACCCTATCAAGTATTAATGCAACAAATAAAATAGCTATACCCGCAAGTATACCTTGTCCAACATTAGCATATTGCAATGCCTCAAGAACATCTTGACCTAAACCTTTTGCACCAATTAGGGATGCTACAACTACCATGGCTAAACTTAACATTACTGTTTGGTTCACACCTGCTAAAATTGAAGGTGTAGCTAGTGGCAGATCTACTTTTCTCAGCAAATACCATTTAGTTGCACCGTATGCGATAGCAGCTTCTCGAATTGTTTCTGGCACTCCACGTAACCCTAAAACTGTAAGTCTTACAACAGGTGTACCACCAAAAATCATTGTAATAATTACTGCTGCAACCTTTCCAGTTCCAAAAAACGCTATTACTGGAATCATAAATACAAAAGCTGGCATTGTTTGCATGAAATCCATTATCGGTCTAATTAATGAATAAAATCTTTGTCGTCTTGCACAGAAAATTCCAAGCGGAATTCCAATTGCTATACTTAAAACTGCAGCAGTTCCTAATAAGGCAAGTGTAGTCATTGCTTTAACCCAGAAACCTAAAAAACCCATGTAACATAAAAATCCTGTAGAATAAATTGCAGCCCTGGGTCCTGCAGATAACCCAGTTAAAGTTACAATTGCAGTTATAATTACAATCCAAGGAGTTTTAACAAACAATAATTCTAAGAAATCTAATACGGACCTAATACCAATTGTTATAGCTGTAAAAATTAAATCTCCTTTAACAACGGCATAATCAAAAACAATTTCTATCCATTTAATTGAAAATAATCTTATTTCAGGATGTGTTGGGAACGTATCCATTATCTGAAGTAAGCCCGGAAAACTGTAATGGATAACTGTAAAAATCATTATAACAGAGGTAAAAACACCACTTAAAATGTAATTTTTCATCTGCATTCCTGGATGAATAGATTTATCGGATAACCATTCAGAATATTTCTTTTCTAAAATTGAATTTGCCAAAACACCCTGAACAATTTTAACTCCTATCAATAAAATAAAACCAAAAATTGCTATCCAAATTGCTGAAGCTTCTATTCTCGTAATTTCATCTAAATAACCTTGCATAGCATCCTCTAAGGATTTTATGTTTCTTTCAAAGACATCAATTTTGTCTGGATTATTTTCTATCGCAGCTTCTAATTGTTTATTTCTAAAGGCTATAGTGCTTTTTACTTGTTCAACTTTAGCAATGGCCTCTGCCGTAATATTACCAAATAAACCTCTGATTATTTGTACTACTGAAAAAGTTTCAATAATTAAAAAAGCTAAAGTCCAATTCCAAATATTACGCATTCCAAACCAAATTGGTCCAAATATGAATGCAAATAAATTAAATGAAAATGAGTAAGTAGGCTTGCTACCAATTTTTTTAAACTCTTTAATATAATAGTCTGGATTACTTTTTACAAAGTCAGTAATTAATTCATCTCTTGATGGGTTTCTGTTTGCTTTATTATCCATCACTACCCTCTACAACAGCTTTTAATAAGTCTGCCTGTGTTATTATACCAATATTTTTGTTTTCATTATTAATTACTAATATCGGCTCATCCTTAATAGAAGATTTTTCTATCAACTTATTTAGTAAATCATTTTCATGAACGCTTTCTAAATTTTTTGATATTAATCCAAATTCTTTTTCAAATTTCTCAACAGGCTGCATGATGGATTTTGCTTGAATAATTTTTAATCTAGATATTCCTTTTACAAAATCAGCAACATAATCATCTGCTGGTTTCATTACTATTTCTTCTGGTGTTCCTATTTGAATAACTTTTCCATCTCTCATGATAGCAATTCTATGACCCACTCTTACTGCTTCATCTAAGTCGTGAGTTATAAACACAGTGGTCTTTTTCATTTGTTTTGAAAGTTTGATAAATTCTGCTTGAAGCTGTCTTCTTATTAATGGGTCTAGTGCACTAAAAGGTTCATCCATTAATAAAACATCAGGATCCGCTGCTAAAGCTCTAGCTAATCCTACTCTTTGTTGCATTCCACCTGAAAGTTCATGGGCAAATTTATTTCCCCAACCTTGAAGTTCCACAATATCTAAAATCTTATTAGCAGCATCCAATCTATCATTTTTACTAATGCCTCTTATTTCAAGCGGCATTGCTATATTGTCTAAAACTGATCGGTGAGGCATTAGAGCAAAGTTTTGAAAAACCATGCCTATCTTTTTATTCCTTAAATCTTGTAAACTTTTTGGATCAAATTTCATCACATCTTCATTATCGATCAAAATTTGTCCTGAAGTAGGTTCTAGTAATCTATTAATATGTCTCACTAAAGTGGATTTACCACTCCCTGAAAGACCCATTACACAGAATATTTCTCCTTTCTTAACGTCAAAAGAGACATCTGATACACCAATTACTGAATTATATTTTTCTAAAGCTTCTTGTTTTGAAATACGATTATTTTGAATGGCATTTAATGCTTCCACAGAAGTGTTACCAAAAATCTTCCAAACATTTTTTATTTCTATAGCAGAGTCCATCAGATCCGTTCGAAAATTTAATAATTTTTTAAAGAAATATACCCGGCAACAAATTTGGTTGCCGGGTAAAATTTAGTTTAACTTAAAGGCCTAACCAACCATCAACTTTAGACTTATTGTTTTTCATCCATGTTCTAGCAACATCAGCTGGATCTTTTTTCTCAACTGAAATTTGAAAAGCCATTAATGAAACATCGTCTGCTGACAATTGAAAGTTCTTAAAGAAATCAACAATCGCTGGTGACTTTGCTTCTAAAGAAGTTCCCCAACCGATTTGGATTTGCTTAAGAGCATCTTTTGATGCAACATAAGATTTTTTGTACCAATCAGCATCTTCTTTAGGCTGAACCATTTTGTATTTTGCTTCATCGAACTTAGGTTCAGTTAACATAACTACATCAGCCATTCCCCAAATTGCATGTGGCTTGTAACAATAAAATGCATAACCTTCACCTTTTTTAATAGAGTCAAGCACTCTTGCATTTTTTACAGCTTCAGCAGCTCTGATTGCTTCAATGCCTGCATCGTATAAACCGTAATCTCTAAGTTTTACTTGGTTTACATTTGCAGAAGCCCATCCATCAGCACCAATCCAAAACTCACCTTTACCATTTCCGTCACTGTCCATTGCTTTAACAACTTCTGGTCTAGCTAAGTCTTCAATTGCTGTAATATTCATTTTTTTAGCAAATTGTTGAGACACACAATATCCTTGGTTTCCTTCGTAAGGTTTTGAACTTAACTTAAGAGTTCCTTTAGGAACTAGATCGTTAGTATAAGCCTGTTGATTAGGTAGCCAGATATCAGGGTGAACTTCTATCTCACCTTTGCTTCTATCAATTGCTGCGTAGATTGCAGTATTATTTCCTGGAACTAATTCTGCTTCTCCACCCATTTTGTCATTAACAACTGCTGCTAATAAATTTGCAATAGCTGTTGCACCTGTCCAACCTGGATCTCCAATTTTAACTTTCTCAGCAAATGTTGAAAAAGTAGCAAATAAAGAAATCAAACCAGCTACAAGTGTAGTTTTTATTATTTTCATTATATCCCTCTCGATTAATTTAAAAAAACTAGCATAACTTAAAACTTTTGAGCAAGTCAAAGAAAATTATCTACTTATAATCCCTAATATTATTTATCTTTTTATGAATGACTAATCCAAATAGTCTTGGTTTGAAGGTATTGGTCCAGAGCTTCTGTACCTTGATCTCTACTTAAAGATCCAGATTGTCTATATCCACCAAAGGGCGTTTTAATATCTCCTTCAGAAAAAGTATTAACAGAGACAGTTCCACAAGGTAAACTTTTAGCCATATGAAAAGCCCTATCTATATCTTGAGTAAAAACACTTGCATGCAATCCATACTTTGAATTACTTGCAATTTTCAAAGCTTCTTCATCACTATTAATTGTAAGAACACCAAGTACTGGTCCAAAAATTTCCTCTTGGGCAATAGTCATGTTCTCTTTTAAATCATCAAAAAGAGTTGGTTTTGCAAAAAAGCCTTTTTGATCTTTACTTGAAACTCCTCCAAATAATAATTTGGCACCTTCATCAACTCCTTTTTGAATGTACCCATCAACAGTTGCTAGATGTTTTTTAGAAATCATTGATCCCATATTAGAGCTTGGATCTAAAGGATCTCCTACTTTAAGATCTTTTACTTTTTTGGAAACTTTATCTAAAAATTCATCTTTAACTTTAGTGTGAATTATTTGCCTCATATTTGCAGAGCAGTTCTGTCCACCATTCCAAAAGGCAGAATTAATTGCATTATCAATTAAATTATCTGTAATCTTTGCATCTTCTAAAACGATGAACGGACTTTTACCACCCATCTCTAAACCAATTGTCTTTAAATTACTTTCACCAGAATATTTCATGAACAGTCCTCCAACTTCTGTTGAGCCAGTAAATGAAACTGCATCAACATCATTGTGTCTACCCAGTGCTTCTCCCACATCTCCAAAGCCAGGTAATACATTTAAAACTCCATCTGGAATACCTGCATCTTTAGCAATTTGAGCAACTCTAATTGCAGTTAAAGGTGTGTCTTCTGCTGGTTTAATTATAACAGAGCATCCTGCAGCTAACGCTGGTGCCATTTTCCAAACTGCCATCATTAAAGGGAAGTTCCATGGAACAACTCCAGCAACAACACCAATTGGTTCTTTAACAATTAAACTAGTTAACGATGGTTCTGTTGGTCCAACTTTACCAAATACTTTATCTATTAATTCTCCATACCACTGGAAATGCATTGGCGCGTCATTTGCAACTTCATTAATACAATCTCCAATTAATTTTCCAGTATCCACACATTCAAGAACTGAATTTTCTTCACCAGTTTGTCTTAATAATTCTGCAAATTTCAGTAAGACATCTTTCCTAAACTCTGGAGATGTTCTGGACCAAATTCCACTATTAAAAGCTTTTCTTGAAACTTTAACTGCTAGATCAACATCTTTATGATTACATTTTGAAACTGCACAAAGGACTTCGCCTGTTGCAGGGTTTATATTTTCAAATTTTTCGCCATCAATAGCTTCAACATATTTACCATCAATAAAGGCTCTTCCTTCAAGCTTTAAATTTTTAGCGATTGATTTGTAGTTAACAGCCATGATCTTTGTAGGCTATTACTTAAAAGATTAATTATCAATAATTAATTCATTGGTCCAAACCAGTCAAACTTATTAGTCCAGTTTCTCCAATTACAAGTTGGTCCAATTCTATTCTTGTACCACTTGTTTGATTTTTCAGCTTTAGACATAATCTTAACTAGCTTTGGATGTGTGTACTTTCCAAGATTTCTTTCACACATAATTTCATACGGATTATATGGATCTTTAGATGTTGGAGTTAGATAAACACTATCAATTAACTGAGGACACCCTTCAATATCATGAGTATACAAATTTCTATTTAATTTAAAGCCGACACTTAGCATATGATCGGTGCCACCGTTATAATGATCGGAGTAGTGAATTTTTTTCATACCTTTAATACATCTTATTCCCATTAGCTGAGTATGAAACAATTCATGTATATTAATCTGTGTTAATCTTTCTTCATTGTTATGACCATTGCTTCTTACGAAAATGCCACCTATTCCAACGCCAGCATCTCCACCATGATTTCCTTTATTAACGTCGGTCCATAAAAAATATGTTTTCTTCTTATTTGTAAAACCACCAAATTGATGAAAATAATGACCCATTTGAGTATTAACACTATTATCTTGTAATTCTTTCCAGTTCTTACTCGTTCTAATAAAAGTGATATCTAGTTTTCCATCTTCTCTATAATCATATCTAAATTTTTTACCCTCACCACCTGAACCTTTGTTTGCTTTAGTAGCCTCAAACATTGCATCATTAGCTTTTTCCAAAATATCCTGCATTTTACCATTGATATCTAGCTCTCTATCTTCTCCATCAGATGGCAGTAAATAAATAAAGTGTATTTGATGTTCGTCAGTTATATCAGGCTGATCTTCAAAAAATCTTCCAGACTTTTGATCTTTAGATAAATCTATTTTTTCAAAATCTTTAATACCCTTAGCTGATAAAGAATTTGATAATGAAAATAAAAAAACTATTAGAATTAAAGATAGAAATTTAAACAAAATTTTTATTGACCTTGAATAGTAATTGTTGCGTCTGGTGGCGTTGCATACATTCTCGCAGCTCCATCACAACTTGCACCATTGCTTACAGTTACGGCTGTGGCAGTACCAAATGCTACTTTAACAGTAGGAATTGCAGTTGGATCAAGAATAAAAGGTGCAGTTAAAGCTTGTCTTGCTTGAAAGTGAGTATCTGATGCATTTACTGTGCCAGCAATTCTTGCTCCTGCACCAGTTGCATCACCTACAGAATTTATTTCTGGAAAGTTAGTTGGATCAACAAAAGGCGGAACATACAATGTTGCTTCTGTTGAATCACCTGATGTAGTTTCAGCAACACCATGTGTACCATTTAAGTTTCCATCTCCTTTAGTATAACAAACAGTTGAGTCTGCTGTTGCAGAACCTTTTATTGTTATTGCTCTATTCATTGTCATCTGAACGTATGTGTAAGTAACACCTGATTTGGCTAAACCAAAATTTCCAAGAGTTGCAGCAGTTTCACCAGCAGTTATTGAGGCTAAATCCACATCTGTCGATAAACCTGCTTTACTTACTGTAATTGGGTTTAAACAAGTTGTAACTGAGCTACCCGTTTCGCATAACTCGAGTTTATTAACATTTATTTTATATACCGTAGCAAGACCCGAGCCCGAAGCTGCATATAAAAAAGTTACACCTAAAAAGTATAGAGTAGCTAGTATTGTTAAATTTTTAAATATTTTCATAATAGTCTATTTACTTGTTAATATTATTGATCCTTGAATTTCCATTACTAGTTTATTTCTTCTTCTAACTTTTTCTTTTAATTTTTGTTCCATGTTACTTTTTTCAAACATGTCATTTGATAAGCCATCAGACATCACCATAGATTTTTCTTTTGGTGGATAAATATAATTAATACTTAAAGAAGTTTCATCATCCACACCATTTAGTGAGGATTTGTCTAAACTTGCAACAACTTCTACTGAGTTTGTTACATCTAGTTCTAGAGAATAAATATTACCTTTTTGATCAGCAGATCCTTTTTCAGTTTCCCATTTATAACCATTATAATTAATTCTAGCCCATGGTGCTCTTGGAATTTGAGATGTTAAGTTAAAATCCCAACCAGATAAAACTTGCTCTCTATCACCATTAACAACTTCAGAGTTTGAAATTTTTGTATAGCTATTTGCAGTTAAATCTAAAATTGAACCTTTAGCTTCAATACCAAGGCCTAATCTGTCTTGACCCTCTGTTAAATCTCTATCGTAGAAAGTATTTGCGCCAAACATAAAATTTTTATCTTCAGATAGTTTTCTATAACCTAAGCCTATGTTTCCAATAATTCTTCCGGAACTGTTTATTTCCTGGTTCATCAAACTAAATTGAGTAAAAAAATTAGAGTTATCTGTTGTTTCAATATCTCTTACCCCTAATATTGAGAAGTTAAGCTGATCCTCATCACCATCATTATAATCTAAAGATACTTCAGTAATTCCTTCACCTGGGATTAAATTTGATATTTTTTCAGATACTTTATTTAAAGCTTGAGAGGCTACATCTGCATTAGCTACAGTTGTGATTATTAAACAGAGTGATGTTAAAAATATTTTTATAAATTTCATTAAACAGATTATTATAAAAATAAAAAAAAATTGATAATAAAAAAAAACCCAATTTAGGTTTTATAGACCCAAAATAGGTTTTAAAGGTATTACAAATATTAGAAATTTAAAACTTTTTCTAAAGTGTTATTTTTTTTTAGATTTTTTAGAAATTTTGAAAGAGTTTTTAATTCAATTTCAGCAAAAGGTTTCATTATTTCTTCGGTTTTGTTTGTTGGTAAAAGACCCATTTTAGTTGAATGACTTATTAATTTTTTTTTTTTAAAATTTCTATTTTTCTTCTAACAGTTTCTTTTGGTAAATTTAAAATATTTGCTACAGCATAAATTGTTAACTTACGTGCTATATAAAACTCCTCTATTTTTGATGTTCTTAAATTTTTCCATACAGCTTCCCAATCTGATCCTAACTTATCACTATGTTTTAAATAATGGGCCCCCATAACAGAAAGTATCATGAAAGAATCGTAATCAATTCCTAACATCTTTTTTAATTGTTGGAATTGGTCTGTTCGAAAATTTATTAAATGATATAAAATTTCACTGTATGCAGCTACTTTATTTGTCATTTAAAAGTTTAGCCAGGATTTGCAGTTAATGTTTTGATCTCTAAAATATTTTCATTAGGATCTTTAACAAAGAATGTTTCTTGCTCATATTTTGTTCCTTTAAATCTTAAATAAGGTTCGTCATAATATTTAGTATTTTTTTCTCTTAGTCTACTTTTAAGAGCATCAAAATTTTCTCTAGATAAATGTACACCGAAATGAGGAACAGAAACGTTACCCATATCAACATCATGTCTTTCGCTTTCAAGTTTATGCTCGCTTGCGTGAAGAGTTAATTCATTTCCCCAAAAATCTACATCTGCCCATTCTTGAGCTGAGTTATCTAATCTGCACCCTAATATTTCACTGTAAAAATGTTTTGCTTTCTCTAAATCGCCACAAGGTATTGCTAAATGAAAACAGTTGGTGTTTTTGTACATAGATTTTCCTCTTTAAATTACTTATTTAAAGCTTATATAAACCACTATAAATTTATAATCAACATTAGCAAATAATGAACGACTTTTTACAATCTATAATTGATAGAGATCCTGCGGCAAAATCTAAACTAAGTTTAATTTTAACTTACCCAGGCGTTAAAGCAGTTTTTTTTCACAGAATTGCAAATTTTTTTCAACTAGCCAAATTTTATTTGGTTGCAAGAATGATTTCTCAACTCTCTAGGTTTTTAACTGGAATAGAAATTCACCCAGGTGCTAAAATTGGAAAAAATTTATTTATTGACCATGGTATGGGTGTTGTAATTGGTGAAACTTCAGCAATTGGAAATAACGTAACCATTTATCATATGGCAACTTTAGGTGGGATTGCGCCAAGTATTAATTCAAATGACCAAAGACAAGTTAAAAGACACCCTACATTAGGTGATTGTGTTGTAGTTGGTTCTGGTGCACAAATATTAGGCCCTGTAATAATTGGCACTCATGCTAAAATTGGAGCTAACGCCGTTGTAACTAAAGATGTTCCTGAGAATGCAGTAATGGTTGGAATACCCGCTAAAAATGTTGGTACAGCAACTGAAGAATTTAAACCTTATGCGGTAGAAGAGGTAGATAAAGATACTTCAAACTAATGAAAAATATTCAAGACAATTTTATTTCTGGAATTGGTAACACTCCTTTAATCAAACTTAGAGCTGCATCAGAAATAACTGGTTGTAATATTTATGGTAAAGCTGAATTTATGAACCCTGGTGGCTCTGTAAAAGATAGAGCGGCACTTGCTTTAATTAAAGATGCAGAGACCAAAAAATTAATTTCTAAAGGTGGAACAATTGTTGAAGGTACTGCTGGTAATACTGGTATTGGCTTATGTCTACTTGGTAATTCACTTGGTTATAAAACAATCATAGTAATGAATGATAACCAAACACAAGAAAAAAAAGATCTTCTTAGAAATATTGGTGCTGATTTAAGACTAGTTCCAGCTAAACCTTATAAAGATGATGCAAACTTTGTAAAAGTTGCAGCAAAACTTGCTGATGAATTAAGACCATCAAATAATAACGGTGTTGTTTGGGCTAATCAGTTTGACAATGTTGCAAATGCTAAGGGTCATTATGAAGGAACAGGACAAGAAATTTGGGATCAAACTGAAGGTAAAGTTGATGGTTTTGTATGTTCATCTGGAACAGGTGGAACGATTTCAGGAGTAAGTAACGCTCTTAAAGAAAAAAATAAAGATATAAAAATATTTCTATCTGATCCAAAAGGATCTGCTCTTTACAATTATATAAAAAATGGAGAATTAAAATCTGAAGGTGGTTCAATTACTGAAGGAATTGGATCAAGTAGAGTAACAAAAAACTTTGAAAATGCTAAGATAGATGACGCCTACTCTATTGATGACCATGAAGCGCTTCCTATACTTTATGATTTAATTGAAAATGAAGGCTTAAGCCTTGGTACTAGCTGTGGAATTAATATTGCTGGTGCGATTAGAATGGGTAAAGAGTTGGGTCCTGGAAAAACTATTGTAACAATTCTTTGTGATAAAAGTGATAAATACGCTACCAAAATGTTTAACAAATCTTTTCTTGAGGAAAAAGGGTTGCCTTTTCCCAATTGGATTGATTAAATTTAGATAAAAATTATGACTGGTCAAAGACGTTGGTTAAAAATTTGGGCAAGAACAGTTGGGATGCCCATAGGTATTAATGACAAAGACAAACCTGAATTTTTACCTATAAAACAAAACGATGTTAAAAAAGCATTAGCTTTTAGAACATTTTGGATAGCACTTCATGTATTAACTTGCCTATTAATTATTGCTGGTAACGGCCGTGTAATGGGTTGGTGGTAATATCTAAATAATTATATATCTCTAACAATATTTCATTTAAGATAATTAGATGAATCTTACTGGCGGCTACATATTTCTAGTATTAGCAATAATACTTGGTATTTCATCCAATGGTTTCTTAAAAGCTACAGATGGCTTTACAAATATTTATCCTACTATTTTTTGCATTATTACAATTGTTGCATGTATCTTTTGTTTATCTAAAGCAATGACCATTATACCCGTTGGCTTTACTTACGCTACTTACGGGGGGCTCACTATTACAGCTGTAACAATCTTTGGTGTTGTAAAATACAATCAAACACCAAACCTTTATGCTGTTCTTGGAATATCTTTAATTATTATTGGTGTTATATTATTAAATACAATGGGAAAAACTAATTAATGAATATGACAACTTCCTACTTATTTCTAGCTTTAGCAGTAGTACTAGGTGTTGCTTCAAATAGTTTTGCAAAAAGCGCCGAAGGTTTTACTCTACTTGTTCCAAGTATTATTACGGCAATTACTATAGTTTTGTGCATGTATGCCTTATCAATGGTGATGAAAAATATTCCAATGGGAATTACTTACGCATCATTTGCGGGTCTTGCGATTATCTCAACTGTAGGTGTTGGCATAATCAAATATAATCAAGTTCCAAATCTTTATTCGATAGTTGGTTTATGTTTTATTATTGTGGGTGTACTAATGGTAAATCTTTTAGGTAATAATTAATAAAATTATTTAAATAAAATTAGTTAGAAGAGTTTCTAAAATTATCGAAATCCTACAGTTTTGCTAGGTTGCATTCAATAAATATATTTAACATAAAGTGAAATAAATATTTTGAATAGAGTATTCAAAAATGCTAATATATGAATATCAATAAAGGAGGATGATTATGAATTTATCACCACCTGACACATAACTGGTGTGATTAAATAATCAAAGACTAGATAAGACCATAGAAAATAAAAAATCTATTATTATAGATTTTAGCGTAAACCGCTGACTTATAGGGGAACTCTTTTGGAGTTTACCGAAAGGGTGACCCCCTTAAAAAAAAAGCGGTCAAAAAATATCCGGCAACACATGATTGCCTTCATCATCTAAAGTAATATCAAATTCATTTACTACATTAGAAATATCTAGTGGTGAATATAAATGTGGAAACATATTTCCATCTGATGCTTGTTCCCAAACTAAATGATCTAGTTTTAAAGTATCTACCTTTAATAAAATTAAATCTTTTTGGTTTTGGTAAAATTTTTTAAGAGTTCCGGCAACTTGATCATCACCTGAAAAATGAATATAGCCATCTTCCAAATCTTTTTTAGAACCTGTTAATTGACCTTTGCTCTTAATTTCATGCCATTCAGATTTGGTACATATTTTATAAACAAATTTGAAATTCATTTAAAATTTATATTATTCAGTGGGGATATTAACAATAAGAAACTTCCCTCTTTCGAGGGAAGCTAATATTAACTATCTAATAGAGAGAGAAGATAATGTTAATTTTTGAATTTTGTAGGCTCCTTATAGACGGCACTTTAAGATATTAAAATGACTTATTGTCACTACAGCAATGCAGAGATTGAATAGCTTATTTTATTTGTTCATTTAGTGAACATTTTACCAGGATGAATTTGGTTGAGCTAGAAACTCTATTTCCTCAGGAGTAGATTTTCTAACTAACACTAAGTTTCGATGAGGATATCTATGAAATTTCTTTATTACTAAGGTGTGATCTTTCCAAGATTTTTTTATAGAGATTAAACCTGGATGATCTTTTAAGAATTTATCTAGTAGATAATAGGCCATATCATGATCTGTGATCTCTTCACTGTGAATTAGTGGTAATATCATAAACAATCTTTGATCTTGATCCATTTCATCTAAAAAGCCTGCATAAACAGAATCGTTAACTATCAACCTTGCTTTATGATCTTGGATAAAAGCTTTCGGATCATCTCTAAACATATTTCTTGAAAATTGATCAAATAAAATAACTAGAGCTAAAGAACCAAGGGGACTATCTTGCCAATCATCATACTCATTTGAACCTGCTAACTCATAATCTTTTAAAAAATTCTTTTTTATTAGCGCATCAAAATCTTTATGTCTTTGAAATCTTTTTTTTGGTGGGGTTTCTTTAAACCAAAAATCTAATATCTTTTTAGTTCTTGTATGCATTTATTTTGAAACTGGTTTTAAAAGCTTAAGCATTTTATTATGAATAGATTGATTAGCTGAAACTAAAATATTTCCAGCATTAACTGCGTCTCTATTATCCCATGTTGAAACAATACCTCCTGCAGCTTTTATAATTGGCATCAATGGGTGAATATCCCAAATTTTATTAGTAGCCTGAAAGACAACATCAATTTTCCCCTCACATAAATGGGAGTAACTTAATGCATCTGCAGTTGGAAATTGCATTAATTTTAAAACTTTTGGAATTGTCATTTGTTGTTTAAGAGAGACCGCTCCATGAAATGCTCCTGATACTTTTATCTGACTAAATGGTATATTTTTTGAAACAGAGATTTTTCTTTTTTTACCCTTTTCAAAAACAAAAGAATTTTTATTATCAAAATTTAAATAATATTTATTTAGTATTGGAAAGTTTGCTAAACCAATAACGGGTATACCTTTAAAATTTAAAGATATCAAATTACTCCATGTTGGATTGCCTATTACAAATGATCTTGTTCCATCAATTGGGTCTATGACCCATGTGTAATCACTAGTTGATTTTTTGTGACCAAACTCTTCACCTATAACTTGATGACTTGGAAATTTTTTTTTTATCTTTAATCTAATAAATTTTTCAAATGCTTTGTCAGATGTTGTTACTGGGTCATAGCCTTTACCTTTAAGTTTGTTAGATATCATGAAAGTTTTATTAAGTTTTGAAAAATAAAATTTATTTAAGTATTTTGCTAAGGTATTTAGAAAGTTAGAATATAACTTGTAATCCTTTTTATTTAATAAATTCATTAAATTATATTTTCAATTTGTTTTTCAGCTTCTTTAATTGATTTCTCATAATCTAACGCCATTTGATCAGCACTTATTACTTCAACTTTTTCAATTCCAAAGAAATTTAATATAAATTTTAACCATGGAGTTAAAAAATCCTCTGAGCTATTTAATTTAGTTCCACCTGAAGTAATTACTAAATAAGCTTGTTTATTTTTAAGTAATCCCTCTCTTCTCCCATTAGGTTTAAACTTGAAAGTTTCACCAATTCTTGCTGCTAGATCACACCAAGCTTTAAGAGTTGCTGGAGGGCCATAGTTATAAATTGGCGCTGAAATTATAATGATATCACTTTCTTTTAATTCACTTACAAGTTTATCTGATAGTTCAAACATTTTTTTATGCTCTTCAGTTTGGTCTTTTTCTGCAATCTTCATTCCAGACTCAGTTAAACCACTAACAAAAAGCATATCGTCATCTAAATCTCTATAAATTACTTCATCGCCTGGTTTTTTGATTTTATTTAATAATTTTTTTGCTAATGCTCTTGAACTTGATCCTTCTTTTCTGGCACTTGAGTCAATTTGATAAATTTTCATAAGTATAGATTGTTATTAACCTATTAACCGAAGTTTTGCAAAAAGGGTAAATAGTTTAAAATATAGTAGCCAAGAACTTGTAATTGATTTGTTAAAATTAAAATTCCTGTAATTAAAAGTATTATACCACCACCTTTTGTGACTAAATTAATATTTTTTTTGAAGTTTTTTGAAAATAATAAAAACTTTTGCATCAAATAACCTGATAAAATAAAAGGTATCGCTAACCCAAGTGAGTAAAAACTTAAAAGTAAAATTGCTTTGTAAATAGTTTCTTCTGTAGAGGCTAAGGCAAGTATCGACCCTAAAATAGGCCCAATACATGGTGTCCATCCAAAGCCAAATGCCATTCCCACAATAAATATAAAGAAAATATTATTTGATTTTTTTGTATAAAATTTCTTTTCAATGTTAAGAAATTTAATATTTAAAACACCAATTAATTGAAGAGAAAATATGATTATTATAACTCCAGCAATAATTCTTAAAATTTGAGAATTTTGTAAAAGAATTTGCCCCAAAAAAGAAGCAGTTGCACCAAAGATAATAAATACAAAAGAAAACCCTAATGAAAAAACTATCAACGGTAATAAATCAATTTTCTTTTTTTCTAGAATTTCACTTAATGTACTGCCAGTAATAAAGGAAACATAACCAGGTATTAAGGGTAAGACACATGGAGACAAAAAGCTGATTAAACCAGCCCCAAAAGCTATAATTAATTCAATCATATTACCCTGTGTTTTTCATGGCTGCAGATATACCAGCAATAGAAGTCATTAACGCATCATCAAGATATTGTTTTTTATTTTTATTTAATTTTTTTAATGTAAGTTTTTTCATAACTATTGATTGAGTTATGTGTAACACCTCAGAATAGATATTTCTAATAATAACAGATGTTCTAAATACCTTTCTTTGTTTTCTTATTTGAAATGGCGTGATTACTTTATTTAATCTTTTTAATGTTTCAAATTGCGATCTTAACTTTTTTCCTACAATTTTAAGCTTTTTATCTGCTAGTTGGTTTTCATATACTTTTGATATTTCTGGATCAACTTTAGAAATTACCATATCTAAAATATCCATTGTTGAATTAAAAAAAGGCCAGTTTTTTTCCATATCTACTAATATTTTTTTAAATACCTTGGATGACGCATAATTTAACGCTTCTGTTGTGCCAAGCCATGCAGGTAAAAATAATCTAATTTGTGTCCATGCAAAAACCCAAGGGATAGCTCTTAAACTTTGTATGTTATCAACATTTTTTCTTTTTGAAGGTCTAGAACCAATTGAAAGTTTACCCAATGCTTTATGAGGGGTTACAGTTCTAAAATATCTTATAAAATCTGATTTTTCATTAATATTACTCCTATAAGATTTCATGGAAATTTCTGACATTTTTTCAATTAATTGTTTCCATTTTATTTTAGGTTCTGGTGGAGGGTTTAACGTTGCCTGAACCACTGCCCCTATATAGCTACATAAATTATATTTTGCTAATGGTTCATAACCATATTTTTGTTGGATAACCTCACCCTGATCTGTAATTCTAATTTTTCCATTAACTGAATTTGCTGGTTGTGATTTTAATGTTGCTTGAATTGGTCCTCCGCCACGCCCTGCAGATCCACCACGACCATGAAAAAAAGTAATGTCAATTTTATACTTCTTAGCTAATTTCAAAATTTCATCTTGTAATTTATATTGATGCCAACTAGCAGATAATTTACCTGCATCTTTACTTGAGTCTGAATAGCCAATCATAATTTCTTGTTTATAATTGATTGATTTTCTATACCAAGGCAACGAAAATAAACTGTTCATTATTGATTTGGCATTTCTCAAATCATCCAAAGTTTCAAATAAAGGAACTACTCTTAATTTATTGACAATTTTGGCTTCTTTTTGCAAATAGGCAACAGATAATATATCTGATGCCGCTGAAGTCATTGAGATAACGTAGGCACCCAAACATTCTTTAGGTTGATCAACAAGTACATTAAATGTAGACCAAACTTCTTTATTTTCTTTGTTTTTAAGTAAAGAATTTTTTATTAAATTTTTTTTACTTTTAATTCCTGAAGATAGAAAAGCGAGTTTTTCACTTTCATTCCATGAAAAATAGTCTTTATTGTATTTCTTTTTTACAATTTCTGAGATTAATTTGGTATGTCTTGAGGATTCTTGTCTAATATCTAATTTAGCTAAATTAATTCCAAAACATCTAGCCCTTCTAATTAAGTCCAGCAAATCACCTTCTGCAATATTTTCACTTTGGTTTTGGATTAGTGAGTCTCTTACAACTCTAAGAGGTGTTAAAATTTCACCAGTATTAGATAAAAGTTTTTTATGATCCAATGGTTCTTTATTAACCAGATGTTCTTTTATCAAAATATGTGTTGCTCGTAATTTGTCCCTCAATGGTCTTAAAAAAACCCTATAGGGTTCAAATGTTTTACCTGTTATATTTAATATTTGTGTAGAGCACTTTTTCATAGACAATGAACGTATTAAATTCGTTAATTGTTTTTCATATAGTTTTGCAGCTTCCCATCTAGATAAAAGTAAGGCTTCGCTAGTAACTTCTGCTGTAACATTTGGATTGCCGTCTCTATCACCACCCATCCATGATCCAAATTCAATTGGATTAAAGTTTCTAGGAAGTGATTTTCCCATATTTTTAAGAAAGATGTTATTTAGTCTTCTATATACTTTGGGAATAGAGTCCCAAAGACTGTCTTCTATTACTGCCAATCCCCATCTTGCTTCTTCAGACGGTGTAGGTTTCGATCTTTTAAGCTCATCAGTGTTCCATATAATGGTTATTTCATTATATAAATCTTTATCTAAGGTTTTTAATTTTGATAGATTTTTTTTATATAAATCTCTTTGTTCTAAAATTTTTATAATTTTGTTATATTTTTGTATTAGTGTTCTTCTTTTAACTTCTGTTGGGTGTGCTGTTAAAACAATTCCAATATTTAGTTTTTTTGCAACATCATAAATTTTTTTATTGGTAATCTTTTTATCTTTAAAAAGTTTTTCAAATATTTCTTCAATAAAAATATTTTTATTACTGTTTTTTTTATTATTTTCATATTCATCAAGTTTTCTTGATGCATCTGTAGTTTCTGACAGATTTATAAAGTTCATGAAATGATTAAAAGCCCTTGCTAACTTAAAGGTATTTTCAGGGTTTAGATTTTTAATTTTATTTAAAATATTCTTAAAAGGATCTTTGACATGTTTGTTGGCTAAATTTGCTTTAGAAAGTAATCTCGTATCCTCTACTAGTTTAAAAAAACTTTGTCCTTCTTGTTTTTTTATTACTCTTCCTAAAACATCACCTAGATATCTAACATCTTCTCTTAATGATTTTGTTGGTATTCGTTCGTAATAAAGGTCTCTTTTGATCATCTTGTCTTAATTATTGTTCTAAAATAACTTTTGAATTTTGAGAGCCCAAACTGTCAATATTTAGCTTCATCTCATCACCTTCTTTAAGAAAAACAGGAGGATCCATTCCAAGTCCAACTCCAGGAGGAGTTCCTGTAGTCACTATATCACCAGGCATTAACGTTATAAAACTTGTAATATGAGCTACCAAGAAGTTAAAATTGAAAATCATCTGATTGGTGTTACCTGTTTGATGTCTGTGACCATTAACATCTAGCGTTAAATTTAAATTATTAACGTCTTGAATTTCATCTTTAGTTACTAAATAAGGCCCTAAAGGTCCAAATGTATCACCAGATTTACCCTTTACCCACTGACCTCCTTTTTCTTTTTGCCATTCACGTTCACTGATATCGTTACAAATACAATAACCAAAAATATAATCTTGTGCATCTTTTTCTAAAACTCTTTTTGCTTTTTTTCCTATGACAAAAGCAATTTCAACTTCATGATCTAATTTTTTTGAAGTCTTAGGAATAATCACATTATCGTTTGGTCCAACTATAGAATGAACTGACTTATTAAATAGAACTGGGTTATCAGGTGTTTTTGCTCCTGTTTCTTTTGCATGCTCAACATAATTTAAGCCAATTGCAAAAAAATTTCCTGGTTTAGAAATACAAGACCCTATTCTTTCATTTTGATTTACCTCTTCCAGGTTCTCTAAATTTATATCTTTAATTTTATCTAAAGTTTCAAAATTAATAGTTTCTGAATTTAAATCTTTAATAATCGATGATAGATTTCTATATTTTCCATTTCTATCTAGTGCTACAGGAATTTCTTGACCTGCCTTTCCAATTCTTAAAAATTTCATTTTTTATTTATTTTTTCTATTGCTTTATATAAAGAGCTATGATCTGTATTTCCCTGACCATCTGCTACTAAATCTTTATACATTTCTTTAACTAAACTAGAAATAGGCAAATGAGTTTCAGCTGCTTTTCCAGCATTAATAATGTTAGTCATATCTTTTAGTTGTGTTGTAGTTTTTCCTTTTGGGGTAAAATCTTTGTTGATCATTCTTTTTCCATGAGTTTGCAATATTTTACTATCAGCCCAACCCCCTGATAAAGCTTCAATCATTTTATTTGGGTTAGTGCCTGATTTCTCACATAATGTAACAGCTTCTGCTACAGCTCCAATGGTAACACCAACAATTATTTGATTTGCTAGTTTTGAAATTTGACCAGAGGAAACAGGTCCAACTAAAGTTGGGTTGCCTAATATTTTAAGAAGATCATAACATTGTTTAAATGTTTCTTCATCACCGCCTACCATAATAGCAAGAGAGGCTTCTTCTGCACCAATTGTTCCGCCAGATACAGGTGCATCTAAATAATTAATATTTTTTTCTTTTAAAATCTTAAAATATTTTTTTGTAATAACGGGGTTAACTGAGCTCATATCAATTACAGTCGCTCCCTCTTTAATATTAGATATAAACTCATCACTGCCCATTACCTTTTCTACTGCAGCATCATCTGTAAGCATCGTAATAATTACATCAGAATTTGTAACAACGTCTTTGATGGATGTGGATATTTCTGCTCCAAATTCTTTTAATCTATCTGCTTTATCTTGAGATCTATTATAAGCTCTTAAGTTAAAGCCTGATTTAAGAAGATTTTTTGCCATTGGAAACCCCATAAGACCAATTCCAATAAAGCTAATATTCTGCATATGATTTATTATATCCTATAATATTTTTAAACTACACTTAATCACTTTGTAATTTTTATATTTTAAAGGATTTTGACTTAATCCCCTTAACATTTGTTTTAATTTTAAAAAAAGAGCCTGAAAGTTTATATTTCTTAATTTCATTTTTAGTCATACCCTTTAAGGCAGTTGATATATAAATTTCATTATTACTCAATCCACCAAACGTACAATTAGTAATATTTTTTGCTGGTAATTCAATTTTGTGAATTTTTTTACCTCTTGAATTATAAACAGAAATACATGCTCCACCATAATGACAAATCCAAACATTTTTTTTTGAATCAATTGTCATTCCATCGGGTGAGCCATCTATTTTTGAAAATTTTAAAAATTTTGTCTTTTTAATTATCTTGTGTTTTTTATTTATTCTAATTTTATAAATTGTTTTACTTCGACTATCAGTATGTAAGAAGTTTTCAGAGTTAATAAAAGCAGGACCATTTGTAATATAGTATTTTGTATCGACTTTATGAATATTAAGTTTTTTATCTAAGCAATATAAAGATCCATTTTTAATGTTTCTCTCAAGATTATCCATAGTACCAAACCACAATCTACCTTCAGGATCAATTTTTCCATCATTTATTCTATTTAGAGGTTTGTCTTCTTCAATTGGAATAGATCTAATAGTTTCTTTATTTTTTAGATTAACAATTCTAAGCTCTGATTGTAAACCAAGTATAAAGATATCTTTTTTAATGTGAGCTAGAAACCCAATTTCTTTATTAATCTTTATAATTCTTCTTTTATTAGTTTTAACATTTAAAGTAAAAATCTTTTTTTTCTTAATATCAACAAAGTAAATTGAATTATGTGATGGCACCCATAAGGTGCCTTCACCTAATATTGTTTTCGAATTCCATATAACTTTGGGCTTTGAAGTTATGATATTCAAATTATTCAGCTACAACTTTTGAGTTTTGTTCACCTAAATTATCAATTGATAATCTAATTGTGTCACCTGCTTTTAAAAATACCTGTGGTTTTTTTCCCATACCTACTCCTGGAGGTGTTCCAGTCGTAATGATATCACCCGCTTGTAACGTCATGTACTTACTTAAATATGAAACAATAAAGAACACATTAAAAATCATTTTATCTGTGTTTCCAGTTTGCATTCTTTGCCCATTAACATCTAAGCTTAAATTAAGACTGTTAATGTCGGAGATTTCATTCTTGGTAACTAAATAAGGTCCAATTGGTCCATAAGTATCATGTGATTTTCCTTTAACCCATTGTCCCATTTTTTTAAGTTGCCATTCTCTTTCACTCACATCGTTTACTAAACAATATCCAAGAATGTGATTTTCAGCCTCTTTTTCACTAATATTTTTAGTGTCTTTTCCGATAATTATTCCCAATTCTACTTCCCAATCAAGCTCTTTTGAATCTTTTGAAATTTCAATATCATCGTTAGGACCATTAATTGAGCTTGTCGCTTTCATGAATACAATAGGTTCTGATGGAGCATCCATACCAGATTCTGCTGCATGGTCAGAATAATTTAAACCAATTGCTACAAACTTTCCTGGCTTATTAATACAAGCTCCTATTCTCTCAGAATTTGAAATTTCAGTTAAACTTTCTAAATCTATACTTTCTAATTTTTTAATAGTTTCAAAATTTACAGTATCTGAATTTAAATCAGTAATATGAGAACTTAAATCTCTAAATTTTCCATTTTTATCTAATGCTGCTGGTTTTTCTTTTCCTTTAACACCTACTCTTAATAGTTTCATAATTTACCTTTTCTTAATTTATTAAATTGAAATTCCACCATCAACAGAAATTGTTGTTCCTGTAGTAAATGTTGCATCGTCTCCAGCTAAATAAACTGCTACAGCAGCTATTTCTTCTGCTGTTCCTAGTCTTCCCATTGGTTGTCTTGCTATAAAATCTTTCTTTGCTTGTACCGGGTCCGGGCTTTGATTAACTCTATCTTGCCAAGAAGGTGAAAATACTGTTCCTGGTGCAATAGAATTGCATCTAATATTTTGTTTTACAAAATCTGCAGCTATTGATTTAGTTAAGCCAATTACTGCTCCTTTTGTAGTTCCGTAAACAAATCTATTTGGAAAACCTTTAAGGCTAGAGGCGCATGACGAAACGTTAATTATACTTCCACCATTTTGCTTAACCATTAAAGGTAAAATTGCTTTACACATTTGATACATAGATTTGACATTTACATCAAAAGAAAAATCCCAATCTTTTTCTTCACATTCTAGAATAGTTCCATGATGAACAAAACCTACTGCGTTGAATAAAACATCAACTTTATCAACACTTTTCATAAATTCTGAAATAGCATTATTGTCTGTTGAATCTAAAGTTTGAACTTTAATTTTAGGATATTCTTTATTTAATTCAGCTAAAGTTTTATTATTTAAATCTGTTGCAGTTACATTTGCTCCTTCATTATGAAGTGCTATAGCCGTTGCTTTACCAATTCCCTGGCCTGCAGCTGTTACAATAATATTTTTACCTTCTAGTCGATTGCTCATGTTTTTCCTTTTTAATGTGAATGCCTGGGCATCCCTTTTGTGTTTGTTATATCTAAATATAAAGATTCAGTTTCTAGGCAAGCACCCGTTTCTAATTGACCTACCATTTTTCTGGAAATTTCCTGCCATGGTGTTTGGTTTGTTAATACTGGGATCTTGGTATTTTTTTTTCTATCTGAGATCTCAGTCTCTGATACTAATAAGTCAATTCTTCTATTGTTAAGATCAATCTTAATTTTATCTCCTGTTTGAACTATCAATAAATCCCCACCAATAGCCGATTCTGGTGAAACATTCAAAATAGATGGACTTTCTGAAGTGCCACTTTGTCTGCCATCTCCTAATGTTGGAAGAGTGTTAATCCCTTTTTTCAATAATCTATCTGGTGGCTGCATATTTACAACTTCAGCGGAACCTGGATAACCTACGGGTCCACAGCCTCTAATCATCAAAATTGATTTTTCATCTATATTTAACTTTTCGTCGTTTATTCTTGAATGGTAATCCTCTGGTCCTTCAAATACTACGGCATTAGCTTCAAATACATTTTTATTTTTTGGATCTGATAAATATCTTTTTCTAAACTCATCACTAATAACTGATGTTTTCATAACAGCAGAACTAAAAAAATTACTTCTCATAACGATATAACCTGCATTTTCTACTAGTGGATTTTCAAATGATTTAATAACATCACTATCTACATCTATTTTAATCTTTAAATTTTCTTCTACAGTTTTCCCTGATACTGTAAGTACGTTTTTGTGTAATTTATTATTTTTTAATAATTCTTGCATAATTGCAGGAACCCCTCCTGCTCTATAAAATCTTTCCATCAAATGTTCGCCAGCTGGCTGACAATTTACAAGTAATGGGATATCGTGACCTATTGTTTGCCAATTTTCTATATCTAATTCTAAACCCATATGTCTTGCTATTGCTGTGAGATGTGGTGGACAATTACTTGAAGCTCCTATTGCACTTGCAACTAATATTGCATTTTCGAATGCTTCTTTAGTCATGATTTTTGAAGGTGTTAAATCTTCATGAACCATATCAACAATTCTTTTTCCTGTTTCAAATGAAATTTGTGATCTTTCCCTGTATGGAGCAGGTATAACCGCACAGCCTGTTAAAGACATTCCTAATGCTTCTGCAATAGAGTTCATAGATGAAGCTGTTCCCATTGTATTACAATGACCTATGCTTGGTGCTGATGCAGCAACCATGTCCATAAATTCATCATATGTAATTTCTCCTTTTGCGTGCAGTTTTCTCGCTTCCCAAACTACAGTTCCAGAACCTACTTTTTTTCCTTTATAACTTCCATCAAGCATCGGACCACCTGATAAAACTATTGCTGGTATATTTACAGTTGCCGCAGCCATTAATGCTGCTGGCGTAGTTTTATCACAACCAGTTGTTAAAATTACTCCATCTATAGGATAGCCAAATAAAACTTCTACTAAAGACAAGTAAGATAAGTTTCTATCCAAACCAGCTGTAGGCCTTTTACCTGTTTCTTGAATAGGATGAGTTGGGAATTCAATGGGTATTCCTCCCGCCTGTCTAATCCCATCCTTAATTCTACTACTTAATCCTTGAAAATGTCTATTACATGGTGATAGATCACTACCAGATTGAGCAATTCCGATTATAGGCTTTCCAGATTGCAATTCTTGTCTTGTCATTCCATAATTTAGATATCTTTCTAAATATAGAGCAGTAAGAGCTGGATCATTTGGATTATCAAACCACTGTTTGCTTCTTAATTCTTTTTTTTTCATTTTTGTGAATTTTATTATAACCAACCTTTATCGACTACATAATCTTGATTAGTACATCCAGATGAAGCATCAGAACCAAAAAATAGAACTGTTTTAGCTATATCTGAGGGCATTAACTTATGTTTTAAACACTGTTTTTTTAACATATCTGCCTCAGACTCAGGTGTTAACCATTTCTCAACTTGTCTCTCTGTCATCACCCAACCAGGAACTACTGAATTTACTCTTATATCAAACTCACCAAGGTCTCTTGCAAAAGATCTCGTTAAACCCACAACGCCAGATTTAGCAGCAGTATAAGCAGCCATTCCACCTTGTCCAATCATCCATGAAACAGACCCAATATTTATAATGGAGCCACTTTTATTTGCTATCATTGCTTTTTTAACTGACTGAACTGTAAAAAAATAATGTCTTAAATTAATATTCATTCTTTCGTTCCAAAATTCCTCAGTTACTTCATCGATAGAATGTCTCTCATCATTTGCTGCATTATTTACCAAAACATCGATTGCTCCATTATTATCAATAATTTTTGATATAGTATTTTGTAAATCTTTTATATTTAATAGGTCACACTTTATAAAAGTAGGAACAGAAAAATTTTTATTTTTACATTCTAAAACTAATTTATTTGATGCTTTCTCATTTATATCTATAAAATATACTTCTGAACCTTGTTCACAGAAATGCTCTACGATAGAGGCACCAATACCAGAACCGCCTCCAGTTACAAAAACTCTTTTATTTTTTAAATCTTCATAAATAGCTGTCATTTAAATCCTCTTTTTTGAATCTTTATCAAATAAAGAAATTTGAGATGTATCAATATTTAATTTTAATTCTTTATTTATTTCTATATCAAATGTAGATGCAAACTTACCAAGAACTTGTTGTCCAAGATAATCAAACGTTACTATTTGCTCATGACCTGTGTATTCTAAAAGCTCCGACTTTAAATCAATTTCAAAACAATCAGGATTAATTTTATCAAAGTAAATGTGTTCTGGTCTAATTCCTAAATAAGTAGTTAGTTCAGTGTTTTCAAATTTATTTTTAAAAGAGTAGTTCCCAACTGGTATTTTAATACTATCATTTGAACCATTGGGCATAAAAATAATATTATTATCATGTTTCTTTAATTTACCTTCAATCAAATTCATTGATGGAGATCCAATAAAATCTGCAACAAAGACACTTTCAGGTTTATTGTAAATATTTTTAGGTGTATCACATTGTTGAATTAATCCATGATCCATAATTGCAATATTTGTACCTAAGCTCATAGCTTCCGTTTGATCATGTGTAACATAAACTATTGTAGTTCCAAGTTTTTGATGTAGTTTTTTTATTTCTCTTCTCATTTCAACTCTTAATTTTGCATCAAGATTTGATAACGGTTCATCAAATAGAAAAATTTTGGGGTCTCTTACTAACGCTCTACCCATTGCAACCCGTTGACGTTGACCACCAGATAATTGAGATGGTTTTCTGTCTAACAGTTGTGTTATTTGTAATAAATTAGAAACATCATTTAATGCTTTTTCTATTTTTTCTTTTGGAGTTTTTCTTTGTTCCAGTCCAAAGGTAACGTTTTTTCTAACAGTCATTGCTGGATAAAGAGCATAAGACTGGAACACTAAAGCAATATCTCTATCACTTGGCTCCATATTATTTACATTATGATCGTCTATCAAAATATCCCCGCTATTGGATGTTTCTAGACCTGCAATTGTATTTAACAATGTAGATTTTCCACACCCAGATGGTCCTAAAAGTACAAGAAATTCACCGTGTTTAATATCTAGATTAATTCCTTTTAAAACTTCAGTTTTTCCAAAGTTTTTATTGATGTCATTAATTTTTAAAGTTGCCATATTATCCTTTCACTGATCCTGCTGTTAGTCCTTTAATAAAATAATTTCCAGCAAGAATATAAACTATTAATGTTGGAACACCTGTAATAATTGCTGCTGCCATATCTACGTTATATCTTTTGACAGCTGTACTTGTTAATACCAAATTATTAAGGGCTACTTGAATTGGTGCTGCTTCCCCAAATGAAAAAGTAGCTCCAAATAAAAAATCATTCCATACTTGTGTGAATTGCCAAATGACAGTTACAACTAGTATAGGAATAGAAATTGGTAGGATAATTTTAAAAAATATTTTAAAGAATCCTGCTCCATCAATTCTTGCAGCTCTTACCATTTCATCTGAAATAGATACATAATAATTTCTGCAGAATAATGTTGTAAAACAAACTCCATATACTACATGAACTAATATTAGCCCACTTATTGAATTTGACATTCCTAGGACACCTAGAGTTCTAGCCATTGGTAATAATATTGCTTGATAGGGTATAAAAGTTCCAAATAAAAATAATAGAAATATATATGAATCTCCTTTAAATCTCCATTTTGTTAAAGCGTAACCGTTAATAGCTCCAAGTAAAGTTGATATTATAACTGCTGGGACTACTAACTTAATAGAATTCCAAAAATAAGGTTTAAGAACAACATCACCTCCTGTAAATCCAGCTCCATCCCAGGCCTGTTTCCAAGCATCAAACTTAATAGATTCTGGTAAAGAAAATAAATTACCCTGTCTAATTTCTGGCATAGTTTTAAATGATGTTACAATCATTACATATAGTGGAGTTAAATAATAAAATACAAAAATTCCTAATATAAAATATAAAATCCATCTATAGATAATATTTTTTCTTTTAGAATTTGCTTCTAATCTATTAAGATTTAATTTTTCTTTATCTTGCATTTTCCCTCTTTAATTCTGAATACAAATACGGCACAACAATTGCAGATACTGTTAAAAACATCATTATCGCACTTGCAGATGCTAGTCCCACTTCACTTCTATGAAAAGCCATAGCAGTCATAAACACTGCGGGCATATCTGATGAAATTCCTGGCCCACCTGAGGTTAGTGCTATAATTAAATCATAACTCTTGATTGATAAATGAACCAAAATTACTATTGCACTCATAAAAACTGGTCTCATCATTGGAAGAATAATTTTACTATAAATTGAAAAAATTCCTGCACCATCTATTTTTGCAGCTTTAATAATTTCATCATCAACCGATCTCAGGCCTGCTAAAAAAATTGCCATAATAAATCCGGAAGATTGCCATACACCGGCTATTACTATCGTGTAGATTGACATTTCTGGTGTTACTAACCAATCAAATTTAAAGGTTTCAAAACCCATATCATTAACAAACTTTTCAATGCCTAGTGTTGGATTTAGAACCCATTTCCAAGCTGTTCCTGTCACTATGAACGATAAAGCCATAGGGTATAAATAAATTGTTCTTAAAAAACCTTCTGCTCTAATCTTTTGGTCCAGTAATATTGAAAGAAGAATTCCAATAGCAATACATAAGATTATAAATAACACTGTAAATATTAGTAAATTTTCAACTGCTACATGCCATCTTGGCATATTCCATAATCTAATATACTGATCTATCCCCCAAATTTCGTACCTTGGTAGCATCTTAGATTTTGTAAAAGAAATATAAATCGTCCAAAAAATAAAACCATACACAAACCAAGATAAAATTCCAAGTGATGGTACTAGAACTAATTTAGGTAAATTTTTTTTTAACCAAAACATATTTTTAATTAGATCTGCGCTATCATTTTTATGAAAGCGCAGATTTTAACGTACTTTTTTTTATTATAGCGAAGCCTTAACTGCTGCAGCTAGTTTTTTAGCAGCATCAGATGAAGACATATTTGAATTGAAATGCTCAGTAACTACATCTTGAATAGCACCTTTTTGTGCAAGTCTTAATGCCATACCGTGAGCAAAACTTGGTAGTAATCCACCCTTAGAACCAGCAGTTTTTAAGTCTGCGTTTGATTTTTTAGCACACATATCAAACTCATCCATAGAAACATCTAATCTTGCAGGTATCGAACCTTTATAGATGTTGAAAACTTTTTGGAAGTTTTTTCCCATCATTAAGCTAGCAAGTAGTTTTTGACCTTCAACTTTATCTTTACCTTTAACTTTGTAGAAAATAAATGAGTCTACATTGTAAAGATATCCATTGTTAGATGGAGTTGGCGCACAGATATAATCTTTTCCTGGTGCCATGTTGTTAGCAGCAAATTCACCTTTTGCCCAATCACCCATGATTTGAAAAGCAGCTTTGCCTTCCATTACCATACCAGTAGCAACGTTCCAGTCTCTACCTGGAGAACCAGCATCAGTGTAACCTTTAAGTTTTCTCATTTGATCAAACACTTTAGTCATAGTTGATCCACCTAACGTAGCAGCATCTAAATCTACAAAAGCTTTTCTGTAGAAATCATTACCACCGACACCAAGAGCTACAGCTTCAAATACTGTTGCATCTTGCCAAGGTTGACTACCATGAGCTAAAGGAATAATTCCATTTGCTTGTAGTTTATCCGCAGCAGCATTAAACTCTGCCCAAGTAGAAGGCATTTTAATACCATTAGAATCTAGAACTTTTTTATTAGCCCAGATCCAGTCAATTCTGTGAATGTTTACAGGTGCAGCACAATACGCTTTACCATCATCACATTTCATATGACTAGCAACTTGCTTACTTAAAAGATTGTCCCAACCCTCTTTTTTTGCAACAGCATCAATGTTGTAAGGTGCAACTACACCCTCTTCATCGTACTCTTGAATTGTAGGACCTTTAATTTGAGCTGCTGCTGGTGCATCGTTAGCAACTATTCTAGCTTTTAGTGTTTGCATTGCTGCATCTCCACCACCACCAGAAACAGGCATGTCTAACCAAACTCCATTTTGTGCAGCAAACTCATCTTGTAATACTTTTAAAGCTTTTGCTTCACCACCACCTGTCCACCAGTGCAATACCTCAGCCTTAGGTGCTGCAAATGAAACACTTGGAGTAAGAGCTAGAGCTATTAAAGCAACTATCAGTTTCTTCATTTTCATTTTATTTTCCTCTTTTTAGTTAATATAATTAATCGATTAATTAATTTAAAAAATTAACTTATTAAAAAAACAAAAAAACCTAAACAAAAAACTTTTTCTACAACCTAAGATTGATTTAATTATTTTTAAATTAAACTATGTTTTATTTGAATAAAAAATTTTATAAAAAAAATTTTTTCACTTTTTAATAGATATAAAATTTAATAGCTTGATTTTCTACCTAATCTTGCCGCACCCCTAACTCCACTGGCATCTCCATATTTGGGTTTTAAGAAAACACCTTCATATTCTTTGCCTATAACATATTTTTTAGTTAAGTTTTCTATCTCATCAAAAAAATCTATTTCATTTGTAACACCACCACCAAATATAAAAACATCTGGGTCAAGAATATTAACTATAGTAGCTAAAGACATTGCAAGATTAGTCTTAAATTCCTCTATCATTTTTTCTGCATCTAATTCATGTCTTCTATAGAGTTCAAATATTTCATTAGCTTTCAAATTTTTTTTATACTTTTTATTAAATCTTTTAGCCAACCCTAATCCTGATACAAAACTTTCAACCTCTGCATCTCTTAGATTTAATGTCTTAAGCTCCTCTTTTTGGGCAGCCATAAATGGTAGCTGATTGTGACCCCATTCCCCAGCAACACCATTAGGTCCTGAAACAATCTGTTTATCTATAACCAATCCACCTCCCGCACCAGATCCAAGAATAATTCCATATACAATTTTATAATGTTTGCCAGCACCATCTATTGCTTCAGATAATGCAAAACAATTTCCATCATTTTCACAAAAAACTTCTCTATTTAGAGCTTCACGAAGACTTTTTTGAAAAGGTTGTTTTTCAATCCAAACACAGTTAGGCGCATTTTTAACTAGTCCTGTTTGTGGAGAATGAACGCCTGGATGACATACACCAACTGGTAATGTTTTATTATGTTTTTTTTCTAGCTCAACTACAACATCTTTTATGGTTTGAACTATTGAAAGGTAATCTTTTGGACAGTCTCTTCTACTTCTGTCAACTTCTTCACCGTTATCTTTTAAAATGACACTTTCTATTTTTGTGGCACCAACGTCAAATCCAATTTGCATAACTTAATAAGTTGCTCTTCCACCACTTAAATCAAAAACTGCAGCAGTTGAAAAAGAATTCTCTTCTGCAGCTAACCAAGTAACTAATGACGCTAACTCATCAACTTTAGCAAATCTATTTCTTGGAATTTTAGAGAGCATATAATTTATATGTTCCTCAGTCATTTGATCGAAAATTCTAGTCTTAGCTGCTGCTGGCGTTACAGCATTAACGGCAATATTTTTATCAGCTAATTCTTTACCTAACGATTTTGTAAGTCCTATAACACCCGCTTTTGCGGTGCTATATGCACTAGCATTCGGATTACCCTCTTTTCCTGCAATAGATGCAATATTTACTATTCTTCCATAATTATTCTTAATCATGTGAGGTGCTATTGCTTTACAGCAATAAAAGACTGAATTTAAATCTAAGTTCATTACTTTTAACCATTCATCATTTGGATAATTCCAAACTTGTGTATTTTTACCGGCCATACCCGCATTATTTACAAAAATATCTACATTTTTTTCTTTAGTACTTAGTTCAATATTTTTTGTTATGTCACCGAAGTTAGTGACATCAACTATTTGATGGCTACATTTTTCAGATGAAAGCTCTTTTAATGCTTCATCAACAGCTTTTTGATCAATATCCCAAATTATAACTTCAGCACCAGATTCTAAAAATCTTTTTGTAATTGCAAAACCAAAACCTTGTGCGCCACCTGTTACTATTGCTCTTCTACCCTTTAAATTATAATTATTCATAAATAAAACTTTTAATTTAGGATTTATTTAATTCAACCTTATTTACTAGCCCTTAATACCCATATGAGTATATTTAACATTTAGATAATCTTTAATTGCGTTAGAGCCACCTTCTCTACCATAGCCAGTTTGTTTTATTCCACCAAATGGAGCTTCTGCAACTGCTACAACACCAGTATTCACACAAGCAATGCCTGCTTCCATTAATTCAGAGGCTCTATAAGCTTTATCCATTGAATTAGTACAAATATAACTACAAAGACCTAAATCATTATCATTTGCTCTTTCAATAACTTCATCAAAAGATTTAAATGACAGCATTGGAACTAATGGCCCAAATGGTTCTTGTTTCATGATCGTAAAGTCATCTTTAACATCATCAAAAACAGTTGGCTCATAATAAAAACCTTTATTAAATCCTGCAGGCCTCTTACCTCCCAATAAAACTTTAGCTCCTTCTTGTTTCGTTTTTTCAACTAGCTCTTCAACTTCATTTAGTCTTTTTTGCGTTGTTAACGGTCCTAGTTGTGTATCTGGATCCATACCATTACCAATCTTAAGTTTTTTAGTTTTTTCAATAAATAAACCAACGAACTCATCTTTTTTACTTTCCTGAATGTAAAATCTATTAGGTGAAATACAAACTTGACCATTATTTCTAAATTTAGCAGCAATAGCTATGTCCGTTGCTTTATTTAAATCAGCATCATCAAATACAATGAAAGGAGAATGACCACTTAACTCCATTGTTACTCTTTGTAATTTATCTGCAGCTTGTTTTAAAATTATTTTACCAACTCTAGTTGAGCCTGTAACTGAGATTTTTTTAATAATATCAGATGAAATTAATTGTGACGCAATTGTAGGTGGATCACCTGACAAAAGATTAACTACACCAGCGGGTATTCCGCATTCCCTACAAATATCGACTAATTCCATAACCACACCTGGTGTAATTGTGTCTGGCTTGATAATTACTGAACAGCCCGCAGCTAATGCTGTAGAAATTTTTCTAGCAGCTAATACAAGTGGAAAATTCCAAGGTGACAAAGCAGCCACTACTCCAATCGGTTGATAATAAACATGCACTCTCGTGTCTTCAAATCTACTTTCTACAATTTGTCCATAAATTCTTTTTGTCTCTTCAGCATTCCATTCAAAAATATCTGCAGCACCATTCGTTTCACCAACACCTTCTGCTAAAGGTTTTCCATTTTCTAAAGTCATCCATTTAGCAAGTACATCTTTTTTTTCTCTTACCATGTCAGCAATTTTTCTAAGCGTATAAGCTCTTTGCCATGGTGGAGTTTTTCTCCAAATAGCTAATCCCTTTTCTGCAGATTTTAATGCTCTATCCACATCAACAGGTGTTGCTTTTGAAGCGTGGCCTAAAACTTCTTCTGTTGCAGGATTGATAACTTTATAAGTTTCCTTGTTAGAAGAGGGCGACCAATTGCCATCGATAAATTGTCCAAATTTTTCGTACATAATTTGCTAAACCTTGAGTTGATTTTTAAAAAATAAATTTTTAAATTTTTAACAAATATGATTAGATCTTACAAATTAATAAAGGAGAAAGTTATGAAAAAATATATTGTAATGGGTAATTATACAGCAAAGGCCTTCCAAGGTTTTATGAAGGACCCTAAGCAAGATAGATCAACTGCGGTAAAAGCATTAACTGAAGCAGTAGGAGGGAAATTTGAATCTTTTTATATTACGAGAGGTCCTTATGATTTCGTTGCTGTCACTTCAGGAGATATGCCTTATGAAAATTTTGCTGGTATAAAATTAGCTGTGGAAGCAAGCGGAACAGTAGAGAATATGGTTATTCTTGAAGAGATGAATATGAATAAAGCTGCCGAGATTGCCGCTAAAGCTATGGCTGGCTACAAACCTGCTGGTTAATTATTTATGTTAACTTCCAGTGTAAAAAGCTTGAAGTTAGCTAGTTTCAAATAAAGTTGGAAACATTTTTCCAGATAAATCATCACCATTTTTATAACCATTATCTTCCATAATAACTCTTTCTTCTCTGGCCCAATCTCCTCTATAAATAATTCTAGAATTTTCTTTTGCCATTCTTAGTGTGTATCTATGAATATCTTTTTTGGGTGTGACAGTATTTAATCCTCCATGTAGTGTTCTAATATCAAAATAAATACAGTCACCAACTTCCAGATCCCATTGTAGAAATTCATAATTATCTTTATTTTCTAATATGTTAGGAGTTAATTCATATTTTTTTCCATTAACAATCCCTGGTTCACCATCAACTTCATGGCCGTCATTAAACCGCGTTCTTAGGAATAATTTATCCCATAAATGTGAACCTTTAACCCATGCTATACCATCCTCTTTTTTTATTGGTTCAAGTGGTAACCACAATACACACATAGATCCTTCAAAATCGAAATATGATATATCATGATGAAAAGGTGGTGATGACTTCGACCCAGCTTCCCTGAAAAACCAATTATCCATCACTAAGTTAATCTTTTGTGCTTCTAAAAGTTCTGCTGCAATTTTTGGAGTTGGTGAATTAAATATAAAATCTTTGAATTCTTCATGTAAATTCCAGGTCCAAAAATCCTCATAATATCCTGGTAATTTTTGATCTTTTGTATGATTTACAAATCTTGGACTAGGACTTTCTTTACCTTTTTTGATTCCTTTTTTTAACTTTTCAATCCATGCGTTATCAAATTTACCTTTGATTAAGACAGCTCCGTCTTTTTTAAATAGATCCAGTTCCGATTTGGTAATAATTTTGCTCATATATTATTATTATAATATAATATAATAAATATAAGATGAAATTACTAAGTGATACTTTTGGAAGAAAATTTCCCTACATAAGACTATCGATCACAGACGTCTGTAATTATAAGTGCTCCTACTGTTTGCCACAAGGTTATAAAAAAACGCCTGGAGACACGAGAAGTTTTATGTCTGCTCAAGAAATATCCAGATTAACAAAAGCATTGTCTGAATTAGGTGTTTGTAAAATTAGATTAACTGGTGGAGAACCAACAGTTAGAAAAGACTTTTTTGATATCTTAAAAGATATGAAGCAAAATTCCAATATACCCAAAGTAACAATGACAACTAATGGTTATCGTTTGGACAAAATTGCAGAACAATTATTTGAAGCTGGTTTAGATGGAATAAATATTAGTATTGACAGTTTAAATAGAGAAACTTTTAAAAAACTAACAGGACATGACAGGCTTAATGAAATTTTAGAAGGCATAAAGATTTTACAAAAACTAGATTTTAAAAATATAAAAATTAATGCCGTTTTACTCAAAGGTATTAATGATACCCATGAAGAGTTTAAAAAATTTGGAAATTTCATAAAAGATAACAATATTGATTTTAGATTTATAGAATTGATGCAAACTGGTGATAATTTAGAATATTTTAAAAAAAATCATGTTTCCTCTAAATTATTCAAAGATTATTTAGAGAAAAATAACTGGATACCGCAAACTTATGGGAAAGATGCGGGTCCTTCATTAAATTTTATACATCCAAATTTTAAGGGTAAATTTGGATTAATTGCTCCTTATACTAAAGATTTTTGCCAAACTTGTAATAGATTAAGAGTTACCTCTAGAGGTGATTTAAGATTATGTTTGTTTGGTAATACCGGAATTAGCATCAGGCATTTATTGCAAGATGATGCTCAAAAAGATGAACTTGTAGATCTTATCATAAAACAATTGCATCTTAAAAAAGAGTCACATTATTTAGAACTTGGAGATACTGGAATTACTCCAAATTTATCTAGTACTGGAGGATAAATGGCAAACTTAAAAGTGATAAACGAAGAAAAATTAAAAGACTGGGCTAAAGAAATTTTTAAAAAAAATTCTTTTAACATGATTGATGTTTCATCAAAAAAAGAAACATTTAGAAGAGCGTTAGCTTCTGGGAGAATTTATGTAGGAAAAGAAGTTTTTAATCTAATTAGAAATAAAGAAATGCCTAAAGGTGATCCGATCACTTTAGCTGAAGTTTCAGCAATTTTAGGTGTTAAAAAAACTAGTGAATTAATTCCATTATGTCACCCACTTCCAATAGATCATACTGCAACAAAAATTATCATGCATGAAGATGATAGCTCTTTAGAGGTTTTTTGTGTTGTGTCAGCTGTTGCAAAAACTGGTGTTGAAATGGAAGCTATTATGGGAGTTAATGCTGCATTAATTACAATCTATGATCTTAGTAAAATTGTAAACCCACATCTTAGAATTGATAATGTGAAATTATTAATTAAAGAAGGTGGAAAAAGTGGTCTATGGATCAATCCTGATGGACTACCAGAGTTTTTAAAAGATATTTTTTAAACATGAAAATTAAACTTGAGTTATTTGGAGCAAGTAGAGATTTTAGCAATAAAGATTACTTAGAATTTGATCTTAAAGAAAAAATTGAAATCAAAGATTTAAGAAGAGAAATCATCGATTACTTGGATATTAATTTTAAAGGTAATGAAGATTTTATAAAAATAGTTAAAAGCTCTGCTTTTTGCTCTGAAGATAATAATATTGTTAATGATAATTTTAAAATTACAAAAGATCAAAAAATTGGGATTATACCTCCAATAGGCGGTGGCTGATGTTACATGCAAAAATTATAGATATTGAAAAAAATAAAATAAAAACTTCTGAAGCAGAAGCATTTATCAAATCATCTACATACGGAGCTTCAATTATTTTTACAGGAAATGTAAGAAATATTAATGAAAATAAAGAAGTTATTGGTATAGCTTATGATAGTCATGACGAACTAGTACTAAAAAGTTTTGAAGAAATTTATAAAGAGACTACAGAAAAACTTAAAATTATAGATAAAGCAGTCTTTATAGAGCATATAAAGGGCTATGTGGGGCTTGGAGAAACTAGTATAATTATCGCAGTTGCCTGCAAACATAGAGATGAAGCTTACGTATTATCTAGGTATATAATTGAAGAAATCAAAAAAAGATCACCTATTTGGAAAAAAGAACATTATAAAAATGATGAAAGTGAATGGTTAAAAGGTAATCCTATTAAAAAATGAAAAAATATAAACATTCAGAAATTACACCAGAATTAATTTACAATAAAAGAAGAAAATTTATTAAATCAATTGGGCTTGGTGTTGGTTCAATATCTTTGAGCAGTATACCATTCTTAAACAATGCTTATTCACAAAATAAAACTAAGCTAACATCATATGAAGATATTACGACGTATAACAATTATTATGAATTTGGTACCAGTAAAAGTGATCCTTATAGAAATTCACAAGAATTTATTACTAAACCTTGGAGTGTAACTATTGAGGGGGAAGTAGAAAATCCAGTTACGATTTCAGCTGAAGAAATAATTTCTTTATTTCCTTCGGAAGAAAGAATCTACAAACTAAGGTGTGTTGAGGGTTGGTCAATGGTTATTCCTTGGATGGGATTTTCTCTAAGTAGGTTACTTAGTAAAGTATCTATCAAAAATACTGCAAAATTTGTTGAATTTGAAAGTGTTTATGACCCTGAACAAATGAATGGCCAAAGATACCCTGTTCTAAATTGGCCTTATAGAGAAGGATTAAGAATTGATGAAGCTATGCATCCTATAACAACAGTTGTTACTGGGCTTTATGGAAAAACATTGCCTAATCAAAATGGAGCTCCATTAAGAATTTTTGTTCCTTGGAAGTATGGTTTTAAAAGTGCAAAAGCAATTGTTAAAATAAAATTAGTTGAAAATATGCCTACATCATCTTGGATGAGATCGTCCCCAAGAGAATATGGATTTTATTCAAATGTTAACCCAAATGTTTCTCATCCAAGATGGTCACAAGCAACAGAACGTGTCATAGGTGAAGGTATTTTAGCTCCTAGGATTGAGACTGAAATGTTTAATGGGTATGGTGATGAAGTTGCACATTTATATTCAGGTATGGATTTAAAGAAAAACTTTTAGATACATAAATTTGTTTTATAAAACATGCAGAAATATATAAAAATACCAATTTTCTTTTTTTGTTTACTGCCAATATTAATCATTGTTTATCAAATTATTTTTAATCAATTAGGTCCAGAACCTGTGAAAAAAATAACACATGTAACTGGTGAGTGGACACTTCGTTTTATCATAATAACTCTTGCAATGACTCCTTTACAAAAATTTACTGAATTAAATTTTTGGATTAGCTATAGGAGAATGTTTGGGTTGTTTGTTTTTTTTTATGCATCAGCACACATGATGACATATGTTGGCATAGATTATCGTTTTGATTGGTCTAGTATTGGAGATGATATTATAAAAAAAAAATTTATATTTGCTGGATTTTTAGCTTGGCTTTTATTAGTGCCACTTGCTCTTACTTCATCTAAACGAATGATAAGGTTGTTGAGAGATAAATGGAAAAAACTACACAAGCTTGTTTATATAATTTCTTTATTAGGAATTATTCACTACTTATGGTTAGTTAAAGTAGTTACAGTTGAACCCTTAATCTATCTTATTATTATAGTAATTTTACTTACACTAAGAGTTAAAATGAAATTTAATTAATTAATTGATTTTTTTTCAGGAACGCAAATCTCAGATCTTGTTAAAAATCTTCTGCCAGTTCCATTGTCTAAAGAAAACATTCCACCCATACCTTGAATGCAATCAATAATTAAATCTGTATTTTTCCATGCTTCATGTTGAGTTTCACTTATGTAAAAAGGAATACCACCAATTTTTCCAACTAAAACATCGTCATCACTTACTAAAAATTCTTTAACAGGGTAACACATTGGAGCACTTCCATCACAACATCCACCAGATTGATGAAAGAGTAATTCTTTACCATGATCTTTCTTTAGATCTTCAATTAGTTCTAAAGCTGAAGGGGTTGCGGAAACTTTCATAGTTATATGGCCTGTAGTTTAATACAGGCCATTATAATATATCTGTTAAAAGAAGCCTAATTTTTTCTCACTGTACGACACGTGTAAGTTTTTCACCTGTCTATAATGATTAAGCATCATTTTATGTGTTTCTCTACCGATTCCAGATTGTTTGTATCCTCCAAAAGCAGCATGAGCTGGATAAGCATGGTAACAGTTAGTCCAAACTCTACCAGCCTGGATTCCTCTTCCCATTCTATAAGCAATATTCCCATTTCTAGTCCAAACACCTGCTCCTAAACCATAAAGAGTATCATTAGCTATTTCTAATGCATGAGCTTCATCTTTAAATTTAGTAACAGATACAACTGGTCCAAAAATTTCTTCTTGGAAAACTCTCATAGAGTTATTACCTTCAAAAATAGTAGGCTGGATATAATTTCCTTTTTCCAAACCACTGTTTAAGTTAGCAACTTCACCACCACATAGAACTTTGGCACCTTCTTTCTTACCTAAATCTAAGTAAGATTTTATTTTTTCCATTTGTTCTAATGATACTTGAGCACCAATCATAGTTTCCATTTTTAGAGGATTGTCCTGCTTGACTGCTTTCGTTCTAGCAACTGCTCTTTCCATAAATTTATCATAGATAGATTCTTGGATTAATACTCTACTAGGACAAGTACAAACTTCACCCTGATTAAGAGTAAACATTGCAAAACCTTCAAGACATTTATCAAAGAAATCATCATCTTGATCCATAACATCTTCAAAGAAAACATTTGGAGATTTTCCACCTAATTCTAAAGTTATTGGAATTAAGTTTTGTGATGCATATTGCATGATTAAACGTCCAGTTGTAGTCTCACCTGTAAAAGCAATCTTTCTAATTCTTTTAGAAGAAGCTAATGGTTTACCTGCTTCAAGACCAAAACCACTTACAACATTAACAACTCCTGGAGGCAATAAGTCTCCAATAAGTTCCATTAATAGTAAGATTGATGCTGGTGTTTGTTCAGCTGGTTTTAAAACTACACAGTTACCTGCAGCAAGTGCTGGTGCAAGTTTCCATGTTGCCATTAATAATGGAAAGTTCCATGGTATAATCTGTCCAACTACACCAAGTGGTTCAGGTATATGATAAGAATATTCACTATTACTTATCTCTGAAACCGAACCTTCTTCTGCTCTGATTACTCCAGCAAAATATCTCCAATGATCAACAACTAATGGTAAGTCAGCTGCCATACACTCTCTAATTGGTTTTCCATTATCTAAACATTCAGCAGTAGCTAATAGTTCAAGATTTTTTTCAATAACATCAGCTATTTTAAGTAGTATGTTAGATCTTTCAGTTATTGATGTAACTCCCCAAGTAGGAAAGGCAGCGTGTGCAGCATCTAATGCAGCCTCAACATCTTTTGCATCTGATCTTGGAACGGAACATATAACATCATTATTAATTGGACTTACGTTATCAAAATATTTTCCTGATTTTGGTTTAACGAATTTTCCTCCTATAAAATTTCCATATTGTTCTTTAAATGGAAATTTAACTTTTAAGTGAGACGTATCTAGTAATGGAGATCGTCCACCTTTTACTGTTTCTGTGCTCATTTTTACCCTCTCTCTTTTATTAATATTCTTAAGCTTATTTTTTTTTATTGGCTTAAGTAACTTCTCTTTAGCCACACCTTTTTTCTTTTTAACTTTTTTAGTATTTTTAGGTGATTGCTTGACCAAGTTTTTCTTAATTTTTTTTTTGGTCTTACGTTTAGATTTTTTGGCTGTTTTTTTCTTTTTTGTAGCCATTACTTAACTAAACAAAAATTGATCTAAAGATCCATTAATTATATTATTATTTTCTACTTAAGATTGAATATAGCCTACATCTTGTGCTTAATTGAAATGTGTCTAATAATTTAGTTATGGATAATGATATAAAAAAAGAATTACAGTCTGCTACATTTGAAAGATTGCTCAAACATCTAGATGAACGAAAAGATGTTCAAAATATAGATATTATGAACCTTGCTGGCTTTTGCAGAAACTGTTTATCAAAATGGTATCGAGAAGAAGCAGAGAAAAAAGGTATTGAAATTTCAGACTTAGATGCACGTGAGCATGTTTATGGTATGCCTTATTCTGAGTGGAAAGAAAAATATCAAAAATAATTATTTTTCTTTAAGCCTTGGAAAAAGTTCTACAAAATTACAAGGTTTATGATTTATATCTAACTGATGTTTTAAAATTCCATCCCAGGCATCCGTTACTCCCCCTGAAGAACCTGGCAAAGCAAATACATATTTGCCATTAGCTAGTACTGCACAAGCTCTAGATTGAATGGCAGATGTACCAACTGTTTTTAAACTTATTGTTCTAAACACCTCTCCAAATCCTGGAATATGCTTGTCAGCTATCTCGTTTACTGCCTCTGGTGTAATATCTCGACCTGTAAGCCCAGTGCCCCCTGTTGTAATTACAACATCTATTTCTGATTGATTAATCCAATCTTTAAGGATTTTAATGATGTCATCTTTGTTATCTTTACAAATTTTTCTATCTATTAATTTATGTTTAGCCTTTTCTATTTTTTTTACTAAGATCGCACCGGACTTATCGTTCTCAAAAGTTCTGGTGTCCGTAACAGTTAAAAGTGCTATATTTACAATCATAAATTTAAAATAATTATTATGATTATATTATCATTTTTATTTCTTCTAACAGCAACTTTATATTCAAGTGTTGGCTTTGGTGGTGGCTCTACCTATCTAGCCCTTCTATTAATTTGGGATATTCCTTACTTGATCTTTCCTGTAATTGCTCTCTTTTGTAATATTATTGTCGTATCAGGAAATTGTATAAATTATATTAAAGCTGGAAATATCAATTTTAAGATCCTTACCCCATATTTGATATCATCTGTGCCACTTGCATTCATAGGGGGATCTTTATCAGTAGATAAAGAAATTTTTGAAATTTTACTTTTTTTAGTCTTAGCGCTAGCAGGAGCTCTACTTCTCATCAAATTTCAATCTTTTGATCAAAAAATTGAAATTTATAACAAGATACCAAAAATATTATCGCTATTCATTGGTGCATCTATTGGATTTGTGTCTGGTGTAGTTGGAATTGGTGGTGGAATTTTCTTAAGCCCTATATTGTTATTAATTAGAGTAGATAAAGCAAAAAACATTGCAACAGCAGCATCATTATTCATACTGATTAATTCTTTATCAGGACTTGCTGGCCAATTTACAAAGGCATCAACAATAAATGGAATTTATGATTATTGGCCATTATTTCTATTTGTTTTAATAGGCGGCCAGCTTGGAAACTATTTAAATCTTAAAATTTTTCCTGCAAGAATATTAGCTCTAGTGACATCGGGACTTGTCATATTTGTCGCTATTCGAATGGGACTGAAGTTGTTTGCATAACAGAAGTATTAAATTATTATAGAAAGGTTATGAAAACATTTAGAGCATTTGGACCCACTATAGGAAAAACAAAGTTATCCAAAAAAATTATTACTATATTAAATAATCACATTGATAAGTCTCAATTATCTAAAAAAAATGATTATAGCCCTAAACTTGCAAGTCAAATTAAGAATGAAATTAAGATACCTAAAACTTTAATTAATAAGAGTTTGTCTAAAGAATTAATAAAAAATATTAAAGTTTACCTTGATAAGTCAGGTATTAAAAAAATTAAAGAAATTAAGATAATAAATCTATGGGTGGTTAGGCAATTAAAAAATGAATATAATCCAATTCATTATCATGAAGGACAACTGTCAGGTGTTGGCTATCTTAAAATCCCAAAAGATATGAATCAAAATAAATTAGTTAAGAATAAAAAGATTAAAACTAATGGAACAATTGATTTTATTAATGGTCAAAAAAACTTTTTAAGTAAAAGTATCTATAATTTAAACCCTAAATTAGGAGATCTATTGATTTTTCCAAATTATTTAATGCACACAGCTTATCCATTTAACGTTGATGGTGAGAGAAGATCCTTTTCATTCAATGCTAAAATATTATTCAAGAAGTGATTTACTAATCAGTCTAATAGATATATAAATAGTTAACCGATTTGATCCATATTGCAGGTACTAACTGCTAAAAAGGAAATCATTATATAATTGGTAAAGGTAGTTGAACTGTATTGTGCACCTGGCATAAAGCCAAAGCACTAAAAAAGTAAGGAATAAAAATGGATATCAATTTTTTTAAAACAACACGAATTTTAGATGGTGGTATGGGACAAGAATTGTTGGCTCGTGGTATGAAGCCAAACGGCACATTGTGGAGTGCAAATGCTGTTTTAAAAGAAGAATACCATCAACTCTTACTAGACACACATTTAGACTTTATTAAAGCGGGTGCTGAAGTTATTGTTACAGCAACCTTTACTACTAGACGAATAAGATTACGTGATAATAAAATTGAAGATAAGTTTGAATACTTAAACAAAAAAGCTGGTGAAATAGCTCAGAAAGCTAAAGAACAACATCCTAAGGTGTTAATTGCAGGCGGTCTTCCACCTCAATATTTAACATACGAAGAAGATACAAGACCAGATGACGAAATTAAGCAAAACTTTTATGATCAAGCAAAATTATTAGATCCTTATATTGATTTTTTTTACTTAGATGTTTTGTCTAGTGTAAAAGAGTTTAAATTAGCAATTGAAGCAATTGAAGAATTTAATAAGCCATACTTAATAGGTGCTCACATTTCTGAGGGAATAAATCTTCCAAGTGGAGAAAAAATATCAGATATTATTAACAATATTAATCATAATAATTTACTAGGATTAATTTTATCCTGTGTTTCTCCTGAAAACTTTTATGAAAATTTAGAAGAAGTAAAAAATTTAGGTGTTCCATTTGGATTTAAGCTTAATGCTTTTGTGACAACTAATCCTAAAGATGGTTATACTAATAGTTATAATGTCAGTAAAACTGGTAACCCAAATGAATTTTTGGGTCAAAGAAAAGATTTAACACCTGAATTGATGGCAAATTTTGTTAAAAAATTTAAAAATGCTGGTGCTACTATTTTAGGTGGATGTTGCGAAACGAGACCTTCTCATATTAAAGAAATGGTTCAGTTTAAGTAGTCTTTTTTTGATCTGCTTTTTTAACAAAGTAAATTCCAACAACGACTGCTAATAAAGATAATAAAATTTTAGATGTTATTATTTCTTTTAAAAAAATATAACTCAATATAGTACCGAATATTGGAATTAAGTAAGAGACTTGTGATTGAAATATAAGACCATTATCTTTTAGAATTTTAAATCTTAGCAACCAAGCAACACCTGTTGAAACCATTCCTAGATAAACTACTGATATTGTAGACTCAACGCTTGGAACCGAGTTCCATGGTTTTTCAATAAAATAAACAAATGGTATTAAGATTAGGACAGCCCAAATTAATATAGAGCCTGTTACATTTTCATTCTTTTTCTTACTAATTTTAAGAGTTAAAACTCCTCCAATAACATAACAAGTTGACCCAAGTAATATTAATAACGCAGAAATAAAATTACTATCATTTATTAATAGATTATCTGAAAACAAATAAATAATTCCTGAAAAACCAATTAGTATTCCAAAAGTTTTAACTAAATTGAACTTTTCATTTTTTGTATAAAAGTGACCCAATATTGTTGAACTCAAGGGTGTTGTTGACATTAAGATTGCTGCCAAATTACTTTGTACAGATTTCACACCATAAGCTATTAAGAAAAAAGGTAATACTAAATTGACAAAACCTATTATAGCAAACCAATACCAATCTTTGGAAAATGCTTCTATCTTAATTTTTTTATAAAAGCATAATAATAATACTGGAATTGCTCCAAAAAAAACTCTCAAGAATGCAATTGTAATTGGTCCAAAAGATTCTGTTGCAATTTTGATATTAAAAAAAGCTGATGCCCATATTAAAGCTAAAACTACTAATAATGTATAATCAATTAACCTAGGTTGTCTCATTCAATTATATCTTCAACATTTCCATTCGTAATTTTTTGAATATCGTTATAGTTTATTTTAAATACACAGTTTGGATGTCCTGCTGCTGCAAACAATTCATTAAACCTTTCTAAAGAATTGTCTATTATAATTTCAATTCTCTCTAAATGCCCAACAGGTGAGACACCCCCTATTGTATAGCCCGTTTGTGTCTTAACTTCTTCTGGTGATGCCATTGAAATGTCTTTTTTATCTTTAATTTTTTTTAATTTATTTAATGAACACCTCTTATCACCTGCCACTAAACATAGTATGAAGCCATTTTCTGATCTAAATAATAAGCTTTTGACAATTGCACCTACATCACAAGCTAAAGCTGTTGCTGCATCCAGTGCTGTTCTTGCTGAATTTTCTAAAACTATTACCTCTAAGGATTGGTCAAAGTTTTTAAGAATTTTTTCAGCTCTTTTAACAGGTTCTTTATCTAATAAGCTCATATTTCAACTAATAATTGATTGATAATTTAACAAATAATGTTGTAATTCATATGTAAAAAACGCATAGGTGATATTTATTATTCAAGCAATATTATTAAAGAAACATTTGTTATTAATCGACTACAAAATTTAAAAAAGGAGAAACTATGACTGCTGCCAATGTTCTAAAATTCATAAAGGAAAAAGAAGTTGAATTTGTTGATTTAAGATTTACTGACCCTCGAGGAAAACTTCAACATTTAACAATGGATCAAACTATCGTTGATGAAGAAATGTTAAATGAAGGTGTATTTTTTGATGGTTCATCTATTGCCGGTTGGAAGGCAATTAACGAGTCTGACATGATTTTAATACCTGATACTTCTAGAATGATTATGGACCCTTTTACATCTCATAATACTCTAATCCTTTTTTGTGATATTCTAGATGCTGTCAAAAGATCTCCTTATGAAAGAGACCCAAGAGGAACAGCTAAAAAGGCAGAAGCATATTTAAAGAAATCTGGCATTGGTGATAAAGCTTTTTTTGGTCCTGAACCTGAATTTTTTGTTTTTGATGATGTTAGAATTAATAATGATCCAAACAACACTGGTTTTAAAATAGATAGTAAAGAAGGTCCTTATAATTCTGGAACAGAGTATGCAAATGGAAATATGGGTCATAGACCTCCAGTAAAAGGTGGTTACTTTCCAGTCCCTCCAGTTGATAGTGAACAAGATATGAGAAGTGAATACTTAAAAAGTTTAAAAGAAGTAGGTATTAAAGTTGAAAAACATCACCATGAAGTAGCACCAAGTCAACATGAACTTGGTATGTACTTTGGAACTCTTGTTGATCAAGCTGATAATGTTCAATTATATAAATATGTAGTTCAAATGGTTACACATTCATTTGGAAAAACAGCAACTTTTATGCCAAAGCCGATTGCAGGAGATAACGGTTCAGGTATGCACATTCATCAATCAATTTGGAAAGACGACAAACCAGTTTTTTCTGGTGATGCTTATGCAGGGTTATCTGAAACAGCACTTCACTATATTGGTGGAATTTTAAAACATGCAAAAGCAATTAATGCTTTTTCAAATGCTACAACAAATAGTTATAAAAGATTAATTCCAGGTTTTGAAGCCCCTGTTCTGCTTGCTTACTCTGCAAGAAATAGATCTGCTTCATGTCGTATACCAATTTCATTAAGTAAAAATGGTGCAAGATGTGAAATAAGATTTCCTGATGCTTCAGGAAATCCATATTTAACTTTTGCTGCTATGCTTATGGCTGGTTTAGACGGAATTAAAAATAAAATACATCCAGGTGAATCTTTTGATAAAGATCTTTATGAATTACCTCCAGAAGAAGTTAAAAACATTCCAACTGTTTGTGGATCCTTAAGAGAAGCAATGGAAAGTTTAGATAAAGATAGAGAATTTTTAACTGAAGGTGGTGTATTTACTGATGATCAAATTGATGCTTACATTGCATTAAAATTTGAAGAGATACATAGATTTGAACACGCACCTCATCCTGTAGAGTTTGAGATGTATTACAGCAGCTAAAACTAATTACTGTCTAGTTGTTGCGATTGTATCTTTGTTAATTCCTTTTTTAACAACGTAATCCTGAGTGCCATTAGCACCAGTGTTTACTTCTTTTCTAAGAGTCTTGAAAAAAGTTCTTTCTTTCAGTGACTTTTCTAGAGATTTAACAAGATTTTTAAATTCAAATTTATTCATAACTATTTAATACCATAGATATGTGATATTTGCAATACTGATATGCGTTTAGGTAATGTTATACTTTAAATGACTCGCCACAACCACAACGTTCAGATTCATTGGGGTTATTGAATACGAATGATGATGAAAATTCTTCTTTTTTATAGTCCATTTCAGTGCCTAATAAGTACATAACAGCTGCAGCATCAACAAAAACCTTAACACCCTTATCTTCAATTATTTCATCTGAAGGATTTATTTCTTTTGCATATTCCATTACATAAGACATGCCAGCACAACCACCAGATTTAACTGCAACTCTAACACCAATTGAATTCGACTCAACTCCAGACATAATTTCTTTAATACGACTTGCAGCATTATCACTTAATTTAATGATAGGGTTCATTATAGATTTAACTCCAATTTAGCAGCTTCAGACATCATTGATTTTTCCCAAGGTGGTTCAAAAACTAAATCTAGATCAACCTCTTCAATGCCTTCTACTTGAATTGCACTATCCTTAACTTCCTGAGGTAAACTTTCTGCAACAGGACAATTTGGTGTAGTCAAGGTCATTATAATTTTAGCTTTAGACTCGTTTACTTTAACATCATAAATTAAACCTAATTCATAAATATTGACCGGTATCTCTGGGTCATAAATTTTTCTAATTTCAGCTATTACTTGTTCTCTTAAATCCATAATTTAATCTAATTTTTCAGTATTAATTTCTTCTTGAGTATTGTCAATTGCAGAAATTAAAGTATGCCATGATAAAGTCGCACATTTTACTCTCATTGGATATTGTTTTACTCCAGACAAGCACATTAATTTAGTTTTTTCATCTTCTTCTAGGTTTTTTGATTTTAATTCAGGATTCTCCTTAATCATACCTAAGAAGTCATTTACAATTTCTTTAACTTCTACTTCTTCTTTGCCTTTAATTAAATCAGTCATAATTGATGCTGAGGCCATTGAAATTGCACAGCCACTACCTTCAAATGAAATATCTTCTACTTTTTTATTTTCATCAAGTTTTAAAAATATATGTACATTATCACCACATAATGGATTCTTACCCATTGCATCTTTATTAAAATTTTCAGTTTTTCTTAAGTTGCGTGGATTTTTACCATGCTCTAAAATTATTTCTTGATAAAGTTCTTTTATATTCATTAGAGATTAAAAATTTTCTTACAGTTATTGATAGAATTATTAAGTTGATCTAAATCATCTTTTGTATTGTAAACACCTAATGAAGCACGTGCACTTGCAGGTATTCCTAATTTGTCATGTAGGATTTGACAACAATGATGACCTGCTCTAATAGCAACACCATCTTCATCCAATATTGTAGCTATGTCATGTGGATGAACACCTTCTATAGTAAAAGATAAAACTGCTGATCTATGTTTTGGGTTACCAATTAATTTAACTGAATTATTTTTTCTTAAAATTTCTTGACCATACTGGATTAATTCTTGCTCATGTTTAATCATGTTTTCAATTCCGATTTTTTCTAAAAATTTTATAGATTGATCAAATGCTATAACTTGTGCTGTAGCCATTGTTCCGGCTTCATATTTATTAGGTAAATCACCATATGAAATGGTATCTTTTTTTACATCTTGAATCATTCCACCGCCGCCTTGATAGGGTGGTAATTCCTCTAGCCACTTTTTCTTTGCATATAAAACACCAAGACCTGTTGGCCCGTACATTTTATGGCAAGAAATAGCATAAAAATCACAGTCTATGTCTTGCATATCAAGTTTTAAATGAGGAGCACCTTGGCATCCATCTACTAAAACCGCAATACCTTTTGAATGAGCAAGTTCTGTTATTTCTTTAACTGGTAAAACTGATCCCGTTACATTTGATAAGTGTGTAATAGCAATTAATTTTGTTTTTGATGTAATTTTTTTTTCAATGCTTTCTAAAGTAATCTCTCCATCATCATTAATTTCTGCAAACTCAATCTTTATACCTTTAGATTGTCGTAAAAAATGCCAGGGCACGTAATTAGAATGATGTTCAAGTTCTGTTATAAGTATTTCATCCCCTTCTTTTAAAAATTTTTGACCATAGGTATTAGCTACAAGATTAATTGCCTCAGTTGCACCTTTAGTGAATACTATTTCATTTTTATCTTTAGCATTAATATATTTTTGAACAGAAGATCTTGTATTTTCATAAAGATTGGTTGCAGCTACCGCTAAGTAATGAACGCTTCTACCTGTGTTTGAAAATTCATTTGTATAAAAATCATTAACTCTATCAATTACAGATTGTGGTTTTTGAGATGAGTTAGCACTATCAAGATATACAAGATCATTATTATGAACTTTATTATTAAATATTGGAAATTCTTTTTTAATATTTTCTATACTCACTCTACAACTCCCATCATCTCTTTGATTAAATTTTTGATTTCTAAATCAGTAATTGTTTCAACTGCATCCATTAGAAAACCATTAATCAATAATTCTTTTGATTGCTGATAACTTAGACCTCGAGACATTAGATAAAATATCGAGTCTTCGTCTAAGTTACCTGAAGTTGATCCATGCGAGCATTTTACATCATCTGCATAAATTTCAAGTTCAGGTTTACCATCAAATTCTGTATTTTCATTTAAAAGTAAAGCTTTACTAAGTTGGTACCCATTTGTTTTCTGTGCTTTTTGATCAACAAAAATTTTACCTTGAAAAATACCTTTAGAATTGTCATTTAAAACCGTTTTGATTAATTGATAGCTTTTTGTATTTTCTGCTAAATGATTTATATTCGTTTTAATTTCATGATGTTGTGAGTTTTTTAAATTTATCACACCATTAATAAATGCTGAACTGTATTGATCATTTAAATTACAATTTACTTCATTTTTGATAAATTTAGATCCTGTCGAAAAAATAAAATTTTCAGAGATGCTATTTTTTTCAAGATTAATATTATTATAAAAATATTTAATATTAGAATTGGTTTTATGATCAATTTTGTAACTTTTAAGGATTGCATCTTGAGCAATATCAAAATTTTGATTTATATTAATGAAATTATTTTGAGACTGATCATCGAATATAGTAACTAATTTCAAGTTACTATTTTTTTCTAACTTGATATCTGTTCTTAAATTGAGTGCAGTTGAATTAACATCCTCAGTAGTAATATTGTATAAAACTAAAGGTTTATTTAATGAATAATTCTCTTTAACGATAATACCAATATGTGCACTAACAAGAGCATGGTTTAAAGATACTAATGGATTAATTCCATTCGAATTGTTGCTTAAATCTAAATCATTATTAATTAAAACTTTAGTGTCATCCTCATACTTGATGTCTACTTTTGAAATAACTCCATTAATAAAAATAATCTTATTATGTTCAAACTTATTAATTAAAGATACTTGATCTTTAGGTTCGTAAGTTTTATCGTTATAAAAACTTAAATTTTTAATATTAGATGATATTATTTGATTTAAATCTGAAAATTTCCAATCTTCAATTCTTTTATTTGGAAAGCCTTTATCAATAAAATTGATTAAATTTTTTTTTCTAAACTCAATATTGTTTTCAGAAAATTTTAAATTTTCTGTCATCTTATTGAAATCTGATTTTAGTTGTTCAATCATTTAACTAAGAGTTTCGTAACCTTTACTTTCTAATTCCATTGCTAATTCAGATCCTCCAGATTTAACAATTTGACCATTAATTAGAACGTGAACAAAATCAGGTTTAATATAATCAAGTAATCTTTGATAGTGGGTAATAATTAAAAAAGAACTATCTTTACTTCTTAATGCATTCACACCCTCAGATACTATTTTTAAAGCATCAATATCAAGCCCAGAATCTGTTTCGTCTAAAATCGACAGCTTAGGATTAAGGATAGACATTTGAAGTATTTCATTTTTTTTCTTTTCTCCACCAGAAAATCCTACATTTAATTGTCTACTTAATATTTTTTCATCAAATTTTAATTCTCCGGCTTTTTGTTTAACTAATTTTAAGAATTCAATAGCATCTAATTCTTTTTCACCTTTAGCTTTTTTAATTGCATTTAAAGATGTTTTTAAGAATATATTGGTATTTACCCCTGGAATTTCTAATGGATATTGGAATGCTAAAAATATTCCTTTATGAGCTCTTTCTTCAATTTCTAATTCTAAAAGATTTTCATTAAAATACTTTACTTCACCAGTTACAGTGTATCCTTTTTTCCCTGAAAGAACATTTGATAGAGTGCTTTTTCCAGATCCATTAGGCCCCATAATTGCATGCACCTCTCCTGGTTTAATTTCTAAATTTAAACCTTTTAAAATTTCTTTATTATCAATATTCGCTTTAAGATCTTTAATTGTTAACATTAACCAACACTCCCTTCTAAACTGATTCCTACTAATTTTTGAGCTTCAACAGCAAATTCCATTGGTAATTGTTGCAGAACCTCTTTGCAAAAACCGTTAACAATTAAACTAACAGCCTCTTCTTGATTTAAACCTCTTTGATTGCAATAGAACAATTGTTCATCGCTAATTTTGGATGTTGTTGCTTCATGCTCAATATTTGAGCTAGAATTTTTATTCTTTATGTATGGAACAGTATGCGCTCCACACTTGTTACCCATCAAAAGAGAGTCACATTGAGTAAAATTCCTTGCATTATCAGCATTTTTTGAAATATCCACTAAGCCTCTATAAGTATTATCTGCAAATCCAGCTGAAATACCTTTTGATATTATTTTGCTTTTTGTATTTTTACCCAAATGAATCATTTTAGTACCTGTATCTGCTTTTTGATGATTATTTGTTATTGCTATTGAGTAAAATTCTCCTACAGAATTATCACCCATCAATATACAACTTGGATATTTCCATGTAATTGCTGAACCTGTTTCAACTTGTGTCCAAGATATTTTTGAATTTTTTCCTTTGCATAAACCTCTTTTAGTTACAAAATTATAAATTCCACCTTTTCCATCTTTGTCTCCTGGATACCAATTTTGTACTGTTGAATATTTTATTTCAGCATCATCTAGTGCAACTAATTCTACATTTGCTGCATGTAATTGATTTTCATCTCTCATTGGTGCTGTGCATCCTTCTAAATAACTTACATAACTTCCTTTATCAGCAATGATCAAAGTTCTTTCAAATTGACCTGTTTCTGTAGCATTAATTCTAAAATAAGTTGAGAGTTCCATCGGGCATCTTACACCTTCGGGAATATATACAAATGACCCATCGGTAAATACTGCTGAATTAAGTGTTGCAAAATAATGATCTGATATTGGAATTACAGACCCTAAATATTTTTTTACTAATTCAGGATGATCTTGTATAGCTTCAGACATAGAGCAAAAAATAATTCCTTTTTTATTTAACTCACCCTTAAAAGTGGTTGCAACAGAAACTGAATCAAATACAGCATCAACTGCTATTCCATTAAGTCTTGCTTGTTCTTGAAGAGGTATTCCAAGTTTATTATAAGTTTCTAATAATTTTGGATCTAACTCGTCTAAACTTTTTGGTTTGTCATCCATGCTTTTTGGTGCTGAATAATAATAAAGGTCTTGATAATCTATTTTCGGATATTTAGGTTTTTGCCAATTAGGTTCTTTTAATTGCTTTAATCTTTCAAAGGCTTTCAATCTCCAATCAAGCATCCATTGTGGTTCTTTTTTAATATTTGAAATAAACTTAATTACTTCTTCATTTAAACCCTTGGGTGCTCTAGTATTTTCAATATCAGTTGAAAATCCATATTTATAATCTTTTAATTTTTCTATTTCTTTTTCTCTTGCATCCATTTTAATTTCTACTTTCTGAAGAATTGCTTATAAGATCTTTTAAATTTTTTTGTTCGAAAAAATGATTGATATGAACTTCAAGTTCGTCCCATAAATTATGAGTGATGCATTTCGTAGTCTTACTATTGCATCCTTTTTTAGATTCCTTCTTGCATTGAACAGTTTTGACTTCTTCATCTACGGCACTAAGTATGTTTGCTAATTTAATTTCTTCTGGTTCTTTGTTTAAGATATAACCTCCATTAGTACCCCTAATACTTTTTACGATATTATATTTTTTTAACTTAGAAAAAATTTGTTCTAAAAAATCCAAAGAAATACCTTGTCTTAACGATATATCTCTTAAAGATACTGGATTAACACTATTGAACTTAGCAAGATCAGCTAAAGCCATTACTGCGTATCTACCTTTTGAAGTTAATTTCATATTATCCTTATTTAAGTGGGCTTTTTATACAAACCTGACTAAATTAGTCAAGTATACAATACATAAAAAAGATAACATATTGTCGCTTAGTTATGATATGTGTATTTTTTTTTGAGAATAATAATCAATATCATTTATGGACAATAAAATAGTTGAAGTTTTTATACCTGGGCCTGCTGGAAGAATGGAGGCCAAGTATTACAAAAGTGAAAAAATTACATCACCAATAGCGTTAGTATTACAACCTCATCCTCAATATGGAGGAACAATGAATAATAAAGTTGTAGTTGATACATTTCATACTTTTATGGAAAATGGATTTTCTGTATGTAGAGTAAATTTTAGAGGTGTTGGAAAAAGTGATGGTGAGTTTGATAATGGTCAAGGTGAACTGGCTGATGCTGCTGCAGCACTAGATTGGTTGGAGCGTGAAAATTTTGATAACTCACAATGTTGGGTTTCAGGATTTTCTTTTGGGTCTTTAATTGCAATGCAATTGTTAATGAGAAGACCAGAAATAAATAGATTTATTGCAATTTCGCCACAACCAAATGTTTATGACTTTTCATTCTTATCTCCATGTCCAACTTCAGGTTTAATGATTTATGGAAAAAAGGATGAGTTAGTTCCTTTAGAGCATATTACAGATTTGGATAAAAGATTGAGCGCTCAAAAAGGAATTAAAGTTGACTTTCAGGCTATAAATGATGCTAATCATTTTTTTACTAAAACAGAAGACGTATTAGTAAAATGTTTAGATAAATATATCAAAAAAGAATCCGCTTTATTCTAATCTTAATAGTTTTTAACTAAAACTCCACCTATTGACGGTTTTTTTACATTTGTAGTATTAGGGAATGAAATTACTTTTTTAAGTGCAGACCTAATTGCAAGATAAGCAAAAGCTTGGGACTCGATGAAATCACCATCAATTTTATAATCATCAATTATTTTTAAAGAAATATTTTTTGGTAGTCTTTTTCTTATGCTCTCCATTAATGAAAGGTTTTTTCTTCCACCACCACAGACTGTTATTAATAACTTTTTATTTTCTGCACTATTGATTGATTTTAAAATTGATTGATAAATTATTATTGCTGTAAAATCTACTAATGTAGATAAGCCATCCTCATATGTGAGACCTTTTACAAAACTTAAATCAAAATCTTTTATATCAAATGAAAGTTTTTTTTGATTGCTTATATTGTCAAAATTATCAATAGCTTGATTTAGAATAACTTCACTTGTTTTTCCTATATTTGATGCTTTTCCATTTTCATCATATTTCATTTGTGTGTGTCTTCTAACCCATTCATCTAAAAGACAATTACCAGGACCTACATCAAAACTTTTTAAATCTTCATTATTTTTTGAGATAACAAGAGTAATATTTGCAATACCTCCTATGTTTAAAACACAAGCAGGTTTCTCTATTTTATTCTGGTTTATAAGTAAGTTGTGAAAGATTGGAGCTAATGGAGCTCCTTGGCCTCCATTATGAATGTCATTTTCTCTAAAGTTATAAACTACATTTTTTTTTAAAAGACTTGATAGTAAATTGCCATCTCCTATTTGTTTTGATATTTTTTCCTGAGCATTGTGAAAAATTGTTTGACCGTGAAACCCAACTATATCTACATCTACTCCTGCATTCTTTATAATTTCTTTGCTAATTTTTGCATGAAATAAGGTTATTTTTCTCTCGAGCTCGTTAATTTGATAAGAATTAGCTTTTATATCTTTTATTGAATTTATTTTATCTCTGAGATTTAGTAAGTTTGAATAAATTACCGCATCATACTCAAAATATTTATCAAATATAGGCTCATAGTTACTTTCACCATCTGATTTAATAATTGATGCATCAACCCCATCCATAGATGTGCCACTCATTAATCCTAAAGAAGTATAAAATTTTTCCATTCTTATTTTTAAAGTAAATATTGTATATTCTAGATAGCATATTTATGAATAAATTTTTAAAAGAATTTAAAGATCGTGGTTTCTTTTACCAGTGTACAGGTGAAGAAAATCTATCTCAATTATTAGATAAAGAAAAAATCAGAGCTTATATTGGTTTTGATTGTACAGCTGAAAGTCTTCACGTTGGTAGCTTACTTCAAATTATGTGTCTTAGATTGCTCCAAAAACATGGCCACCAACCAATTGTTTTATTAGGAGGGGGTACTACTAGAATAGGTGATCCATCCGGAAAAGATAAAACTAGGACAATTTTATCTGAAAAAGAAATAGAAAAAAATATAAATAATATTGAAAAAATTCTAAAAAATTTTTTAGATGATAAAGATCCAGAGACAAAACCTATATTTGTTAATAACTACACATGGCTTAAAAATTTAAATTATATTTCTTTTCTAAGAGATGTTGGAAAACATTTTACAATTAACAAAATGTTGAGTTTTGATAGTGTCAAAATTAGATTAGAGAGAGAACAGTCATTAAGTTATATGGAATTTAACTATATGATTTTACAAGCATACGATTTTTTAGAATTAAACAAAAAAGAAAAATGTATGCTTCAAATTGGTGGCTCTGATCAATGGGGTAATATTGTTAATGGAGTTGATCTTATAAAAAGATATTCAAATAATCATGTTTACGGTTTAACGACACCTCTTATTACATTGGCATCAGGTGCAAAAATGGGCAAAACTGAATCTGGAGCTGTTTGGCTAGATAAAAAATTTCTTTCATCATATGACTACTGGCAATTTTGGAGAAATATTGATGATCGAGATGTCTTAAAGTTTTTAAAAATTTTTACAGATATTAATGTTGATGAAATTGAAAATATTAAAGATGACAATATTAATGAGTTAAAAATTTTACTTGCCAACAAAGCTACTTCTATGTTGCATGGAGAAGATGAGGCAAGAAAATGCCAAGAAACGGCCAAACAAACATTTTCTGAAAATTCATTAGGTGATAATCTACCAACAACTCACATTAATAAAAAAATGTTAGATGATAATATAAGTATTCTAGATTTGGTAATTTTATCAAAATTAGAAAGTTCTAAAAGTGAAATTCGAAGATTAATTAAAGGGAATGGAATTAAAATAAATGGTCAGGCTATTTCTGATGAAAAGTTTTTAATTACAGAGGATTTATTTAAGGGTAATTTAATTAAACTTTCACTTGGTAAGAAAAAACATATTAAAGTTGAGTTAATTTAATTCTTTTTAATTTTTTCTAAAGTTCTTGTTATAAATCTAGGTGTTAGTGTTTTAATTGGATTAACTGTTGTTGATAAATTCTTTGGAGGTCCTTTTATTTTAAAACTTACACCAAAAACACCTTCACCCGTTTTTTCTCCTATTAGTATTTTACCCAGTAGTGGAATTGAGGCTATAGATCTATTTATAGTTGTTGCGGGAACCAATGTTCCTCTCAAGCTAACCAATTTCTTTGATTCAATATAGCCATCCATTAATATAGAAATAGCAGGTCCAATAGCATACATTTCTTCAATATTAGTAAGACCTTTTTGACTTGAATATCTCATTTCAAAATCAGTAAATCTTATTCCCTCACCCGTTAAAAGATCTGCAATACCCTGAAGTGACGCTAGGCTTAAAAGCTTAGCAAAAACAGGTACCTCTTTAACTTTAAAGTTATCAATAATTAATACAGAATTAGAAACACCATCTTTTTTAATAGAATTAAAATTTAGATAACCTTCTTCAAATCCTTTAATAAAGTCATATCTTTTAATCAAAGGTTTCGGGTAGTTTGAAAAGAATTTTGTAATTGTTTCATTCTGGTTATTAGTTTCAATAGATAAGTTCATTTTTTTTTTGTTAGGAAAAGTAGATGCTAGATTTAATTTATCTAATTTATTATTTTTAAAAGTGAAGTATCCAGCTAAGTTTTTAGTATAATCATTTTTATTTATATAAGTTGTACCTATTTTAATATTAAATTTAGAATTTAAATTTTCAAAAATTGTAGTACTTTCATCATCACTCATGCTGTTGTTAATTAACTGTGTTGCATCAAAACTTTTACCATTTATAGAAAAATTAGATTTATTTTTTTTAAGCTCTAAATTGTTAAGAAGATCATTTTTATTTCGATAATTAAGTTTAATGTAACTTAAATCTTTAACTTTAAAATTTTTACTAAACAATAAATCTTTAATTAAAATTTGATTATTTTTTTCTGTTATAGAAATATCTTTTAATATCAATTCTTTATTTTTTTTGTAAATACCTTTTAATAAAATTTCTGAACTGTTTTCTTTTTTCTTCTTATAATCTAAAAAATTTATTGTTAATGGATTATTTTTAATATTAAGGTTTGTATCAAATGTTATTTTTCCATCATCTTTAATAACACTGTAAGATAATTGTTCAGACTCGTCTCCAATATAGATATCTCCATCTCCCCTAATATCCAATATACCTTTTATTAATTTAATTTTAATTTTATGATCTTTAAATTTAATTTGCTCTGCATAATTAGGTAAAAAAGTTTTTAAATTAAGGGGATTTTTAACTATTTGAAAATTTTCTAAGTTCAAGTTGGTCTCTAGTTTTAAATCTTTTAATTTTAATTTTTTGTTAATATTGAAAGAAAAAATATTTACAGAATTAAAGTCAATTTTTTCTATCTCTATATTGTTTGGTAAATCACCAAATATAGGTTTTAATTTTTTTATATCAAAATTTTGTTCTTTATTTGCCACCTCTCCATCAACAAAAAATATATCTTTCTTTTTTTCAATTTTGATTAAGGGCGATTTTAATTTTATACTATTAAGATTTGTTTCTATCTTTTTTAATATTAGTTGATTGTTGCTTATATTAAATGAAAGGTTTAAATCATCAATTTCAACCTTATTAAAAATATTAAATTTTGCTTTTTTGACAATACCAGTTATTTGATAGTTGTTTTTTATTTCTCCATCTAAATCAAATTTAAGATTTATATCTGTAGAAATTAATCCCTCTTTAGTGATGTTATCTAAAACAAAAAGTTGTGGTGATCCTTCAACTGCTCTTGTTAATGAGATTAAATCTTTGATTTTAATTTCTTTTGTTGAAATTTTTAAATCATCAATAGAAAACTGATTACTTATAAAAGATTTTAATGAAATATTGCTAGTAATGTCTTTTAAAAACAAGATTTTATCTTCCAATAATATTTTAGGGTTTTTTGTTGAAATATTAATACTAAAATTCAGTGGGTTTAATAGATAATTAACCTCATTTAATGAAAGGTTAATTTTTTTATTAATTTTTGAAACATTCTTTATAATTTCTTTATTAAACTTGTCAGTTTTTACTCCATAGAGGCTCAAGTAAATAACAATTGTTGCAAGCGTTATTATTAATATTACAAGAATTTTAACTATTCTTTTCATTATTTAACTTTATATAACGAACTTTCTAAAAAATCATCAATCTCACCATCTAAGATTTTATCAGGATTTGAGCTTTCAAAGTTAGTTCTATTATCTTTTACCATTCTGTATGGGTGAAGTACATAAGATCTAATTTGATGACCCCAACCAATTTCTGACTTGGAAGACTCTACTGTTTGGCTTTCTTGTTCTTTTTTTTTTAATTCAAAATCATATAGTCTTGCCTTAAGCATATTCATACAGGTATCTTTATTTTTATGTTGTGATCTTTCATTTTGACATTGAACTACTATTTTAGAAGGTAGATGGGTTATTCTTACCGCACTATCTGTAGTATTCACATGCTGCCCTCCTGCTCCACTTGATCGATAGGTGTCAATACGTAAATCTTTTTCATTAATTTCTATTTCAATATTTTCATCTACGACTGGATAAATCCAGATACTTGCAAAACTGGTATGTCGTCTAGCTCCAGAATCAAAAGGAGATATTCTAACCAACCTATGAATTCCAGACTCAGCTTTTAACCATCCGAAAACATAATCACCCTCAATTTTAATAGTTGATGATTTTATGCCTGCTTCCTCTCCCTTATGTTCGCTAATTAATTCTGATTTAAAATTCTTAATATCTGACCATTTTAAATACATTCTTCTTAACATTTCTGCCCAATCCTGGCTCTCTGTTCCACCAGCACCGGCATGAATTTCTATATAGCAATCTAAACTGTCAGTTTCATTTGACAAAAAACATTTAGTTTCATTTTTTTTAGCTAATTTTTTTAAATTTTTAATACTCTCAAGAACTTCGTTTATGACAGATTGATTTTTTTCTTCTAAAGCAAGTTCGTTCAATTCATCAAGGTCAATTATTGATTTAGATGAATTTTCATATGAATTTATTAATTCTTCATATAATTTTTTTTCTTTAATAACTTTCTGAGAATTTGCTTTATCTTGCCAAAAATTAGTTTCTAATATTTTTTGGTTATTCTTTTCTAATTTTTTATGAATATCATTTTTTTCAAAGGTACTCCTTAACTCTTTGATTGATTTTTTCTATTTCAGATTTGTAATTTAAATATTCATTGTCCATTAGTAGAACCTTAATATATTATTATTTTTTAATCTATTATTAATATCTTTATTTAATAAATTTTCTACTTTCATATCTTTATATGCTTCAATAATTGTTCTTCTTGTCCCAATTTCAGCTTTTTCTCCTGTAACAGGATCAATAACTTTCATTAAAATATTTTTTGCAACTTTAAACGGTCTTGCATCTTCTTTTTTTACAGCTTTTTTTACAAAGCTTTTAAAAATTGGTAATGCTGTTTTTGCTCCTGTTTCATACCTTCCAAGTGATCTTGGATTGTCTGAACCTACATAAACTCCTATTACTAATTTTGAAGTAAATCCTATAAACCATGTATCTGTATTTCCATTTGTTGTGCCTGTTTTTCCAGCCAAATCCAAATTTAAATCTTTTAAATTTTTTCCTGTCCCATTTTGAACAGTGCCCTCCAATATCGAGGTCATTTGATATGCTGTTTCTGGGGAAAATATTTGCTCAAAACTGTCCTTTATATTTGGATAATTGTCACTTAAGTGAGATATTTGATCACAATTTATACACTCTCTCATTTCATTATTAAAAATTGTAATCCCTTCACTGTCTTGAATTCTATCTATCATTATTGGTTTAACTAATTTTCCTCCATTAATAAATGAAGAGTATGCTGATGTTAGTTTCAATAAAGTTGTCTCTGCAGAGCCTAATGAAATTGATAAAAGCTCGCTGGGATTTTCATAAATACCAAGTTTTTTTGAAAAATTAACAATTTTTTTAACTCCAAGATCTTGTGCAATTCTGACAGTCATCAAGTTTCTAGATTTTTCTAACCCCATTCTAAGTGTTGATGGTCCATAAAATTTTTTACCGTAGTTTTCAGGTTTCCACATTTTTAAATCAGATCCTTGCTCTAAAACTAGTGGTGCATCTAGAATTAAAGTTGATGGTGTATATCCATTTTCAAGAGCTAAAGCATAAACAAAAGGTTTGAAAGCAGAACCTGGCTGTCTTAGTGCTTGTGTGGCTCTATTAAATTCACTTTTTTTAAAGCTAAATCCCCCGCTTAGAGCTAATACCCGTCCAGTAAAAGGATCCATAACAACAATTCCTCCATTAACTACTGGCAGTTGCCTTAACGCAAATATGTTTTTATTTATGTTTTCAACATAAATAATATCTCCAATTTTCAATATTTCTTTAAAATCTTTTTTGATCCAAGAGATGTTTTCATACTTAATAATTCCTTTTTTTTCATCTTCTGTTTCAATTTCTAATGAAAATTTATCTATCTTTTTAACTATTGCTAAATCCCAATTAATTGATCTTTCTAATCTAAATTTATCTAAATCTTTATTCCATTTTTCTAAATTTTTAACATTAGTCAATGGACCACGCCACCCTTTTCGTTTATCGTATTCAATAAGACCTTGTCTCAATGAGTCAGTTGCAATTTTTTGCAAGCTAATATTAATAGGTGTACTTATATTTAATCCTTGTTTGTAAACTTTATCAAATCCTAATTTTTCAACCACATCTTTTCTAATATCTTCTACGTAGTAACTCGTATCTTCTGTAAAAATTTTTTTTCTTTTTTTTAATATTATTTTTTTTGACAAAAGTTCTTTTTGATTTTGTTTGCTTATATAATTATTTTCAAACAAATTGTTTATAACTAGATCTCTTCTAAATTTTGCGAGTTCTATATTTTTATACGGGTTATATCTACTTGGAGCCTTTGGCAGAGCTGCTAATAAAGCTGCTTCTTCATAATTCAATTCACTAATTGATTTGTCAAAATATTCTAAGCTAGCAGATGCAACGCCATAAGTACCTTCACCCAGATATATTTGATTTAAGTATAGTTCTAATATTCTTTCTTTTGAAAGAGCTCTTTCTATTCTAAAGGCAAGAATTGCCTCTTTAATTTTTCTATTTAAGCTTACTTCATTTGTTAATAAAAAATTTTTTGCTACCTGTTGAGTTATCGTTGATGCGCCTTCCAATCTTCTTGATGCAACTACATTGGAAATGTTATTAATTATCGCTCTTAACACTCCTTTGGCATCTACACCTGGATGTGAATAGAAATTTTTATCTTCTGCAGATAAGAAAGCATTAATCACTTTTTCTGATATTGATTTGTAGGGTACAAATATTCGTTTTTCTGATGAAAAATCATTCACCAACTCACCATCCCCTGAGTAAACTTTGCTAGAAACTGATGGTTTATAATTTTTGAGGAATTTATAATCTGGTAAATTGTTAGAAAAAGCCCACAAAACAGCTAATACAGAAAATGCAGATAACAAACCAACACTTAAAACTACTATAAATATATTTTTAATTATTCGATGCATTTTAGTTTAATATATATAAGAATTTGTTAAAGTTAAGGCATCAGAATTCAAACAAAATTTAAAATTATTTAAATATAAAATGAAACAATTAATCAAAAATATATGGAAAAAAATTTATACATTGATGCTTCGCATCCAAATGAAACAAGAGTTGTACTTAAGTCAGGTGAAAACATTGAAGACTACGAGTACGAAGGCTTAAAAAACAATTTAATAAAAAATAATATCTATCTTGGCAAAGTAAGCCGAGTAGAGCCATCTTTACAAGCTGCATTTATTGATTTTGGAAGAGATAGACACGGTTTTCTGTCCTTTAACGATATTCAATCTGACTATTATCAAATACCTCAGAGTGATTTAGCAAAAATAAAAGAAGAAGAAGAAAAAGCCAGAGAAGAACTATTAAAAAAGAGTGAGCTAGAAGAACAAAAGAATATTAACGAGGGTAATCTTGATATTAATGATCCAGTTGAAGTAAAACTTGAATCTGAATTTGAAACAAATGATCAGATAACAGAAGGGAGTGATACTCCGATTACAGATACTACTCAAGTAGATGAAGATAAAGAACAACCTTCGCCTGTATTACACGGTAGAAAACCTGAAACAAGATTTAGATCTAAAAGATATAAGATTCAAGAAGTTATAAAACCTAACCAAGTAATTTTAATACAAGTTTTAAAAGATGAAAGAGGACAAAAAGGTGCTGCGTTGAGTACTTTTATTTCTATAGCAGGTAAATATATTGTCCTAATGCCCAATACACCAAAAGGTGGTGGCATATCTCGTAAAATATTTAACCCAGGAGAAAGAAAAAAAATTAGAACTATTTTAAACGATATAGTTATTCCAAAAGAAATGGGGCTTATTGTAAGAACTGCAGGATCAAACAAAACAAAAAATGATATTGATCATGATCTTCAAACTTTGATTAAAACTTGGAATGAAATTAAAGAAAATGCATTAAACTCTATAGCTCCATCATTAATCCATCAAGAAAGTGATATTATAAAAAGAACTTTGAGAGATATGTATGATGAAAGCACAAATAGTATCGTCATTGAAGGTAATGAAGGTTACAAAAAAGCCCAAAACTTTATGAAGTTAATGATGCCCTCTCATGTAAAAAAAATAAAAAAATATAGAGAAAAAGTTCCTTTATTTTTTAAAGAGAACATTGAAGAAAAATTAAATCAAATTTATGACTCAGAAATAAAACTAAAATCAGGAGGTTACCTAGTTATAAATCCAACTGAAGCGCTAGTTTCAATTGATATAAATTCAGGAAGCTCTATTAAACAAAAAAATGTAGAAAGTACTGCTTTAGACACTAATCTTGAGGCAGCAGAAGAGATATCTCGACAAATAAAAATAAGAGATCTGTCTGGTCTAATTATTATTGATTTTATTGATATGTTGAGTTTTGGAAATAGAAGGTTGGTTGAGAGAAAACTTAAAGAACAATGCAGAACTGATAGGGCAAGAATTCAAATTGGAAGAATTAGTACATTTGGACTTTTAGAAATGTCCAGACAAAGATTAAGGGAAAGTGCTGTAAAGTGGAAAGTTACTCTTACAGATGAGTCTTTTGCGATGAAGATTCTTAAATTAGTCGAGGTTAAAGCTGTTTTAACAAAAGCAAAATTTGTAGAACTTAAGATTTGCGAAAAGATATCGGACTTTATGAAAGAAAACTTTATTGAAGATTTAAAGTATTTTGAAGAAAAAAACTTAATTAAGATCGATATAATTGCAGATAACAGTCTTATTATTCCTGAATACATAATTGATCTTCAAAACAAAACTAAAAAAACAATAGAAATAGTTCAACATATAGAAAAGTTAAAAAACCTAGAAGAGCAAAAAAAAGAAGTTAAATCTTTTGAAAGTCCTATTAAAAAAAAGCCTTATAAAAAAAAACCTTTTTTTAAAAAGAAATTTTTTAAAAAACCAGTAGCCTAAATAATTCCAGTTTTTGGAGAAGATGCGCTTCCATATATAGATTTTTCTATACGACCTGCTAAATAAGATTGTCTTCCTGCAATTACTCCATTTTTAAATGCCAATGCCATTTGAAATGGTTTTTTAGCTTTAGCGATTGCAGTATTAGCCAATACTCCATCACAACCTAACTCCATGGCAATAGCTGCGTCTGACGCCTGTCCTAAGCCAGCATCAATTATCAAAGGAAGCTTTGTTTGGCTTCTTATTATTTTTATGTTTGTTGTATTTTGAATTCCAAGTCCAGATCCTATAGGTGCTGCAAGAGGCATAATTGCACAAGCTCCTACATTCTCTAATCTTTTAGCCATTAAAGGATCATCATTACAGTAAACCATTACTCTAAATCCTTCTCTGGTTAAAACTTCTGTAGATTTTAATGTTTCAATCATATCTGGAAATAAATTTTTTTTATCTCCTAAGACCTCAAGTTTTACCAGTTTCCATCCACCAATTTCTCTTGCTAAACGTAAAGTTCTAAGAGCCTCTTCAGAATTAAAGCAGCCAGCAGTGTTTGGTAAGTAAGTTATTTTTTTTGGATCAATGTAGTCCATCAATAAAGGTTTTTTTTTATCAGAAATGTTTACTCTTCTCACAGCAACAGTAACAATTTCTGCTCCAGATAATTTAATAGCTTTTGCACATTCTGCCATACTTTTATATTTTCCAGTTCCAACTATTAATCTGGAATTAAATTTTTTTTTATCAATTATTAATTTATCGTTAACCAATTTTATCCACCTCCAATAAAATGAACAATTTCTATTTTGTCATTTTTTTTTAGTTTTATAGTTTTTAAATTATTTTTATCTATTATTTCTTGATTTAATTCAATTGCTACTTTTTTAAGAGGTATTTTTAGTTCTTTTAAAAAAATTAAGAGGCTTAAATTTTCATTTATTGTTGAAAATTTACCATTTAATTTAATTTTTATTTTTTTTATTTTCTTCATAATGTATAAGAATTTGATGAGTAATAATATTATAATTATTAATGGTCCTAACCTTAATCTATTAGGTGAAAGAGAACAATCACAATATGGATCAATAACTTTTGATAAGTTAAAAGAAAATTGTTTAGGTAAAGCTAAAGATTTAAATATTAATTTAGAATTTTCCCAGTCAAATATAGAAGGTGAAATAGTTACAACCATCCAAGAGGCTAAAAGTAAATTTGATGGTATAATTATTAATGCTGCAGGTTTTACACATACATCTGTAGCTATCAGGGATGCTTTAGATATTTATAAAAAACCAATTATTGAACTTCACATATCAAATATATATAAAAGAGAAGAATTTAGACGCAAATCTTTAATCAGCGATATTGCTACTGGTGGAATTTTTGGTTTAGGTGATAATGGTTATATTTTAGCCATAATTGCAATGCAAAACATGTTACAGAAATGAAAATAGATAAAAATATCATTAAAGAATTAACAGACTACTTAAATGAATTCAATTTAACTGAAATTGAATACACTGATAAAGATACTAAAATAAAAGTATCAAAATCGAATCCAGCTAGTTCAAATCAAACTGTAAGTGTTTCTGCTTCAACACCAGCCCTTGATACAGTTAAGTCAACTGTTGTGTCTGGAACTGAAGTTAAATCTCCTATTATTGGTACAGCTTATCTTGCTGCAGAACCTGGTGGTAAAAAATTTGTAGAAGTTGGTAAAAAAATTAAAAAAGGTGAAACGGTTATGATAGTTGAGGCTATGAAAACTATGAACCACGTTCCATCAACAGCAGATGGAATTATAAAAGAAATCTGTGTAGAAGATGGCCAACCTGTTGAATACGGCCAAACTATTATCATCGTAGAGTAATGTTTAAAAAAATTCTAATTGCAAACCGAGGGGAAATTGCAGTCAGAGTTATAAGAGCTTGCAAAGAATGGGGTATAGCAACTGTCGCTGTTCATTCTGATGTTGATAAAGATAGTATGCATGTAAGACTGGCAGATGAAAGTGTATGCATTGGCTCACACCAACCTGCAAATAGTTATTTAAATATCCCAGCTTTGATGTCAGCAATAGAACTTACAAAAGCAGAAGCGGTTCACCCTGGATATGGTTTTTTATCTGAAAATGCAAATTTTGCTAAGGTACTAGAGGAAAATAATATTAAATTTATTGGTGCTTCTTCTAAACTCATAGAGATGATGGGAGATAAAATTCAAGCAAAAAAAATTGCAAAAGAACATGGTCTACCTGTTATTGAAGGTTCTGAAGGCGGAATAACAGACATAAAGGCAGCCAAAGAACTTTGTAAAAAAATAGGCTTTCCAGTTCTGATTAAAGCATCCGCAGGTGGTGGTGGCAAGGGAATGAAAATCGTTCGTAAAGAAGAAGAATTTGAAACATTATTTTCAACAGCAAAGTCTGAAGCACAAAAATATTTTGGCAATGATGAAATTTATATTGAGAAATTTTTCCAAAATCCAAGACATATTGAAGTTCAGGTATTATCTGGAAAAAATAGAACAGTACATCTACATGAAAGAGACTGCTCAGTTCAAAGAAGACATCAAAAATTAATAGAAGAAACTCCTAGTCCAGTTTTAACAGATCAGATCAGAAAAGATCTTTTTGAAAGAACTGTAAATATGGTTAGTAAAATTGGTTATGAGGGTGCTGGAACTGTTGAATTTATATATGAAGATGGAAAATTTTATTTTCTAGAAATGAATACCCGAGTTCAAGTAGAGCATCCTGTAACTGAAATGGTAACAGGTATTGATATTATTAAAGAGCAAATTTGGATAGCTTACACTGGTGAAACAGCTTTAAAACAAAGTGACATTAATCCTAGGGGACATGCCATAGAATGTAGAATTAATGCAGAGGATGCAAGTAAAAATTTTCAACCATCACCTGGAACTATAGGAATGTGTCACCAACCATCAGGTTTTAGAACGAGAGTAGATGGTGCAATTTTTCAAGGTTATAAAGTTACACCATTTTACGATAGTATGATTTGTAAGGTCATCACACATGGCAGAAATAGAACTGAAGCAATACAAAGAATGAATCGATCTTTAGATGAATTTGTCATTGAAGGAATAACAACAACAATACCTCTTCATAAAATTTTACTAAATCATAAAAAATTTGTTGAGTCAGACTTTAATGTTAGCTGGCTAGATAATGAAAAAGTATTCTAATAACATCTTGTTAACCAAATATCATATACTGGGTGATCAAAAGGATTTACTGCAGGACTAGATGAAAAAGTCCACCCATTAAATATAAACACTTCGTTGTTATCATTTTTAATCGTGTCTTTAACCTGAATATAAGCTGTAATTTCTGGGTTGTCATCAAATTCAGAGTTTTTGCATTTGAGACTTTTTATTAATAAACTTTTAAATCTTAGCTCCTCTCCTATTTTTAATTTTAAAAGATCGGTCTTTGAACTTACTTTATCTAAAATCTTTATTTCAACAAATTTTCCTTCACTATTTTCATTAGCTACTAGGGGTGATGATATGCTTGTTAAAAAAAAATAAATTAAAAGAAATAAGAAACTAACTTTTCCAGATTGTATATTTTTTTTTAATAGGATCATTTTTTTTATTAGGATGATAGGCATTCTCAGTACCCGTTTGATTTGATTGATGCGGTTTTTGCCAATCATATTTTTTCAATTCATGATTGTTTTCAATTCTATTATTAGTGAAATGCATCCAAGAGTACCATTCATTAGGGATTTTCGATGCATCAATTTCATCATTGTAAATCACCCATCGTTTTCCAGATTTACTTTCATAATATTTGTTGCCACTAGAATCTTTTCCAGCAAGTTTTCCATAAAAAATAGTTTTTAATTTTGTACCTAGTGTTTCTTGGTTCCACCAAATGAAAATTTTTTTTAAAAGTGTCAACATATTATTTTATTAATTCTTCAATCCTAAATTGTATTATTTAAATTAGACTAAAGTAAGGATTTGTATATAAATTAATTATCTTACGATTCAAAATAAAAAATTAATTAAAGGAAAAATGGCAAAATATTTAGTAGAAACTTATTATACTTGTAGCTTTAAAGTTAATCATTATCTGGATGATATTAATGAAACAGAGTTGGCAAATCTTGAAAAACGGGACGATGGAAAATTTGAAGTTTTAGACGTTAAACTTGATACAAGAAAAACAAAAAGTTTAGATGCAAATAATAAAGTAACCGAAACTAAAAAAATAGATATTATTACTGAGCAAAGCAAACCTAAGGTCATTTCAAAAGAAAATAATACTAATTTTGTTAAAAAAATTAACGAGGGTGTCAGTAAAAGATTTAGTATGCCTGATAGAAGAAAAGGTTATATCCAAAAAGCGACAATTGGTGACCATAAAGTTTATCTCCACACTGGTGAATATGAAGATGGTAAAATTGGAGAAATTTTCATAGACACAAGTAAAGAGGGTGAACTGGTAAAAGCTTTGATGAACAATTTTGCAATAGCAATTTCACTTGGACTTCAATATGGCGTTCCTTTAGATGAATTCATCAGTGCTTATGTTGATACTAAATTTGAACCATCTGGAAAAGTACACGGTAATGACAGAATAATGAGTGCTTCTTCAATACTTGATTATATTTTTAGAGAATTAGCAATTTCATATCAAAATAGAGAAGATCTTGCTCACACTCCATCAATTGGTGGATCAGATAGATCTTTACCTGAGGAAGAAAATACTGAGGATCAAAATCAATTACTTAAAATTATAAAAGATGTTACCAGCAAAGGTTTTGTTAGAAATAACTACAAAAAAAATCTTGTTGATTTATCTGACGTTAAGATAAGTTTAAAAGGTAAAAAGTAATATTATTTTTTCAGTTTTAAAGCTAAACCAAGCTCTTTAAGTTGCTCTTCGTTAACGTTTGATGGAGCATTCATCATTAAGTCTTGAGCATTTTGATTCATTGGAAACATTGTAACTTCTCTAATATTCTTTTCATTTGCTAATAACATTACAATTCTATCGATACCAGGTGCTATACCACCATGAGGTGGGGCTCCATAACTTAAAGCATTGATCATTCCACTAAATTTTTCATCAACTTGTTCTTTTTGATATCCAGCAATCGAGAAAAGCTTATACATCAATTCAGGCACGTGATTTCTAATTGCACCAGAAGATAGCTCTATCCCATTGCAAACAATATCGTATTGGTAGGCTTTAATATTAAGAGGATTATCAAAATCAATATCTTTTAAGTCTCCTTGAGGCATTGAAAATGGATTGTGACTAAATTCGATTTTATTAGTTACTTCATTTTTTTCAAACATTGGATAATCAACAACCCAACAAAATGCGAAGGTATTTTCATCAATTAATTTTAAATCTTTAGCAATTTTATCTCTAGCTAGAGAGGTTATTTTTTCAACATCATTTATTTTGCCACAAGCAAAAAATATACTATCCCCTATCTCAGCTCCAGTGATTTTCATAATTTCTTCTAGGGCTTCTTTAGAAAAAAATTTTCCAACCGGTCCTTTTGCTGAAATATTTTCTTCTTTTTCAATTGTAAAATAAGCAAGACCAGACGCCCCTTGTTCTTTTGCCCACTTATCAATATTATCAAAAAAACTTCTAGGTTTATCTTTTGTATTTTTTGTAACTATACATCTCACTTTAGAACCAGATTTTACAAGCTTTTTAAATATCTCAAACGTAACATCATCACGTGTAAAAATGTTTGATAAATCTGAAATTATTAATGGGTTTCTTAAATCTGGCTTATCTGATCCATACTTAAGCATAGATTCCTCATAAGGTATCCTTGGAAATTTTTCATACATCAATTTTTTTTCAGAAAATTTCTTAAAAACATTGACTATTAGTTTTTCAACAACTTGAAAGACATCTTCTTGTTCAACAAAAGACATTTCTAAATCAAGCTGATAAAATTCACCTGGACTTCTATCTGCTCTTGCATCTTCGTCTCTGAAGCATGGAGCTATTTGAAAATATTTATCAAAACCAGAAACCATTATAAGTTGTTTAAATTGTTGTGGCGCTTGTGGCAGTGCATAAAATTTTCCAGGATTTAGTCTACTTGGTACTAAAAAATCTCTTGCACCTTCAGGGCTAGAGGATGTTAATATTGGTGTTTGGAATTCTAAAAACCCAAGTTTAGACATCTCGCTTCTAATAAAAGAGATAACCTTTGACCTTAAGATAATATTGTCATGAATTTTTTTTCTTCTTAGATCTAAGAATCTATACTTGAGTCTAATTTCTTCAGCATACTCTTGATCACTAAAAACTGGCATTGGTAACTCCTTGCAAGTACCCAACACTTCAAATGAATTTATATTAACTTCAATCTCTCCAGTTTGAAGATCGTTGTTAATAGTTTCTTTTGTTCTCTCTACAACCTTACCATTTATCTTAATTACGCTTTCTAATTGAATTTTTTCTAATGAATTAAAATTTTGGTTACTTTTATCTATGATGCATTGAGTCATTCCATAATTGTCTCTTAAATCTATGAATAGTAAATTTCCATGATCTCTTTTTTTGTTTATCCAGCCTGATAAAACAACATCTTTACCACTACTATCTATTGTTAACTCACTACATGTATGTGTTCTATATTTATTCACTTATTCCTCAAGAGCTTCATTAATAATTTTAAAATCGATAGATTTCTTTTTTTTTAAACTAATCTTGTCAATTTTATATATGAATTCAAATATTTTGCCATACGATCTCTCAATTCTTTTAATAATAAAGTTAATCAGCTTTTTATCTAAAGTAATTTGTCTGTCTGATAAATTTTTTAATATTAATGCAAACATTAGCTCATCGTCAGGGTTTTGAATATTTGCAAAAAGACAGTTCTTAGTTCTAGATCGAAGATCTTCAAGTTTAAAATTGATCTCAGATATTGGTTTCATTGATGTGACTATCAAAAACTTATTATCTTGATCTATTATATTAAAAAGTGAATAAATCAGTTTCTCATTTATATTTAAATTTAAATCCTCTAAAACAATATTTTGGTAAGGTTTAATGGATTTAATATTTTCGTCATTTAATGAATTAACATCAATCCTAATGCCATTAAATTTTTTCAAAAAAATATTAACCAGGTGACTTTTTCCTGAAAATTTTTCACCATTAATGTTTAAAAAATTTTTTTCCCACTTTGGCCATTTGTTAATCATTTCAAAAGCATAAAAATTACTCTTTCCAACATAAAAATCATCATCTTTAAAGTTTTGTTCATAATTAAAATCTAATAATAATTGATTTAAATTTTTCATTTTAATATCCACATATTATTCTTCATTTCTAATTCAAGGTTCTTTTCTTTCATGTCATTTAAAAATACATTAGGTGTGCCATTATAAGTAATTTTATATTGAATAATCTCACTATTAAAATTCAAAATACTAAAGTCAGAAACTAGATCTAAACTATAAAGCACCTGTTCCAACTCTATAATTTTTTTAGTTTTTTTGGAATTAATAGATATTGTTATAGGAAGTTTTATGGAAGTATTAATTTCATTATTTTTTTTCCATTGATCTTCATAAAGCTGTTTTAAATTTTCAACAATATTAGAAAAGTCATTATTATTCAAAATATCTAATTTGGGATAGTTCTTATTTTGAATTTTCAAGCTGTTATTTAAGTTAATTTTTGAAAGTGTTCTTATTCTGTTGCTTTCTTTGTATATTATTAAAATTATATTATCTCTAATATCATATTTATTAATTAGATTTGAAAAATCATAAGTTTCAATATCTTTTGAGATTTTTTGTAACTCTATCAAATCTTCAATATCTTCACTCGGTAATAAATAATCTAACAAATCATAAGAGTTTTTTTGTTCATTCCATTTATCGTAAAAAATATTGTTATTAAAAAGATATATATTGTTATTTTTAGTTTCTATAAGGATGGGAAATAATAAGACCTTATTTCTTTGGGGTATGGATGGAAAAATATTTTTATTTTCTAAAAATTTAAGAATTTTTTTTTTATTAAATGTTGTTTCTAAATTTGCAAAATACTCATTATTTATAAATTTTTCATCACTAATGGTGAAAGAGTCAATCATGCCCTTAATTTCTTTTATAGAAACATTTTTAATCTTTTTTCTATTACCAGAGGTTGTAATCATTGAAATCAAATCAGAAAAGGAAGTTTGAAATCCTTTGTCAATAACGTTATTTTTTTCAAAATTTAATTCAAATGGAGAGGATATTTCAATTTTAGATACCCTAAATGCATTTGCATTTGAATAAGTTGTGGAAAAAAATACTATTAATAGAGAGAATGAAATAAAATAAATATATACATTCAGTAATTTATAAAATTTATTAATTATTTGCATATACTATACTAATGAAAAAAGAAAAATTTACCTATGAAAAAAGTGGTGTAAACATAAATGCTGCTGATAATTTTGTTAAATTTATATCGTCAATATCATCAAACAAAAAAGGCCAAAAAAAGTTTAATAATATTGGTGGCTTTGGCTCTATAACTAATATTCCAAAAAATCTTAAAAATCCTAAAATTGTAGCTTGCACTGATGGTGTTGGTACAAAAGTAGAGATTGCCAATTTACTCAATAAATATGACACAATTGGCATTGATTTAGTTGCCATGAGTGTAAACGACCTAATTGTTCAAGGAGCAAGACCACTTTTATTTTTAGATTATATTTCTATTAATAAAATTGATTTAAATAAATTAAAATTGATCCTCAAAGGAATAGTAAGAGGCTGTAAAATTTCAAACTGTGAATTGGTTGGTGGCGAAACAGCAGAAATGCCAGGTACCTATGAAAAAGGTAAATTCGATATAGCAGGTTTTGCAGTAGGTTTGGTTGATGAAAAGAAAATACTATCAAAGAAGAATATAAAAAAAAATGACTTAGTGCTGGCTATACCATCTAGTGGTGTTCACTCAAATGGTTATTCTTTAGTTAGGCATGTGCTTAATAAAAAAAAGATTAATTTAAAAAAAAATTCATTTTTAAAAAAAGAATTACTAAGACCTACAAAAATTTATGTCAAAGAAGTTCTAAATTTAATTAATAACAATCTTTTAAATGGGTGTGCAAATATTACTGGAGGTGGACTAGCAGATAATATTAAGAGAGTTATTCCAGATAAATTAGTCGCTGATTTAGATTTAAATAAAGTTAGAACTAAAAAAATTTTTAAATGGTTGAAGCAAAATAACATTGATGACGAAGAAATGTTAAAAACATTTAACTGTGGAGTTGGTTTTTGTTTAATAGTTAATCCTAAAAATTTAAATAAAATTACTAAATTTTTTACAAAGGAATTTAAACCCTATGTTATTGGAAAAATAACTGCAGGAAAATATAAAGTTAAACTTAATGGTAAAATTGACTGGTCCTAAAAAGATTAAAACAGCAGTATTTATATCTGGAACTGGAAGTAATTTAAAAAATTTAATAAAATTTTCTAAAATAAAAAATTCACCTATATCCATAGATTTAATTTTTTCAAATACTTCAAAAGCCAAAGGTTTAAAGTTTTCAAATCAATTTAATATAAAAAAATATGTATCAAGCTTTAAAAACTATAAAATAGCTGAAACAAAAATATTAAATTTATTAAAAAAAGAAAATATAAAGTTTATTTGCCTTGCAGGCTTTATGAAGATTTTATCTAAAAGTTTTATTAAAAAATTTAATGGAAAAATAGTTAATATGCATCCTTCTTTACTGCCAAAATATAAAGGGCTTGATACTCATTTTAAAGCAATACAAAATAAAGATAAGGTAGCTGGTTGTACTGTTCATTTTGTAACAGCAAAGCTTGATTCAGGAAAAATAATTCTGCAAAAGAAAGTTAAAATTTCAAAAAAAGATACTTCTATTTCTTTAGCTAAAAAAGTTTTAAAACAAGAGCACAAGCTCTATCCAGCGGCTATAAAAAAATTATTTAATTAATCTTTAAAGAAAAAATTAATTTCAATTTTAGCGTTTTCAACACTATCAGAACCATGTACAGAGTTTTTATCAATAGAAATTCCATATTTTTTTCTTATAGTGCCTTCTGCAGCATCTTCTGGTTTAGTTGCACCCATTAATTCTCTGTTTCCTAAAACTGCATTTTCTTTTTCAAGTATCATCACGACAATTGGGCCTGAAGACAAATAAGCGCATAAATCATTATAAAAAGGTTTAGTTTCATGAACTTTATAAAATTGTTCTGCTTCTGCTTTTGTTATCTGAATTTTTTTATCTTTGATAATTTTAAAACCTTTATCCGTAAACATTTCTTTGATTTCATTATCTAAATTTCTTTCAACAGCATCAGGTTTAATGATTGATAGTGTTTGTTCTATATTACTCATAATTATCCTCTATTAGTTGGTTTAATAATCTTACTCCATAGCTAGTTGCACCGCCTGAATTTAAAGCACCACCATATTTTGAAAATGCCATACCAGCTATATCTAAGTGAGCCCAAGGCGTTTTATTTAAAATAAATCTTTGTAAAAATTGTGCTGCAGTTGTAGATCCTGCACCACCTACATAATTAATATTTTGCATATCTGCATTTTTTGAGTCTATAAGTTTGTCAAAGTTTTTATGCAATGGCATTCTCCATAATTTTTCTTCAACTTTATCACCTGCTTCTAATAATTGTTTTGACAATTTATCATCATTTGAAAATAGACCTGCATATTCAGAGCCTAATGAAACTATAATAGCACCTGTTAAAGTTGCTAGATCAACCATAAACTTAGGTTTAAATTTTTTCTCAGTAAAAGTTAAAGCATCAGCCAAAACTAATCTACCTTCAGCATCTGTATTTAATACCTCTATTGTTTTACCACTATAAGATTTTACAATGTCTCCAGGTCTTTGTGCGTTTCCACTAACCATATTCTCAACAAGCCCTACAACACCAACAGCATTTATTTTTGCTTTTCTTATTGCTAAATTTTTCATTAAACCCACCACAGTAGCTGAGCCTGCCATATCATAAGTCATATCTTCCATAAACTTTGCTGGTTTTAAAGAGTAACCTCCAGTGTCAAAACAAACACCTTTTCCAACAAAAGCTAAAGGATTAGAATTATTTTTTGCTCCATTCCATTCCATTGTTACAAGATATGATCCTCTAATACTACCTTGCCCTACACCAAGTAACGCATTCATTCCAAGTTTTTTTAATTTTTTTTCATCATAGATATTTATTTTCAATCCAAATTTTTTAAGTGTATTTATTCTTTTTGCATATTCATCAGGGTGTAAAACATTTCCTGGTTCAGACACAAGGTCTCTTGCAAAAAAACTTCCTTCTTCTAGAGCTTTAAATCTTAAATGATCTTGAGTAGATATTTTATTTTTGTTTCCTATAACATTTATGAGAACAGTTTCTTTGTTTTTTTTAGATTTATAGATATTAAACTCATATGATTTTAATTTAAGTCCATGCAGAAAGTAACCAACAAAATTTTTAATTTTATTATTAATTGTATCTGAATTTACAAAATATTCTTTTTTCTTATCATTATTAATATAACTATGAAATTTAGCTCCTAAATTTTCTATATCTGATATTTTTATATCTTTCTTAATGGATACTAAAAATACTGTCTTTTTTGAATTAACTTCAAAAGAAAGTAAATCTTTTTTCAAATCACTATTTTTTAATAAATCAGATATGTAAGAAAATTCTAAATTTGATAGATATTTTTTTAAATTGTTAATATTGAATTTTTCATCAACAAATAAGACAAGGTTGGCTAAGTCTTTTTTTGAACTTATTTTTTTGTAATTAATTTGAATAGTCATAAATTTTAAATACACTCTATGCGAGTTGAGTGGTATATAAGAGCTAATTTACTGTATTTCAATGAAAAAAATTGTTTATAAAAAATTATCTAAAGATTGTGTAAATTTTTTCTTATTAGTTGTATTTACCATCAGTATAATTATTTGGGTATTACAGGCAGTTAATTATCTCGATTTTGTTATAGAGGACGGTCATGGTTTTCTTGTATATTTTAAATATACATTACTTAGCTTTCCTAAAATAATTAGTAGAATTTTTCCCTTTGCTATATTTTTGGCATTTTCATACATATTATTAAAGTATGAGAATAAAAATGAGCTAGTTATATTTTGGAATTTTGGAATTAAAAAAATTAATTTTATAAATTTTTTTATAAAATTTTCGCTTTGGTTCGTACTTATTAGCTTATTATTGAATGCAGTAATAACTCCTTTTGCTCAAGATAAAGCAAGATCCTTTATAAGATCATCTAACTTAGATTTTTTTGAAAGTGTTCTCAAGCCTAAAAAGTTTATAGATATTATTGGAAATTTGACAATTTACTTTGATGAAAAAAATAAAAAAGGTGAATTAATAAATATATTCTTAAATGAAAAAACAGATATTAATAACTCACAAACTACTTTTGCTAAAACTGCAATAGCAAATATAGACAATAATAAAAAGATATTAACATTATATGATGGTAAATCTATCAATGTCATAAATGGGAAAATTTCAGAATTTGAATTCTCAAAAATTGATTATAATATTTCAAAATTTAATTCTAACACAACTACCTACCAAAAGACACAAGAAACAAAAACAATAAATTTAATTAAATGCTCTTTATTTTTTAATGGTTCAATAATTAATTCTACAAATATAGAAATAGAAAATATTAAAAACTGTAGATTAGATAATTTAGAGAATGTCTATAAAGAGCTATACTCAAGATTGGTAAAACCTTTATATATAACTTTTCTAATTTCAATTTCACTTTTATTTATATTAAAATCTAAAAGTGACCATTCATTTAATATTAATAAATTTAAGATTTATTTATTTGCTTTTCTTTTTATTATTTTTTTAGAATCATCTTCAAAATTAATAAGTACGAATTTAATGCAGAACATATTTCTTTCAATTTTTCCATTAATCTTAACATTAATTATCTATCTCTATTTTGTAATAAAATTAAAAATTAATAAAGTATGAAAACCTATATTAAATTTTTAATTAACCTTTTTAATATCTCATTATTAAAAATTTTTATTACTTTTTTTATTATCATTTTAATTACAAATATCCTTGAACAAATTGAATTTTTTAAAAATATAGATTTAAGTTTTTTTTATCTTTTCTTTTTGTCTCTATTAAATACACCTTCGGTCTTATTTGAAATACTTCCTTTTATTTTTTTGTTGGGCACTCAAGTATTTTTTATTCATCTTATTGACAAAAATGAACTACAGGTCTTTAAGTACTCTGGTTTAAATAATATAAAAATCATAAAAATTTTAGGTTTATATTCATTCATTCTTGGCATTATTTTGGTTATTTTTTTTTATAACGGATCATCTATTTTAAAAAACTCATATCTATTAATTAAAAATAACTATTCAGATGATAATAAGTATTTAGCTGTTATCACTGAAAATGGTCTTTGGATCAAAGATGAAATAAATGACAATATAAACATAATTAATGCCCGCCAGGTCAACAATGAATTTTTAATTAATGTTTCCATAACAAAGTTCAATAAAGATTTTGATTTAGTTGAAGTATTACAAAGTGAAAAAGTTGATATTACATCAAAAAAATGGAAAATATTTAATCCAATAACTCTAAAAGGTAATTCACAAAGTACTTTGAATGAATTGATATTACATTCAAATTTTGACTTACAAAAAATAAATAGCTTATTTTCAAACCTTTCTTCTTTAAGTATAATTGATTTAATTACACTAAGAAAAAGTTATATGTCTTTAAATTATTCTGTAACTGATATAAATTCTCATTTGTTGAAAATTGTCTCTTATCCGGTTTACTTAACTCTAATTACAATTTTTTCTGCTATTATTATGTTTAACATTGGCTACCAAAAAAATACCTTTTTTAAGATTACATTAGGAATTTTTTTGTCTGTAATTATTTACTATATTAATAATTTTTTAAGTGTCCTAGGCACAAATGAAAAAATTCCTGTAACACTTTCAATTTTTTTGCCTTTAATTATATTATCAATAATAAATTTCATCTCTATAATAAAATTAAATGAAAAATAAATTTATAACTTTCTTTCTTGTGATTTTATTTACTCTATCTAACTTTAGTCGAGTTCTTGGAGAAGAATTTATTTTTGAAATTTCTGATTTAGAAATTACTGAAAATGGAAATATATATAAAGGCAATAACAGAGGTACAATTAGAACTGATAGTCAGCTTAAATTAATATCAGACAACTTTGAGTATTTAAAAGAAATCAATAGACTGGAAGCAAATGGTGATGTTCAACTTTTTGACTTAAATAACAACATAACTATTAATGCTCAAAAAATTTTTTATCTTAAGAATGAAGAAAAAATTTTTACAGTAGGTAAAACATCAATTAAAATTTCAAATAAATACAATATTGAAGGTTTTGATTTAACTCTTTTTAAAAATAAGATGATTTTATCATCAAAAAAAAATTCAATTATTACTGATAGTGAGTCTAATACTTATAAACTTGAGCAGTTTCAATACTCTATTAATCAAGAAATTCTTAAGGGTGAAAATATAATAGCTATAACTAGTGATAAAGAAAATAAAAGTGATGAATTTTTTCTTAAAACTGGTTTTTTTGACTTAAAAAAAAATGAATTTTTAGGAAAAGATATTGCTGCAAAGTTCCACAAAGATTTATTCGGGGATAACAAGAATGATCCAAGGATAAGTGCAGTATCAGGATTTGGAGACAAGATTAATACCTACTTTAAAAAAGGTGTTTTTACATCATGTAAAAAAACAGATAAATGCCCCCCCTGGAAAATTACATCAGATGAAATTCACCATGATAAAATTAAAAAACAGATTAATTATAAAAATGCTTGGTTAGAAATATATGATTTTCCTGTTGTTTACTTTCCTAAATTTTTTCATCCAGACCCATCAGTAAAAAGACAATCTGGTCTTTTAATGCCTGAATTTGGCAGCTCAAATAATCTTGGTAGCTCAGTTTATCTGCCGTATTTTTTGGCTATATCTGATGATAAAGACCTTACAATAAAACCAAGGCTCTTTGATGATAATAAATTTTTATTACAAAATGAGTATAGACAAAAAAAAAGAATTCAATTACAATAGCAGATTTTAGCTTTGCTAATGGGCATGACTCTAGTTCTCAAGACAAGGGAGATACAAGGTCTCATCTTTTCACTAATACGTTAGTAGATTTGTCGTTGGACAACTTCAAAAAAAGTATGCTTCAAATTAACTATCAAAAAGTATCAAATGATAACTATTTAAAGCTATTTGATCTACAATCTCCTCTTCTACTAGATGACAACAGTGTGCTTGAGTCTAAAATTCAATTTGATCTAGAGCATGAGAGCTATGATCTAACAACCTCATTTGAAATGTACGAAACTTTAAATGGCTCAAATAGCGATAGATATCAATATGTACTACCTAGTTATGATTTTTCAAAAAATTTTAGTTTGAATAATATTGATGGCAGTTTTAATTTCAATTCATATGGAAATAATACTTTAGCTGATACGAATGTTGTTGGATCTACAATTTCAAATGATTTAATTTACTCTGCTTTAAGTAAATTCTTTGATAATGGAATTAAAACAAATTTTGAAATTGCTTTGAAAAATATCAATACTGTTGGTAAAAATAACTCAATATATAAAAATAGTCCACAATCAGAGCTAATGAGCGCATATACATACAATGCTTCATTGCCACTAATTAAAAAAGACTCCACAACATTCAACACTTTAGAACCAAAGCTATCTTTAAGGTTTAGCCCCCATGAAATGAAAGATAATAGAAAGGAGTCTAGAAGAATTGATATTAATAATGTTTTTTCTTCTAATCGATTAAGTTTAGGAAACTCATTTGAGTCAGGTGAGTCTATTACATTGGGCTTTAACTTCAAAAAAGAAAAAGTTAATGTTGATAATAAAATAGATAAGATTGAAGAGTATATTGATTTTAAACTTGCATCAGTTTTTAGATTAGATGAAGAGAAGAATATACCTACAAATAGTACTTTAAATAAAAAAAACTCCAATATATTTGGGGAATTTAATTTTAAGCCTACTAGAAATATTTCATTAGGCTACAATTTTTCTTTAACAGATGATTTGAATACTTTTGAATACAATTCTTTAATAACTAAAATGGAATTTGGAAACTTTATTACTCAGTTTGATTATTTAGAGGAAAGAGGCACTGTTGGCAGTACCAATATAATTCAAAATACAACAAAATATAACTTTGATAATCAAAATTCTATATCATTTAATACAAGAAGAAATCGAAAGCTTGATTTAACAGAGTACTATGATTTGGTGTATGAGTATAAAAATGATTGTTTGGTTGCGGGTGTAAAATATAAAAAGAATTATTATAACGATGCCGATATTAAACCAGTTGAAGAATTATTTTTCTCTATAACAATTGTTCCACTTGGAACTTTTTCACCAGATAAAATGGCTTTAAAATAGGATTATATGAAAAAGAAAATTTTAATATTTTTATTTGTCATAATGTGTGTGCATGCTCAATCAATTGAAACAAAAATAATTCATAATATTCAAAACGAAATTATAACTAACATTGATATTAAAAATGAATTTAAATATCTTGTGGCTCTAAATAATTCTTTAAAAGAGTTAGATCAAGAAAAGATATTAAATATTTCTAACGAATCAATAATAAGAGAGAAGATAAAAAAAATAGAAATATCAAAAAATTTTAAAGAGATAAAACTAAATGAAGACTATTTAGTACTTTTACTAAAGAATATTTACTCAAGGTTAAATCTAAAATCAATAAATGAATTTGAAATTTATTTAAAAGATTATGATTTAAAAATAAGTGATATCGAAAAAAAAATTACTATTGATGCTTTGTGGAATGAACTGATTATAAAAAAATATTCATCTAAAGTTGTAATTAATGAGACTGCATTAAAAGAAGAGCTTCTAAAAAATAGTAAAATTGAATCAAAAGAATATCAATTATCTGAAATTATCTTTGAAGTTAAAAACAAAGAAGAGATCGAAAAAAAATATAAAGAAGTTGTTAAAAGCATAAATGAAATAGGTTTTGAAAATAGTGCTGCAACATATAGTTTTTCCGATTCAGCTAAAATTGGTGGTGATATTGGTTGGATCAATGAAAATTCACTTAATAATAATATTAGAAAAAATATAAGCAGCTTAAAAGTGGGAGAATTTACAAAACCTATAATTTTATCAAATGGTATATTAATATTAAAATTAATAAATATAAAAAATTCCGAAACTACTATTGATATTGAAAATGAATTAAAAAAAGCAATTAACTATGAACGTAACAGGCAGTTGAATCAATATTCAAAAATTTATTATAATAAGATCAAAAAGAATCTAGATTTTAATGGGTAAGGAACCAATAATAATAGTGGGTGGTGAGCCCAACAGTGTTTTTTTAGAAATTTTTTTTAAAAGTTTAAAAACCAATATTTATAAATCACCTTTAATAATCATTATTTCTAAAAAATTACTTCAAGAACAGATGAAAAAATTAGATTTTTATTTCGAAATAAATGATATTGATAAAGAGTTAAAAGATTTCTCTAAACTGACTAATAAAAAAATTAATTTAATTAATGTTGATTATAAGTTTAAAAAATGCTTTGAAAAAATTACTAGTAAATCAAATAAGTACATAGATGAAACTTTTAAAGTTGCTTTAAATTTTATGAAACAAAATAATTTATCCAAATTTATTAATGGTCCTGTTTCCAAAAAGTCTTTTTTAAAAGGAAAAACTTTAGGTATCACTGAATATCTTGCAAAGAAAACCAAAAAAAAAGATTTTGCAATGTTAATATTTAATAAAAATTTATCTGTTAGTCCTCTTACGACCCATCTTGCTTTAAAAGATGTTCATAAAAAAATAACAAAACAAAAAATATATACTCAAGTTAACCTGATTAATAAATTTTATAAAACAAAATTTAATAAACTACCAAGGATTGCAATAACTGGGTTAAATCCCCACTGTGAAAGCAATTTTCAAAATTCTGAAGAAGATAAAGTGATAATTCCAGCTATTAAGAAATTACGATTAAAAAATAATAAAATTAATGGTCCATTTCCAGCTGATACTATCTTTACAAAATTTTTATTAAAGAAATATGATGTAATTATTGGTATGTATCATGATCAAGTACTTTCTCCTATGAAGGCTTTATTTGGTTTTGATGCAATTAATATTACTTTAGGCCTACCATTTACTCGCATTTCTCCAGATCATGGACCAAATTATTCAATGCTGGGTAAAAATTTATCTGATCCAAAAAGCTTAATTCAGGCCTTAAAGTTTTTGGATAAATAAGTGTTCATAAAAGCAAAAAAAAGCCTTGGGCAAAACTTCTTAATAGATAGAGAGGTACTTGAAAACATTGTATCCATAACCGATATTACTAACAAGGAAGTTTTGGAAATTGGACCAGGTAGTGGAAATCTAACCACATACATTTTAAAAAAAAAACCAAAGAAACTCTATGTTGTAGAAAAAGATGATGATTTAGCCATATTGCTAAAAGAAAAGTTTGATACTGAAATCGAAATCATCAATGATGACATCTTAAAAGTATCTGAAAGTACTATCTCAGATCAAAAACTATCTGTCTTTGGTAACTTACCTTATAACATTTCAACAGAAATCTTATCTAAATGGATTCTTAATATTGGCTCAAATTTTTGGTTCGATAGTCTCGTTTTAATGTTCCAAAAAGAAGTTGCTGATAGAATTATATCTGAATTTAATAACTCTAATTATGGTAGATTATCAATTTTATCTAGCTGGAAATTAAATGTAAAAAAGATATTAGACATTAAACCACAAAGCTTTTCACCAAGACCTAAAATAGATAGTTCTTTACTTTTATTCACTCCCAAAGAAAATTTTTTTAAATTAAAGGATCCTAAAAACCTTGAAAAAATTACTAGAATATTCTTCAGTCAAAGAAGAAAAATGTTAAAAAAACCCTTTAACCAAGTTTTTGATAATGGAAAAGAAGTTGCAGAAAAATTCGGTATTGATCTTAATCTTAGACCTCAAAACCTTGAGCCAGAAGTATATTTTAAACTAGTAAAAGAATATGAAGACTTAAGAGGTTAGTTTTTCAACATGTTTTCTGATGAAATCTTTATCGTAGTCTTTTGAGCCATTGTTAATTTCAGCATCAATTAAGCTGCTAATTTTAGAATAACATTCTTCTAGATTGTCATTAATAATTACGTAATCATAATTAATCCAATGCAAAACATCTCTACTAAATTCTTTCATGCGTTCTTCTACTATTAGTTTATCTTTCATGTCTCTATTTGACAGTCTTTCAAATAGTATCTCTTTACTAGGAGGTAAAATAAAAAAAGTAATTAATTTATAATTTAATTTTTTATTCTTGATTTGATCAGCTCCTTGCCAATCAATATCAAATATTACATTTTCACTTTTTTCTAATTTTTCAATAACTGGTGTTCTAGTTGTTCCATAAAGGTGATTAAATACTTTTGCATACTCTAAGAATTCTTCATTTTTTATTAAATTTTCAAATTTATCATGATCAACAAAGTAGTAATCTTTGTCTGCAATTTCGTTAAGTCTAGGTTTTCTTGTGGTATGAGAAATAGAAATATGAAAATTTTTATTCTTAGAGAGGAGTTTTACTAAAGTTGTTTTACCTGCCCCAGATGGGGATGATAAAATTACCATTATCCCATCTTTTTTTATGGACATTTAATTTCTAGTTTGCTTTTCCCGCTATAAAGTTAACAGCGTCACCTACAGTAAGAATTTTTTCAGCTTCACTATCTGAAATTTCTGAACCAAATTCCTCTTCAAAAGCCATTACTAACTCAACTGTATCTAAACTATCTGCTCCAAGATCGTCTATGAAGCTTGAATCGTCTAATACTTTAGCTTCATCAATACCTAAGTGATCTGCTACAATTTTTTTAACTTTGCTTGAAATATCTTCTGACATAATGTTCCTTTTTGTTATATTTCGTTATTAGTTCAAAAAGTAGTTTTGTCAACCCAAATACATGCCTCCATTAACATGTAATGTTTCTCCATTAATATAGTCTGACTGATCTGAGCTTAAGAAATTAACTGCATTAGCAATATCTTCAGGTTTACCCAGTCTATTAGATGGAATTTTAGCGATTATTGTTTCTTTAAATTTTTCATCTATTTGATCTGTCATAGCAGTGCTTATAAAGCCTGGGGATATGCAATTAACATTAATATTTTTTTTTGCATATTCAATTGCTAAGCTTTTTGACATTGCAACTATACCTGCCTTAGATGCAGTATAGTTTGCTTGTCCAACATTGCCAGTATGACCAACAACAGAGGTTATATTGATAATTTTTCCAGATTTATTTTTAAGCATTTTTTTAATTGAATATTTACACATTAGAAATGTAGAGGTTAAATTAATATTTATAACTTTTGACCACTCTTCTAAGCTCATTCTAATAGTTAAATTATCTTTTGTAATGCCTGCATTATTAACAATACAATCTAAGGATCCACCTAGCTCTTTGGTAGCATTTTCTATAAATTCTCCTATTTTATCATGTTGAGAAATATCAAATTTAAGTATTTTTATATTATTAAATTTTTCTTTTAACTCTTCTAGTTTTTCAATTCTTGTACCTGTGGCTAAAATATTTGCACCATTTTGGTTTAACTTCTCAACTATTGAATTGCCAATTCCACCTGAGGCACCTGTGATTATAATATTTTTATCTTTTAAACTACTCATTGATATTAATTAACTTTATATCCTCTTCTGAATTTATTGCACTAACTTTAACATTTTTGTCAATTCTCTTTATTAATCCAGATAAAACTTTGCCTGGTCCTATTTCAATAAACTCTGTAACACCCTTCTCAATCATTAATAAAACACTCTCACGCCAACGAACACTACTTTCAATTTGTTTAACTAGTAATTCTTTTAGTTCATTCGAATTAGATATTTCTTTTCCTGTTACATTTGAAATAAGGATGTTTTTAGGTTCGTTAAAATTTAATTTTGCTATTTCTTCTTTCATTACAAGTGTTGCGTTATTCATCAATTTACAATGAAACGGAGCACTAACTGGTAATTTAATATTTTTAATATTTGAAGCTTTCAAATCAACCATAATTTTCTCTAAGTCTTCAATTTTCCCACTTAAAACGATCTGACCTACAGAATTGTCATTTGCAATAAAGCATTCGTATTCATCTTTATTCTCATCAATAATTTTTTTTATTATTTCAATTTCAGAACCTAAAACTGCAACCATTCCACCCACACCTTTTGGAACAGAGTTTTGCATCGCACTACCTCTAATTTTTAATATTTTTAAAGTATCTGAAAATGACAATGACCCTGCTGCGGTTAATGCAGAGTACTCTCCTAAAGAATGTCCTGCATAAAATTTTGCTTTATCTAAATCAATTTTAAACTCTTCTTTGATTAACTTAAATATTGAATAGCTCAGCAAAAATATTGCTGGCTGTGTATTTTCAGTTAAGTCTAATTCTTCCTTAGGACCATTTAAGATAAGGTTTGATAGTGAGAAACCAAGAGTTTCATCTGCTTCCTTGAATAGATCTTGAACTAAGCTATATTTAGCATGTAGGTCTTTACCCATTCCTACCAATTGTGAGCCTTGACCTGGAAAAATAACAGAAAACATTTAAATATCTAAAGTTTATTATGGTTTTAAGTGTTGTAATTCAATAATTATAATAGTATATCCTCACTTTTTATTAAAGAACAATTATGAATTTATACGAACATACAATAGTTGCTAGACAAGATACTAGCCCGGCGCAAGTTAAGCAATTAACTGAAAAATATTCCAAAATAGTTGAAAAAAATGAAGGAGAAATAGTACAAACTGAAGATTGGGGTTTGTTAAATTTAGCTTACATTATTAAAAAGAATAAAAAAGGCATCTATATGCACTTTAAGATTAAAGGTCCTGGAAAAATTATTGATGAATTAGAAAAAAATGAAGCAATTGATAAAAATCTTCTAAGATATATGACAGTTAAAGTTAAAAAGTTTAATTTAGAGGCTAAATATTTTTCAAAGAAAGATGAATACGAAAAAAAAGAATATAAAAAAGAATATAATAGAGATTAATTATGCCATCAAAAAAAAGAGCAGGAAATAAAAAAAAAGGTAGTCAAAGTAATTTTGCAAAACTAAGTATTTTTCAACCTAATAAATACAAATTTAAGAAAACTTGTCCTTTATCTGCTAAGGGTGCTCCAGAAGTTGATTATAAAAACATCAAATTGTTAAAAAAATACATGTCTGAAAATGGTAAAATTTTACCATCAAGAATTACGAATGTTTCACAAAAAAAACAAAGAGAGCTTTCTCTGTCTATTAAGAGAGCTAGAAATTTAGCGTTAATTTAAATGAAAGTTATACTTTTAGAAAACTTAAGAAGAATTGGATCTATTGGAGAAATCATAGATGTTAAAAGAGGGTTTGCTAGAAACTTCTTAATATCAAATAAAAAAGCTCTTTATGCCTCAAAAGAAAATATTGCAGAAGTTGAAAAGATTAAATCTGAGCTAAGTAAAAAAGATACTGAAAAGAAAAAAGAAGCTCAAAAAATTTCTGAACAAATTAACAATAAAGAATATGAAATTAAAAAATTAAGTACTGAAAATAAAGAATTGTATGGATCGGTTAAACCAACTGAAATTTCAAAACTGATATTAGAAAATGATAAACTAGACATTAAACCTTCAATGATACAACCAATAACTGAAATTAAATCAATTGGTAAATTTAAGGTTAAAATTATTCTACACTCTGAAGTAGATTCTGAAATTACTATCAACGTAGTTACAGCTGATACTATTCAATAATTATACAATTTTTTCCCCAGCATATATTTGTTATTTTTTTAAATCTGAATTGAGATAAGATTTGTTCATGGAAAATAACCTCAGTCTAGTTAAAGATACTTTTAAAGAACTTCCAAACAATATTGAAGCAGAGCAGGCTGTAATTGGATCAATATTAGTTCAAAATGAAACTTTTGATGAAATAAATACTATTGTTTCTAGTGTTAACTTTTATGACCCGATGCATCAAAGTATTTTTTCAGCAATTGAAAGTCTAATTTACAAAGGGATGCTTGCAAACCCTATAACTTTAAAAAATTATTTTGAAAATGAAAAAGACGAATTAAATGTTCCTGAGTATTTAGTAAAAGTTACAAAATTTTCTACTCCTCCAAGACAAGCAATAGAATATTCAAGAATTATTTATGATATGTTCGTCAGACGTGAATTAATTAAGATATCTGAAAATACTATTGATGCTGCAAAACTAAATGCACTTGATGTTAATGGCCAAAATATAATTGAAAATTCGGAAAGATTATTATTTGATCTTGCTGAAAAAGGTTCTTTCAATTCATCACTTATTAAATTTGATGAAGCGATGAAACAAACTATTGAGATGGCCTCAGCTGCTTATCAAAATGATGAGGGGATCGTTGGTGTACCTACTGGTCTAAGAGACCTAGATGATAGACTGGGTGGGCTTCATAATTCAGATTTAATTATTATTGCAGGTAGACCTTCAATGGGTAAAACTGCTTTAGCAACAAATATAGCTTTTAATGCTGCTCAAAAACTACAAGAAAGTGGAAAGAAATCTGCAGTAGCTTTCTTCTCATTAGAGATGTCTTCTGAACAATTATCAACTAGAATTTTAGCAGAACAATCTAGAATTAAATCAAACGATATAAGACGTGGAAGAATTTCTGATGAGCAATTTGATAAATTTATTGAGACATCAAAGAATATTTCTGAACTTCCTTTGTATATAGATGAAACACCAGCTATCAGTATCGCTGCTATGAGCAACAGAGCAAGACGTATTAAAAGATTATTTGGTTTAGATTTGATTGTTGTAGATTACATTCAATTGATGAGAGGATCTGGAAATAATAGAGATGGTAGAGTTCAAGAAATTTCTGAAATCACTCAAGGCCTTAAGGCAATGGCAAAAGAACTTAAACTTCCAGTGATAGCTCTATCACAGCTATCAAGAGCGGTAGAACAAAGAGATGATCATAAACCTCAGTTATCAGATTTAAGAGAGTCTGGGTCAATTGAACAAGATGCTGACGTTGTAATGTTTGTATATAGAGAGGCCTATTACTTAGAGAGAAAAGAACCTAGACCTGCAACTGTTGAGCATGCTGAATGGCAAGCAAAAATGAATGAAGTGTCAAATCTAGCAGAGCTTATTATTGGAAAACAAAGACACGGCCCAACGGGTAATGTTATGGTAGAATTTGAAGCAATGTTTACCAAATTTAAAGATACTCAAATTAACTAATATCCAATATATTAGCTGTGAATGCTTTCTCTATTTTATCAAAATATTGTTTTAAAAAATCCTAAATCAATTTTTATATTACTGTTAATTACTCTCTTAAGTTTTGGGTATTTTTCTAAAGATTTTAGACTAGATGCCTCATCTGATACTCTGTTAATCGAAGGGGACCCTGATCTTGAATACTTGAAAGAAGTCACTGAAAGATATGGTTCTAAAGAGTTTTTAATCTTAACTTATTCCCCTAATGAAGGAATGGTTACTGAATCTTCTATTAATAATCTTTTAAGTTTAAAATATAAAATCCAAAGTCTAGATTGGGTTCATAGTGTTATTACACTACTTGATATTCCTTTATTAAATAATTCAGAAGCACCTCTTCAAGAGAGATTGGAAAGCTTTAAAACTTTAAAAGATGAAGGTGTTGATACTGAAAGAGGATTTAATGAAATATTAAATAGTCCAGTTTTTAGAAATTTTGTTATAAGTGAGGATGGTAAAACAAGTGGCATTATTGTTTATATAAAAAAAGATGAACTAAAAGATATTGAAAATAAATCAGCTCAAGAAATTGAAGAATATAAAGATACTTTAAAAAAGAAAAATCATGAAAATATCACCCAAATAAGAGGGGTTATTAAGTCCTATGGAGATGTTGGAAAAATATACTTAGGAGGTATTCCAATGATCACTGATGACATGATGTCATTTATTAAAAGTGATATTATTGTTTTTGGTCTAGGAGTTCTTTTATTTATTATTGCTACTCTGTGGTTTATATTTAGAAAACTAATTTGGATTATTGTTCCAATTAGTAGCTGCTTTTTTTCAGTTTTAATTATGACAGGTCTACTTGGTCTTTTAGGCTGGAAGGTTACCGTTATATCCTCAAACTTTATCGCTTTAATGTTAATTCTAACTATGGCAATGAATATTCATATGAGCACCCGGTTTCTACAATTAAGAGAAGATTTTCCAAATTTAGATAATTTAAAAATTATTATAATGACAACTAGTAAGATGTTTTGGCCTATTATTTATACAGTTCTTACAACTATATGTGCTTTTCTATCTTTAGTATTTAGTGGCATAAAACCTATTATTGATTTTGGGTGGATGATGACTTTAGGATTAATAACTTCTTTTATAATAACATTTACTTTGCTTCCTACTCTATTGAGCTTTATGTCTAGCAATAAAGTAAAAATTAAAGAAGATGCAGATTCTAAAATTACTTCTTTTTTTGGTAAAATTTCTATTAACAATAAAAGTATAATTTTTTTAGTAACAGGTTTGGTTATTGCCTTAAGTGTTGTTGGGATAAGCAAGCTTGAAGTTGAAAATAGTTTTATAAATTATTTTAATAAAAATACTGAGATTTATAAAGGGATGAAACTTATTGATGAAAAACTAGGTGGCACGACACCTTTAGAAGTTATATTAAAATTTCCTGAAAATATCATAGTAGAGACTACCGAAGATGACGAATTTGAAAGCTGGGATGATGAAGGCAGTAAAGATGATGAAAAATACTGGTTTACAAAAGACAAAATTGAAAAAATTCAAAATGTTCATAATTATTTAGATAATCTTCCTGCAGTTGGAAAGGTTTTATCATTTAGTTCAATTATTGAAGTTGCTACACAATTAAATAATAACAAGCCCCTTGGAACCTTAGAAATGGGTGTGCTTTATTCAAAAATTCCAGAAACTATAAAAAAAGATATTATAGATCCTTATATATCCATAAAAGATAATGAGGCTAGGATAAGCCTTAGAATTATTGACTCACAGGATGGTTTAAGAAGAAATGATTTAATAAACCAAATAAACTATGACCTTGAAAATGAATTAAAACTTAGCAAAGAAGAATTTAAACTAGCGGGTGTTTTAATTTTGTTTAATAATTTACTCCAAAGCCTTTTTAAATCTCAAATACTCACATTGGGTTTAGTAATGGTTGGAATTTTTGCAATGTTTATGATTTTATTTAGAAATTTTAAACTATCTCTTATTGGTGTTGTTCCTAATTTTATTGCAGCTTTCTTTATTTTAGGAATTATTGGCCTGCTTGGAATACCCCTTGATATGATGACTATTACTATTGCTGCAATCACAATAGGAATAGCAGTAGACAATAGTATTCACTACATTTATAGGTTTAAAGAAGAGTTTTTAAAAATTAAAGACTATAACAAAACACTAAAAGTTTGTCATTCAACAGTGGGTGTTGCAATCCTAAATACTTCAATAACCATTGTCTTTGGGTTTTCAATTTTGGTTTTCTCTAAATTTATACCCACAATTTATTTTGGTGTGTTTACTGGTTTAGCAATGTTACTTGCAATGATTTCAGTATTAACTTTACTGCCCTCTCTTATTTTAATAAGTAAACCATTCGGAAAATAATATTATTATGCTTGATGCTTTAAAAGATTTTTATCAAGCGGTGTCTTTAATAGATCTAATATTTCTAATCATTACAATTTTTTCAGTTATCAAGTGTTATAGTAAAGGTTTTGTTTTAAGTTTATTGTCAGCTTCAAAATGGGTATTGGCTTATGTTGTAACTTTACTTCTTTTTCCAAAAGCTAAGCCTTATTTTAAAAATATAATTGATAGTGAATATGTTTTAGATATTGCGCTCGGCATAACTATCTTTATTTTAGTGATCTTTGTTATTCTTATTACAAATAAAGCCATTAGTAAGACGGTAAAATTTGTTGGTCTTGGAAGACTCGATTCCTTATTTGGGTTATTTTTTGGATTTATCCGAAGTTATGTAATCTGTATTTGTTTATTTTCAGCTATAGATATTGTGTATAATTATAGTAAATGGCCAATTAATACTGATAAATCATACGCCTTCCCATATATTGAAAAAGGTAGTAATTATTTGTTGAAAGAGTTTCCAAATGAAAAAAACTATCAAGATTCCAAAGAAAAAATTCAAGATTTATAATCCCAAATTAAAAGAAGAATGTGGTGTCTTTGGCGTAAGTAACAATAAAGATTCAGCCGCACTAACCGCTTTAGGATTGCATGCTCTACAACATAGAGGTCAAGAAGGTTGTGGAATAGTTACATTTGATGGAAAAAAATATTACTCTGAAAAAAGATTTGGCTTAGTTGGAGATAATTTTAATAAAGAGAAAGTGTTAAATAGTTTGCCTGGTGATTATGCTATTGGTCATAACAGATATAGTACAACTGGTGAAAACACTTTAAGAAATATACAGCCTTTTTTTGCAGATACAAATGCTGGAGGTATCGGTGTAGCTCATAATGGAAATTTAACTAATTCAATAACTCTTCGAAATAGATTGGTTCAAGATGGTGCAATATTTCATACTACATCTGACACAGAAACAATTGTTCAATTAATTGCTAAATCAAAAAGAAACAAAACAATTGATAAAGTTATAGATGCCATATTCCAAATACAAGGTGGTTACGCGCTTGTCATGCTAACACAAAATACTTTAATTGGTGTAAGAGATCCTCATGGTATCAGACCATTAGTAATTGGGAAAATCAAAGATAGCTATGTCTTTGCTTCTGAAACATGTGCACTAGATATAATTGGTGCAAAATATATTCGAGATGTAGAAAACGGTGAGGTTGTTTATATAGAAAATAATGAACTAAAAAGCATTAAACCCTTCCCTGCTAGAGAAGTTCGTCCGTGTGTTTTTGAGTATATTTATTTTGCAAGACCAGACAGTTTACTAAATGGTAAATCTGCTTATGAACATAGAAAGCAATTTGGAATTGAACTTGCAAAAGAAAACAAAATCAAAGCAGATATTGTAGTTCCTGTACCAGACTCTGGTAATGCAGCAGCCCTTGGTTTTGCTCAACACTTAGGAATTAATTTTGAATTAGGTTTGATTAGAAATCATTATGTTGGTCGAACCTTTATTGAACCTAGTCAAAAAATTAGAAGTCTTGGTGTGAAATTAAAATTAAATGCAAATCAATCAACTATTAAAAATAAAATAATTATTTTAATAGATGACTCGCTTGTAAGAGGGACAACTTCTCATAAAATTGTGAAAATGTTATATGATGCAGGAGCCAAAGAAGTTCATGTAAAAATTGCCTGTCCGGAAATTAGATTTCCTGATTTTTATGGTGTTGATACTCCTACTAAAAAAGAGTTACTTGCTGCAAATAAAACTAATGACGAAATTTGTGAATATATTGGTGCTAAATCATTAGATTTTTTATCTTTAGAAGGTGTTTATAGAGCAATGGGTTTTAACAAAAGAGATAATAATTATCCTCAATTAACAGATCATTATTTTACAGGTGAATATCCTGTTAAACCTATAGATGAATTAGGGGATGATAAAATTACTCAATTATCATTACTAAGCACCGCTTCAAACAACTAAAGCAACCAATACAAAATTTTCAAAAAGAAGAGTTAAACATAAAGACTTTAAAATGAACTTTAAATCCTTATATATAAATCAATGATCACTCATAAAGAACATATAATCAAATATTTTGAGTCTGGAATTAAAGATGTTAAAAATTTTAAAATTGGCATTGAACATGAAAAATTTTTATTTGATGAAAAAACAAACAAAAGAGTAGATTACCCTACTATCCTTAAAATGTTTTCACTTCTAAGTGAATTTGGCTGGAAGCCAATAATGGAAAAAGAAAATATTATTGGGTTACAGAAACAAGGAAAAAGTATTACTCTTGAACCTGGAAATCAAATTGAACTATCTGGGGATAAACTAAATAATATCCATGAAGCTTGTGCTGAGTCTCATGATTATTTATTTGAGTTACAGCAAGTAACAAAAAAATTAAATTTAAAAATCGTTAGTGCTGGTTTTGATCCAATTTCAACCCTCAGTGAAGTTCCTAATAATCCAAAACAAAGATATCAAGTAATGACTAAGGATATGCCTAATGGTGGTTCTTTAAGCTTAGATATGATGTATAGAACTTGTGGTACACAACTTAACTTGGATTACGATTCTGAAAAAGATTTTATTAAAAAGTTTAAGATAGTTAATTCTATAGTTCCAATATCTATTGCCCTTTTTGCAAATTCTTCAATAATTGAAAAAAAAAATAGTGGTTTCAGTTCTTATCGTTCTAAAGTTTGGCAAGAAACATCGAGAGGAGGTTTACCTGAAGTTTTTTTTGATAATATGGATTTTGAAAAATATGCAGATTTTTCAATAAACTTTCCTTTATTATTTATTCAAAACGAAAAAGAATATTTATCAGGAAGCAATTATTCATTTTCAGATTTCATGAATGGAAAAATTAGTGAAATTAACAACCGACTTCCAACTGAAGACGATTTAACCACTCACCTAAGTACAATTTTTACAGAAAATAGACTTAAGAAATATATAGAGTTAAGATCAATGGACACTTGTGGTTGGGATTGTTTGTGTTCTGGACCTGCTTTTAATACTGGAATATTATATGGAAATTTAGATGAGGCTTACGAATTAATTTCTAAGTGGGATAAGAATAAAATAATTAATGCCTACCTAGAAGCACCTAAAAAAGGGTTTAACACTGAGTTGATGGGAAAAGACCTATTACATTGGTCATCCTTGCTCCTTGGGATTTCTAGAAAAGGATTATTAAACAGAGACATTTTGAGTAAATCTAATGATAATGAGGCTAAGTTTTTAAATCACTTAGATAAACTGATTGATAATAAGACAACAAACGCAGATCATATGATAGATAAATTTTCTAAGAATGAAAATTTAAACGATTTATATGACAAATAAGATAGTTGCAATTCAAGGTGATCATCCTTCAAAACTAAAGCCTCTAACGGATACTAGTATATTTCTAGCCATTGAAGCACAAAGGTTAAAATACAAAATTTTTTATTATAAACCTAAAGACCTTTCAATTATTAACGATAAGGTCGTAGCGAATGGATTTTACGTAGAGTTTAATTATTCAAATAAGCGTTATTTTAAAATATTAAACCAACAAAAACTAGAACTTACACAATGTAAGTATATTTTGATACGGCAAGATCCTCCTTTTAATTTAGAATACATTTCAACAACTTACATTTTGGATAAGATAAAAAATAAAGTTAAAATTATTAATAATCCAACCTCTATTAGAAATATCTCTGAAAAATTATACTCAACATCTTTTCAAAAATATATGCCAGATACAATTTTCACAAAAGATATAAATGAAATTAATAAGTTTTTTTCTAAAAATAAAAAAATGATTATAAAACCTATTCATAGTTTTAGTGGCAATGATATTCACTTATTTCAAAATAAAATAAATACGAAATTGATTAAAAATTTCATAAAAAAACATGGACATATTATGTGTCAAAAGTTTTTACCTAAAATTAAGTTTGGAGATAAAAGAGTTTTTATAATTGATGGTAAAGTTTGTGGTGCGATCTCTAGAGTTCCAAAAAAAGGATCTTTCTTAAGCAACATGAGTAAAGGAGCGATACCTATCTCAGCTAAATTAACAAAATTAGAAAATAAAATTTCAAATATAATTGGTAAAGATCTTAAAAAAAATGACATCTATTTTTCTGGTATTGATTTTATCGACCAAAAATTAAATGGAGATATTAATGTAACCTCTCCTACAGGATTAAAATCTTTTTATGATCTTACAAGCATTAATCTTGCAAAAACATTTTGGAAAGGATTAAAAGCTTGAACAAATTATCCGACCAGCAAAAAGGATCTTTACTCGCATTTGTTGCAGTAATGTTTATTACTCCCGATAGTTTATTTATAAGACTTTCTAATGTTGATACTTGGGGGCTTGTTTTTTATCGAGGCCTTATTCCTTTCATCACTGTATTTTTAGGAATGTTATTAATTTATAAATTAAATTTCTTTAAAATGCTTTTTTCAAGTGGCTATCATGGCTTACTTTATATTGGCACTTTCTCTGTAACCAATATTACCTTTGTTGTTTCAATACAAAATACCAATGTTGCAAACACATTAGTTATGATTGCAATGGCTCCTATGTTATCTGCAGTGCTTGGTGCAATATTTTTAAAAGAATTACCTGATAGAAAAACATGGATTACAATATTTGTAACTTTTACTGCTGCTATTTATATATTCTACGATTCAATACAATTAGGTAACTTTTTTGGAGATATATTAGGCCTAATAACTGCTTTAGGTTTAGCTGTTGGAGCAGTTACTATTAGATCCGCAAAGGATAAAAACTTAATCCCAGCAGCTGTTGTTGGAAAATTAATTGTAGCAATGTTTGCACTTCTGTTCATTGAAAGTTTTGCACTAGTTGATAGTGACCTAATTATTGTTCCTTTAATGTGTGTTATGTGTGTTGCTATACCTTTTGTGCTAGTGACTATAGCTCCAAGGTTCATACCTGCAGCTGAAGTGAACCTATTCTTCTTACTAGAGACTATAATTGGTCCTATTTGGGTATGGTTGATTATTAAGGAACAACCCAGCCTTGAGACTATCCAGGGTGGTGCCGTTATCATCACAGCGATTGCCATTCACTCTTTTATTAAACTAAGAAATTCATAATTTTATCATAATAAAGACTTGATTTACATCTAGATCGCAAATAAGTACGGTCAGTTTTATGAATAAAGTTTTAAAGAACTCTTGGGCATTGTTTTTAGGTATTGGGTTCTTAATGATGGCCTATGGATTTCAAGGGTCCCTATTAGGTGTAAGGGCTGTTCAAGAACAATTTAGTCTAACGGCAACTGGGTTTATGATGTCAGGTTATTTTGTTGGGTACTTTATAGGTGCAATGACAATTTCTAATCTTATTTCCAAAGTAGGTCATATTAGAGTTTTTGCAGCTTTTGCGTCTTTAGCATCTTTGGTTATCTTGGTTCACTCAATATTTATTAATCCTTATGTATGGTTTATTCTAAGAGTTTTAACAGGAATAAGTATGGTTTGTATTTATACTGTTGCTGAAAGTTGGTTGAATGACAGATCAAGCAATAAAAATAGAGGAAGTATTTTATCGATTTATATGGTTATTTTATATGGATCAATGGGTATAGGAATGTTTTTATTGAACTTTAGTAGACCTGAAAATTATCAACCCTTTATATTGGTTTCAATTATTACGTCTCTTGCCCTTATACCTATTCTCTTAACTAAAAAAAAACCACCTACATTTAAAAAAATTCAAGGTATGCCTTTAAAAGAACTTTATGAAACTTCACCATTTGGAATGGTAAGTGCTCTTTTTTATGGAACAATCCAGTCTGCACTATTTACATTGTTAGCAGTATATGCGGCCTCAATGAATTTTACTATTTTTCAAATATCACTTGTGACTTTTCTTTTAGCAATTTCTGGTGCTATCTCTCAATATCCTATTGGAAAACTTTCTGATAAATATGATAGGAGAAAAGTAATAATAATTTCAACATTTGGTGCATCTTTATTTGCTTTACTTGCTATTCTATCATCAGGTCAGATGTACTTACCTGGTGAACTCGCCACAAGTAAAGTATGGTTTTTTATTTTTTTAATTTTATTTTCAATTTGTAGCTTACCAATGTTCTCTTTGATTTGTGCGCACACTAATGACTATATACCAAAAGAAAAATTTGTAGCAGCTGGAGCTGGTATACAATTTACATTTGGCTTGGGTGCTATGAATGGTCCATTCCTTTGTTCAATATTTATGAATATTGTTGGCTCTAATGGTTTTTTTGTATTTTTACTTTTCTTTCATGCTTTAATAGGTGTGTTTGGTGTCTATAGAATGAGTGTTAGAGAAACAGTTGAGAACCCAGACTCTCAATTCATTGCTATGCCATCTACTATCACGCCAGCCGGAATCGAATTAAATCCTACTACCGAACATATTGATGAACCTTATTCTGATAAAGTAAAAGAAATACTGGATAGAAAAGGTGTTGAATATAAAAAAAACTGAGATAATTCCACCAATAACTAGTCTTTAAGCATATTGACCTGCCACATATCCAGAAGACCAAGCCCATTGAAAATTATAACCACCTAAATGACCAGTAACATCTACAACTTCTCCGATAAAAAATAATCCAGGGTGTTTATTGGACATCATTGTTTTAGAAGAAATTTCTTCAGTATCAATACCACCCAAAGTTACTTCAGCAGTTCTATAACCTTCAGTTCCTATTGGATTTATCACCCACGCGTTTATAGAATTACTCAAACTAGTTAATACTTTATTCGATAATTCACATATATTTCCATTAACATTATTTTCATTACAAATTATATGAGCTAACCGTTTAGGGAGAATTTCAGAAACTATAATGCCTATATCTTGTTTAGGACTAGAGATCTTTCTATCATTTAGAAATTTATCTACATCAAGTTTTGGTGATAAATTAACTTTGATATTATCTCCTAATTTCCAATAAGAAGAGATCTGCAATATAGAAGGTCCGCTCAAACCTCTGTGAGTAAATAACATCCCTTCCTCAAAAAAAGTTTTTTTAAATGAAACAACTGCTTCAACAGATAATCCAGTAAGTTCCTTACAAATTGCTAGTATTTTTTCACTAAATGTTAAAGGAACTAGTGCAGGTAATGTTTCAATAACTTTTAAACCAAATTTTTGAGCAATATCATAGCCAAATTTACTTGCTCCAATTTTTGGAATAGATAAACCACCTGTTGCAATAATTAATGACTGACAGAAGTATTTATCACTTCCGACAACTATAAAATATTTATCATTTTGTTTGTCTATATCATTAATAATTGTATCTTTTTTTAAAACTACTTTTGCCATCTCGCACTCTAAAAGTAACATATCTATAATTTGTTGAGCACTTTCATCACAAAAGAGCTGTCCTAATTTTTTTTCATGAAATTTAATATTATGTTTCTTTATTAAATCTATGAAATTATTTTGGGTGTATTGTTTTAAAGCTGATATTACAAATTTTGGATTGTTTGATATAAACTTACTGGGGTGTGTATGTATGTTGGTAAAATTACATCGTCCACCACCCGATATTCTAATTTTTTCTCCTATTTTTTTTGCATGATCGACTAAAAGAACTTTTCGTCCCCGTTTACCAGCTTCTATAGCACTCATCATGCCGGCGGCACCCGCACCTACTACAATAACATCAAATTGTTCTGTCATGGATTAATAATAAAGTTTAATAATGTGGGGGTTTTTTATCAATCATAACCATACCCGCTTCATCACTGCTCTCTAATTCGTTAATTCTTTTTTCAAGATTTGAAACTTGTTTTTTTAAAACTGATACTTCTTTTTGTTGAGAATACATTTCATCACTCATTTGCGATATTTCATTTTGAAGAAAGCTGATCTGTTCTTCTAATTTTTTAACTAAATCTTCCATATAATTGCAACTTAAAAGAGTTTCAAAATAAATCAAATAGTCAATTATGAAAATTTTTGTTAAGGTCAATTCATTATATAATAAAAAATTATGCCTTCATTTGATGTAATCAGTAAAGTTAGTTACCCTGAGTTTGATAACGCTCTTGCAAACTGCCTTAGAGAAATTGGTAATCGATTTGACTTTAAAGGGCTTCATATCTCAATTGAAAGAAAAGATAAGATTATCACCACCTTAGCTCCCGATGAGCTAAAATTAAAACAAGTTAATGAATTATTACAGGTTCATCTTATACGACGAAAGGTAGATCCAAGAGTATTATCAATCAAAAACTCAGAAAATGCTGCAGGTTCATCGATTAGACAGGTTAGTGAACTCCAAGAAGGTATTAGCCAAGAAAATGCAAAAAAAATTATTACTGAAATAAAAAAACTAAAACTTAAAATTCAGATTAAAATTCAAGGAGAAGAGTTACGCGCTGAAGGAAAAAAAAGAGATGACCTTCAAGAAGCAATGTCGGCAATAACTGCTATTGATATTGGTCTTCCCGTAGAATTTGTAAACTTTAGAGATTAATCTCACTTTGATGAACAAAGAAAACACAAGTAAACTCTGGAAAATGATACAGGAAGCTGGCGATTATTTGGGGAGTTAGCAGGACAACCTAACCCACATTAAGCTACATTAAACTACAGTACTTATGTAGGTAATTAAAAATTAACTTAAAATAAATCACTTATAGACTCATCAATTTTAGTAAGAAACTAGGCCACAGACTAGGCCATTTAGAGATAAATCAAATAACAATTTTCAAGCAAATAGACTCATGGTTCAGGATTTGTTAGGCTTGGATAATGTCCAAAAGTTTTTATTTTAAAACTTCAATTAAAATACTTTTATTATGTAGTGGTTTTTTTTTTCTTATTCCCTTTATAGTTATATTTGACCTGAAATATTATGCAGATTTTATCATGGTTTTTTATGCATTTATTGCTTCAGCATATTTTTTACATAGGCGTGAAAGCTTTAAAGATCATTTTTTATTTCCTTATCTTATCGCTATTTCTTTTATAATTGTCTTTGGTATTATTGGGATTATTATTTTATTTGTGGGTGGAATGTTATATTTTGGTTATGAACACATTATGGATGAACTGATAAAATGGATAATTAATTAAAATTAGTATGAAAAAAATTTTAGGGATCATAGTTCTGGGCTTTATGTTGAAGTGGGATGAATAATGACAAAATATAAACAAAATTCTGCAGATAAATTTCTTGGGTTTTTATTTAAAAATAAAATCAATGGTTCTATCACTTTTGTTGTCTATCTAATAATTTATAAAGTTATTGATATGAACACCCTCCAATGGTTTGGGGATGATATATTTATTAAAAATGATGCAAATTTTCTTGAGTTTGCCGTTTGTGCTATAGGATTAGGTTCTGTGGTTTTTTTAATTTTTGGTACAATTTATAAAATTATAACTGGTCAAAAGTTTTGAATTTGAAATGATAAAAACTTTAAACCAACGTATTCAAAAACACTATGCATTCTTTGGCCCTAAATGGTTTTGTTGGTTAATGGTTTTTATGGGGTTTCAAACTTGGATTGTAGAAGGAACTTTTAAAGCTTTAGGTTATGGTGAATATGGCCCTATATATAATTTAATTGAATACACGGATTTAGCTCTAAATACTAAAAATTACTTTTTATTTGCCGTGTTAATAATAATTATTAGTTTTGTTGCCATGTTTTCCATAATCAATTTTCCAAGTTTTATGTTTCTATTAAGTTGGGTTTTTGTCGAATATTATGACTTTAAAGGTAGAAAAATTGCCATCGCTTATTTAACCATTTTACTTTTTCCTTTTTGGTATCTGTATTTAATATTTAGGTTTTTCACCTAAAGATACAAACTAGAGGGTGGACTAGAGGATTTTGAGATAAATAAAATGGTCAATTCTAGGGGTATTTGATAACATTTTAATATGAAAAATCTTTTAGGGATCGTGATTCTGGGATAAAGTTTTTGTTATGTCATTTGCAAATAGCGAACCTGATTTAAAAACAAAAAAGCAACTTTATGAGCTTTATATAAACGTATTCAATAGCTCTATATCAAACCTACATAAAGAAAAGATTCTCGGCACAATTTTTTCTTATGAACCTTGGAGTTGGAGAGTAGTTGGTATATCAAAAAAAGCCTTAAAAGAATTTAAAGATAATAATTATAATTATAAATCAAGAACGTTTAATAGAGATCATTATTTTCAAGGACAAACTGTGACACTTAAAAAGATGTTAGAAAAAATAATGCCTTTTGATGAGTGGTGGTTATGGTTTTGGGATAATGATAAAACTTTATTGATCACTATACCTGAGCATAACAAGAAAAGTTATGATATTAATAAAGATATAATAACTATTGATTGGAAGTTGGGTTATTTCAAATGTCATACAAGAATGGGTTTTATTTGTAGAAAAAAAGATGAGGGAAAATTTTTAGAGGATTTAACTTTCAAATTTAATATTAAATGAAAAAATCCCAAGAGTTAATTAATGATGAAAAAAGAAAAAGAAATGAAAAAATTTCAAACAAATATAAATTAAATCATCCATTTTTTAATATAATTAGCAAAAATGGTCCTGGTTATTTTACTATACCCGCTTTTTTTTTCTTTGGCATTATTGAATTGTTTTTAACAGATACATATGGTTTGTTTACACTTATAACAACAGCTTTAACCTATTATTTGGCAAATTATATTTATAAAGAAGGAATAAAAGAACTTAAAAAATTAGAGAACGAATAAACTCTTTTTTTTAAAAAAATTTTTTAATTTTTTTAAAATATATAGGGGCATAAAACCCAAAAGAATTAATTCAATTAACATAAAATAAATCTATTTGATAAATGTGTTAATATTATTGCCACGCTTCTGTCTTCTTGAATATTGTTATAGGATTTTGTATGATAACTAGGCCACAGACTAGGCCATTTGGAGATAAAACAAAAAAAGTGAATGTGTGAACAAAGAAAACGCAAGTAAACTGTGGAAAATGATACAGGAAGCTGGCGATTATTTACTAGGTCAGTTACCAAGCCATCCAAATCATCCTAAAGGAAGAAACCCCTACGCTCATGTTGCTTTATGTGTCAAAGAGAAGTTTGAGAACTCTTATAAAGATATACCTGACGAACAATTTGATGAAGTTGTTAAATATATTGAATTTTTAAAACAAAATCCTAGTTAGATTTTTTTAAGGTCTCTAATAATTGATCCACATCGCTCTCTTGAGTATTCCAGGCAGCAACTAATCTTACTGCTTGTCCATCAAGCTCATCTTCATTCATTTTGTAGCCTTCAGAATTTAAATGCTCAATCATATTTCTTGGAAATTTTGCAAAAACTTCGTTTGCTTCTGTTGGGTATGCTAGTTTAATACTATTATGTTTTGCTAATCCTTCACTTAATTTTTTTCCCATCTTATTTGCATGTCTTGCATTCCTTAACCAGACATCATTTGAGATATATGCATCAAGCTGAGCAGATACAAAACGCATCTTAGATAATAAATGCCCTGCTCTTTTCATTAAAAAAGCAATATTACCAACTAGATCTTTATTAAAAAAAATTATTGCCTCTGCTGCAAGACAACCATTCTTTGTTGCTCCAAATGATAAAACATCAATGCCTGATTTCCAGGTCATCTCAGCAGGAGTACAATTTAATGCAGTTAAAGCGTTAGCAAATCTTGCTCCATCCATATGCATATTTAAATTATGCTTATGCGTAATTTCAGAAATCTTTTTAATCTCATCTAATTGGTATACTTCTCCTGTTTCACAAACTTGAGTAATACTTACTGAGGCAGGTTGAGTATGATGCACAATGCCTTTACCAGTAATAGCTTTATCCAATTCTTCAGGTGTTATTTTTCCATTTATTCCATTTAAAGTAACTAATTTTCCTCCTCCTGTATAAAACTCAGGTGCCCCACATTCATCTGTATTAATATGAGAAAGTTTATGACAATAAATATTACCATATGATGGTGTCATTGTTGCTAAAGCTAATGCATTAGCAGCCGTTCCTGATGCAGTTGGAAAAACAATTACATCTTTTTCAAATAGTTCTGAAAACTTCTTTTGTAATTCAGCTGATATTTGGTCATTACCGTATGGAGTGCTATCACCATCATTAGCTTTCAATACTGCATCTAATACCTCAGGACATGCGCCCGCTACATTATCAGAAGCAAATTTTATTCGCTCTCTTTTTGTTTTAACTGTTGCCATATTTATTGTTTTGGAAAATAATCTTTTAATTCACCTTCACGGTAAACATCTGCTGTACAACAATGAAGACCTCCACCAAATGCATAAGCATCTCTTAATTCAACAGGGATTACTTCCATTCCTAATTTATCTAATTGTTCTGCCTGATATACTTCACTTTTTTCAACACAAACAGTTTTTGGATCCAATACTAGGACGTTCATTGATAACCAAGTTGAAGAATAACATAATGGTGGTGGCTCATTATGTGCGGGTTGTGCGCTATCAATAATTTCCCATCCATTATTTTCAAATAATTTTCTTTGTTCTTTTGGCAATCTTCTTTGAGGATTATTAATGATTAATCCTTCTTTAATAGGAGTAAAGGTTGCATCGATATGAATTGGATAAGGATCACCTGGAAAATTAACAGCATGAACTCTATGATCTTTAAAATGTCTTTTAAGCCAATCAATTCCTTTAAGATTGGTAGTAAATCCATGTTGAACTACTAAATCTTTTCCAAATCTTAAAACATCTGCTGCATCAAATAATGGTTCTTCTTCAGTTGTTACAAAAAACTTATCTTCAGTCCACTCTAATCTTTTTTGAATACCAATTTTATCTGATAAATAATCTTTCCTATAATCTGCATCAGTTAATCTTGGTTTTGGCGCAGATTCGTGTCTCATATTAGGGTCATCATTATAATATTTCTGTAATAATGGTCGGTAACAAAGGTACTCGAACCATCTACATCTATAACTCATAGTGGCTTCTAAAATTTCACTACCCACAGTTAACAACACATCTCGTGGTGGCATGCAGCCAAACATTGTTTCCGCTTCCCAGTCTGGTGTGGATGTTTTTTGACTAAAATCTATTGGGTCTGGTCTATCGACCTTGATACCTCTTTTTTCAAGCATGTTTGAAAAATTGTCTAAAAGTTCATTTGCCTTATCAACTGTATCTTTTGTTCTTGGTCCAAACTGACCTCGCATATCACTGTCTTCTGGGACTTTAGCATCTAATGCTGGTTCTGGTGCTGGAATACAAGTGCCATCAGCTTTGCCAACAATTACATGTTTTAAAGGATCCCATTCATTCCAACTATTAACTACAGTTTTTTCACTCATAATTTATGATTTGATAATATTATGTTCTGGACCAAAAGGAAACTTAGTAATGTTTTCAGCATTATCTTTTCCTATAACCAAGATATCATGCTCTCTATATCCACCAGCTCCTGGTTTACCCTCTGGTATCATGATCATTGGTTCCATAGAAACCACCATGTTTTCCTCTAAAACAGTATCTATATCTTCACGAAGTTCTAATCCTGCTTCTCTTCCATAGAAATGAGATAGGACACCAAATGAATGACCATAACCAAATGTTCGATAATGAAGATAACCAAGCTCAGCAAATAGTTCATTCAACTCATGACAAATATCAGAACATTTTACACCTGGTTTAATTAGCTCTAATCCTCTTTTATGAACTTTAACATTTGCTTCCCAAGCTTTTAAGGATGCATCATCAATTTTATCTAAAAAAAGAGTTCTCTCTAAAGCTGTGTAGTACCCTGAGATCATAGGGAAAGTATTTAAAGAAAGAATATCTCCTGATTTTAATTTTCTATTGGTTTTGGGGTTATGAGCACCATCCGTATTAAGTCCTGACTGAAACCAAACCCATGTATCCATATATTCTGCATCAGGGTACGTTTTTGCAATTTCACGCTCCATTCTATCTCTACCGGCTATTGCAATTTCAAGCTCGCTTTCTCCAACTTTAATATTTTTGACAATCTCTTCACCTCCAAGATCAGCAATTCTTGCACCATTTTTAATAATTTCTATTTCTTCGGCAGATTTAATCATTCTAAGTTGCATTAAATCTTTTGAAACATCGCTGAAAACTGAAAAAGTAAAAATAGACGTAAGCTTTTCTTTAACATCTAAGGTTACATGATCATTTTCAATACCAATATTCTTAGGAGGTTCGTCTCTTCCAATAATTGAAACAATTGCTTTTAAAAAATTATCTCTTTTCCAATCAGTATAAATAACATTATCACTATGAGATCTACGCCAAGGTTGACTAGCATCAATGTTTGCTGAAATTGTTGAAATTTTATTAGCCGTTACTACACAGCCATAAGGTCTACCAAAAGAACAATAAATAAATCCTGTATAGTAAGCAATGTTGTGCATTGAAGTTAAAATAATCATATCAAGATTATTTTTACTCATTGTGGTTCTTAATTTAGTTAATCGACTTTGATATTCTTGATCTGTAAAAGGTAGTTTAGCCTTTTCACCATTCTTTAGAGTAAAAAAATTTGGTCTTTCCATTTTTGATTAGTTTAGAGCAATAAATCGTCTATTAGTTTTAATTGTAAGACTATAATAAATGATAGACATAAAAAGAAAGAAGCCACCTATTATCGTATTAGTCGATGGGATCTCATTAATTCCTAAAATTGGAATCCATACCCAAAAAATTCCTCCTATAACTTCAGTTAGTGACAATAAAGTAAGTTCTGCAGCAGGGATTGCTTTTGATCCAATAGAATATAAAATTAAACCCATACAAACTAACGTTCCATGTATAGAAAATAGTGCTCCGTTATAACTTGAAGACAAGAAAACCATATCATTAGATAAAATAACTATTGCAGCAACTACAAAGCAAAAAAGACCTGCAAAAGCAACTGTTGTAAATTTTGGAGTTTCTTTTTTCCATCTTAAAGTCACTGAAAAAACAGAAAACCCAATTGAAGAAGTCATTCCAAAAATAAGCCCTAATAAAGAATTTTTTTCAGTATTACCAATGGCTATAATTATTATTCCAACTGTTGCAATAAATATAGCTATCCAAACATTAAGTGAAATTTTTTCTTTTAAAAATAAGAAACCTAATAAAGCTGTAAAAAATGGCATTGCAGCTAAACAGAGTAAAGTAACAGCTGCACTAGTATTTGTTATTGAATAAATAAAGGTAATCATTGCAATTCCAAGTCCAGTTCCACCAATGATACCCGACATTCCAATTTTTAAATAATTCTTATAAAAATCTTTTCCCTCTTCAAAAAAAAGATAAAGATTTAAAATCAAAAAAATTGTAAGACCCCGTGCAAAAATATATTGCCATGGAACTAAATTGGGTTGATCCATGTATCTTACAACCAAAGGTCCAAAGGACCATATAAGACCTGCTAATAAAACTACTGGAATTGCAATTTTTTCATTTTTTAGCTCAATCATAATTCGATACTTAATGCTTATTAATTGGCACTACAATAAAAATGAGATCTATTTAAAAATATTAATATTTGAACCAATTGGAGAATAGCAATCAATAAGTTCGCTCTTTTTAAAATTTGACTGACCATGTTTAAATAGGCCCCAAATATTAGACTCTACAAAAGATTTTATTCTAAAAGATTCCTGACCTTTGAGTACCTTGATTTCTAAATTTCCATTATGAGTTGTAGTAAGCCTTGCTTTTATAAATCTAGTAAAATTTTTTTTCTTAAAGAAAGAATTTTTTAACTTAGCTTTAAAAGGTTTTTCCTCCTTAACTCCAAGGATATTTAAAATATAGGGATATACAAAAAATCTAAAGCAGGCGGAAGAAGAAATAGGATTACCTGGAAGCCCAAAGAAAGCCTTTTCACTTCCTTTAAATTTAGCAAATAAAATTGGTTTACCTGGTCTAATAGCCACCCCTTTGAAAAAATTTGATAAATTAAATTTTTTTACTACATAGGGGATAAAATCATGTTTACCTGCTGAAACAGCACCTGAGGTAATTATGATATCTATTTTTGATCTAAGATTTTTATCAATTTGTTTTTTAAAAAACTGTTCATCTTTATCTCTCAAAATTCCACCTTCTATATAATTAAACAAAAAATTATTAGATAAAGATTTTATATAATGACTATTTGAATTTCTAACCTTCCAATCAGCAATATCTACGTTATTTGAAATTTCATTTCCTGTGGAAAAAAATAGAATATTAAGCTTCTTTTTAACTTTAATACTTTTAATACCCAATGTTTTAAATGCTAAGATATGTGATGGCTGAATAATAGTTCCTTTATTAATAACTAATTCCTTTTTTTTATAATCAGATCCTGCATGTCTTATATGTTGATTAGTTTTAATCTTTTCATTTATTACGATAGACTTTTTATTGTTAGTAAACACAATTTTTTCTATGGGAATAATGGTGTCAAAATATTTAGGAATTAGAGCACCCGTCATCACTTCAACAGCTTGAAATTTTTTTACTTTATTTAATTTAGGATTATCACCTGCTGATATTGATTTTAAAATTTTAAATTCTTTAGGATTTTTTTTACTAATTGTAGATGTATCTTTAGAATTAATGGCAAACCCGTCAAATGCAGCATTAGTTCCTGCAGGATAATTCACAGGACAATAAATATCTTGAACATTAATTCTATTTAATGATTTTGATGTGTTTATAACTTCATCTTTAATGTTTATTTTTGATTTTATTAAAATATTTTTTGCTTTTTTGTAATCAATCATTTTTATCAAGATTTAAAATAGTTTGAGCAACTTCAAGGTCTTCTTTGGTATTTATATTAAAAAATGGATCGTAATTTTTTATTTTAATATCAATTGTGCTCACACCAACTTTATTAGCCCATTCCTCAACTTTTCGATAATTATTTATTATTAAATCTTCTTCTAATTTTTCCATTAAATCAATTGACCATAAACCAAAAATATTATGTCTTTTTTCATTAGATTTAACAAAATATAAACTGCTTTTACTTTGTGCAATTCTTGTTTTGTATTCTTCAATAATAATTGGATCAAAAAATGGAGTATCAGACGGAAAAGTTGCAATCCATTTGTATGATTTTTTATTTTCTTTTATCCACTTCATGGAACTTAGCACTCCTGCTAAAGGTCCTAGATCATTAAAACAATCTGGAATTACTGTGGTATTTTTTGCTTCTTCTATCTTCAATGGATTACTTGAGACAATCAATATTTCTTCAAATTTATTACTAATTTTGAACAAAACATGCTCTAGCAATGTTTTGGATCCAAGTTTTACGCAATTTTTATCTTGCCCAAATCTTTTTGATTTTCCACCTGCTAGTACAACAGCTAAAATATTGTTATCATTCATAAATCAAAATATAAAACATTAATCTCTTAATTAAAGAATTATAATGGACCTAAGAATTCTCGAAATTGCATCTAATACGGCAAATCACAAAATAGTTAAAAATCATACCCATCACTCAAAAAATAAAAACCCCTTGTGTGGTGATGAAATGGAAATCAGATTAATTGTGAAAAATGATAAAATTAAGGATATGGGTTACCAGTGTCGTTCATGTGTGTATTGTCAGGCATCGGTTAGTATGCTTTCTCAAAAAATTATTGATCAAAATATAAGTGATATTAAGTCTCTTATTATTTCAATTGAAGGTTTGTTTAATGAAACAGATATTAAAATTGAAAAAAAATGGAATGATTTCAAAGAAATTATGAATAAAGATAATATCTCAAGAAAAGAATGTCTTTTATTACCGTTTAAAACAATATCGAAGGCATTGAAGTTTTAATCATGATTAACATTACTAAAGAAAAACTTTTAAAAGCATCTATCGCAGGAGTTTTATCAACTATTACTATTGGGTTTCTTACGCTGCTCACATATAAAACTACAATGGGGTTATTTTTGGCGGCCTCTTTTGGTTCTTCAATGGTATTACTATACGGATTTCCTGAAAGCCCATTCGCTCAACCTAAAAATATATTCTTTGGTCATTTCTTAACTGCACTAATAGGAATTTTGTTTATAAACTATGTTGATCTGCCAATATTTATAAATATTGCCTTAGCCGTTGGGTTCGGTATTTTTTTTATGATTGTGTTAGATGTTGTTCATCCACCAGCAGGTGGAAACCCTATTATGGTCATCATTGGAGGAGTTTCATTTGAATATTTAATAAATCCTATAATTTTTGGTTGTCTAATAATTTTAATTTTTGGAATAATCTTAAATAAATTTATTTTAAAAAAGAACTACCCCTTAAGTTAATCCAATGAACTCAAAATATAAAATACAAAAATATAAGTCTAATAATTTAAATAATGTAGAAGACTTAATCTCTATTGAAGAACCTTTAGAAATTTCAATCAAATTTAAAACTAAAGAAACTTGGATACAAAATATAATCTCTATAACAATGAGAACGCCAGGTAATGATGAAGACCTAGTTAGAGGTTTTCTTTTCAACGAAAAAATTATTGAAAAAAATGAATATATTGAGAAAATCGAGAGTGTTGGAGATTATGTAGGTGAATATAAACTTCAAAATAAAATTGTTGTCACATTAAACAATTCTGAAAACATAGATATTGATAAGATTAAAAGAAATTTTTTAACAAATTCATCTTGCGGTGTTTGTGGTAAAACCTCTTTAGATTCATTAGAGATTATCAAAAAAGATAAGGTCTTAAAATCTTTACCTAAAATCTCTAAAGAAATAATTATCAAATCTCCTTCTGTGCTAAGGGATAATCAATCAGAGTTTTCTAAGACAGGTGGCATTCATGCTAGTGGCCTATTTACAAGCGATGGTGGAATAGTGTGTGTAAAAGAGGATGTTGGTCGACATAATGCTCTTGATAAACTAATTGGTTATTCATTAAATAAGGGATTATTAACTCCCTCTTCACAATTTATAACGTGCTCTGGAAGACTAAATTTTGAGCTAGTTCAAAAGGTTTTAATGACCAATATTGGTATTCTAATTGGAGTTGGTGCGCCAACAAGTCTAGCGATCGATTTAGCTAATAAGTTTGACATTACATTGATAGGTTTTGTAAAAGAAGATAGTTTTAATATTTATAGTAACGAAGACAGAGTGATAATTAAAGGTTAATAAGTGTCAAAAAATATAAGTAATTTATCCGGCAGAATAGGTTTAAAGAATAATCTGTTCGAAAAAATATCTGAACGATCATTAAAATCAAATAATGCTGATGGTATTAAGGAAATTGCAAAAGAATATAACATGGGTGTCTCAACTATTCATGGTGCAGAAAGTTTTTATGAATTTTTAAGACCCTCACATAGAGAAAAAAAAGCTTTTGTTTGCAATGGAAGTGCTTGCATGTGTGCTGGTACTCAAGAGCCGCTTAAAAAAAAATTACAAGAAAAATTAGGTGACGATAAAGTTGGTGAAATGTTTTGCCTTGGTCACTGCTATGAAAATAATGCTTTTCATTATGATGGTGAGAATTATGCCGGAAACGATATTAATAAGATTGATCAAATAATTAAAGGTGAAGACATAGTTCAAGAAAAATTCTTTTCTAAAAGTTATGCTTCAACTAGTTTTTTAATGGATGACAAGCTTTCTAATTTAGATCAATTTAAGGAACTGTTAAAAAAATTTATTGCCACTGACAAACAAGAGATAACTAAATCCCTTCTAGACTCTAATTTAACTGGCAGAGGTGGTGCTGGTTTTCCTACTGGTATGAAATGGGATTTTTGTAGAAAAGCTCCTTCTGAAAAAAAATATGTTATATGTAATGCCGATGAAGGTGACTCAGGTGCTTTCTCTGATAGATATTTATTAGAAGATCAACCATTAAAAGTTTTATTTGGAATGGTTATTTGTGGTTATGTTATTGGTAGTGATGAAGGTGTTTTATATATAAGAGGAGAGTACCCAAAATCTATTGAAGCAATTAATGGGGCAATTAATTCTTTAAAAGAAGCAGGCTTACTTGGTGAAAATATTTTAGGAACTAAATTTTCTTTTGATTTAAATATTTGTATTGGACAAGGTGCTTATATTTGTGGAGAAGAAACTGCATTAATTGCATCAATTGAAGGTAGAAGAGCTGAAGTAGATGTAAGACCTCCCTTCCCTGTCACTGAAGGTCTTTATAAGAAACCAACAGTTGTAAATAATGTTGAAACATTAGCTGCAGCTACGGGTATACTTATTAATGGAGCTGATAAGTTTTCTGCAATCGGAAATAAAAAATCTGCTGGAACCAAATTAGTTTGCTTTGATAGTTTTTTCAATAATCCAGGTGTTTATGAAGTTGAAATGGGAACACCAATGAAAAAAGTTTTAAATGATATTGGTGGTGGTTTTAAAGAGCCCATTAAAGCATTACAAATTGGAGGTCCATTAGGAGGTGTAATTCCTATTACCGAGATTGAAAAATTAAATTTAGATTTTCAAGAATTTACTGCTGCAGGTTTTATGTTAGGACACGCGAGCATAGTAAGTATTCCAAAAGACTTTCCTATGGTTGAATATATTCATCATTTATTTGAGTTTTCTGCCGAAGAGTCATGTGGAAAATGCTTTCCTGGTAGACTTGGTTCTTACAGGGGTAAAGAAATGTTTGATCAAGCAAAGAATAAAACTGCTAAAATTCCATTAAAATTACTAAATGAGCTGCTTGTAACTATGCAAAAAGGCTGTTTATGCGCTTTGTGTGGAGCAATTCCTACTCCCATCATGAATATATTAAAATATTTTGGTGATGAAATGAAGGATGATATGGTGAAAGATAATTAATGAGCTCAGAAAAAAGAAAAATCGCCTACATAGATGGAAAACCATATGAAATTGGTCCAAACCATACGTCTGTTTTAAATTTTGTAAAAAGTTATTTGGGTGAAAAAAAAGTTCCAACTCTTTGTGATGATCCAAATTTAGCCCCTTATGGTGCTTGTAGAGTTTGTTCTGTAGAGGTGGCTCTTGTAAAAGATGGTCCAACTAAAGTTGTAGCATCATGCCATACACCAGTTGGTGAAAACCAATACATTTTTACAAATAATGAAAATTTAACGGCTTTAAGAAAAAATATTGTCGAACTAGTTTTAACTGACCACCCAATGGAATGTGGAACTTGTGAAGTAAATAATAATTGTGAACTACAAGATGTTGCAAATGATTTAGGCATTTCAGATCATAGATATAACACACCAAAACAACATAAAGGTATTCCAAGAGACACCTCTCATGATTACATGAGAATGAATTTAGATAACTGTATTAACTGTGGAAGATGTGTTCGTGCTTGTGACGAAATTCAAGGATCTTTTGTTTTAACAATGAGTGGTAGAGGATTTGAATCTAAAATCACAACTGACAACGATGCATTGTTTGGAGATTCGTCTTGTGTATCTTGTGGTGCTTGTGCACACACATGTCCAACAGATGCTATCTCTGATGTTTACCAATCAAAATCTGTTGCAGTAGATAAAAAAGTTAGAACAACTTGCTCTTACTGTGGTGTTGGATGTAATTTAGAAGCATCAATTAAAGATAATAAAGTTGTTGCAATATCTACGCCTAAAGAATCTGAAGTTAATGCAGGTCACACTTGTATTAAAGGAAGATATGCATTTGGATTTTACGATCATCCAGATAGGTTAAAAACTCCTTTAATTAAAAAAAATGGAAAATTTGAAGAAGCATCATGGGATGAAGCATATGACTTTATTAAAAAAGAATTAAATAGAATTACAAAAGAAAGTGGCCCTGATGCTGTAGCTGGAATTTCTTCTGCAAGATGTACTAATGAAGAAAATTATGTATTTCAAAAAATGATTAGAGCTGCAATTGGAACTAATAATATTGATTGTTGTGCAAGAATTTGTCACTCACCAACAGCTTGGGGAATGCAACAAACTTTTGGAACTGGTGCTGCAACTAATTCTACAGAAGATATTTATCACGCAGATTTATTTATGGTTATAGGAGCAAATCCTACAAATGCTCACCCTGTTACTGGAGCAAAAATTAAACAACAAGTAATGAAAGGAAAAAAACTAATAGTTTTAGATCCTATTACTACTGAATTAGCAAAACTTGCTGATTATCATATTAAACTTAGACCAGGAACAAATGTGGCTGTTTTAAATATGATGTTACATTTTATATTAAAAGCAAACCTTTATGATAAAGATTTTGTTAGAGATAGAACTGAAGGTTTTGCGAATTTCATTAAAGAAATTGAGAGACAAGATATGGATCATCTAGCGAAAGTCGCTGGTGTTGATAAACAGTTAGTTAAAGAAGCAGCAATTGCTTATGCGACAGCTAAAAACTCTATGGAATTCCACGGTTTAGGAGTTACTGAACAAGAACAAGGATCTAAGACGGTGATGTTAATTGCTGATCTTGCAATGATTACTGGAAATATTGGTAGAAAAGGTGTTGGAGTTAACCCATTAAGAGGACAAAATAATGTCCAAGGTGCAGCTGATATGGGTTGTCAACCTCATCAAGGTGCAGGTTATTTTGAAGTAGCTGATGAAAAAGTTCAAAATTTCTACACTGAAAAATATGGAGTGGTTCACCCAACCAAAGCAGGATTAAAAATTCCAGAAATGTTTGATGGTGCTATTAATAAAGAAGTTAAAGCAGTCTGGATTATTGGAGAAGATATTGTTCAAACAGATCCAAATAGTGCACATGTAGTTCAGGCAATGAACTCGTTAGAATTATTAGTTGTTCAAGAAATTTTTATGAGTGAAACAGCAAAACTTGCAACAGTAGTATTACCTGGAACAACTTTCTTAGAAAAAAATGGAACCTTTACTAATACCGAAAGAAGAATTCAAAGAGTTAATCGAGCTGTTCCTCCATTACCTGGTACTAAAACTGATGGAACAATTGTAACAGACATGATGCAAAAATTAGGCTTTGACCAACCTGAATATGACGCTGATCAAGTTCTAGCAGAAATAGCAGATGTTGTTCCATTCTTTAAAGGGGTAACAAGAGAAAGACTTGGTAAAATGGGATTACAGTGGCCAGTTCAAGAAGATGGAACAGACACTCAAATTTTACACCAAGAAACTTTCAAACTTGGAAAGGGACGTCTTAAAAACTTTGATTGGAAAGAGTCTACAGAAATTGAAACTAATAAAAAAGAATATCCATTAATTTTAACAACTAGTAGAGTTCTACAACATTACAATGCTGCAACAATGACAAGACGTACAAGTAACATCAATATAGTTTCTGAAGACTTATTATTAGTTCACCCAAATGATGCTAACAAAAGAGAGTTAAATACAGGTGACATAGCAAGACTTTATTCTGGACGAGGAGAAGTTGCTCTAAAAGTAGAGGTTACAGATAAAGTTAAAGAAGGCATAGTATTCACAACATTCCATTTTCCAGAACATATGGTCAATATGGTAACCGGTCATGGTAAAGATGAAGAAACAATGTGTGCAGAATATAAAGTGTCAGCAGTTGAAGTTCAAAAAATCTCAAACCAATTTAAAACTGAAATCAAGCCAAAAGAAAATCAAGCAGAAGTTAACTAATCGATAAAATGACAATTGGTTGGCATTTCGACAATAGTTATTCAAGATTACCAAAAACATTCAAAGAAAATATCAATCCTGTTGCAGTAAATGCACCAGAAATATTAATATTAAATAAAGATCTGGCAAATAAATTAGATCTAGATTTTTCAAATATTAATGATGACGACTTATCAAAAATTTTTTCAGGAAATCTATTGCCTGAAGGATCTAACTCTATAGCGCAAGCTTATGCTGGTCACCAATTTGGTCATTTTACAATGCTTGGTGATGGAAGAGCTGTTTTAATCGGCGAACACCTGACCAAAAATAATGAACGATTTGATATACAATTCAAAGGTTCTGGTAGAACTCCATTCTCACGAAGTGGTGACGGTAGGGCTGTTTTAGGGCCAATGTTGAGAGAATATATAATAAGTGAAGCAATGCATTTTTTAAAAATACCTACTACTAGAAGTTTAGCGGTTGTTAAAACTGGTGAAGATGTGGTTAGGGAACAAATTTCACAAGGTGCAATTCTTACAAGGGTGGCCTTAGGTCATCTAAGAGTTGGAACATTTCAATACATTGCTGCAAAACAAAATATTAGTGATTTAGAAATCTTAATTAATTACACAATTGAAAAGTACTACCCCAATATAAAATCATCAAAGAATAAAGCATTAGACTTACTAAATGTTTTAATCGAAAAACAAACCCAACTTGTAATTGATTGGATGCGTGTTGGTTTTATTCATGGGGTTATGAATACTGACAATATGTCTATCTCTGGTGAAACAATAGATTATGGTCCTTGCGCCTTTATGGATGTTTATGATCCTAAAACAGTTTTTAGTTCAATAGATCAACTAGGAAGGTATGCCTATGAAAATCAACCAAAAATTACCAAATGGAATTTAACAAGGTTTGCTGAATGTCTAATTCCTCTTATTAGTACCAATGAAGATGAAGCGATTAAATTAGCTACAGAGGCTTTAGATAAATTTGAACAAAATTATGAAACAAAATGGTTAAATATGATGAGAGATAAGCTTGGGTTATATGGTGAAGATAAAGAAGATAAAAATTTAATTATGGAATTATTAAATTGGATGAAAGAAAAAAAAGCAGATTATACAAATACTTTTATTTTTTTGATGAATAAGACAATTAAAAATTCTGAAGTTTATGATAATGCGGACTTTCATTTGTGGAAAACTAAATGGATGAAAAGATTAGTAATGTTTGGTAACACTCATGATAAATCTGTGGACTTAATGAGTTCTTGTAACCCGATGGTAATACCTCGTAATCACAAAATTGAAGAGGCTTTAATGTTAGCTAATAATGGTGATTTAACCTTGTTTAATAAATTAATAAAAATATTAAAAAATCCTTACCTAGTTAATAACGGAGATTTAGAGCTTATGTCACATGCTCCACATAGTGATGAAAAATACCAAACTTTTTGTGGGACCTAATCTTTAGATCTATTTAAAAGCTACAACATTTAAACTTATTGGGAAACCATAAGGTTTATAAGAACTTGTATCTTCAAATATATCGAAATTTATTACTTTTTCAATTTTTGTAAATTTAGTTTTTTCAAGAGCAGACTTTAAAAAACCAAAATTCCAACCAAAATAATGAAAATCATAATCATCGGTTTGACCTCCAAAGATCATTCTTAATACATGCATTTTTATTTCACCTTCAGTTTTATCAATTTTAGTTGCATAATCTTTTAGTGGCATTAAAAAAAATTTAAATAAAACATCTATGTCTGGAACAGATACATAAAACTTTCCACCAGTTTTTAAAACCCTATTGATTCCACTTAAAGTACTTATAATTTTTTTTTGTGGCACATGCTCAAAAACATGGCTAGCGTAAATTTCATTAATAGATTCATCTTCAAATTGACTTAAATCAGAAATATCACCAATAAAATCTACACCATCTTTATTTTGAATGTTTAATATTTTCCACCCACTTTTTTGAATTTTACCACCTATATGAAGTTTCATAAAAAACTATACCATTTTTTATAAAAATTTATAATACATAGGGTTCTGGTCTAGCATTATTATCAAGAACTCTTTCAACAGAAAAATCACTAATATCAATCGTTTGATAAGATCCTGTAGAGATTAATTCAGTTAATGCTCTTCCTATTCCAGGTGCTTGCATTAATCCTCTACCGGTAAAACCTGAAGCCATATATACATTTTCATATTTAGGGTGTTTACCAACTACGGCATTGTTGTCTAATTTATTGCAATCATAATAACCAGCCCATCCACCAGTTAATTTTAATTCTTCAAAAGCAGGAATTCTTTGTGCTAATGCAGGCCATACTAATTCTTCAAAATCATTCCAAGCTGGTTCTAGATCAGTAGCATCAAATACTGAATTAGGTGAACCTGCTAAATACTCTCCACCCTCAGGTCTCCAGTAAACACCCGTTGTTAAATCTCCTGTTAATGGCATTTCTTTAATATATTTAGGGCATTTAACTCTAAAAACTGTGTGTTTTTGAGGAACTACTGGGATATCTTTTAGTAATTCTTTAGTCCAACATCCTGCTGCCGAAATAATTGTTTTAGCTTTGATATCTGAAATATTTTTCACTTCACCTTTAATAAATTCAGCACCTAATTCAATTGCCTTACTTTTTAAGGCGCTATGAAACATGAAAGGATCAATCCATCCCTCACTTTGGTTGTCAGTATAAGTTGCTGTTTCAATACCTTCACTATTTATATAAGGAAATATTTTTGATAGTTCAGAACCTTTGATATTTTTAGTTCCAGCTTCACAAGCTTCATGATTTTTTAAGGCTTCATATTGTTCCTCAGCATGCTCTGGACCAAACATTAACAAGTAGCCATTTGTAACCATGCTTGCTGTAGGGTTTGGATTTTTTTCAGTTTTAAGTAATTCTGGTATTTGAAAAATAAATTCTCTAGCAAACTTTCCAAGTAATATGTTTTCTTTTTGAAAAAACTGTCTTCTAAATCCACCAAGGGACAATGGAAATGAAGCTGTTTTATAAGTTGGGTCTCTTTCTATAACTTTTACTTTTCTACCTTCTTTAGATAAAAAATAAGCTGTAGCAGTTCCAATTATTCCACCACCTACTATTACAACATCATCCATAATTTATTTTAATTTAATATGATTAAACTTATATTAAGAAGTAAAGCAAAGAGACACCAAAGTAAATAAGGAATCATTAAATAATAACTATACAAGTTGACACGCTTAAATCTAATTATGAGAATAATTATCAATAAAATTAAAATTACTAATACAATCATAGCTAAAACTATTTTATGAAAAACAAAAAAAACTATACTCCAAGTTGTATTAAAAATTAAATGAATGAAATAAAGGTAAATAGTGTTCATGTCTCTATTTTTACTATGCCAAAATTTCCAGATAGCAATTGTCATAAAAAAATAGAGTGTTGTCCAAACTGGTGCAAAAATCCAATCTGGTGGATTAAATGAAGGTTTGATGATTAAAGAATACCAAGGCTCTTTAAAACCTACAGTAGCTAAACCTCCTATTGCAGATGCAGAAAAAGTTACAAGAGCAAACAATAAAAAAGATAAGAATTTGTTTTTTAACATATTTCTATTATACAATAGAATATGGAAGATAAAAAAGTTATTTGGATAACAGGTGCAAGTAGTGGAATTGGTAAGGCTCTTGCAATCAAATTTGCAGAAAATGGGTGGATGGTTGCTGCATCTGCAAGACGTGAAAATTTATTAAATGAACTTAAAAAAATTAATCAAAATATATTTCCTTTTCCTTTGGATGTTACTGAAGTAGGTGCATGTAAATTAGTCGCAAAAGACATAATCAAACAATTTAATAATATTGATATCTGTGTGTTCGGTACTGGCATGCATGATCCAAAATCAGAAAAAAAATTTAATTTAGACAAGATAAGAGAAATAATGGAAGTTAATTATTTTGGAACCATGAATTCAATTAATTCAATCTATGATTATTTTTCTGAGAAAAAAAATGGCCAAATATCTATAATTTCTTCAGTTGCGGGCTATAGAGGATTACCTGCAGCTGGTGCATATTGTGCTTCAAAATCAGCACTTACTAGCTTTGCTGAAAGCTTAAACTTTGATATGAGAATGAAGAATGTGCGTGTTTCGTTAATCAGCCCCGGTTTCATAAAAACGCCTATGACTGATCAAAATGATTTTCCAATGCCCATGATCAAAACTCCAGAATTTGCTGCAGATGAAATTTATAAAGGATTAGTAATCAAAAAAAGTTTTGAAATACATTTCCCCAAAGCCTTTACCTATTTTTTAAAATTCCTTCAAATGCTACCTAGTAGTTTATATTTTAAACTAGTTGCTAGAGGTATGAAGAAGATTGATTATTAATTTTTTTTAAAGAAAACTGTCAATTCACCAACTTTAAATCCAAACTTTGTAAGTGTAGCTCGATTAATTGCAACATCTTCATCCTGTTTAAAAATCCAATCATCAAAAGAAACTTTAATATTCTTTCCTTTAAATGGGACCATTAAATCGTACTCAAATTTAAAAGCTGATCCATATTGATAACCTTTAGCTGTACCCACGACATCGGGTGCCGTTCCTTCGTAATAATTTTGATCAATCTTTTTGATTTTCCATATACGATTTTGTTTTTCTCCGTCTGTCCAATAAAAATCTTCTTTAAGAGTTAAAATATCTCCCTCAAAACTACCTGTCATATCAGCTTTAAACTGTCTAGTAACTTTACCACTACGGTCTTGTAGTAGACCCCATGCTTTAACCGGACCATTAAAATATTGCTCTATAGTCATAGTTGGTTCAGTATTTTTAAAATCTGTGGGTTTCATAGAGTTATTGTTTATACAACTTGCTGTAAAGAATAAAGCAATTATTAACACTGTTAATCTAATCATCTTAAAGTTTATCATGTAGCTCCTATAGTTATTTATTTTGTAGTGAAAATTGAATTAAGTCTATGTTTTTTGATTTAAAACCAGCTTCACAATATGAAAGGTAAAATTCCCACATTTTTTTAAATTTTAAATCAAAGCCTTGTTTTTTAATTAAGTCCCATTTTTTATTAAATATTTCTCTCCAAATAATCAAAGTCTCGGAGTAATGATTGGCATATGAATTATACTCACCAAATTTTAATCCATTTTTATCAACATAATTTTGTAGTTCACTTTTTGAGGGTAAAAAACCACCTGGGAAAATATATTGTTGTATAAAATCTTTTTTATTTTTATATCTATTAAATAAACTATCATCGATAGTTATGGCTTGAATGCCCACGGTACCCGAGGGTGTTAGATTATTTTTAATCGTATTAAAATAACTATCTAAATAGTTTTGACCTACAGCCTCAATCATTTCTATTGATGCAATATGATCATATTTATCCTTTAAATCTCTATAATCTTTAATTTGAATATTTACTTTTTCATTAAGTCCACATCGATGAATTCTCTCTTTAGCAAATTCATATTGTTTTTTGGAAATAGTAATACAATCTAATTTAACATCATAATTAGTACCTAAATACTCAGCAAAACCACCCCAACCACAACCAATTTCTAAAATTTTATTACCACTTGAGGGTCTTATAAGATCAATTAGTTTTTGATATTTATTGTTCTGAGCTTCAAAAAGTTCTTGTTTGGGGCTTTCAAATATAGCACTGGAATAGGTTAAAGTTTTATCAAGCCATAATGAAAAAAAATCATTTCCTAAATCATAATGTTTGGCAATATTTTCTTTACTTCTATTTTTAGTATTTTTTATAATTTTATTTTTAATAAAATTGATAAAAGGCAAATCGAAGATTCCAGAAAATTTATAAATAGTTTTTATATTCTTTGCTGTTAACTCAATCAAATCAGAAAGATTATTTGTTATAAAAAGATCTTTCATATAAGACTCTCCCAAACCAATACTTCCACTTTTAATCAAATTATAATTTAGGCTTTCATCTTTAATTTCTAAAAAAACTTTTAAATTTTCATCAGGGTTGCCAAACTTTAAAACTTCACCATTTACTTTTTTAATTTCAAGAAAACCATGCTTAATATTTTTTAATACACTAAACACAATTAAATCTGAAATTTTGTAAATTAACATTAGTTTTCGATAGTAATATTATTCTTAATATTTAATTTTTTTTTTATAAATTTAATTCCTTTTGTCCATAATTTAAATGCCTCATAATGTATCGCTATAATGATTTTGAATGTCATTAATGGATGTTTTAAATAAGATTTAAGTAGGTTTCTATTGGTCAATTCACTTTTAATACCATCTTGTGAAGCATATAATACTTTGCCAACTGGATCATTCAGATCAATTATTACAGATATTTTATTACCAGGTTTCAATAGTCTAAAAAAATAAATACAATTCATTTCTATAAATGGAGATACATGAAATTTCTTCTTACACATATGTTGAATCAGATTTTGGTCTTTTTTGGTTTTAAAAACATAAACATGTTGCTCGCCAAATGTGTTTTTTACTTCATATAAAATAGATATTAGATCAAAATTTTTGTCGTAGACATAAAAAACACTTAATGGATTAAATACATATCCAAATATTCTTGGGTAACATAAAAGTTTAATATGAACATCGTTAGTATCAATATTATTTTTTCTAAGATTATCTAAAACCCATTCCTTAAGAGAGCTGCCATCTCTTGCTCCATGGTCTTTATCAAAGAAACTAATAATATTTAGTTTATTGTATGAAAATATCTTTAAAGTTTTGTGTAGTAAATCTATTTCCGATAAATCTATAAGAAGTGAAAATACATTGTAATTAAAACTATGAATTTTGGGCTTAAATCTTTTATGAATTACATTTCCTGTATAAATATAAGAATTTTTAATCATTAAGTGTTTTTAGCATATCAATAGAGGACTTTATTCCATCCTCGTGAAAACCATAACCAAAATAACTACCACAAAATAAAATATTTTTTTTATTTTGAATTTTATGCAGGTTACTTTGATTGGTTAATGCTTCTGTATCGTAATAAGGGTGAGTAAATGCTACTTTTTTAAATATCTTATCATTTGGAATTTCTTTAAATGGATTAATTGTTAAAAAAATATTTCTATCTATCTTTAAATTTTGTAACTGATTTATCCAATATGTTACAGCTGTCTTTTCATTATTATTTGAGTCCATTGAAGAATTCCAAGCACACCATGCTTTTTTATTTTTAGGCATAACACTTTCATCAAAATGTATTACTGCAGTGTTTGCTCTATATTTAAATTTTCTTAATATTGACTTTTCGTCTAGTGTTGGATTATCAATTATCTTTAATGCTTCGTCTGCATGAGTTGCTATTACAACTTTATCATATTCAAAGAACTCATTTTCCTCCCCATAAAAAATTTTAGCACCTAAATCATTTCTAGTGATTTTATTTATATTGTAATTCTTAAAATGTTCTCCACTAACTTGGCCTATTATCTTATCGACATAAGTTTTGCTTCGATTTGTAACCGTAAACCATTGAGGTCTATCTTTAATTTTAAACAGTCCATGATTCTTGAAAAAGCTTAGAAAAAAAGATAATGGCATTTGTTTCGCTTCATATGGAGGCATCGACCATATAGCAGATACCATTGGTATAATATGATAATTAATAAAATATTCTGAAATTTTTATTTCTGTTAAATACTCCCCTAATGTTATCGAACTAATTTTTTTAATTTCTATTTTTTCACAGTTTTTATAAAAGCTTAAAATTTCAAAAAACATTTTTAAGAATTTTGGATTAAATAAATTTTTTTTATTAGAAAAAATTCCACCTAATCCTTTTCCACAATATTCTAATCCACTATTTTCTACAGTAACAGAAAATGACATATCACTTTTTTCAATCTCTATTTTATTTTCTAAAAAAAAATTAATTAAATTTGGATATGTTTGCTTATTAAAAACCATAAATCCAATATCTATTGGAATTTCTTTGTTAGGGTTGTAAGCAACCTTTATTGTATTTGCGTGACCCCCAAATTGATTTTCTTTTTCAAATAAATCAACTTTATGTTTTTTAGATAAGTAATAAGCAGCACTTAATCCTGATATACCAGCACCTACTACAGCAATTTTCATCTTAGTAAATATCTAAGCAGCTGTGTCTTCGTACTCTTCCATAGATGGACATGTACAAAACAAGTTTTTATCTCCATAAACATTATCTACTCTACCAACTGGAGGCCAATATTTATTTGTTCTTAAAAACTCTGAAGGATAAGCGGCCTCTTCTCTTTCATACTTATGATCCCACTTATTGGATGTTAATTCAACGTGAGTATGTGGCGCATTCTTCAATGGGTTGTCAGTCTTGTCATATTCACCAGACTGAATTTTATCTATTTCTTGTTTTATTTTTATAAGAGTAGAACAAAATTTATCAATTTCACTCAAACTTTCGCTTTCTGTTGGTTCAATCATCATTGTACCAGCAACAGGCCAAGACATTGTTGGAGCATGATAGCCAAAATCAATCAATCGCTTTGCAATATCTTCTTCAGTGATCCCTGTTTCACTTTTTATCGTTCTAATATCAATGATACATTCATGAGCTACATTGCCACTTTTACCCTTATATAAAATTGGAAAAGAGTCTTTTAATTTATGGGCAATATAATTTGCATTTAGTATTGCAACTTGTGATGCTTTTCTTAGGCCTTCAGAACCCATCATCTTTATATACATCCATGAAATTGATAAGATACTTGAGCTACCCCAAGGAGCTGCAGATACCGCTCCCATTCCAGTCACTGGACCACAATCTTTTATCACAGAATGTTTTGGCAAAAATATTTCTAAATGTTTTTTACACGCTATTGGTCCCATACCAGGCCCACCACCACCATGAGGTATACAAAATGTTTTATGCAAATTTATATGACAAACATCTGGTCCAAAATTTCCAGGTTTAGCAATACCTACTAATGCATTTAAGTTAGCTCCATCCATGTAAACTTGCCCACCATGATTATGAATTAACTCACATATGTCAGTTATTTTCTCTTCAAATACACCATGTGTTGATGGATAAGTGACCATAAGGGCCGCTAAATTTTCTGAATGTTCTTCAGCTTTATTTTTTAAATCTTCATAGTCTACGTTTCCATATTGATCACATTTAACAACAACTACTTTCATACCAACCATTTGAGCACTAGCCGGGTTTGTGCCATGCGCTGAACTTGGAATTAAACAAACATTACGATTTGTTTCACCATTTTTTTCATGAAATTTACGTATTACCATTAGACCAGCAAACTCTCCTTGAGCACCAGCATTTGGTTGCAATGAAACTCCAGAAAATCCAGTAATTGATCTCAACCAGTTTTTTAAATCTGTAAATAATTCTCTATAACCATCCATTTGCTCTACAGGAGAAAAAGGATGTGGCTGTGAAAATTCTTTCCAGGTAACTGGTATCATTTCTGCAACTGCATTAAGTTTCATAGTGCACGAGCCTAAGGCAATCATAGATTTATTTAAAGCAATGTCAGAGTCTTCTAATTTTTTTAAATATCTAAGCATTTCTGTTTCCGAATGATAACTATTAAAAACTGGATGATCTAAATAAGTTGAAGTTCTTAATAGGTTTTTTGGAATATTAGATAAACTTTCATTCATAGTTTCTTTAATTGTTTCTGAACAATTAAAGATTTTTAGTAACTGATTTGCTCTATAAAGATTTTTTCTCTCATCAAAAGATACTGCTAACATTTCAGAATTCACTTTTCTGATGTTCACTCCTTGATCTAAAGCATTTTTGTATATCTTCTCTGTTTTATCTAGAGTTTTTATTGTAACCGTATCAAAAAATTCATTTGAATAAAGTTCATAACCAGATTGCTTTAGTTTATCTGCAAAATTTTTAGTTAATTGAGAGACACTTTCTGCAATTTTTTTAATTCCTTGTGGACCATGATAGACCGCATATGCTGCAGAAACTATTGCCAATAATGCTTGTGCAGTACAAATATTACTTGTAGCTTTGTCTCTTCTTATATGTTGCTCTCTTGTTTGAAGGGCAAGTCTATATGCTTTTTTCCCATGTCTATCTACTGACACACCTACTATTCTGCCTGGCATTGATCTTTTATATTCATCTTTTGTAGCAAAAAATGCTGCATGGGGACCACCATAACCCATTGGAATTCCGAAACGTTGAGAGCTACCGACAGCAATATCGGCACCTAACTCAGCAGGTGTTTTTAGTTTAGCGAGTGCTAACAAATCACATGCTAAAACTGCTTTTCCATTAAATTTATGTATTTTACTAATAGCCTCACTTGGGTCTTTAATATCTCCAAGAGTTCCTGGATATTGAATGATACCACATATAATATTTTCTTTAATATCTTTATCTTCGTCACCAACTATTATTTCTAGGCCTAAAGGTTCAGCTCTTGTTTTAATCACATCAATTGTTTGAGGATGACAATTTTTTGAAACAAAAACTTTTTTAGATTCAGACTTAGATATTCTATAACTCAATCCCATAGCTTCCGCTGCAGCTGTTCCTTCATCTAAAAGAGAGGCATTAGCGATATCCATTCCAGTAAAGTCAATTATCATTTGTTGAAAATTTAATAACATTTCCAATCTGCCTTGTGCTACTTCTGGCTGATAAGGGGTATAAGAAGTATACCATCCTGGATTTTCTAAAATATTTCTAAGTATTACATAGGGAGTATAAGTTCCATAATAACCCATTCCTATAAAGCTAGAATAAATCTTATTTTTTTTAGAAATATCTTTTAATTTTCTAAGTGCTTTATATTCAGAATTTGGATCACCAATATCCAAATCATCTTTAAGAAGAATTTTTTCTGGTACAGTATCTTTTATTAAATCATCAAGATTTTGGTATCCCAACTCTTTAAGCATAACATTTTGTTCATCAATAGATGGACCTATATGTCTTTGTATAAAATCTTTTTGAGCATTCTTTAACATTTAACTACCACTTTCTTTTGAAAATTTTTCGTATTCTTCTTTATTCATTAATGAATCCATTTCAGACTTATCAGTAATTTTTAATTTAAAAAACCATGCTTCATTTTCTGGATCAGAATTAACTTTTGCAGGATCGTCAACAATGGCTTGGTTATTTTCGATAATTTCTCCAGATACAGGAGTATAAATATCACTTGCAGCCTTTGTAGATTCTACAACTCCAGCATTGCCATCTTTAACTACAGAAGATCCTATTTCTGGTAACTCTACGAAAACTATATCTCCTAGCATTTCGGTTGCATGTTGTGTAATTCCTACAACAGCAGTGTCTCCATCTAACTTTATCCACTCGTGTTCTTTAGAATATTTTACTTCACTCATTTACTAGCTCCTTTCACATAACTTTTTTTATAAAATGGCAAATTACTTATAATTGCCGGATATTTTTTTCCTCTCACTTCTAAAAAAACCTTAGTATCAATTTTAGAAAATGAATTTTCTACATAACCCATTGCAACTGGGGCCTGAACGCTGGGTCCAAAAGTTCCACTTGTAATTTCCCCAATATTTTTATCATCCTCACTAAATATTGAAGTTTTTTCACGGGCTATAATTCTTCCTTCTGGCTTAATACCTACGCGGATTTTGCTTACTCCTTTCTCGATTTGAGATTTAATTTTTTCACATCCAATAAACCCACCCTCAAGAATTCTATTTTTTGATATCGCCCATTTTAAATTTGCTTCTACTGGGCTTTTATTAATATCCATGTCATGACCATACAAACAAAGTCCCGCCTCTAGTCTCAAGGTATCTCTGGCACCTAATCCAATTAAATTAGCCCCTTCATCTATGAGTTTTTGCACAAACGCTTCTGCGTTCTCATTTTTGATAGATATCTCAAATCCATCTTCGCCGGTATAACCTGATCTTGTGATATAAATATCCTCTTTAAGATAATTAAACGTATCACCATTCATAAATTTTAGATCTGATACTCCATTGATTATCTTTTCTAGTATTTGGACTGCTTTAGGGCCTTGAATTGCTATAAGCGATAGCTCTTCACTTAAAATCATTTCATACTTATCTTCTAACAATTTAGTTAAAAGTTTAAAATCTGTATTCTTACAAGCAGCATTTAATACAATGTTAAAACCACCTTCAACTTTTGTGATAATCAAATCATCATAAATTCCTGCTTCATCATTCATTAAAAAACTATATTTGGATTGATTTAATTTAGCCTTACTCAATTCAGCTGGAAAAATTTTTTCAAGATCTTTTGCCAACTTATCATCTCCTTTAATGAATAACTGACCCATATGGGACACATCAAAAATACCTGCATTTTCTCTTGTACTTTTGTGTTCCTCAATAATTCCTTTAGAATATTGAATTGGCATTTGATACCCAGCAAATGGAACAAACTTAGCTCCATGCTTTTGATGTAAACTGTAAAGTGCGGTTTTTAAAATATCCATATTAACTTACTGTACCCATCTGTATGTTTGCCTGAGAGTTTTATTCCGTCGGCGAGAACTTAATCTCTTTCCAGAGTTAATATGTTACGGTCCTTTTGCCTGAGAGATTCCTGGGTGGTTGCTCCTTCGGCGCTACGATTGTTTGTAGTCTCTCCCGTATATAAGAATAATCTACCAGATATGTAACAGAGTCAATTAATAATTTTTTCTTTTTTATTTGAAAAAAGTAGTGAGTAAAATTGCAATAATACAGCAAAAAGAATTACTCCTCCTCCAATTAAAGTAAATAAAGAAGGTCGTTCAGCTGCAAATAAAAAGGCCCACATTGGCCCCAACACAGATTCGGATAACATGATTATACCAACCATTGCAGATGGTGTGCTACGTGCACCCATAGTTATAAATATAAAACCAAATCCTACTTGGAAAAAACCTGCTGTAAAACCTAAAAATATATCATGTGAAGAAATCATAAGCTTCTCAGATAATAAAAATCCAATAAAGCATGAACTCACACCAGCTATAAATTGAGCTGGCACCATGTCAACTGTAGGAAATTTTCTAACAATTATAATTAAGACTGCAAATGTAATTGGCATGCTAAAAGCCGCTAAGTTTCCAGACATCTCTCCTGGTGATAAAGAATTACCTACCATTAATAGGACACCCGTAATTGCTAAAATAATTGAAGCTAAAGTAATAGATGAAATTGTTTCTTTTAAAAATAAATAACCAAATATTGCTAAAAAGAGTATTTGCGTCGAAATAATAAAATTAGTATTGGCAACAGTTGTATTATACATCGCAAAGACGTACCCACAAAAACCAAATGATAAAATAACTCCACCAATAAGTCCTGGTAAACCTGAATCGTAAAACGCTTTAAATAATTTTTTTTTATAAGTAATTATTAAAAAAAGTAAGACTGTTAGCGAAAAAAATAAAGATCTCCAAAATAATATTTGCCATAAGGTTGATCCTTCAAATGATTTAACAATTAAGCCTCCAAAGCTTAAGCAGCAGGCTCCCATAAAAACTAATATAGGACCTGGAATTTTATTAATTACATTCATTTAAATATTTATTTGTATCTTCTGTGTATGCTTTAAATATATTCTGAGCTTCTTCAAGACTTACTTCCTTAAAGTTTATTTTTGTTCCAGGAGTTAATTGCCCAACTAAATCAAGATCAGCAGTAATAACTACTCCAATCTTTGGATATCCTCCAACTGTTCCATGATCAGATAACATTATTATTGGATTACCATCAGCTGGTACTTGAATAACTCCTCTTACCAAACCTTCTGATTTGATATTGGTGTTTTCTATATTTTCTAATTTTGGACCTTTTAATCTTATTCCCATTCTATCAACAAGGTTTGTGATTAAAAAATCTTCATTAAAAAATTTATCTATTGCATCCTTAGAAAAATAGTCAAAATTTGTACCCTTAATAATTCTAATGATATTATCAGTAGAATAATCATAATTTATTTTTTTGTTCATTGCACTTTTGGTATCAATTTTTTTAATAAAAATTTTATCATTTATGGAATATTTTTTTCCATTATTTGGTCCAATATTTGCTTTAGTATTTATGGAATAACTGCCCCAGGTTTTTTCTAGATCAAAGCCACCATTAACGGCTAAATATCCATACGTAGAATTTTTGGTTGATATTATATCTATTTGATCCTCTTCATCTAAAATATAACTTTTGTAACACTCACCATCTTCAACCTCTAAATTCTTTCTAATGATTTTAAAAAAAATATCTCCAGATATTGCAAAATTAATTTTTCCATTCTTTAACTTTAAAAGAGGGCCTTGGTATGCAAACTCTAATACAGGCTCATCTAATTGATTTTCAACTAGTCTATTTGATAATGTATAATTTCTTTGATCAATTGCTCCACTTACTGCAATACCGATATGATATAAATGATTTCTACCTTTGTCTTGAATGGTAGTATTAACTCCTGCCCTTACAATCTCAAAATATGTTTTATTCATTCCAATTTAAATATTCTTCTTTTGTTATTTGGTAAAAACTTACTTTATCACCTGGATTAACTAGAGCCGGTTGAACTAAATTTTTATCATCAAAAATTTTCTTTGGGGTATTACCAATAATATTCCAACCACCAGGACTTTCAAAAGTATAAATATTTGCAAATTGTTCTGTTATTCCTACCGATCCTTTAGGCATCTTTAACCTCGGTGTTTCTAATCGATCACATCTAATATTTTCATTAAGATCTCCTAAAAAAGGCATTCCAGCAATAAAACCAGTCATATAACAAAAATATTCTTTGCCAAAATACAGTTCTAATATTTTATCTTTATCTATATTCAATTTTTCAATTAGCCTTAAAAAATCTAATCCATACTCATCGTCACAACAGACTGGAATCTTAATTTTTTGATTATTGTTTTTAATATCTCTATTAATAGTTAAGCCCTCTATAAAATTTTTAATTTTTTTATAGTTGGTTACAGTCAAATCAAAACTAACAATTAATTTATTATAAGAAGGTGTTAAGTTAGTTATTCCTTCGATCTTTTTATCTTTTATTAATTTTGATATATGGTGAAAGTAATCTATGACGCTTGAATTTATTGCTTCATTAACTTCTGAGCCAAAATCACAATATACCGCTGCATCACCAAGATTTGATATATTTTTAACCATGTCATGTTATACTCCAGACTAAAGAGTATGGAAATTAATATCAATTGTGATTTAGGAGAAAAATCTAAGTTTCATTCTATCAAGAATGATCCAGAATTACTTAATATTGTAAACTCTGCCAACATTGCATGTGGCTACCATGCAGGTGATGAAAAAACAATGGAGATGGTTATTCAAATTTCAAAAAAAAATGGTGTTAGTTTAGGTGCCCATCCATCATTTAATGACCCTGAAAACTTTGGAAGAAAAAGAATGAATTTAAGTTCCTTAGAAATAAAAAAACTAATTTTCGACCAATATGAAATATTACAAAAAATTGCTCAAAAATATAATGAAAATGTTACTCATATTAAACCACATGGGGCTCTTAATAACATGGCTTGTGAAGATCTGGAATTAGCCACAACTCTAGCTGTGGCCATTAAAGAGATTAATAAAGATATTATTTATCTGGTACCAACAGGTTCGCAAATGGAAGTTGCTGCTAAGAAAAATGGTTTGAAAATAGCTTGTGAAATTTTTGCAGATAGAAATTATGAAGATAATGGAAATTTAATTTCTAGAAGTAAACCAAACGCTTTAATCACTGACCCTCAATTAGCAAAAAACCATGTGTTGAACATGGTTAAAAATCAGGCAATAAATTGTCTCAGTGGTAAACAGATACCTTGTGAGATTGACTCGGTTTGTATACATGGTGATAATGAAAGCTCATTAGCAACTGCAAAATCTATCAGAGATAATTTAGTTGATAATGGCTTAGAACTAAAACCTTTAAATAAAATGGATAAATTTAATTAAAATATGAAAAAACTTATTTATACTTTACTAATAATTATAGCACTCACTAATAATTTATTTGCAGCAGGAAGTAGCAGTGATAGCGATTCTACTCCTAAAGCTTCAGACTACACAAAAGCAAAAAATTTAATTAACTCAGCTAAGAAATATGAAAAAAAAGGAAAAATTGACAAAGCACAAGAAAGATATGCTAAAGCACAAAAGCTTCTTTTAAAATCCAATGATGAAAAACCACTGCAGGCAGATACTTTAAATTATTTAGGTTTTACTACTAGAAAACTTGGAGATTTTGAAGGAGGTGAAAAATTTTACTTACAAGGCCTAGAAATTGAACCTAATCATAATGGAATAAATGAATACCTTGGTGAGCTTTATGTGGTTACAAACCGAATAGATATGGCTAAAGAAAGGTTAGAAGTTTTAAAAACCTGTAACTGTGAAGAGTTTGATGAACTAAAAGAAATAATTGAAGGAACTAAAAAATCTAAATATTAAATTTATGCTCGATATTAAAAATCCAATTGAAGCAAGAAAGGTTATTAGAAAAAATGAGTACAGAAATCAAACAGCAGGAACTGCTAATAAATATGTACAGGGAAATCTTTGTATATTGCCCAGCAAATATGCAATGGATTTTGCATCATTCTGTCAAAAAAATCCTAAACCATGCCCTTTAATAGGGTTTGGTACAAAAGGAGATCCATCATTAAAAGATTTAGGGGATATTGATATTAGGACTGATGTTCCTCAATATAGAATATGGGAAAAAGGAAAAATTATTGATGAACCATATGACATCAAAAAATATTGGAATGAAGATTTAACGACATTTGTTTTAGGATGCTCTATGTCTTTTGAGTTACCATTAATTGAGGCAGGAATACCTATCCAGCATATTGAAAATGATACTATTGTTCCAATGTATCGAACTTCAATAGATTGTGAGCCAGCAGGACAGTTCTCAGGAAAATTGGTTGTTTCTATGAGACCTTTAAATTCAAAAGATGCTATTAGATCAATTCAAATTAGTTCTAGGTTCCCAGCAGTTCATGGTGCTCCTATTCATTTAGGTGACCCATCAGAAATTGGAATAAAAGATATAATGAATCCTGAATACGGCGATCCTCCTAAGGCATTTAAAAATAATGAAATTCCTGTATTTTGGGCTTGTGGCGTAACACCTCAATCTGTTTTACAAGATTCAAAACCAGACTTTTGTATAACACATGCTCCAGGAAAAATGCTTATTACGGATAAATTAAATAATGATTTGGCAGCTTTATAACTAGTTCCCTAAAAAAACCTTCTTAACTTTTTCGTTATTAATTAATTCATTAGATTTACCACTAATAACCAACCTTCCACTCTCAAGAACATAACCCCTATCAGCCATGCTTAGTGCCAATCTTACATTTTGTTCAACAAAAAGAATTGATATTCCTTCACTAACCACATTTTTGAATATTTTTATTAAATCTTTCACTACTAGAGGTGATAATCCTAAAAATGGTTCATCTACCATCAAAAGTTTTGGAAGTCCCATCAAGCCTCTTGCTATAGCAAGCATTTGCTGTTCACCACCAGACATAGTGTGAGCTAACTGGCTTGATCTAGATTCTAATTTTGGAAAAATTTTATAAACTTTAGATAAAGAACTACTTAATTTTTCTTTTGCTTTAGGGTGCCAAGCACCAAGAATAAGGTTTTGCATAACAGTAAGATGTGGAAATACTCTTCGTCTCTCAAGAACATGAGAAATTCCTAATTCAGTTCTTTTGAAAGTTGGGATTTCAGAAATTAGATTATTTTTAAAATGTATGCTTCCATTCTTATGACTAACTAGATTACTAATTGTATTTAAAATTGTACTTTTGCCAGATCCATTAGGTCCTAAAAGAGCAACCATTTCTCCATTATCTACATTTATTGATACATCCCAAATAACTTGAAAATCATCATATAAAACATCAATATTTTTTATATCAAGTAGCATCAACAGTTCCTAAATATGAGTCTATTACTTCTTCATTTTGTTGAATTTCTTTTGGTGTACCATATGCAATTCTTTTACCCTGATCTAGCGCTAGAATATTGTCAGAAATTTCCATTATAATATTAATATTATGCTCAATGGTAATTATTGTTACGCCAGATTTTTTAAGTTTTTTAATTAACTCAACTAAACCTGGAATAGTTTTTTGATCAACACCTCCAGTAACTTCGTCCATCAATAGTAGTTTTGGTTCAATTGCCATTGCTCTTGCCATTTCTAATCTTTTTCTTTGACCTGTCGAAAGCTCTCTAGCAAAATGATGTCTCTTTTCTATAAGATCAACAAAATCTATTATTTCTAATGCTTTATCCCTTGCTTTTTTAATATTATCTTCTTTAACAAAAGAGCCAATCATTACATTTTCTAATAATGTTTGATCTGCAAACGGTTTTAATTTTTGAAAAGTTCTTCCAATACCCAAGCTACTAATTTTATCAGGACTTAAGCCTGATATATCTTTATTAAAGAAACTAACTTTACCATTATCAGTTTTTGTATAGCCAGTAATTAAATCAAACAAAGTAGATTTGCCTGCACCATTGGGTCCTATTACTCCCAAAATTGTACCTTCTATAACCTCAAAAGAAATATCATTATTGGCTTTTATACCTCCAAAAGATCTACTTAAATTTTCTACAGATAAAATCTTCATCTTTGTTTTTTTCTTTCTAAAATATTTTTTGGAAAAAAAGATATAAGTCCCTCTGGTCTAAAAATGCAAATTAGCATTAGAATTAAACCATAGAGAATTAAGTCTACAGCCCCACCAGTTCCACCTAAATAAATTCTAGAATATTCTGAAATTGGAATAAGTATAGCTGCACCCACAATCGGGCCCCAAACATTTCCAATCCCACCAAGGACTGTAATCAATAAAACAATAATTGAAATTTCTATATTAAAAACTCTATCTGGATCAATAATAAGTATGTACTGAGCAAATAAACTTCCCATTGGTGCCATTATCATTGCTGAGATTACATAGGCTATGATTTTATAATTAGAAACATTAATACACAAACTTAATGCAGCCTGTGGATCATCTCTTACAGCTCTTAATCTGTAACCTAATTTTGATCTACTTAAGAGCCATACTAAAAAAAATGTAATTATAAAAAATACTAAAAAAATATAATAGTAAGGCATTTTGCTACTATGAAATTGAAGAGCCAACAAAGAGTCTCCTGAGGTCATAGGAACCCATACTCCTGATGCTGCACCTACCCACTCCCACCTTTGAAATATAACTTGAAAACTAATTCCAATTAATAAAGTAGCGATTGCAAAATAATGCCCACTAAGTCTTAACATTGGGATGCCAATTAAAACTGCAGCAACTCCTGAAACAATCATTCCAAGAAAAATACTTATCCATGGGGATATACCATACTGAACATACAGAAATGATGTTGCATAGGCTCCAATTCCAAAAAAAGCTCCATGACCTAAACTGATTTGTCCTGAAAAACCTGCAATTACATTCCAAGACTGAGCCATAACTGCGTGCATAAAAATCATTATCATTAAATGAAGGTAGAAAGAATTCAATCCAAAATGAGGTAAAGCGAATAACAATACAATTAGACTACTAATTAAAGATATTATTCTTTTGTCTGTATTCCAGAGAGGTTCAGATTTAGCTATTAATAATTTATCCATAATTAATACCTTCCAAACAAACCTTGTGGTCTAAAAATTACAACTAATAGATAAATTGCAAAAACATATAAAAGCTTAAATGATGGATCTATCAGCAAACCACCTAATGATTCAACTAATCCAATAATAATTCCTGCATACAAACACCCTATAATACTTCCAAAGCCTCCTAATGCCACTGCAACAAATGCAAATAGTGCAAAATTTATTCCTACGTCAGTAAAGATAAAAAAATAATTAGCCATCATTCCTCCAGCAACACCAACACAACTAAGTCCTATTGCCCAACCGATAGCAAACATTTTATCAGATGGTATACCTAAAATTTCAGCTGCATGCCTGTCTTGTGCTGTTGCCTGTAGTGCTAAACCAGTTTCAGTTTTTGTTACGAATAGATAAAGAAGAATAAAAGCAACCAAACAAACTAAACTAGCAATTAGTTGAGGCTGTCCAATAAACATTCCTGAAATTTCTAATCTTCCTTCTAATAATGGTTTATCAATATTTCTAAAATCTGGTGTCCATAAAAACTGTGCAATTGATCTAATGAATATTGATAATCCAAATGTAGCACAAATCTGGATTAGCATTTTGGCTTTCAATATATATCTAATCAAAAAATAATGAGTTAGCACTCCGCAAAAAGCCATTAATAAAATTGTAATTGGAATTGAAAAAATTGGATCTAACCCAAATAAAGACCATAACCAAAATGATGAAAACATAGATAACATCAAATGTTCACCATGAGCAAAATTTACTATATCCATTAATCCAAAAATTAAACTTAACCCAGCAGCAATTAATGCATAAATTAAACCCATCATTAATCCTGTCACCATTGCTTGTAAGATTATTTCAGATGTCATTTATTTTCTATAAATTTTATACTGTTTGCTGAATAGTAAGTCATTGAATTGATATCATATATAGTATTAGATTATATTTTTAAAAAAAACAAATATGAGGGGAAATAAATGAAAAAAATAATACTTTCAGTATTTACTTTTTTATCATTAGTTTGTGCGCCTACAATTAGTGCTGCAGAAAATGTTAAAATTGGAGTACTTTATCCATTAACAGGGCCTGTTGCTCAGGTTGGAAAAGATGCCGTAGCAGCAGTTCAAACTGCTTTAGATATTATAAACAACAGCCATAATATTCCTGGTATGCCTTTAGCAAAAGATGCTGGCCTAAAAGGTTTAGGTGGTGGAAAAATTTCAATTGTTGTTGGTGATCATGGTGGAAAACCAGATATTGGAGTTGGTGAAACAGAGAAAATGTTAAACTCTGATAAAGTTCATGCAATGTTTGGTGCTTACTACTCATCTGTAACAGGTGCAGCAAGTCAAGTATCTGAAAGAGCTGGTATACCTTGGGTTAATGGTGAGTCGACTTCACCAAAATTAACTACAAGAGGGTTTAAATATTTCTTTAGAGTAACACCACATGATGGTGAGTTTACTCAATTGATGTTTGAATTTATGGACGATTTTAACACTAAGAATGGTAATAAGTTAAAGACACTTGGAATTATTCATGAAGATACTCTTTGGGGAGCTGATAGTGGTGGAACACAAAACACAATGGCTAAAGACAAAGGTTATAAAGTTGTCGAGAAAATTAGCTATAAAGCAAAAACAACTTCTTTAAGTTCTGAAGTACAAAGATTAAAAGCAAAAAACCCTGATGTTTTATTGCCATCTTCTTATACCGCTGATGCTTACTTATTTTTAAACACAGCTAAAGAACTTGATTATAATCCTAAACTTTTAGTTGCTCAAAATGCTGGTTATACTGATCCAAAATTTATAGCTACCATGGGAAGCAAAGCTGAAGGTGTAATTACAAGATCTCCTTTCAACACTGACTTGGCTACTACAATTCCAATGATTGGAACTGTAAATGAAATATTTAAGACACATTCTGGTGGAAGAGATTTATCAGATGTACCTGCTAGAGCATTTACTGGTTTTATGGCATTAGCTAATGCAATTAATAATGCTGGATCAACAGACCCAGAAAAAATTAGACAAGCATTGGTTAATTTAGATATGTCATCTGACTCTCTTATCGTTCCTTACAGAGGTATTAAATTTGGTGCTGATGGACAAAATGAAAAGACAAGAGGTATTTTGATGCAAGTACAAGATGGAAAATACTGTACAGTTTATCCATTTGAGCTAGCAGCATGTAAACTGCAATACCCAATGCCAACTTGGTCTCAAAAATAATTTAGACTAATACTACTAAAGGCGATCATTAACATGGTCGCCTTTTTTTTATAATTTTTTTAATTGAATTATTATAAATTGATATTATAAAAAGCTCTTGATCGAAGAATTCATAATTTTAACTCAAATCATCTTTATTGATATCATCTTAGCAGCTGATAATGCTATTATCATTGGATTAATTGCTGCTAACTTTGTACCAAAAAATAGAAAGCAAATAATTCTCTGGGGTGTAGCTGGAGCTTTAGTTTTTAAAATTATTTTTGCTCTTTTTGCTACTTACTTATTTGAATTTTATTATATTAAAATTTTAGGTGGACTACTTCTAATTTGGATTGTTAATGATTTAAGGAAAGATTTAGTTGAAATGAAGAATAAGATTAAATCACCAGTAAAAAAATCAACAGAACCTTCATTTGTAAAAAGTATTTATAAAGTTTTATTTGCAGATATTACAATAAGTTTTGATAACGTTATTGGGGTAGTTGGTGCTGCAAAAGGTCATTTTGGTTTCATGATATTTGGTCTTGTTTTATCTGTAGTATTAACTGGAGCATTAGCTACTTATTTAGCTAATTATATTCAAAAAAACTTATGGATAGCCTATGTAGGGTTAGGTTTTATTTTAATTGTAGCTCTTCAACTAATAATTGGTGGTTTAAATGATTATGGCGTCTTATCAATTAACGAAACATTCAAACAATATTTTTAATTTAGTATGAATGTTTTTTAGTAGGAAACTTACTTCTAATTACATCTTTCTTAAACTTTAGTGCAGCATCATTTATTTGTTTTTCAATATTTGAATACCTTTTCACAAATCTAGCTTTAATTTTATTCAGACCTATCAAGTCGTCAGTAACTAAAACTTGACCATCACAATGTACTGATGCCCCAATTCCAATTGTAGGAACTTTAACAGTTTTAGTAATTTCTTTTGCTAACGAGCTTTCAACACACTCTAAAACTATTGAAAATACACCAGCATCTTCTAAAAGTTTAGAATCTCTTAAAATAATTTTTCTTTCTGTTATTTCTTTTCCTTTAAATTTAAAATTTGTTGCCGATTGCGGCAGAACACCAAGATGCCCCATCACAGGAATTTTATTCTTAATTAAAGTTTTAATTATTTGAATTACTTTTTTACCCCCCTCAAGCTTGATTGCATCACACTTCGTTTTAGAGATTATTTTTTTTGCATTACTTAAGGCTTCTTTTGAGTTACGGTAAGTGTTATGAGGCATGTCTACTACCATTAAACTTTTTTTAACACCCATTCTTACACTTTTAGAATGTTCAATCATCATATCCAATGTCACTTTTTTTGTAGAAGAAAAGCTATAAAGTACAGAGCCAAGGGAGTCGCCTACCAATACAAGGTCACAGTGTCTATCTATTATTGATGCTATATTTTTAGAGTAAGCAGTAAGACTTATAATTTTGGATTTATTTTTTTTTTTAATAAAGTTTAAGATTTTTTGACTCATTTTTTACCAAACACCTTCATTTTTCATTGAGGCCCAAGGTTCTTTAATTTCTAAATTACCCTCTTGTAAGATTTCTATAGAAATATTGTCTGGAGATCTGACAAATGCCATATGACCATCTCTAGGTGGTCTATTAATTGTATATCCCATATCTTGAAGTCTCTCACAAGTTTGATAAATATTTTCAACACGGTATGCTAAGTGACCAAAATTACGAGATCCATCACCTAACTCATCACCATCCCAATTGTAGGTTAGCTCTAGTTCGGCTTTTTCATCGCCAGGTGCTGCTAGAAAAATTAAGGTAAATCTACCTTGCTCATTTTCCATTCTTCTAGTTTCAATTAAACCTAATCCCTTACAGTAGAAATCTAATGATTTTTCCACGTCTGAGATTCTGATCATGGTGTGTAAATATTTCATAATATTATGTACTCTATAGTAAAGTATTACTCTAATTCAATGGTACTAGGTGGTTTTGAAGTAACATCATAAACAACTCTGTTTATACCTCTAATATTATTAATAATTTGATTAGAGATTGATTGCATAAAACCTTTAGGAAAATCAAAAAAATCAGCAGTCATTCCATCTTCAGAGGTAATTGCTCTTAACAAACAAATATGTTCGTAAGTTCGATTATCACCCATAACACCCACAGTTTTTACTGGTAGGAGTGCAGCATATGCTTGCCAAATTTTATCATATAACCCATGCTCTCTTAAAGCTTTTATAAAATAGAAATCAGCCTCTTTTAAAATTTTAATTTTTTCATTGGTTATAATACCGGGCATTCTAATAGCTAGACCAGGACCGGGAAATGGATGTCTAGAGATTATGTCATTAGATAAATTAAGTTCTAATCCTAATTTTCTAACTTCATCTTTAAATAAAAATTTAAGAGGTTCTACTAATTTTAATTTCATTCTTTTAGGAAGGCCCCCTACATTATGATGTGATTTTATTTTTGAAGTTTGACTACCAGTCACAGATTTACTTTCAATTAAGTCTGGATAAAGAGTGCCCTGAGCAAGAAATTTAACATTCTTAATTCTATTAGCATATCTTTCAAATATTTTAATAAATAGATTACCAATGATTTTTCGTTTTTTTTCAGGATCAGATACATTTGTTAATTTTCTAATAAATTCTTTTTCTGCATTAACATAAATCAAATTAATTTTTAATTTTTTCTTAAAAGTATTAACTACTTGTATTTCTTCATTTTTTCTTAAAAGGCCATTATTAACAAAAATACAAGTTAAATTTTTTCCAATTGCTTTGCTTAATAATTGTGCAACCACACTACTATCCACACCACCCGACAATCCACAAATTACTTTGTTGTCACCTACTTGTTCTTTAATTTCATTAATTAATTTTAATTTTTGATCTTTTGATGACCAGTTTTTTTTAATTTTACAAATAAGAAAAACAAAATTTCTTAATAAAATTTTACCTTTATTAGTGTGTGTTACTTCAGGGTGAAATTGTACACCATAAAAATTTTCTTTAATATTTTCAATAATTGTTAATTTAGAGTTTTTTGTAGAAGCTATAATTTTAAAATTTTTTGGCATCTTTGATACTTGATCAGCATGGCTCATCCAAACATCACTTCTATTATTTTTATTAAAAAAATTCTTAGTTAAAGTACTATTGGATACTTTGTTTATAGTGGCTAAACCAAATTCTCTATGTTTTGATTTTTTAACTTTGCCACCTAATAGTTTTGACAATATCTGATGTCCAAAACATATACCCAGGATTGGAATTCCAAGTTTTAATATCTTCTTATCAAATTTAAATTTATCATTTTCATAAACATTAAGAGGTCCACCAGACAGTATTATTCCAGCAATATTATCTTTTGTAATTTGAGCTATTTTTATTTTTTTATGACTTACAATTTCTGAAAAAACCCCTAATTCCCTTACTCTTCTTGCAATTAATTGTGTAAATTGAGAACCAAAATCGATTATTAAGATTTTACTTAAATTATTACTAAGACTCATTTTTAGGTTCCAAATTCTTTAAGGATTCTAAAATAGAATTTTTCTTATCACACAATTTATTGCAAATTTTTGAAAAATTATCTGCTAGTTCTTTTACTTTGGAATAATTAGATCTTTTTAACTCTATTTCCATAAGCATGTAGTTTGCTTCTTCATTTTTTGGATCAAGTAATAACACTGTATCTATATTTTTTTGTTCTTCTCTTTTGTTCTCTTCAAAATTATAAATTTTTGCTAAATACAAATATGAATCTTTGTCCTTAGGGTTAAAAACAATACTTCTTTGAAATAAAAATTTAGATTCTTCATATTTTTGTTCATCGTATTTATTTTTTCCTTCTTCAAAAAAGTTATTTTCTGCAAAAGAAGAACTTCCAAAATTTAAAATTATAAATAGGACAATTATTAATTTATTTATTGTTCTCATTAATACTTGCTCTCATTTTTAACTTGATCAACATTATGAACCATACTTTCATAAAAACCAGCCTTAGTTATTTTTACAAAATTTGGTTTATTTTTAAGGTTTGGTACTTTTTTTGCACCTAGATATCCCATAGATGATTTTAATCCTCCAATTAATTTATAAATTATACTTTTCACATCACCTTTATATTTCACAAAACCTTCTACTCCTTCTGGAACATATTTAGATATATCTTTTTGTTTGGTTTGAAAATATCTATCAGCTGATCCTTTATTCATCGCACCAACTGATCCCATTCCTCTAAAACTTTTAAATAACTTACCATTTTTTTTAATTAGTTTTCCAGGTGTTTCTAAGCTTCCTGCAAACAAAGATCCAATCATTATAGCATCGGCACCTGCAGACAATGCTTTAGCTAAATCACCTGAATATTTAATTCCACCATCTGAAATTATTTTTACTTTATTGTTTTTAACACCTTTTTTAACTGCAAGGATCGCACTTAATTGTGGTACACCAATGCCTGCGACTAGCCTAGTTGTACAAATTGATCCTGGCCCTATTCCAACTTTAATAATATCTACTCCTAATTTTATTAAAAATTTTGCTGCTTCAGCTGTTGCAATATTTCCAGCACATAGAGTTGTTTTGTTTGTTTTTAATTTTTTTATAGCTTTAATAATTTCAGCTACTTTTTTGCTATGTCCATGAGCTGTATCCACAACAATTAAATCAACTTTTTCTTTTAAAATAGCCTCAGCTCTTTTAAGTTCTAAAGGACCAGCTCCAACTGCCGCACCAACTAATAAGTTTAATTTTTTAACTTTTTTAATTTCTTCAACTTGTTTTTTAATATCCAAATTTCTATGAATTACACCAATGCCTCCTGCTTTAGCTATTGCTATAGCCATTTTACTCTCAGTAACTGTATCCATTGCAGAGGATAATAAAGGTATTTTTAATGTTAAATTAGATGATAATTTAGTGCTGGTATCAACTTCAGAAGGTAAAACTTCTGAGTATTTTGGTGCCATTGTAACATCGTCAAAAGTGAGAGCTTCTTTTATAGGATCCATAATCATTTATATATGATTCCCCTCAAAAAAAAAGTCCCTATCTTAAGATTTTACAAATAATAAAACTTTCCTTAGATTCTTTTCTGCTAGACTTGGGTTTAAACACCTTCACTTCTTTAAATAATTTTTTGCCCAAAGCAACAATTTCGTTAAATGATGAGCCTAGAAAAATCTTAGAGACAAATCGTCCTTCTTTAACCAACATTTCTTTGGAAAAATTCATAGCCTCCATTGCAAGTTCACCAGTATAAATTGCATCTATATCTTTTATACCCGTTGTATTTACAGCCATATCAGAGACAACAACATCCACTTTTGATTTGAATAAAGCTTTTATTTTTTCTTGAGATTCTAAATCAGTAAAATCACCTTTGATTTGGATTGTATTCTCAATTTCTTCCATACCTTTTAAGTCGATTGAAACCAACCTTCCACTTTTTACTGTTCTTGAAATATATTGAGACCAGCTACCAGGTGATGCCCCTAAATCGATTACAGATATTCCATTTTTAAATATCTTAAATTTTTCATCTATTTCTATTAATTTATATGCTGATCTGGCTCGATACCCGTCTACCTGAGATTGTCTAACATAAATATCTCTTTTTTGTTTATTAATCCAGTTTTTAGAAATTCTATTTTTTTTCAATTAATGACCAAACCTTAAGCTTTTTGATAAAATTTTACCCTCTAAAGTTTTTATATCTATCTTTACTTCTCTATGTAATCTCATGTCTTTATCTCCATCCCAAATCCCAGATGCAAGATGTATTATACCCAGTTTATGATTGGGCAAGTAAGGCTCCACAAAGCTTTTTTCTTTTTCATTAAATTTTGGTAAAAGATTACTAACTAACCAATTGCAATTATGAGGTAGGAACTCTGTTTCTAAATCGTCAATGTAAACTGACATGTTAATAGCCAATTGTTCTGAACCAAAAATATTTCCAGCTTTAAGTGTTTGTTCTAAATTTTTTTGCCAAGTCGTCCAGCCAACTGAATTTTTTTCTAAAGAAAAAACACCAATATTAATATGTGGGGCGAAAGCAAGCTTCCGCGCTTTATCTATTCCAATTTTTGACTTTATTGCATGTTTAAAATTTTGAGATTTAATTATTGCTAATTGTCCAAATATCCATTTAACTTTGGACATTATTTTATATCCTGGTGTAAAGGTTTGAGTAATTCCTAATTTTCCATCTTCACAGGCCTTAAAATAAAGCTCTATTGAATTCCAATCCCCTACCCAAGCGTCACAATCTATCCATAAGAATTTTTCATAACTAGGAAAATATTTTGGTAAGAAAGCCCTAGACACTTGACTCTTTAGCCATTCTCTTCCTTTAACTTTAAATGCTGGAACATCAATATCCCATTCAGCTGATTTAATTTCATCTACTTTTTTAGATAATATATTTCTTTGTTGCTCGGATAAACCTGCATCTAGAATGCAAATTGCTGTATCTTTGCTTTGTTCAAAACTTTTAATAGAATCGACCAATTCATTAAGTAATTCAAAGTAATTTGAGTCTGCCAGAGATACAATTACATTTTTTTTCATCTATAGAATGTCTTCAAGGTCTTCTTTAGTGTCACTTTCACCATTTAAAATTTTCTGTTTATAAATTTTTTGATAACTAAAATATCCAACTGGAATTAAGCAAATATAGATTAATCCACAAATGACCAAAACTTTAAATGTGTATATTAACAAAAGTCCAAAAAATAAAACAACACCAAACAATGCAAAAATTGTCAAGTGACGAGGAATAGAAATTTTTTTAAATGCAAATGTAGGTACTTTACTGATCAATAAAAATGATATCAAAATAAACAGTATTGGTACTACTATATCGTAATTAATTTTGATTAAATTTATCTCGCTTAGACTTAATATTAAAGGCATCAATACCAAAATTCCACCTGCAGGTGACGGCACACCCTCAAAGTAATTGTCTTTCCATGATGGTTCAGAGTTTGAACTTACATTAAATCTTGCAAGTCTAAGGGCAACACAAACTACAAAAATCATTGTGAGTAACCAGCCAAATTTACCTAAATTATTTAAAGACCAAAAATACATTATAAAAGCTGGAGCTACTCCAAAACTAATTAAATCCGCCAATGAGTCTAATTCTTTTCCAACTAAAGAAGTTCCTTTTAACATTCTTGCAACTCTGCCATCTAATGCATCAAAAATTGCGGCAAAAATAATAGCTATAATAGATAATTCAAACTTTTCATCTAATGCAAATTTAATGGAACTTAATCCAATACACACATTTATTAATGTCAGTGCATTAGGCAAAAGCATTCTAGCTTTTTTATCTGATACTATTTTAAAATTATTTTTTGGTTGTTCCATAAGCTACTTTTTAGCTAATAGTGTTTCACCAGCAATTGTTTTTTGTCCAACTTTAACTAACGATTCATAATTCTCAAAATAAACGTCAGCTCTACTTCCAAATCTAATCATACCAATTCTTTCACCTTGTTGTAATTGTTGATCCTTTGAAGATTCGCAAACAATTCTTCTGGCAATTAAACCGGCGATTTGAACAACTATTATTTCTTCGCCATGAGTATTTGTTATCTTGTAATAGTTTCTTTCATTGTCTTCACTTGCTTTATCAAGTGATGCATTTAAAAATTTTCCAGGCTTATAAAGTATTTCTGAAATTTTACCTTCACAAGGAGTTCGATTTACGTGACAATCAAATACGTTCATAAAGATACTAATCTTAGTAAATTTTCTATCTTCTAAACCTAATTCTTTTGGACCATCTACTTCATGGACCATCAAAACTTCACCGTCAGCAGGACTGGTTAGATAGTTTTCATCATTTATTGAAATTCGCTCTGGATCTCTAAAAAAATAATAAACCCATATCGATAATACTAGACCAATTAATCCTAGAAAAGTGCTCAGGACATATAAAAATATTGTTACAATGATAGCTATCGCTAAAAATTTGTAACCTTCAGAATGAATTTTTGGGAAAATTTTCTCTAACATAAGCTTCTATTTGATAATTTTTTATTAATATGTATATAAAGCACTAAATTACAATTACTAATATATATTATTCATTTATGGCTAAAATAAAGGTTAAAAATCCAGTTGTTGAACTAGACGGTGATGAGATGACTAGAGTCATTTGGGAATTCATCAAAAGTAAATTGATTTTGCCTTATTTAGATTTGGATATTAAATACTACGATCTTGGTATGAAAAGTCGTGACGATACCGATGATCAAATAACAATAGATTCTGCTAACGCAATTAAAGAACATAGTGTTGGTATAAAATGTGCAACAATTACTCCGGATGAAGCACGAGTTGAAGAGTTTAAATTAAAAAAAATGTGGAGATCTCCAAACGGAACGATACGAAATATTCTTGGAGGTACAGTTTTTAGAGAGCCTATAATTTGTAAAAATATTCCAAAACTTGTTCCAACTTGGACAGACCCCTTAATTATTGGAAGACATGCTTTTGGTGATCAATATAGAGCAACAGATTTTAAAGTACCCGGTAAAGGTAAAATGGAAATAAAATGGACCGCAGAAGATGGCAGTGATGAAATTAAATATGAGGTCTTTAACTTTCCTGGACCAGGAATTGCTTTATCGATGTACAATTTAGATAAATCTATAGAAGACTTTGCAAGATCTTGCTTTAACTATGGAATAATTAAAAAATGGCCCGTTTATCTTTCTACTAAAAATACTATTTTAAAAATTTATGATGGTAGGTTCAAAGATATCTTTCAAGATATTTTTGATAAAGAGTTTAAATCTGATTTTGATAAACTTAACATTACTTATGAGCATAGACTAATTGATGACATGGTTGCTTGTGCTATGAAATGGAGTGGTAAATATATTTGGGCTTGTAAGAATTATGATGGAGATGTTCAATCTGATACTGTGGCTCAAGGTTATGGATCATTAGGGCTAATGACAAGTGTTCTTCTTGCACCAGATGGAAAAACTATGGAAGCAGAAGCGGCTCACGGAACTGTAACTAGACACTACAGAATGCATCAAGAAGGTAAAGAGACTTCTACAAATCCAATTGCTTCAATTTTTGCTTGGACTAGAGGTTTGGCACATAGAGGAAAATTAGATGGTAATGAAGATTTGATTAAATTTTCAACTACATTAGAAAAAGTTTGTATTGATTGTGTTGAAAATGGATCAATGACAAAAGATTTGGCAATTTTAATTGGGCCCTCAAGTAATTATCTAACGACTAATCAATTTTTAGATGAATTAGATGGTCAGCTTAAGAAAAAGCTTAATTAATTAGTTTTTTAATATTTTCAAAAGACTCTTCAATTTTATCAGGCAAAGTTCCTCCAGCTTGTGCAAAGTCAGCTCTGCCACCACCGCCTTTACCCCCAATAACTTCTGAACCAGCTCTAACAATTTTAACAGCATCAAACTTTTCTTCTAATGTTTTGGTAACACCTACAGCTAAGCCAACTTTATTATCATTGATTGCATAAATTATAACTAACCCTTCACCAATTTCTTTTTTGCCTTCATCGATTAGCTTACGTAAATCCTTAAATGGTAAATCCATAATATTTTGAAATCTAACTTTAAATCCATTAATAGTTTGATCGTTGATTTTATTTTTATCTTTATCTTTTAATATTGAGATAACTGAAAGTTGATCAAATTGTCTATTAAGGTCTTTTATTAAAGTTACTTGATCCTTGTTTTGAAGATTAGGTTTTCCTCCTAATTTAATAATCTTTGTCTCTAATTCTTTTATAACTGCCTCATTTTTTTGATCCGACAAATTGGATTGGTTTTCTTTTTCTTTTAAAAAATCAGTTAACTGCACATCTCTTAATGCTTCAACTCTTCTTACGCCTGCAGCAATAGATGATTGGCTAATAATCTTAAATTTTCCAATATCAGCTGTGTTTACAACGTGAGTTCCTCCACATAATTCAGTTGAGAAAAATTTACCTTCTTCATCTCCCATAGACAAAACTCTAACTTCATCGCCATATTTTTCTCCAAATAAAGCTAAGGCACCATTTTCAACAGCTTCTTTAGGTGTCATTATTCTTGTTTTCACCTCTGACTTTTTTTCAATTATTGAGTTTACATAATGTTCAATTTTTCTAATCTCTTCGTCTGAAATAGGTTTCATATGACTAAAATCAAATCTTAATCGATCAGATTGAACTAAAGATCCTTTTTGGGTTACATGCTCACCCAAAACTCTTCTTAATGCTTCGTGCAACAAATGAGTGGCAGAATGGTAAGCTCTAATATTATTTCTTCTCTGTGTATCTATTTTTAATTCAACACTGTCTTTTAGTTTAACTGAACCTTTTTTAACTTTTCCGTAATGAGCAAATAAATCCCCTAATTTTTTTTGAACATCAGACACTTCAAATTCAAAAATCTCTTTAGAGATTATTCCAGTATCTGCAACTTGTCCTCCTGACTCTCCATAAAATGGTGTTTGATTTGTTATTATAATGCCTTCATCGTTTTCTTGTAGATCTTGAACCTCTTTATTATTTTTAAGAATTAAAGTGACTACACCTTCTGCTTTATCTGTAGAATATCCTAAAAAATCAGTTGCCCCTAAACGATCTTTTATATCAAACCAAATTTGATCTACCGAACTATCCCCTGATCCTTTCCAATTTTTTTTTGCTAATTTTTTACTTTCTTTCATTAATAAATCAAACTTCTCCCCATCGACAGTCATTGATTTATTTTTCAAAATATCTTCTGTTAAATCTAATGGAAAACCAAATGTATCATAAAGCTTAAATGCCACTTCACCAGGCAATATCTTTTCTACTTTCTCTAGCTCTTCATTTAATATTTTTATCCCTCTATCTAATAAAACCAAAAACTTTTCTTCTTCTGTTTTTAATGTTTCTTTTATTAAAGATTGTGCTCTTTCAAGCTCTGGATAATTGTTAGACATTTCTTCTAGAAGCGTTTTAAAAATATTATAGAAAACTGGTTTTTTAGAACCAAGTAAATGTGAGTGTCTCATTCCACGTCTCATAATTCTTCTAAGCACATAACCTCTGCCTTCATTAGAAGGTAAAACTCCTTCTGCTAATAAAAATGAACTTGCTCGTAAATGATCTGCTATTACTCTAAAGCTTGATTGATTGTCATCAGTTACTTTAACGTTTAATGTGTCAGATGCAGATAGTATTAGTTTTTTAAAATGATCTGTTTCGTAGTTATCGTGTGTTCCCTGTAATAGTGCGGCTATTCTCTCAAGACCCATGCCCGTATCCACAGATGGTTTTGGTAAATTTATTCTCTTATCTTTTGAAATTTGTTCATATTGCATGAATACTAAATTCCATATTTCTATAAACCTATTACCATCTTCATTTTTAGTACCAGGTAGACCACCCTCTAGATGATCACCGTGATCATAAAATATTTCAGAACATGGTCCACAAGGCCCTGTGTCACCCATCGACCAAAAGTTATCTGACGTTGCTATCTTGATTATTCTATCATCGCTAAAACCAGCTATTTTCTTCCAAAAATTAAATGCTTCTTCATCGTCATGATAAACTGTTACATAGAGGCGATTTTTATCAATTCCGAACTCTTTAGTTATTAAATTCCATGCGTAACTAATTGCCTCTTCTTTAAAATAATCTCCAAATGAAAAATTTCCAAGCATTTCAAAAAATGTATGGTGTCTTGGTGTATAGCCTACATTTTCAAGATCATTATGCTTACCACCTGCCCTTACGCATTTTTGCGAAGTTGTTGCTCTTACATAGTCTCTTTTTTCTAATCCAGTAAATACATTTTTAAATTGTACCATTCCTGAATTTGCAAACATTAATGTCGGATCATTATTTGGAACTAAATTACTAGATTCAACAATCTTGTGATCATTTTTTTCAAAATAATCTAAAAAAGTTGTTCTAATTTGATTTAGTGTTTTGTCAGCCATATAATTAAAATACAGCTTTTTTATTTGATGTCTAGATAAGTGTAGGGAAAAAAGGCGCTTAAATTAAGCGCCTTTTAATAATTAAAGATGACTTTAACTAATTCTTTTTAGATGGAGGTGTTACTTCTTCCTTTGTTTCCAGTTTAGGCTCCTCTATTTGATCTTTTGCTGCTTTTTCTGGATCTAGTGGATTACCTTCAATTTTTTTTGCTATCACTCCAGCCTTTTCTCTAATTGCCATTTCAATTTCTGCAGCAATTTGAGGATTTTGCTCTAAATAAATTTTAGCATTTTCTCTTCCTTGGCCAATTTTTTCACCTTTATAAGCATACCAAGCTCCAGCTTTTTCAACAATGTCAGCTTTTGCACCAAGGTCAACTAATTCACCTACTTTACTAATACCTTTGCCGTACATTAGGTCAAATTCAACAACTTTAAATGGTGGTGCTACTTTATTTTTAACCACTTTAACTCTTGTTGAGTTACCAATAATTTCATCTCCATTTTTAATGGCACCAATTCTTCTAATGTCCATTCTAACAGATGAATAAAACTTAAGTGCATTTCCACCAGATGTAGTCTCTGGACTTCCAAACATAACTCCAATTTTCATTCTAATTTGGTTAATAAAAATCATCATTGTGTTCGTGCTTGAGATTGAGCCTGTTAGTTTTCTTAAAGCCTGACTCATTAATCTTGATTGAAGTCCTACATGGTGATCTCCCATTTCTCCTTCAATTTCAGCTCTAGGTGTTAGCGCTGCAACAGAGTCAATTACGATAACAGAAATCGATCCTGATTTAACTAAAGTATCAGCTATTTCTAGAGCTTGTTCGCCAGTATCAGGTTGTGAAATTAATAATTCTTCAGTATCTACACCAAGTTTTTTTGCATAAATTGGATCTAAGGCATGCTCTGCATCTATAAACGCACAAATTCCTCCAGCTTTTTGGGCTTCTGCTAATACTTGCAATGCTAAAGTTGTTTTACCAGATGATTCTGGTCCATAGACTTCAATAACTCTTCCTTTTGGTAAACCACCTATTCCAAGCGCTACATCTAAACTTAATGATCCTGTTGAAATAGACTCGACGTCCATTGCTCTTCTTTGGCCAAGTTTCATTACCGATCCTTTTCCAAAATTATCGATAATTTGGCTCATTGCCGCGTCCAAAGCTTTGTTTTTTTCGTTGCCTTCTGATTGTTGCGCTTTTGTAGATTTAACTACTTTTAGGTTGTTTTTAGTCATTTTATGCCTTTTTTATTAAATAATTAGTGTTCGAATCGTCTCTTAAATGTACACATTTTGTTCTTATTTTCAATAGTTATTTTTTTTATAATAAAATGGCTTAATTACTGTATTTTTAAGTAATTACTATTCAACAAACCAATGGCTTGAAGAAGTTTAAATTGTGAAAGTAAATAATTTCTTTCAGAATTTGCTAGGCTTATTTTTGAGTTTAATAAAATTGAGTTTGACTGAATAACATCAAGTGTAGATCTTCCAAGACCTGTTTCATATTCAACTGTTATTCCTTCATTTGCTGTTTCTGCCGCTTTAACTTGCGCAGTAACTGAATTCAATAAACTTTTTGATACTTGAAAGCTTGACCATGCACTTGCAATATTTGCATCATTTGTTTTTAAGGTATTATCTAATAATAATTTTTTTCTATTTTTCAAATTTTTACTTTTATTTAATGAGGCAGTATTTTTTCCACCATTAAAAATTGGCCATGAAATAGTTGCTTTTAATATTTCTTTATCACGCTCTCCAATACTTGAACTTACATTGTCTGATTTTGAACTATTAAAGGATAAAGATGCAGACGGTGATAGATCAGATCTGGCTATAGTTACATCTTGTTCAGATTGTTCATACTCTAACCTTGAAATAATTAAATTTGGATTAGTTGTTTTTGAAATTTCAATTGCTTCATTTAAATCTTTTGGTAATTCAAAAGTTAAATCTGAATTCTTGCTCAAAGTATTAGTATTTACAATTGGGCCTATAATTTTTTCATAGGTTAGCTTAGCTGTAATTGTTTCATTTTTTGCTTGTAAAAATTGTGCTTGCGCACCTGCAAGTGAAGACTCAGATTGTGCTAAATCAGATATAGTAATTTGACCTCTTTCTAATCTTGCTTGATTGGTCTCAACTTGCCTCTTTAACAGGTTAACGTTATCTTGATTAATCTTAAGTTTTTCATCAGAAAAAACTAAACCTGAATAAGCTTCAATAGCTTGGTACAAAATCTCCTGTTCAGTTTTTAAAAGTTTTGCCTCAGCTAAAGTTAATCCAATTTTACTTTTTTCCATGCTGGCTATACCTGCAAATCCTTGGAATAATTTTTGCTCAATATTTATTGATTGAGTTTTTGGATCGACATCAGTAAAAGAAGAATTAGCACCTGTTCCATCAGTTAGTTTTTCTGTATTTTCTTGGCTCTTAGAACCTGACAGTGTTACACTTGGTAAAAATTCACTTCTTGATATTTTTACATCTTCTCTAGAAACTTGAATATTTTCACGTTCTGCATTTAATACCGGGTTTTCATTGTACGCTTGTAACAATGCTTTTGATAAAGGTACTGAAAAAGCTTTTCCATTAAAAAGAATAATAGCTAAGGATATTAATATTATTTTTTTCATTATTTTTTAAATTTTATTTTTTCAATCTGATGATTACTATTTAAATTCATTATAACTGATGAGCTTTTTATCGCATCTTTAAACATTTGTTGAGTAATTCTTTGATAAGTCTGCATAAAGTTTATCACATCTCCACTGCTCATAATCTTTAGGTTTTTCTTGTTTTTTGTTTGAACCCAGAGCTTTCTCTCCTGTTTTAATCTCCATTCTCTTAATAAGTTAAAGTTTTTAGCCTTTAGATACAGCAATCCATCTAATTGCTTGAATAAGGTTTTGTATTTAGTTTTTAATTGATTGTTAACATGGGTTCTCCATTTAGTTCCTTGATCATAAACTTTTTCAAGTGAGTTAATTGGTTTTTTAAGCTGGCTACTTGATTGGGCTCTTGCTCCAACGCACCAACCTTCAAAAATGACCACATCAGGCTTTGTTTTGATTTTATACCATAAACTCTTTTGGCACCTATCATCTATTGCTTTATCAAATGTTGGAATTTGTAAACTTTTAAAGTTTTTATCTTTAATCTGTTTAAAAAAATTTAACATTAAATCTACATCGTGAGTTCCTGGTACTCCTCTTGTCATTAATAAAGGGTGTTTATTTTTAGACAATAATATTCTGTCTTTTCTTGTTTTATAAAAATCATCAATAGAAACTTTAAAAACATTTAACTTAAAATATTTTTTTAAAATTAAAGTTAAAATTGATGAGATAGTTGTTTTGCCTGACCCTTGTCCTCCAGCTAAACCTATCATTAATGGTCTTTTTTTATTAACTTTTTTTGCTATCCAAAAACTAACAGGTATTAAAAAGGATTTGATCATCTTATCTTTATTTTTAAATTTATCCTTCTTAGTTTCTTGAGAAGAGATAAATTTAAAACAATCTTTTTTTACTTTTTTAAAACAATCATTAACTGCTTGCATAAAAAAATCACTTATTGTCTAGAGGATGATTTTGTCCATCATTGACTGCAACATTTTCTAATTCAAACGTATTTATTTCATCTACGCATCCAAGATTAAATCCTGTCATAGCTGGATTGGCTCTTGGATTATGATGTGTATAAATTCCGCAGTTCGAACAAAAATAGTGTTTCGCAATTTTTGAATGAAATTGATAAAGTTTTAACTTATCCTCACCTTTAATTATTTTAAAATCTTCGTTCTTAACCATAGACATTATTGCTCCTTTTCTTTTACAAATAGAACAATTACATTTTAAAACTTTTTCTAAGTTATCAGGCATGTTTATTTCTGCTTCTACTTCTCCACAGTGACATGTTAGTTTTTTCATTTATATTTCTCCTTTATTTTTTATATTTATTTCAAACATTGCTTCATTTCTTCTATTCATGGGTAGCGTGAAAGGTCCATCGTAAGTTGCTTTAATAGGTGGGCTCAAAATTATCATATTATCTTTTTTTAATTCATTTTCTAAAATGCTTTTATGTTTAATAAAATTTTTATCAGAAGCCCTTCCTGAATATCTAATAACTGCATAATAACCACCTTTAATATTTAATATTTTAACATCTGGATTAGACGGGCTTGGTATGTTTTCTTTATTAAATCTTGAAGGTAAATAAAATTGCATGGTCATATTTCCTTTTTTTTCCATTTGGGTGACTGGTGTTGTCATCTTAATCTCTTCATTTTTAGTATTGTTACCTGATATGTAGTTAAATAATTTTCTAAAACTGTTGCCTTCATTTGATATATCTGTTTCAATTGCTAAACGATCAGAATATTTTCTGATTTCATAAACTTCATTTTTTTTCACTACTTCATAGTTTGCTTCTTCATATGACATACTGTTAGAAGTTATAATTAAGCTAAGAAACACAATTGATAGAAATTTTTTCATTTTAATATGAAGCTTAAACTATCTCTGGTTGAAGTTATCCACAAGAGCACAAAATGTAGTTTCAATGTTCACGTTTTGATTCACCTTTGATTCAGTTACAGACTCAAAATACAACCTATTGCGTGTACTGCATAACTAGTCTATAGATTAGAACAAAACAAGAACATGAAATTAACTATTCCCTTTTACTTGCATAAAGCTGGAGCTGGCTTTCCCTCTCCTGCAACAGATTACATTGAAGAAGATGTAGATCTTAATGTTCACTTAATCAAAAATGTTCCTGCAACTTTTATCATTAGAGTTCAGGGAAAATCGATGACTGATGTTGATATTTATGATGGTGACTTATTAGTTATTGATAGAAGCTTAAAACCTAAAAATTTTTCAACAGTGGTTGCAAATGTTCACGATGAGTTAGTTGTTAAAAGTTTTGTTAGATCTAAAGATGGACAATTTTTAACATCAGGTTCAAAAAATATTGAAGATAAAATAATCATTGGAGATGAATCTGAAGTATTTATCTGGGGGGTTGTGACTTATGTCATCCATTCAACGTACTAAGAAAATAGCATTAGTAGATTGTAATTCATTTTATGTTTCCTGTGAAAGATTATTCAATCCTAAGATTAGAAATAAGCCAGTTGTCGTATTGTCGAATAATGATGGCTGCATTATTGCAAGATCGAATGAAGCAAAGTTTCTTGGTATTAAAATGGGTGAGCCTTACTTTAAAGCTAAAGAAATAATACTTAAAAATAAAGTTTATGTATTTTCTTCAAATTATTCTTTGTATGGAGATTTATCTAGAAGAGTGATGAGAACTTTAAAAAGATTTAATCCTGAATTAGAAATATATTCAGTAGATGAGGCCTTTTTAGATTTGAGTAATTATCCAGATGATGAAGTAGAAGATGTGGGAAAAGAAATTAGAAGCATTATTTTACAATGGACAGGAATTCCAACTAGCATTGGTATTGCTAAAACAAAAACACTAAGCAAAATTGCAAATCATATAGCAAAGAAAAAACAATCTGGTGTTACAAACTTGATAGGAATTGAAAATATTGATCCACTATTAGAAAAAATAGATATCAACGATGTGTGGGGAGTTGGTAAACAGATGACAAAATTTTATCATCAAAATGGAATTTATAATGCCAAACAATTAAAAAATATGTCAAATACTTGGATTAAAAAAAGTTCTAATGTTTTAAGTTCTAGAACTGCCTTAGAACTTAGAGGTATTCCTTGTATCCCACTAGAAACTAAAACTTCCAAAAGAAAAAGTTGTGTAGTGTCAAGATCATTTGGTACAAGAGTTGAAAAGTTTCAAGAGTTAGAAGAGGCAGTTGCAAGCTATTGTTTAAATGCTTCAGAAAAAATTAGATCAGAATCTTTAATAGCAAAATCAATAACTGTGTCTGTTAGAACAAGCCCTTTTCAAAATAGAGGGGTGTATTATTCAAATGCTAAAACTATAGATTTTCCAATAGCTACCAATAATAGTATTGAAATAGTTAAAACTGCTTTGATTGCATTAAATGAAATCTTTATTAATGGATACAGATATCAAAAAGCAGGCATAACATTGACTGGTTTAGTTAGTTCAAGTGGCAGTAAAAATCTATTTTCCACTGAAAAAGATGAGAAAATTAAAGGCTTAATGAGATCTATTGATAGTACAAATTATAAGTATGGACGATCAACATTAAGTTTAGCTAGCGCTGGAGTAAATAAAAAATGGAATATGAGAAGAGACCACTCTTCAAAGATAGATACAGCTAATTTTCATTCGCTACCAATAATAAAAGCTATTTAAGTTGATCTATGCTGCTAATATTTTCTAAAGAGTTTTCAAATTCTAAAATACTTTCTCTCTGAGAAAGTATAATTACTGAAATCATCATAATAATAACTCCTATAACAGGAAATAATGTAATCCATGATAGATTACTGGCAATTAAAAATAAGTAAGCAATTAAAAAAAATATAGATCTAATCAATAGTGTCATTTTAAAAACAGCTATAATTGATAGTGAGTGTTTTAATAAGTTAATAAAACTCATTTTCGATGGACCAAAAAATCTTTTACCTCTTATTGATGGGATAGATTTTCTATCTTTAAATAGTTTAGCAACAGCACCTGAAAAACTACTCCATGTTGCTTTATCTTTTATCATTTTGTTAACTGCAAATTTAGGTAAGCAAATAAAGTTACCAAACTTAATAGACTGTCCGGTGAAAACAAAAGTTAAATATTTGTGTAAAAGGTAACAAAGTTTAAAGAAAGAACCTTCAGATCTTTTTACTCTATTAGCTGTAATAACTTTATCAGGATAATTATTTATCTTATTAATAAGAAGAGTTATTTCTTCCGGTCTATCTTCACCATCTCCATCCATTGGAATTATATAATCGTAATCTTCATGCTCAGCAATATATCTTAAGCCAGACGCATTACATCTAGCATGTCCCTTATTTGTTTTCATGTTGATTATTTTGATAGACGTAAGGTTATTAAAATTAAAATCATTGGAAGGTTTTTCTTCCGTAGAGCAATCGTTTACAATTATAATTGAGAATTCATGCTTTAAATCATTAACTTGTAAGTCTATATCTTCTAAAAGTTTAAAAGCTGACTGCCAATCATTATATATAGGGATTAAAATTTTTATCTTGCTCATCTATTTCCTACACAAATATTATCAATGCAAATATATTTCGACAATGAATTAAGCTTATCTTTTGTAATCACCCCTTCCCAAACGGGTCTAGAATTTAGGTGATATGATAAATTTCCAGCATGCCATTCATCGCCAAGGACAACATTAATTGGCAATGTATAATTTTGCTTCCATAAGTATTCAGTTTTAATTGCTATTTCTTTACCTAAATAATCTGTTCTTTTGTCAGTTTCAGTAATTGAAATATAAGCATAAGCAAAGGGTGAAAAAATAAACAAGATCAAAAATATTGATATAAACCCATTTAACTTTTTAAGATTTATTTGTGCTTGAAAGATATAGATAATAAATACACCAAAAAATAAATAAAATGGGGTCATCCACATTGTTCTTATTTTAGACCCTGTTAACATGGAGGTTAAGAACATTAATCCAATTGGAATTAGATTAATAAATATTAAGAACAATAGCTTCTTATCTTTTAAAGTTACTTTTAACTTAATTTTTTTTATTAAAAAAAATGACATTAAAAAAAATGGAATTAGTATTCCTATTTGTTTACCTAAAAATATTAAAGGGTAAGTTATATGATCTAATAAACTTGAAGTCTCAAGTCCTGTTCTGGCTAGCCCATATGTAATCGTAATGTAATCATTATTAGTTAACCAAATTAAATGAGGAATTAATAAAACAATAAAGACCTCAAAAGATATTAGATATTTAAAATCAAATTTTTGATATTTTTTTACAAAAATTATATAAAAAAATAATAGAACTATTGATATTAGAAGGTAAACAAAAAGATATTTTGATAAAAAACCTACGGCTGCAAAAACTCCAAGCAAAAAACAATGTTTAAAGTTTATTACTTTTTTATCAAATATTTTCCAAGAATAATAAACACACAACGACCAAAAAGGTAATTGGCAAACATTCACATTAAATTCGGGTGTTGTAAAATTATAGAAATAAATACCCTCTAAAAGAAGTACCGATATTAAGCTTAAAGTTTTATTCTTAAAAAGTTCTTCAGCAAATTTAAAAACAATAATAAATGCAGTTACTACAAACAATTGACTTAACAAATAATAAAACCAGTCCTGCGAACCAAATACTTGATAAATAACTTCTGGAAAAAATGCACTCGCTGGCGGATGTTTATTAAATCCCCAATCTAAATTACTTCCCCAAGCCAAGGCTTCAATTGTATCAAGTGGTAAATTGTTATTTGTTAATGTTGGAATCAATGTCCATAAAATTAAATGAATTATAAGAAAACTATAAAACAATTTATTTATATTGTTTTTATTGATTAACATTTCATTGATTTTATATGAATTAAGCTTGCTTGACACGTATTAATTGCTGAATATACTCCGGCCACTAAATTTATACATATGCCTAAAATCTCAAAACCATCTACTAAAAAACCAACAGCTAAAACAAAAAAAGTTGCTGCTGTAGTCAAAAAAGCTACTAAAGTAATAAAAAAAAATAGTACACCTGAAATCAAAGTAAAGGCACCAATTAAAATTTCAAAAACATATATCCCAAAAGAAACAGAAAAATATATGTGTGATAAGCATTTATCTTTTTTTAAGATAAAACTTACTGAATGGAAAAAAGAATTGGTAAAAGCAAATAATGAAGCTCTTTACAATGGGTCAATGGATGACAATAGTGTTTCAGCAGATATTGTTGATCAAGCAAGTTCTTACACGGATAAAACTGTAGAAATGAAAGCAATTAATAGACAAATCAAATTAATTTCTAAAATTGACCAAGCTTTAATAAGAATAAAAGATAAAACTTTTGGATTTTGTGCAGAAACTGCAGAACCAATTGGATTAAAAAGATTGATGGCTAGACCAGTTGCCCATCTTTGTATTGCAGCACAAGAAAAGCATGAAAAAGATGAAAAGGTATACGCTGATGATTAAACTTAAAAATTGATAGCTAAAACCTCTTTATTATTAACATTCCACTATATTTCCTGCTTCTACTTTGCCTTCATCTAAAGACCTCAAGTAAACACCCATATCACAATGATCGTAGTTTTTTTTTAATAACTTCAGCAAACTCTTATCACTAATATCTGTTTCAGGTTTTAAATTAACTGCAGTACAACGTGGAATATTTTTTTCTATTTTAAAAGAAATATTATTAATTTTTATAATCTTTCCAATCCATTTACGCTCTTCCCAAGCTTCAAGTCCTTCAATGTAAAAATTTCCTCTAAATCTCTCTAATTCAATTTTTTGATTAATTTTTTTTTCAAAATCTTTAATACTATTTAAATTTATAAGGGATATGGAATTAAAGATCTTATTTGAATGAGATGTATCAAAGAAAGGGGCAATATTACTTTGTAATAAGAAAATTGGTTTGGTTAATGAATTTTCTAATTCTAGTATTGTATTTACAAGTATAGATTTTTGCTCTGGATCATCTGCTATTATTGATAATAGCTGCTTGTCACCAAGTTTTAAAATTAATTTATTATTTTTGTATTCAAAATTATATTTATTTAAAACTGGTGAATTTTTTAATGTTAAGAAATTATTAAGCTTTCTTTCACTTGGATTTTTCTCAAGTATAAGAGCTTTTTTTGAGTCAATAATTCTGGTAAATGCAAAACTTCTATCATTTACAATTCCCAAATCTTTTTTAATGATACATGATTTGATATTGGTAAAAGATAAAGATTTTACAGGACTAAAGTATATTGATGAAATCAAAACACTCATAAAGATTATTATGGTTGTGGAATCTTAGAGTTGTTTTTTAATAAATCGTACCCTCTAATAACAGCTTCTCTTCTTGCAATATCTAAATACCATCTAGTTAAGTTGCTATAATTTTTAAGACCAATATCATGCCATTCATGTCTTGCAATCCATGGCCAAGTTGCAATATCTGCAATCGTATATTCATTTCCTGCTAAGTATTTTGATGAAGATAATCTTTCATCCAATTCGCTATAAATTCTTTTTGTAATTTTAAAATATCTTTCTTCTCCAAATTCACTTTTACCAGGATTATAATGATGAAATTGATGATGTTGCCCGATCATTGGTCCAATAATTCCCATCTGTGCCATCAACCATTGATTTATAACATTTCGATCTTTTGTTTCATAAAATTTATTATATTTTTCTGCTAAATATATAAGTATTGCTCCAGACTCGAATAATGACTGTCCATTTTCGTGATCTATAATTACTGGTATTTTTCCAAACGGGCTTATCTTTTTAAAATCTGTTTTAAATTGTTCATCTTTTGACAGATCAATTTTAGTAATTTTAAAATCACAACCTATTTCCTCTAACATTATTGTAATTTTTTTTCCGTTTGGAGTATCTGCTGTAAATAATTCTATCACTTTTTAACGCCAAGTCTTTCTTGGGCCGCCTTTGATGTGGTAGTAAATTCAAATCTTAACTTTTCATCAGGTCTAGCATATTTAAAACATCCTCTAGCAGCTAAAGCTCCTTCATGAAATCCTGAAAGTATCAATTTTAGTTTTCCAGGATAGGTACAAATATCTCCGATTGCAAATATACCATTTAGGTTTGTTTCAAAATTTTCTGTGTTAACGGGAATTGTTTTTTTATCTAAGTTTAAACCCCAGTCTACAATAGGACCAAGCTTCATAATCAGTCCAAAAAAGCCCAAAACATAATTTGTTTCTAACTCTTTTAAACTTTCGTCGTCATGTTTTATTTCTATTGATTTAATATTTTGCTCTCCCTTAACTGAGTTTAATTGGTATTTAGTATAAATTTTTAGTTTTCCAGATTTTTCTAATTCTTTAATTTTATCTATGCTCAATTGAGCTCCTGTAAATTCATCTCTTCTGTGTATTAAGTTTACATATGAGCTTTTTGATAATTCAATTGCCCAATCTAATGCTGAATCTCCCCCTCCAAATATTGAAATTGTTTTATCCTGAAAAATTGTTTTATCTTTAATTGAGTAAAATAAAGATCGATTTTCATATTTTTCACATTCTTTTGGCGAAAATTTTCTTGGCTCAAATGATCCCACACCACCAGCAATAATTATATTAGGTGTTTCAAACTCTTTATTTTTATTTGTTTTTACAATCCACTTATTATTAACTTTATTAACTTCTTCTACTCTTTCATTAAGATGAAATTTAATATTAAAAGGCTTTATTTGTTTGATTAAATTATTAGTTAATTCCTCTCCAGTACATTCTGGAACTGCTGGAATATCATAAATTGGTTTGTCTGGATAAAGTTCAATACATTGGCCTCCAATTTTATCTAAATTATCAACTATCTCACAATTCAATCCAATTAAACCTAGTTGATGAGCACAAAATAATCCTGTTGGACCTGCGCCAATTATTAATGCATCTGTTTTAATCATTTAACCTTGTTTTGATGGAATGCTAACTGTTAGTCCATCTAATTCATCTGAAACTAATATTTGACAACTCAATCTACTGTTTTGTTTTGGTTCAAACGCCATATCTAACATATCTTCTTCCCCATCTTCTTTTTTTGGAAGTTTGTCAAACCATTCTTCTTTGACATAAACATGACAAGTAGCACAAGCCATTCCACCACCACAATCAGCATCAATTCCAGGAATGTCGTTTTGAACAGCGCCCTCCATTACACTCAATCCATTGGAGACTTCTATGGTATGAGACTTTCCATTATCTTCTAAGTATGTAATCTTTGGCATATATCTAAATATAATGAGATAAAAAAAAAGGGCAAGTATGTAAAAACATACCTGCCCTTCTTCTAATTATTTAACGAGTAAAACTACTTAGCTCTACCAGGTTGAGACATTGCTGCTGCCCAAATGATTAGACCAAAAGCGATCTTGTTCAAAAAGTCAGCTGCGTTGTAAATCACGTTTAGTGAGCTTGCGTCCATTCCACCAGTCATGTAACCAAATACATAACCTAATGGGTAGATAGCCCAACCAACTGTAACGATCATTCTCATTGCACCAAATGCAGTAACAAGAGCCTTGTTTCCACTTTTCGCTGCATTTTTTCCTGCTTCGCCTGAGAATACTTCATAAAGAATGTAGAACCATCCAGCCATACCGATTACAAAACCAAGTGTAGTGTTGATGTATCCTGCTTCTCCTAAGTATCCACCGATTAACATTACTAAAGTACCAATCATCAATCTCCAGAAAATTCCAGAGTTTGCTTTGTTTACTGCTGCAAGAACAAAATAGAATTCTAACATCAATAATGGAACTGTAATTAACCAGTCAATATATCTGTATACTGTTGGTGACTCACCAGTCATAACCCACACATCTCTCATGTACATGTAGTGAATAAATGCAATACCAGTAACTAGTCCTGCAACAGTGATTGAAACTCTCCAGCCAGCTGGAACCGATGCTCTTTCAATAAAAAAGAATGCCGTTGACGCTAATAACGCCATTGACACAAGCCAGAATGAAATTCCAACAAAGTCATCAGAAGCTAACAGTGTAGTTTCTGCGTTTGCTACACCTGAAACACCCATTAGGGCTACAGCTGTAAGAGCAAACAATTTTAGTTTTTTCATAAAAAACTCCCTCTTTCGTTAGTTTTTAACTTTTTAGTTTATATAAACTAGACTTAAACAAATGCTTAAGTCATGTTGAGGATTAACTATCAAAATAATTAAGTTTTTAGAAGGTTTAATTGCCTCTAATTTGTGTTGATTTTACTTACTTTTTGAATTTTAATACAATTTTTAATTTAATAAGTCTTAAAATATCAAAATAAAGAATCATTAGTGATGAATAAAAAATTCAATGAAATTTATCAAAACTCTATAAAAAACCCTGAAGATTTTTGGCAAGAAGTGTCTAACGATATTTTTTGGTTTAAAAAACCAACAAAAATTCTAAACAAATCTAATCCTCCTTTTTATAAATGGTTTGAAGATGGGGTGACTAACACCTGTTATAATGCTTTAGACCTTCATATTGATGAAGGTAGAGGTGAAAAATTAGCTTTAATCTATGACAGTCCCATAACTGGCAACAAAAAGCAGTTTACCTATAAAGAATTAAAAGAAAAAGTTTCAAAATTTGCAGGAGCTTTAAAAAACCAAGGGGTTAATAAGGGAGATAGAGTTATAATTTATATGCCCATGATCCCAGAGGCAGTTATTGCAATGTTGGCTTGTGGAAGAATCGGGGCAATTCACTCAGTAGTATTTGGTGGTTTTGCATCTAGTGAATTAGCAAGCAGAATCGATGATAGTAAAGCAAAAATATTAGTTACGGCTTCGTGTGGTTTTGAACCTGGAAGAACTGTTGAGTACAAACCGCTAGTGGATGAGGCCATAAAAATGGCATCACATAAGATAGAAAAATTAATCCTATTTCAAAGATCTGGAAATGAAGCAAATATAAATGCTCCAAAAGAAATCAGTTGGGATGAAGCACTTTCAAATGCAAAAGAAGTAGATTGTGTTGAAATGAATTCAAATGATTTAGCTTATATTTTATATACCTCAGGAACTACGGGTGTTCCAAAAGGAATAGTTAGAGATATTGGTGGTCATATAGTTGCTCTAAAATGGACTATGAAAAATATTTACAATATTGATGCGGATGATGTCTGGTGGTCAGCAAGTGATATTGGCTGGATAGTTGGTCATTCTTATATAGTCTATGCTCCTTTGTTTAAAGGTTGCACCACAGTACTATTTGAAGGAAAACCTGTTGGCACTCCTGATGCTGGTGCTTTTTGGAAAATAATTTCTGATTATAAAGTAAAATCACTTTTTACTGCACCAACTGCTTTTAGGGCTATTAAAAAAGAAGACCCTGAGGGAAAGTTTTTTTCTAAGTATGATTTAAGTAAATTTGAGTCATTGTTTTTAGCTGGTGAAAGGGCTGATCCTGATACCATTAAGTGGGCAGAAAATTTATTAAAAGTTCCTGTAATTGATCATTGGTGGCAAACTGAAACTAGTTGGGCAATTAGTTCTAATTGTACAGGAATTGAAATGATGAAAACAAAGTATGGCTCAGCTTGTAAGGCTGTTCCTGGTTATGACGTTCAAGTTATGAAGCCAGATCAAACTTTAGCAAAACCTAATGAGATGGGAGATATAGTTATAAAATTACCTTTGCCTCCTGGAACTTTTCCAACACTATGGAATGCAGATAAAAGATACAAAGATAATTACATGACCAACTATGACGGTTACTATGAAACTTATGATGCAGGTCATATAGATGAAGATGGTTACATTTGGATTATGTCTAGAACAGATGATATTATTAATGTTGCAGGTCATAGATTATCAACTGGAGCAATTGAAGAAGTTTTATCAGAACACCAATCAGTTGCTGAGTGTGCAGTATTAGGCGTTGCGGATAAATTAAAAGGACAATTACCAATTGGTTTGGTCGTTCTTAAATCTGGTGTTGAAAAAGATCACGCAACAGTTTCCAATGAGTGCATTCAGATGGTTAGAGATAAAATTGGTCCTGTTGCTGCATTTAAGATTGTAATTGTTATTAAAAGATTGCCAAAAACAAGATCTGGAAAAATATTAAGAGGAACAATAAGAAAAATTGCTGATGGGGAAGATTATAAAATGCCAGCAACTATTGATGATCCTGCAATTTTAATTGAGATAAAAGAAGACTTAATGAAAAATAATATTCTTAAATAATGATAAAGACATATTTATTTTTAACTATTGCAATTTTTTGTGAGGTAGGTGGAACAATGTTATTACCCATTTCACAAAATTTTACCAAAATAATTCCAACCACAACACTTGCAATTTTGTATCTATCTTCATTTTACCTTTTAACATTTGTGGTTGACAAACTTCCTATCGCCATTGTTTATGCAACATGGAGTGGCCTTGGTATATTTACAATTGCAATATTAGGATATATTTTCTTCAAACAATCACTATCATGGCAGGCTGTTTTAGGGTTATTCTTTATTGTTACTGGTGTTGTTCTGGTAAATAGCTTTACTATAAAAACTATTTAAAATTTTAAAGGCTTACCGTCAGGTTCACCCAAAATCTTACCATCTCTCATTTTGATTTGGCCAGCAATAATTGTTGACACAGGAGTTCCTTTAAATTCATACCCATCAAAAGGTGACCAAGCACATTTACTTTCAATATTTTCATTTTTAATTGTAATTTTTTTATTCATATCAACAATTGTAAAGTCTGCATCAAATCCTTCTTTAATAAAACCTTTGTCTTGAATGCCAAAAATTTTTACTGGATTTTCACATATAGAATTCATTAATTGTTCTAAACTTAATTTTCCATCATTAACATGGTTTAACATAACCGGTAAAAGTGTCTGAACACCTGGCATTCCAGATGGTGAATTGGGATATTTTTTTTCTTTGTTTTCTTTTAAGTGTGGAGCATGATCAGATCCAATTGTGTCATTAAGATTATTTTTTACTCCATACCATAACCTGTCATAATGAGACTTATCTCTTATTGGTGGGTTCATTTGAGCATATGTTCCAAGTTTATCATAACAATCTGGGGCGTAGATTGTTAGATGTTGAGGTGTTATCTCAAATGTGATGTTACCTTTGTGCTGCGATAAAAAATCAATTTCTTGTTTGGTTGTTACATGAAGGATGTGTGCTTTTTTTTTATATCGCTCAGCTATTCTTACAATTCTTCTAGTCGATGAAATTGCACATTCTTCACTTCTCCAAATTGGATGTGAGTGAACATCTCCATCTTTAATTAATTTTTTATTCCTATTTAAAATTTCTTCATCTTCAGAGTGAACTGAAACAACTTTAGAGCTACTTTTAAATACTTTCTCAATATCTTCTTCAAATTGAACCAATAGATTTCCTGTCGAAGAACCAGCAAAAAGCTTAATTCCACAACATCCTTCTAAGTTTTTTAAGTCTGCTAACTCGTCAGCGTTGTCTGGTGTTGCGCCAAAATAAAAAGCATAGTTGCAATACATTCTATTTTTTGCAAGATCTAATTTCTTTTGAAATTCAATTTTATTAGAAGTTGGTGGATTAGTATTTGGCATTTCAAAAACACTCGTTATTCCTCCAACAATTGCTGCCTTACTTCCAGAATGAAGATCTTCTGTGTCAGTTGATCCGGGTTCCCTAAAATGAGTTTGAGTATCAATACATCCTGGTAAAACAGTTAATCCCTTGGCATCAAAAACTTCTTTTGCTTCACTATCAATTTTACCAATTTCTATGATTTTACCATCTTTGATTGCTATATCTTGATCTTTAAGATCTTTATCTATGTAGCAAGAACCGTTTTTAATTATTAGATCTAACATTTATGAAAAAAGTAATTATATTATATTAAGACATCAATCAATTATGAATAATCAAAATGTATACATTTTAGAAGATAGAGGAATTCTGTATATAAACGGTGCAGATGCTAAAGAATTTTTACAGAATATGATTAGTAATGACATTAATAAAGTAAGTGAAGACAGTAGTTGTTTTGCATCACTATTAACTCCTCAAGGAAAATTTCTTTTTGCTTTTATTATCATAAAACACAAGTCTGGCTACTTCATTGACTGTGAAAAATCTCAAACAGAAGCACTTTTCAAACAACTTAGTGTCTATAAACTTAGATCAAAAGTTGAAATTATGAATCTTAGTAACGAATTTGTTGTAGCTGCGTTTAATAAAGAAAAATTTTTAGAATTTGAAGGATCAAAAGATATTGCTGGGAACACAATTAAATATAGAGAAGATTCTATTTTGTTAGACCCAAGAAATAAAGATTTAGGTGCAAGGCTTATCATCAATTTAGAAAAGCTTTATCTGTCTTTAAAAAAATTAGAGCTAAAAGATTCCTCAATTGCTGAATATTATAAATTGAGTCATCAATTAGGAATTCCTCAAAAAAACATGAATGAATTACAGAATAAGCTATTTGGAATTGAATGTAACTTTGAAGAATTGAATGGAATAGACTTTAAAAAGGGCTGTTATGTTGGGCAAGAGAATACTGCAAGAATTAAATTAAAAAATAAACTTTCAAAAAGATTATTACCTATTTATTTAATTGAAGGAGAAATAAATCAAGATGATTTAATCTATAATGGTGATTTTGAGATAGGAAAAGTTTTAATAAGTAATGAATATCCTTTTGCTTTAATTAAATATTTGGATGATAATTTTAATCAAGAAAATGAGTTTAAAAGCAAAAACGCTAAGTTAAAAATCAAAATTCCTAGTTGGATTAATTAGTGCGTCAGAATAAATGCATGACAAGATTGTATCAAATTGATAGGTTTTAATATGGAGTTTACTGAAGAAGTAAAAAAAGCAACCGATCCAATTTATCAAAAAATCTCTAAGGTTTTACCTGAGATTGAATGGTCAGTTCATGCTCCCTATATTCATAGAATTAATCAATTAAAAAAAGAAAAAAATGCGGTTATTCTTGCGCATAATTATCAAACACCAGAAATTTATCATGGTGTAGCAGATTTTGCAGCTGACTCTTTGGCTCTAGCAGTAGAAGCTTCAAAAACTTCAGCAGACATTATTGTAATGGCTGGTGTACACTTTATGGCAGAGACAGCAAAATTAATGAGTCCACAAAAAAAAGTTTTGTTACCTGATATGCTTGCAGGATGTTCCTTGTCGTCCTCTATTACAGGTAAGGATGTAAGATTATTAAAAGAAAAATATCCAGGTGTACCTGTTGTTTCCTATGTAAATACTTCGGCAGATGTTAAAGCTGAAACTGACATTTGTTGCACATCAGCTAATGCTGTTAAGATTGTTAATTCTCTTGGTGTTAAAAAAGTTATATTTCTACCCGATGATTATTTAGCTAAATATGTAGCTTCTCAGACAGATGTTGAAATTATTGCTTGGAAAGGAATTTGCATTGTTCATGACCAATTTAATGAAAAAGAAATTCACGATATAAGAAAAAATAATCCAGGAATAAAAATTATTGCACATCCTGAATGTCCACCCGATGTAATTAAGGCAAGTGACTTTGCTGGTTCAACTTCAGGAATGATCAAATATGTAGAGGACAATCAACCTAAAAAGGTAATGATGGTTACGGAATGTTCTATGAGTGATAATATTCAAGTGGAAAATCCTAATGTTGAATTTATTAAACCATGCAACCTATGTCCTCATATGAAAAGAATTACTCTACCAAAAATTTTGGCCTGTTTAGAAAATGAAACTGGTGAGATAATTATGGATAATGAAACTATCAATAAGGCTAGAATACCTGTTGAAAGAATGACTGCTATTGGCAGATAATAAATGTGCCTAAAATTAAATTAAGCAACTATTATATCAGGAATAAAGTTAAGCTTGCATTAAATGAGGATCTTTATCCAAATGGAGATATTACTTCAAGTTTAGTTAAGAATAGTAAAGTTATAAAAATCAAATTAATTTCAAACCAACAAGCTGTAATTGCTGGCTTAGAGTTTGTTAAACAAACCTTCAAATTAATTGATAATAAAATTAAATTTATTATTAAAAAAAAAGAAGGTTCAATAGTCAAAAAGAACGACGTAGTAGCAACAATTGAAGGTAGGGCTGAAAATATTTTAATTGGTGAGAGGGTTGCTTTAAATTTTTTAAGTCATATCTCTGGAATTGCTACTAAGACTAATCAATTTGTTAAATTAGCTAATAAAAAAACTAAAATTTGCTGTACTAGGAAAACAATTCCAACCTTAAGAGTAATACAAAAATATGCCGTTACGTTAGGTGGTGGTACAAACCATAGGTTTAATTTAAGTGATGAATTTCTTATTAAAGACAATCATATTGCAAGCTCTGATATTAAAACTTTAGTATCTCTTGCAATCAAAAATAAAAAAGGAAGAAAAATTACAGTAGAAGTTGATAATTTAAATCAGCTCAAAAAAATAATGGGTTTAAAATTTAATACTGTTTTGTTTGATAATATGAACAATAAAACACTCAAGGCAGGTGTTAGAATGGCTAAAAAACATTATGAAACAGAAGCTTCTGGGAACGTTAATTTGAAATCTATTAAAAAAATTGCAGCAACGGGTGTCGATAGAGTTTCAATTGGAAGTGTCACTCATAGTGTGCCAGCTATAGATTTTAAATTTGAAATCTAATTTTTTTTAGAAAGTTCAGCTTGTGCAGCAGCTAATCTTGCTACTGGAACTCTATATGGTGAGCAAGAAACATAATCCAAACCTGCATTAGCACAAAAGTGAATACTTTTAGGGTCTCCACCATGTTCTCCACAAATTCCAAGTTTAATTTTTTTATTAGTTTTTCTTCCTTTTTCAACTGCAATTTCTATTAAATCACCTACTCCGTCATCTATAGAGATAAATGGATCTATAGAAAAAATCTTATTCTCAAGGTAATCATTTAAAAATTTACCACTATCATCTCTACTTAAACCGAATGTTGTTTGAGTTAAGTCATTAGTTCCAAAACTAAAGAACTCAGCGTGTTTAGCTATATCATTAGCTTTAATTGCTGCTCTTGGTAATTCAATCATTGTACCAACTAAATAATCTATTTTAATTTTTTTATCCTTTTGAACTTCTTTTGCAACTCTGACTACTAAATCTTTCATTATTCTAATCTCAGCTTCGGTTGATACTAAAGGGATCATAATTTCTGGAAATGCCGACTTAATTTTTTCTACCTTAAGTTCAGATAAAGCCTCAAAGATTGCTCTACATTGCATTTCATAAATTTCTGGAAAAGAAATTCCCAATCGACACCCTCTATGACCAAGCATTGGGTTTTGTTCATGTAACTCGTTAATTCGAGACTCAATTTCTTTTAATGGTAACCCTACAACTTTTGCTACATCATTAATTTCTTTTTCTGTTTTTGGAAGAAACTCGTGTAATGGCGGATCTAACAGTCTCACTGTGACAGGAAGACCATTCATAATTTTGAATATTTGTACAAAATCTTTTTTTTGATGTGGTAAAAGTTTTGCTAGCGCCCTGTTTCTATCTTCTACTGTTTTTGATAAAATCATTTCTCTAACAGATAAAATTCTCTCTTCATCAAAAAACATATGTTCGGTTCTACAAAGTCCTATGCCTTCTGCTCCAAAGTCTCTTGCAGTTTTTGTATCTAATGGTGTTTCTGAATTCGTTCTTACTTTTAGTTTCCTAAAATTATCTGCCCAGCTCATTAATTTGGAAAAGTCTCCTGAAATTTCTGGTTTAACCGTTGGCACTTCTCCTAGAATAATTCTTCCTGTTGAACCATCAATTGTAATAATGTCTCCCTCTTTAATTTCAATAGAAGAAGTTTTAAAGGTTTTCGCTTCATAGTTAATATCAATCTCACTAGAGCCAGAAACACATGGTCTACCCATTCCTCTTGCAACCACTGCAGCATGACTAGTCATCCCGCCCCTTGCTGTTAAAATTCCTTTTGCAGCGTGCATTCCATGAATATCTTCAGGTGAAGTTTCTACACGTACTAAAATAGTATCCTGCATAACATTGTTTAATCTTTCTGCTTCCTCTGATGTAAAAACAACCTTACCACTTGCAGCACCTGGAGATGCTGGCAAACCGTTTGCTATAACGTTTAGTGTGCTTTTTTCGTCTAATGTAGGGTGTAACAATGTATCTAAAGAAGCTGGATCTATTCTCATCACTGCTTCTTTTTTAGAAATCAACTTTTCTTTAACCATATCAACTGCAATTCTAACAGCTGACTTTGAAGTTCTTTTTCCTGATCTTGTTTGTAGCATCCACAATTTATTATTTTCAACTGTAAATTCTACGTCTTGCATATCTTTGTAGTGTTTTTCTAAAATTTTTAAAATCTTATCTAATTGTTTAAATACTTTTGGCATAGCTTCTTCCATCGAAGCTTCTTTTGCTTTTGCATCTTTTCTTGCTTTTTTGGTTATATACTGAGGAGTTCTTGTACCTGCCACGACATCTTCTCCTTGAGCATTAATTAAGTATTCACCATACACTTCATTAACCCCATCTGATGGATTTCTTGTAAAGACAACACCAGTTGCACAATCATTACCCATATTGCCAAATACCATTGATTGAACGTTAACTGCAGTTCCCCATTCAGCAGGAATTTGGTTTAGTTTTCTATAAACTTTTGCTCTGTTACTTTCCCAAGATAGAAATACCGAACTAATAGCTCCTAATAATTGATCATATACGTTCTGGGGAAATTCTTTTTTGGTTTGATTTTTAATAACTTTTTTAAAATCATTAATTAATCCCTCCCAATCATCTGCGTCAAGATCTGTATCTAAAAGAACACCTTTGGTTAATTTGTAATTTTCAATTAATTCTTCAAAGTGATAGCCCTCAACACCCATAACAACATTGCCATACATCTGAATAAATCTTCGGTAACTATCTTTTGCAAATCTGCTATTAGAAGTTTTTTTTGATAGTGCAAGAACAGTTTTATCGTTTAATCCTAAATTCAAAATTGTGTCCATCATGCCAGGCATTGAAACTCTTGCACCAGATCTAACAGATAATAATAAAGGATTTTTTAAATCACCAAATTTTTTCCCTACTTCTTTTTCGATAATTTTTAATTCCTTTTTTATAGTATTAACAATTTTTGAATTTAATTTTTTCTTATCTTTGTAAAATAATTCACAAACTTTTGTTGAAATTGTAAATCCAGGAGGAACTGGCAGTCCCATTCTGCCCATTTCAGAAAGGTTTGCCCCTTTTCCACCTAAAAAATCTTTAGGATTTTTAATTTTTTTTGAATCTTTTGATTTAAAATTTAAAATTAGCTTATTCACTGTTTGATTTCTATATTTGAAAAATTTATGTAATTATCAAATGTTCTACATAACATTTGTAAAAGTTCCAATCTGTTTTTTTTAATATTTTTATCATCATCATTGACCTTAACATTGTCAAAAAACTCTGAAGTTGCTTTTTTAGCTCCAGCAAGAATTTCAAGTGTTTCTCTGTAGTTTTCATCTTTGCCAATATTTGTAAAATATTTTCTTATTTCATTAATTTTTTTAAATAGGTTTTTTTCATAGTCATTTTTAAAAATACCAGGGTCAGTTGTATTTGAAAGTTCAAGATCTGTATTTTTCAACTCACTTTCAAGTATACTGTAAGCTCTTTTGTAGCTTGTAATAATGTCCTCTCCTATATCTTTGCTGATTAGCTCACTAAGTGTTGAAGCTTTTTTATATATTTGGTTCATATGATCTAATCCATGTGCTTTTATACTGGCTTCTATTACCTCTGGTCTAATCTTTTTCTCTTTCATGTAGTATTTTAATCTGTCCATTAAAAAATCGGATAATTCTTTTTGAGATAACTCGTTTGAAAAAATAAACCCTTGGTCTTTATGTAGTGAAGTAGAATAACTAATAAGATCTTTGATTTTAAACTCTTTATTATTATCAATTAATAGCTTTATTACACCAAGTGCAGACCTTCTAAGCGCATAAGGGTCTTTTGAGCTAGTTGGTTTTTGGTTAATTCCAAAAAAACCTACTAAGGTATCAATTTTGTCAGTTAAAGCTAAAGCAATACTAAATGGTTTCTTTGGAGTTTTACTATCAAGACCTGCTGGTTGATAATGTTCACTTATTGCTAGCGCTATCTCTTTATCAAAACCTTGCACTTCAGCGAAATGTCCACCCATAATTCCTTGAAGCTCAGGAAATTCACCAACAATATCAGAGACTAAATCAACTTTGCAAATCGATGCTGATAGTTCAACTTGATCTTTGCTAATTAATAATTCATCAGAAATCATTCCTCCAAGTTTTCTCATTCTTTGAATCTTGTCAAAATAAGATCCGAGACCTTTAAAATAATTCATATTTTTTAATTTTGAAACTTGTTTAACTAAATTTTGAGATTTATTTTTTTCCCAAAAAAATTGAGCATCGCTTAATCTTGCTTCTACAACCCTTTCATTACCCATCTTAATATAACCTTTTTCATCATTGTTATTTGCCACAACTAAAAATTCATTGGTAATTTTTCCTTTTTTATCAAATGTTGGAAAATATTTTTGATGGTATTGCATTGTAATAATCAAAATTTCTTTTGGAATATTCAAAAATTTCTGATCAAACTTGCACACTAAAATATTTGGTTGCTCAACAATATCTGTAACTTCATCTAAAAGTTTATTATTAGGCTCGACAATGAAATTGTTTTTTCTAGATATTTTTTCAATTTCTTTAACAATAAATTCTTTTCTCAATACGTGATCTATAATTATGCCAGATTGACTAAAGAAATCTTTATAACTTTTAAAGTTTTTAAATATTTTTTTTTTATCTTCAAACTCTTTGTCAATAAATGTTGAGTTAGAGGCTATTAAATGATGAAATTTAAAATTTAAACTTTTATCATCAAAAACTGCTAGGATAGATTTTAATGGTCTCGCCCAACTAAGGTTATAGCTTCCCCAAGTCATAGATTTTTTCCATTGTAATTTATCAAGGATTATAGGTGTATATTCTTGAAGTAAATCTATGGTATTAATTTTACTTGATGCTTTCTTGAAAAAATAAAATTCTCCTTTTTCCAATGTTTTTTTAAGAAGATCTTTTTTTTCTATTTGATTTGACCTTAAAAACCCCTCAATAGCTTTTTCTGGAGCTTTAACATTTGGTCCTTTTATTTCTTCAGCTTTTTGTATTATTTCTTTAGATAGGCCTTCAAATAAAATTATAAGACGATTTGGTGTTGAAAATGAAGAACTTTTTTTGAACAGAATTTTTTTTTCCTCAAATAAATTTTGAAAATTTTCTAATAAAACATTACGTGAGTTTCTCTGTAAACCAGCTGGTATTTCCTCACTAAACAACTCTATAAAAAAATCTGACATTAATTTGTTTGACTGCTTAACCAATTTTCGGCGACTGCTTTTGTAATGTCTCTAATACGCCCTATATAACCCGCTCTTTGAGCAACACTTATAACTCCTCTTGCATCTAAAATATTAAATGCATGGCTTGCTTTTAGACATTGATCATATGCAGGTAGTGAAATTTTTTTAGCTACCAATGCTTTTGCTTCAAGCTCAAACATATCAAACATTTTGAATAGATTTTCTGTATTCGCATGTTCAAAATTATACACTGAAAACTCTTTTTCAGCTTGAAGAAACACATCCCCATATTTTACACCTTCTTCATTCCATAATAAATCATAAACATTTTTCATTTGCTGAGTAAACATGCAAATTCTTTCAAGACCATATGTTATTTCAACTGAAACAGGTTTACATTCAAATCCAGCCATTTGTTGAAAGTATGTAAATTGAGTAATTTCCATTCCATCACACCAAACTTCCCATCCTAAACCTGCCGCACCTAAAGTTGGACTTTCCCAATCATCTTCAACAAATCTAATATCATGTTCTTTATGATTAATACCTATTACAGCCAAACTATTTAAATAAAGTTTTTTGATATTATCTGGTGAAGGTTTTATTAAAACTTGGAATTGATAATAATGTTGTAATCTATTTGGGTTTTCTCCATATCTTCCATCAGTGGGTCTTCTTGATGGCTGAACATAAGCTGCTTTCCATGGCTTAGGCCCTAATGATCTTAAGGTTGTAGCAGGATGAAAGGTTCCTGCACCAACTTCTATGTCATATGGCTGTAGAAGAATACATCCTTGTTTGCTCCAATATTTTTGAAGATTCAAAATAGTATCTTGAAATGATTGAAATTTAGGTTTTATAATTTTTTCCTTAGAAGCCATATCTTTGCCAGATAGATCTTTCCTCTAAAATATTTGCTAGTTGATCTATTTGATTGCTAGATGAAGATAATTTCTTACTTAACCAACCCTTAGATTTTTCAAATTTTTTGATAATCACATCTTCACCAAATTTTTCTTTTAAAATTTCATTAGCATTACCAAGTCCATCAATTAGGCCTAGCTCTTTTGATTTACTACCCGCCCAAAACTCTCCTGAGAACAATTCAATCCCATCCTTTTTAAGTTTAGATCCTCTGCTTTCTTCTACAACTTTAATAAAATCTTTATGCAGATCTAGTTGGATATTCTTAAGTCTCTCAATATCTTCTGACTTCTCTTCTTGAAAGGGATCTAATGAGCTTTTATTTTTTCCAGCTGTATGAACTCTTCTTTCTACACCAATTTTTTTAATTAGTTCTGTAAATCCAAATGATGAATAAATAACCCCTATTGATCCAATAATTGAACTTGAATTTGCATATATCTCATCTCCTGCACAAGCTATTAAGTATCCACCAGAAGCTGCAACATCTTCCGCAAACACTATTACTTTTATTTTGTTTTTCTTAGCTTGAGCTCTAATAAATTTGTAGATTAAATGTGATTGGACTGGTGATCCACCCGGTGAATTTATAGTAATTGCCACTGCTTTTGCTTTTTTTAGTGAAAAAGCCTTTTCTATAATCTCTTCTTGTCCTGCAAAATCTATGCCCTGTTTAAACTTTCCAGCATTGCCAATTACACCATTTAGCTTGATATGAGCTATTATTTTTTTCTTTTTAAAAAAAGAGAACATTGTTAATCCTTATAGAATTTTTGATTTAATATAAAGCATACTTATAGTTGAAGATTAAGGTGCGTCAATTGATAAGTAATAAATATAACTTAATTATACTAACTTATTTTTTATGGGAACTGTAGTTCAACTTAGAAACCAAATAAATAATTCATATTATCAACTAAAAGATTCTGTTGATGAAAAATTAGTTTTAGTTGAAGAAAAGATTAAATCAAAACTCTTGAGTGATGTAGACCTTGTTCAAAAAATGACTGAATATCATATCGACACTGGTGGAAAAAGATTAAGAGCCCTACTAACACTTGGGTCAGCTAAGTTATGTGGCTACACTAAAGGAGGTCGAGATATTAATTTAGCAGCATGTGTAGAAATGATACATGGGGCCACTTTAATGCATGATGATGTCATTGATCTTGGAAATATTAGAAGAGGTAAAAAAACATTAAATTCAATTTGGGGAAATCACTCTTCTGTATTAATTGGTGACTATCTTTTAAGTAGATGTTTTGAAATGATGGTTGATGATGGGAATATAGAAGTTTTAAAACTTTTATCCTCAACTTCTTCAAAGATCGCTCAAGGAGAGGTATTGCAACTACAACACAAAGGTGAAGTAGACATGTTGGAAGAAACATATTTTAAGATTATTACAGCAAAAACAGCTGAACTTTTCTCTGCAGCAACTAAGGTTGGTGCAATTTTATCTAATAAAGAAACAAAAGAAAAAGAGGCACTAGAGTTTTATGGAAAAAACTTAGGCTTAACATTTCAAATTGCTGATGACACATTAGATTACAATTCTGATCTAAAATTTTTTGGTAAAAAAATTGGTAAAGATTTTCTTGAGGGTAAAATTACTTTACCTGTTATTTTGTTATTTCAGAATGTATCGTCAATAGAAAAAGATAAGTTAAAAAATATTTTTAAACAAGAAACAAGATCAAATGAAGATTTAAATTTAACCTTAGAGCTTATTAAGAAATACAACATAATCAATGAATGCTACAAAAAAGCTGAACATTTTATTAACCTTGCATCAAATTCTTTAACTGTATTTAAGGATAGTGATGAAAAAAAGATTTTAGAGAGTCTTACATCATTTAGTCTACAAAGAACCTTTTAGGGGCTTAATAAAGATTTAACCCAGTTTCCCTCAGTATCTTTAGTATATTTAAGTCTTTCATGAATTCTGCTATCTCTATCTAACCAAAATTCTATACTTGTGGGTATCAAATTCCAACCTGACCAATGCTCTGGTCTTGGTACATCATTTTTATTACTATATTTTTTTTTATATTCCTCTATTGAGTTTAAAAGCTCATCTCTATTATTTAATATAGTGCTTTGTTTTGAGGCCCATGCACCAATTCTGCTCTCATAACCTCTACTGTTATAATATTCATCTGCCACTTTATTAGAAACTTTTTGCACTATTCCATTAATTCTTACTTGTCTTAGAAGGCTTTTCCAATGAAAACACATGGATGCTTTTGGATTTTTTTTTAATTCATTTCCTTTTTGACTATTTAGATTGGTATAAAAAACAAATCCATCTTTGTTAAAATCTTTTAATAAGACCATTCTAATTGATGGAAAATTATTTTGATCTGATGTGGCTAAAGCTAGTGCATTTGGATCATTTAACTCTGTTTTTTTTGCTTCATTCATCCAAACTTCAAATAAATCTATTGGATCAATTTTATCTAAAAAGCATTTATTAAGGCCTAATGAGTTTTTTTGATTCATAATTTTAACAAAATAATCTATATACTATAGATAATGTCATTTAATACTTTTGGAAAGCAATTTCGTTTCACAACATGGGGAGAATCTCATGGACCAGCATTAGGCTGTGTCGTTGATGGTTGTCCACCAAATATAAACTTAAAAGAGCAAGATATTCAAGTTGAGCTAGATAAAAGAAAACCAGGACAATCAAAATTTACAACACAGAGAAAAGAAGATGATAAAGTGCAAATTTTATCTGGTGTATTTGAGGGCAAAACGACTGGAACACCTATTTCTTTAATTATTTACAATCAAGATATGAGGTCAAAAGATTATGGAGACATCAAAGATAAATTCAGACCTGGACACGCTGATTTTACGTACTTTAAGAAATATGGAATAAGAGATTACCGTGGTGGTGGAAGATCCTCTGCAAGAGAAACAGCTGCAAGAGTTGCTGCGGGTGCAATTGCTAAAAAAGTTTTAGAGAATAAATTAGGTAAAAAATTTAAAGTTGTAGGGGCTGTTACTCAATTAGGAATATTGGGATGTGATACTAGAAAATGGAACGATCTAACAATTAACAAAAATCCTTTTTTTTGTCCTGATAAGAATATGCTGAAACTTTGGGAAAAATATTTGCTAGATATAAGAAAGTCTGGATCATCTTGTGGAGCAGTTATTGAAGTAAGAGCCAGAGGAATTCCCGTTGGTTTAGGGGCTCCAATTTATTCTAAACTAGATATGGATATTGCCTCTGCAATGATGAGTATTAATGCTGTGAAAGGTGTTAACATTGGTTCAGGAATGAATTCTGCACAATTAAGTGGAGAACAAAACTCAGATGAAATTTCACAAAAAGGTAAAAAATTAAAATTTGATTCTAATAATGCAGGTGGAATTCTTGGAGGTATTTCAACAGGACAAGAAATTGTTGTTTCATTTGCTGTTAAGCCAACATCATCGATTTTAACAACTAGAAAAACTATAAATAAGTTTGGAAAAAATACTACTATTTCAGTTAAAGGTAGGCATGATCCTTGTGTTGGTATTCGTGCAGTTCCTGTAGGGGAAGCAATGATGAATTGTGTTTTGTTAGACCATTACTTAATGAATAAAGCTCAGTGTAGCTAATTTTTTTAAATTTAATTTTTAACTACTTTTATCGACTCTTTTGTAAATAAGATGTCTAGTATTTTTTTTGATATTTGAGATGCGTTAAGACCAGCAACATCATACATTTTTTTTGGACTATCTTGTTCGATGAAAATATCAGGCAATATCATGGTTCTAAATTTTAAACCTTTATCAAATATACCTTTTTCTGATAATAAATTTTCCACGTGAGAGCCAAAACCTCCAATAGATCCTTCTTCTACAGTAATCATAGCCTCATGTTCTCGCGCACACTTTAAAATAAGTTCTTGGTCCAAGGGTTTAGCAAAACGAGCGTCAACTATCGTTGACTCAATTCCTTTATTTTTTAATTCTGCTGCTGCAATTTTACATTCTTCCAATCTAGTTCCTATACTTAAAATACAAACTTGTTTCCCTTCTTGAATAACTCTTCCTTTTCCAATCTCTATGTTCTCATCTATTGATGGTAATTCCACTCCTATACCATTTCCTCTTGGGTATCTAATAGCACAAGGTTTGTTATTGATTGTCATCGATGTATTTATCATTTTAACTAATTCTGCTTCATCACTTGGTGCCATTACTATAAAATTAGGAAGAGTAGAAAGATAAGTAATATCGAATGAGCCAGCATGAGTTGATCCATCAGCACCTACTAAACCTGCTCTATCTATAATAAATCTCACAGGTAAACTTTGAATAGCCACATCATGAACCACTTGATCATAAGCTCTTTGTAAAAAAGTCGAATAGATTGCAACATATGGCTTATAGCCTTCAGTGGCTAACCCTGCTGCAAAAGTAACAGCATGCTGCTCAGCAATTCCAACATCAAACATTCTTTTTGGAAAATCTTTGGCAAAAATATCCATACCCGTTCCACCTGGCATAGCAGCAGTAACTCCTACAACTTTACTGTCTCTTTCTGCATGTTTCACTAAAGTGTTTGCAAAAACCTTTGTATAAGCTGGAAGATTTGTTCCACTTTTTACCTGTTCGCCAGTTACAACATTAAATTTTGAAACACCGTGATAATGATCACTAGCTTTTTCAGCATAAGAATATCCTTTACCTTTTTGAGTTTTTATATGAATCATAATTGGACCTTGATGCTTTGAGTCTCTTGCATTTTTTAAAATCGGTATGAGTGTAGACAAATCATGTCCATCTATTGGACCAACATAATAAAAACCTAAAGAATTAAAAAGAGTACCACCAGTTACAGCTGATCTTAAAAAATCCTCAGCTTTTCCAGCTTTCGCACTAAATCTTTTAGAAAAAGCAGAAACTATTAATTTAAAAGTTTCCCTTAAACTGAAATAAATTTTTCCTGTTAAAAGTTTAGCTAAATAAGTTCTCATAGCACCCACTGGTTTTGCAATCGACATATCGTTATCATTTAAAATAACAATCATTTTAGTTTTTGAAGCACCAGCGTTATTCATTGCCTCATATGCCATACCCGCACTAATTGCGCCATCTCCTATGACTGCAATTATATTATTCAATTTATTTGATAACTTATTTGCTTCCGCCATGCCTAGAGCTGATGATATTGATGTTGAGCTATGTGCTGCACCAAATGGATCATACTCACTTTCAGATCTTTTTGTAAAACCAGACAATCCATTACCTTGTCTCAATGTTTTAATTTTTGATTTTCTTCCAGTCAAAATTTTATGTGGATAAGTTTGATGACCCACATCCCAAATTAGTCGGTCATTTGGAGTATCAAATACGTAATGTAAAGCTACGGTTAGCTCAACAACACCAAGACCTGCACCTAAGTGTCCTCCTGTTTCAGATACTGCATCAATCATCTCTTTTCTAACTTCGTTAGAAACTTCTTGAAGATCGTTCTCTGATAATTTTCTTAAGTCAGAAGGAAAATTAATATCTTTGAGAAATTTATAGTTTTGCATTATTTATTTCTTTTTAAAATGTAGTCTAGGGTTTCATTTAAACTGTTAGTGTTTGAACTATATTTATTTAAATCTTTAATTATTTTAGACTTAATTTTATCAGCATATTTAATAGCATTTTGATATCCTAGTAAACTGATTAAAGTGGCTTTACCTTTTTTCTTGTCCTTACCTGTTAACTTACCAGCAATAACTGTAGAGCCCTTAAAGTCTATTAAATCGTCAGCAATTTGAAATAAAAGTCCAATATTTGACCCTATATTTTCAAAAAACTTTATTTGTGTATTACTTTTTCTCTTAATGATAACTGGGACAGCGCAACAAAAGCTAAAGAGCTTGCCTGTTTTTTTTATTTCCATGTCTATAATTTTACTTTTAGAAACCTTTTTATTTTCAAAACTAAGATCTAAATATTGGCCACCAGCTATTCCTAGATGTCCAGAAGTCTCTGAGAGTTTTTTTACTAGATCTACTTTTATTTTTTCATTTATCTTTAAGCTCGAGCTAACCAAGATTTCAAAAGCCATTGTTAAAAGTGAGTTTCCTGCAAGTACCGCTGTTGATTCTCCAAATTTAATGTGTGTAGAAATTTTTCCTCTTCTTATTTTATCATCATCCATGCAAGGTAAATCATCATGTATTAATGAATAAGCATGAATACATTCAACTGCAGCACCAATAGAAATTAATGTTTTATAATTAATTTTAAATATAGCTCCTATATCAATTAAAATTTTTGATCTAATTTTTTTTCCACCTGGAAATAACCCATATTCCATAGCAGCTATTAATTCTGTTCTTTTTTGTCCTTTAATAAATCGCTTTAAAAATAAGTTTGTATCTTTTGCTATTCTAGCAAGTTTATTTTGCATTTTTTTTTGAACTTATATTGTTAATTTTTTTTTTTGTTTCTTCATTGATCATTTTTGAAGTTTTATAGAATTTTTTTTCAATAATATTATTTAATTTTAACAATTGCTGGTATGAGTCAATTGAATTCTGCAAGTCTTTCTCCGACTCTAAAGATTCAATAATATTATTTGCCTCTTTTGTTAACTCCTCAAGAGACAGTGTGTTATTATCAAGTGGTAAATTTTTATCTTTCATATAATAATAATTATTAATACATGAAATCTAATCAATCAAATATCAAAAAAGCAAAAAAATACCTTGATAAAAATTACTGTATTGGCGTACCTACTGAAACCGTTTATGGTCTAGCCGCTAATGCATACAAGAATTCAGCAGTAAAAAAGATTTATAATTTAAAAAAGAGACCAAAAAACAACCCTCTAATCGTACATTATCACGATATCGATTCTCTTAAAAAAGATTGTTTGATAAATGATAATTTTATTAAACTTTATAAAAAATTTTCACCTGGCCCAATAACATACGTATTACAATTAAAAAAAAACTCTAAGATTTCAAAATATGTAACTAATAATAAGAAAAGTTTAGCAGTAAGATTTCCAAAACACACAATATTTAAAAATTTACTAAAACAGCTAGATTATCCATTAGCTGCACCTAGTGCTAATATTGCAACTAAAGTAAGTGCTGTTAATGCAAAAGATGTTAAAGAAGAATTCGGTAATAAAATTAAATATATTTTAGACGGAGGTACTTGCGCTATTGGAATAGAGTCTACAATAGTTAATCTTACAGCTAGACCAACTATACTGAGATTAGGAGGTCTAGATATTTCAAAAATTCAAAAAACTTTAGGTTTCAATATGAATATATCTACCAATCCTAAGAAAAAAATAGCTCCTGGTCAATCACGGCTACATTACTCTCCTGGTATTCCTTTAAGAATGAACGTCACAAAACCAAAAAATGACGAAGCTTTCATAATAATTAAGAAAAAGAAAACTAAACTCAAAAATTATTTTTATTTAACTTCGAAAAGTAATTTAGATGAAGCAGCAAAAAACCTTTATTCGTGTCTAAGAAAAATAAAAAATGAGGGTTATAAATCGATTGCTGTGGAAAAGATTCCTAATATAGGACTTGGTAAAACTATAAATGATAGATTGCGGAGGGCATCAAAGTATTAGACATTTTTTTTGGTTTTGGTGCGCCTGCTAGGAGTCGAACCCAGAACCTCCTGATCCGAAGTCAGGCGCTCTATCCAGTTGAGCTACAAGCGCATATAGTATTAATATTACATTTTATGGAAAAAAACATTAATTTAATAGTTGGTGAAGATGAAAATAATCTCAGGCTTGATGTATTCATTAATAAAAGAGAAAACTTAATTAGCAGATCCAGAATTAAGAATTTAATTCTTAAAGAAAAATTAAAAATAAATGATCAAATTATTAATAGTCCCTCAAAAAAAGTACTGAGTGGAGATGAGATAAATCTTCAAATTCCAGAACCTAAAGAAGCATCATTAAAGCCATATAATTTTAAGTTACAAATTGTTTATGAAGATGATGATTTGCTAATAATCAACAAACCAGCAGGTATAATTATGCATCCAGGTGCAGGAAATTATGATGAAACAATTGTTAACGCCTTAATGCATTATAACAAGGACTCGTTATCAACAATAGGTGATGAACTAAGACCTGGCATAGTTCATAGGATTGACAAGGATACTTCTGGATTAATAGTTATTGCTAAAAATAATGAAACACACGAGAACTTATCACATCAATTTAGTGAGCACACAATTACGAGAGTTTATCAGCTTTTAATTTGGGGGAAACTTAGACCATCCTCTGGAAAAATTGATACGTTTATAACTAGAAGCTCAAAAAATAGACAGATGATGGAAGTTAGCAATTCTAAAGGCAAAAGAGCAATCACTAATTACAAAACAATTGAGATTTTTGAAAATGATAAAACTCCTACATTAAGCTTAGTGGAATGCAGATTGGAAACTGGAAGAACGCATCAAATAAGAGTTCACATGACACATATGGGTAATAGTATTATGGGTGATGGAAAATATAAAAAAAAATATAAAAAACTTAAAAATATTGATACTAATTTAGAAAATTTAATTTATAAATTAGACAGACAATTCTTGCATGCTCAAACATTGGGATTTATTCACCCAAGAACTAATGAAGAAATGGTTTTTACCTCAATTTTGCCACAAGAACTTGAAAATATTTTAGTATTGCTTAGAAATACTGGCAAATAAAACCTTGAAATAATACTATAGTTAATTAAATAAATACAACTTATGAGCACTACAATGAATAGTAATCTTCCCGCACTTTCTAATGAAGGTGGTTTATCAGCTTATCTGGAACAAATTAAAAAATTTCCTATGCTGGCAGCAGAGGAAGAATATATGCTTGCAAAAAATTGGAAGGCAACAGGAAATGTTAAAGCTGCAGAAAAACTTGTTACTAGTCATCTAAGACTCGTTGCAAAAATTGCGATGGGTTACAGAGGATACGGTCTTCCAGTAAATGAAATGATTTCAGAAGGAAATGTTGGACTAATGCAAGCTGTTAAAAAATTTGAACCTGAGAAAGGATTTAGACTAGCAACTTATGCAATGTGGTGGATTAGGGCTTCTATACAAGAATATATTCTAAGATCTTGGAGCTTAGTAAAAATAGGAACAACAACTGCACAAAAAAAATTATTTTTCAATTTAAAGAAAATTAAAAATCAAATCGCTCCTCAATCTGAAGGCGATTTAAGACCTGAGCATGTAACTGAAATTGCAAACAAGTTAGATGTCAACAAAGATGAAGTAATTTCAATGAACAGAAGACTATCTGGAAAAGAATTTTCTTTAAATGCACAAGTTGGAGAAGATGGTGATGAGTGGCAAGACTGGTTAGTAGATAAAGAGCTTGACCATGATCTAAAATTTGCACATCAAGAAGAAATGGGTCAAAGACAAAGCTTACTTAAAGATTCTATAAAAATTCTTAATGAAAGAGAAAAAGAAATTTTATACTCTAGAAGATTAAATGATGAACCTACAACACTTGAAGATTTAAGTAAAAAATACAAAATTAGTAGAGAAAGAGTTAGACAAATTGAAAATAAAGCATTTGAGAAGCTTCAAAAACACATGTTATTATCTGCTAAATCTAAAAATCTACTTCCAGTAAACTAAACCTCAAAGGGGTTTTCTAAAAGAATAGTATCTTCTCGTTCAGGGCTTGTAGAAATACTTGAAACTTTTGTTCCAATAAAATCTTCTAATGCATAAATATAATTTTTTGCATTTTTTGGTAAATTTTCAATATTCTTTATTCCTTGTGTGGAGCTTTTCCATCCAGGAAAAGTTTTATAAATTGGTTTAATTTTTAACTGATCCTCAACTGCAGCAGGTAAGTAATCCATTTTTTTTCCATCAAGCTCATACTCAACACACATCTTAATTTCATCTAATTCATCTAAAACATCTAATTTAGTTAATGCTATTCCGTCTATGCCTGAAATTTTAATTGTTTGTCTAACCAAAACACCATCAAACCAACCACATCTTCTTTTTCTACTGGTGACAGTCCCAAATTCTTTTCCTCTTGAACCAAGCAATTCTCCAATATCATTTGTTAACTCCGTTGGGAAAGGTCCTTCACCAACTCTGGTAGTGTAAGCTTTTGTTATTCCAAGAACATAATGAATAGAATTAGGACCACAACCAGTTCCTGTTGCAGCCGCAGATGCAACAGTATTGGATGATGTTACAAAAGGGTACGTTCCATGATCCACATCTAGTAGTATTCCTTGTGCACCTTCAAATAATATTCTTTTTTTTTGTTTCTTAAATTCATCAATTCTAAGCCAAACAGGTTGAGAAAACTTTAATATTTCTGGAGCAATTTTTAAGAGTTCTTCTTTAAGTTTATCTTTTTCAAAAATTTTTTTACCTAACCCTTTTCTAATTGCATTATGATGAAGAAGTACTGTTTCCAATCTATGGTCTAGATTAGTCTCAGATCTTAGATCCATAACACGGATTGATCTTCTTCCGACTTTATCTTCATAGGCTGGCCCAATTCCTCTTCTTGTTGTTCCAATTTTTCCTTTTCCAGCAGCATCTTCTCTTATTTCATCCATTTCTCTATGAAATGGTAAAATAAGATTTGCAGATTCTGAAATTATAAAATTATCCACATTAACCTCAACACCCTTAGATTTAATTTCCTCTATTTCCTCTAATAGTGCCCAAGGGTCAACAACAACTCCATTTCCTATAATAGAAATTTTATTTTTTCTAACAATTCCAGAAGGTAGTAATCTTAATTTATAAGTTGTTCCATCAATTACTAATGTGTGTCCAGCGTTATGTCCTCCTTGAAAACGAATAACAACATCTGCTTGGTCTGATAGCCAGTCGACTATTTTACCTTTTCCTTCATCACCCCATTGAGATCCAACAACTACAACATTTTTCATTATCTAAATTTTTTTTCTATTGTTACTGAACTTAAATGGTTGATAGGCCCATGACCTTTACCGAATTTAAGGTTTGAATTTATTGAATTGTGTACATACTTAGTTGCAAGCTCACAAGATCTCTTTAAGGTTTTTCCACATGAAAAGAATGTAGAAATAGCAGAAGAAAGGGTGCAACCAGTGCCATGTGTATTCCTGGTTGTAATTCTTTTATTTTTTATAATGAAAATTTCATTTTTATTTACAAAAATATCTTGGACGATTTTAGATTCTAAATGACCACCTTTTATAAAAACATTTTTTGCTCCTAATTTTATTAATATGCTGGCAGCAAAAATCATATCTTCTTTTGTTCTTATTTTAGTTTTAGTTAATATTTCCGCTTCTGGAATATTTGGAGTAATTAGGCTAACTTTTTTAATTAGTTCATTTTTTAATAACTGAATTGCCTTATCATCAATAAGTTTTGCGCCACCTTTAGCTACCATAACAGGATCTAAAATTATTTTTTTTACTTTAATAAGATTTAATGAATGAATTACTGATTTTATTACTTTTGTAGAATGCAACATTCCAATTTTTATGGCATCAGGTTTAATGTCTTTTGAGGTAAATTCTATTTGATTTGAAATTTCCTTAGGATCAATTGGTACTATTGATTTTACACCTGTTGTATTTTGGATTGTGACAGCTGTTATTGCTGTCATGGCATACGAACCTAAAGCTGTGATAGTTTTAATATCAGCTTGAACGCCAGCACCACCAGATGAATCTGATCCGGCAATAACTAATATTTTAGATTTTGGTTTCAATTTATTTAATTTTTCTTAAAACGATTTTCAAACATTTTTGAAGTAATTTAATATTATCACTCTCTCCCATTACTCTGATTTTAGACTCCGTTCCTGAGCTTCTAACTAATATTCTACCTTGACCTTTAATTAATTTTTCTGCTAATTTTATAGAATTTTTAATATCACTATTTTTAATTATATTTTTGTCTTTAACATCAATATTTTCTAATATTTGTGGAGTTTTCTTAAAGGTATTAAAAAAACTACTAGCTTTTTTTCCTTTTCTTAATGAAAATAAAACTTCTAAAGCAACTAATAAGCCATCTCCAGTAGTTGCAAATTTGCCTAGAATAATATGCCCTGATTGTTCACCACCTAAATTAAAATTATTTTTTTGCATTTTCTCTTTTACAAAGCGATCTCCTACATTTGATCTTAAGAATTTTATATTATGTAGTTTAAAAAACTTTTCTAATCCATAGTTAGACATTAAAGTGCCAACTACACCTCCTTTTAACATTTTTTTTCTTTTCCATCTCATTGCTATTGCAGCAATTATTTGATCTCCATCAATTACAATACCTTTTTCATCACACATAATAATTCTATCGGCATCTCCATCAAGTGAAATTCCTATATGTGCTTTATATTTCTTTACTGCAAATCTGATTTTATTTGGAAAAGTAGATCCACAATTTTTATTAATATTAAGACCATTAGGATTTATTCCGATTGAAAATACTTTAGCACCTAAAGATTTTAATAATTCAGGTCCAGCCTTATATCCAGCCCCATTTGCGCAATCAATTACTATTCTTAAACCTCTTAGATTAAAATCTTTTGGTAAATTACTTTTTAAAATTTTTATATAATCTTTATTTGCAGTTTCTAACCTTTTTACACGACCCAATTTTTTTGGTTTTGATAAAGATTTTTCAATCTTTTGATCAATTAAAGTTTCAATTTTCTTTTCAATTTTATTTGATAGTTTTAACCCATCAGGTCCAAATAATTTTAACCCATTGTCATGATATGGGTTATGAGATGCTGTAATCATAATTCCCATATTGGCTTTCATACTCTTTGTGAGCATTGCTAAGCCATTGGTTGGGAGTGGGCCTAATGTATAAACATGCATACCAGCCGATGTAAGTCCTGATACTAACGCAGGTTCCAAACTATACCCTGAGAGCCTCGTATCTTTAGCAATTATTGCTATTTGTTTCTTTTTTTTTTGAGTTTTAAAGTAAGTTCCTGTTGCAAGAGCAAATTTAAAAAACATGTCTCCATTAATATTTTTACTATTAACGGCACCTCTTATTCCATCTGTTCCAAAATATTTTTTTGCCATTAGTTTTTAATTAATTCTTTAAACACCTTTATACTTTGTCTTAATTCATTCACATCATGAATTCTTAGAATTTGAATTCCTTGCATCATTGCATACATGGAAGAAGCTACTGTTCCACCTAATCTTTCCTTGCTATCATTTTTTCCAGATAAATCCTTAATAAATTTTTTCCTAGAAAGTCCAAGTAATATAGGAAAACCAAGAGTATGAAAAATAGAAACGCTTCTAATTAAATTCATATTATGTTTCAAATTTTTTCCAAAACCAATTCCTGGATCAATTACAATATTATTATGTTTTATACCCATAGATCTTAAAAATTTAATCTTTAGTTCAAAAAAATCATAAATATCTAATAATTCATTTTTGTACTTAGGGTTTTTTTGCATTTTTTCTGGTGTACCTTGTGAATGTTGAATGACAAATGGAGTTTTGCTTTTTATCAATACCTTAACTGTTTTAGGGTCATAACTTAGACCTGACACGTCATTTATAAGTTTAACTCCTAAATGAATCCCTTTAATCATAATTTCTGATTTTCTTGTATCTAATGATAGTGGAATTTTTTTATTAACATCTTTTAATATTTCTTTTATTCTATTCCATTCTTCCTTTTTACTTACAGGTTTAGATCCAGGTCTTGTTGATTCTCCACCAACATCAATAATATCTGCTCCAGATTTAAATAAATTCTTTGCATGAGATATTCCTTTTTTCTTTTTATTAAATTTACCCCCATCAGAAAAACTATCTGGTGTTAAATTTAATATACCCATTATATTAGGTATTTTATTAAAATTTAAACTTGAAAAGTTTTTATTTTTTTTAACGATAGTCTTGAGATCTTTATTAATTTTTTTTTTCAGTAGTTTGGGTAATTTTTTTATATCTTTAAGATCAATTTTTTTGATAGAAGTTCGTGTAAGAATTTCAATTTGTCCAAAAGAAATTTCCTTATTACCATTTAGTGGGAGATTTTTTTTTTCTAACTAATTCAATTGAAAATTGACCATAAGCAAAATTACACGCTCTTGTGTAATATTTTTTCATTTAGTATTAATGAACTATTTTCGGCTTAAGACCCATTGAACTTAAAGCTGAACCTTTGTCTTCATCTTCAACTTTTAAATCCTCTTTATTGCTTGGATATATATTTTTATTTATCAGGTTTTCAATTTCTTCACCTGTAAGTGTTTCATATGTTAAGAGAGCTTTAGCTAATTTATGTAGATCGTCAATTTTTTCAGTTAAAACTGTTCTTGCTCTTTCATAACCTTTATCTACAATTTTTCTAATTTCTGAGTCTACTTTCTTTGAGGTTTCTTCAGACATATTTTGAGTTCTCGCAACAGACCTTCCTAAAAATACCTCTTCTTCATTCGAACCATAGGCAACTGGTCCCAACTCTTTACTAAGGCCTGCTTGCATTACCATAGCTCTTGCTCTTTGAGTTGCTTGTTCAATATCACTAGATGCACCAGTTGTAACTTTATCTTCTCCAAATATGATTTCTTCTGCTACTCTTCCACCCATAGCTATAGCTAATTGAGCATGAAGCTGTTCTCTTGTTTGAGATAGCTGATCTCTCTCAGGTAGTTGCATAACCATTCCTAAAGCACGACCTCTCGGAATGATTGTTGCCTTATGAATTGGATGAGCCGCATCCTCATTAATAGTTACTATTGCATGTCCAGCTTCATGGTAAGCTGTTAATGTTTTTTCTTCTTCTGTCATGACCATGGATCTTCTTTCTGATCCCATCATCACTTTATCTCTTGCTTCTTCAAACTCAGTTAGAGTAACTAGTCTTTTATTTTTTCTTGCAGCAAGTAATGCCGCTTCATTAACTATATTTGCTAAATCTGCACCTGAAAAACCTGGGGTTCCTCTAGCTACTGTTCTTAAATTTACATCAGGTGCCATTTTAATTTTTTTAACATGAACTTTTAATACTTTTTCTCTTCCTATTATATCTGGAAGTCCAACAACTACCTGTCTATCAAATCTACCTGGTCGTAATAATGCTGGGTCTAATACATCAGGTCTATTTGTAGCGGCAATAATTATTACACCTTCATTTGTATCAAAGCCGTCCATTTCAACTAATAACTGGTTTAAAGTTTGCTCTCTTTCATCGTTACCTCCTCCAAGACCAGCACCTCTGCTTCTTCCAACAGCATCTATCTCATCTATGAAAATAATACAGGGTGAATTTTTTTTACCTTGTTCAAACATGTCTCTAACTCTAGAGGCTCCAACACCCACAAACATTTCAACAAAATCTGATCCTGATATTGTAAAGAACGGAACTCCTGCTTCCCCAGCTATAGCTCTAGCAAGTAAAGTTTTACCTGTTCCAGGTTGGCCAACTAATAAACATCCTCTTGGTATTTTTCCACCAAGTCTACTAAACTTTTTAGGATCTTTTAAAAATTGAACAACTTCTTCTACTTCTTCTTTAGCTTCTTCTACTCCAGCGACATCATCAAAAGTAACTTTACCTTTTAATTCATTCATCATCTTTGCCTTAGATTTTCCAAAACCCATGGCTCCACCTTTGCCACCCTGCATCTGTCTCATAAAGAAAATCCAAACAGCGATTAGTAACAACATCGGAAACCACGATAATAAAACACCAAACAAAGACGGCATCTTATCTTCTAAAGGAGCAGCTGATATACTTACCCCTTTTTCAGATAGCTTCTCAATTAAATTTGGATAATTCGGTGAATAAGTAGAAAAAGTATTTCCATTAGCTAATACTCCTCTAATATTGTTTCCTTGAATATCAACTTTTATAACTCCACCATTATCAACTTCTGATAAAAATTCTGAAAATATAATAGAATTACCTTTGCCTACATTAGCTTGAGGGTTCTTAAACATATTATAAAGGCCTATTGTTAGAAAAACAATTACTGCCCACATTGCTAAATTCTTCATATTCATACTTATAAGATAATAATTATTATTAATTAAACAAGTGTCAAATTGTTACAAAACCTTAACTTTATTAGTGTTTTCCCTTGAAATTAATATGGTCTCGTTAACTCTTTCAACAAAACAACCTCCTAAAGTTATTTTTGAAAATGTCTTTAGGATAATTCGGTTAATCAGTTCATTAATACTTTTTCCTCTAACAGGATAGTATTTTTTTCCTATTTTTTGAATAACAAATGTCAAAGATCTAAAAACAACTTCATGCGATTGATCAAAAAAATTATGACTTAAAATATAAGTATCTTTTGTTTTAATATGTGTAGAATTATCCTTCAAATTTTTGTTAACATAAAACTTAATTGATTTGTCTGAGTCTCTTAAATTATCAATGGTTAATTTTAGTTTTTTTAAGTCCAATCCCTCTTTTTCAAGAGACTCTAATAAAGTTCTAATTCTTGTTCTTTTATATATCTCATTAATATTAGATGGATCTTTTATAAAAAATTTAAATACTATTTTAGAAATATTAATTAAATCATTTTTTTTTAAGTTTAGTAATGGTCTTAAAATATTTAGATCTTCATCTTTATATTTTACACTTTTGTTAAAAGATACCAATCCATTTAGTCCACTCCCTCTAACCACTCTAATTAAAAAATTTTCAACTAAATCATTTGAATGATGTCCTAATAATAAGTGCTTAATATTATTTTTTTTACATTCTTTTGATAGTAAAGAATATCTTGCTTCTCTTGCTAAAGATTGAATATTTCTAGAAGGTTTTTTACCTTTCCAGATTAATACTTTGCATGTAATACCAATTTTTTGTAAAATTTTTTTTACTAACGTTGCTTCCTTTGTCGACTCATTTCTAAGTCTATGATCAACTAAAAAAAATTTAACTTTTATTTTATTTTTTATTGAATAGCATTTAGCCAAGTAAGCCAATGCTAAACTATCGGGTCCACCCGAAACTGCTACTGCTAAATTTTCCTCAGAATTTAAAGAGGAAGAGAATTCACTATAAACTTTTGAAATTTTTCGATCTTTTAAAAAACTAAGAATTTGTTTATGAGTTTTGTTTTGAACACTCAAACTTTTTTGATTCATATTTTGCTTTTTGAAGCACAGATTGATTTGCTTTAGGATATTGCTCTTCAACCCCCACAATCATTTTACAACCTTGCTCTTTTTCTCCTATTTGAACCATTGATACACCAAGTTTTAATAAATTTATAGGAGCCTTCTCACCTTTTGGATATTTTTGATATCCTTCAAGATAAGCAGTAGCTGCATCTGTATAAAGCTGTCTTATTCTAAACGTTTCAGCATACCAATATTGAGCATTACCTGCCAATTTATGCTCTGAATTATTTATCACAAATTCTCTAAAAGCTCTCTCTGCAGTGCTGTAATCACCTACCTTTAAAAAACTAGTTGCAAATTCATATTGTTTTTCTGGAGTAGCATTTGGAAGTATATTTTTTTCTGATTCAAAGTTTTCTGTCACTATTGATGCAGTAGTTTCTACTGATTGTATTTGCTGACTAGTTTCTTCACTTTCTGTATCTTTATATGAAATAGACCCTAAGTCTTGAGGTTGTGAAGAGCCTGGTAAAGTTTTGTCTACTTGTTCCTTTGGTATTGAAGTTAATTTTTTTCCAATTTCTCCAGATGATAAGGCATTTTCTAGATCTTGAAATCTAATTTGGTTATCTGCTTGAACCTTAGAAAGCCTATTTGATAATTTGTCTAACTTGAAATTAATTTCTTCAAACTTATTAGTCAGTTCTTGAAATTGTTTTTCAACATCAGACAATTTCAGAAGATGTCTTGTTAAAACATCCTCAGAGTTTTCGTTTGTGCCTGTTTGACTATTTGAATTAATTGACCCTGAGTAAACAGCTTTTTCCAGGGTTTTTAAATCTTTTTGAATTAACTCTAAAATTTCATTTACATTATGATTATCAGCAAAAATAATATTTGGAAAAAATATAAAGACTAATATTAATTTTAATTGAATTATTTTTTTATAATTAAACATAATAAATTGAGTAGTAATTATAATGATGGCAAAAAAAAGACCCTATTCACAAATGTGATAGGGTCTTTTATAATTTATTAAATTGATTAGTTCGCTTTAACAGTAACTGATCTTCTATTTTTAGACCATGCTAAAGGGTTAGATCCAGAATCTACTGGTCTTTCTTTACCATAACTTAATACAGAAATTCTGTCTGAAGAAATTCCATATGTCATTAAATAGTCTTTTGCTGAATTAGCTCTTCTTTCACCTAATGCTAAGTTGTACTCTCTTGTACCTCTTTCATCAGCATGACCTTCTAATACAACATTAATATCTGAATTTTTTCTTAACCATGCAGCTTGTTTTCTTAAAGTTTCTCTTGAAGCTGTTGTAAGTATAGTTTCATTTGTTGCAAAGAAAACTCTATCTGGAACCCCAGAAGCTAAATATTCTACAGAATCTGTTCCTGTATAAACATCACCTTGCATTTGTCCTGTTGTTGTTTTTTTTGTAGCACAAGCAGTTAATACTAAACTTGCTAAAACAATTAGAAATCCATTTTTTAAAATCTTGCTTAAGTTCATTGTTGCTCCTTGATCCTTGTTTTGTAATACTTTATATTTTTCATATTTAATTAGACCTTTCAAGTTAAAAATCAAGTAAAATTAAGACTAATTGCTTAATAAAGACGACCAAGATGGGTCAGAAGCATCAGTTTCGGTTTCAACCATCTTTTCATTGTACCCTGTTAAATCAATAGACCATAATTTGGCTGAAAATCCTTCTCCTTTAGAGTTAGTCTTAGTTTCTCTATAAAAGATAAGAACCCTTCCATTTGGTGACCATGATGGAGCTTCTTGATAAAAGTTCTCTGTTAGCAGTCTTTCACCAGTTCCATCTGTTCTCATTACTCCTATATAAAATTTTCCTTTATGAAGCTTTGTAAATGCAATTAAATCACCTCTTGGAGACCAAACTGGAGTTCCATACAAGCCATTCCCAAATGAGATTCTCTTAACATTTTTTCCATTACTATCCATTACATAAATTTGTTGGTAGCCACTTCTGTCTGAGTTAAAAGTAATTTTTTTTCCATCTGGTGAGTAAGAGGGTGATGTATCAATTGATGGATGATTGGTAATTCTTTCAACAATTCTGTTTTCAAGATCCATAGTATAAATATCAGAATTGCCATCTTTAGCAAAACTCATTATAATTTTTTTTCCATCAGGTGAAAACCTTGGGGCAAATGTCATTCCAGGAAAATCTCCAACTACTTCTTGCATTCCAGTTTCAATATCTAATAAATATACCCTAGGTAAATTTCTAAAATAAGAAAGATATGTGACCATCTGATTTGTTGGGCTAAATCTTGGTGTTAAAACTAATTCATTTCCAAGTGTTAAATATTTATTATTAAAGCCATCTTGGTCCATTATTGCTAATTTTTTTATTCTTTTAGTTTTAGGACCTTCCTCAGAAACATATATTATTCTAGTATCAAAATAACCTTTTTCTCCGGTTAAGCGTTCATACACCTTATCTGTAATAATGTGACCTACTCTTCTCCAGTTACTAGGAACAGTAGTAAATGCTAAAGCCATCATTTCTTTTCCAGCTAAAACATCCCATAATCTAAATTCTACTCTTAGTTTTTCATCTACAAATGTAACCTTGCCTGTTACTAGAGCTTGTGCTTTAATTAAATTCCAATCCTCGAACCTTGGTTTTAAATTAGCCACATCTGGTTCTTGAAGAAATGCATTTTTGTCTAGTGGATTAAATAGACCAGATTGTCTTAAATTATTCTCAACAACTATTGAAATTTCTGATCCTAAATCTTCTTGTTTTAAAATTTTTTTAAAATTTTCTTTTGATTTATTATCTATTGATAAAGGGGATACAGCAACTGGTAAAGGATTTAAATTTCCTCTAGTAATATCAACTTCAATTAAAGCAAAAGCTTTAATGGGAATAATAATAAATAATATAAATAAATATCTTAATAACATTTTTATCCTTCTAACATTTCTCTAGCATCAAAGTTCAGCTGCATATCTTTCCATCTTTCATAACCTGTACTAGGTACTCTAAGAGGTTGGCAAAGCTTTATAGCTCTTAATGCGCTTTCAGCTAACACTTTATAAAATCCTTGTCCAGGCCTATTCATTCTAGCATGATCAAGAATCTCTGTTTTTATAATAGAACCATCTGGCTTTAATTGTAACTTAATTCTAACTAATAAATCTTCGTTAAACGGCAACCCTAGAGGAATACTCCAACAACCAAAAATTTGAGCTTTTAGTGCATCTTCTTCACTTAAAGTTAGTCCAGAAAAATCCATATCTTTATCCTGATCTTGGGTAACTTGATTGGATTTTTTATTTGTTTCTGCACTCTCAGTCTTAGATTTATCAATTAATGCAGCAATACTATTAGTGTCAAATAGTTCTTTTTTTTCAAATTCTGAAATTTGTTTAATTTCTGTTTCTTCTTTTTCAGGGTTTTGTTTTTCATCCTTAATTTTATTTATTTTTTCTATTTTTTCATCTGGCAATGGCACAGCATCTGGCTTTTGTTTTTTTATTTTTTTTGGTGGTGCCTGTTCAGAAACTAATTTTTTTTCTTTTTCTTTGACTTTCTCTATTATTTTTTTTGCTTTTGGTGCAAAAGGAATATTAGTTTTGTCTGTTATTTGAATCAGCTCAACCGATATAATCGGAGGAAGATCAATCGGTTTTTTAGCAAGGAATGGTAAGCTCATAGCTGTGATTACCACAAGAAATATATGAAGCCCAAAAGAAATAACAATATTTCTATTCACTTTAGTTACCTCTCTTTATATGGCTCAGAAATTAATGCTACTTTAGTAAAGCCAGAGCCAGATAGCATTCCCATTATTTCTAAAACTCTACCATAGTTTATCGATTTGTCTCCTCGAACATAAATTCTAGTGTCTGTTCTATTTTTAGATACAGCTAAAATCTTAGCAATAATTTTATCATACTCAACTTTAGATTCTTGAATAAATATTTCACCTTTAGAATTTATAGATAATGTTAATGGTTCTAATTCTTCAGGTAGTGAGTCTGCAGAGCTTTCGGGTAGATCAACTTGTATTCCAACTGTTAATAATGGTGCTGTCACCATAAATATAATTAATAACACCAACATTACATCAACAAATGGAGTGACATTTATTTCACTCATAGGCTCTTTTGATGAACGTTTGAGATTAAAAGCCATTTTATATTATTGATAAAAATCTTTTAGAAAAATTTTCTAATCTTTGTGAATATTTTTTTGAGTCGTTATTAAATTTATTATAAGCAACAACTGCAGGTATTGCGGCTAATAATCCAAGAGCAGTTGCAAATAAGGCCTCAGCTATTCCTGGCGCTACAATTGCCAAACTTGTATTTCTTGAGATTGCTATAGATTGGAATGAGTTCATTATTCCCCATACAGTTCCAAACAAACCTATAAAAGGTGCTGTCGAACCAACCGTTGCTAAAAAAGTAAAACCTTTGTCTATTTTTGAAATTTGTTTTTCAATATTAACCTCAAGTATGCTTGCCATTCTTTCATTTAGGTTAGTTTTACTTTTGGCTTTTAATAAACTTTGCATTGTATCTTTAAACAATAAAGCCGTAGGGTTCTCTACATCAGCTGGTAAACTATTGTAAAAAGTTTCCGCTGATTTTGATTTCCAAAATTTTTCTTCAAATTCCTCAGACTCTAAATTAATTTTTTTAAACAGTCTAAATTTTTCAATAATAACGGCCCATGAATATATAGAGCAGCCAATCAACATAAGTATTACTGACTTTACAATAAAATCTGCTCTTAAAAATAAACTCCACAATGAAAAATCAGTATTTGAGGCAAGGCCTACTGCTTGAGATGTAATATCAGCTTCCATATTGAAGGTTTCACACTTAAATGTGTCATGAATTTGACTTTTAAAGTCTTTATTTATTCTTCTAGTTTATAAGTTTCGTAATAAAAGCTAGCAATCAATATCGCATCAGCTTTATTTGAGTCTTTTTTTCTCGATAACTCTGATGAAAAATAAGGAAATACCTCTATTGCTTTTGTTCTACTAGCGTCTTTTTCTGAATTAATAAGGTTAAAATACTTTTTCCATTTTGTCGGTCTTACAAAATACATTGGTAATTGCATTGCAGAACAAATTCCTTTTAAAATACCAAACGATTGTCCAAAATTAAACATACTAGTAACACCTTGACCTGGCATAGCTGATACTTGTTCAATTATAACTTTGATATCTTCCTTATTTATGTCTTTAATTCTTGAAGAGATTTCATAATAAATTTGAGCACCATTAACTTGTTTTTTATTTTTTTTCCCTTCAGGCATATTGGGCATTTCAATAACATCAATTATTTTACCATCTTGAAAAAAACAAATAGAACCTGTTATCCCTGGGTCTATTCCAATAATAAGCATTAATTATTCTTAAAATTTATATTTGAATAAACACTTTGAACATCATCATCATCTTCTAATGTTTCTAAAAACTCTATTGCAGCTTCCACTTTATCTTTTTCAACATCTACACTATTTAAAGGAACCCATTCAATTTCAGTTGAAATAAAATTTGCAATTGTTTTTTCTAAATTTTTTTTTACATTATAAATTTCACTCATAGGACATTGAATTTCATGAAATTCATCATTTGAAATACACTCATCTGCACCAGATTCAATTGCTAGTTCAAAAATTTGTTCATCTGAGATTTCTTTTTTATCAATTTTAATAATCCCTAACTGATTAAAGTTATGTGAAGCAGATCCCTGAGTTCCTAAATTGCCACCACTTTTTACAAATATAGATCTAACATTGGAAGCTGTTCTGTTTTTATTATCAGTTAACGCCTCTACAATCACGGCTATTTTATCTGGACCAAATCCTTCATATCTTAAATTTTCATAATTTGTCTCAGAATTAACCGAAGATTTAGCAATAGCTCTTTCAATATTATCTTTTGGCATGTTGGCTGATTTTGCTGCTTGAATTGCAGATCTAAGTCTTGGGTTCATCGCAGGATCTTTATCACCTAGTTTTGCTGCTACACTTATCTCTTTAGATAATTTTGAAAATACTTTAGATCTTTGTTTGTCTGCTTTTCCTTTAGAGTGTTTTATACTTGCCCATTTTGAATGACCCGACATAATAATTATTGAGAATTTTTTAATTCTCCTCCATGTATAAAATTTTTTACAGTTTTTGCTAACCCTGTTTCTACATCACATTCAACAATCACACCACATAAACTAGCTTCACCAATTGCTGGAAAGTGTTTTGTGGACTTTTTTTTTAAAAACCTATTAATTGAATTATCTTTATTCATTCCAATAACTGAGTCATAATCACCACACATTCCTGCATCAGTTTGATAAGCAGTACCACCTTTTAAAATTCTAGTATCATTTGTTGGAATATGTGTGTGAGTTCCAACAACCAATGTTGCTTTACCATCAAAAAAATGTCCCATAGCTGACTTTTCACTTGTTATTTCACCGTGAAAATCGACTAATAAAAAATCATAATCTTCTTTAAGCTTATATTTTTTCATAAATTTTTCAGCTGCTTCAAATACATCTTCACATTTCTTCATAAAAACATTTCCCATCAAATTAAGTACTCCTACTCTCATTTCATTTTTAGCAGTAAATATTCCAAAGCCTTTTCCTGGAGATGGTTCAAATAAATTTTTAGGTCTAAGAAGTCGATTTTCTTTTTCAATATGAGCCATTGTTTCTTTCTGATCCCACACATGATTGCCCGTTGTAATAACATCTACACCACAGTTAAAAAAATCTTTACATATTTCCTCTGTAAGACCAACACCTGAGTCAGCTGCATTCTCACCATTAACAACTACAAAATCGATTTTTTCATCTTTAATTTTTGATAGCAAATTATTCAAAACCATCGACCGTCCTGAAATACCAACTACATCACCTAAAAAGAGTATTTTCATTTTATAATATTTTTATTTGTTACAATATAATCTAATTTTTTATCATACATATTAGTTGGTACTTTATCAATTTCTTGAATTGAAAAAGCCAAACCTATCTTTATGATATTTTTTTTTTTGATAATTTTTCAATTAATCTATCGTAGTATCCACCACCATATCCAAGTCTGTTTAAATTTTTATCAAATGCTACCAAGGGAATTAATAAAACGTCAGGGTATACTATATTTTTAGCTTCTGGTTCAGGTATTCCATATTTATTTATTTTTAAAGGCTCAGAAAATGACCATGAATAAAAATCCATTTGAAAGTTTTTCTTAATTATGGGCAAAGAAATATTAAATTTATTCTTTTTAAATTTTCTTAACAGTGTCAAGTCGTCTATCTCAAAGTTTACAGGGTAGTATCCACCTATCATAATCTGATTGGTTATCTTTTCTTTTTTAAGAATTTTTACAATTTGCTTGAAGTTGAGCTGAATATTTTTTGTATTAAATTTTTTTCTTATTTTAAGAATTTTTTTTCTTAATTCAGATTTTAACACAAATCTACTGAATTGGATTTTCTAAATTTGCTTTTTCAACAAAATTTTCAATTTCATCTGCCGCAGCTTCGATTATTTTTTCATAATCTTCTTTATTTTTTTCTATTTCTTTTTTAAAACTTTCATGATCTTGTTGAAGTTCCTTCATCTCTTCTTCTTTTCTATCTCTGTAATCATAAACTAATGATTTCAATTCTCTAAATTTATTTGATAAATTCTGTAATTCAGTTTTTTTTTGCTCTACCTTTTTTTTAGTTTCAAAATATTCATCCATTATTTGAACTGAAGTAATCAATAGAAGTTTATTTTCCCCTATGTTTCCAAGGTCATTCTTTAAATTGCTAAATTTTTGATTAATATGAGTTAACAATTCTTCTAAATGCTCTTCCTGTCCATCATCACAAGATAGAAGAAACTCTTTGCCATTAAATTTAATATTTACATTTGCCATTTGTCTATTTCTTCTAATAAAGTATCTGTTTCTTGATTTAATTCATCTATTTTTTCTGAAAATTCTGTCTCTTTTTTTTGTTCTTCTATTTTTTGCTGGTTAATATCTTCTAATTTTTGATTAAGAGCTTTGTATTCACTTTCTAAATTTTGATATTTTTCTTCTATTTGTTTTTTTTCAATTTCTAATTGATTTTTTTGAATGTTTAAGTTTTCTAAATTAGACTTTAGCGTTGGGTTTTGTAAATTCAAACTCTTCAATTTATTAAGTGCAAAACTAAGTTTTTTTTCTTTTTCACTGTCTGTTTTCATATATATATATTTATATTATTAAATTGAGTCTTCTAAGTCTAGATAGGATATTTTTGAACAAATTACATAAAGATTTATCAAACGCAATAAGGTTTTTATCTATAGATGCTGTGCAAAAGGCAAATTCGGGTCATCCTGGAATGCCAATGGGTATGGCAGACGTAGCAACAGTTTTGTTTAAAAATTTTCTTAGATTTAATCCAAAAAATCCTAACTGGATAAATAGAGACAGATTTGTTTTATCTGCTGGTCATGGATCTATGCTTCTTTACTCTTTATTACATCTAACTGGGTACAAAAGTATTTCTTTGAATGATGTTAAAAATTTTAGACAATTAAAATCTATTTGTGCAGGTCATCCTGAATATCACCCTGGTACTGGTATTGAAACTACGACAGGTCCTCTTGGACAAGGAATTGCTAATTCAGTTGGTTTTGCTATTGCAGAGGAAATTTTGAAGAAAAAACTTGGTAAAGAAATAATAAACCATAAAACTTATGTTTTAGCTGGAGATGGATGTTTAATGGAAGGCATTAGCCATGAAGCAATGAGTTTAGCGGGACACTTAAAGTTAAAAAATCTAGTTATGCTTTTTGATAACAATTCAATATCTATTGATGGACCAACTAGCTTGGCGGTTTCAGATAATTTCAAGAAGAGATTTGAAAGTTATGGTTGGGATTACATACTAATCAATGGTCATAACGAAAGAGAAATTTTTTCAGCATTAAAAAAAGTTCAAAATGCTAAAAGACCAACAGTTATTTCATGTAAAACAAAAATTGGTTATGGCTCACCTAATAAATCTGGTAAAGCCTCTTCGCACGGTAGCCCTATTGGCTTAGATGAAATCAAATTAGTTAGAAAAGTATTAGATTGGAAACACAAACCTTTTGAAATTCCTAAAAGTATTTTGAATGAGTGGAGAAAAATTGGTAATAAGGGTGCAAAACTTGATTCTGCATGGAGTAAAATTTATAAAAGAAAAAAAAATTTAGTAGATAAAGTTTTTAAAAATAATTTCTCTAAAGCTTTAAAAAGTGAAAAACAAAATTCTCTTAGAGAAAACAAAAGTCTAGCCTCAAGAAAAGCTTCTGAATTAACTCTTAATGCTCTTACGAGAGAAAATAATACGTTAATTGGTGGTTCAGCTGACTTAGCGGGATCTAATAACACTAAAACTAAACATCATAACCCTATTAATTCTGTTAATTTTAATGGTGATTATATTCACTATGGTGTTAGGGAGCATGCCATGGCAGGAATAATGAATGGTTTAGCACTTCATAGTAAATTTATTCCATATGGGGGAACTTTTTTAATATTTTCTGATTATTGTAAACCTTCCATTCGTCTATCTGCTTTGATGCAGCAACGTGTTATTTATGTAATGACCCACGATTCAATTGGTTTAGGGGAAGATGGACCAACACACCAACCTATAGAACAACTGTCTGGATTAAGATCTATTCCTAATTTAAATGTTTTTAGACCAGCAGATAGAATGGAAACTATCGAGTGTTGGGAACTAGCATTAAAAAACTCGAAGACACCAAGTGTGTTATCTTTAACTAGACAAAATCTTGAACCTATTAGAAAAAAATATTCAAATATGAACAAATGCTCTTTAGGTGCTTACGAGGTTTTAAGAACTAATAAAAAAATTAGTTTAACAATATTTGCTAGTGGTTCTGAGGTTAATTTAGCAATTGAAACTAGCCATAAATTAGCCAAAGATAAAATTTATTCTAAAGTTATATCAGTACCATGCCAGGATATTTTTGATTTGCAGTCAAAAGCATATAAGAAAAAAATTCTTAATGAAGCAAAATTTAAAATATCTATTGAAGCAGCTTCAACTGATTGCTGGAAAAAATATATTGGAACTAAGGGTTTAGCTTTTGGAATTGATACATTCGGTAAAAGTGCACCCTACAAAGAAATTTATAAATATTTTGGATTAACAGTTCAAAATATTTCACAAAAAACAAAAAAACTAATAAAGAGTTAAATATGACAATAAAAGTTGGTATCAATGGAATGGGAAGAATTGGTAGAATGGTAATTAGAGCTATCATTGAAAGCCAAAACAAAAACATAAAAATCAAACACATCAATAACCGATCAAATTCTGAAGCCAGCTGTTCTTTAATTAAATACGATTCTATTCATGGTAAATTTAATGCAGATTTAGATTATGATGAAAAACATTTAATTATTAATAATAATAAAATAACATTTTCACAAGAATCTAATATTGAAGATATTAACTGGAAAAAATTTGATGTTGATTATGTTTTTGAATGTACTGGAAAATTTAATTCAAAAGAAAAATTATTAGCTCATATAAAAAATGGCGCCAAAAAAGTTATAGTTTCAGCTCCATGCAAAAATGCAGATAAAACAATTGTCTATGGTGTAAATGAAAATATTTTGACAAAAGATGATCAAATTGTTTCTGCAGCCTCTTGTACAACTAACTGTCTTGCACCTGTTGCTAACATTTTAAATGAAACTTTTGGAATTGAAAAAGGGTTTATGACAACTATTCATGCTTTTACAAGTGACCAAAGAATTTTGGACAATTCCCATAAAGATCCTAGAAGAGCAAGATCTGCTAGTCAATCGATTGTGCCAACTTCCACGGGTGCTTCAAAAGCAATCGGTGAAATTATACCTTCATTAAAAGGAAAACTTGAAGGCATTGCAATGAGAGTGCCAACTCCTAATGTTTCCCTTATAGAACTAGTTTTTTGTACAAAAAAAGAGATGAGTAAAGAGACAATTAATGAGGCATTTACTATCGCCTCTAAAGAACAATCAAAGAAAGTTTTAGAAGTTACTTTAGAAAAATTAGTTTCAATTGATTTTAATCATAATTCAGCTTCGGCAATTGTTGATTTGTCTTTAACTAATGTAGTTGGTAAAAATATGGGAAAAATTTCAGCGTGGTATGATAACGAATGGGGCTTTTCAAATAGAATGTGTGACATAGCAGAACATCTTCATCAAGTCTCTTAATGAGAAATATTCAAGACGAGACTAATTTTAATCAAAAAAAAGTATTACTTAGGTTGGATTTAAATGTTCCATTAGATAATGGAAAAATTACTGACACTACTCGAATAGATAAAATTTTACCTACTATTAATTTTTTATTAAAAAATGAAGCAAAGATAATAATACTATCTCATGTAGGTAGGCCCAAGGGCAAAGTGGTAAGTGAACTCTCTCTTAAACCAATATGTGAAGATCTAAAAAATAAACTAAACCAAAATATAAAATTAGTTTCAAAAAATATAAAAGAAATTAAATCTACTGATTTATTTAATGAACATGATGAAAAAATTGTAATCCTTGAAAATCTTAGGTTTTATGAAGAGGAAGAAAAAAATGATAATGGTTTTGCAAAGCATTTAGCAAGTCTAGCTGATATTTATGTTAATGATGCTTTTTCATGTTCGCATAGAGCTCATGCTTCAATTTTTGAAATTACTAAATTTATTCCTTCATACGCTGGACTCCAATTAAATTTAGAAATTGATGCACTAACTAAAATTACATCTGAAATTCAAAGACCTATAACATGCATCATAGGGGGTTCTAAAATATCTTCTAAAATTAATATCATTAAGAACTTAATTGCTAAATTTGATAATATTATAATAGTTGGTGGAATGGCCAATAATATACTTAGATATAAAGGATATGAAATTGGAAAATCTATTCAAGAAGATAATTGTGATAAAATTATTGAAGAAATATTTTTTTTATCAAAAAAGGAAAACTGTAAGATAATTTACCCTGAAGATGTTGCTGTAGGGAAAAATTTAGATGGATCAGCTAAAATAAAAGAATTAAATAATATTTCTAAAGACGAGTTAATTTTAGATATTGGTCCCAAGACAATTAAAGCTATCAATTCATTAATTGAAGAAAGTAGTACTATCTTGTGGAATGGGCCAGCAGGTTATTTTGAAAACTCTAATTTTGCCAAAGGAAGTCTTGAAATAGCAAAAAAGATTATTGAAAAAAATAAGAGTAATACAATTTACTCAGTTGCAGGTGGTGGTGATACCGTTTCTCTTTTAAATGGTATTGGAGCAATTAATAATTTTAATTTTGTTTCAACTGCGGGTGGTGCTTTTTTAGAATATCTTGAAGGAAAAGAACTTCCTGGTATAAAGGCTCTTAATTAACATGTCAGAACTTAACAAAATTGCATTAAAAATATTGTCTAATGGTAAAGGAATCCTTGCAGCAGACGAAAGCAATGGAACCATGACTAAAAGATTAGAATCTGTCAATGTACCTTCCACCCCAGAAAATAGACTTTTATTTAGAGAAACTCTCTTCTCATCAAGTGGGATGAAAGATTTTATTGGTGGTGTTATTTTGTATGATGAAACTATCAACCAAACATCGAACTTGAAGCAGACTATTCCAGAATTAATTTCTAAATCTGGAGCAGTTCCAGGAATTAAAGTTGATACAGGAGCAAAAATTCTAGCAGGCTCTAATGAAGAAAAAATTACAGAAGGTTTAGATGGCTTAAGAGAAAGACTACAAGATTATTACAAGCTTGGGGCAAGATTTACAAAGTGGAGAGGTGTTTATAATATTTCAGATAAATATCCAAGCAAATTATCCATGCACTCCAATGCTCATGCACTTGCAAGATATTCAGCTTTAGTCCAAGAATGTGGAATGATTCCAATTGTAGAACCTGAAGTTTTAATGGATGGAGATCATTCTGCCGAAACTTGTTTTAATAAAACTTCTGAAGTTATTAAAAAATGCTTTGAAGAATTAATAATTAATAAAATAGATTTAAGTGGAATGATTTTAAAGCCTAATATGATTTTAGCAGGAACTACTTCTGATAAAAAAATATCAAGTGAAGAAGTTGCAAAACTTACCCTAAAGTGCTTAAAAGAAAATGTACCAACTGATGTACCAGGAATTGCCTTTTTATCTGGTGGACAAACAGAAATAGAAGCAACAGAAAATTTAAACTTAATTAATAAGTATAATGATACAAATTTTATTATGACTTATTCATATGGTAGAGCCTTACAACAAAGTGCACTTAAATTTTGGTCAAAAGATATTAACAATACTAGTGGCACTCAAAAAATCTTTAACAACAGAGCAAATATGTGCACACTTGCAGCTCAAGGCAAATGGTCAAAAGAACTTGAAACTAAATAAAATAAATAAGAAATTTATTTATCTTATTTCTCCAAATAAAATATCTAATATAAATTTTTATGATGATTTAGCTCTAGTATTTAGTTCAAAAAAAATAAGTTTTTTTCAACTAAGGCTTAAAAAAGAAACAAATTTAAATAAACTAACTATTGGAAAAAAAATTAAGAAAATTTGTAATAAGTACAAAGTTAAATTTTTAATCAACGATGACCCTCTACTTGCTAAAAAACTAAATGCAGACGGTTGTCATTTAGGTCAAAAAGATATGGACTTAATAAAAGCTAGAAAAATATTAAAGAACAAAATTATTGGTGTGACCTGTCATAATTCTATTAATCTAGCAAAGAGAGCTATTAATGATGGTGCTGATTATTTAGCTTTTGGTGCATTTTATGCAACCAAAACCAAGATAGTTAAATATAGAGCCAGTTTAACTGTATTAAAATCTATAAAAAAAATAACCTCCTTACCAATTGTGGCTATTGGAGGTATAAAGCTTAGTAATTATAAAAAACTTTTATTGAATAAAACTAACTTTTTGGCTATTTCAGGCTACATTTGGAATAATAAAAAATACAAACCATTAGAAGCTATTAGAAAATTAAAATGAAATTGTACGCAAGTGAAATTAGAGTTGGAATGTTAATTGAATATAAGAATGATCTTTGGCAAGTCTTAAAAACACAACATGTAAAACCCGGCAAAGGTGGTGCTTTTGCCCAAGTTGAGATGAAAAGTGTTAACAAAAATACAAAATTAAATGAAAGATTTAGATCAAGTGAGTCTGTTGAAAAAGCTTCATTAGATGAAACAAAATTTAATTATCTTTATAGCGATGAAACTGATTATTATTTCATGGACCCAAAATCTTATGAACAAATAAATATTAAAAAAGAAACAATTGGAGAAAAAGGTAAAATGTTATCTGAAAACTTAGAAGTCAGTATAAGTTTTTATAATGAAAAACCTTTAACAGTTGAATTGCCTAATCAGGTAACGTGCACAGTTGATACAACTGATGTTGCTTTAAAGGGGCAAACAGTTTCCTCATCTTACAAACCCGCAACTTTAGATAATGGTGTAAATATTCAAGTCCCTCCATTTATTGAAAGCGGAGATAAAATCATAGTTGATACGAGAACTATGGAATATGTCAAAAAAATATAAATCATATGCAATCAATATCAGCCAATCTAAATGTCATGATAAAGGCTGCAGAAAAAGCGTCTAGAGCTTTAATTAGAGATTTTGGAGAAATAGAAAAACTACAAGTTTCAATCAAAGGCCCTACTGATTTTGTATCAAATGCTGATTTAAAAGCTGAGAAAATAATTATAGAAGAATTAAAAAAAGCAAGACCCTACTATTCTATTATTAGTGAAGAAGATGGTTCTGAAACTAATAAAGATAAAGAACACACGTGGATAATAGATCCTATAGATGGCACTACTAATTTTTTACATGGTGTACCTCACTTTGCAATTTCAATTGCTTTAAAATCTGGTGACGAAATAGTCTCAGGTTTAATTTATGACCCAATAAAAGATGAGATGTTTTATGCTGAAAAAGAAAGTGGAGCGTTCTTTAACAATCAAAGAATTAGAGTATCCAAAAAAAGAGAGCTTAATAGCTGCTTGTTTGCTACAGGCGGTATAACTAAAAATGAAGTTGATTTGCCTTTAAGAAAATCTGGAAGTGCGGCACTTGATATTGCCTATGTTGCAGCTGGTAGGTACGATGGTTATTTTCAAAATGATCTAAATTTGTGGGATATAGCTGCTGGCATAATATTGGTAAAAGAGGCAGGTGGCTTAATTAATGAAATTGATCTCTCACAAAATAAAAACATCAAAATAAGAGCTTCTAGCATGGCAATTAACGATAAAATGCTTGAAAAATTAAAGAACTTTTAATTGTTTTATAAAATTCTTTTGCTATAAGTCTCGATATGAAAAAAGACATACACCCAAACTACCATACAATTAAAGTAGAAATGACCGATGGAACTCAATTTGAAACAAGATCAACTTGGGGAAAAGAAGGAGAAATTTTAAAACTAGAAATCGATCCAAAATCTCATGCGGCTTGGACAGGTGGAAAGCAAAAACTAATGGATAAGGGTCGTGTAAGCAAATTCAATAAAAAATTCCAAAACTTCAGATCAGAAAAGAAAGATTAAATGTCAAACGTACCATTAATGCCAATGGCAACAGCTGTTTGGTTAGTAGAAAATACAACACTTACTTTCAAACAAATTTCAAAATTTTGTAATTTACATGAAGTTGAAGTGCAAGGTATTGCAGATGGTGAAGTTGCAAAAGGAATAATGGCTTACAACCCTATTATATCAGGTCAACTTACTAGAGAAGAAATTGAATTAGCTTCAAAAGATGAAAATAAAGAATTACAGATAAAAAATACTGATATTGAAATTTCAACTGAAGATAAAAAAATTAAAAAATATATTCCTTTATCTAAAAGACAAGACAAACCAGATTCAGCTTTATGGTTAATCAAACATCATTCATTACTAAAAGATTCACAAGTAGCAAAACTAGTTGGGATAACCAAGGCCTCAGTTACTGCAATTAAAAATAAAAGTTATTGGAATTATAACAATTTAAATCCTAAAGATCCTGTAGCATTGGGACTATTTTCTCAAAAGGATCTGGTAGAAGCTATTGAAAAAGCTGAAAGAAGAATAAAAAGAGAAAAAAAAGAAAAAGAGAAGGCAAAACTAACAAGAGAAGTATCGAACATTGAATAATTTTAATAGACACCAAAATTATATGATGGTACTTAGACATTCCAAATAATTATGAAAATAGAAGTTAAAGATAACAATATTGAACAAGCACTTAGAGTACTTAAAAGAAAATTACAAAGAGATGGTTTTTTTAAAGTAGTAAAATTAAAAAGTGTTTATGAAAAACCTTCTGAGAAGAAAAAAAGAATTTTACAAGAAAATATTAAAAGAGTTAAAAAGCTTAATAAGCTTAAAAATAGAATTTAAATATACCGCGGGGTGGAGCAGTCTGGTAGCTCGTCAGGCTCATAACCTGAAGGTCGGCGGTTCAAATCCGTCCCCCGCAACCAATTCAAAAAAAAATAATTAAATTAACAACTCTAAAACTTAATGATGATAATAAATTATTTGAAGATTAAAGTTTTTTTAGTAATTTAATCTTATTAATTAATTTTCTTAATTTATTAACTATAATTATATAACATTAAATTATAAAAAATTATTTTGAAAAACTTTTAAAATCTGAAAATGAAATTAGCAATTATTGGCTCAGGTATATCTGCTTTAACAACAGCACAAACATTTTTGAATGCTGGTTATGAAATTTATTTTTTTGATTCAAATGATTTTAACAAAAAAAATAATCCTAATAAAAAACTTAGCTTTTTTCCAAAGGTTACTACATCCCCAAAGTATAATGATATAAACATTAAAAAATCAATTAGCCGTTTTAAAAAAAAATACAGAATAAAAACTAAAAATTTTTTTTTAGCTAGTTCCTTAATTTCAGGGGGTATGAGCAACTTTTGGGGTGGGGGTATTGAAATTCCAAGTAAAAAATATTTAAATCAATATATTGATGGTGGTTTAATTTTAAAAGAACAAAGACATATTAATAAGATTCTAGGTATTGATAATAAAAATATTTTTAAATTCTATAATTATTTTTATAATCAAAAATTCATTAAAAATTTAATTAATTTTAAAAAGAATAATACTTATCTAAAAAAATTAGCAAGTGCAGCAAATCAAAATGATGAAAATTTAATCTTTAATTCAAAAAATGAGATAAAGAAATTATCAAATAATTCTTTATTTAAATATTTTCCTAATAAATTTATTATAAATATAAAAAAAAATGATAAAAAATATATTATTAGAACAGATGATAATAAAAGATATCACCCTATAAAATTTGATAAAATAATAATATCCGCTGGAACAGTAGGTTCTACCATATTAGTAAGTAAAATTTTGAATATAAAAGAATCATTTAAATTATCACACACACCTACTTTGAAATTAGCATATTTCAGTCCTACACTGCCTTTTAAGATAAAAACAAAAAAAAAATACAAACAACCTTTGCTTAAAATAATATCAAATATTAATCAAAAAATATTTCATGGGTCATTTATGTATGCAGATAATCTTGATAACTATTTCTTTGGTGTAAAAAAGATTAATTTTTTTTTTAATATTATAAAAAAATTTATATTTGTGGGTAATCTTTTTTTTCCATCAGAATACTCTCTTACTTCATTAAAAAATGTAGGAAATAAAATTGAAATAATATCCAATGATAATAATAAAATGAAAAAAGAAATTCCTCTTCTAAGAAAAAAGATTAATGGTTTTTTTAAAAATTTTAATATATTTGAGATTCCATACCAAAATTTAGTAAAACTTAAAAATGGTTCTGACGCTCACTACACAAGTAGCCTTTATGATTACAAGATTAATAATAAAAAAATTTTAAATAAATATTCTGAGCTCTATAAATTTAAAAATCTTTATGTACTTGATGGTTCTTCAATTGCGAGTGGTCTTATTTATCCCACTTATTTTTTAATGCTATATGCTAGTTTTATTGCTAAAAGAATAATACTTAATGATAAAAAAAACTAGAATAAAAATTAATACCAATATAACTGTTTACTTCAAAACATTATTATCTTTTTTTAAAAAAAACTTAAATGAAAATACCTTTTTAGAAAAACTTAAACTTTACCTAAATTCTGATAATTTAATTTTATGCTCACAAGGTAGAGTTGCTGCATATAATATTTTTAAACTATTAATTAATTCAAATCATAAAGAAATAATAATTTCACCATATACTCTTCCCGATGTAATTAATGCCATTGTCTATGCGGGTGGGAATCCAATTTATGTAGATATTGATATTAATACCGGATTGCCAGATCACCAAAAAGTTAATGATCTAATCAATGATAAAACGGCTTGTATTGTTATTACCCACCTGTATTCAAATAATCATGATATTCTTAAATTTAGAGAGGAGTTCAATAATAAAATCAAAATTGTTGAGGATGCAGCAATAAATTTTGGTGCTAAAATTGATAATCAAAAATACCTTGGAACTTTATTTGATTATGGTTTTTTTAGTTTTGGTGTAATGAAAAATCTTTGCACATTTCATGGTGGTGCAATATTCTGTAAAAATAAAAGTGAATTAAATGAAATCCGATCAGGTTTAAAAAAAAACAAAAAATATCCAGAAAAATATGCCTTAAAATTGATCATTTTTTGTATGTTAATTGATATTTTATATAATAAAATTATCTTTCATAATTTTACGTTTTATCTTTTAAAATTATTTAACAAATTAAATATAAAATATTTTGAAAAAATTATATATCCTGGTGTTTATCCTAAGATAATAGAACATAAGCCTGATAGCTATAACTATAACTTTTGTAGAAGATTTATAGAGGCTGGTAAAATTAATATGGATTTATTAGAAATTAGAAAAAATCAAAGAGTTAAAAATGTTAAGTACTATGAAAAATATATAAATAAAAAATTATTAATTAATAATTTTAAAGATCATAGTAATAATTCATTTTTAGAGTATCCAATTTTACTAAAACAAAATACAAATAAATTTGTAAGTAGAATGCTTTTAGAAGATGGATATGACATCAGACATACTTGGTATATTAACAACGTAAAATTCAGACAATTTAAATTCAAAATAGGTCAATTTCAGAATTGTGATCTATTAAACGATTATATTTTAACTCTACCAACAAACATAAACTTTAAAGAAAAAGATATAATTAATATTTGCAATACAATCAATAATCTAGAAAAATAAATAATTAATTAATAATTTTTAAAAAAGCTTAATTATTTTCGTTGTAGCTATCAATAAATTAAATTTTTTTTTATAAAAAATATATTTTTTATTTTTTAATTTTTTCAATTTTTCTTTAAACACCATCATATTCTGAGGTAATGGCCAGCTATTACTCAATAAGATTTTATAACGAATATTATTTTTTTTTAAATATCTAAAAATTTTACTTTCATTTGAAAGCGAAATTATAGGGAAAAAAACTTTGCCATTTTTATTTAAAAAATTTTTATAGTTTTTCAGGAAATTAATTGTAAGATCAGTTCCATCCAAGCCACTTTTACATGAAATATTATTAAACCAAGGTGAAATTTTAGCAACTTCTTCGCTAATTCCTGAAATATCATTTACGATTACATCAAATTTTATTTTTTCAAAATTGTTAAATATACTGGATTCTATATATTTAATTTTCTCTAATTTAATTAAATTTATTCTAACATTTTTTTTACATATAATGAGCGCATCTTTGCTTATGTCTGAAAGTAATAATGAATCAATATTTTTAAATGTTTTTAAAAGTCCAATTCCTAAAACTCCATTTCCACAACCCATATCAGCAACAGATATTTTTTTTTTAGGAAAGTTTTTAATGATTGAATCATAAAGATACTGAGTTGTTTGGGTTGGTTTAAAAACATTTTTTCCTTCATGTAATTTTATTATTTTATCTTTCTGTAATTTAAAATTGATCATTATTTATAAAGATTTCCACCATCTAAATAGATTGTGCTCATATTTATTGTATCAAATTTTATCAATATCTTAATGGTCTGATAAATAGCATCAAAATTACCAGTTTTTTTACTTAATGTGCTTGTAATAAGTTGTGATCTTTTACTTTTTGATAAAGAAAACCACATTTTTGTTTGAAAATATCCTAAAGATATAATGTTAGATGTTATGTTAAAATCTTTGTATTCTTTACTAATTGTTCCAGAGATTCCTTTAAGTGCAGACTTAGAGGCACTATAGCCAATATTTCCAGGATAGCCACTCTCTGCTGTACTGGAACTGATAAAAATTACCCTACCATATTTTTTTTTTATCATATCTGGTAAAAGTGCTTTTATGATATTAACTGTTTTAGTTAAGTTATTATTAATTATATCAGAAAAATCTTTTTCTTTTAAATTTACTATAAGATTACTGTCTCTTTTAGCTGCAAAATTTATAAAAGTTATCTTTTTATGATTTTTAATTAAGTTTTGAATTTTTTTTAGATTACTTTTGTTGCTTTTAAATACAGATAATTTTTTACTCTTCATCCCCGTATAATTTTTATTATAAATACCTATGACAATATTATTTTTTACTAATTTAGGTAGTATTTTTTTTACTATTTCTGAATTTACACCATTAATAATAATCATATTTTAAAATTTTATTGAAGTAATACTTAATGACATTCCAACACCAAAACCACAAAGTAATAAATCATCCCCTTTTTTTATTTCATTTTTTTGAGATGCAATCTTTAGGCTAATAGGTATAGATGAAGAAGTAGTATTTCCTATATTTTTAATATTTTTATAAATAAATTTTTTTCCAAATTTACGTCCTAAATTATCCAGTATGATTCCACTAGCCTGATGAAAAAAAAATTTTCTATAATAATCTTTTACTCTATTAATTTTTTTTAAATATTTATTAATATGCTTAGGTATTTCTTCTAAAGTAAAACCAAATACTTCTTTACCATTCATCGAAAATTCTAATAAATTTTTTTTATTTTTTTTTATTATAATAGATTCATGTTTGGAACCATCTGTATAAAAATAAAAATTATTTATTTTATCTTTTTTAGATTTACATATTATTGTGGCAGATGCTGAATCGCTAAATAAATATCTATTGTTATTATTTTCATTTATATAATCGCTATATGCATCTGAACAAACTAATAAAATTTTTTTAGCTATTTTGTTTTTAATCAAAGAATCTGCAACAGATAATCCATAATTAAAGCCTGAACACCCCATATTTATATCCATTGTATATATATTTTTAGCTTTAATTTTTTTTAAACTATCCTGCAAGATACAAGAGCATGATGGTAGTAAATAACGTGGCGTTTGAGTAACAAATATTATTCCATCAACATTATTAATCTTATTTTTCAGCTTTGAGCAAGCTTTTTGAGCAAGTGTAATTACATCTTCATTTTTTTTTTTTATTCTTGTATTTAAAATTCCAGTTTTTTCATAAATTCTTTGAAAATTTTTTTCATAAAATTTATTTTTGTCAGGTAAAAAATACTCAATAGATTCTATCTTAGAAAACATAAACCGTAGTTAATAAATTCATTTTTTATTTATTAATTTTTCTATGTCAGAGATATATTTAACTTTTTCAAAATAGCTAATTTTAATTGATCCTTTAAATTTCTTATCAAGGGCACTCATTACTGACAAAATGCCTAATGAATCCCACTCTTCAATGCTACTTAACTTTGTTTTTTCAGTTATTTTTTTTTTTGGTAGGTTTAATGACTTACTTACTATCTCAATTATTGCGTCTAAGGATTTTTTTTTCATTTAATGATTATTTTTTTTAAATCTCTTTTCGCTATTATTCCTATATTTTTATTAGAAAAGCAAGGGTTATATATATAATCTAAATCTTTAAAATGATAATGAACTACCTGACTAAATCTTGTTCTCTTTTTTCCACTGATTTTTGTTCCACCATGAAGCAAGTTTGCGGCCCAGATTAATGCATCTCCTTTGTTTAAATAAATTTTTTTTTGTTCTAGTTTTTTTTCATTAACTAATTCTGATAAATATTTTTCATAAATTGAATAATTATTTTTTAATTCTTTTGTTGTTTTTGGAATTTTTAAATTTAAATCAGAAAAATTCACATAATTTAATTTATGACTCCTAGGTACAATTGTTAAGGGACCATTATGCTTATCTACTTTTTCAAATGCATACCAAACACCTGCTAAATATAATTCGGGAAATGAACCAAAATGAATATAATCACTATGTAATGGCTGTTCTGTTCCTGCTAAAAAATTTATAGTTGATATCGGTAAGGGTTTTTTTTGATAAAAAAAACTAAGATATTTCTCAATTTTTTTATTTTTTGCAACTTCTTTAATAAATTTTCCTTTTCTCCATCCCTCTATTACTCTTGGATATTTATTGTAATGAAAATAATCTGGATTTTTTTTAAAAGAATTTGAATTAATAATCTTATTAAAATCATTTAATGCCTTATCTACAATATTCTTGTTAATTGCATTTTTAATTACTAAGTATCCATTTTTGATAAAAAATAAAGCTTCTTTTCTTAATTTTGGTGTAACTTTTTTTTTCTTTAATATATTTTTTGCAAAATCTGATTCGATCCATGGGCATGACATTGAGTGTGCAGAATTTTTATCAAACATCATGATAATATGTGATTACACTAATTATAATCTTGTTGCAATGGGTTTAGCAGGCACCCCTACGTGAATAGAATAATTTTCAGTTGATTTGTTTAAGAAAGAGTTTGGCAATAACATTGATCCTTTTCCCATTACTACACCAGGTGCAATAGTGCAATTCGCTAATACAACAGCATTTTCTTCTAACAGCACTTCGGCATCATTTAGACAATGATTTTCATAAGGTTGTTTTATTATCATGGGATTTAAAATTAAATTTTTTTTTAAAGGAATATTTGTACTTCCTGAAAAAATTTTTGAGCCAGTGGTAAGTGCAGTGAAATTCTTAAGAGTGATTTTTTTTTTCCTCCCAAATAACAATATGGACCTATATGAACTTCATTTCCTATGCTCACATCGCTCATAGGACAATTAATAATAGAATATGTATCAAACCATACTCTATTACCACATGCAATATTTTGAGGAGCTGAAAAAACAACACCTATATCAATCAATACATCTTTACCTATTTTCTTAAAGACCAATCTATAATAAAATCTTCTTATGATGAGACCAAATGGACCTGATATATTTCTTATTAAGCTCTCAATTAAATTTAATAAGCCCTTAATGAAAAAAAAAGGGTAATAAGATATTGGAATTGATTTTCCATCTTTAAAATATTGATACGATTTGATCTCAATTCTAGATATATATTTATAAATATTTTTCATATTAAGACTTTATTATATCAAAATGATTTAAGATGTATTTAGAAAGTTTATGATTTTCTAATTTATAAGTATTGTTATGTTCTATTAAAAAATTTTTTGCAAAAATTGTTCCATTTTGTTTATGAACACTTGTTGATTTTATAAATATACAATTTTCTAAAATTTTCTTTATTAATGAAGATTCTGTTTTTGATGAAAAATCTTTAGATAAGTTAATTACTTTAAATGACCTTTTGCTTTTCATAATAATCTTTAAATCATTTGTGTTAAAAATTAAATTAAACTTAAAAAAAATTTTTTTTTCATTTTTAAAATCTATTAGATAAAATAAATGTTTTTCATAAAAATAAATTTCATTTAAAATTTTTTTCGCATTAAATTTGTCTTTAATTGAGTCAAAAAAAATTGTTGCTCCTGTTGTCATGTTTGGTTCAATTTTAGAATATTTAATACAAAGTAAATTTAATATTGTATTAAAATTTTTTGGTCTGACAGCATATTCTGGATTAATTTTTTTTTGCTCAAATCCGTTAAATACAATTGATGAACTGTAATGATTATCAATAAAATAGATTACTTTAACCATCTCATTTAAATACCAGAAATAATAAGACTCATTTTTTTTTTCATCCCAAAAATTATGTTGATAATGCGCAAATGAATTTAGTGCAATTATTGTGATATCAGACTTTTTAAATTTGATTTCCTTTTTTAGAATGTGCAAAGAGATTAGATCTAAAAAAAAATATAAATTAAAACTTTTTAAACCGACATAAATAAATATTTTAAGGAATTTTAACGAGTTTTTTAATATATAGAAAAAAATACTAGTAAATAAAATTTTTTTGAGAAACATTACTCCATAAAGTAATATTGTAAATTTTTCAACATTTGGATAATTTTTTGCGTAGAACCTGGGTAATTTTAAATATGAACTTAAGTTTTCAGGATATGCTTTTTGAGTAAAACTCCATGGATCAGGAATAAACATGTTAATATTTTTCTTTAATCTAAAACTAGAATTAAATAATCCCCATAGAGATATAGTAAAATTTTTTTTAGCTATTTTTTCCCAAAATTGAATAACGTTTTTTGGAATTTTCTGTCCCATTCTAAATACCCTATGTTTTTTTGAAGGTAAGCCAGTGTGGACAGAAACCCACTGAACCCATGGGTCTAAATTTAATCCTTCAATATTATCTTTTGTGTATGTTTTAATTTTATTTTTTTTTTTAAAAAATTTTTTTATTAATGGGTAGTTATATTTTTTTGAACCATAAGCAAAATATTCAAAATCACATTCATTTATTTCAAATATAACTAAGTCTTTTTTCATTTTAGAAACTATTTTTTTACTTTTTTTATTAATAACAAGATTGTAATAAAAAATATACTAAATAGAAAATAACCTGATAGATATTCATATCGTGTTATATTGTAATATTTGGCAAACCCATCTTGGTTAATGTTTAAATAAATAAATGCAAAATCTACTAAAAAACATAGTGGTAATAAAAAATATCCCAATGACAAAAAATAATTATCAGATATTTTTTTTGTGACAAAGATTAAACTAAATAACACAAAGATAAAAAAGCCCTGATAGTAAACTCTGAAAAAATTTTCACCTATATATTGGTATAAAAAAATTGATATTAAAACAGGTATTGACATATATATAAAAAAAAACTGAAATTTTTTTAAAAATTTTATAAATTCTATATTTAGTATTAAAAATAAATATGGGAAAAAGTAAAAAAGATTCTTGTCTTTAATTAAGCATCGGTAAGCCTCTTCAAAATAATTTTGAAATAAACTAATGTCGTGTAATATTATGCTACTAATATTTAGGTCTTTTAAATTTAAGCTGCCAGCAAAGTTATAATGAATAAAAAATACGATCAATAATATGATTAAATAAATAATATTTTTTTTATTCTTTTCATTAATAAAATTGATTATATATCCACTTATAATTAATATAATTAAAAATTCTTTTGTAAAAATTGCCAAAAAACTAAAAATAAATAGTTGTTTTTTTTTATTAAAAATTGCTCCTTCAATAATCATTATTGAAAAAAGATAAAGCAGTAAATCTAAGAGTTGATAAACATTAAAAATTGTATAAATCACCGCGTTGTTTGAAAAATAAATTATTAAAACAGATGATAGGGCTAAATAACTAGGTAAATTAAAATTTTTAAATAAAAAGAAAGTTTTAAATAATAATATAAAAAAGAATAGATAAGTTAAGAATTTAAATGAATTATAAATATTTAATGAAAGAATATTTCCAACTATTTTAGCAAGGAATGATGGCAAAATTCTCATCGCAACTTGCTGATCTAAAATAAAGTAATTATTAAAATTTTCAGCAAGAAGTATGTAATATCTTGAGTCTTGTCTAGATAATTCAATTTCATAAGTGTATACATGCCCTGCAATTACAATTGTTAGAGCTCCAATAATTGTTAAAATCAAAATTGATAGTTTTGTATCAACCAACTCTAATAAAAATCTTTTAATCATTAAAGTTATTGGGATCATTTTGGCTATCTATAAAAAGAAATACTCCTAAAAATAAAATACTAATGATTAAACTTGTAAAACTTAAAATAACAATTCCAGTTGGTGCTAATAATTTAAGTATAATTCCATATTTAATCCAGTTATATCCACCAAAAAATATTGAAAATAAAAATAAAAAAAATGACGTTATTCCAAAAAAACTTCCTATTGTAAAATTGTTACTAAAATATTGATATATTATTCTTCTCTTAATTCTTGAAATATTTTTATAAAAAAATCTTATTGTTTCTTTTGATATACTCATATTTTGCTTTCTGTCCTTAAAATATTTTATAGTAACAGGGACGTCAGCTACTCTGCATTTAATTAAATTAAGATTAAATAACAAATCTGTTTCAAAAAAATATCCATTATCTACTTCATTAAGGTTAATCTTATTAACAATTTTAGCCTTAATACATGTAAAACCATTCACTGTATCAAATATATTCCAATAGCCAGTCGATAATTTTGAAAGAAAGGATAAAAAAATATTTCCATAAAATCTTACTGGTGGATAATTTATGATTTCAGTTTTATTTAAAAATCTATTTCCTTTCACATAGTCATAGCCTGTTAATAATCTATCAACTAATTTTTTTATTTCATTTGGGTTCATTTGATTGTCACCATCTATTTTAACAATAAGCTCACAGTTATTTTTAACACTCTCTTGATACCCAAACTTAACAGCACCACCAACACCAAGATTTTTTTCATTATACAAAACCTTAATTTTATTATTATTATGATTTAATTTTTCACACTTTTTTCCTGTATTCATTGGACATTTATCATCTACAACATAAATTTGATCAACAAAGCTTGGTATTTTTTCAATTAAACCTATAATTTGATCTCCAACATTATAGACTGGTATTACTATTGAAATTTTTTTTCCCTGTATCATTTAATAATTTATTTAAATCTTAAATTTAGATTTTTTACTATCAATTAAAAAAGCTTTAACAGTTTCTCTTGTTAATTGGTCAAATGTTTTTCCAAAGTTCTCTATTTTCTCAATAGTTGTTGGGGGAATTGTTATTATATGGCAGCCTATTTGTTTTGCTTGTAAATAATTGTAGGGTTCTCTAACACTTGCCCAAAGTATCTCTACATTCTTAAATTTTTTTGCCATTGCTATACTTTTTTTAAATTCTGGAACTGGATCTTTACCAGTATCCCCTGCTCTACCAGCAAATATTGAGATTATAACTTTAGTTTTTTTGTTAATTAATTTTAGAATTTTTTCTGTTTGTTTTGCGCTATAAATCGCAGTTATATTAAGTTTAATCTCTAAATTATTAAGTTCTTTAATAATTTTTCCCATGAAAACACCTTTAGAATTAGCAACTGGAACTTTTACGTAAACATTCTTTCCCCAGGTATTGATCTGAAGAGCTTGTTTCTTCATTGCTTTATGGTCATCTGCAAATACCTCTAATGAAACAGGCTTATTATTACAAATTTTTAATATTTTCTTTGAATAGGATTTATAATTTTTTGCTCCTGCTTTTCTCATTAAGCTTGGATTAGTTGTAAATCCCTTAACAATTTTTTTCTTATTAAATTTCTTTATTAAATCTAATTCTGCAATGTCACAAAATATTTTTGTTGTCATTAACTTTTAAAGGTTTTTAGTAATATCTTCAGTCATTTTTTTAGCATCTGCAAATAACATTAGGGTGTTTTCTTTATAAAATAAGTCATTATCAATTCCAGCATATCCAGGAGATAAACTTCTCTTTACAAATAATACTGATTTACATTTTTCAACATCAAGAACTGGCATTCCATAGATTGGACTTTGTGGATCAGTTTTTGCAACTGGGTTTGTTACGTCATTTGCCCCAATAACAAATGCAACATCAGCGTTAGCAAAATCATTATTAATTTCTTCAAGTTCAAAAACTTCATCATATGGAACATTAGCTTCTGCCAATAAGACATTCATGTGTCCTGGCATTCTTCCTGCTACAGGATGAATTGCATAAGTAACTTTAATATCATTTTTCTTTAAAGTATCCACCATCTCTCTTAGTGCGTGTTGTGCTTGAGCTACTGCCATCCCATAACCTGGAACAATTATAACAGATGATGCATTTTTCATTAAGAAAGCTGCGTCTTCCGCATTACCACTCTTAACAGGTCTTTGTTCTTTATTTCCAGTTGATGCGGACTGTTCTATTGCACCAAACCCTCCTAAAATTACGTTAAAGAAAGATCGGTTCATACCTTTGCACATTATATAAGATAAAATTGCACCAGAAGATCCAACAAGGGCACCTGTTATAATTAATGCAGTATTTTCTAAAGTAAAACCAATTCCTGCAGCAGCCCAACCAGAGTATGAATTTAACATTGAAATCACCACCGGCATATCTGCTCCACCAATTGGGATGATTAATAAAAATCCTATTAAAAATGAAACTGCTATTAATATCCAAAAGAAATTAGAGGACTGGGATGAACAAAGTAAGTAAGATAAAACTAAAATTGAAATTAACAATAAAGCATTAAGAAAATGCTGCCCTTTAAAAGTGATGGGTGACCCTGACATTATTCCTTGAAGTTTTAAAAAAGCAATTATTGAACCTGAAAATGTTATCGCACCAACTGCAGCTCCAATTGACATTTCAATTAAGCTTGCAAGTTTAATAGCACCTACTGATCCTAAGTTAAATGCTTCTGGATTTAAGAAAGCTGATATAGCAACAAAAACTGCTGACAAACCGACTAAGCTATGAAAACCTGCTACTAGCTCTGGCATGGCCGTCATTGGTATCTTGTAAGCTATAAATGCTCCTATGAGACCACCTACTAGTAAAAAAATTAATACATAAATCAGTCCACTAGAAAAACTTCCAACAGATAAAAAAGTAACCGTGATGGCTATCACCATACCCAAAATTCCAAAGAAATTACCTTGTCTTGAAGTTTCTGGCGATGATAGACCTCTTAATGCCAATATAAATAGAACACCTGAAATTAAGTAAAATATTGCTGATAAATTTGCTGACATAATTATTTATCTTTCTTCTTTTTTTTGTACATTTGGAGCATTCTTTGAGTGACTAAAAACCCACCAAATATATTAACTGCCGCAAGTGATATTGCTAAAAAACCTAAAATATTAGAAACTGTAAAAACATTGTCTGTACTTCCTGCTAAACCTGCAATTATAGCACCAACAATAATTACTGACGATATAGCATTGGTAACTGACATTAATGGTGTATGCAAAGATGGGGTCACGCTCCATACAACATAATATCCAATAAAAATTGATAAAATAAATATGCTTAATCTAAATATAAAAGGGTCTATTTCCATAAATCTATTTTATTAAAGTTTTCTCAATTATCTCATCTTCTAAATTAATATTAATCTTTTTATTTTCTTTATCATATAAATTGGATACAAAATTAAATACATTTTTTGAATATAAGTTTGAGGACGAAACAGGAAGCTTATTTAAAATATTTGTTTCACCCATAATCTTTACTCCATTTTTAACTACAACTTTATCAACTTCAGTAAACTCTGCATTTCCACCCTGAACTGCAGCTAAGTCATAAATAACTGATCCAGAATTCATATTATCAATCATAGAACCTTTAATAATTAATGGAGCTTTTTTGCCTGGAATTAAAGCAGTACATATTACAATATCAATTTTTTTTAAAGTTTCCGCTAAAAGATCCTCTTGTTTTTTTTTAAATTCTTCTGAAGCTTCCTTTGCGTAGCCACCCTCAGTCTCAAGATTTTCAGACCCCTCAACAGTTAAAAATTTTCCACCTAAACTTTCAACCTGTTCTTTTGATGCCATTCTAACATCTGTTGCAAAAACTATTGCACCCATTCTTTTTGCTGTAGCAATTGCTTGAAGGCCTGCCACACCTGCCCCCACCACTAATACTTTTGCCGCTGGAATGGTGCCAGCTGCTGTCATCATCATTGGTATTGCTTTTTCAAAATTTGCAAATGATTCGATTACTGCTTTATAGCCAGCAAGATTGGCTTGTGAGGAAAGAATATCCATTGATTGGGCTCTAGTAATTCTTGGCAACATTTCTAAAGAAAAAACATTAATATTTTTTTTAGATAAGTTTTCTATTTTTTCTTTGTTATTATAAGGATTAAATACTCCAATGAGTGTTTGATTTTCTTTTAAATTTGAAAGATTTTCATCAGATAATAATCCCATCTGAATAATAATATTAGCTTTACTTAATATCTCTGTTTCGTTAGTAGAAATTTCAACACCTAAATCTTTGTATTCACTATCCCTAAAACCTAGATGCTCACCATATTTTTCAACTAAAGTAATTTCAAATCCAATAGCTATATATTTTTTTGCAATTTCAGGAGTGATTGCAATTCTTTTCTCAATATTTTGATTTTCTAAAATTGAAACTATTCTCATAGGAGAACTCTATAGCAAGAATATTGCCATTAATACCAAAACACCTATAACAGCGACAGTTCCCCACAACACAAACTTTGTGAAATTATTCCAGGTATTTTTATGGTCTTGATTATCCATAAAAATTACTTCTGTCTTGCTTTAAATTTTGGGTTTGTTTTATTGATTATATAAACTCTTCCTCTTCTTCTAACTAACTTAGAATTAAGGTCTCTTTTTTTTAATGATTTTAACGAACTTTTAATTTTCATAATAATTTATCCTTAATAACCGAAGTTATGTAATCTTTCAAATGTAATTTCCCATATTTCTTAATAATCTTACTATTTTGAGATATATTGGTCAAAGCTGACGCAAATCTCTCTCCAGGTCTTGCTTTTAAGAACTTTATTTTACTGTCAAACATTTTAGCTACCTCTTTTATTGAATAAAATTTTTTATTGGAAATACTATAATGAGCACATTTATTTTTTACCCAAGCTTCATAACAAACGTTAACTGTATCGTTAATGTGAGTGAATCTTCTAGTTTGTGTGCCAGGCTTTACAACGGTTAATGGTTTATTTTTTTTATATTGGTCTTCAAATATTCCAATTACTGTGGCCATTTCTCCAGATTTTATATGTCTTGGCCCATAAACATTATAAAAATAGACTACTTCAAATTTAAAATTAAACCATTTTTTTAAGTTTTCTAATAATTCTAAATTCTTTGATTTTGTAAAGGCATATGGAGAAAGATTTTTATCCATGCCTTTGTTGCCTAAACTAGCAGACGTGGCTGAATAAATTAATTTAATTTTATTGTCTAAACAAAACTTAAACACCTCTAAAGTGCCTAATGAGTTTGATCTAAAGCAGGTATCAAATTTTTCAAAGCTTTGATAAATTCTTGCAAATTCCCCAAAATGAAAAACTGAGTCAATTTTTTTAATATGTTTGGATAAAATCTTACTTATATTTCTGGTATCTTCCTTAATATATTTAACTCTTGGATTTTTTATATGATTTTTCTTATAACCGCTTGAATAATTATCTATACTAATAATCTTTTTATTAGTTTCTTTTAATATCTTTTCAATTAAATTAGACCCAACAAAACCAGCACCACCTGTGATAATAATAATTTTTTTCATTGAGATTTATTAGCCTGGCAATGTCCTACTCTTCCGTGTCTTAAGACAAAGTACCATTGGCGCTGAAGGGCTTGACTTCCGAGTTCGGAATGGGATCGGGTATTGCCCCTTCGCAATAATCACCAGGCATGAAATGTTTATATCAAAATCTATAAATTTACAAATAAATTTAATACTTATTTGTAAATTTATTATGATTTATACCAGTAGTTATTTGATCAAAAATCCATTTATAAGTTTTTTCTAGACCAGTTTTAAGTTTAATATTTGTGTCCCATTGAATTTTCTCTCTTATAAGGGAATTATCACTAGATCTACCTCTTACACCAAGAGGTTTATCTAAAAGGTAATTTTTTTTTAATCTTATGCCTGCTATTTCTTGTATTATTTCTATCATTTGGTTTATAGAAACCTGTTCTTCACTTCCAATATTGTAAACATCTGAACTATCGCTCAAAAAGAGTTTTTTAGTTCCAATTATACAATCATCAATATACATAAAGCTTCTTGTTTGATTGCCATCTCCCCATACATCGATTGTATCTTTAGAATTAAGCTTAGCATTTATTATCTTTCTACAAAGGGCAGCGGGTGCTTTTTCTCTTCCACCATCAAATGTTCCTATTGGTCCATAAACATTATGATATCTTGCAACTCTAGTTTCAAGTTTAAAATCTTCTGTAAAATGCCTGCACATTCTTTCACTAAACAGTTTTTCCCATCCATAACCATCTTCGGGCTCTGCTGGGTATGCATCGCTCTCCTTTAAACCTTTTACAAATGTGTCTTTTTGTTTGGCTGCATTATAAACACAAGCACTTGAAGAAAAAAAATATTTTTGTACATCATTTTTAACTGATGCTCTAAGTAAATTGGTATTTATTAAAACAGATAGCATGCACTCAGCTTTATTATTTTCTATAAAACCCATTCCACCCATGTTACATGCCATATTATATATATGCTCCACACCATCAGTAACCTTTAAGCAATTTTCATACTCTTTTAAATCAAGAGAATAGTTTTTACACCTTTCAAAATGTTGAAACCATAAGTCAAATGGCTTGTTATCAACACAAATAACATCATTTCCTTCATCTAAAAGATTTGCAACAAGATGACCACCTATAAAACCACCTGCACCACAGACTAAAATTTTATTTTTCATAAAGATTATCTTTTATATTTGTCTTTTTTAAATTTGTAATAAATAATACAATAGACCGCTCTGAATGCATCTTTAATTCCAATTTTTTTTCCTTCTTCATAAGATCTACCTGCATAGGATACTGGAACCTCATAAAATATAAATTTTTTATTTGCTAATTTTACAGTGATTTCTGGCTCTACACCAAATGATTTCTCTTCTATCTCTATAGATTTGATTGCATCTTTTTTAAAAGCTTTGTAACCAGTTTCCATATCCGTCATATTTAAATTAGTAAAAAGGTTACATATTAAAGTTAATATTCTATTTGCAATTGAGTGCCAAAAGAAATGCAGTCTATTATATTTTTGACCACCCAAGAATCTTGAGCCATAAACGATATCAGCATCTGTTTCTAAAAAAGGTTTAATAAGTAAAGTATATTCATCAGGATTATATTCGAGATCAGCATCTTGAATAATCACTACTTCTTTAAGGTTTTCCTTTAAAGCAGTGTTGATAGCTTTACCCTTGCCATAGTTCCTGTCATGATACTTTATTTTTATTATAGGATCATTTAAATTATTTAATAAATCTCTAGTCCCATCTGAAGAAAAATCGTCTACAATTATAATTTCATCTCCATCTATCAAATTATTTTTAACATTTTGAATTACAGTTAAAATGGTTTGCTTTTCATTAAAACAAGGTATTATTATAGATTTATTCATAATTTGTTTAAATATTGATTAAAAATGCTAATTAATACTCACATAGCATAAGTAAATATAAAAATCTTGAAAAAATACTTAAAATCAAAATATTTAATAGGCACAGTTTATTACTCCCTGCCCAGTTTGCTATCAATTATTATATCATTAATTTCCATTCCAATTTTTTTAAAAATCCTAACAAATGAGCAGTACGCAAGTTATCTTATGAGTCATTTTATACTGACTTTTGCGATTATAACCAATTTAAGCTTTAATAAAATTGCAACAATAAATATAGCAAAAAAAAATAGCAAAAAAAAAGATATCATTTTTACATCAATATTATTAACAACTATATTTTCCACAATATTTTCACTTATAATTTATACATTAATTTATTACTCAATCCGATATCTAAATTTAGAAAATATTAAAGAATTGCAAAGTATCAAAATATTAATTGGTCTAATTATAACAAATTTTTATTTAACATTAGAGGGTATATTTAAAGGTAATATAAATTATAAAACTTTAAGTCTATTTAATTTATTTTTTTATAGTATATCAATGTCCTTACCTTCAGTTGCGGTATATTATAAAATCAACATAGACATCTTTACATTTTCAATATTAATAAAATTATTCATTATTGTTGCAATGTTTATCATCGTTATAAGCAAATTAGTAAATAGTAAGCCTCAAATATCTAAAGTTTTTATAAATGATTGTAAAAATTATTTAAAGTGGATGACGTTAAATATTTTCTTTAATCAAGTTTATAACTATTTTGATAAATACATAATTAAAATATTTTTGGATAATGTTGCTTTTGTTTTTTATAATATTTCACAACAAATTTCATCAAAGTTTAGCAGTCCAATGATGGGATACAATAACATATTTATAGCAAAAACGAATGTTAATAAGAAAGACAATAAAAACAATCTAAGCATGGCTGCAATTTTTTATTGTGCATACATGTTATCAATTTTTTTAATGTTATATTTATTTTTACAAAAATTTTTAATGATATGGTTGGGTAGTACATATTCAGCAACGTATTATGATTTGATTAAAATTTTTTTACTAATTGTAATAATGAATTCGTTTTCAAGCTTATTAACTGATTATTATGATTTAATTGGTAGATCAAAATTTAATACCTATGTGGAAATTGTGACTTTATTACCATTTATTATTGGAATAATTTTAGCAGTTTTAAAAGAAAATATTTATTATTTTATTTATATAATTTTCTTTAAGGAATTATTAGTTCTAGGAATAAAATTTTATACAATTAAACAACTCTTTTTATTTAAAAATTTAATTATTATTCAATTTTTATTGATTATTTTGAATTCTATTTTCTGGTTTGTTAATTATGATGGTAAGTTATTTATTATAATTCAAATTTTACATTTAATAATATTTCTTCCTTATAAAGAAATTAAAAAATTTTACAAAATATGAGAATATCAATAATTATTCCCACTAAAGATAGGCCTTATAAAATTAAAAGATTATTAAACCAGTTATATAACAATAAGTTTTTTTTTAATGAAATACTAGTCGTTGATAGCTCAAATGTAGATAATAAGAAAAAGTTAATTTTCATAATTAAACAAGCAGAATTAAATATAAAACTTATAAATTCAATAGCATCAATTTCTGTACAAAGAAATAAGGGTTTAAAAAACATGAAAAAAAGTAATAAGTTTTTTATGTTTTTGGATGACGATATTGTATTCAAAAAAAACTCATTTGTTGAAATGAGGAAATTTATTAAAAAAAATGAGAAGTTATATATTGGATATGGTTTTAATCTAATTAGTAAGATTGATTATGGATTTTTAGAAAGCATTAAAAGAAACAAGATCATGGAAAAGCTTGGTATTTATAATACAAATATTGGTAAAATTGTTCGTTCTGGTTGGCAAACTAAAATTAATAATGTGAAGAAAAATCAAGAAGTAGAATGGCTTTCAACTCAAGCCGTGATTTATGCAAATAATAAAAAAAAAATAAATTTTGATAATTTTTTTAAGGGATACAGTTATCTAGAAGATCTTGATTACAGTTATAGGATGAGTAAATTTGGCAAATTAATTGTAGTAAAAAAAGCTATGTACTACCATAACAATAATATTGAAAGAAAGTCTTTTAGTTTTGGTCAAAAAGAATTCGTTAATCGATATCATTTCATTAAAAAAAACAAAATTTATACCAGATACTTTTTTTTAGGTGCTGTTGTTAAAATTTTTTTAAATTTATCAAAACTCCAACTTTTAAAAGTGTTAGGCAACATCTCTGCTTTGACTAAAATTTTAAAAAATAATAAATTTTAATATTTTGCTTCTAAACAATTTAACAATTTTTTATATGTAATAGTGAATTTTTTGTAATCAGAATGAATTATATATTTGTTTGGTAAAACTTTATTTGGTAACGTTTTTTTATCACATAAAACATAAGTTCCATTATTTAAACAATCCATCATAAAAAAAGTATAAAAGTTCTCCGAACTATTTATGGCAATCTTAGATTTTTTTATAACTTCTATACTTTTTTTAAAACTTATATTTCCTAGATTTTTTACACCTTTTACATCTAAGATATCTCCATACGCAATTATGTTAATACCTTCTTTAACTATCCATTGTGTTATTTTTTTAAAAAAATTATTATTTTTATTATTATGTTTTCTAAAATATACAACAACATCGTTTGTCTTTATATGTGTAATATTTTTTTTCTTTTTTAAATATTTTAAAACAAAATTAAATTTTTTATTAGGAAGTTTTTTTTTTACATAATGTTCCAAATTATCTGTCGAAAAAAAAATATTACTATTACGTATATAAATTATTAAAATAGAAATTTTATAAAGAAATGGAATAATAAATTTTCTTATCTTATCTCGACCTAAAATTTTTGACCCTGTTATTGGTCCAATCTTTGTCTTTGGTGCCAACAAAGTAAATATTAAAAAATTCCATAGTGGTAAATAATTAAGATAAACAAAATTTTTTTTTGATAGAAAGTGATACCAAGAGACTAGACATCCTACCAGGGGATAAATGTATTTATAAAAATTACTATTAAAATTAATTTCTTTTTTTTTAATCTTTTTATAAATTTTTTTATTTATAAAAATGTAATTGAGATCAGGTGAAATAACTTTGATATTATTATATTTACATTTTAAATTTTTTTGAACATATAAACGTGCGAGTCTTCCTTCTCCAGAGTTTTCTCTGAAGTCTGAAGCCCATACACATATTGAGTTAGAAATTTTTGTATTCACGACACACCCATTTTTTACCCGCAATAAATATTGATAAAAGTAAACGATTTAATCTCCTGAATGGCTCATCTTGCAATCTCCAAATACTTTCGAAATATTCACTGAAAAAATTGGGAATTTTTAGTTTTTTGCTTTCAAATTCTAAAGCTCCACCAATACAAACTATTTTATAATTTTCATGAATATTTGAAATATAAGCCGCTATGATTTCCTGTTTTGGCGTTGGTAGAGCAAGGATAATTAGACTTTTATTTTTAATTTTTAAAATTCTGTCTTTAATCGTTCTGATAATCAAGTTTATAGGGCCATATGGAGCCTTGATATTGTAAATATTTTTTTTGGGAAATTTTTTTTTTATATAATTTAAATCTCTATTGTTTTTTTTATTTATTAAATAAACATTTTGAAAAGATTCATCATTTTTTAATCTTTTTAATATTATTCTACCAGGTATTTTTTTTTTTTAAAAAATAATTTAGCTGTAATTCCGTCTGGCCATAAATATATATATTTTTTTTTGATATTAATTTTATTATGAACAAATGCCAAATAGGCCAAATTAAAAGCCGATAAGACAAACCTTTTTTGTTTTATTATATTATTAACATTGTTAGTAAATTTATATTTATCATCTTTAAAAAAATTTATGTATTTTTTATCAAAATCATGTTCTATTGTTTTGAATTGAAAAATTTTACTTATTATTTTTAAAAGTATTGTTAAATAATAATATTTAAAAAAAATTTTTGCTACAGATAAATCTTCTGTGAATTTAAGAATGTGATTTGAGCTTATTCCTCCTGCCCTCATTATAGTTATATAACTATCAATATATCTAATTATTTTATTTCTATTAAAAATTTTTAAAATATATAAATAGTCAGCCGAAATTTTATAATTTTCATTATACATTATGTTTTTATTATTTTTAGATATAAACAAGCTTACATGTGGTGGCATCCATCCATATTTTAATTTTTTTTTTTTAAAAGGTTTAGATTTCCAGTTTCTAATTACATCTTCGAAATTATTTTTTTTTGATATTAAAATATTACCATATGCAATATCAAACTTATCTTTAATATAACTTTTCATTACAATCTCTAATGATTTAGACGAGAAAAATATATCGTCACTATGTAATATTCCAATTACATCACCACTAGCATTCTTTAAACCTAAATTAATTGCATTGTATAAATTTTGTTTATTTTGATAAATAATTTTATTTACAATGTTTGAAGATTTTATAATTTTAAGAGTTCTGTCCTCTGATTTCGAATAAACTACAATTAATTCTTTATTTTTATAGCTTTGTTTTTTGAATGACTCTAGAGTATCAAGTAACCTTGGCATTCCATTTCTAACAATGGTTATGATGCTAACTTTGGGTTTTTGTGTCATAATTAATGAAATAAAGAGCTATAATAAAAAAGATATAATCTATACTAAAAACTGCATAACTGCTCTCAACAATCCCTCTAATGAGAAGTGCAAATATTACTAAGACTGCAAATGTAAAGTTGTTATCTTTATATGAGCTTTTTCTTAAGTAATTAATTTTTTTCACCAAAGTCTTAATAATGTTAATTATTATCATAACGTATATTAATAATCCAATTACACCTGAGCTTGCATAAAAATATAAAGTAGCATTTGAGGCTGTTTGCTTTATTAAAAATCTATCAGCTTGAACTCCATTACCTATTAAAATGGATTGAGTAGATTGGACTGTTTTTTTAATTAAATCTTTCCAATGTTCTGCTCTATATGATGTAAAAGATGGATTCTGATTACGCAAAATTTGAATATCTGTTTCAATTTTATTAAATTTAAAATTTTTTGTATTGTCTATGTTTATCTTCTTAAAGTATAGATTTTTGTAATAGTCTAAATTGCTAGGTTTCAATTGAGTTATTAAAACAGAAGTTATCAATGGAACAATAACAAATATTATAAAATTTTTTTTAAAATCATTAAACTGTAAATTGATTAATTTAAAATATTTAGAAAATGATATCACTAATATAATTAACACGTATATCCCTACTATAGCTCTTGATTGGGTCAAGAATATTCCAGGTATTACTACAAAAATTAAAAAAAGCTTATTTTTAATTTTATTTAAATCAACAAATGTGATGCAAAATAAGAAAATTAATAATGCCATCCTTCCTAATCCTGATGAACGCGGCATGTTCATAACAGGCATTAAACTCGATTTACTGGAATGATGTCCATAAAAAAGTTGGTTTTTAATAATTAAATTGTAAAGGTACTCTACTAAAAAACCCAAATATATAAATACAATCAATAAAATAAAAAAATACAAAATCTTTTGTACTTCTTTTTTTTTTAATAAATATTATATTAAAAAATAATATAATATTTAATGCCAAGATATTGTAAATAATATTATAATTATCATTATTACTTAAAATTAAAGAATATATTTGAACTAAGTTATATAAAAAAAATAAAATAAAAAAATTATTAACATTTCTTAAATCACTAAAAATAAAAAAATTTTTATAAATTAAAAATATTAGTATAACAAATTGTACATATCCTCGCATTGAATAGGTCCATTCTAATAAATTTTCATTATTTGAGATATTCAGATAAGAAACATTTACATTAATGCCTAATAAAATTACCAACCATAAAATAGACAGATAAAAGTCTCTAAAGAATACTAGATTATAATAATAAGAAATTTTATTCATTAATTTAGGATTGGCTAAAATATTTATTTATGTTGCGATATATAAAATAAATAAAATACCCAGATAACATAAAATTTAGTCTATCTACTGCAGTTGATAATTGCCATTCTAAAATAGCGGAGTCTTGAATATGAAATATAAATATATTAATTAATAAACTAAATACAAAAACATACAATGTGTCTTTATATAGTTTTTTTGATTTTACTTCTCTATTTGGAAAAATTAAAAAAATAAATAACAATATCCAGGCTGGATATTTAAAATAAGTTATTATGAAATGTTTTATGATTAATAAGAGATCTGTTCCAATTGTTGAAAAATCTAAGCTTTCTCTGATTGTATTACTCAATGTAAATGAGTTTCCTTGGAAACTAAAAGTTCCATTTAACTGTGCACTCATATAGATTCTAAAAACTAAAATAATCAAACATGCAGCTAAAAAATAGAAATTTATTTTATTAAAAATTTTTTTTTGTCTAAAGATGAAAAGTACAATTATCGGTATAATGTAAATAATACCTTCATTTTTTACCCAAATAATTATATTTATTATTAATAACGTATAAAAAAATAAAAAAGACTGATCTTTATCTTCATAATGCAAAACAACATATACATTAATTAAACTAAAAATTAGATATTCCTGATACCCTCTAAATAAATCCAAATCATAGCTAATATAAAAAAGGAAATAAATTATTACTATATTCCTAATAATACTGTTTTTATTAGAAGAAATAATCAAAAACAATGAAGATAGATAAATAAATATTTGAACATATCTTCCAACATACTCATATTTTAATAATGAATACTTCCAAAAAAAAGCCCACACATAACTTCCAAGATGAGGATAATCTGATCTTGTAAATTCATTTAAATTATCAAAACTTCCACCTGAAAAATAGTTATATGCTTTTGGGTACCAAATTGCTTGTCCATCCCATCCAAGAATTGGCTCTATTGTTATTTGAGCAAAAATTACTGAATTAAATAAAATGAAATATAAAAAATAAAAATTTTTTATATTTTTTACAAAATTAAATAAATTTATGAAGATGATAACAATTATAGAATAAAATAATATTATCATCCCATTTTTTAAAAAAGAGAATACTAAAAAAATATTTAGAAATATAATGATAGAGAATATTATTTTTTTAAAAATATTTATATTGTGGTCTTTATAGAATATCAAATTACCACTAAATAATAGAAAAATCATAAACGAACTTATGATTACATTATAAAATTCAATCATTTTTAATAATATAACAATTGAAGTTTTGCTCTAAAATATTTTCATTTGATATCAATTCATTACTATCGATATGAATTATGTATTCATAATCCTTAATTTCACCAAACTGATCGATAAACCAATACGAACTTGGAAAATCATTTTTATTTATAATTTTTGAATTATTAGATAGGTTATATTTTGTTTTAAACTGATCAATAAAACCATAGCCTTGATTATTACAATACCCATAGTTAGCTATCATTCTATCTTTAAAGGGATATTTTATTAAAGTATAAATATTTAGAAAAAAATTACTTTGTATTAATAAAAATAAAAGTAAAATACACTTAAATATGAATTTGTTGTCTACTTTTTTTTTTATAAGGACTAACATGTATAATTTATATTTTTTCTTTAAATGACAATTTTTTTAAACACAGCTTTAATATGTTTTTTTTACTATATCATAGGGCAATCTCACTCGAACTTAAAAAATAATTTCTCTAATTATTGTCTACAAATTATTAATGGCTCTATAATACTTAGTTTTATTGCTCTTTTATCTAATTTTTTTTCAGGTTTAAACCTATTATTTAACTCTTTAGTGTTTTTGGTATTGATATTTTATGCTTTCTATAAAAAGTCTTATAAAATTTTATTTAATAAAACAAACATTAAGACACTTATTTTAATATCATTATTTTCTACCATTCTAATATTTCTTAGCAACTCTAATAGACCAGATTCTGGACTGTACCATTTTCCATTTATTAAACTTTTGAACGATGAAAAAATTATAATGGGGATAACAAATGTTAACTCAAGGTTTGGAACAGTTTCTATTATTCAATATTTGCAGGCAATTTCTAATAACTATATAACAATGACCAATGGTATGCTTTTGCCACTAAGTATTCTACCTTCGGTAATTTATTTATATTTTATTAGTGAAATCAAAAATCAACTAAGAAAAAAAATCACTATTAATCAAACTTATTTACTATATCTTTTTTTTACAATTATTTTTTGTACTTATAAGATGAATAGGTACAGCGAATATGGCAATGATTATATACCTCATTTTTTAGTTTTTTTTCTAATATCTTTATTATTTAAATATAAAAAAAGAATCTCATTTTCAAATATATATTTTTATACAGTGTTTATTTTTTTAAATAAAATCACATTTTTAAGTATTTTTATAATTCCATTCATAACTTTAAAATTAAACTTTAAAAAAAAAAATTTTTTAAATAGAAAAACTTTCTTTGCTTCATTCTTTTTAATATTGTGGATAGTTAAAAATGTAATGAATTCTGGATGCATGTTTTGGCCAATTAATAAATCATGCATAGAAAAATTATCCTGGTTTAATAAAGATAAAAATTCAATACACTATGTGCAAAATGTAAATAATATTACCGAAGCCTGGTCCAAAGCTTGGCCTGATCGCACTAATAACAGTGGTACAATAGAAAGTTATATAAATGGATATGAATGGATTAAAGTTTGGCTTACAAAACATGCTAAAAAAATATTTAACATTCTTGGTGTGTACATACTAATATTAATCATAATATCAATTTTTTTGATTAACAACTCTAAACATAAATTACTTAGAATTCACGATCCATATAGACTTAAATATTTGATTATGTTAATTTCTATATTTACATTTAGTTCTCTTGTCTGGTTTTTAAAGTTTCCCGTATACAGACTGGGGATATCCAACCTAGTTTTAATTATAATATTAACTTTTATAATTATTAATAAAAATATAGTTCTCAATAAAAAAAACATAGATTTAATCAAATATTTAAGTTTATTCTGTGTTGTTATTATTATTTCAAAAAATATGCTTAAGTTTAGTAAATACGATATAAGTTATAACAATCATCCTTGGCCTAAATATTATTCCTTTAGTACTAAAAATGATGAAATTGCATTAACAAAAATAAAAATAAATAACGAGTTTTCACATTATAAAACTAATGGTGGTCTATGCATGTATTCAAAATCACCTTGTACAAATGAGAATATTAGCAAACTATTAAAAATGAAGAATAAATTTTCATATAAAGTATATTATTTTTGATATGAAATACTTTGAAAATATAGATCTAAGAATATTAATAATCTTTTTATCAATATTTTTTTTAAGTTTTTTTATAAAAACAATATCAAAATATTTAAACCTTTACGATAACCCTAGCTCAAAAAGAAAACTTCATCAAAAACCTATCTCAACAATAAATGGTCTTTTGATATTACTAACTCTAAATTTTTATTTTTTATTAGATATTTTTTTATTCTACGAATTCTATTTTACAATAAATATAATTTTTTTACTTCTAATAAATATTTTTTATTTTATTGGATATATTGATGATATTAAAAATCTATCTCCCATAAAAAAAAGCGTAATAATTTTTACAATCTTATTAATTTTAATTCCACTTGATCAAAATCTTATTCTAAATTCATTAATTTTTGAAAATTTAACAAATAAAGAAATATACTTTAATCAATCTTCGGTATTTATAACAGTTTTTTTTATCTACATATTTTACAATTTTCTAAATTTTATAGATGGTTTAAATGGAGTTGCAATATCAGTTGCAATATTTTTTATTTCTGTTCTAGGTTTAAATCGAGGAGTTTTTTTAAATATTGAAATTCTAATTATCCTAAGTCTTTTGTATTGTTTGGCACTCAATATAAAAAATATATCATTTCTAGGTAATGCAGGAGTTGCTGTTCTTGGTATATTTATTTCAATTTTATATGTTTTTGAATACAACTTAAATAAAACTTTATTAAGTGATGAAATATTTCTAATTTTTTTTATACCTGGTATGGATATGACTAGGTTGGTAATTTCAAGAATTAAATCAGGAAAATCTATATCTGACGGCGATCTAAACCATCTTCATCATTATCTTTTGAATATAATAAATAAAAAATATGTTTTTTTAATTTATATACTAATGACTGTCATTCCATTTTTAATGACAAAAATAATAAATAATAATTTAATTATAATCATCTTAAGTTTTCTAATTTACACTATTACAATTATTTTATTAAAAAGATTTTCTAAAAAAACTTAATTTCATATTGCAGAATATGATCGCTAAGCCGAGCCAGTAAAACACACCGTTAAACGTTGAAAAAAAAGAACCAGTTGTTTGAAGTGGAAAAAAAAGAACAATTAAAATACTCAGATTAACTAAATAGAGATTTTTACTGTCTTCTTTGAAAAAACTTACTAAGTTTTTTATTACTAAGAACAATATTAACAAACAAAAAGGGATAAATAAAAAGAAACCGCCTTCCGCTAAAATTTCAAAATATATATTGTGCGGATGGGTATTACATCTTTGATCAGCATATTTCGACTCTATTTTTTTATACTTTGATAACGCGCATACCTTTCTAAATGTTTTAATGCCACTTCCAAAAAATTTATTATCTAAATATATTTCATACGCAGTCAGGAAATGTGCTCCATATCTACTATCCCAAAATGTATCTATTTTATGTCCTTCTTTTGAATTTCTTAAATGTACTTCATTAGTTAATCCTAACTGTAAGGAAGTTGCCTTAAAATATTTGTCATAAGAATAATTATCAAATTTTAAAAATAATGAAATACAAGTAATTATCATTACTAAAAATATAATCTTATGCTTTATGGCGCTATTAAAAAGCAGAATAAAAAATATTGATGAAATTAAACTTATAAAAAAAGCAGATCTTTCTTGTGTAAGAAATATAATTGCAAGTAAAACACCTAAATAATAATAATTAAAATATTCATTTTTTTTTATTTGAATTAAATAAATTATACCTACAAAAATAAGTTTAGACAAATAAGCACCGACAACATATTCATCACCAAATGGACCCGATAATCTTTTTCCATGTGCAGTAGAAAGTTCATACCCAAATATATCTGAACCAAATAAATATTGAATAAGAGTATCAATTACTACAAATAATATAATAAAGAATATTAACCTAAAAAATGCTTTATTATTAGTTTCACTTTCTAAAAAATAGGCAAATGCCAGAAAAAAGATTGAATATTTTAGAATTCCTAAACTTCCCTTTATGCTTAAAAATAAGTCTACACTAAATCCAATATTAACGATAAACAACATTAATAGAAATAACCCAAATTTTAATACATTTTTTTTTATAAGAATTTTTTTTGAAAATAAGAAATATAAAAACAATAAATCTATTAATAGTATATTTAGATTTAGTGCGAAGTTTCCTATAAAAATAGATATTGGTACAATAACTATTAATAATTCAAAAAATTTATTTATATCAAGATATTTTTTAATATTAAAATGATTAGTCAATTTAATGTTTCTGCACTTTGTAGTTTGTTATTAAATCATTATATGTAAATCTAATTGCATCATCAAAAGACGTTTTATATTTCCACCCATATTTTTTTGCTAACGATAAGTCTAACTTTTTTCTCATAACCCCATTGAGTCTTTTGTCATTATTAAATTTTACTTTAATTTTCAACTCTAGAGTCTTAATTATACTTTTTGTGAACTCCTTAATCGTTTTTTCAATATTTGTTCCAATATTAATAATCATATGGTTTGTTTTTTTATTCATAAAAAAAACTATTGCATCAGCCAAATCATCTGCATACATCACTTCTCTTAAAACATTTCCTGTACCCCAAAGTTTAACTATCTTATTATTTTTACTTGCCAAAAAAATTTTTTTTAAGATTGCTGGGATAAAGTGAGAACTATCAAGATTATAATTATCTGATAGACCAAAAATATTACATGGCATTAAGCATCTATAATTTGTTTTGTATTGTTTATTAAAACTCTGACACAATTTTATTCCTGCAATTTTAGCTATAGCATAAGGTTCATTTGTCTTTTCCAACGGACCTTTTAATAGCATTTCTTCATTAATAGGTTTGGATATGTTCGATGGATAAACGCAGCTTGAACCAAGAAAAATTAAATTTTTAACCTTATTTTTAAAACTTCCATGTATTAAATTATTTTGAATCTCAAGATTATCAATTAAAAAATCTGCTCTTTTGTTGCTGTTAGCCTTTATGCCGCCTACTTTGGCTGCACAAATTATAACAATTTTAGGTTTAATTTTATTTAAAAATTCAAAAGTTTTTTTTTGATTTTTCAAATCAAGTTGTGTTTTTTTTCTTACTATTATTTTCTTAAAACCTTTTTCTTTTAGTTTTTTAAAAACTGCTTTTCCAACAAGACCTGTGTGCCCTGCTAAATAAATTTTATCGGTTTTTTTAATTATCATTTATTTTTTTAAGGATGATTTTATCAAATCATAATCCGTTAAGGTCATTTCCTTAACTAACATTTTAAAATTATTTTTAGGTCTCCATTTTAAAACTTTTCTTGCCTTAGCACAATTGCCAAGTAATGTCTCAACTTCAGCTGGTCTAAAATATTTTTTACTACACTGCACAATAACTTTATTCTTTTCATTATATCCTTTGATATTTACTCCCTTTCCCCTCCATTTAATTTTAATGTTCAGATTTGAGGCTGCTTCATTTATAAATTCAAAAACTGAAAATTGCTTTCCTGTAGAAATAACAAAATCGTCAGGTTTTTTTTGCTGTAAAATCAACCACATTGCTTCAACATAATCTTTTGCATGCCCCCAATCTCTTTTTGCGTTTAGATTTCCAAGTAAAAGTTTTTTTTGAATTCCTAATTTTATTTTTGAAAGTCCGATTGTAATCTTTCTGGTAACAAAAGTTTCTCCCCTAACCGGGCTTTCATGGTTAAATAGAATACCACTAGCAGCAAAAATAGAGTGTGCTTCTCTATAATTTTTTGTAATCCAGTGGGCAAAAACTTTGGATACTGCATAAGGGCTTCTTGGGTAAAATGGAGTTTTTTCAGTTTGAGGAACTTCCAAAACCTTTCCAAACATCTCTGATGACCCTGCTTGATAATATTTTGTTTTATTCTCTAATTTTAAAAACTTGATACATTCCAAGATTCTCAAGCTACCTAGCGCCACAACATCAGCTGTATATTCAGGTATTTGAAAAGATACAGCAACATGTGACTGCGCTGCTAAATTATATATTTCATCTGGTTTTACTTTATTTATAATTGATTGAATTGAAAGTGAATCTGTTAAATCTCCATAATGAAGAAAAAAATTTTTTTCTTTTTTACTTTCAAAAATATGATCAACTCGTTCTGTGTTAATTGAAGATGATCTTCTTTTAACACCATGAACTTTATATTTCTTTTTTAATAAAAATTCGGACAAGTATGCTCCATCTTGTCCTGTTACTCCAAATATAAGTGCTTTTTTCATTATTTTAACTAATTTTGAATTTGTGATATTTTAAAATAGATATAATAAATATAAACATCAATCAATTTTATTATGAAAATTATAATAGGTATCAATGCTTATCATGCTGATTCTTCAGCTTGTATTATTGTTAATAATAAGGTGGTCGCAGCAATAGAAGAGGAGCGAATAAATAGAAAAAAACATTTTTCTGGCTTTCCAACAGAATCCATCAGAGAATGTCTTAACATTGCCAAAATTAAAGATTTAGAAGTAACAGACATTGCATTCAATACTAGACCCCTAAGTAATATAATTTCTAAAGGTGTTTTTTTCTTAAAAAATTATAACTTAAAGAATTATAATTCTATCAGCAGATATAGAAAAAAATTAAATATAAAATCTTACCTATCTAAAGATTTTAAATTTAAAAAAAATATCAAAATACACTATATTGAACATCATTTAGCACATATTGCTTCAGCTTATTTTCCATCCAATTATAAAGATGCTATTGGACTTTCCATAGATGGCTCTGGTGACTTTGTAACACTCGCCATTGCAAAATGTCACAATCACAACATTAAGATAACTGAAAAAGTTTTTTTTCCAAACTCATTAGGTATTTTTTATCATGCCATGACTCAATTTTTAGGATTTAAAAATTATGGTGATGAGTACAAGATTATGGGCATGGCAGCATATGGTGAGCCTAAATATTTTAATAAAATAAAAGATAACCTTTTTAAGTTAAATAAAGATGAAAATTTTGAACTCAATTTACATTATTTCAATCATCAAAAAAGTAACTTTAAATATGTGGCTGATGAAAATTTAATCATCGATGATATATTTAATGAGAACCTTTCAAGGCTATTTGTAAACGAATTAAGTAAAGACCATGATCAAGAACAATTTAAAAAAGACTTTGCTTGCTCTGTTCAGAAAACTTATGAATATTTTTTTATAAATATATTAAAAAAAATAAAAAACTTTAAATTTTCAAAAAACCTTGTTTTTGCAGGTGGTTGTGCATTAAATTCATCTGCAAATAGAATCTTAACTAATGATAAAAAATATTTCGAAAATACTTATATACCATTTGCACCTGGTGATAATGGCGGAGCTCTTGGGGCAGCTATGATTGTGTTGGCAAATACTGGTTATAGTTTAGATAATGGAGGATCGCCTTACCTTGGGAAAAAATTTTCTGATGAATATGTTCAAAAGCTAATAATTAATAGTCCTTATAATATCAAAATTACAAGTAAATTTATAAAAGATGAATCTCATTTATTCAAAACTACTGCAAAACTTATCTCTGAAGGAAAGGTAATCGGATGGTTTCAAGACAAAATGGAGTTTGGACCAAGAGCTTTGGGAAATAGATCAATTTTAGCTGATCCAAGAAACCCTAATATGAAAAATATAATTAATATGAAAATTAAAAGAAGAGAATCATTTAGACCCTTTGCACCTTCTGTGCTTGAGAAATTTCAAACTGACTGGTTTAATGATTCATTTATAAGTCCATATATGTCCTCATTGGCATTTGTCAAAGAGGAGAAAAAGAAGCTAATACCAGCCATCACTCACGTAGATGGAACTGCAAGATTACAAAGTGTAAGCTTTAATACCAACCCAAAATTTGCAGGTTTAATTAATGCTTTTTATGAAATTACAAATGTTCCTATACTTTTAAACACATCATTTAATGAAAATGAGCCCATAGTAATGAAACCAGAAGAGGCTATAGATTGTCTTTTAAGAACTGACATGGATGCAGTAATTATTAATAATTTCTTAATAAAAAAAATAACTTAAATCTCTAAAATATTAACTGTTTCATCAATAGTTTTTTTCCAACAAAACTTTTTAAAATGTAGATTGCCACTATTAACAAGTTTTTTTCTTAGCCTGGTGTTAGTTAACAACTTATGCATTAAATCTTTCATTTGAACTATATTGTTAGGATTGAAATATAAAGCTGCATCTTCATTGACTTCTGGTATTGCTGATTTATTTGAAATAAGAACAGGACATTTTTGCGACATAGCTTCTAAAGATGTCATTCCAAACACCTCGCAATATGAAGAAAAAATATAAAATTTTGCATTTCTGTAAAAATTTATCAGATATTTGTTATCTAAATTATGAAAAATCTTAATCTCATCTTCATCAAAATTTAGTTTAACAAAATTCTTGATTTCTAAAAAATATTTTGGATCTAAAACTTGAAGTATAAAAACAAGTTTTAATTTTTTAAAATTATTTTTTTTTAATAGTTTAAAAGCTTTAAGTATGTTGATTATATTATGATATCTTGCACATGACAAAACTGAAATAATATAATTATTATAATTAAAATTTTTTAAATAATAATTTGATTTTTCTTTATTAAGAAATTTTTGATCTACTCCAAGATTAATAGCAAAAATATTTTTTTTTTTAAGTTTTAATATTTTAGTAATTTCTTTTTTTGCAAAATTAGAACAGGTAATTAATGTATCAGATGCATTAATTGATTTTTCCATTATAAATTTAGTGAAAGTTTTTCTTAAAAAATTACCAGGCATTTTTTCAAAAAGAACCCAAGGCAAGTTTGAGTGTAAGCATAAAATAAGTTTTATATTTAAAATCTTTAATACTAAGGGACTAAAATTCATCGGGCTGTATAATTTTTTTATACAAAGATATTTTAATTCAAAAGGCAAAATAAATTGCATCCAAAAAAAACGATAGATTATATTTGATAGATAGTTTTTTTTAAGAATGTATACGATGTTTGAGTTATTATTTTTAATTTCTTTATAATAATTTTGTGTAATAAAAATATAAATTTTACTTTTTAATTTTTTTTTACTCAGGTAGTTACAAAAATTAATATTATATGTTCTTGTGCCACTTCCTAAATTTGTTCCAACCATGTCAATTGCTATTGTCATAAAATATTCAAATTATAATTTAACTTAAAGCAAATAATTATTTTATTGTTATAATATACATTTAGATTTATATAATTTTTAAAAAAAATATGAAAAGTATTAAAAATTTTTATAATAAAGATGGGTGGAAAAATACATTAAATAATTCAAAAGATGCAGAACTTTTTGAGGACTTAAGACCTTCTGCAAAAAAATATGTCTCAAAATGTAGATTGAGAATACTTAAACATATTCCAAAAAATGGTGGATCAAACATTCTGGATTTTGCATCTGGACCAATTCAATATAATGAATATCTAAAATTTTCTAAGAATTTCAAAAAAAGACACTGTGTAGATTTTTCTAAAATTGCTATTGATAAAGCTAAAAAAAAACTTGGTTCAAAGGGTAAATATTATTGTAAGGATTTTTTAAAAATTAACTTTAAAAAAAATTATTTTGATTGTGTGGTAAGTCTTCATACAATTTATCATATCCATAAATCAAAACAGGCGATGACGATTAAGAAATTAATAGATATATCAAAGAAAGATTCTCCTATAATCATCGTTTATAGTAATCCTAATACTTTCATTAATTATATTAAAAAAAAAATTCTTATTAAGAAAAAAATTAAAAAAGATAAATTGTATTTTTTTTGTCATAAAAATAATTGGTGGCAACAATTTTCTGATTTAGCTGATGTTAAACTTTATCCGTGGAGATCGTTTTCATCACAACATCAAAAGCTTCTCATACCGGGAAATAAAATTGGACAACTTATTTTTAAATTACTTTTTTTACTTGAGGAAAGATTCCCTAGTTTTTTTGTTAAATTTTTTCAATACCAAATTATTGTTTTAAAAAAAAAATAAACCAATTATTCAGGTAATATTTAGATAATATATAAAATTAATCGTTCAATAAATTCATGTTAATACAATCAGATAGGTGTTTAGATTTTATTTCATACAATATTCCTGAATATGAGTTTCCTTTATTGAATGGGTTTCTTCCAGTATAAAAACCAACTTCATTTTTTTTTGACATCACTCTTCCTAAACAATTTTCGAATATACTAACGTTTTTGTCTAAATCATCGGTTGAGTTTTGAAATGTCAAAAAATATTTAGGATTATATTTTTGCATATCATTAATATATATTTCAGGGTTGTCGGTTTTGGACAAATAGCTTAAAAAATTAGCTGAAAGTGTTTTATTTTTTCCCAAAGAAATTGACCTATGCATTGATATAATTGTGCCTTCATCACTTATCATAGAATTAGCCCAAGAATATAAAGAATATCCGTTTGCATACTTGTTCATTGTTTTTTCATAAAGTGATTTAGTTAGAGATCCTGGAAATAAATTTAATGTAGCAAATATAAGAAATAAAAATACTACACAAGATTGAATATAAAGTGGGATTCTAAAAAAATTATTTATCTTAATTTTCTCTTTGGATAAAATAATTATTAGCCAAAATATAGGTTCAACAAGAAAACGTCCTGTTATCTGGCCCTTAATAGATACAATTGCTAAGTAAAAAAATATAATTAATATAATTTTTATTCTTAATTCAAATTGAATTCTTGGTATAAAGAATAAAAATATTAGACAAACACCTATTGTATTTGTAAATGTACCCATACTCATTGGTATTAAAAGATATATCAATGGTATGTCTCTTCTGTAATTTGTTAGATAAGATTCAAAATTATTAAATCCAGGTAAATGTGTTGGGAAAGGATTTAAGATATATTGATAGATATCACCCCCCCAATTATAATACTTCCAGTAAATATGTGGAAAATAAAAACAAATAAAAATAATTATAGACAAAGATAAGAATATCATTAAGAAATTTTTTTTATAAAAATATACTAGTGATGCTAAATATAAAATACCCCCACTTAAGATGAATGAAAATTTAGAGTTAATTGAATTTGTTAAAAATACTAATATTATTATTGCTATAGAAAATAAAACTTTCCTATTATGTAAAAAATTGGTTCTATTAAGAAAAATTATAGTAAAAACTAAGGCATTTGAAGCAATTGAAAATAATTGAAATTTAGGTGAAGAGCATAAAAAAATAATTATAGGTGTAGATAAAATTAGTAGAGAAAATAATCTTTTGTCATTACTATTTTTTCTAACTACTCCTATTAAGGATAATAAGCCTGAAAATTGCACTAAATTACCCAATTGTTCTGAATTAAATAAAAAACCTAAAGACATCACGATTTCTCCAGAACCAGATAATAAATTTTCAAAATTATTTAGCTCAGATGGAAATCTTCCACTGCTGGCAATAAATTTTGCAACAGATGCATGATAACCAAGTGCATCTGCATGCGTAATAGGTGATATTGAAAGAACAAAATATCCAAATATAAATAAAATAATAATTATATTTTCTGAATTTACTTTCTTCACTATTTGAATACAAAATTTCCATTTTTTTAGAAATTTAATAAATTGAATAATGCCTAAAATTATTAAACATAATGCAAATGATAAAATAAATTCTTTAGAAAATTGAAAGAATAAAACAATAGGAAACAAAACAATCATAGAAAAATGAACTGCTAGTAAAGTTTTTTGATATTGGATATTTGATAATTCAGAAATTATTGAATAAATATTTTTATTTTTAAGAATTATGGTTCCAAGTTGATTGAAGCCTAAGAATAATAATAAAGATACAAATAATTCAAATAATGGATAATTTGTAGACAGATTGTAAATAAAGTTCATTGTAAATTTTTATCTTTTTAATAAACGCAGCTTATTTTTGAATGATAAGTATTAAGTTAGACGTAAAATGATATATTTTATATGAAATTATTTTATAATTCTTAATTTTGAGCTTTTCACAATGATCTATCAAATCTTTCTTTGATAATAAATTCAAATTCTCTTCTTTAGCAAAAAAACTATGTCCAAATAAATTAAGTATTTTTCTATGAATTTTTTTTGGCAAAAAATGAATAAATGGAATTTTTGTGTGGAAATCTAAAGGAAAATATCTATTTGGAGTTGTTATAAAGATACTTTTTTTTGCAACCCTCACACACTCAGAAATAAACAGCTTTTGGTTATTATGCGATCCTACATGTTCTATTGTTGCATTTGAATAAACAATATCAAATGTATTATCTTTTAATTGATTATTACATCCGTCTCCAATTATAAAATTTTTTATATTCGGATATTGATTTTTTAAAACACTACAGTCTTGATTAGATAAACAAGTTATATTTTTATTATTTGAAATTTTCTGCAAAATTAGATTATGATTTTTTTCTGTATTACCTGTTGTTCCAACATCCAAAAAAGACATTTTATTATTATAATTAATTTTATTATGAAAAATTTTAAGTATTTTTTCTCTGTTTTCTAGAAGTTTTTTCTTAAATAAAGAGTCTAACAATGGAACTTCTTTCCAATATACTTTATTATTATTTACCATTTTTATACTTAATTATTGTATTATAATATTTCATTTTTAATATGGCATTTATTATATATTTTGGTAAAAAAATTTTTATGAACTTTGTTAAAATTATATTAAAAAAAAGAATAAATAGAGAAAATATTTTTCCATTTAACATTTTATTCTTTTTTAAAATATTATAATTTTCATAAAAAACTCTAAGTCTACTACTATCTGATAATCCACCTGAAATAATGATTGATATTATTGGTTTTATTTTTTGAAAAACATGCTTTTTTTTATACAATTTAACAAATAAATTAAAATCTGAACATATTTTATAATTTAAATAAAATTTATTTTTTTTTAATAACTTTGTTCTGGTAAAAACGCTCTGATGACAGAAGGGAATTTGTAAAGTTAAATTATTAAAAAATTTACTTGATTTGTAATAAAGTATATCTTTATTATCTATGACAGTATTGCCAAATACAATGTCACTTTTTTTATTAATAATTTTGTGAACTTTTTTTAATACATTGGCATCTTTAAACAAGTCTCCTGAATTTAAAAAAATTGTCCATTCTCCTTTTGCTTTTTTGACACCTTTATTCATTGCATCATAAATTCCATTATCCTTTTCTATTAGAAAATTTATTCTTTTATCTTTAATTTTTTTTATTAAATCAATAGTTCCATCATTGCTATATCCATCTATAATTATTACTTCATATTTTTTGTAGGTTTGTCGTTTGACTGAATTTAATGTTTTGATAAATTCATCTTTTGTATTATAGGATATGATAATAATTGAAAATAAACTCATAATAAATTTTAAATTTTTAGAGTTTGTACAATTTCAATAAATCTTTTGGCAAAAAGTTTTCTGTTATTGTGATAATTATTAATTAAAGTTTTTAAATTTTTTCTTACTCTCTTTTTGGATTCATAAATTTTTTGAATGCTGTTAGCAAGATCTTTTGAATTATATGGATCAAAATATATCCCTTTTTTTGGGTTTTGCTCAATATGAACATCTATATTGGATAATAATATTTTTTTATCAAGAATTTTCGCCTCTTCAACAACAGTACTCCATCCCTCAAAAAAGGATGGGTTAATAATTATATCTGCATTATATAAAAGGTTGATAATCTTATTGTATGGCAAAATACCTTTGTATTTTATTTGATTTTCCAGTTTATAGAATTTAATTTTTTTCATTAAATCACTAAAATAATTTTGATTACGATGATCATAGCTACTTCCTGTAAATATACATTGTATTTTAATGCCTTTTTTTTTTAAAATATTTAAAGCTTCAATAATACAAATATGATTTTTATGTATCCAGAATTGGTTAGGGGTAAATAGGTATTTTTTTTTAATATCAATTTCTTTTTGTAAATATCTTTTTTTTTTATTTTTGAGAAATTTATTTCTGGAACAAAATTTAAGACCTCAATCCTTTTTTTTTCTTTTTTAAATTTAATTAAATCTTTTTTAGAAGATTCACTGCTAACTAGTAATATTTCTGAATTTTTTATATAATTATTATACAATTTATTTCTTAGCAATATCTCTTTTTTTGAAAAAAAGAGTGGATAGTGCACATGTTGAAAATCTGGGAACCAAGAAATATTTTTAAAACCTTTTATTGGCTTATAATGAGATAAAACATCAATAGAATTTTTTTTTAATAAAAATGAAATTACTGGATCATATCTATCAAACAATTTTCCTAATATCTTTTTAATAAAAGATAAAAACCCACTTGCATTTAAAAAGGATGTTTTAATAAATTTTATTTTCTTATATTTTTTTTGAACTAAATTTTTTTCAAATTCACTTGTAAAAACATATACTTCAATTGGAATAGGTTCATCTAAATTATTAATAGAACCAATAAGACTTTTAAAATAATTGATTTCTCCCAACCAATTTTGATTTGGTGAAATTATGAATGCTACTTTTGTTTTTTTAAGTTTTTTTTGTACCATTGTGCATATTCTTTAAGACCATTAGACAAATTAATTTTAGGTTTCCAGCCTAAATTTTTTAATATAGAATTGTTAAAGATTTGATCTATTGGGTCTCCTTTTTTATTTTTTTTATTAAAATATGGCACTTTGTTTATGTTTAATAGCTTAAACAATTTTTTTACTAAGAATTTATTTTTAACAACATCGTTACCTGAAATATCTAATGTTTGGTTACTAATGCTTCCTTTTTTGATTAAAAATTGTATTAGCCTATTAACATCTTTAATATTAATCCAGCTCCTCATTTCATTTCCGCTACCATAAAAAACATTTATTTTATTATTTATTTTTTCACATACATCCCAAATTAATTGTTTTTTTAGTCCAACACCATATATCGAATAAAATCTTAGAATCATTAATTCAAATCTAAATTTTTTTGATTTTTTAAGCAAAATATTTTCTGACTTAAGTTTATTTCTGCCATACGGTGAAATAGGTTTTAATTGTTTTTTATTTTTCTCACACGAATTCCCATAAACTGCTGCAGTTGAAAACATTATTACTTTAGGTTTTTTTGTTAATTCAGATATGAATTTGATGAGTTCCTTGGTTGTATTAACATTTTTTTCATAATCTATTTTTGGATTCTGTATTGACTTAGTTACAGATCCTGATCCAGCACAATGAATTATAACATTTGGTTTGAAGTTTAAATTAACTAAATTTTTATGTGTAATTTCTTTTTCTATTATATTCTTATATTTATTCTTATAATTTCTATTTTTTCTTCCAATACCAATTAATTCATTTTTTTTCTTTAGTTTCAGATAAAGATTATTCCCAACAAAACCACAGACTCCAGTTATAAGTATTTTCAATTTAAACCTCTTCTAATGGTAATTTAAAAAGAATCTCTTCTTCACTTTTTTTGTCAAGAAATGTTAGTTTTCCCTCTTTATTTCTACTTTCTCTAAATTTATTGTGCACAAATCCTTCGACAGCATCTATTGATTTAATTTTATCGTTTAATAATTCTTTTTTAACAAAAAAGGCATTATTGCCTGCTTCATTACAGTGGACTAGTTCATATCCTTTTTTTTTACCTAATTTAACTAATGCCTTCAAAGATGCACCATAATAAATCATTGAGTAATGTGCTTTTTTTCTCTCAAAGTTTTTTTCATATGGCACCACGTATGATTTTTCAATACCTAGTCGTGAGTTGTATTCTATAATAACTATTGATGGTTCCACAGTATCAATTCCTTGCCATACCCAATAGTCATTACCGTCTATATCAATTGATAATAAACCAATTTTTTTATCAAATTTAGATAATTTAAGCAGATCATTTATGTTTTCTTTATTCACAAACGATTTGACTGCTATTAGTGAATGTTTCCAATAAAGTTCACTATTTTTTATATAGTTTATATTGTTTGTGGAGGAATCCATTATGAGCCCATGCCAATTTTTATTTAATAATAAAAATTTTGTATTCGACTCTTCGTAATTTTCTACACCAAATTCAATAAATGTTTTATTTTCAATATCTAAATTGGATATTAGATAATCAATAATTCCATCCTCTCCCCATTGAGAAAAAACTTTAAACTCTTTTTTTTTATATTTTTCTCTAAAGAACTTGCATTCAACTTGCTTTGAATTTGACCAATAGATAACTTCAAATCTTGTAATTCTGAATTAATAATTTTTTTTTTAAAATTAAAAAAATTTAATAACCTTCTAATCATTTTTATTTTTATTTATTATTAGCCATTTACCAATAGAAATTTCATCTTCCCAGGATGAGTCCAGAAAATAGTAATCTGTAGTTATCTGGTTACATAAATTTGCCCACCATTTTAAAGAGTTGTTAAAATAAGATTGATGATTTACTATCCACCCATTATCTTTTTGATTTCTAGAAACTGGTATCATATGGTAACCTGTATATTTTGTGGCTCTCAAACTTGATTTTAGAAATTTTAGTATCCCCTCTTCAGTAAAATGTTCTAACGAACCAATTGAATAATTGTAGTCAAATTCATCTTTTTTATATGGTAAATTTGTTGCATCGCAGACTTTAAGTTTGTGTTTATCAATTCCCCTACTTACAGCTTTACTAATTAAAAAATCAGATATATCACAACCATAAATTTCATTATAATCGATATTTTTATTAAGAATTTCTATTACCTTGCCTGTTCCACAGGCTATATCCAAAATCTTATTATCTTTTTTATTATGAAATATATGCTGTATCTCTATCCATGCGTTTCTTTCACCCCACATATCTAAAATTTTTGCCATCTCCTTATCATAATATAATTCAAGATCTTGTTTTTTTGGATTCTCAAATAATTTTTTTTTAAAAAAGGTTTTTTTCATATTTCTATATAAGTTCAACAATATTGGAGGGATAAATAATAAAATTAATTTTTTCATTTTTACCTTTCTGCGATAAATTTTTTTTTATTTAATATTGCTCTACAAATTACATCTAAATTTTGGTCTTTGCCATTACTAAGAATATCTAAAAAATTGGCATCAATGTCAAAAGGTGGAAATGTATATTTTTTTTCTAGGAGTGTACCAATTTTTATTGATCTTCTAAAAAAATAATGATGTGCAAATTTCTTAGCATTTATATGAGTCTTTTTATCTAACTTATTTGTAAATGGCAGTTTATCTAATAATAGATAATACTCTTCAATATCTTTTGGCTCAAATACTAAGTTCTTATTTTTAGTTAGAGCTTCTCCAGCAGCAATTACAGGAAATCCTCTAGCAGAATATTCAATATCCATTTTAGTTCCATAAGTTAAGATTGCATTGCATTCATCAAGTATTTTATAAGTACTAATTATTTCTGAAGAATCTATGATAATTATATTTTTTGGTAAATTTGGAAATACCTTTAATATTTCATTTTTAACTTTTTCTCTTGCTGGCCTATCAGCTTTAACTTCAGTCGGATGGACTCTTATAATCAGATTTAAATCACTTCTATTAATAAAATAACTAACTGTTTTAAAAACCCAATCCATCATATTTTTAAATATAGTATTGTCATAATGTAATTGTGCGTCCCATATGACATTGGTTGTCATTCCAATCATTAATTTTGAGTGATCAATATTTTTTGATTGTAGGTATTTTTTTGCATCTAAATCTATATTATTTTTTTGATATACATAATCTTCACTTCCTATTACTTTTGAGTTTAAGTAGTCATCAATTTTTGTTTCAATCTTATCTAAATTAGTATTTTTCCATTCATTTACATTCTCATTTACAATATCTTTGTTGTAAGTTTTATTGTGACTAAAAATAAAAGTATTCTTTCTTGCTCCAGAGGTCCATGTAACAAAATCAATTTTTTTATTTTCGGCTATTTTAGCAACTATACCCTGTGGTATATAAAAACCATGGTTTGATAAAATTATATCAAATTTATTTAAATTAATTATATTTAAAAAAGACTTATAGCTTAGAAGTGCACTAAAAAAATAATCCTTGGTAATTTTTTTTAAATCTGTTTCTGCAGAATAATTTTCCATAGCATAATACCTACAAAGACTAGCATGAATCTGCTCACCTACATCTATGCCTTCTATCTTAAATTTCATAATTTGATCAATTGAAGTTTTTGAAACCGTATCTTTAATTTTGATTATCTCTTCGCTTGATAAAAATTTAGATAAATAAATAATATCTAATTTAGTTTTTTGGATAGTAGTTTTGCCAGTATTAAAACAAGATTGACAGAGTTCTTCATTTAACTTGTTATTATCAGCTAAAGAAACATTTTCTCTCAAAGTTTTCATTATACATGAAGGTAAATAATTATCACATAGTAAAAATGTTACTTTTGCACCTTTTAAACTTAGTGCCACACCCAGTAATGACTCTAAAGATGTTGCTAGCCGGTGACCACCTGACAGTGTTGCAATTAAAATATTTTTACTAGTCTCTTTTTTAAAAAAAAATAAATGTTTCTTTTTTAATAACTTCATCCAATTAGGCATGCTTTTTGGATGATAGTTTATTAATGATTTGACAAAATATTTAAATTTTAAGAGCATTTATATACTTTGCTGATAAAAATTTTAATCTATAAAAAAAATTTTTATTATAAACTGTATTGAAAACATATAGATCTTTTTTAAAATTTACTTTGATTATTTTTGGATGTTTCAAAGGTTTATTTAAATTTTTATTAGAAATATCTAATTTTATATCTAAATTTTTTGTATTAGTTCCTCTGGACAGCCCAAGATTTTTTATGAGATTAATTTTTGGTGTAATTGTAAGCCCTTTATTTTTCCAGATACTAAATAAAAGATAAATCGCCCAAGAATTAAGTTTATTATTTAACACACTTTTATACATATTTTTCCAATATTTTTTTTCTTTTGCTGTGCTTTTCATCATATCAAAGTCTGAGTTAAAAATCTTATTTTTCCAATAGTTATCCTCTCGTTTAACATCGTACCAAGTTTTTTTCCACGTTGCCCACCCCCAAATATGACTATATTTTGAAAAATAATAATCTTCATTTGCTTCTATTTTATTTGAGTTTTGAAAATTATTTCCAGTAATAAACTTTACTTTGTTTGAATTTTTGTATTTTTTGAGCATTGCCTCACAAAAATAAAAGAAATCATCATGTGGTAAGCAATCATCTTCTAAAATTATAGCTTCATTTGCAATATTAAAAACCCAGTCTAAACCAGTAAAGAATCTATTTTTTAAACCAAGATTTTCTTTTGAAAAGTTTTTATACACTTTACATTTCCAGTTAATATTTTGAATAATTTTTTTTACTTTTAGGCAGTTGATTTTATCTTGTTTATTATTTTTTCTAGGACCATCTAATATCAAAAATAATTTTGATGGCTTAATTTTTTTTATACATTTAAATGTTTTATTGGTAAGTTTCGGTCTATTAAAGCACACATATACAATGGGAACTTTAAACATTATATATTTCTTTTATTAAAGAATCTTTTATTTCCAATATTCTTTCACAGTTTTTTAATGCAGATTTTTTGTGTGAAATAATAATAACTGTTTTATCTTTATTAATATTATTAAGATCATTAATAAAATTTTCTTCGTTTTCTTTATCTAATGAACTTGTAGATTCATCAAATATTAATATTTCAGAATCTTTATAAAGAGCTCTTGCTAGTCCAATTCTTTGAAGTTGACCACCTGATATTAAAGATCCTCTCTCACCTATATCTAGTTTTCTATTCTTTAATACCTCTTCCAGCTCGGCTATCTGTGCAGTTCTTAGGGAATCCTTATATCTTTCAGAATTAAAATCTGAAGAATTTTCGTAAAATGTAATGTTATCTCTTATAGATTGATCGTTGATGTAAACATTTTGAGGAACATATCCAATTTTAGAGAACCAATTTTGATAATTTAAATTAATATTTTTATCATCCACAAGTATTTCACCATTATTGGGCTTTAATAAACCAATTAATAAGTTAATAAAAGTTGATTTTCCTGAACCGCTTAATCCAATTATTCCAATTTTGTCACCTTTTTTTATTTTTAAATTTATGTTTTTTAGATTTATATTTTTTTGGTCATAAGAAAAACTTAAATTTTTAAATTCAATCTTTTTGTTAAATGATATTTTATGTGTATTTAATTTTTCATTTTCTTTCGCAAAATTTGAATAATTTTTGTAATTAATTTCATCAAAAAGTAAATCAATTGAAGGTTTGTGAAAATTTAGATTAATAAATGAAGATGAAATTTTACTAATTGATGGTAGAATTTTAGAAAAAATTCCTATCATTAGTGCAAAATATATTGCTATGTCTTTTGTATCATAATCAGCCCATACAAAGTAAAGCATTAATCCAACAATTGAAGTAACTACCATAAACTCTAAAAATAATTTAGGTAATTGATTTATAAAAATAATTAAATAATTTATTTTTTTCAACCCTTTGCTAATTTTTTTAAAATTTTTAATTACTTCTTTTTCTTTTAAATTTACTTTTATTTCTTTTATCCCACCCAAGGATTCCATAATATTTTTTACATTCATTAGTGATAATTTTTGTCTATCACTTCCGAGAGTAGATGTTTTTTTTTTAAATTGGATATAAATAATAGTGAAACTATAAAAATAAAAAATGTAAAAGATAATGTTAATAATGGTTGATATACAGCTAAGATTAATACCAAGCCGATAACAGTTGTGAGTTCAAGCATAATGCTTGTTACAGCACCAACATAACCAACTGCACATTGGTGAATTTCATTTAGTAGATTTCTCATTAAAATTGCTGAATTATTTTTTTGATGATATGAATAACTTTTGTAAATGTATTTAATATAAAGTCTATTTAACAACTTTGTGAAAAAATTGAATACAAAGTGAGATTGATAATAAGTTACAAAAATTCTAAAAACTGTTTTTAAAAGAAAAAAAGTTAAAAAAAAAGTTAATATGCTAGATAGGTTTAGGTATGAAGTTAAAAAATTTAAATTATAGTTGCGTAAAAAACTCTTAATCTCTATAAGGTCACCATTAAATATATTTAAAATCGGAACCAATAATGAAATAGTAAACATTTCCAAAAATGTACTCAGTAAGACAAATATGAATAAAAGTACAAAGTTAACTTTTAACTTTTTACTGAATAATTGCCATGTCTTGTGAATATTTTGCATTAAATTAACGATTTTATAAGGTTAACTCTTTATATATTTTTTTTTAGATAAAAAATAGTTTAAATGCTTTACTTTTAAAATAGCTCAATATGTATAGTAATAATTGTGAATAAATCATCAATGAATAATAGAAAAATAGTTTTTTTAACTCTGGCAAAAGGCCAAAGTTTAAGACTTAAAAATAAAAATACAATTCCATTTAAGGGAAAGCCTTTAATACATTGGGTTATTAAAAAAATATTAAGAATTTCTAAAAACTATTATGTGAATAGTGATAGTAATTTTATTTTAGATTATTCAAAAAAATTAGGTGCAAAAACGATTAAAAGAAATAAAAATTTATTGGATAATTCCATGCCTTCAAGAGTACTGATGATGGATTCATTTTCTTCATTTCCAAAAGACACCTATGCGGTAATACATGTGCAAGCAAATTCTCCTAATTTAGAAATTGAAAAACTTAAGAAAGTTTATAATATTTTAAAATATACCAATATTGAAGATATTTTTTCTATGCATTCAAACGGAGAAACTAATGGTTCTTTGTGGGGTATTACTAAAAAAAAATTAAAAAGTTATGACATGAATGTTAAAATTCATGACCACAAAATATTGAAAACTGAATGCTGGTTTGTTGATGATTCTATTGACATACATTACCGTCGCGAGTTAAAGAATGCAGAAAAAATTTTTTCTAAAAAAAAATTATGCTAATTATTATAACTTGTATGAGCTCTCTCTGCTAAAAAAGCTATTACATCACTTGATTGATTAATTTTGCATCACAACTTCTTGGCATGTATAGAAATAAAAAAATTTTCCTTTCATTTAAAAAATGTTAGAATTAATATAATATACAGACGTGGAAGATATATTTTCTATAAAAATGAATTATGAAATAAATTGTGCATTTTGGGTTATAATTCTTAAAAAGTAAAAAACTTACAATTTTAAGAAAAAGATTCGTGATTACAAAATTTTGAAAAATGGGTGTTAGCTATTGATAATAACGTCAATATTTTACAGACAAAATGAATTTAATATAGCTAAAAAAATTTCACAATAAAATATACTAAATTATTTTAAAAGGATTCTCTCTTGTAAAAAAAGATATTCCATCTCTTATCTGATTAATTTTTGCATCTCCTCTTCTATGGTACCCATGAGTATTTGCGATCATAAAAGAATTTTTTTTACAGAGAATTTCTATTTTTTTTTTTTCAAATTTATCTGAATATTTTTGATCTAAAAAAAATGATAAAAAATTTTTATAAAAAACAGTTTTTAAAGAGTTTGTATACTCCCAAAAAAGTCTATGGAAAGAAAATTTATTTGATCCCACTATATAATTAAAAGGTCCATTAACCTTATTAATATCTGTTAAATAAACCCAAGCTTTATGTGTATTGTGATAAGTGTCTACATGCCAATGAGCATTATCATCATGTTTGAGTTCGTTCTTTGTGATTACTCTTTCCAGTCGCATGAATAATTTAATTTCTTTTTTTCTTTCTGCAAATTTAAAAATATTATTAATTTTATTATTTTTTAATACGTTGTATAAGTTGGGATAATTGTTTTTATTAAAAACACTATCTTCAAATTCATATAGATAATATTCAATAGATGAATTTTTGTTTGAGTTCTCATAGAGTTTTCTAGCCCTCTTCTCTATATCTATAATTTTTAAAAATTCTTTATGCACATTTGAAAACTCTTTTTTAGATAAAAAATTTTCAATTAAAATTATACCATCCTTATAATAATTTTTAACAGTATCATTATTTTGAAAGAAAAAGCCTGAAATAAAAAATGATATTTTAGCTAATAAATACCTCAATATTTGCAAACCAAAGATATTAAGAAATTTAGAGTTTATATTTTTTTGGCTTGTAAAAATTTGAGAAAAATTAAAGCTATCAATATTTTTTTTAATCATATGTCTACATTATTTTGTTATGAAAAAAAAACAATATGTTGTTTTTCTAATACGTTCATATACAAGCAATTATTAATGGCAAAATTCAAAATAAAAAATAAAGTTATAGATAGTGAGAAAAATGATTTTTATCTAATAGCTGAAATTGGCCATAATCATATGGGTGACATAAATCTCGCAAAAAAAATGATTAGGGAAGCAAAGAGTGCTGGCGCTAGCGCTGTGAAACTTCAGAAAAGAGATAATAAATCACTTTATGTGACAAGCTTTTATAACGAGCCTTATGTTCATAGAAATAGCTATGGCAAAACTTATGGGACACATAGGGAAGCCCTGGAATTTAATTTTAGTCAATATAAAATATTATTTAATTATGCAAAAAAATTAGAAATTGATTTCTTTGCTACGCCATTTGATCTTACTAGCTTAGATTTCTTAGAAAAACTAAATCTTCCTTTATATAAAATTGCTTCAGCAGATATTTTAAACTTACCGTTTCAAAAAGAAATAGCAAAAACAAAGAAGCCAATTATCCTTAGTACAGGTGGAGCCACCATGAAAGATGTAGAAATTGCTGTGGAAAATATAACTAAATATAATAAAAATTTATCAATTTTACAATGTACAGCCTCTTATCCAGCTGATTGGAAAGATATGAATCTTAGAGTAATTGAAAACTATAAAAAAAAATTTAAAGGGTTTGTGATTGGATTATCCGATCATGAAGCTGGTATTCAAGCAGCATCAATTTCATTTATGCTTGGTGCTAGAATTTTTGAAAAACACTTCACTTTGAATAGAGCAGCAAAAGGAACAGATCATTCATTTTCTTTAGAGCCAGAAGGACTGAGAAAAATTCATAGAAATTTATCTAGAATACCAATTTTATTAGGCTCTCCAATCAAGAAAAGATTAAAAACTGAAAAGGCACCACTTTACAAAATGGAAAAATCAATTGTTGCTTCAAGGATTATTAAACAAGGACAAAGAATAAGATTTAAAGATTTGGCTTTTAAATCTCCGGGAAGTGGTCTTTCACCTAATTTATATGAGAAAGTAATTGGAAAAATAGCAAAAATTAAATTGCATCCAGAAGAGTTAATACTTCTAAAAAATCTTAAATAAGAAAAAGTAATAAGTTACTCTGAGCTATTTATAAGTTGCGCAGATAATAGTTTTGAATATATTTTTTTTGAAATATAGATATTATTGATCTGTTTAGATGAAAAACTAATATTTTATATATATCCGATTATTTTTGGTTTTTTTCCTGAATTATCTGAAACTATTTTAAATTTTTTAGTTTTAATAAATTCAACCACATTATTATAAACTTCTTTACAATTTTGCTCATTATTAAATTTTAAAAAATATTTATAAAATAATGTTGAATTATAGAGTGTGCCAAGACTTAATTGCGTTGAGAAAAGCTTATTCATGAACGCATAATCAGAAATGCCATATAAATAAAAAAATTTATATATATCATCTCTCATTCTTTCATTCATTTTTAATTTACCTATTTTGTCCAGATTAAGTAGAATATTATTGTATTCCTTAAAATTATTGGGTGTGTGGTTAAAATCATATTTATTATGAGGATTATTAACAGAAGCATTAACTACTGGAATTCCAAAAAGGGGATACTCATGCCCTATAGTGCCAAAGACAGTTAATACACAATCAATTCCATGTGCTATTAGATCGTTATGATTTATATTTTTTGGTAAAATATTTAGTCTTTTATATTTTTTTTTAAATTTTTTAAAATGTTTCAGATTACCATCATAATGAGATGGATGTAATTTTATATACCAGGAGTAATTAGTTTTATCTGAAACTCTTCCTAAATAATCAACCCATTCATAAAAATCAACAAATAGATTATCACCGAAGGCATGGGTAGCATCTGTAAAACAATGTGCCGCAACAAGAACCTTAACCTTTGAATCTTTGTTAAGATCTTGAATCTTTTTTTGACTTTTTCCAAAAGCAACTTCTGAATGAGTATTTTGCAACAACTTTATATCTTTTTTTCCTTGTAACCTATCATGGAGTTTTTTTGATGATATTGAAATGTATTTTTTTTGATTATTTTTAGAAAAAATATTAAAGACTTTTTTATAAGAATCATATCCGGCATTCTTTCTATTAAATTTTTTATTTAAATAAACAGAGACATTATTTCCTACACAGTAAGCAGCTATTTTTTTATCAATCGCTATTTGAACAATCATGCCTGTTAAATATGTTGTGTGAGTTACCACTAAAGATTTAATATTATGATTAGAAAAATAATTATCCCAAAATACAAATTTGTTTATCGATTCTGCTAAAAATAAACGAAATTCTTTTGATTTATAATCAATAGTTATTCTGCTAAAGTTTCTCAAATAGTGATCGTAAATAAACTCTCCTATTAGCAAATTATTTATTTTGATATTCATAATGTCTTCTTTTGAATTTATATTTTTGTAAACTGATTTATAGATTTCACTACTTCTTTTTTGATCGACAGTGAGTGTAAAAATTATTTTTTTAATACCTATAGCTTTGTATAAATAAAAAAAAGGATTTAAAAACAATGAAAAAGATGGCAAATATTTATCTAGCCATGACTTATTAAATTTTACAGCATGAATCTGAGCATTAAATTTTTCAGATAAAGCTCTACAAAAATATGAGAGAGAAATGACTGATGGATAATATTGAAAAAATTCTACTAAAATTATATTTCTTTTACTATTTTTTTCTTTTCTTTTTTTTTAGTAATAAATTTAATAAATTTGATTAGATAATAAACATAAAATAAATTTATAGATCTACTTTTAATATTTTCTATAATACGATACATCATATTTTTAATTTTTTAAATATAAATGTATAGTGCTTACACCTTAAGTCGTAAAGACAAATAAAAAAAGTAATTTAAATTTACTACATAGTTTTTGAACTACTTGATAAATATTTTTTACATAACTAATCTTGTTTTGTTAAGTAGCTAATTCAAAGGAAAAGTACAAATTTATTTTAACTTAAGCTTAACATCATGGATAAGGAATCTTTTTATTTCTTCTATATTTAAATGTCTCGCTGTATTTGAATTAAAAATTTTTAATAGAGCTAAAGTATCAAAATTATTAATAGGATTATTTTTCTTTAAAATTGCAAGATTATCTGAAAAATAAATTTGATTTAAATATTTTTTTTCTAATAATTCCTCATATAATTTTTCACCCTCCCTTAAGCCAATAATTTTTATTTTTTTTTTATATTTAAAAATACTTTTTAAAGCTTTTGCCAAATCTAAAATTTTAAAAACTTTCATTTTTTTTATTGTAAATAACTCGCCACCTTTCATTTTGAAAAGTGCATTAAAAATTTCATGTGTAACATCCTTAATTGTTATAAAAAAACGCGTCATATCTTTATTAGTAACAGTTATCTCTTTATTTTTTTTAATTTGGCTTAAAAAATTAAGCAAAACCGACCCTCTAGAACCTATGATATTCCCAAAACGAATAACTGCAAAATTTGTTTTGGATAAACCATTATTAGATTTTAAAACTATTTTTTCAGCCTCAAGTTTGCTTTTTCCCATTAAAGAAACAGGATTTACTGCTTTATCGGTACTAATAAATAAAAAAGATTTTACTTTTTTTGCTATAGCGGCTTTGATTAATTTTTGTGTTCCATTTATATTAGTTTTTTTAGTTTCTCCTGGATTATATTCACAAATTGGAACATGCTTTAAAGCAGCCGCATGTATGACGATGTCTACACCTTTACATGCCTCCAGATTTCTTTTATAATCTCTAATATCGCCTACTAAATATCTGATCTTATTTATTTTCATTTTATATTGGAAAGAGGTTTTTAATTCAGAGTTTATGTCATTTGATAAATGATAAATCCCATTTTCATCATTACTAATTGCTCTAATAACTTTACAGTTATAGTTTAAGAGTTTTTTTACTATAACAGATCCAATTGATCCCGAAGCACCAGTTATCAATACTGATTTTCCCTTGAAAAATTTTTTTAGTTTAGACATTTATCTATAATGATAATATTAAATTATATTGTTAATAAATAATAAAAATATTTTAGATTAAAATTCTAATAATAGCTACTAAATATATTTTATTAATCAATTATAAGACTTAAAAATAAAATTTAATAATTGAAAATAATTTTGTGAATATAAAAAAAAATTTAATTTTTAGACTAGATTTAGATAATGGCAAATATGCTGGCACAGGTCATTTAACAAGAATAACTAAAATTTATTATTTTTTAAAAAAAGAGTTCCCCAAAATAAATTTTATTTTTTTATACAAAAATTTAGATAACAGTAAAAGTATGCTGGATGCCATAACAAAAAAAAATCATTTTATATTTAATAAAAATTTTGATAAAAAACTAAATTTTTTAAATAAAGATGATGTTATAATATGTGATACTCCATTTGGAATAGACAATGATCTTAAAAAATTTATTACTAAAAAAAAAATAAGCCGAGTTTTGTTAATAGATGATTTGAATAAACCCAAAATAGGTAAATGCACAATTATTAACGGCATTATTTACTTTAAAAAAAAAATAAAGCCCTACAAAAATAATAAAATTTTTCAAGGTCCTGAATATGTTTTTTTAGATAAAATTTATGCACAAAGAACAAATAAAAGTAATCAAAGAAATTTAACAATTTTAGTGTCTTCAGGAGGAACAGACAGAAAAAATGATCTCTTTAAAATCATAAATTGTTTAAAGAATATTTCTAAAATAAAGATACTTTTAATCATTGGAAGTCAGGTTAAAAAAAGTAATAAGGTTTTTAAATTAAAAGATAAGAAAATCACCTTTGTTATGAATAAAAAAAATATTTATAAGTATTTTTGTCAATCTGATTTATGCATCACCGCTGGTGGAATTACTATGTTTGAATCTTTGGCTTTAGAGAGACCAACATTAGTTTATCAGGCACACAACCATCAAAAATATGCTATAAATTATTTTTTAAAAAAAAAATCAATAAAATTAATTGGAAAATATAATAAAATTTATGAGAAAAAGATTGTTAAGATAATAAGTAATTATAAACCAAATAATAAAATTTTAAATTTAAATTCAGATATAAATGGTAAAAGTTATTTTAGAGTTGTAAAAATAATAAATAATTTTATTAAAAAATGAAAAAATATATTCAAGTTGCAAGTCCAATTTTTGATGGTAACGAAATTAAATATCTTAAAAAAACACTTGCTTCAGGATGGGTGGCGCCTGGACCTCAAACTAAAAAATTAGAGATTTTAATAAAAAAAAAGATTAAAGCTAAATATGCAATAGCGGTTAATTCTTGTACAAATGGTATATGGGCATGCTTAACAGCAATGGGTGCAAAAAAGGGTGACGAAGTATTAACACCGGCTAATACATTTATTAGCACAATTAATACGATTCACAATATGGGTTTAAAAATTAGGCTTTGTGATGTGGATATAAAAAAGTGGTCAGTTACAAATGAAATATTTGAAAAAACATTAACTAAAAAAACTAAGTTTTTTATACCAGTACATTTTGGGGGTAATCCAATTGATATTGATAAAATTATAGCTACTGCAAAAAAAAAAATAAAAATTATTGATGACGCAGCAACAGCCATGGGATCAAAAATAAATAATAAATATTTAGGGTCATATAATTATCCTATTACAGTTTTTAGCCTTCATGCTAATAAGATTATTACTAGTGCAGACGGTGGAATAATAACCCTTAATAATAAAAAATTAGCAACAAATTTAAGAAAATTAATCAATTCTGGACTAGAAAAAAATAGCTGGCAAAGAAAAAAAGTTAATAATTTTAAACGCTTAAATGTAAAAATGGCTGGTTATAAATTTAACTATAACGATGTGCTTGCTTCGATTGCAATACCTCAATTTAAAAAAATTGATAAGATTATTAGTTATAGAAAAAAACTTTACACTAAGTACAAACAAAGTTTAAAAAATTTGATAGATATTAATTCAATATATCTTCAAGAAATTGAAAAATCTAATTCTAGTTCTCTATATTGTTTTCAAATTTATATATCAAAAAATAATATTAGAGATAAGCTTGCTTATTTTTTAGAAAACAACAAGATTTCTACTACTGTTTATTACACACCAGCACATAAGCATGACTTTTATAAGAACAAACTCAATTCTAAAAATCAAATAAATTGTAATAAATTATTTAATAATTCGTTAGCCTTACCATTTCATAATAAGTTAACATTTAAAGATATTAAAAAGATAACAGATTTAGTAAAACTATTTTTTAATGAGAATACATAAAGAAGCAACATACATTATAGCTGAAATAGGAATAAATCATGATGGTGATTTACAAAAAATTTCTAAATTAATTAAGCTAGCAAAAAAAGCGGGAGCAAATGCAGTAAAATTTCAACTTTTTGAAGCATCAACACTTGCCAATAAAGCAAATAAAAAAAAATATAAATTATTTAAAAGTTATAAAAATGAAACACTTTTTCAAATGTGGAAGAGATTAACTATAAAAAAAAATTGGCTAATAAAAATTGAATCTTTATGCAAAAATTTTGAGATAGATTTAGGCTTTAGTGTTTTTGATATTAAAAGCTTAGAAATGCTAAATGGTATTAAATATACGTTTTTGAAGATAGCCTCAGGTGACCTAAATGATCACTTTTTAATTAAAAAAATTTTAAGTAAAAAAAAATATAATATTTTATCTACAGGTATGGCTGATGAAAAAGAAATAAAACAAACTTGTAAATTATTTAATAAAAAAAAATTAACTCTATTACATTGTGTTTCGCTATATCCGGCATCTATAAATAATATTAATTTAAGAAGAATGATTAAACTAAAAAAATATTCAACTAGTGTGGGTTTTTCAGATCACACTATTGGAGTAAACTCATCAATTAAAGCAATAACCTTGGGTGCAACAATAATTGAAAAACATTTTACATATGACAATAAGGCCGATGGTCCAGATCACTTATCATCTGCAAACTTTCATCAATTAAGAACAATTTGTGAATTTGCTAAATCGCATCAGAGAATGCTGGGTAATGGTAAAATTAGTCCAAACGAAGAGGAAATAAAAATGAGGATATTTGCAAGAAAGAGTATATTTGCATCACAAAATATTAAAATTGGACATAGATTTAATTATAAAAATATAAAATGTGCTAGGCCTGGAACTGGGATTGATGCTAGTTTTTTTGAAAAGATAATAGGCAAAAAAAGTAAATCTTTTTTTAGAAAAGATGATTTGATAAAATTATTATAAGATTAATACTAGTAGATTAACGAACCTAATAGATTTTTATATATTAGAATTTAAGTGACAAATTTCATTAAAGAAATGAGGGGCTTTTTTTTGAGTAATTGATAGTTGCGAGAGACTTTCCAATTAAATTTTTTATATAAAAAAATTGATTTTTTATTAGCATAAAGATACGCAGATAGTTTAGCAGAGACGATCTCATTCATAGATTTTGCTAGCAAAATATTTGAGATACCTTTTTTGTAATATTCTGGAGAAATTACAAATGCATCAAGGATAATATATTTATCTTTCTTGTTACGACAAAATCTTAAACAATTATATCCAATTAGATTAACACCATTGAAGAGTAAAACGTGGCTATCATTTTTTTTATATGTTTTTAAAAAAAAAGATTTTTGTGACTTTAAACTATATTTCCAAAAAGTTTTTTTGATCTTAAATATTTTATCTTTCTCTTTTATTGTTAATTCACTTGTTTTTTTTATCAAAAAATTAAGGTTATTTTTTTTATTTATTTTATATTTTGATAAGCTTTTACATAAAATTTTCCAGTCAGATTTTATATTATGATTATTTAATTTTTTTTTTAAAAAGAAGTAATCTTCTAAATAATCAAAAGAACATCTAAATATGTCCATTCTTTTTGTAAAAATATTTTTTATATTTAACGTATTATTTGTTTTGTTAAAATTGTAAGTAACATGTTCTTTAGAAAGTTTTGAATTTAAACTATCTTCTCTGAGTAATTTTAGTTTAAAAATTTCAACTGATAAACCATATGGTACATTACTTTCTTTCGGATCTATATACATATAATCATTTTGCTGAGATTGAAATATTTTTAGACATTCGAGAATTAATTTAGAATTTACCATTAAATTATCACCTGTTAATCTCACGATAATATCCTTATCTTTCATGTTGACCATAGAATCTAAAAATCTTTTTTTTACGTTATGTAAGGATCCATTAAAGAAATTTATTTTATATTGCTTTAAAATAAACCGTAAATAAGAATCAGAACTATCGTTTGATGTTAAAACAATTAAATTTTTTTTTAAAGGTGCAATTCTTTTATATAAATAAATTATTGCTGGGATATTCTTTATTAATAAAAAACATTTAAATGGCAATCTCTTTGAGTCACTTCTTGCTTGTAATAAGATTTTAAATTTCATTTTCTTTCTAAGATTTTAAATTTCATTTACTTTCTAAAATTTTTTATTTAAAGTTACTAAATTATGAACATTTTTGTTTAACTAAAAAATAATATTTAAAAGCTTAGTTAATTAATTATTAATACTAAATTAACTTAAAAAAAATTGGGAATAAATAAAATTAAATGAAATTTATCAGAATAATTAAAAACTATATAAAAGATAATTATTCAATATACACAGCATTAAATGAATTAGACAAGAAAATAGAGAAATATCTAAATTATAAAGATGGTTTTTTTATTGAAATGGGAGCAAATGATGGAATAAATCAGTCTAATACAAGATTTTTAGAAAAAAAATATAACTGGCGTGGTATGCTAATTGAACCTTCTGAAAAATTTACTTTATTAAAAAAGAATAGATCAAAAAAAAATATTTTTTCTGATGTAGCTTGCTGCTCTTTTAAAAACAGGGGTAAAAGTATAAAATTTGCCTATTACAACCTAATGACACTAGCTTTAAATCTTAAAACTGATGTTAATATAAAAAAGCATAAAATAAATGCAAAAAAATTTAGCAATAATAGTTATGAGTTTATAAAGAAAGGAATGCCCTTGAATGACTTGTTATCCAAAAATAATACACCTAAAATTATTGATTTTTTTTCACTTGATGTTGAGGGTGTAGAATTAGAGGTTCTTCAAGGAATTAACCATAGAGAATATAAATTTAAATATTTACTTATAGAAGTTCGAAATTTCAATCCCATAAACAGCTTTTTATTAAAAAAAAACTATATACTTTTGAATAAATTTACAAAAAAAGATTATTTATATAAATATAAATAATAAAAAAGATCTATGAATATAAAAAATTTTTTAATTAAATTTACGTAAGAAAAATTTATAGCGTAAATTTTAGAATTAAATCTTTTGAAAATATTTTTGTCAAAAAAATAAAAAGGTAATATCTAAAATATTCTATCTATATTATATTTAAAGAAACTTTATTAATTTTTTTCTCTTTTTTAAGATTAATAAAATTATAAAACCTAAGAAAATAATTAAAAAATATAATTAGATATAAAATATACTCAATCAGGAGGTGAAGTTAATGATAAATTTTTTTAAGAAAGATGATTTGATAAAATATAATTTTTATTATTAGTATTTTGGTTTCCAGAATTGATAATTTTTAATATACTTTTTGTCTAAGCTATTCTTTTTAATAGTTCCCACAAACATATAGTCTCTTTTTAAGTCTAAACCGATTAAATTTAATAACTTAGGATTAATATTAAGAGAATGGTCTGTTACAACTATCCAAGCATTTTTTATGTTTTCAAATGTTGAAATATTAAGAACTTTTGATACTTTTTTAGTTGTGCCAACATATCCTGCTCCCCACCATGGTTCTGTGACAAACCTCGCTCCAGCAATAATATTCAAACCAGGCTGTCTGCCCGTTAAATCAATTAAATGATATCCTTTTTTCCATCCATTTTTTTTGAGAACTTTTTGAACTTCGTTAATAAAATTAAAAGTAGTATTATCAACAAATATTTCTCCATTAAAATTAGTTAAGGTTACTTTTTTTTTTTGTTCATAAATATTATCATGATACCTCCTAGGATTTTCAAAATTATCTATTAAATTGATTAAAACAAAAATAGTTAAAATATAAAAAAATAGATCTAGCTTATTAACTAAAAAAAATTTTTCATTTTTAATTTTTAAGATAAAATTAAAAATAATTAAAAATATAATTAAGGAAGAACTTTTTAATAAAACAACTACATTTGTATTTGTTCCAACTACAAAAGCGTACAAAATAAAAATTAAAATGAAATTATAGAATAAAAAAGTTATATCTTTTTTACTTGTCTTAAAAATTTTTGTTAAGTGCAAATCAAATAATATGTAAAATAATATAATAAATAATAAAGTAAACAAAAGGCTATTTGTGAAAAATAAAGGTAAAAAAATTAACATAAATGCAAAATTATTAAAAAAAATTTTAAATAAAGCTTTACAAAAAAATAATGATGTAAAAAAAATGAGAAGATAAGAGATATTACTATAATAATAAAATAATACTTGTTTTGCTGTAGATATAAAATTACCCAATATTGAATATCTAGGATCCAATAATATTTTTAGCTCAATGCCTAACATTAAATCATTTAAATAAAAATCAATACTACCGAAAAAAATTAATATATAAGCGTAAAAAGTAAATAGACTGAGAATAATAGAAATTAATAAAATTATAAAACTTTTTTTTAAATTAAAAAAATATAATATCCATATTGTATAAATTAAACTTAAAAATATTGCTGTTGGGGGCTTACAAATGAAAGAAATTAATCCACCCAGAATCACTAGTGACATTGGAAATAAAATTTTCCAATTAATATTATTTTTAAATGTGAATCTAATTAGACCATTAATGAAAATTAAAATTCCTATTAAATTATAAAGATTATAATTAGGTGTGATGATCCAATTATGATAATAGCTTAATGTTCCTAGGGTAAATATTAAAATTAAAAATCTTTTGTTGATATTTTTAAAATCAAGTATACTTGATTGAAATTTTGAAATGGGATTTACTAAAAGTATTGAAGTAAACATTAATAATCCCGCACCTAATAGTCTAAAATAGTAAATATTATAATCTACTATTTGCAATAAGAAATTTCCCAAGATGCCAGAATTGTTCGCTCTTCCCATAATATCATTTGGATACATGCTTATTAACAATACATAAGACTCATCGGTAAGCTCTATGCCTTTATTAAAATTAATATAAAAAACTATTGATAAAATTAATGAGAAAAGAATTAATAAATCAATTGAATATTTATTAAATTTTGTCATAAGTAAATAATCTTATATGAATTAATAAAAAATGTACAACAATCGAACTTTGTCAATTATTCTACCTGCGCTTAATGAAGAAAAAAGTATATCAGATTATATTGTTGATTTAAAAAAATTAAATATTTTTGATGAAATAATTTGTGTAGACAATAATTCAACTGACAACACTAAAACTGAAATTATAAAAAATAATGTTACTTACCTGTTTGAACAAAAAAAAGGGTATGGTGCGGCCGTAAAGAGAGGCCTTAATCATGCCAAAACAGATTTGCTTATGGTAAGTGAGCCAGAAGGATCTTTCGTAGCAAAAGATTCATTGATATTATTAAAAAAACTTGATGAATATGACGCTGTATTCACTAGTAGAACTTATAATAAACATATGATTTTTTACCTAAAATATGGCAACAGATTATATGCAAAATTTTTGAGTCATTTATTTAATGGTCCAAAATTATCTGATGTTGGAAGCTCTTTTAGAGTATTCAAAAAAAAAAATTATAACCTCTTCAAAGATACATTAAAATATGATGGGCCTGAATTCCAATTAGAATTAACAATAAACTTATTCAGACAAAATCTAAATATTACTGAAATAAAAATTGAGCATAGACCACGTATTGGAAAATCTCACTATACTGGAAACTTTATAGACTCATCTATTGTAGTTTTAAAATTTACTAAGGTTGTAATTTTAAAGTTTCTTAAGATTGAATAAAATTTTTTTCAGCGTACTCATTGAAATATTCTAGACCTTTCTTTAATTTTATTTTAGGTCTAAATTTAAATTCAGTTGTAAAATTTTTAATTGATGGACATCTTCTCATCGGCTCATCACTTGGATAATTTTTTGGATACGGAATTTTTATGGACATGGAAAAAGACTTTTTTTGCATTTTTAATATTTTGGTGGCTAGATTTGCTGCGCTAATTTCTTCACCAGGGTTGCCCACGTTATAAACAAATTTTTTTCCTTTAAAAATAATTTTACAAATCATAACAATTGAATCAAAAATATGACAATATGTCCTAGTTTGTTTTCCGCTTGAAAAAACTGTAATAGGTTTATTATTTAATAACTGTGAAAAAAATCTAGGAATAATTCTTTCGTCTGAGAATTTCATTCCCTCACCATAAAAGTTAAACGGTCTTATAATTTTTGCATCCACTCCAAAATTATTTTTGTAAATATAAGAGTATGTTTCACCCATTCTTTTACTTTCATCATAACAAGATCTGTCAGAAATTGATGAAACATTTCCATGGTAACTTTCATTTGTCGGCACAAATTTATCAAACGGATTTCCATAAATTTCACTAGAACTAAAATATACAAATTTTGATTTATTCTTTTTACTAATTTCTAATAACTCTCTTGTTAGCTCTGCATTTAAAAAAATTGTCCTTAGTGGGTATTTTTTGTAGTAAACTGGTGAAGGAATTCCCGCTAAATGAATTATAAAATCATACTTTTTATTGGGGATATCACGTCTATTTAATTTATAAAGATCTCTTTTATAAAATGTAAAATTTTTATATTTTTCCTTTAAACCAACAACATCAATTCCATATATTTTTAAGTTTTTTTCTTTAAATGCTTCCACTAAACATTTTACTAAATATTGACCTATAAAACCAGAACAGCCTGTTATGAGTATTTTTTTATTTTTTGGAAAATCATTTAAATTTAAATATTTTTTTAAAAATATTTCAAACTTTTTGTCTGTTTTATTTCTCATTTAATTTTAAGTACAGGTAAGGGTTTAATAAATTTTACTTTTTTTTTAAATATTTTGCTCCATTTGTTATATATCGTATCAAATAAGTGCCAAGCTAATACAATTACATAATCTGGTTCATTTTTTTTCATATTATCACTTGAAAGTATCTTTAAATCAGTTCCAGGCGCATAATAGTTTAATTTTTTTGAAGTTGGCTGCTCTGCAATATATTTTACATTTGTTTTAAGAAAATCATAATAATGTAACAGTATGGATGCTCTTGCAGGGAATGCTTTTGCCACAATATTTTTATGTTTATTTTTATTTATAAATTTTCTTAAATTTTCTTTTGATTGTTCAATTTTTTTAGAAAAATTAAGATATGTTTTTTCCTGATTAAGCTTTTGTTTTTTCTCATTTTTTAAAATCTTTATCACATTTGGACTTTTATTAATTTTACCAAGTGTAAAATGTGCCTGAATATTTCCACCGTATCTATCTGAAGTATATGCATCAACTATATTAAATCCATAATACTTCATTAATTTAATCAAGCTAGTTAATGAATAAGTTCTTAAATGCTCATGATAAAAAGTATCAAATTGTATTTTTTTTATAACATCCAATAAATAATGATTTTCTATAACAAAAACTCCATTTTTTAAAATTAACTTTTTTACACCACATATAAATTCTTTTAAATTATTAGTGTGCGCAAATACATTCGTGGTTGTTATTAACTTTGCTTTACCGTAATTTTTTTTTGCTTTATTTGCTGACCGCATATTAAAAAAGTCTTGGATTATTCTTATACCCTTTTTTTTAGCCAATTTAACTGTGTCTGTAGGGTCAATTCCTAGGACCTTTTTGTATCCACTTTTTTTAAATTGATTTAAAAGCGACCCATCATTGCACCCCAAATCAACAATTAAATCCTTATCTTTATCTAAGGTATAAATCTTAGTTAAAAATTTAGACATTTTTTTGAAGTTTTTTAAAACTTCTTTAGTAATGCCTGGTACATAATGATAACTTTTGGGATAAAGTTTATTATCTCCAACAATATAATCATTTTGTAATAATATACATTTTTTGCAGAAAGATATTGACAAAGGATAATATAAAACTTCTTTCTGACCCTGCTGGATTGGCATTAAATCATCTGCCAAAGGTTGGTGGCCCAAATTTAAAATCTTATATAATTTTTTATTTCCACATATTTGACAAGCTTTAACTTCACCTGTTTTATAAGTGTGCTTTGGAATTTTCATTTTAATCTATTAGTTTGGATTGTAAAATATAATTGATATTATACTTATTTAAAAAAAATGAAAAATTCAATCAATAAAAAAGAGATAAAATTACTTAAACCTCATTATCCAGTAGGTATTGGTAAAAAAGTTGAAGAATTATTTAAAAAAGGTGAATTGACTGAAGGAAAATATTCAGACAAATTTGAAAAAAAACTTTCTGTTTATCTAAGCAATAAGAACTGTGTTTTATTAAATAGTGGCACTTCTGCTCTTACACTGGCTTATAGATTATTAAATTTAAAAAAAAAAGATGAGGTAATTACTACTCCTTTTACATGTATGGCAACAAACGAGCCTTTATTTAATGAAAAAATTAAATTTAAATTTTGCGATATAGACCCAGATACAGGCAACGCTTGCTTAAAAAGTATAACAAAATTAATTAATAAAAATACGAAAGCTATAGTTGTTGTTCACTGGGGAGGGCTGCCAGTTGATATTGTAAAATTAAAAAAAATTATTTATCCTAGAAAGATAAAAATTATAGAAGATGCTGCCCATGCCTTGGGAGCTAAAATTAACGGAAAAAAAATAGGAAATCATGGTGATTTTGTGTGTTTTTCGTTTCAAGCAATAAAACATATTACAAGTGGGGATGGCGGTCTTTTAGTTTGCAAAAAAAAAGCTGATGTCAAAAAAGCTAAATTACTTAGATGGTTTGGTTTAAATAGGAAAATCAAAGGAAATAAGTGGACTCAGGATATTAAATTTTCTGGCTATAAATTTCACTTAAATAATATTGCCTCTAGAATTGGACTTGAGCAGATGAAGTATGTTAGTAAAATAGTCAAAACACATCAAAAGAATGGAAAATATTATGACAAATATATTAATAATAAAAAAATCAAATTGATAAAAAAAGATAAAAATTTAACTTCAGCTTATTGGCTATATTCAATATTAGTTGATAACAAAAAAAAATTTAAACAATATATGAAAAAAAATAAAATTGAGACTGATGAGGTAAGTTTTAGGAATGATAGATATACAGTTTTTAAAAAATTTAGAAAAAAATTAATAGGCACAGATTATTTTGACAAACATATGCTTAATATTCCAACAGGATGGTGGGTTAAAAAAAAAGAAGTACAATACATAGTTAAGATAATAAATAAATATTAAATAAATACTTAAAGTCACAATATAAATGTTTATAATTGAAAACTTTTCACAAAAACATTTTCATAAGATAAATAATTTTTTTTTAAAGGAAATCAAAAAAATTAAACCTGATAGTCTTTTATTCAGTTTTTCAAAAAAGCTATTTTTAAAATATTTTAAATATTTATTAAAAAAAGATGGCCTCATTTTACTTATTAAAAAAGATAAAAAAGTTTATGGTTGTTTGATTTTTGAAAAATGCACAGGAGATACAATAAATTTTTTAAATGATAATTCAATTTCAATTCTTAAAAATTTATTTTTTTCTAGATATTTAATTGACAAAATAATACTCATTAACATCATATTTAATCGGGTATTTTTTAATAAGAAAATTTCTTTATATAAAAATAATATTATTATAATAGCTGTCAAAAATGAAGTTATTGGGCAAGGAATTGGTACAAAGTTAATCCTTTTTTTAAAAAAAAAGGTTAAAAGTAAAATTCATGTAATGACTGATGTGAATAACATTCAAGCACAAAAATTTTATATAAAGAATAATTTTAAAATAAAAAAAAATATTAGATATGGGCTTAGGAAACTAAAGGTATATTGTTATAAGTAAAATTAACTGAACAAACTTCGATTTTTAAAAATTTTAGTATTAAAGCTTCTTTAAGCAATTCAGCATTCTTATAAACTAATGTAACTGCTTTTTATTCAACTTTAAAATTATAAATTCTAGATATATGGTTTCTTATTTCTTTGGTAATAATATTTAATATGAATGTCTTTATTTTATTTAGGACAACATTCCTATTAATAAATATATTCTTCAAAGGCAACTATTTAACGATCTAAAATTTTATTGTAGCTTAAAAAAAACTCTCTATTAGGTTTGGGTTATAAATAATAATATCGTTATCTTTAAAATTACTTAAAAATTTTTTTCAGTGCATAAATCAAGCCAATTGAGCTATTAGTACTGGTCAGCTACACGCATTACTGCGCTTCCACATCCAGCCTATCAACGTGGTGGTCTACCACGGCTCTATAGGAAGAACTAGTTTTGAGGTGAGTTTCCCGCTTAGATGCTTTCAGCAGTTATCTCTTCCATACTTAGCTACCCTGCACTGCGGCTGGCGCCACAACAGGTCCACCAGTGGTATGTTCAACCCGGTCCTCTCGTACTAGGGTCAACTCCTCTCAATTCTTCTACACGCATAGCAGATAGGGACCGAACTGTCTCACGACGTTCTGAACCCAGCTCACGTACCACTTTAATTGGCGAACAGCCAAACCCTTGGGACCTGCTCCAGCCCCAGGATGTGATGAGCCGACATCGAGGTGCCAAACACTGCCGTCGATATGAGCTCTTGGGCAGTATCAGCCTGTTATCCCCGGCGTACCTTTTATCCGTTGAGCGATGCCCCTTCCACTCAGAAGCACCGGATCACTATGACCGACTTTCGTCTCTGCTCGACTTGTCAGTCTCACAGTCAGGCAGGCTTATGCCATTGCACTCTACGAACGATTTCTGACCGTTCTGAGCCTACCTTCGCACGCCTCCGTTACTATTTGGGAGGCGACCGCCCCAGTCAAACTACCCACCATACAATGTCTCGCTGCCGGATGACGGCTAGCGGTTAGATGTCAAGAAAAACAAAAGAGGTATTTCACTGGTGACTCCACAAAAGCTGACGCCTTTGTTTCAAAGTCTCCCTCCTATGCTAAATATGTTTTTCCTAACACCAATGTAAAGTTGCAGTAAAGGTGCACGGGGTCTTTCCGTCTAACTACGCGAACTCCGCATCTTCACGGAGAATTCAATTTCACTGAGTTGATGTTGGAGACAGCGGAGAAATCGTTACGCCATTCATGCAGGTCGGAACTTACCCGACAAGGAATTTCGCTACCTTAGGACCGTTATAGTTACGGCCGCCGTTTACTGGGGCTTCAGAAGTTAGCTTGCACCAACCGCATTAACCTTCCAGCACCGGGCAGGCGTCAGACCCTATACATCCACTTACGTGTTAGCAGAGCCCTGTGTTTTTGATAAACAGTCGCTTCTCCCTGGCTTGTGCCACCCTTCTATAGTTGCCTACAAAAGGGTCTTCCTTATCCCGAAGTTACGGAAGCATTTTGCCGAGTTCCTTCAACATCATTCTCTCAAGCGCCTAAATATACTCTATTAATCTACCTGTGTCGGTTTCGGGTACGGTCTTAATGATGGAGCTATTTCTTGGGACTCTTTCGCGGCAAGTTCAATCCATTAAGAACTCACAACTTACAGAATCCGTCACTACCATCAGGTCAAGGAATATTAACCTTGTTTCCATCGACTACGGCTTTCGCCCTCGCCTTAGGTGCCGACTAACTCTACGCGGATTAACCTTGCATAGAAACCCTTAGATTTTCGGCGACGAAGTTTTTCACTTCGTTTATCGTTACTTATGTCAGCATTCGCACTTCTGATACCTCCAGGATCCCTCACGGGTATCCCTTCGCAGGCTTACAGAACGTTCCGCTACCCCTTACAAAGTTCGAAAACTTTGCAAAGCCACAGATTCGGTACATGATTTTAGCCCCGTTACATCTTCGGCGCAGAAACTCTATTAGACCGGTGAGCTGTTACGCTATCTTTAAAGGATGGCTGCTTCTAAGCCAACCTCCCGGCTGTTAAGGAATTTCCACATCCTTTCACACTTAATCATGATTTTGGGACCTTATCTGGTGGTCTGGGCTCTTTCCCTCTCGACCATGGACCTTAGCACCCACAGTCTGTCTGCCGAAGAACAATGTCTAGCATTCGGAGTTTTATTAGGTTTGGTAAGAATCTCTTCCCCCTAGCCCATTTAGTGCTCTACCTCTAAACATCTATTTATTCGACGCACTACCTAAATAGTTTTCGCGGAAAACCAGCTATCTACGAATTTGGTTGGCCTTTCACCCCTTACCACAAGTCATCCAAAGACTTTTCAACGTCAACTGGTTCGGTCCTCCGGTTGGTGTTACCCAACTTTCAACCTGCTCATGGTAAGCTCATTCGTTTTCGGGTCTAATTCATTAAACTAATCGCCCTATTAAGACTTGCTTTCGCTGCGCCTACACCTAGATGGCTTAAGCTTGCTTAATAAATTAAGTCACTGACCCATTATACAAAAGGTACGCCCTCACCCTAAAAAGGGCTCGGACTGATTGTAGGCATGCAGTTTCAGGTTCTATTTCACTCCCCTAATAGGGGTTCTTTTCACCTTTCCCTCACGGTACTAGTTCACTATCGGTCACTGAAGAGTATTTAGGCTTAGAGGGTGGTCCCCCTATATTCGAGCAGGATTTCTCGTGTCCCGCTTTACTCAAGAATTTTGTTAGACATTACTCATACGGGACTATCACCCTCTATGGTTAGCATTTCCAAACTATTCAAATTTTTCTAACAAAACTACTGGCCTACTCCGCGTTCGCTCGCCACTACTAACGGAATCTCAATTGATTTCTTTTCCTCTGGTTACTTAGATGTTTCAGTTCTCCAGGTTGTCTCTTTAAACCTATGTATTCAGTTTAAAGTACCACATAAAGTGGTGGGTTTCCCCATTCGGAAATTTTCGGATCAAAGCTTACATACAGCTCCCCGAAACTTATCGCAGTATATCACGTCCTTCATCGGCTTTCAGTGCCAAGGCATCCACTACACGCCCTTAAACGCTTGATTTATGCACAGAAAAAAATTCTTTTAACAGAAAATTTATCTATGTTGTGATCAAATTTTTATTTTGAACATTAAATAATAACTTTTAATGTTCGGATATAGATATTGATATAAATTATTTTTATTTACAGTTTTAATAACTAAATGTTTCCTGGTGGAGGATAGCGGGATCGAACCGCTGACCTCCTGAATGCAAATCAGGCGCTCTCCCAGCTGAGCTAATCCCCCAGTTAAGTATGGTGGGCCGAGAAAGACTCGAACTTTCGACCCCACCCTTATCAAGGGTGTGCTCTAACCAACTGAGCTACCGGCCCTACAAGAAGGAAACATTACTTTAAGAAGAGAAATGAGGACGGTCAACATTACCGATGTATATTATTTAGAGTGAAATTTTACTTTCACTCATCCTTAGAAAGGAGGTAATCCAGCCGCAGGTTCCCCTACGGCTACCTTGTTACGACTTCACCCCAGTCGCTGACTATACCGTGGTCAAGGGTATAAAACCTTGCCTTAAGGTAGAACCAACTCCCATGGTGTGACGGGCGGTGTGTACAAGACCCGGGAACGCATTCACCGTGGCACGCTGATCCACGATTACTAGTAATTCCAGCTTCATGCACTCGAGTTGCAGAGTGCAATCCGAACTGAGGCATCTTTTCGGGATTTGCTTAACGTTGCCGTTTTGCTTCCTGTTGTAGATGCCATTGTAGCACGTGTGTAGCCCAACACGTAAGGGCCATGAGGACTTGACGTCATCCCCACCTTCCTCCAGCTTATCACTGGCAGTTCTTTCAGAGTGCCCAACTTAATGATGGCAACTAAAAGTGAGGGTTGCGCTCGTTGCGGGACTTAACCCAACATCTCACGACACGAGCTGACGACAGCCATGCAGCACCTGTGTTTCGTCCGGCCGAACCGAAAACTCTAATCTCTTAGAGTCGCGACGAACATGTCAAGTGTTGGTAAGGTTCTGCGCGTATCTTCGAATTAAACCACATGCTCCACTACTTGTGCGGGTCCCCGTCAATTCATTTGAGTTTTAACCTTGCGGTCGTACTCCCCAGGCGGTGTGTTTATCGGTTTCCCTGCGACACTGAAAATAAATTTCCAACGTCTAACACACATCGTTTACGGCATGGACTACGAGGGTATCTAATCCTCTTCGCTACCCATGCTTTCGTTCCTCAGTGTCAGTAATGATCCAGAAAGCTGCCTTCGCAATTGGTATTCTTTCTAATATCTACGAATTTCACCTCTACACTAGAAATTCTGCTTTCCTCTATCATACTCTAGCTGAAAAGTTTTGATGGCAGTTCCAGAGTTAAGCTCTGGGATTTCACCACCAACTTTTTCAACCACCTACGAACTCTTTAAGCCCAGTAATTCCGAACTACGCTAGGTCCCTTCGTATTACCGCGGCTGCTGGCACGAAGTTAGCCGGACCTTCTTATTCGGGTACAGTCATTTTCTTCCCCGACGAAAGAGCTTTACAACCCAAAGGCCTTCTTCACTCACGCGGCATCGCTGCATCAGAGTTTCCTCCATTGTGCAAGATTCCCCACTGCTGCCTCCCGTAGGAGTTTGGGCCGTGTCTCAGTCCCAATGTGGCTGATCATCCTCTCAAATCAGCTATTGATCATAGTCTTGGTAGGCCATTACCCTACCAACAAACTAATCAAGTGCGGGCTCATCCAATGGTGCATAAAGCTTTCTCCGTAAAGACTTATCCGGTATTAGCACAAGTTTCCTCGTGTTATTCCAGGCCAAAGGGTAGATACCCACATGTTACTCACCCGTCTGCCACTAAGTATTGCTACTTCGTTCGACTTGCATGTGTTAGGCGTGCCGCCAGCGTACGTTCTGAGCCATGATCAAACTCTCAAGTTAAAAAACGGCGCACACTAGCTTCATATATAAATTGTAAGAATACAATCCATACGATTTTGAAGTGTGTACGACAAATTTTGGTAACCTTAACCGTCCACACTTCTCTTCTTAAATTTTTACTTTTTAAATAGCTAATTGGGTCTAAAACGCCCAATAATCCTCACTAATCTATTGAGTAAACAATAATTTTACTGAGAAAGTGTGCTGCTTATAAGCTAAAATAAAAGTAAATCAAGCATTTAGCATTTAAATAAATGCTCAAATATATCAATAAATACTAGGTTTTTTTTGATTTTTAGTCATTACTAAATTAATAATTCAAAGTTCAAGATGATATTTAGTTCAAATAAAATAATAAAAATAATAAAAAAAAACATTGAGATTACTTTTCTTTTCTTACTATTGTTAATTACGATTTCAAGCACCAGCATCTATAACAAAAAAAAAGTATTAATAGATGAAAATTACAAAAATTTAATAAATAATATTTATTTCCAAAAAAGTATTAACCAAATTTTTGACAATCTAGTTCCAAGATATAAAAATATTGATCATAAAATTTCTAGTGGTGAAACCTTTGATAAAATTTTAAATAATTATTCTATACCAAATGAAGAAATTAATCAGATCAAAAAAAAATTAAATTCAGAATACAATATAAATAATCTTCAGCCAAATCTTGAAATAAAAATTACTATTGATCAATCAAATAATAAAAAAATTACTTCTTTTTTATTTCCAGTTTCTAGAACAGAAAAAATTCAATTAACTAGAAATCTAGATAATAACCTTTTTGAAAAAAAAATAATTATTACAAATTTAAATAAAAAAATTGTTTTTAAGGAAGGGAAAATTACACAAAGTTTATATAAAACGGCTATTGATTTGAAAGTTCAGCCAAATGTGATTATTGAGTTTGCAAGAATTTATGGATTCCAAATTGATTTTCAAAGAGATATTAGAAAAAATGATAATTTTCAAATCATGTACGAAGTGTTTGAAGATGATGATGGTAAAATATTTGAGACAGGTAATATTATTTTTGCAGATCTAAACCTAAGTGGAAAAAATAATGCATTATATTATTTTGAAAAAAAAGGAAGTGAAGGACACTATGATGAAAATGGTAAGAGTGTTGAAAAAGCATTGATGAAAACTCCTATTAATGGTGCAAGGCTTTCTTCTGCATTTGGAATGAGAAAACATCCTATAGATGGTTTTAATAAAATGCATAGAGGAACTGACTTTGCAGCCCCAATGGGCACTCCTATTATGGCATCTGGAAGTGGACTGATAACAAGAGCAAGATGGTGTGGTGGTGGTGGAAATTGTATTAAAATAAAACATAATTCAACTTATGAAACTATTTATGCTCATATGAAAAATTTTGCTAGAGGAATAAAAGAGGGAATAAGAGTAAAACAAGGTCAGATAATTGGTTATGTTGGGTCTACTGGAAAATCTACAGGTCCACATCTACATTATGAGGTAGTTGTAAATGGAAAAAAAGTTAACTCTCAAAAATTAAAGTTGCCTTCTGGTAAAACTCTTAAAGGAAAAGAAAGAGAAATATTTGAGGTAGAAAAAATTAAATTAGATGTTTTAAAATCAGAATTAATTATTGGATAAAATTAACTAGCAACAACTTTCTTTTCAACCACTTTTTTATCTAAACTTTTAACAACTTTTTTAACCTCAGGTTCAGTCACTTCTTTTTTAACCGTTTCAGCTTCAGTTTTAATAGTTTCTTCAACTTTTTTTTCTGAATCTAGTGGTTTAATAGTTGCAGTTGCAGATGAATTTACTCTAGCCATTCTAAGGCTTTCTTGCTCGTTTTGAACTCTTGTAAAGTGATCCGCGTGTTGAAAATAATTTTCAGATAAAATTTTATCTTCATTAGCTAAAGCTTCTCTCGCTAGGTCATTGTATTTTTCAATAAGTTTAACTGCATTATGATTATTTCTACCTGGAACTTTTCTTTGAAAATTATCATTGTTAGAAAATTTTGCCCCTTCATTATTGTTTCTAAATGGAGGTCTTCTATTATTATTGCTTCTAAATGGAGGTCTTCTATTATTATTACTATTATTACTTCTAAATGTTACCATAATATTTTTTCAATTTAAATTTTAGTGCTGATTATACAGCGATCATTGTTGCCATAATCTTTTATGGCTTTGTTAACGTAAAAACCTTCTTCTTTTAATATTTTTATAACTTTATTTTTTTGATTAAAACCAATCTCTAAAATAAATTTACCATTTTTCTTAATCAGAATACTCGTCTTATTGATTACTTTTCTGATTTTTGAAAAACCATCAAACCCACCATTTAAAGCTAACTTTGGCTCAAAATTAACTACATCTTTTTCCAAATATTTTAAATTTAACTGTTCAATATATGGAGGATTTGAAACAATAATATCATATTTGCCATTATTAAAATTGTCAACACTTGAGTGAAAAAACTTTACTCGACTAGTTAAGTTTAGTTGTTTAGCGTTAAATTTACTTACATTTATACTTTTTTTAGAAATATCTATTCCAGTTCCATAAAAATTAGATCTCTCTTTTAATATAGATAAAAGAATGCATCCAGATCCAGTTCCAATATCGAGAATTTGTAGTTGATCATCTTTTGAATAAATTTTTAAAACCTGTTCTATTATTAGTTCACTATCAGGTCTTGGAATTAGCACATCTTTATTGACAAAAAATTCATCTTTCCAAAACTCTTTTTTATTTATTAAATAAGCAATTGGTTCACCTTTTTTTCTTCTTTCAATTAAACTTTTAAATTTTCCTAATTGCTCTGAGTTCAAAACTTCTTTAGGGTTTAAAATAATATGCTTTTTATCTCTTTTAATCGAGTTGGATAATAATATCTCACTATCAAGTTGAGGGTTGGTTATCTTATTTTTTTGTAAGATATCTATTCCTTCATTTAGAATATTTTTTATATTCATTTAATTAAGATTGCTCAATTTTTCTTCTTGTGCTTGCAGCGTTAAGCTTTCTACCATTTCGTCAAAGGCTTCGCCTTCTAAAAAAGCTTCAAGTTTGTGTAAGGTTAGATTAATACGATGGTCTGTTACTCTTCCTTGTGGAAAATTGTATGTTCTAATTCTTTCAGAACGGTCTCCAGTTCCTATTTTACTTTTTCTATCTTCAGATCTTTCGCCTTCTATTCTTGATCTTTCTAATTCATAAAGTCTTGATCTTAAAATTAACATACCTTTTGCTTTATTTTTGTGTTGTGATTTTTGATCTTGTTGAGATACAGATAATCCAGTTGGAATATGAGTAATTCTCACGGCACTATCAGTTGTATTAACGGATTGTCCACCTGGGCCACCAGCTCTAAAAACATCAATTCTTAAATCTGAATCATTTATTTTTATATCAACCTCTTCTGCTTCTGGTAGAACGGCCACTGTTGCTGCAGAAGTGTGAACTCTCCCTTGAGTTTCTGTATCTGGAACTCTTTGAACACGATGAACTCCACTTTCATATTTTAATGTTGAATAAATATTTTTCCCCCTAATTGATGCAATAACTTCTTTTAGTCCCCCTGCCTCACTCTGAGACATACTTATTAATTCTAATTCCCATTTTTTTTGATGACTAACTTTTTCATACATCTTAAAAAGATCTGCAGCAAATAAACTTGCCTCTAATCCTCCCGTACCTGCTCTAATTTCTATAATTGCATTTTTTTTATCTGCTTCATCTTTTGGTAATAAAAATAGTTTTAATTTTTTTTCTATAGTTTCGTTTTCTAATTTTAAATCTTTTAATTCTACTTCAGCCATTTCTTTAAACTCATTATCACTACTAGAATCGCTTAATATTTTTTCTAGATCTTTTTTTTCTCCCTCATAAGAAAAATATTTTCTAGCATCATCAATTACCTCATTTAAATCCGAGTATTCTTTTGATTTTTCAGCAAAAAGTTTTTTATCCACTTCACCTGATGATAATTCTTTCTCTAAAACAGAATGCTTAGATATTAAATCTTCAATAGTTTTTAGAGGTATCATTGTATTTATAATTTTTTATCAAGTTCAGCAGCTTTTTTTTCAACTTCACTTACAACTCTTGATATTATATCCTCTGATAAAACTTTTTCACTTTGAATGCCAGATAAATAAAGCATATTATTACCCTTACCGCCTCCAGTAATTCCTATATCTGTCATCGCTGCTTCTCCAGGTCCATTAACTACACAGCCAATAATCGATAATGTTAAAGGGGTTTTGATGTGAGCTAGTTTATCTTCTAATATTTTTACCGTGTCAATTACTTGGAATGCTTGTCTTGCACATGATGGACAAGATATAATTTTTACACCTCTATTTCTTAAATTAAGTGACTTTAATATTTCATTACCAATTTTAATTTCTTTAACAGGATCATCAGACAAAGAAATTCTTATAGTATCACCTATTCCATCCATTAAAAGTGAGCCAAGACCTATTGATGACTTGACACTGCCTGATACAAAGCTTCCAGCTTCTGTAATCCCTAGGTGTAATGGATAATCTGTAACTTTTGATAGTTGACGATACGCTGCAATAGATAAAAATATATCTGAAGATTTTACACTTATCTTAAAATTAAAAAAATCTTGATCTTCTAAAATCTTAATATTCCTTTGTGCGCTTTCAACTAAAGCTTCTGGGCATGGCTCTTTATATTTTTCTAAAATATCTTTTTCAAGAGAGCCAGCATTAACACCTATTCTAATAGAACAATCATTATTTTTAGCAGCACTTAGTACATCGTGTATTTTTAATTTATCACCAATATTTCCTGGATTAATTCTTAAACATTTTGCTCCATTTTCAGCTGCTTCTATTGCTCTTTTATAATGAAAATGAATATCAGCAATTATTGGAACAGATACATGTTTTGTAATTTCTTTAAGAGCTAATGAAGACTCTTCATCTGGGCAAGAAACTCTAACCAAATCTGCACCCTCTTCATGAATATCATTAATTTGTTTTATTGTGGCCTGAATATCGGTTGTTAAGGTATTGGTCATTGATTGAACAGAAATAGGATTGTCACCACCTATTTTTACATCACCAACATTTATTACTTTTGTTTTTTTTCTATGAATGTCTCTAAATGGTCTTAAGCTCATAAGTTAATCTAACTTAAATTCTTTGTGAAGCACTGCTACTGCTTTTTTTATCTGTTTATTTGAAATTAAAACTGAAATTTTAATTTCAGAAGTTGAAATAACCATTATGTTAATCTTTTTTGAAGCCAAAGCTTGGAACATTCTATAGGTAATTCCTGGTGTTGTAATCATACCCACACCAATAATAGATACTTTTGAAACATTATTGTCATACGTAAGTTTTCTAAATGAAATTCTTTTATTTTGTTTAATTATTTTTTCTGTTTTTTTTACATCCTCAGATTTAATTGTAAAAGTTAAGTCTGTTTCTTTTCCATTTAAAGAAATATTTTGAACTACCATATCAACATTAATTTGATTAAGTGATAATGGTTTAAAAACAGCAGCTGCTACTCCTGGTCTGTCCTTAACACCTACAATCGTAACTTTAGAATCATTTTTTGTAGAAGTAATTCCAGTTATTATTTGATTACTGAAGGTTTTTTTTGTACCAGTTATTAATGTGCCTTTCTTTTTTTGAAATGAAGATTTAACTGAAAAATTAATATTATTTAGTTTTGCATCTTGCACAGATGTAGGTTGCATAACCTTTGCGCCTAATGATGCCATCTCTAACATTTCATCGTAGGAAATTTTATGAATTTTCTTGGCTTTAGAATGATTTCTTGGATCTGTAGTATAAACACCATCTACATCAGTGTAGATATCACACGCATCAGTATTAAAAAATTTTGCAAGCATTATTGCTGATGCATCAGTTCCACCTCTGCCCAGTGTTGTAAGTCTATTTTCTAAGTTAATGCCTTGAAAACCAGTTATGATAGGTATTCCACCTGATTTCATGAAACTAAGTATTTTTCCTTTATTGATTTTGCTAATTCTTGAAGAGCTATAAGGTCCTTCTGTAATAATTGGTAGCTGCCAAGACATCCATGATCTAGCTTTAAAACCAAGGTGTTTTAATCTACCAGCAATTAATGCACAAGTTGCTTGCTCTCCTGTTGCTAACAAAACATCATATTCTGCTGCATCAAAGGTATTACTTAATTCTTTTGTTTTTTTTATTAATTCATTGGTTGTGCCACTCATTGCAGATGAAACCACAATGACACCCATTTTCTTCTTTTTGTAAGAGGAAATAATTTTTGCTACGCTCTTTATTCTATCTATACTTCCAACGGAGGTTCCACCGAACTTTAATACAACAGTTTTCATTGATAATTTTGTAATTTATATTTGATAAAATACATCTTAATTGTTATGTCCACAAGTTATCTATTATGAATTCAATAAATAAAAAAGAAATTGAGAAATTTTCCAAAATTGCTGAAGAATGGTGGGATCCTAATGGTAAATTCAAACCATTGCATAATTTTAATCCAATAAGAATTAGATATATAAAAGAAAATATTATCAAAGATTTTAAAATTAGATCATCTGATAAGCCATTAAAAAATATTAAATTACTTGATATTGGTTGTGGTGGAGGGTTATTATCTGAACCAATGTGCAGACTAGGAGCAAGTGTTGTTGGCATTGATGCATCAAAGAAAAATATTGAAGTTGCAAAATTTCATGCAAAAAAAAATAAACTTAAGATTGACTATAAAGTTGCATCTCCAGAGATGTTAAAAGATAAAAAAAAATTTGATGTAATTTTGAACATGGAAATAGTTGAACATGTTAATGATATAGACTTTTTTATTAAAGAAAGTTCAAAATTATTGAAAAAAAATGGAATAATGTTTATCGCAACCCTTAACAAAACATTAAAATCTTATGTATTTGCAATAGTGGGTGCTGAATATATTTTAAAATGGCTTCCAATTGGAACACATGATTGGGAAAAATTTGTTAAACCTAGTGAGCTAATAGATATAGGTAAAAAAAACAATCTATCTCTTAAAAAATTAGATGGAATGAATTTTAATATATTAGATAATAGCTGGAAAGTAACAAATGATACTTCTGTTAATTATATTACAAAATTTATAAAAAATTAGTTCGTAGTATCTTTTATCCAAGGTAGTATTTCTGCTTTTATACCCTCTTCCTTTAATTCGTTAAGATCTTTTTTTGTTGCGGTACCATAAATACCTTTGGCTTTTTTTTTGTCTTTATAATGTAGAGACCTTGCCTCATAAGCAAAATTTTCTCCCACATATTCAAAATTTTTTTTTATAAATTCTTGATATTTATAAATTGTTTTTTTTATTTCTTTATATTTTTCACTGGATGAATCAATGTCTGTTAAAATATTTTTTGAAGTACTCACATTAGGAGACATCAAGCCCTTTCCAACATTTAAAGAATTACAAAAATGACAATTTAAGAATTTTTTCTTTTTAAGTTTTTCATATTCCTTAGACGATGAAAACCAACTATCAAAAGTAGTTTCACAATCTTTACATATGAGCTTGTATTTGATCATGGTTTATAGTTAATAATTAATAAAGTTAATTCAATATCAAATTAGCTTCTATAATCAGCATTAATCTCAATATATTTTTTTGTTAAATCCATTGTGTAAGCAGTAAAACTTTTTGATCCCATATTTAAATTTACTAAAATATCTATTGATTGACTTTTCATATAGTTAGCCACTTCATTTTCTTTATAATATTTAAAAATTTGTCCTTTTTCTATAATCTTAATACCACCAAAGTTTATTGCTAATTTTTTTAAATCTATTTTCACTCCAGATTTTCCTATGGCCATTATTATTCTACCCCAATTTGGATCTTCTCCTGCGATGGCTGTTTTAACAAGATTTGAATTCGCAATAGAAAAAGCTATTACTCTTGCTTCTTTCTCACTTTTTGATTTAACTATATTGATTGTAATAAATTTAGTAGCTCCTTCACCATCCTTAACCACTCTTTTTGACAAATTTAATAATACTGAATGTAGGGCTTTATCAAAACTAAATATCTTTTTATCATTAATATTATTAATGATTGAGTTTTTTACTTTTCCTGTTGAAAAAATAGAAACCATATCATTAGTACTAGTGTCACCATCGCAACTAATTGCATTAAAAGTTGTATTAATATTTTTCTTTAATAGTTTTTTTAAAACATCGTTTGAAAGATCTGCATCAGTGAAAACATAACCTAATGTGGTCGCCATGTTTGGAAAAATCATTCCTGATCCTTTGGCAATCCCATAAATCTTAACATTTTTATTTCCTATTTTGCATTCCTCCATAGAAATTTTTGGCTGTAGGTCTGTTGTCATTATGCCTAATGCGGCTTTCATCCAGGTAAATTTATTTTGTGTATATTTAATTTTTTTGATTAATTCTGGAATGTTCTTTTTAATTTTTTCAGTTGGATATTTTTCTCCAATTGTCCCTGTGCATCCAAAAAGTACTTGATTTGATGATATCTTCTTTGGAAAATCTTCGTCTTCAGTTTGTTTTTTTGTTAATTGTAATGCTGCTTCTTCTGCTATTTCTTTTAAACCTTGGTAACCTTCTGATCCTGTAAATGCATTAGCATTTCTAGTATTAATAATTAGAGAGCTTATTTTTTTACTTTTAATATTTAAATTCCACTTAATGTTCTCTGAAACTATTTTTGATTGTGTATAAACAGATGCATAGTTAGCCCCGTCTCTAAAATAAAACATAACCAAATCATCCCTGGGTTTGCTGTATAAATTTGCACAAACTGTGGATATTGAAACTCCATCTAGATGTTCTAAATCTTGAAAGTCACTATTTTTTGACTTTAAATTTAGTGAGTTTATAAAGTTTTTAACGTTTATTGGCATGTGTTTAAAATATTTATTTAATACTTATATTAAAAGTTATAATTAATTATATACCAGAAAATTAAATGCTTAATCCCTTAAATTTTATCAAAAAGTTTATTAAATCTAGCAATCAAAAAGAGCTCGATAGAATTAACAAAATAGTTGTAAAAGTTAACTCCTTGGAAGCTTCTGTTAAAAACCTTAGTGACGAAGACTTTCCTAAAAAAACTATAGAATTGAAAGATAGACTTAAAAATGGTGAAAATTTAGACACCCTATTGCCTGAAGCTTTTGCACTTGTGAGAGAGGCTTCTAAGAGAACAAGAAATGAGAGACATCATGATGTTCAAATACTTGGAGGTGTTGTGCTTCACGAGGGCAAAATTGCAGAAATGAGAACTGGTGAAGGTAAAACTTTAACAATAAGTCTAGCTGCTTATTTAAATGCTCTGACAGAAGGAGGGGTGCATATAGTTACTGTAAATGACTATCTTGCAAAAAGAGACTCGCAAGAAATGGGGGAGATATATAAATTTTTAGGATTAACTTTTGGTTTTATAAATAATGACCAAGATGATCTTGAAAGAAAAAAAAATTATAATTTTGATATTACATATGCAACTAATAGTGAATTAGGGTTTGATTATCTTAGAGATAATATGAAATTTTCAAAAGAACAAATGGTTCAAAGAGGACATGTTTATACTATTGTGGATGAAATAGATTCTTGTTTAATTGATGAGGCTAGAACGCCACTTGTAATATCGGGAGCTGCTGAAGACAAAACAGAACAATATCTTGCGATTGACAAACTTATAAAAAGATTATTACCAGAACATTATGAGATTGATGAAAAAGATAAAAATATATTGCTTACCAATGAGGGAATAAATAATGTAGAAAAAATATTCTCTGATGCTGGAATTCTAAAAAATAATAACTTTTATGACCCTGAAAACTTAAGTTTAGTTCATCATGTAAATCAATCTTTAAGAGCTCATCATCTATTTGAAAAAGGAAAGGATTATATTGTTAAAGATGGAACATTAAAAATTATTGACGAACTTACTGGTAGAATATTAGAGGGAAGAAGATTTGGAGATGGCTTACACCAAGCACTTGAAGCCAAAGAAAGAATAGATGTTCAAGCTGAAAATCAAACTCTAGCATCAATAACTTATCAAAATTACTTCAAGCTCTATAATAAAATTTCAGGATGTACTGGAACTGCAGCAACTGAATCTCAGGAGTTTTATGAAATATATAATTTAGTTGTGGTTATCATCCCTACAAATAAAGAAATGATTAGAAAAGATTGGAATGATCAAATTTTTAGAACTGAAGAAGAAAAAAATAAAGCTATCATTGAAAAAGTTCTAGAGTGTCACCAGCAAGGTCAGCCTATATTAGTTTTCACTTCTAGCATTAATAAATCAGAAATTTATTCAAAATTACTAAATGATGAAAAAATTAAACATGTAGTTTTAAATGCAAAAAATCATGAAAATGAAGCTGAAATCATTGCAAATGCTGGAAAAATGAATTCAGTTATAATCACAACAAGTATCTCGGGTAGAGGTGTTGATATCCAGTTAGGTGGAAAAAAAGGAAGTCAACCTGATGATGAACTTTTAGAAAATAAAAATAAAATAAAATCACTCGGTGGACTATTTGTTATTGGTACAGAAAGAATGGAATCTAGAAGAGTTGATAACCAAGCCAGAGGAAGAGCTGGTAGACAGGGTGATGAAGGAAGTTCAATTTTTTATGTTAGTTTAGAAGATGACTTAATGAGAATTTTTGGTTCAGAATCTATGAATAATATTCTTCAAAAATTAGGCTTAAAAGATGGAGAAAGTATTGATCACCCTTGGATTAATAAAGCACTTGAAAGGGCACAACAAAAAGTTGAGGCTAGAAATTTTGATATAAGAAAAAATTTATTAAAATTTGATGATGTGTTAAATGATCAAAGACATGTAATATTCTCTCAAAGGAATGGCGTGATGAATAGTGAAAAAGTTTTTGATTATTCAGATGAATTCTTATCTGAAATTATTAGTCATCTAATCAGCTTAAAAACACAGAAACTATCAACAACTAAAAATAATGAATTTAATAATCAGTTAAAAACTTTACTAGGAAAAAGTGTTGATGATAATGAATTTAAAAATGTTACTGAATTAAAAGATGAAGAGTTCAAAAATAAAATTAATTCTAAATTTTTAGAAGCAAGAAATGAAAGAATTAAAATGTTGGATGAAGAAAAAGCAAAAGAAGTTGAAAAAAGAATTTTTCTTCAGTGTATAGATTTAAACTGGAAGTCACATATTCAATATCTTGAACAACTAAGACAAGTTATTGGCCTAAGATCTTATGGTCAAAGAGATCCATTAGTTGAGTATAAAAAAGAAGCCTTTTTTCTTTTCGAAAACTTATTGAATAAATTGAAAATGGATTTTGTTACAATTTTAATAAATTTAAAAATAGCTCAAGAACCTGGTGAAAGTATTTCAAGACCATTAAAAAAAGAAACATCTAACGATCCAAAATGTTTACTAATAAAAAGAAAAAATGAAAAAATTTCAAGAAATGAGAAATGTGAAGCTACAGGTAAAAAGTTTAAAAACTGTTGTGGGGCCTTATAAAGAAAATATAAAATAGCCCAATAAAACTATTACTCCAAATAAAACTGCTAAATTTAACTTTGATTTAAAGAAGTTTTTAATAAATAAATTAACCTTACTTTCTTTCATGCTGAGTGTACTTAGATCATCTAATTGATTTACGAAACCTTTAGATCTTCCAATAGTTAAAAATTTATTTTTTCTATGATTAAAAATTTCTTCTCCACTCATGTTAAAAAATTCATTCAAATTTTTTTCAATCGATTTTCTTACGTTATCTAATATTAGGTCTCTATCTCTGTGGGCACCACCAATTGGCTCTGGAATAATTTCATCAATTACTTTTAGTTCTAAAAGGTCTTTTGAAGACAATTTCATAGCTTTTGCTGCTTCTAAAGTTCTTTTAGGGTCTCTCCATAAAATGGTGGCACAGCCCTCTGGAGATATTACTGAGTAAATTGCATTTTCTAACATGATTACCTTGTTAGATGAAGCAAGTGCTATTGCCCCTCCTGATCCACCTTCTCCAATAACAATTGCAAGAGTTGGGACGTATAACGACATGCAGCACTCAATTGATTTTGCAATTGCCTCTGCTTGACCTCTTTCTTCCGCTCCTACACCAGGGTAAGCTCCGGGTGTGTCTATAAAAGAAATTATCGGAATGTTAAATTTATTTGCTAATTTCATTAATCTAATTGTTTTTCTGTAACCTTCAGGTCTCATCATTCCAAAATTTCTTTCAATTCTACTTTCAAGGCTGTCCCCTTTTTCTTGACCAATAACTAAGACAGATTTTTCATCAAATTTTGCAAATCCTGCTAATACAGATTTGTCTTCTCCATAATATCTATCACCTGACAATGGGATAAAATCTTCAAATAAATTATCAATAAAAAATTTTGCTTTAGGTCTATCTTCATGTCTTGCAACTAGAGTGGTTTGCCAAGGGTCTAAGTTAGAGTAAATTTCTTGTAGCTTATTATCTATCTCTTTTTGAGACTCAGATATTTTTTTGGTATCTACTTCTGAAAGACCATCTTGATTATAAGGATCTTTAAGTTTGTCTATTTCTATCTCTAAGTTTTTAATATCTGTCTCAAAATTTAAATAATTTTTCATATGATTGTTTAATTATTAATTAATTAAGAAAAAAGGCAATAAAATGTTTCAAATAATTTATATTTGACATAATTCTATTAAGAGATAGTCTTAATCAATATCGGGAGAGACTATTTTAAATAGCGCCGAAGGAGCAACCACCCCGGAAACTCTCAGGCAAATGGACCGATAACAAACATAACACTCTGGAAAGAGATTTATCTCGCCGATGGAGCAAAACTCTCAGGCAAAAATACAGATGGGGTAAAATGGGTGCTATGAAAGAACAATATACAAAAATACACAATCTATCAGTTTCTCATAAATTGCTTAACTTCGTTAATGAAGAGCTGCTTAAAGATACAAATATTTCTTCTGAAAAATTCTGGGAAGGCTTCGACCAAGTAGTTCATGAGCTAGCCCCAAAAAATAAAGAGCTATTAAAAATAAGAGAAGATTTACAAAAAAAAATAGACGATTGGCATATTGCAAATAAAGGAAATGAAATCAATCTAGAGGAGTATAAAAAATTTTTAAAAGAAATTGATTATTTAAAAGAAGTAGGCCCTGATTTTAAGATCAAAACAAATAATGTTGATGAAGAAATAACTAGTATTGCTGGACCTCAATTAGTAGTTCCAATCATGAATGAAAGGTATGCACTGAATGCAGCTAATGCTAGATGGATGAGTTTATATGACAGTTTATATGGTACAGATGTAATCGATCAATCTGAGGATAGTGCCACTCAAAGATACGATCCTTTAAGAGGAGAAATGGTTATAAAATATGGAAGAGACTTTTTAGAAAAATATTTTCCTCTAGAAAATTTTGAATGGCATAATATTACAGGCTTTAAAATTGATAATGGCTCTTTAACAGTATTAAAAGATAGTAATAAATCATCTTTAAAAAATAAAGATAAATATATTGGTCATAGAGGAGAGGCCAATGATCCATCAGCAATAATTTTAAAAAATAATAATCTTCATATAGAAATAATTATAGACCCAAATGCTTTTAGCGCTCAACAAGATCCTGCTAAAATTAGTGATATTATTGTTGAAGCTGCAGTTTCAACTATTTGTGATAATGAAGATAGTGTTGCTGCAGTAGATGCTGATGACAAAGTTATTTGTTATCGTAATTGGCTTGGACTTATGAAAGGTGATTTGAAATCAACTTTTGAAAAAAATGGAAAGACTTATGAGCGTAAATTAAATCCCGACAGAAGTTATGTTTCTAAAGATGGAAAAGGATTAAAGCTACATGGAAGAAGTTTATTATTGGTAAGGAATGTTGGACACCTTATGACTAACTCAGCAATCACTTTAAAAGATGGTTCTGAAATACCAGAAGGTATTATGGATGCCTTTATAACTTCAGCAGCTTGCCTTCATGATATTAAAAAAAAAGGTAATTCTAGAACTGGTTCCATTTATATTGTTAAACCAAAAATGCATGGCCCTGATGAAACCTCATTTACTGATTTAATTTTTACTAAAGTTGAAGAAGTTTTAGGATTGGAAAAATACACTTGTAAAATTGGAATTATGGATGAAGAGAGAAGAACCTCATCAAATTTAAAAGAGTGTATTAGAACACTGCAAAATAGAGTATTTTTTATTAATACTGGTTTTTTAGATCGTACTGGTGATGAAATGCATACTTCAATGGAAGCTGGTCCTATGATTAAAAAAGGAGACATGAAATCTTCTAAATGGATTGGGGCATATGAAAATAACAATGTAGACATAGGTCTTCAATGTGGTCTTTCTGGTAAGGCTCAAATTGGCAAAGGAATGTGGGCTATGCCGGACAAAATGAAAGAGATGATGGAACAAAAAACTGGGCATCTAAATGCTGGTGCAAATTGTGCTTGGGTTCCCTCACCTACAGCGGCAGCTCTTCATGCTCTTCATTATCATGAAATAAATATTTTTGAGAAACAGAAAGAAATTCAAAAAAGAGAATCTGCAAAACTGGATGATTTGTTAACAATTCCTGTAGCAGACAGACCAAACTGGTCAATGGAAGAAATTAACTCCGAAATTTCCAATTCTGCACAAACTCTTTTAGGGTATGTCGTCAGATGGATAGATCATGGAGTTGGCTGTTCAAAGGTACCTGATATTAATAATGTTGGTTTGATGGAGGATAGAGCCACTTTAAGAATTTCTTCTCAACATATAGCTAATTGGATACATCACGATATTTGTACAAAATCACAAGTTATGGAAGTAATGAAAAAAATGGCAAAAATTGTTGATGATCAAAATAAAAATGATGGTGCCTATACTCGCTCCGGAAGAGGAAGCTACGAAATGATGTCTGAAAATTTTGAGCAATCAATTGCTTTTAAGACAGCTTGTGATTTAATCTTTAAAGGTAAAGAGCAACCTTCGGGTTACACAGAACCGTTATTACATCTAAATCGATTAATAAAGAAATCTAGTCAGAATTAGTTTTAATTCCAGTTCTGTTTTTAAAAGCTGAATATAAAGTTCCATCATCGAGACTTTCTATTTCACCACCAACAGGAAGTCCTTGAGCAAGTTTTGTAACCTTAGTAGAAGTTTTTTTTAAACTATCCTCTATGTAATAAGCAGTAGTTTGACCTTCTACTGTTGCACTTGTTGCTAGTATAACTTCTTCAATATTTTCTCTTGAAACTCTTTCTACTAATGAATTAATCAAAAGATCCTCTTTTCTCTGGCCGGCAGAAGAAATAGTGCCACCAAGAATATGAAAGTAGCCTTTATAGATATTTGAATTTTCAATTGACCATTGATCTGCAATGTCTTCAACTACACATATTTTATTATATTTTTCTTTTGAATTTTCACAATTGTTACAGCCTAATGAATTAGATTTTAAAGTACCACAAGATTGACACCTAATAACATTTTTATAAACTTGTGCCAACGTGTTTGCCATTGGCTTTACAAGTTCATCCCTATTATTAATAAGTTTTAATACAATTCTTTTTGCAGATTTAGGACCTAAGCCAGGAAGTTTAGAAATTAATTTAATTAACTCTTCTATCTCATTAATATTTTGCATATTCTTAAAGTGGCCATTTAAAACCAGGAATACCTAATCCACTTGTAGACTTAGAAATTTCTTCAGATGTCTTAGATTTTAATTCTGATTTTGCATTATTATGGGCAGCCACTATCAAATCTTCGATTATAATTTTATTTTCCTTTAATATTTCGTCTGAAAGATCAATTTTGATCATTTCATTTTCACCATTTAAAGTAACCTTTACAGAATTTGAACCAGACGTTCCTTCTACCTGAATGTTCTTTATTTTTTCTTGGCTCTCTTTCATTTTAGCCTCTAATTCTTTTGCTTTATCTAAAATTTTTGTAAAATCAGTCATTCTTTAATCTTCTTTTCTAGGTTTAACATCAATAAGTTCTGCGTCAGGGAAATTTTTTAAAATATCTTTATAAATTGAGGAGTTCTTTACACTTTCTATCAGTTCTTTTTTTTCATTAATTTCTTCTTCTTTTTTTGATGGCTGTCCTTTAGTTTTGCTTAGACTTATAATCCATCTTTCATTGGTCCATTCAAAAAGTTTTGTTGAAAGATCTTTAATAAAATCTTTATCTAAATCTTCATTAAATGAAATTTCAATTCTTTTGTTCTCAAAACTTACAAGGTTAACATTTTTTTCTAATTCATATTTTAATTTAATCTCTTTTTTAGAAGAGCATGCTTTTAATAGATCATCAAATGAATTTATAAGACTGGTATTTATTTCAATGTTATTATTTTCTTTTTCTTTGATATCTTTTTCCTGAACAATATTTTTCATTTGCCCTATTGTTTCAGATTTATCTTTTATTCCAAAGATATCTTCGTTTGTTTTTTTTGGGGAAAAAGATGTTTGGTTTTCACTTTCAGATAATAGTTTGCTATCTTCTTTATATTTTTCACTTTCCTGTTTAATACTTTTTAAATGAATTAATCTAATTAAGAACATTTCCATTGATAAATGTTGATTAGAAACAATATCAAGCTCCTCAAGTGTTTTAATAGTAAATTGCCAAAATAATATTAGGGTCTCATTGTTAACTTTTTCTGAAAGATCTTTAATTTTATTAAACTCTTCATCATTCAATAAAAAATTATTACCATCCAAATTTAGTGAATCAATATTTTTAAAATAATATAAGAGCTCTAAGAAATCATTAATAAAAATTTTTGGTTCAACACCTTGGTTATATATTTCTCTGTAAGTGTTGAGAACTTCAGTTTCTTTACCTTCAAATATTAATTCAAATAAATCAATTAATTGAGACTTATCAAAATAACCAAATATTTTTTGTGCTGCTGCAAGATCTAATTCTTTGTCTTTATCCAAAGTAAGTAGAGCTCTATCAAGTAACGATAGCGCATCCCTAACTGAACCCTCAGAAATTTTAACAATTAATTTAAGAGCATCATCTGATGCGTTACCATTTTCTTTTTCTTTAATTTTCTTAATAAAATCAAACAACTCTAAAGATTTAATTCTAGATAAATCAAATCTTTGACAACGTGAGACTACTGTAATTGGAATTTTTTTTATTTCTGTTGTTGCAAAGATAAATTTTAAATATTCTGGCGGCTCCTCTAAGGTTTTTAATAATGCATTGAATGCTTGTTTGCTAAGCATGTGAACTTCATCAATTATAAATATTTTATATTTAGCAGTAGTTGGGCCATATCTAGAAAATTCAATAAGGTCTCTTACATCGTCCACCCCTGTTTTACTTGCTGCATCCATTTCCAATACATCAATATGATTTGAGTTAGAAATGGCATTACAATTTTCACAAAGTTCCTCTTTACACAAATTATCTATTCCATTTGAACAATTTAGAGATTTTGCAACAATCCTTGCTGTTGTCGTTTTTCCTATTCCTCTAATTCCAGTAAAAAGATAGGCATTAGGCACTTTATTAGCCTTAATAGAATTAGAAATTGTTTCCGCAACAACATCTTGCCCTATAAGATCATTAAATGTCTGAGGTCTGTACTTTAAAGCTAAAACTTTTGTATTTTTATTCATTTTATATAAAGGAGACTAGAACCTGAATAACTGTCTCTACGACTGCTTCCGTTAAGATCTGGTCGGGTTCAAGCAGTATCCACCTCTAGCCTCCAAAACTATTATAACAGTAATGTTTTCTATTCTACAAGAAAAGTTTCTAAGTTATTTTTCTCTAAACTTATCAGCCTCAAAAACACCTAGTACGTGAAAATCTTGGCAATGAAGTCCTAATTCTTCTAAAGACTTTTGTACTTTTGAATTGTCTATGTGTCCCTCTAAATCACATAAGAAAAAATATGACTCAAAGGAATTTTGCTCTGGATAGCTTTGAAGTTTTGTAAGGTTAACTCCATTGATCGCAAAGCCACCTAATGATTGATAGAGAGCTGCAGGCTTACTTTTTAACTTAAATAGAAAAGAAGTTATGTATTTTTTATCACCAAAATCAGGCTGTAAAACTTCATTACCCATTACCAAAAACCTCGTAGCATTTCCTTTTTCATTTTCAATATTTTTTGAAAGTATTTTTAGATCATAAATTTCAGCACTTAAAGTAGAGGCAATTGCAGCTTCTGTTTTAATTTTAGACTTTGAAATTGTCTCAGCTGAACCAGCAGTATCTGCACGAATATGTTCAACTAAATTATTTTTTTTAATAAATTTAGAGCATTGTGATAAAGCTTGAGCATGAGAATAAACATCTTTGATATCACTTAAATTGCTATCTGGCTGTCCTAATAAATTATGTTCAATTTTTTGAAAATGTTCTGCATAAATATTAAGTCTATACTTAAAAATAAGATATTCGATTCCAATATTTCCTGTAATTCGATTTGATTCTGGAATTACCATTCTCGAATTTTTATCTTGAGATGTTTTTAAAAAACATTCATCAAATGTCTTACATGGAATTATTTCTGCTTTAGGATTTATTTCTAGCGCTGCTAAATGTGAATAAGCACCGAATGTTCCTTGAAAATAAATTTTGGTCATTTTAGGATTTATATTCCATAATTTTTTTTATAGCTAGATAATCTTCTTTTGTATCTACACCAATGGGAGAAAAGTTTGCCAAAGCAACGTTGATTTTCAGATCATTATCTAATGCTCTTAACTGTTCTAATCTATTTTTTTTTTCTTTAAATGTTTGATCCAGACTAACAAATTTTTTTAATGTACTTGTTTTATATGAATAGATTCCAATATGATGATAAATATTTTGATCATTTCTTGAAAAACCATCTCTAGTAAAATTTAATGCTGTTGGAAAATTATTCTTTTCTAATTTTGTTTCTGTAATAACCTTAACTACATTTTGATCAATTAACATTTTATCATTTTTAATTTCTGCAGCTAGCGTTCCAATTCCAGAATTACTATTAATCATAAAGTTATTTAAATTTATAATATCATTTTTATTGATATTTGGTTCATCCCCTTGCAGGTTTAATATAAAATCAATGTCTTTAATATTAAGCTTTTCGTAAGCCTCAAAAATTCTATCTGTGCCAGTTTTGTGAGTGTTACTCGTCAAAACAGCTCTACCACCATTTTTTTCAACATCATCGAGTATTTCTTGATCTTCGGTTGCTACTACTACCTCGCCAATATTTGTTTCTTCTGCCCTCTTAAAAACATGAGAAATTATTGATAAATTATTAATTGTTAAAAGTGGTTTACCTGGCAATCTACTTGCTAACATTCTTGATGGAATTAATATTAATGTTTTAGTCATTATAAATTTACCAATTTGTGCGTCTAACAGACGCAAAATTAAAAATTAAAAATTAAGTATTTTTTTAATTATCATGTTATATCTGCAAAATAATAAAATTTATATGGATTCGTTCGAGCTTAATAAAATTATTGCTGCTATTTTAATGGTTGCACTTCTTGTAATTGGTTTAGGAAAAGTTGCCGACGGTGTCTTTCATGTAAATAAACCAGAAAATCCAGGGTATCAAGTTGAAGTAGAAGGACAACCAGCTTCCACAGTATCTCAAGTTGCTGAAGTTGAGCAAAAAGTAGACATTGCCGCTATAATGGCTCTAGGCGATGTAACTTCAGGTGAAAAAATTTTTAAAAAATGTGCAGCATGTCACTCTATTGAAAAAGGTGGTCCAAATAAAATTGGTCCTGCTCTTTATAACGTAGTGGGCAGTAAAGTAGGTGCTGTAGAAGACTACAAATATTCTAAAACTTTAGCCTCATATGGTAAAGACTGGACTTTTGAAGAACTCAATGGTTTTTTAACAAAACCTAGCTCATATTTGAAAGGAACAAAAATGTCTTACGCTGGCTTGAGAAAAGAAGCAGATAGAGCCTCGATTATTAAGTACCTAAATCAAAATAGTGATAGCCCTAAACAGCTACCTTAATTTACCAAAACAATATAATAAAATACTTTTTTGAACATGCACTCTATTTAGAGCCTGCAGCCATACTTCAGAATTTTTTCCCAAAAAAACATCTGCTGCAACCTCTTCTCCCCTTGGAAGACAGTGTAAAAAAGTTGTATCTTTTTTAGCAAAACTCATCAATTTTGAATTGATTTGAAAGTTTCTAAAATCTTTAATTTTTTTATTTTTATTAACTTTATCGTTCAATGAAATTACTTTATCTGAAAAAATTACATCAGCATTTTTAACTGCTTTTTTAGCATCATAAAAGATGTGAATTTTTCTTTTATTTTTTTTTACCCAATCTAATACAAATTTTTTAGGCCCATAATTCTTGGGACAACCAATATTTAAGTTGAAAGAAAATTTAACTGAAGCAGCAATCAAACTATTTAGAACATTATTAGAATCTCCAATCCAACAAATATTTAATTTGGAAATAGATTTTTTTTTAATTTCTTCAACTGTAAAAATATCTGATAGCACTTGTGTTGGATGAGACGATGGACTTAGACCATTTATTACTGGTATCTTTAAGTATCTGCTAAATTCTTCTATTTTTTTATCACTGTCAGTTCTCAGCATAAAACCATCCCCATAAGTTGATAAAATTTTAGCAGTATCTGCTAGACTTTCCCCACCTTTTCCTAGGTGTAATTCGTTAGCTCTAAGTGTTATAGTTCCTCCACCTAGTTGTTTTATTGCAAGGTAAAAACTTAATCGCGTTCTCAAACTTGCTTTTTCAAACATTTGAATGAGTAACTTGCCTTTTAAAGGTTTATCTTTATCAACTTCTAGAGTGTTATAATTTTTTCTTTTTTGTTTTCTGTTCTTTGCATCAATGATGATTTTTTTAAGGTCTGCTGAAGGTATATCTTTAAGGTTGATGAAATGTTTCATATTTATTTATAAGTAGAACACACTTTTTTAATAATATTTATTGCTATTTTTATTTCTTCTTTTTTAACATTAAGAGGAGGTAATATTCTAATAACATTTTCAGCCGCTCTAATTGTTAATAATTTATTATCCATTAGTTTCTGTATAAATTTTGTTTGATCATTATGAAGTTGTAATCCTATTAATAAACCAACACCTCTTACTTCTTTAATTATTTTAGGAAACTTTTTTCTCAATATATTTAATTCTGAATGAAAGTATTTTGATAATTTTTTAACATTTGAAAGAAATCCTTTTTTTAATATTTGATCTAAAACTGCATTTCCAACAGACATAGCTAGTGGGTTGCCACCAAATGTTGACCCATGAGTTCCAGCTGTCATTCCTGATGCTACCTTTTTATTCATTAAAACTGCACCTAACGGAAACCCACCTCCAATTCCTTTTGCTATTGGAACAATATCGGGCTTAATTTTCGAATTTTCAAATGCAAAAAAATTTCCACTTCTTCCAATTCCACACTGGACTTCATCTAAAATTAATAAAATTTTTTTCTTATCACAAATTTTTCTTAATTCTTTTAAACACCAATTGGGTATAACTTTAATTCCTCCTTCTCCCATCACAGTTTCAACCATAATAGCAGCCGTTTTTTTTGTTATTTTTTTTTTAAAATCTTTATGATTTCCAAATTCAAAATGGTCAAATCCATCAACTTTCGGTCCAAAGCCCTCCGTCATCTTCTTTGATCCACTAGCATAAATTGTAGCTAATGTTCTTCCATGAAATGAATTTTTAACACAAAGAATTCTATTTTTTGAAGGTTGTCCTATCGAATAAAAATATCTTCTAGCAACTTTAATTGCTGCTTCTGTGGCTTCTGCTCCACTATTTTGAAAAATAATAAAATCTGCAAAAGTTTTTTTTGCCAATCTTTTAGCCAATTTTTCTCCCTCTGGAATAATAAATGCATTAGAAACATGCCAAAGTTTTTTAGATTGTTTGTTAACTGCTTTTATTAAATATGGGTTTGCATGCCCCAAGGAATTTACTGCTATTCCCTGAACAAAGTCTAAATATTTTTTTCCATTAGTAGAATATAAAAAACTTCCCTTACCATATTTAAAAGAGATTTTTTTTCTATTATAATTTTTTGCTAAAGCGCTCATTAACTAAGATTTAATTTTATAACCTTTTTTGTAAAGAAGAAAAGCAACATACCACATGAGAACACTTAATATAATTAGATAGATTAAGCCTACTGTTATCGATCCATCTGATTTTCCTAAGAAGCCATATCTAAACCCATCGATCATATAAAAAAATGGATTAATATGACTTATCGTTTGAAAAAATTGTGGAAGTTTATCTATTGAATAAAATACTCCAGATAAAAAACTTAGGGGTGTAATAACAAAATTAGTGACTGTTGCCGTATGATCAAATTTTTCAGCCCAAAGACCGGTAATAAAACCTAAGCTTCCCAAAATAAATGCTCCTAAAAAACCAAAGACAAAAATATAAAAAATATTATAAATTGTGATATCAACTATTAATGAAAAGACAGCTATTGAAATTATAGCTATTAAAAAACTTCTCGTTAAAGCAGCCAGTATTATTGCCATTGACACTTCAAGGGCTGATAATGGTGCATAGAGCATATCAACAATGTTTCCTTGAATTTTTCCTATCATTAGTGAAGAAACAGAATGACTAAATGATTGTGTTAAAATGCTCATTGCAATTAAACCAGGCGCTAAAAAATTTATGAAAGAATAGCCAAGCACATCTCCTCTATTATTGCCTAAAGCTAGGGACAAAACTGATAAAAATAGTAAACTTGAAACAAGTGGAGATAGCAAAGTTTGCTGCCAAACTGCCATGAACCTGTTACACTCTTTAAGCCATAGGCTTTTAAAGCCAATCCAATTTACAAAGCCAAACTTTTTAACTCCGATATGATATTTTTTATCCAATTCAACCATAAGTAATCATATATAAATTTTAAAAAAAGATGTGTATAAAACAGAAAAATCCATTGTCTTTTTTTTAATCTTGTGTGATCTGTATATAGTTATAAAATTTAATTAACATACTAAATATAGAATATGAGCTGGAACGAAGAAAAGGTAGAAAAGTTAAAAGAACTTTGGGGCAAAGGAAGCACTGCAAGCCAAATAGCTGAAATAATCGGTGGTATTAGTAGAAATGCAGTAATTGGTAAAGCTCATAGATTAAATTTATCATCAAAAATTAAAACTAGAAATGCATCTTCAAGCCAAAATTTTGATAATAGTTCAGAAGAAAATTCTTCTAAGCAAAAAAGAGGCAGAAAAAGTAAGTTTCAATCCTTAATTATTGAAAAAGACTTTGAACCAGAAAATCCTAAGAAATTAGAGGAACTAGATGAGAGCTCTTGTAAGTGGCCTATAGGTCATCCTGAAGAACAATCATTTTATTTTTGTGGACGATCGTCTTTAAAAGATTTTTCATATTGCAAACTTCATTTACTATATGCCTATCAGCCAAAAGGAAGAAAAGAAGAGCCTGTAGCTGATAAAGATGAAGAGTCACCTCAGTATATTGATAAAAAAATTAATACTGCTTAATAATTTTTTAATTTAATTAATCTTAATTTTTTATTTCTTATTCTTTCCATTAAATCCTCTAATCAGAGATTTTATGATTAGATAAATTAGGTAAGAGAAAATTGAGAATATTAAAAAATAAATAATATTAATTATCATAAATAATCATACAATTTTAGTATAGGAAATTCTATTAAGAATTAGCAGGGTTATATTTTTTTGTAGAAAATTGCCCACCTTCTCTCCACATATAGCTATATTTTTCTACTTCATTATCAAATACTCTTGTACTTGGAACCCCAATATCAGCATTAGTTTGATATTTACCTGAAGGAACATTATCATATTTTAAAAGCGTAAGCTGATCTATTGTTAGGAGTGGTTTTGGAAATAATTGAAAAACTTTAGCAGACATAGTTGCTACAAAAAGAGGTAATGGTACTAATAATCTTTTTTTATCTATTAAATATAATAATTTTTTTAAAATTTCTTTTAAGGATAAGATGTCATACCCAACACACTCTATAATTTTCGAGTAAATATTTTTAGAGACAACATGATAAATGGTATCAGTTAAATCCGAACAATGTATTGGAGCAAATTTAGTTGATCCATTATAATAAAGAGGGAAAAATGGAAGTCTACTGAGTAAAGTCATAAAAGACGTAGTAAAATTATCATCAACTGAATAAACTACAGAAGGCCTTAATATTGTTGCTAAAGGAAAATTTTTTTGAATATTAAGTTCGCCATCTAATTTACTTTTTGCATACTCTGAGTCTGGTGCATTATTTATCCCTAATGCTGACAAATGAATAAATTGCTGAACTTTATATTCCTTACAAAGTTTAGATAAAATAGATGGAAAAATAGAGTGAATATTTTTGAAAGTATTGCCCTTGCCACTTTCATATAAAATACCAATTAAATTTATACAAATATCAGTTTGAGAGAAAAGCTTTCTAATTTTTTTTTCATCAAAGATATTAGCTTCAACAATGTCTATGTAACCTGCATTAGCTTGAGTTTTTATTGCATATCCTTTTTGATGAAGGTTTCTAGTAACCACAGTTACTTTATAATTATTTTTAGTAAGCTTTCTTATTAAATGACGACCTATTTGACCACTACCGCCAAAAATTAGACAATTTTTTGCTTTCATATATATATAATTAAAAATGAATATTGATATTAAACTTCACAAGAGTGATCTACCAGAAGATTTAGATTTAGGCAATATTATAGCGGTTGATGGAGAGTTTATGGGTCTCAATGTTAAACGTGATCCTTTATGTCTTATTCAAATATCAACTGGTAAATCTGATGCTCATATTATCCAGCTTGATAGGGAAAAATATGATGCTCCAAACTTAAATAAAGTTCTTTCTGACGAATCCATCACCAAAATATTTCACTATGGTAGGGCGGACATGGCTCACATTAAGCATTACCTGAAAACAGAAACTAATAATATTTTAGACACAAAAATTGCCTCTAAATTAGCAAGATCCTATTCTGATAGTCACTCCCTAAAAACTTTGATTAAAGAATTTATGAACGTTGATGTAAGTAAACAATTTCAAAGTTCAGATTTTGGAGGGGAGCTATCTCCAGCACAATTAAAATATTGTGCCAATGATGTTATTTATTTGCATAAAATTCATGAAGAATTAAACAAAATTCTCATAAGGGAAAAACGAATTGATTTATATAAAAGCTGTTTAGCATTTTTAAAAACTAGAGTTGATCTTGATTTGGCTTTATTTAAAGACGATATATGGTCTCATTAAATGAAAAAAAGAAATTATAAAAAAATTGCAAAGAGTGTAATTGATCTTGAAATCAAAGCTTTAAAAAAATTAAAAGATTCAATTAATAATTCTTTTAGTGAAGCGGTAGAATCGTTGGCAAACTGTCAATCAAAAGTGATATTATGTGGGGTAGGCAAAAGTGGATTAATAGCAGCAAAAATTTCAGCAACACTTTCCTCTGTTGGCACACCTTCATTTTCACTATCTGCAAATGACTGTTCTCATGGTGATCTTGGTAGTATTTCAAAAAAAGATATTTTAATTTTGATAAGTTATTCTGGTTCCACAGAAGAGTTAAAAAATATTATTAAATATGCAAATCGAAATAAAATCACTCTAATAGGAATAATGTCTAAAAAAAATTCGATATTATACAAAGCGTCTGATATCAAACTCCTTATTCCAGAAGTAACTGAGGCAGGTCTTGGTATCGTTCCAACTTCAAGCACAATTAATCAATTGAGCATAGGTGATGCGTTGGCAGTAGCAGTTTTAAATAAAAAAAATATTAATAAAAAAGATTTTAAAAAATTTCATCCCTCTGGAAATCTTGGCGCACAACTTAGAACTGTTGAAGAATTAATGATCACAGGAAACAAAATTCCATTCGTAAATGAAAACTTGAATATGAAAAAAGCTTTACAAATTATTTCAAATAAAAAACTTGGTACTTTAATTGTTCAAAATAATAAGAAAATCACTACAGGAATAATTACTGATGGCCAAATTAGAAGAGTTAATGCAATGAGCAATAATCTCCAAGATCTATCTGTCAAAAAAGTTATGACCAAAAACCCTATAAGCATCAATCTAGACACTCTTGCTGAAAAAGCTTTATCTATAATGAATGCAAAGAAAATCACTTCATTATGTGTTCACAAAGATAAAAACAAAAAAAAGACAGTTGGAATTTTACATATTCACAACATACTTCATTCAAATATTCGTTAAATGAATAAAAAAACAGGCCTACAAGCTATAATGGTTCTTGTCATTATCTTCATTTCATTATGGTTTTATTTAAAGTACTTCACTGAGAATTTTGAAGATGTAAAGGAAACTCAAGTTAAAGAAAAAATTGATGAAAATCAAAATAGCAACTCAACCTATATTGATGATATTAATTATGTTTCTACTGATGCTAAAGGTAATAAATATCAGATCACTGCAAAACAAGCTGAAATTAAAGTTGAAAATTCTGACGTGATGTTTTTAAGAGACGTTGTAGCTTTTATTTTTATAAAAGATTCAGACACAGTTAAAATTACTTCTAATTTTGGCAAATATAATTCAAAAAATTATGATACTATTTTTTCTGAAAATGTAATAGTTATTTACCCAAGACATAAGATATCAGGAGAATACTTGGATTTTTCCTTTTTAAGTAATCTTGGGACATTTACTGAAAATGTCGTTTATGCTGGAGAAAAAACAAATTTATATGCTGATAAAATTGAAATGAATCTTACTACTAAAGACACTAAAATTTTTATGAATGATACTGGAAAAAAAGTATTAATCGAAGGAACTAAGTAATATGGGTGTAATAAAAAAATTTAGGATTAAATCTTTTAAAAACCCTCAGCCCTTTATCTCTCTAGAAAATATATCATTATCATTTGGTAAGAGAAAAATTTTAGACAACGTAAGCTTTAAGATTAATCATGGACAAATTTTAGGAATGTTAGGACCAAATGGAGTTGGGAAATCAACAATTTTTAATTTAATCACAGGTTTAATTAAACCTGACTTTGGTAAAATTAAATTTGAGGGGATTGATGTTGTTGATTACCCGATATATTTGAGAACAACAAAATTTAGAATTGGGTATGTTCCTCAATACGGTGGTTATTTTAGTGATCTTACTTTATTAGAAAATTTAAAAGCAATAGCAGAAATCGTAATCGACGATAAAAATTTAATTCATCATAAGATTGATATGCTTATAGCTAAATTTGAATTAGACGCTATCAGAGATATAAAAGCAAAGTTTCTATCTGGTGGACAAAAAAAGAAGCTAGTAATTGCTCTTGCCTTATTAAGTGACCCAAAGGTGCTTTTACTTGATGAGTGTTTCGCAGCACTAGATGTTCTGACTATTAAGATGCTACAGGAAATCATTGTTAATTTACAAACAGAAAGCAACATAACTATTTGTATTTGTGATCACCAAGCGCGAGATCTTCTTTCTTGTGTAGATGTAGCAGTCATTTTATCAAACTGTAAGATTGTAGCGCAAGGATCTCCTAATGATTTGATTAATAACACTGAGGCCAAAAATGCTTATTTCGGTGACTCTTTTAAATTTAATTAAAGCATGTCAAAAACACTCATAATTAAAGATAAAATAAAAAAATTTAATAAACAAATACAAGTTAGTGGAGATAAGAGTTTAAGTATAAGATGGGTTCTTTTATCTTCTCAAGCAATTGGAAAATCAAAAGGTTACAACCTTTTAATGTCAGAAGATGTATTAGCTGCAATTGATAGCATCAAAAAACTTGGCATAAAAGTGCGGATACAAAAAAATTACTGTGAAATAGTAGGCAATGGGATTAATGGCTTTAAATACAATAAAAATTTAACAATAGATGCTAAAAATTCTGGAACACTTGGTAGATTAATTTTAGGTCTTTTAATTAAATCTACAAAAAAAATAAAAATAATTGGTGACAAAAGTTTATCTAAAAGAGACTTTTCAAGAGTAACCACACCTCTAAGAAAATTTGGGGTTAAATTTTATTATAAAATAAAGAATAAACTACCTTTAACAATTCTTGGCACACAATCAGCAAAAGGTATTAAATATTTTGAGAACAAAGGTTCAGCTCAATGCAAAAGTAGCGTAATGCTTGCAGCACTAAATGCATCAGGAACAACCTCTATTAAAGCAAAGAAATCAAGAAATCACACAGAATTACTTTTTAAATATTTAAAAATTCCAATCAAGGTAAGAGAGACTAAAAAGTTTGATTTTATAGATATTAAAAAACCAAAAAAAATTAATGCCTTCAATTATCAAATTCCAGGAGACATAAGTTCCAGTGCTTTTTTTATGGTACTAACAACACTTGCTGATAATTCAAAACTTTTAATTAAGAATGTAAATATCAATCCTTCTAGAGTGGGAGTTATTACAATCTTAAAAAAAATGGGAGCCAAAATAACACTTGAAAACCAAAAAAATTATAGGGGAGAAAAAATTTCTAATATTTTAATAAAAAGTTCAAAAAAACTTAAAGCTATTAATTGTCCAGTAGAATTAAATAGTAGTGCCATTGATGAATTTTTGGTTATTTTTTTAATTGCCGCAAAAGCAAAAGGTATTTCTTATTTTAAAGACCTTTCAGAACTAAACCAAAAAGAAAGTCCGAGATTAATTTGGGGTTCGAAAATTTTAAATATGATGGGTATAAAAACAGATTTAACAAACGATTCTATTAAGATTTATGGACAACCTGATTTAGAAATAAAAAAACCAATAACTGTTAAAAACTATCTAAAGGATCATAGAGTTTTTATGATGAGTACAATTGCTGCCTTAACCTTTGGTGGAAAATGGAAAATTCACAATAAAGATTCTATCAACACTTCCTTTCCATCTTTTTTGAAGATAATTAAAAATATAAACCATTCATCACTATGAAGCTTAAAAAAAAAATTAAAATCGCAATAGACTCGCCTGCTGCTGCAGGTGCCGGCACTCAAGCAAAATTAATTTCTAAACATTTTAACTTATTTTATTTAGATACAGGAAAAATTTATAGATTAATTGCAAATATTAAACTTACTCAACCAAATAAGTATAGTCATAGTTTAATAAAAAAAAAGATGCTCAAATTAACTATGAAAGATTTGCAAAATAAAAAATTATTATCAGATGAAGTTGGAACAATGGCATCAATTATATCAAAAGATAAAAAAATAAGAAAACTTGTTCATGCATTTCAAATTAAAAGCGCTTATCATCCTCCAAAAAAGTATAATGGATCTTGTTTAGATGGAAGAGACATAACTTATAAGATAATTCCTGATGCTGATTTTAAATTTTTTATAACAGCAAATACTAAGACTAGAGCTTTAAGAAGGTATAAAGAGTTAAAAGGACTAAATAAGAAAATATCTTTTAATGAAGTCCTAAAAAGTATCAAAAACCGTGACAAAAGTGACTATAATAGAAAAGTTTCACCTCTTATGAGAACTCGAGATTCGGTCTTGATTAATACCACGAATTTAACTAAAAGATCATGCTTTTTAAAAATTAAACAAATTATGGATAGGAAACTAAAAGCTTAATGGAAATTTATAAAGACCTTTCAAACCCTGCCTCTAAAGAATTCGAACAATTACTAAATTCACAGTTTACTAAAACAGCAAATCTTGAAGAAGGAAAAATTATTACTGGTGTAGTAAACAAAGTTACTGATAACTTTGTATTTCTTGAAGTACCTGGTTTAAAATCAGAGCCTATCTTGGATATTAACGAATTAAAAAGCATGGGTATGCTTGATAAAGCAAAAGTGGGTGAAAAAATTTCTGTTCTTCTTGAAAGGTTAGAAGATAAAAAAGGTGAAGTACTAGTATCAGCTTCAAAAGCTCAAAAAATTCAAGGTTGGGACAAACTTGTTGAAGCGTATGAAAAAAATGAACCTATCATGGGTAAAATTACTGGACGTGTTAAAGGTGGATGCATAGTTGAACACATCGATACTGGTTCTTTAATGTTTTTACCTGGATCTCAAATTTCAGATAAACCATTAAAAGACATTAGTCATTTAATGAATGAACCTCAAAAATTTGCTCTAATAAAATTAGATAAAGTTAGAGGAAACGCATGTGTTTCTAGAAGAGAAATAATCTCATCATTTAAAAAAGAAGATAAAATTAAAATTGTCGAAAAATTCAAAGTTGGAGATATAATTAAAGGTGCTGAAGTAAAAGGCTATAGTTCATTTGGTTGTTTTTTTAGTGTTAATGGTGAGCTTGATGTTTTAGTTCACTTACAAGAAATTTCTTATTCAAGAGTTAATCATCCTGATGAAGTTTTTACAATTGGTGAGAAACATGACCTTAAAGTAATCAGTGTTGATCTTGAAAAGCTTCAGGTTGGTTGTTCAGTAAAACAGCTTACACCAGACCCTTTTGAAAACATTTCAAATTACGAACTAAACAAAATCTATAAAGTAAAAGTCGTTAAGCTTATGGACTTTGGAGCTTTTTGTGAGCTTGAAAAAGGATTATCAACTTTATTGCACTCAAGTGAATTAAGTTGGACTAAAAAAAATATTTCTGCAAAAAAAATGTTTAAAGTTGGAGATGAAATTGATTGTGTAATCACTGAAATCGATAAAGAAAAAAGAAGAGTGGCAATATCTCACCGTTTAACAACTGATAACCCTTTTGAAACATTTGAAAAAACTTACCCAATTGGATCTGAGGTTGAGGGTGAAGTTGCAAGTAAAAATGAATATTCTATTTTCTTAAAAGTTGATGGCTTAGATATTGATGCTTTCTTGCATTGTAATGATTTAACTTACCTAAATAATGGTGAAGAAGAATTAGCTAAATATAAAATTGGAGATAAATTAAAAGTTAAAGTGTTAGAAGTAAAAGCAGCAGAACAAAAGGTTAGAGTTGGCTTACGTCAAACTCAACCAGACCCTTTTGATTGGTTTAATGATAAAAAGGTTAAACAAACTATCACTGTTAAGATTATTTCAACTGACAACAAAGGTCTTGTTGTAAGACCTGAGGGCTGTGAAATGGACTTCATTATTAAAAAATCTGCAATAGCTATTAATGCTGCTGATGCAAGACCTGCTAGATTTACAGGTGGAGAAAGAATTGACTGTGCTATCCAAGAGTTAGATATAGATAAAAGAAAAGCAACATTAAGTATTAAACTTTTAGAAGAAATTGAGCGTAAAGTTGCACTAGATACTTATGGTTCTGAAGCAAGTGGTAAAAACTTACCTTTCTCTTCATTATCTGATGATTTAGAGAAAAAGAAAAAAGAAGACGAATAAAAATTGGCTATTGTAAAATCAAAGCTTCTAAAACAACTCGCTAATAACTACCCAAATTTTTTAAAAAAAGACCTAGAAAAGTTTACTGATATTATTCTTACTGAAATAAAGCAGGCCCTTAAACGAGGAGATCGTGTTGAATTAAGAGGTTTTGGAATGTTCTCTACTAATATTCAAAAGGCAAGAATATCAAGAAATCCCAAAACAGGAGAGAAAGTGAATACGCCTGAAAAAAAAACAATTCACTTTAAAATGTCTAAGGAAATGTTTAAAAAATTAAACAATGATGAATAAAAATATCTTTGTTGCTTGTGATACATCAAGCTTAAAAGAAATAAAAAAAATAATTAGCGATACGAAAACTAATAAACTTCAAATAATTCCAAAATTTGGCTTACAGTTCTTTTATTCAAAAAGTGGGAGAGCTTTTCTTCAAAATTTTAAGAGAGATTATTTCTTAGATTTAAAAATAAATGATATTCCACAAACTGCTTTATCTGCAATGGATAGTTTAAAAGATTTAAAGAAATGTAAATATATTACAGTTCATGTAAGCGGTGGACTTGAAATGCTTAAAGCTATTACAAAAAAAGCTAAATCAATTAACAAAAATTTAAAAATATTAGGAGTTACAATTTTAACAAGCCTTAACAAAAAATCTCTTGAAGAAATTGGTCACACCAAGACCGTAGAGCAGTTAGTATTAAAACAAGCTGGTCTTATAAAAAAATCAGGTGCAGCTGGAATTGTGTGTTCTGCACAAGAAGCAAAAATAGTTAGGAAAAAATACAAAAATTTATTTATTGTTACGCCAGGAATAAGGCTACCTGGAGATGATGCAAATGATCAATCTAGAGTAATGACTCCTAATGATGCTTTTAAAAATAAAGTTTCTGGTATTGTAATGGGAAGGTCATTAATAAAGGGTAATATCAAAAACAACATTAAAAGATTAATTAATCACTTAAATCAATGATCCAACCCTGCAAGATTTGTGGGATCTCCGACTCTAAAACTTTGGAATTTTTAACTTCCCATCCTACTCCACCTAAGATGATAGGGTTTATTTGTAATTGGCCTAAATCAAAAAGATTTGTTGAACATGACAAGCTTAAAAAGCTATTAAAAGTTGATAAAAAAAAATCAGAATATGTTGCTGTATTAGTTAAACCTAATGAAGATATATTAGAAAAAATAAAGGATTTACCATTCGATTATTATCAACTTTATGATTGTACACCTACTGAAGTTAAATCACTTAAAGAAAAATATAATAAAAAAATTATTGTTGCGATAACTGTAAAAGATCAAAATGACACAGTTAAATATTTAGAATATAATGAACTTGCAGATATAATATTATTCGACAGTAAAGGTTATGAAAAAAGCATGTCCTTTGATCATCAATTGATTAAAAATATTAAAATTAATAAAGAATTGATGCTTGCTGGGAATATTCAAATTGAAGATAACCTTGAAAATTATAAAGAAATAGCAGACATTATAGATATTTCTGGAGGTCTAGAAACATCTGGATTAAAAGATATTTCAAAAATAAATACTTTTTTAAATAAAATTAAATTAATTAACAATGAAACTTAAAAAAAAGATTCCTTTAATCGATCAGCACAACAAAAATGGATTTTGGGGTGGTAAATTTGGTGGTAATTTTATACCTGAAACTTTAAAAAAGCCTATTGAAGATTTAACTGAACTTTTTGAAAAACTTAGATACGATAAGAAATTTCTTAAAGAAAGAGACTATTATTTCAAGAATTATATAGGCTCTCCTACTTCATTTGTTAAACTTCAAAACCTATCAGATCACTTAAGTGGAGCTCAAATATATGCCAAAATGGTGTCAGAGGCGAACGGAGGAGCTCATAAAATTTATAATGCAACAGTTCATTGCCTTATTGCTAAAAAAGCAGGGAAAAAATATGTCGTTGGTGATACGGGCGCAGGTTATGCTGGAAAGATGCTGAGTATGGCTGCTAAAAAATTTGGCCTTAAATGCAAAATATTCATGGGTGCAAAGGATATTAAAAGACAAAAGCCTAATGTAGATGCAATGAAAAAGAATGGTGCAGAAGTTGTACCCGTTTATTCAGGAAGCCAAACATTAGTAGATGCTGTCAGTGAATGCATGCGTTATTGGGTTTCAAATTGCGATAACACCCATATGTGTGTTGGATCAACAGTAGGCCCTAATATATTTGTTAAAATTTGTGGCTGGAGTACAGCTCAAATTTCAAGAGAATTAAAAGTTCAAATTCAGTCAGAATTTAAAAAGATGCCTAAAAGAATTAAACTCATTAATTGTGTTGGAGGTGGAAGTTCAGCTTATGGGTTTTGGAGTGAGTTTATTGATTATGACAAAAAGCAGATTGAATTAATTGGTGTTGAAGCTGGTGGACCAAAAAGTTCAAAACTACATGCAGCACCTCTAACTAATGGAGCTAAACTCGGAATATTGCATGGAGCTGCAGCTTATGTTTGTCAAAATAGTGAAGGACAAATTAACGATACCGCTTCTATTTCTGCTGGATTAGATTATCCTGGGGTATCCCCTATTCACTGCTTCTTAAAAGATACTAAAAGAGCAAGATATACATCTGCAACTGATGAGGCAGCTTTAAATGCATACAAACTAGTTACAAAACTTGAAAAAATAAACCCAAGTCTTGAACCTAGTCATGCTTTTGCTGAAGCTATAAAAATTGCTCCAAAATTAAATAAAGATACTATCATTATTGTTAATTCTTGTGGTGATGCCAAAAAGGATCGTGATATTTTAAAAGAAAGATTGGGAAAAATTAACTAAGATGTCATTAATCAACTTAGCATTTAAAAAAGTAAAAACTGAAAAGAGACCTGCATTACTAACTTACACGGTAGCTGGAGATAATACTAAAAAGAAGTCTCTTGAGATATTAAAATCAATTGCAAAATATGCTGACATTTGCGAAATAGGATTTCCTCATAACACTCCAATTGCAGATGGTGGACAGATTCAATCAAGCGCTTATAGAGCTTTGAAAAATGGTATTAAAATTAAAGATGTTTTTTCAATAGTTAAAAATTTTAAAAAATCAAAACAATCAAAACCCGTAATATTGATGGGTTATTATAATATGATTTATCAATATGGAGATAATAACTTTATAAATATTTGTAAAAAAGTAGGAGTAGATGGATTAATTGTTGTTGACCTTCCTTATCCAGAAAATAAAGAATTTGCAAAAAAATGTAAGAAAAAAGATATTAGTTTTATTCAATTAGTATCTCCTACTACATCTCTGGACAGAATGAAAAAAATTATAAGAGACTCACATGATATGGTCTATTATATCAGTATGCTCTCAACAACTGGTGGCAAGCTAAAGGTTTCACCTAAAAAAATTTTAGAGCGTTACAGTAAAATTAAAAAACTTAACAAGAATAAGAATATTGTAATAGGCTTTGGGATCACTGAAAAAACCATAGCATCTTTAAGAAAGGCTGATGGATTAGTGGTTGGCAGTGCTTTATGTAAAGAAATATCAAATTCTATTAAAAAACGCCAAAATCCTGTCACAAATGTAACTAATATTGTGTTAAAGTTAAGAAAAAAAATAGCATGAATTGGATTAAAAAAACTTTAAGATTTGGTGAAAAGATTAAAACCATCATTAAAGCACGTGCAACCAAAACAGAGATAGCTAATAGTGACTGGACCTCATGTTGTAAGGGGCCAATCTTAAAAAAAGATTTAGAAGAAAACTTATGGGTTTGCCCATCTTGTAACAAACACCACAGAATAAGCCCACGTCAGAGATTTGACATTATATTTGGCAAAAATAATTATGAAGTTTTAAAAACTCCAATTCCTCAAGATGACCCTTTAAATTGGAATGATGCAAAACCTTATAAAGATAGATTAAAAGCTGCTAGAAAAAAAACTGGCATGGATTGTGGAATGATGGTTGTTAATACTAATATTCTAAATTTAAAAATCACAGCAATTGCATCTGATTTTGATTTTGTAGGTGGCTCAATTGGTGCTGCAGAAGGTGAGGCTTTTTTATACGGAATTCAACATGCAATAGAAAATGAGCAACCTTTTATAGTATTTACTTCTGGTGGTGGAATGAGAATGATGGAAAGTCTCATATCTTTAAGCCAAATGACAAGAACGACACTCGCAATTAACGAACTAAAGAAAAATAATTTACCCTATATTGTTGTTCTAACTGATCCAACCGCTGGTGGTATTACAGCATCATATGCAATGTTAGGTGATCTACACCTAGCAGAACCAGGAGCGCTTATAGCTTTTGCAGGAGCTAGAGTAATTCAAGGCACTGTAAGAGAAGAGTTACCAGAGGGCTTTCAAAGAAGTGAGTATGTAGAAAAAACTGGCTTTGTAGATTTAATTGTAGAGAGAAAAGACCTAAGAGAAAAAATTGGTTCATTATTATCAATATTGTTAAAGAAAAATTCTGCTATAAATTCATCAGAAAATGAAACTTCAGAAGATAGTAGAGCGCTTACAAAAGCTGCATCCTAAAGAGATTGATCTAAGTCTAGATCGAACTAAAAATCTTTTAGAAAAATTAGGCAATCCTCAAGATCAAATCAGTTGTATTTCTATTGTTGGCACAAACGGAAAATTTTCAACTATCCAGGCACTTTATGCAATTTTAAAAGAGGCTGATTATAAATGTAATATTTATACCAGTCCCCACATTCAAAAAATTAATGAGAGATTTGTTTTTGACAATAAGCCTCTAACAGATGATGAATTAGCCAATCTTTTTTCTGAAATAGAAGAAGCTAATAATCAAACACAAATCACTTTCTTTGAAATTTTAACGGTTGCATATTTTCATTATGCAAAGAAATACCCTGAAAACATTAACTTAATTGAGTCAGGTCTATTTCATAGATTTGATGCAACCAATATTTTAAAAAAAAACTTAGCTAGTATTGTAACAGCTATTGGTCTGGATCACTTAGACTGGCTTCCAAAAGAAGAGCAAACAGTTGAAAAAATAATATTTGAGAAAACATCCACTTTGTTAAACTCTAAAATCGTAGTTGCAAAACAAAGTTCAAATGAAATAAGCAAAAGTATTGAAAATACAATTAAAGACAATACTTCTAAAAAAATAATCTTTAATAAAAATTATAATTTTACATTAAAAGAAAATGATTTTTTTTATTTTGAAGATGAATTTGGTGCTCTTAAACTTCCAAAACCTAATTTGCCTGGAGAATTTCAATTAGAAAATGTCTCTACGGCAATTGCAACTGCTAGACAATTAACAGAATATAAAATAACTGATGAACATATTAAGAGTGGTATTACTAAAATAGAAAGTACTGCACGACTACAAGAGTTAAAATCTGGAAAATTAAAAGATTTAACTAGTAATAATTTATTATTTGTTGATGGATCTCATAATCCACTTGGTGCAAAGGTATTAAATGAATATCTTCAAAGTCTAAATTGTAACAAACATATTATTTTAGGAATGATGGCCAACAAAGACCACAATGAATATATGAGTTACTTTAAAGATATTAAATCATTAACAACAATTGACATTCCAAATCAACCCAATGCTATTAAGGGAAGTGAACTTAAAGGGAAAATTAAAAATTTTGAAAATATTAATTATAAAAATTCTATTGAGGAAGCAATTAGCTCAATTGATCTTCAAGAAAATGATATTATTTTAATTACAGGATCTTTGTATCTTGCGGGAGAAGTTTTAAACTTAAACTAGATATTCTTATCTAGAAATTCTTTCATTTGACTCTCAGCAACTCCACCAACTTTTCTGTCTACTTCAACACCTTTTTTGTAAACAATAACAGTTGGTACACCTCTTACACCAGCAGCTGAACCTGTGTTAATTCCACCATTTTCTATGTCAGCATAATAAAAGTTTGCTTTATCTTTGTAGCTATCTGAAAACTTATCCATGATGGGTTTAAGGCTCTTGCACGGAGCACACCATTCTGCAGAAAATTGAACTACAGAGATATCTTCATTCTTAATTTTTGTTTCAAATTCTTCGTCTTTAAAATCAATAAGCATGCTTCATATATAAATTCTTATTAGATTTATTCAATATGTAAAAAATGATTTTTTTAGTTAATTAACAGAGACTTATTATGCTTGTTCGTATTTTTTTTGAATACCTTCTACGAACTCATTAATTTCGTCTAGAAACTTCAGCTTTTTCTCATCTTTTTCGTTTGTATATCTATCTCTTAAATTATCACACTCAAAATAAAATTCTTTGCATGTCCACCATTTTTCTTTTTCATCACTTAATATTCTTTCGGCTATTCCACGCTTAATAGTCTTAAACATATCAGGTGGAAGTGTCTCAGGTGATTCTTGATATATTATCTTTTTTCCAAAGCTTACCATTCTCTCGTCTTCAAATTTATCTAATAATATTAATTTATCTTTCCAAGAAGCTGCATGCCATTTTGGAAATAAAGCTGTATCTTTTTGAGGAGTAAATTTTTTATAAATTGTCTCTTCTGCCAGTAAATCAACTTGTGAATCGAATTGTGCTTTTTCTTCAGCTGTTTCTCGTAATGCTGTTAAAACATTTTGAGAAAATCTCTCATTACTGTTTACTAATTTTGCACGCTCTTTAATTAGATCAGGATCAAGATTACTATATGGTTCAACTTGTAGTCCATAACTTGCGTCTAGAATTATAGGAGCTTTATTTGATCGTATAGTTCTTAAAAACTTTAATTTTTTAATAGCACTTTTAAGTTCAGAAATTGACATATCAAATAATGGAATAGGATCAATTTTAAGGTCAAAAGCTTGACCCCATTGATAGATTGGGTGAATACAATGTTTTGGGTGAAGTGGTGCAACTACAAATCTATAATTTTTACCAAAATGATATTCTGCTAATGTAAACATTTTTTCAGTTTTAAATATCGTCTCAGTATCACTCTTGTTTGCTGTTCTTAAAAATGTATCCCAAGTCTGAGGTTGATTTTTTTTAATTAATCCTAAAACCTTAACGGTTAGTTCTGCATCAAATAAAGCTGAGTGAGCTCCACTTGATTCAAAGCCATTCATTCTAGCTAACGACTCTAGTTTCATGACCGCATTACCTTTTGCATTTGTTTCAGTTTTTATAACACTCTCATCAACTGCATGGGCACCTCTTGCAATGTTTAAACCATCATGTCTTTTGTTAGGGGTTGCATTGGTGATATAAGGATATCTAATTCCTCTAAAGAATTCGTTTCTTATCATCTCATCATCAAAGCCAATGTTTGACCAACCCATGAATATTGCTGGGCTCCATTTTTTAAATGTTGCTTCTAACTGAGATAACATTTGGTAATGACTTAAATTTCCTTTAGTTAATAAATCAACACTAGTCTTGTTAACTATCAAAGCCATTGCTTGAGGAACTTCTCCTTCTGGTAATCTACATCTAAAATTAAAACGATCTAATTCTTTAAAATTTGGGTCAACTAAAATACCACCTACTTCAATAATACTTCCCCATGAAGTATTGGCACTACTAGATTCAATGTCCCATATTGCTAAATTCATATTAGTTCATATTCCGTTGATGATAATATTGTTCTACTTTTTCTAAAAACTTGTTTTGGTATTCTTCTAGTTTTTCACCTTGAATTCTAAAGTCTTGGAATAAATTATCTACAGTGCAAAGTAAAACAATTCCTTGGGTTATTTTTGAATTATGGACAACGTTATGAGCTAATGAATATGCCCCTAATTGAAGATAATAGTCCTCAATCCACTCTTCTTTTTTTGGTTTATTGGATTGTTTAAAATCAATGATAGTTTCTTGCCCTTCATACACACCAACTGCATCACATGTACCTGCGTATTTTCCAGGATAATACAATGTTGCTTCAGTACCATAAATTTCTGACAATTTTCCTTTAATACCTTGTTCGATAATTTCGTCTGCCATTTTTTTAGATTTGCTAGCCTCTTCTTCTAATAACTCTAAATTTAATTGACCTAATAAATATTTTTCTAAATGAGAGTGCATTGATGTGCCTCTACTTGAAGCATCATTTTTAATTCTATTTGCTTCAGCAGCTCCCACTCTTGCCTTCCAATTTGCAAGGGATGCTTTTTTTTCTTCACTTTGTGTTGCTTGTAATATGGAAGTTACTGAAGGAAGCTTTTCTTGATTTACAGCATACATCCTTGAACCACTCACCATTGATCTCATAGATTTTGGATAAGTAAATTTATTATTCCACTGCATATAGTTTGTTATAAGCGGTATTGAAGAAAAAAAGAAATTAATTTTTTACTTGTTTTGAATGGTCAACAAATTTTTCTACATTTTCTGTTTGAACGGCTTTATCAACTCGTTCAGGATCTTTAATATTTTCTAGGCTTCTGCTAATCGATCTTGCATCTGTTCCAAACTTATCAACAACAATCATTGCTTCTTCTAATTTTTTTCTAAGAGCAACTATATTTTCAAAATGTTTTCCAAATCTTGAGCTAATTGTTTTTAGATGATCGTAGATTTCTGTTGCACCTTTTTGAACTTTTAAAGATTGAAAGCCCATGTGTAATGATTGCAAATAAGCAGAAAGAGTATTTGGACCACAGATTACAACTTTATGTTTTTTCATTAATTCTTGAGTTAATAATTCTTTAGTAGTTGGATCTTGGTATTCAGTTAATTCTTTGTATAAACTTTCAGTTGGTGCATAAACTATTGCAAAGTCTGTAGTTTTTGGTGGAACAATATATTTTTCATTAACACTTTTAGCTTTTGCTTTAAATGCAGTAGCTAATTTTGCTCTTGCATCTGCAACAGCTTTTTTATCATCAGCATCATAGCCATCAGTAATTGCTTTAAATTTTTCTACTGGAAAATGCGAGTCTACAGGCACCATTACATCACCCTGAAGTTTGATTGCAAATTCAACATTTTCACCTGTATCTTCTTTCATCTTAACGTTAGTCATGAATTGAGAGGCAGGTAATAAGTCTTTGATTAGAGCATCTAATGAAAACTCTGCAAGAGTTCCATATTTTTTAACTCCAGCTAAAATTTTTGTTATACCTTCTTGGCTTCTATTTAATATTTGAACTTGTTGATTAAAATTTCCAACTTTTTCATCAACTTTTGTTAGGGCCTCTGTCATATCTTTAGTTACCCCCGTTGATAAATTGTTAAATGAAGTCGACATTGAACCAAGTGAAGTATTAATAGTAGTATTTAAAGTATCTTTTAATGAAGTAATTTCTGTCTTTAAATTGGCCATCTCTTCAGCTTCCTTATTTTCACTATCATCTTTTGCCTTAGATCTTAAGTTTAGATAAAGGATTGTTAAAGCAACTCCTAATAACAAGACTAATACGGTTAATAAAATTATGTCCATGATTCTAGGAGATATTTTATAGTAAAAATTTGATTTATATATGTAATTATTTAAAACTGTCTTTATGGAATTAATCTTAATACTAAAAATACTACTTATCATAGGAGCTATTGTTGCAGCTTATGCAGTACTTAGAAACCTTGATATTATTAGGATTATTTTAATTTACGTAAAAGATACTTTACTTCGAAAGTAACTTAACTAGTTTTTTAACCAAACCATTTTTTAAAGAAGATTTTGAAGCCATCATGCAGGCTTCTGACTTTAAAATTTCACCATCTTTAAGAATTCGAAGATTATTTGCTCTTAGAGTTTCACCAGACGAAGTAATATCAGTTATAATTTCAGATGACTCTGTAAAAGGATACGCTTCAGTTGCACCTAAACTACTAACTAATTTAAATTGAGTAACTCCTTTTGAAAACAAAAACTCCCTTGTTAAATTGGGATATTTCGTTGCCACTCTTAATCTTTTTTTCTTTTTATCTTTAAATTCAAAAGCAATTTCTTCTAAATCAGCAACCGTTTGAACATCAATCCAAGGATCTGGGATGGCCACAACCAGTGTTGCTTTACCAAAACCGTAATTCTTAACAACACTTATCTTTTTTTTAATATTTACTTCACTTTCTTTTAATAAATCAAATCCAGAAAAGCCAAGATCTAAAGAGCCATCTCCAAGTCTTTCAACTATCTCTCTTGCATGAAGATATAATACTTTAACATTTTTCAAGTTTTTAATAGATCCTAATAAATCTCTTTCACCTCTTTCTGAGATTAAATTTAGTTTATTTTTTTTAAATATCTTTAAGATATCAGCTCTCAATCTACCTTTACTTGGAATACCGATATTAATAATATTTTTTATCATTAGTAATTTAAATTTAAAGCAGCTCCTACTGCTGGAACTTGTTTTTTTGATCCAAGGTCTGAAATTAGATTGTCGTAACGTCCACCGTTAATGATGTTAATATTTTTAGATTTAGATTTAATATCAATTTTAAAGACCATACCTGTATAATATTCTAATTGACGCCCAAAAGACGCTGAGAACTCTACATTTAATTTTTGAATTTTATTTAATGAAGTTGGGAAATATTTTTGATCCACAACTAAATTAATTTTATTTTTTTTAAAAAAAATATTAAGGTTTTTAGCAGCATGTCCTATTGGACAGTTAATTTTTAAAAACTCTTTAATAATTTTTGAAACTTTTTTACCTCTACTAGCTCTTCTTGGATCTTTAATCTTGTTATCAAATCTCTTTAAAATCTCTTCAATTGATCGTCCAGCAACTACTGTTTGCTGTTTATCTTTTAGCATTTTTTGATATCTCTTTTTATCAACCTCAACAATTGTTGGGTCCACATCAGAGTTTGTCTCTAACCTTTTTAATAAATCATTGAAGTATACTTCTCTCCAAAAGTGTCTTGAAAGCCTTAACTTCCATCTTTTTGGGATATCTAATTTTGAAATTAATAAATTGAAAATCTCAACATTACCAATTTTTAAAGTCCCTGATGAATATTGTAAATTAGATAAAGATTTTAGGGCTGTATTAATAATTTCTTTATCATCTTTTTTTTCATCTTTAGAACCGATGATCTCAAAGCCAACTTGATCTCTAATAATAGAATCTTTTTTATTATTTGATTTTCTATAAGCCTGACCGCTATAAAATATTTTCTCTTTTCCTTTAAGATTGTTTTCTAGGTATCTTAAACATGATGCTATTGTAAGATCTGGTCTTAGACAAAGCTCACTACCATTTTGATCAGTAAATGAAAAAATAAACTTTCTAAAATTTTCCCCAGATCGTTGAACGATATGATTGGCCTCAATTACTGAAGGTAAATCAATATATTTAAACCCTTTAGACTTAACAGATCTAAGAATTTTTTCAGATAAATTTTTTGATTTCATTAATTAAATTTTCTTTTGGGAACGTTAACTGATTATTTTCACCTTTAACTCCTAAAAGGTTTTTTAAAGTAATCGTATTATCTTTAAATTCATTTTCACCACAAATAACAGCTATCGGGCATTGTTTTTTATTAGCATATGTTAATTGTTTGCCTAGATTTTTTTTACTATCTAAAAATATTTCAGAGTTAATATTATTGTCTCTTAAAACTTTTAAAATTTCATAATAATTTTTTAAATACTTTTCATCCATTACACAAATAATGACTGGTTTTTTCTCATCAACTTCAATTTGATCAAGTTGCATCATAGCGAATAATAATCGGTCAACACCAATACTCATTCCAGTTCCAGGAATATCAACTCCCTTAAATCTTGAAATTAATTTATTATATTGTCCACCTGAACAAATACTTCCTATATCAACTTCTTTGCCTTTGTTATTTGTTGTCTTAAAATTTAAATTTGTTTCAACACAAAATCCGTCATAATAAGCAAGACCTCTAACAATTGTAAAGTTTGTCTTTATTTGATCTAAATAATCTCCATAACTTACTATTTCTACTAATTCTTCTAGTTCTTTAATTCCTTCTTGGGATAAAGGGTTTTTTAAATTTTCTTTTAATTCTTCTAAATCTTTTACTTTCAGGAAGTTAATTATTTGTGAAGCTTGATCATCTTTTAAGTTAGCACCCTTTGTAACAGCTCCACTTGCATCTACTCTTTCTTCTTTTAATAAATCTTCAACTCCTCTTAAACCAAAGCCAGGCTTATCTAATTTATCTATTGCTCTCATAACCTTTATCTTCTTATCATCGGATATTTTAAGGTCTTCAATTAAACCTTGAACAATTTTTCTATTACTAATGTTAATAACGAACTGATCTTTTTTTAAACCACAGGCAAGAAGTGTACTTGCAATTAAATTACAAAGTTCGGCATTGGCTTGAGCTGGATTAACGTTACCAACGATATCTGCATCACATTGTAAAAAGCTTCTATAGCGAGCATTGCCTGCTTTTTCGTTTCTCCATACATCACCCATTTGATATCTTTTATAAGGTAAGGGTAATTCCTGATTATTTTGAGCAACAAATCTAGCTAATGGACTTGATAAATCATATCTAAGTGTAATATTTTTCTCCCCATCTTTGAATGAGAATACGTCAGACATAGGATTACTATCATCATCTGCAAGAAATGATCCTATGTTCTCTGAAATTTCAAATGAAGGCGTTTCAAGAGCACCAAAACCAAATTTTACAAAATTAGCTTCAATAATATTAATTAACTTTTTCTTGAGAATTAATTTTTTGCCCCATCGATCTTCAAATCCTGAGGGTAACCCAGGAATTAGTTTATTTTCTTTATTCATCTTTTTGGTACCCGGGCTGAGAATCGAACTCAAACTTAAAGTTCCACAAACTTTCGTGCTAACCGTTACACCACCCAGGCATTCCTTGTGTTTATATTATTTTTGTGTGGATTTAAAATTATATTATAAATAAATAGCCTAAAGGCTATGGAAACAAAGTCTGTGAGTACTTCTTGAAGTCTCTCTGTATGTAATATTCATAGTCATGATCAGTCTTTTAGACAATTAAGAATAATTTTCAACACCTAAATATAAAAGGACGTTAACCTTATTTTTAAGGATTAAACGCCCTTTTAGATTTTTGAAGTTTAAGAACTAGTCTATTTTTTTTAAATTTACAGCTGAAGGGCCTTTCGGGCCATCCTCCATCTCAAATTCTAGTTTATCACCTTCGTTTAAAAAACGCATACCTGCAGTTTTTACTGCTGATGCGTGAACGAATGCATCTTTTTCTTTATCTTCTCTTTCAATAAAGCCAAAACCTTTTTTACCGTTAAACCACTTTACTGTTCCTTTTAGTGTGCTCATTTTTACTTATCCTTTTATTATTTATATAAAAAATTATTTTATTTTTTTTATTTTTTCAATAATTTTTTGGATTTTTAAAGGGAGGTGGTGGTGGCCCCAACTGGACTCGAACCAGTGACACACGGATTTTCAATCCGATGCTCTACCAACTGAGCTACAGGGCCCCTTATTAACCTCTAAAAGTGATACGACCTTTGGTCAAATCGTAAGGTGTCATTTCAACTTGAACCTTATCACCTTGAAGTACTCTAATTCTGTTCTTACGCAATTTGCCTGCAGCATGAGCTGTAACAATATGGCCGTTTTCTAATTTTACTCTAAACATTGCATTTGGTAATAAATCCTCAACAATTCCTGAGAACGACAGCATTTCTTGTTTTGACAAATTTATTTTCTCCTAATTCTTTTTTCTACCGACTTAGCGTGTCCCACTAAACCCTCGTAGTTTGCAAGTGTTATAACTGATGGACCAAGGGTTTCAATCCCTTTTTTTGATAGGTTTATATATGAAATTCTTTTATAAAATTCATTAACACTAACTCCACTTGAATATCTTGCTGAGGAATTGGTTGGCAATACATGGTTAGAGCCAACATTATAATCTGTCATTGCCATTACAGCATATTTTCCTAAACAGATAGATCCTGCATTTTTAATCTTACTCACTACCTTTTTATAGTTCTTAGTATTAAGCTCTAAGTGCTCAGGAGCAATTTTATTTACTGTGTTAATAATTTTTTGGTCAAACGGCATATGAATTAAAATTCCATTATTAAGTAGACTATTTTTTGCAATCACTGCTCTAGGCAATTCTTTTAATTGATTGATAATTTCATAATTAACTTTTTTAATAATTGATTTGTCTTTTGAAATTAAAATACATTGAGCAAGGTTATCGTGTTCTGCTTGACCTATTAGATCGCTCGCTATCCATTCAGGATTTGAAAACTTATCACAAACAATTGTCACTTCAGAAGGACCTGCAATCATTCCTTCAATTCCAACATCTCCAAATACTTCTTTTTTTGCTGCAGCTACATAAGAATTTCCAGGGCCAATAATTTTGTCAACTTTTTTGATTTTCTTAGTACCATATGCAACAGCTGCAATAGCAGATGGTCCTCCAATTGAATAAATCTCTTTAATCTTACATTTTTTAGCAGCATATAATACCGCAGGATTTTGTTTACCTTTTTGACCTGGATTAACCATAACTAGTCTTTTCACTCCAGCAACAATTGCAGGTACTGCATTCATTAAAACACTGGAAGGATATGAAGCTGTTGAACCAGGTACATAAATTGCAACTGATTCAATAGGTACGTATTTATACTCTAATTTATTTTTTAGTTTGTCTGTATAAGAAATGTTTTTAAATTTTTGTAATGAATGGAATTTATAAATTCTATCATAAGCAAGATCGATTGCCTTTTTAACTTTTGGATCTAAAGACTGAATAGCTCTATTAATTTGTTTTATGCTTGGGGCAATAATACTATTTTTATTAAATCTCTTTTCATACTTTAAAATAGCTTTATCTCCATTTTTCTTAACATCTTTAATAATTTTAATAACTGAAACTGAATTAAGTTGGACTCTATTTTTTCGTTTAGACAGTAATGCGTCTAAAGTTTTGTCAAAGTTTTTATTTTTACTATCTAATATCTTAATCATTAATCAGCTTTGTTTTGGTCATCTAAAGTTACTTCAATTATTTCTGTCGATAATGTAATATATGCATTGTTTGTAAACATTAAGTTTATCTCATAATTGTCATTATTTTTTAAATAATCCATCCCAATTAACTCTAATTTTTCCTCAGGGTCGTTTTGTTTAATATTTTTAGATTTAACTCTATCTACAAATTCAAATTTGCAAATACTAGTAATTTTTTTATCTTGTTCTTCCGTTTCTACTTTAGATCTTTTTAATGATAATAGAAAAACTTTGTTTTTCTGAAGATACTTAATTTCATTAACTTTAACTTCAGCTCCAGAGCAACATGCTGAGATTACTTGTAATCCCTCATTATCTGTAGCTATAATTTTTGATAAATATTTTTTATCCATTAATTAATTCTCTTAATTTTAGCCCCTACTTTTTTTAATTTCTTCTCTATATCTTCATAGCCCCTATCAAGGTGATATATTCTATTAATTACTGATTTTCCTTTAGCTGCAAGAGCTGCAAGAATTAAAGATACAGAGGCTCTTAAATCTGTGGCCATTAATTCTGCTGCTTCAAATTTGATATTTCCTTGTATGCTTGCTTGATTTCCATTAATAGAAATTTTAGCTCCCATTCTATTAAGCTCTGCAACGTGCATAAACCTATTTTCAAATATTTCTTCTTTAATATGAGATCTTTTATTAGCCTTACATAATAATACCATCATTTGTGCCTGCAAATCTGTTGGAAACCCTGGATAAGGAGATGTTTTAATATTTATATTTTTAATCTTTTTACTTCCTTGAATAAGGATTTCATTTTTTTTTAAAGTAATTTTTGATCCTACTTTTTTTAAGATATTAATTTCTGTACTTATTATCTTAGGATCAATTCCAGTAATTTTTAAATTTCCTTCAGTTAATGCTGCAGCTATTAAATAAGTTCCAGCCTCTATTCTATCCGGCATTACTGAGTAATCTAATTCTTTAAGATTGTTCACTCCTTCAATTCTAACCGTTCTCTTTGCAGTCCACTTAATATTACACCCCATATTAATTAAAAAATTAACTAAATCTTTAATCTCAGGTTCAATCGCACAATTTGATAAAGTTGTTTTTCCTTTAGCTAAACATGCGGCTATAATTAAATTTTCTGTAGCACCAACTGAAACTTTAGGAAATTTTATATTTGCTCCTATTAATCCTTTGGGTGCATTAGCATGCACATAACCTTGGATAATTTTATATTTAACTCCAAGTTTTGATAGAGCTTGTAAATGAATATCAACAGGTCTTGTCCCTATTGCGCAGCCGCCAGGTAATGAAACTTTTGCTTTACCAAATTTAGCAAGTAATGGTCCTAAAACTAATATTCCTGCTCTCATAGTTTTAACCAAACTATAAGCTGCAAAAGTTTTTGTTTGCTTGGTATTTTTGATAATCAATTCTTTTTTATTATCTTCAATAATTGAACCTAATGACTTTAATAAAAGTATCATTGTTTCAATATCTTTTACCCTTGGGAGGTTTGCTAAAGATATCTTTTTATTTGATAATAATGTTGCAGCTAAAATAGGAAGGGATGCATTTTTAGAACCTGAAATTCTAATTTGTCCCTTGAGCTTTGCTGCCCCAAAGACTTCCAATTTTTTCATGATTATACTTTTGGTAAAGTTACTCCAGTTTGACCCATATATTTTCCTTTACGGTCAGCATATGAAGTTTCAGGAGACTGATCTCCTTTTAGAAATAAAAATTGTGCAACACCTTCATTTGCATAAATTTTTGCAGGTAGCGGTGTGGTATTAGAAAACTCAAGAGTAACTGTTCCAAAAAACTCAGATTCAATTGGAGTTACATTAACTATGATTCCTGTTCTTGCATATGTGCTCTTACCAACAACAATACACATAATATCTCTTGGTATTTTAAAGACTTCAATAGTAGTTCCAAGAGCGAAAGAATTAGGAGGAATGATAATATAATCAGAGCTTTTTTTGGTTACAAAATTATCTGAACTAAACTCCTTAGGGTCAACGATAGAAGAATTAACATTATGAAATATCTTAAATTCATCTCCTACTCTTGCATCATAGCCAAATGAACTAAGTCCATAAGAAATTTTACCATCCCTGACTTGCTTATCTATAAAAGGAGAAATCATTGACTGCTCAACTGCTAACTTCTTTATAGATTTATCAGAAAGTACTGACATTATTTACTTTTCTTCTTATTTTTTTTTTGAAAAATTTTTCTTTTTTTTAAATTTTTTCTAAGAGCCAGACTTAACTTCTCATTTTTTTCTTTATCATTCATTATTTGTCTGGATTAGTTAAAAAATCTAAAGTGATAGGCTTTGATGCATCTAAAGTTTTCTCTGGTTCTTCTTGAACTTTTGGTCCCTCTTTAGCTTCACGTTTTGCTTTTTTTTCAGCAAGCTTTTTTTCTCTCTTTGCCTGCTTCTCCATAAGCTTATTGCCTTTAGTAGATTTATAATCGTAATGAATGCCCATAAAATTTCCTCCGTAGGTATAAATCATTATATGAAAAAAATTAAGGCAATTTTTTGAAAAAATGATTTATTATAGAAATACTTCAATAAAATAACAAATTAGCCCCTATAGTTAAATGGCATAACATGTCCATGGTAAGGATAAATTTCAAGTTCGATTCTTGGTGGGGGCACCAGATTATTTTTTGTAGAATATTTTTCTAGCAACAATTGCAGCTACTAATAAAGCTCCAAAAGCAATCATTGGAATGTAGATATCTGGTGAATATATTAAATCAATGATTCTAGGAGCTTCTAAGTTTTGTTCTATGATTTTTTCAAGTCCACTTCCAATTGAAACAACTAAAAATAGTGGTGGAGTTAATCCTATTAATGTTGCCCAAAAAAAATTACTCACTCTAACATTAAAAATACAAGGTAACACATTTGATAATGCAAAAGGAATGCCTCCAATAAATCTATAAGCTAAAAGATAAATAAATTCTGATTTTTTAAATTTTACTTCTAGATTTTTAAATCTATTTAAAAACTTTTCTTTAATAATTTCTTTAAAAAAATAATTTCCAATGATGTATAAAATTGTTGCACCAATAGTCATTCCAATTATTAGAATAATCGTTCCAAGCCACTTGCCAAAAATAAACCCTGCTAAGAGTGCAACTGGCAAACCAAATCCAGCCATCACAACCCAGATAATTGTGGCTGTTAAAAATATTAAAGAAATTAAAAATAAATTAGTTTGTTTTAATCCAAAAAAATAATCTCTATTGTTTTTAATAAATTCATAGCTTGTTAATTCTTCGAGGGTGAATTTTGATAAAAAAAAGTATAAAAATGATGAAACAACTAGAAGATAAAATAAACCTAAAGTTATCTTAACTTTTTTTGATTTTTCCATAATTTATTGGTCGTATTATAAAATCTTCTATTTGCTATTTATACATATAATTACTATAAAGGGCGAAATTTAAAAAAACTTAAATAAATCCTATGAAAAGAACATATCAGCCCAAAGTTGGAAAACGTCTTAAGAAGCATGGCTTCAGATCAAAGATGGCAACTAAAGGTGGGAAGAAACTTATTAAGAGAAGACGTGATAAGGGACGTAAAAACCTTACAGTGTCATCCACTCAAAAAAAACCTCAGGGTAAATAGTTCAAAATAAATGAAAAGCAAAATTGTTGCTCTTTCTAAAAACGAAGATTTTAAAAATTTACTTAAGAAAAAAAAAATCTCAAATAAATATATCACTCTCTTTTTTGGTCCTCTTGCAGATAAAGATAATAAAAAACTAAATATTAGCTTTGTAGCTAAAAAAAAACTAATCCGTAGTGCTGTAAAGAGAAATAAAATTAAAAGAAGATTAAGAAATATAATGAACGAAGCTATAAAAAAAGTGTCTATAAACTTTAATTATTCTTACCTTGTGATTGCGAAAATAACTATGCTAAACAATGAATATGCGATAATAAAAGATACTTTATTCCAAGACATAGAAAAGATTAAGTAATGAATATTATATCAAACATTTTAATTGGCCTGATCAAATTTTATAAAATGGTTATTAGCCCCTACTTAACTCCTTCGTGTAGATATCTTCCAACTTGCTCAGAGTATACAATTGAATGTTTAAGAACATATGGGCTCATTAAAGGGATATCAAAAAGCACTAAAAGAATATTTTCATGCCACCCCATTAAAATGTTAGGTGGTGGTGAAGGATTTGATCCAGTAAATAAAGAATTAAAGGCTAAGAAATAATGGATACTAAAAACGTAATTGCAGCAATATCCTTATCAGCAGCAGTAATTGTTTTATACTCTCTTTTTTTTCAGCCTGACCCTGCAACTATTAAACAAAATCTAGCTGAACAAAATAAAATTGAAAATAATACAGATACTCCAAGCTTAGATAAAAATGAAAATTTTTCGAAACTTTCAAGAACAGATGCTTTAAAAGAAAATGATAGAATTCAATTTGAAAATGGAAGTGTTGTTGGGTCAATTTCTTTAAAGGGTGCAGCAATAGATGATTTAACTTTTAAAGAATATAATGTCGAACTTAATAAAAATGAAAAAATAATCTTATTAAATCCAAGAAATGTTGAAGATGGTTATTTAGTTGAAAGTGGCTTTGTAAGTACTAACAAAAATATTGATATACCTGATGCTTCTACTGTCTGGGAAATTACCGGAAATAAGAGGTTAACCAATAATAATCCTATAAAACTAACATGGAGTAATACTCAAGGGATCACATTTGAGAAACATATAAGTCTAGATGATCAATTTTTATTTACTGTAAAAGAAAAAATAATTAACTCATCAGATAAATCCTATAATTTTTACTCCTATGGGCAAATAATTAGAAATGAGATACCAGAGATATCTGGCTTTTATATTTTGCATGAAGGGTTTTTATCTGTACTTGATGATGAATTAATTGAGGAAGATTACGACGATATCCAGGATAAAAAATTTACTCAAATCGCGCAAGAAGGATTTGTTGCTATTTCAGATAAATTTTGGGTTACATCAGTTATACCGCCAAAAGGTAAGGAGTTTAAAACAACTTTTGACTATAAAAATAAATTCAGAGCAAATTACATATCTACCAAAGGTATTGAGGTTAAAGCAAACAGTTCCATTGAAGAAAAAATTCAAATTATAGTTGCTGCTAAAAGAGTAAATGTAATTGATGGTTATGCTGAAAATTTAGATATCAACAAATTTGATCTAGCGATTGATTGGGGCTTTATGTACTTCATCACAAAACCTTTGTTCTTTGTATTAGATTACTTCTTTAAATTACTTGGTAATTACGGTTTAGCAATTATTGCTGTCACTATTTGCATTAGATTGGCATTCTTTCCTCTTGCCAATTTTAGTTTTAAGTCTATGGGAAAAATGAAGTTATTAGCACCTGAAATGGCTCGTCTAAAAGAGTTACACAAGGATGACAAAATGAAATTGCAACAAGCAATGATGGCTCTTTATAAAAAAGAAAAAGTTAATCCAATGAGTGGTTGTCTTCCTATTCTGGTTCAGATTCCTGTTTTCTTTGCGCTATATAAAGTATTATTTGTAACCATTGAAATGAGACACATGCCATTTTATGGATGGATACATGACTTAAGTGATAGAGATCCAACATCTTTATTCAATGTTTTTGGTTTAATTCCTTGGGATCCACCTTCTTTCTTATTAATAGGTGCGTGGCCTATCATTATGGGTATCACAATGTGGATACAGCAGAAACTAAACCCAACGCCACCAGATCCTATACAGGCTAAAATATTTATGTTTTTCCCAGTTTTTTTAACTGTAATTCTTGCACCATTTCCTGCAGGTCTTGTTATCTACTGGAGCTTCAACAACATCTTCACAATGATACAACAATATATTGTTCAAAGAAAAATGACTATCAAAACAACATAAATGTCATCGTTAAGAGAAGAAGAATTAATAAATATCTTACCCAAAGATGGCCCAACAGTTGAAGAAGTAAAAAAATATTTAGAAAAATATAATGATGAATTTATTATCATTAAGTGTGGTGGCAGTGTTTTAGTTGATCCAAAATTATTTAAAGTTTTTATTGAAGATGTAGTCGTTTTAAAAAAACTTGGTTTCAATCCTATAATTGTTCATGGAGGTGGAAAAAGAATTAATAGTAAGCTTTTAGAAGTTAATATTAAAAGCAATTTTATTAACGGACTAAGAGTTACTGATAAAGATACGATCAACATAGTTGAGGATGTATTAATCGAATTTAATAAAGAGATTGTTGAAGCTTTAAATGAGTTAGATTGCAAAGCAAAAAGAATTACCTCAAAAGAAAATAATATAATTACTGTCGTACAAGAAAACAAAGACCTTGGATTTGTGGGAAGGCCTACTGGGATTAACAAAGAGTTCTTAACTGAAATAATAAAAGCAAACAAAGTACCAGTCATTGCACCCTTAGGTTTGGATAAAGATAATCAGACCTTTAATATAAATGCAGATACTACTGCAGGATCGATTGCAATTGAACTAAAAGCTAGAAGATTAATGATTATTAGTGATGTTGAGGGCGTATTAGACAGTGAAAAAAAACTAATCCCTGAAATTAATTCTAAAAAAGCTAATGAATTAATTGATCAAGAAGTAATTTCTGGTGGAATGATACCTAAAATTAAGAATTGTCTAGATGTTGCAAGTAATGGAGTTAAGGCAGTTGTAATAATTGATGGAAGAAAAAATCACTCACTCCTTTTTGAACTATTATCTGATAAAGGTTCAGGAACTTTAATTAGAGAATGAAAAATTTAATTGATACTAAATACTGGCTATTCGACTTAGATAATACTTTGTATTCTGGACAAACAAAGGTTTTTTCTGAAGTTGATAAAAAGATGTCTTCTTTTATTTCAAAGAAATTTAATGTCGATTTAATTAAAGCAAGAGAAATTCAAAAAAAATACTTCTATGAATATGGAACGACATTATCTGGATTAATGAGTCACGATAAAATTGATCCACATGAATTTTTGGAATTTGTTCATGATATTGATATTAGCTGGCTTCCTAAAGATGAGATATTAAGAGAAGAATTAATTAAAATAAAAGAAAAGAAATATATTTTTACTAATGGTTCTCACGCTCATGTTGAAAATGTAACTAAACAACTAGGTATAGATGGTTTGTTTGATGGAGCGTTTGATATTGTTGATGCTAATTTTATTCCAAAACCAAAAATTGAACCTTATAAAAAGATAGTAGAAAAATTTGAGCTTGATCCAACAAAATCAATATTAATCGAAGATATTGCTCATAATTTAGAACAAGCGAAAAATTTAGGAATGAAAACTTGTTGGCTTGAGAATGATGAAGTATTTGCAAAAAAAGATGCCGATAAACCATATATTGATTATAAGATTAAGAACTTGCCTTCTTTTCTTCAAGAAATTAATATATTAAAAGCACAATAAAACTAACCTACTAAAGATAAAATAAAACTATGAAAGAATTTGAAAGCATTATTAATACAGCTTGGGAAAATAAAGATTCCATAAATGGTCAATCTGATAAATCTATATTAGATGCTATCAACCAAACAATTGAACTTGTTGATAAAGGTGAGCTAAGAGTTGCTGAAAAAAATGGCAATGAGTGGGTAGTTAATCAGTGGGTTAAAAAAGCAATAATGTTAAGTTTTAGAACTCATGATATGGATTCATTAAGCGGCCCGTATAGTAGTTGGTATGATAAATCTCATTTATTAAAAGGTAAAACAGCAAATTGGACTAAGGAAGATCATATAAAAGCTGGTTTTAGAATGGTTCCAAATTCTCCAGTTAGAAAAGGATCTTTTATTGGAAAGAATGCAGTACTAATGCCTTGCTTTGTAAATATTGGAGCTTATGTAGATGAAGGAACTATGGTGGACACTTGGGCTTCTGTAGGGTCTTGTGCACAAATAGGAAAGAACTGTCACATATCAGGTGGTGCTGGAATTGGAGGTGTATTAGAGCCAATGCAAGCTAACCCTACTATCATCGAAGACAATTGCTTTATTGGAGCTCGTTCAGAAATAGTTGAAGGAGTAATTGTTGGAGAAGGATCTGTATTATCTATGGGTGTATTTATTGGTCAATCTACAAAAATTGTTTATCGAGAAACTGGTGAAGTAATCTATGGAAAAATTCCACCATACTCAGTAATAGTTCCAGGTAGCATTCCTAGTAAAGATGGTAAAGGTCCTGCTTTATATTGTGCAGTAATTATTAAACAAGTTGATGAAAAAACTAGATCTAAAACTTCTATTAACGACTTATTAAGAGACTAAATGCCAACTTATAATGAAATCACATTAGCTAAAGAGCTAATAAGATTTCCAAGCATTACACCAATTGATGCTGGGGTAATGAAATTCTTAGCTAAAAAATTAACTACTATTGGATTTAAATGTAAGATTTTAGAGTTTAAAGATAAAAAATCTAAACCAGTTAAAAACCTATATGCAAGATTGGGTAATACTCAACCAAACTTTATGTTTGCTGGTCACTTAGATGTAGTACCTCCCGGAAATATACAAGATTGGACGATTAAACCTTTTAGTCCAACTATTAAAAAAAATCATCTTATTGGTAGAGGTGCTAATGATATGAAAAGTGCAATTGCAAGCTGGGTTGTTGCTGTAAACAACTATGTATTAACTAATAAAAAAATTAATGGATCAATTAGTTTATTAATTACTGGTGATGAAGAAGGTGTTGCAATTAATGGTACTAAAAAAGTAGTTGATTACTTAAAAAAGAAAAAAGAAAAAATAGATTTTTGCTTAGTTGGTGAGCCAACAAACCCTAATAAACTTGGTGAAATGATTAAAATAGGTAGAAGAGGAAGTATTAATGTTGAATTAACGATAATTGGAACTCAAGGTCATGTTGCATATCCTCATCGTGCTAAAAATCCATCGACTTCATTAATAAAAATACTAAATGAAATAAAAGAAATAAAATTTGATAAAGGAACAAAAGACTTTCAGCCTACAAATTTAGAGGTAACTAAAATTAATATCAATAATACAGCTGATAATGTTATTCCAGGCCATGCAAGAGCTACCTTTAACATAAGATTTAATAATAAACATACGTCTTCTAGCTTAAAGAATAGATTGAATAAAATTTTCAAAAAAATTACTAAAAAAGATAAATCTAATTTTAAAGTTGAATACCGTGTATCAGGTGAAGCTTTTTTAACTAAGCCTAATAAAACAACTTATATGATTCAAGATGTAATAAAAAAAATTACAAAAATTAAACCTCAATTGTCTACAACCGGTGGAACTTCTGATGCAAGATTTATTAGAAAAATTGCTCCATGTTTAGAATTTGGTCTAGTAGGTAAAACTATGCACAAAGTAGATGAGGCAGTGTCTATTTCAGATCTAAAAAAATTGACTAAAATATATTATAATATTTTAGAAAATTATTTTAAATGAAAACTGGTTTAATAACCTCTGGCACTTATCAAAATCATAATACAGGCGACGGTCATCCAGAGAAAATTGATAGAGTTACAGTAGTTATCGATAACTTTAAAAAGTTAGATAATAAAGATTTAGTTTGGAAAAAACCTTCAAAATTTGACCGATCACTTTTAGAAATAACACACAATTCTGATTATATAAATTTTGTAGAAAAATCTTTTCCTGAAAAAGGATTATCTTTTTTAGATGGAGATACAATAGTCTCCCCTGGGAGTAAGGATGCCACATCAGATGCCGTAGGTTCAATCATAACAGCTATTGATGGTGTTCAAAATAAAGATTTTAAAAATGCTTTTTGTGCCGTTAGACCTCCAGGGCATCATGCAGAGAAAAATAAAGCTATGGGTTTTTGCATTTATAACAATGTCGCTGTTGGAGCCAATTATCTTATAAATAAATATAAACTTAAAAAAATAGCAATTATTGATTTTGATGTGCATCATGGAAACGGCACTCAAGATATTTTTTATGATAATGAAAAAGTTTTATATATTTCTACTCATCAATACCCTTATTACCCAGGCTCAGGCACTAAAGATGAAAAAGGAAAACATAACAATATATTAAATATTCCTTTACCAGCAGGAACAACTTCTGAAGAGTATTTAAATGCTTATGAATTTGTACTTAATAAAATTAAAGAGTTTAAACCTGAATTTATCTTGCTTTCTGCAGGGTTTGATGCTCATAAAGATGATCCATTGGCACAACTTCAATTAGAGTCAAAAGATTTTTATAGTATTACCAAAAGAACACTCGAGTTATCAAAACAATATTGTGATGGAAAAGTAGTGTCAATTTTAGAAGGTGGATACGATCTACAAGCACTTCAAGAAAGCACTGAGATGCATGTAAAAGCTTTACTAGAATTTAATTGATAATTTCTCAATACGCATTAAAGAACTCACAATGAAACTTTACAAAATTAAAAAATCTGACATCGATAAAAAAGGCCGTGGCCTATATGCTGCAAAAGATATCAAAAAAGGTACTAGAATTATTGATTATGTGGGTAAAATTATCACTAAGAAACAAACAGAAGAATCACAAAAGTTTGATAATGCAAAGCCCATATATTTATTTAATTTGAATAAAAAATATGACTTGGATGGAGATGTTTCTTGGAACACAGCACGTTTAATAAATCACTCTTGTTCTAATAATTGCGATTATAACGGGACAGGTTTAAAGTTATGGGTGGTTGCTATAAAAGATATTAAAAAAGGTGAAGAAATTACAGCCGATTATGGTTTTGGCTATGATGAAGATTACAAACAATTTCCATGCAAATGTAAGTCAAAAAATTGTTGTGGCTATATTGTTAGAGCAGAATCTAGATGGAGAATTAATAAAAAATTTAGCATTGGCCGACAAAAAACTAGTAAATAACTTTTTCTAAAAATAATCCCTCAGCAGGTGCTGGTGGTGCACAAAGAATTCTTTTTTTTGATTTAATAACAAATTCAAATTTTTTTAAATCCCATTTATTTTCAGCTAAGTATTTTAAACTACCTACCATTGATCGTACTTGTTGTTGTAAAAATGATTGAGATTTAAATTGTATTTCAATTCTTCCATCTTTTGATTTAATCTTAACAGATTTCATAGTTTTGATTGGACTTTTTGCATTACAGCTTGATGCTCTAAAAGTAGAAAAATCTTTAGTACCTAAAAGTTTTTTTGCCCCTTTTTTCATTAACTCAATATCTAATTTTTTGATTATGTGCCAACCTCTTTCTTTTTCAAGAGAAGGCTTACTTAATCTATTAAAAATTATATATTTATAAATTCTTTGTTTGGCAGAATGTCGTGCATGAAATTTTAGACTTCTTTTTTTAATTGCTAAAACAGAAATACCTTTATCATTTATAAAATGATTAATTGATTTTAATAACTTATCTAAATTTTGAATTTCTTTTTTGCTATCAAAATGGGCTGACTGCTCTATTGCATGAACGCCTGCGTCTGTTCTTCCAGATCCTATCAAAACCACTTTTTCTTTTAAAAATTTTGATAACTTGACTTGTATTTCTTTTTGAATTGATTTTCCTTTAGATTGTATTTGCCAACCAACAAAATTAGTTCCTATATATTCTATTAAGACTTGATATCTAAACATTTGTTATTCTTGAGCCTTTTGTAATTTGAGAACCAAGAACAAATTCTTTAATATTTTGGGGCTTTTTTCCTTGTCTTTGAATTTCAATAATTTTGATAGATTTTTGGTTACCGCAGCTAATTTCTAAATCACTGGACATTACTTCACCTATCTCACCACTTTTATTTCCTAATTCTGCTTTTAAAATTTTGTATCTTTCATCATTAAAAATAAAAAAGGCCCCAGGGCTTGGGTATAATCCGTTTATTTTTCCAATAATACTTTCTGCATTATCATTCCACTTAATTTCACCCTCTGATTTTTCAATTTTAGAAGCATAGGTTGCGCTTGTCTCATCTTGTTCTTTAAATGTTAATTTATCTTCAAATATATTTTCTACATTTTCTATGATTTTTTCTGAAGCTAAAATTGAGAGTTTAGTTGATATTGTTTCTGCATTATCACTATCTTTAATTTTTATTCTATAACTATTGCCAACTGGACCAGTATCAAGTTTTTCTCCTATTTTCATAATACTAATTCCTGTTTCTTTCTCTAAATTCATAATAGACCTTTGAATGGGTGCAGCACCTCTCCACTTTGGCAGAAGGGAGGCGTGAATATTTATAAAACCTTTTTTGGCAAGATTTAAATATTGTTTGGGTATTATTTGACCATAGGCCACAACAATTACCAAATCTAAATCTAGTTGTTTTAAATATTCATATTCTTCTTTATTTGCTTTTAATGTGTCTGGTGTTCTACAATCCATATTATAATCTTCTGCTACAATTTGTATTGGCGACTTATTTATCTTTTGACCTCTTTGAGATTTTTTTGGTGGCTGTGTATATACAGCAGGTATTATATAATTTTTTTCATATAAAGATTTTAAAATTGGTACAGCAAAAAATGGTGTACCCATGAAGACAATTTTCTTTGTCATTTAAACGATTATTCTATTCGACTTAATCTTAGAGAGTTTTTTAATTATCATAGATTTTTTTAATTTAGATAAATAATCTATAAACAAAACTCCTTCTAAGTGATCCATTTCATGTTGAATACAAGTAGCCAATAATCCATCTGCTTTTAATAATTGTTTTTTTCCATTGTAATCTAAATATTCAACTTTACATTCATTTGGTCTTTCTATTTCAGCAAACTGATCAGGAACTGACAAACAACCCTCTTCATATTTTGACATTATATCATTTTTATTTTTGATTACTGGATTAACAAAATATCTTGGCTCCTTTTTGTCTTCATCTCTACTTATATCCATTACTATAATTCTTTTTGGTACCCCTATTTGAATTGCTGCAAGACCTATTCCCGGTGCTGCATACATAGTATCCAACATATCATCCATAAGTCTTCTTTCTTCATCACCAACATTTTCAACTGGTTTAGAAATCTGCCTTAATAGTTTATTTGGTTCTGTTAAAATTGGTTTAACTGACATTATGGTTGATTATTTTAGTATAAATTTTAAACTTTTAAAGGAAGAACTTTAAAGAGTATTTTATTTCTTAGTGGATCCGCATTTAGCTGATTAAGTGTGCTTATAATAAAGTATAACGTATCCTCATCAATAGCATTTAAGCTGTCCTGCCCTATAACCTCAACAATTCTAAGCAATGCAGCAGCCATATCACCGCTGTTAACAAATATTTGAATATCAGATGGTATTTCTGAATCGTTTATTTGGTATAAATCATCATACTTATCTAAAATCTTGACACCATCGGACTTGAAGGTCTCAACTAAAATTACATCTTTTTTAGAAAAAAAATATTTTTTATCTTTTTTTATCTTTTTTAAGAAATCATTTATATCTTTTGTGGGATCATTTTTAGATTTTTCTAATTTTAAATAATTTATTAATTTTGATTGATGTAAAATTTTATTATTTATTTTAATATTTGCTTGTTCTGTCTCTTCATTACCTAAATTATTTTGATAAAATGTTGTAAAATTTGAAGGCACCTTGTTCTCTTCTATATCTTTTAAAAAATTTTTTAATTCTATATTAAATGCATTTTCAATACCGTCATTCTTGAAAGAATTTTTGAGGGCGTTCATTAACTGTAACTTATTCTCAATTTCAGTAGTAATTAAAATTCCTTGATAAATAAGCGCTCTTGTTTCTGTTTTTGAGAGTACTTTTGTTGATTCTTTAATATTTAATAATTGATTAATATTAAATTGAAATCTCTTATAAAGTTCAAATAATTCTTTTTCTGCATAATTTCCCTCATGTGTTGCTTTTTCAATGCTCGTAATTTTCTCTATATCTGTAAGCTCAATATCACTGATATCATCTAATAGATTTGAAGTTGATAGATATTTCCATATTTGCCTGGATGTAGTATTTTTTGGTTCAAATTTAAATTCTGGGTTCGTTCTGTGAGATAAATGGAAATCTAAAATTGTTTTTTCTGAAACTTCTGTTGCTGGTTCTGTATTATACCCCATTAAATAATCAATTTTTTTATTAAAAAACTTATCTGCAATGCCTAATTCTAATTGAAGATCGATAAGCAATTGAGCTTCATCTCTTTTATTATTATTAATTAAGCAATAAATGTTGAATTTAGATAAATATAAATCTTGTATCGGTTCATTAATTTTAGAAAAAATTTCACAAGCTTTTTCAACATCTGATTGAGACAAATAATGATCTACTAAATGTTTGGTAAGTTTTGGATGCTCATTAATAATCTCATTATTTAATAAATATTTTTCAATCAAGTCAAAGTTTGAGCGCTTAATAAGCCACTTTGATTTAATTTCTAAAAATTGTTCTTTTGAAATATTCATTTCTGGATAATGTGCATTTGTTAATAATAAAACATCTAAAATCTCTGCAGCATCTCTTGAAAGTTCCAATTTATCTATTCTTTTAAAGATATTTAAAATTTGATCTCCATTAGAATTGGACCACATATTAATATCCAACCCATTTTCTGCAGGGTCATAAATTCCGATTAATTTTTTTTCTTTTGAAATTAAAGTTTGCGTTTCTTCTATGCTTAATTCCACTTCTTTTTGGGATTGCATATCATAAATACTATTCTGGGGAATATTTTTTTCCAATTCATCTTCTATTAAGATTAAGTTTTCTTTAGGTTTTTTTTCTCCCACTTCCCAGATATCCACTGGTTCTTGTGAGTTGGTTGCAAAACCAAAAAATAAAGAAAATAATATAACTAAAAAATAGTTTTTACTTAACAATTTTAAGTTTTTCATTAGGGATGATTTTTTCAATGTCTTTATTTGGAGATGGAAATTCAATTTTACCAAGTAGTACTATGGCTCCAATAAAAATAATTAACACAAATACTATTTTGATTAATAAACTTTTACTACTCCGATTACTTGTGTTTTTTGAAAATTGCATATATTCTTTAGTAATTTCAAATTAAGACATATTTGTGTTTTTTCAATAAAGAAAGCTTATGAATTCAAATAAAAACCTCGTTTTTTTAGGTATGATGGGGTCAGGCAAATCTTCTATTGGGGCTATGGTTTCCAAAAAATTGAATATTCCATTCATTGATATAGACAATTTAATTGAAGAACATGCTGGTAAGACCATCTCAGAAATATTTAAAGTAAATGGCGAGGCATACTTTAGAAATTTAGAAGAAAAAATAACTATTAAGTCTTTAAAACATAAAAAAGTTGTTGTTTCTTTAGGTGGGGGCAGTTTTATTAATGACAAGATAAGAAAAGATATTTTAAAAAATCATTTTTCTTTTTGGCTCGATTGGGATGATTTAATTTTAATTAAAAGAATTAAAGGTAGTAAAAAAAGACCCTTAGCCTCAAATTCAACTGATCTTGAAATTAAAGCCATTATTAATAAAAGAAAGAAAGTATATTCAAAAGCTAATTTTAAAATAAACTGTAATAAATTAACAAAAAGTGAAATAGTTAAAACAATAATAAAAACATATGAGCTTAATTAAATTAAAAGTTAACACCAACAGTCAACAATATTCAATTATTATTGGAAATAATATTTTAAAAAAAATAAATAAATTTTTGAAAGAAAATTCTATTGATTTTAATCAATGTCTTCTAGTAATTGACAAAAATATTCCAAGAAATTTAGTAAAAGATACTTTAAAATCTTTGCCAAAAGGATCTGTTTCAATTCATTATTTTAATGCGAGTGAAAAAAATAAAAATCTAAAAAGTGTCAATGAAATCACATCAATTCTTTTAAAAAAAAGTTTTAATAGAAATGATTGTTTAATTTCTATTGGTGGTGGTATTACTGGTGATGTATCAGGCTTTGCAGCAAGCACTTTTAAGCGAGGCTTAAAGTTTGTAAATATACCAACTACACTACTTTCACAGGTCGACTCATCAATCGGAGGCAAAACAGGTGTAAACACCAAATATGGTAAAAACTTAATTGGCTCATTTTATCAACCTAGTCTAGTTATATCAGATACTAACTTTTTAAACTATTTACCAAAAAGAGAAGTTGTATGTGGCTATGGTGAAATTTTAAAACACTCACTTATTAATGGAAAAAAATTTTTTTATTTTTTAGATAAAAATGGAAAAAAAATTATCCAATTAAAAAGTCCCTTTATACAAGCGGCTATTCATCAAAGCTGCTTGATTAAAAAAAAAGTAGTTGAAGCTGACGAAAAAGAATTAGGTATAAGAAAAATACTAAATTTTGGACATACCTTCGCTCATGCCTTTGAAGCAACACTGCGTTATTCAGCAAAGTTAAATCATGGTGAAGCAGTTATCCTCGGTGTTAAAACTGCTGCTAGATTTAGTTTATTAAATAAAATTTTAAATAAAAAAGAATTTGAATTAATTGATGGTCACTTAAATGACCTAAATCTTCCAAGAGATATTAATAAATTCTTTTCAATAAAAAATTTAAATACAATTTTATCTTTTATGAAAAAAGATAAAAAAAATAATACAAAGAAAATTAGTCTAGTTTTGCTTAAAAGAATAGGTTCTCCAGTTTACAAATTACAGTTTAATGAAAAAACTATTAATCTCTTTTTAAAAAAAGAATTAACTAAGTAGTATTTGGATAGAATGTATGTGTTCTTTCAGCTCATACTCTAAAATATTATAGATTTTCTTGGTTGATTTTATCTTATTTAATTTTTTAAGCTCTTCAGATTTAATAATTAATTTTAGATGGAACATTCCTTCTTGATTTCCTTTATGATTTTTATGTAAAAAACTTTTATCTTCGATTTTAAGATCTTGTATAATAATTTTTGCTTCAAGTTTATTTTTAACAATTTTAATTAATTCGTTTATATTCATAAATAATAATTTATTACTATACAGCATGAAAAATATTTGTGATTGGAATAATTGCTTTGATACTGGTGAATATAAGGCACCAATTGAGAAAGATAATAGCAAACGCTACAGATTGCTTTGCTTAGCTCATGTTAAAGAATTTAATAAAAATTGGAATTATTTTAAAGGAATGGATGATGAGCAGGTATTTGATTTTTTAAAGTCTGACATGACCTGGCATAAACCCACTCAAAGCTTTGGCTCTTCAGATAATTTTTTTAAAGTTCTGTGGAACAATACGTTAAAAGATGAATTTGATAAAACCAAACTTAGAGGTGAATATAACCACATGAATCAATTCAAATTTGATGCTAATGATATTAAAGCTTTTAGTATTCTGGGTGTTTCAGTTGGCCAAAAATGGGAACAAATACAAGATCAGTTCAAAACTCTTGTCAAAAAATTTCACCCTGATATTAATTTGGGAAATAAAGAATACGAAGAAAAACTTAAATTAATTACTTTAGCTTATACTCAGCTAAAAAATACTTATAAGGAAAAAATTGACACCTAATTTAAACATACAGCCAGACATTAAAATATCTTTAAAGCAAAGTTTTGGAATTGACTCAGATATGGAAGTTGACGCTTTCTCTAAAAGAAGTGAATACGTTCCCGAAATAGATAAAAATTATAAGTTTGATAGAGATACTACCCTTGCTATCATATCAGGTTTTGCTTTTAATAAACGTGTCTTGGTTCAAGGTTATCATGGTACAGGAAAGTCTACTCACATTGAACAAATCGCAGCTAGATTAAACTGGCCTTGTATTAGAGTAAATTTAGACAGTCATGTAAGTAGAATTGATCTTATTGGAAAAGATGCAATTGTTGTAAAAGATGGAAAACAGATTACTGAGTTTAAAGAAGGTATTTTACCTTGGTCCATTCAAAACCCTGTTGCACTTGTTTTTGATGAGTATGATGCAGGAAGACCAGACGTGATGTTTGTTATTCAAAGGGTGTTGGAAGCTGAAGGTAATTTCACTCTTTTAGATAAAAATAAAGTTATAAAACAAAATAAATTTTTTAGATTATTTGCGACTTCAAATACAGTTGGTCTAGGGGATACAACAGGATTGTACCATGGTACTCAACAAATTAACCAAGGGCAGATGGATAGATGGAATATTGTAACATCTTTAAATTATCTTAGTCTTGATAGAGAAATGGAAATCGTTCTTGCTAAAAATAAAAATTTAAACAACCCAAAAGGTAAAGAAAAAGTCTCTAACATGATTAAAGTTGCATCTTTAACTAGAAAGGGCTTTATAGCTGGAGATATATCAACTGTAATGAGTCCAAGGACGGTACTTCATTGGGCTGAAAATGCTGAAATTTTCAAAGACACAGGTTATGCTTTTAGGGTCACTTTTTTGAATAAGTGTGACGATATAGAAAAAAATACAATAGCTGAATATTATCAGAGATGCTTTGGAGAGGAATTACCAGAGTCGATGGTTAATATTCAGATCTAAATGAGCTCAAAAGAAAACAATTTTAAAGAGCAATTTAAACAAGCATTAATTTCTACAGCTAAAGTAATTTCCGAAGATTATAAATTAGATGTTAAAAAATTAGATAAAGATTTAAGTAATAAAAAAACTAATTTTTTTGATATAACCAATTTATCAAATAAAAATGATTTTGTTAAACTAAGAGCAGAAACTGACTCTGGTGCCTTAAAGAAAAAATTTTCAAATAAAGAAATATTTAATAAAAACCTACCTAATAATCCTTCTTGTAAATCTTTATATAATATTGCCGAAAAAATCAGGTATGAGCTTCTTGGCAGCAAAATGCTTAAAGGTGTTGGAAAAAATTTAAGTGAAAATTACAACCAAAAAATACTTTCTAATCATAAAGAACAATTAAAAAATAAAGAAGATGTTCCTGTGAATGAAGCTTTTGAATTATATATGTTAAACAAATTCTTTAAATTAGAACTCAATGATGTGTCTACAAAAATGTTAGATTTTTGGAAGAAAGAATTTGACGAATCTATTGATAAGCATTTTGATTTTTTAAGTAAAAATTTGGAAGATCAAAATAATTATAGTTTAAAATTTTCAGAAATTTTAGAGAATATGGATGTCTTTGCTTCAAATAATGAAGAAAATAATGAAGAAAACGATGAACAAGAAAATGAGCAAGACAATAAATCAGAGAACGATAATGACGGCCAGTCTGATGACAAAGAGGAAGAAAATAAACAAGATGATAGCCAGAGTAGTTTAGATGCTGGCTTTGATCTAAGCGACCAGCAGATGGAAGAGCAATTAGAAGACTCAGATTCTTTAAAAGAGAGTGCAGAAAGCGTTTTACAAAAAACAAATGTTGATAATATTGATCAAGATTACAAAGTATTCACCACAGAATTTGATGAAATTGCAAAAGCTGAAATATTAGAAGATATAAAAGAAACACAAAAATTAAGAAAAAATTTAGACCAACAACTTGTCGGGTTTCAAGATTTAATTACTAAGCTTGCTAACAAACTACAAAGGCAGCTCCTTGCAAAACAAAATAGAGCATGGGAGTTTGACTTAGAAGAAGGTTTATTAGATAGCTCAAAATTAACTAGAATAATTATGGATCCTTATAATTCTTTATCTTTTATGAAAGAAAAAGATCTTGATTTTAAGGACACAATCGTAACTTTGTTAATAGACAATTCTGGTTCCATGAGAGGTCGGCCAATAACAATTGCTGCACTTTGTGCAGATATATTATCTAGAACCTTAGAAAGATGCTCAGTGAAAGTAGAGGTTTTAGGCTTTACTACAAAAAATTGGAAAGGTGGTAAAAGCAGAGAAGCTTGGACTAAAAATGATAAGCCAAAAAATCCTGGAAGATTAAATGATTTAAGACATATAATTTATAAAGGTGCAGACACACAGTGGAGACAGGCAAAAAACAATATAGGCTTAATGCTTAAAGAAGGATTATTAAAAGAAAATATTGATGGGGAAGCTATTTCGTGGGCCTATAATAGAATTAAAAAAAGAAAAGAAGAAAGGAAAATACTGATGGTTATTTCAGATGGTGCCCCAGTTGACGACTCAACTTTATCAGTTAATTCAGGAGATTTTTTAGAAAAACATTTAAAAAAAATGGTTAAATTTATAGAAACTAAGAGTGACGTTGAAATTTTAGCTATCGGTATTGGGCATGATGTTTCTAGATATTACAATAAAGCTATTAAAATAACAGATGTGCATGAACTTGGAGATGTTATGGTTTCACAATTGAGTGGCTTATTTGAAAATAAAAAAAAACTACATTAAAGTTTTAAAAGATCTTCATTTTTCCATTTAATACTTACTTCAGCCCCACTTCTTGTTTGGGAATTTCTGCATAAAATATTTGCATAATTTTTTTCAAGTAAAGTTTTGCCTATAAAAATTCCAAGACCTAATCCAGATTTAGATTTTATTGAAGACTTAAAAGATTTAATATAAGGCTCTCCAATTTTACTCAAAACATCTTTTGGGTACCCCTCACCATCATCTTCAATCATAATTTCTGTGAAATCACTATCACTTTTTATATTAATAAAAATCTTATTTTCAGAAAACTTATTTGCATTACCAATAAAATTTCTTAGTCCATAAACAATTTCTATTGATTTAGTTATATTTAGTGGATTTGAATTTTGATCATAATTTACAATAAAATCTTTTTTACTTGTTTCTTGGAATGATTTGACTATTTCACTCACGTATTCTGCCATTGTTAAATCACGATCAATAAAATTATCTTCGATTATTGGGTTTAATGTTAATTTTTTTAAAATTTCACTACATCTCTCTAATTGACTGGATAATAACTCAATATCTTTTTTAACATCTTCATTATCTTTAAATCGCTTCAATAAATCAGTGGAGATAATCTTCATTGTTGAAAACGGTGTACCTAATGAATGTGCAGCGGCAGCAGCCTGCCCTCCTAATGATAATAGCTCATGTTCTTTTGACATGATTTCTTCCATTTTATTTAGTGCCTCTTTCCTTATTCTAGATTCTGATCCAAAGGTTAAGGCAAAATAATTTAAAAAAATTAAAGCAATAATTAATGCGATTGGAATTGAATAGTAATAATAGCTGTCTACGTGAAAATGTTCTTTAATTGGATAGGGCAAAGGTTGATTAAAAAAAGTAAGAAAAATAATCACTAAAACTGTGAAGCTGACTAACAATAAATTGCTCCTAAAACCTAAATTAGATGAGGAAAATATAGCTGGGATAATCAAAAAAATTGAAAAAGGATTTATAATTCCACCTGTTAAATAAATCAAACAACTCAGTTGTAAAATATCAATAGATAAAAAAAGAAATGCTGTTTTATCTGACAGTTGTGTGTTTTTGTTAATATAGATTAAATAAAGATTGCTTAGCGCTCCAATCAAAATTATTGAATTTTCTAGAATTAGATTAAATCTAAAATCAAAAACAAAATAAATAACATTAACTGTTATAAGTTGGCCAATAATAGCAATCCATCTTAGATTGATGTAGGTCGATTTTTTTAATGAAAAATATTTAGAAGTTTCGAAAAACTTCATTATTAGATATCTAGATTTTGAACATTAATTGCATTTGAAACAATAAAATCTTTTCTCAATGCAACATCATTACCCATTAATGTGTGTATTAAATCTTGATCTTTTTTTATATCTTTTGAGTATTGTACTTGTAATAAATTTCTTGTTTCAGGATCTAACGTAGTATTCCATAGCTCTTCTGGGTTCATCTCTCCTAATCCCTTAAACCTTTGAATGCTCATTCTAGATTTTTCATCTTCATAAGCTTTAGTGAATTCTTTTGTTCCTTTTTTAATTTTTTGTAATTCTTTATTATTCTTTAAAATATAATCCTCTAACTCTTTCTCATCTTTTATATAAATGCCTTTTGTTCCCTTATTGATCTTGAATAAAGGTGGCTGTGCAAGATAAACATGTCCATTTTCAATTAGTTTATTAAATGGCTTATTGTTAAAGAATGTTAGTAATAATGCTCGTATATGAGAACCATCAACATCAGCATCAGTCATGATAATAATTTTTCCATATCTTAAATCTTTCAAATCAATATCTTCAACTTTTGGATCAAGGCCAAGTGCGTTAATTAAAGTCACAACCTCATTAGATGACATCATTTTTGATAAAGATTTTGTTCTATGTTCGCTACCATCTCTATTGCTATTTTTTTTAAGAACAATTTCTTCCACATAGGTATTAAGAATTTTACCTCTAAGTGGTAAAACAGCTTGATTTGACCTATTTCTTCCTTGTTTAGCAGAGCCACCCGCAGAATCTCCCTCAACAATAAACAATTCTGTTCCTTCTTGTTTGCCTATTTGACAATCTGCTAATTTTCCAGGTAATCCACTTAATTCTAAAGCACCTTTACGTCTAACATTTTCTCTAGCTTTTCTAGCAACGTCTCTTGCTAGAGCTGCCTGCATTACTTTAGCTAAAATAATCTTAGATAAAGTTGGGTTTTGATCAAACCATATTGAAAGTTTTTCACTAACAATGCTTTCTACAATCATTCTAACTTCTGATGAAACAAGCTTATCTTTTGTTTGAGAAGAAAATTTAGGATCAGGTATTTTTGCTGAAATTACACATGTAAGACCTTCTTTAATATCATCTCCTGAAATAGTTAATTTATTTTTTTTTAATAAATTATGCTCTGTAGCGTATTTATTGATAACTCTAGTAAGAGCGCTCCTAAATCCTAATAAATGAGTACCACCATCTTTTTGATAAATGTTATTTGTATAAGGATAGATGTCTTCTCCATAACTTGCATTCCACTTTAAAGAACATTCAATTTCAATATTGTCTTTTTTTCCTTCAATATAAATAGGCTTCTTAAATAAATCATTTCCCGTTTTATTTACAAGTTTTTCTCTTTTTTCGTCTAAAAAATCAACAAATTCTAAAACTCCTCCATCAAACTTAAATACAATTATTTTTTCTTTTTTTTGATTTAAATCGTTAACAGTTATTTTTATTCCCTTATTCAAGAATGCAAGTTCACGCATTCTTTTAATAATTATACTTGGAGTAAATTTAATTGAAGAAAATATTTCTTTTGATGGTAAAAAAGTTATTTGTGTTCCAGTTTCTTTTGATTTTCCTATAACTTTAAGAGGTGCTTTTGAGGCTCCATCTTTAAATTCTATAAAATATCTATTTCCATCTCTATCGATTTCTAATTTTAATTTTTCTGATAATGCATTTACAACTGAAACTCCAACACCATGTAAACCACCCGATACTTTGTATGAATCATGATCAAATTTTCCTCCAGCATGAAGCTGAGTCATAATAACTTCTGCGGCAGACATTTTTTCACCCTTATGCATATCAACAGGTATTCCTCTACCATCATCTCTAACTGTAATTGTTCCGTCAGAGTTTATTTTAACATCTATATTTTTACAGTGTCCTGCTAAAGCTTCATCTATTGAGTTATCAACAACCTCATAAACCATATGATGCAAGCCCGTTCCATCATCGGTATCACCAATATACATTCCTGGTCTTTTTCTAACAGCCTCAAGACCTTTTAAAACTTTAATGGAGTCTGCTTGGTATGTGGAACTATTTTTCATTTTTGATTAATATAAGTTATTATTTATACCATTTATTTAAAAAATTATCTTAATTTTTAAATTTCCTAAAAATTTTTGTTTAAATAAGTATTGATTTTCAGGGCTTATTTACTAAATGAAAACTCTATTTTTGGATGATGCTTAAAACATTCTTGATCTAAATTTTCTAAAGGGAACTGATAGTTAAAATCATTTTCATAATTTACCAGGTTTGTCTTTTTCACAAAACTAATTTCTACCACATCAAAGAAATAGTCACTATCTTTAGGTTCTATATAATTGTTTGCATGTATGTGTATAATCACAAAGTTTTCTTTTAACCGTTTAATGGAATTTTCAAATAAACTTTTATTTTTATTTATCCAGTGAAATTCAATAATTAACATCTCAATACTTGATTGGAATTTAACAATTTTATCAATTATTTGATATTCACTTCCTTCTATATCTATTTTTAATAAATTATTATTTTCAGATTTTAGTCTAAAAAAAATTTTTTCTAAATTTATATCATTTTTTTCTTTAATTGTAGCAACTACTTTTTCTTTAAAAAGTTTTACATTTTGTTGTTTTATAAATTTTTGAAAATTAAATAAATTATTTACACTATCTGTTATTCTAAAAAAATTTGTCCTAAAGGTTAAAAAACGTCTTGAATATTTTAAGATTATTTTAAAAAATAACATATAACTAACTGTGTAGTCATAAAGGTGAATATTTTTTGGTTTTACTAGTCTATCAAAATCTCTCTCAAAAGATATATCATCTCCAACACCAAGCGTTATTAAATTTTTACACTTATTTAATGTATCCTTGCACACTAAATACCCACCATCATTGTCTCTTCCTAGTCTAACTAAATTCTTAATTTTTTTTGGTAGTAAATAATTTAGTTCTACTTTAAGTGTTTTCATGTGTGCAATTTAATTATAAATATTTAGTTATAATAATACAAAAAACATAATTAATGAAGAATATTTTAGTAATTGTTGGACATCGTGGTATTGGAGATTTGATTTATCATTTACCTTTGCTTAGGTCATTACATCAAACTTATAAAAAAAAAATAGTTCTTATTTCTAATAAGATAAATAAAGCAAAAGATGTTTATAGATATGAAAAATTTTATAGTGAAATTTTAGAATTTGATCATAATAGATATTCTTTTATAAAATCAATTAATAAAATTCTCACTTTTAAAAACCTTATCAATAGCTTCAATCCTAGCTTAACTATCTTAACCTCTAATGCCAGCAGGTTGGCTATTCCCGTGCACTTTTCAAATTCTAAAAAAAAAATTATTTTTGATAAAAAAAAATTTTTTTTTATCAGAAATAAAGGTAGCATCTTACTCACAAGCAGTGAAAAATTACACGATCAAACAAAAAAATTAGCTCTCAAGTCAAATTTTATCAATAATTTTTATTTAGATACATCGGAAATAAAAAAAATTAAAATTAAAGATACTTATTTAAAAAAAATATTAATTAATCTTGATTCCCATCATGATCAAAATAATTGGAAAATTGAAAATTTTATTAATCTAATAAAAATATTTTTAACTTATAATTTTAAAATTTTTATTAATTTTTCTCCTTCTAAATTTGAATACTTTAATGCTCATTTAAATGAATTATTTAATAATAATAAGATTACTCCTATTTACAAAAAAAATATTACAGAAATTATTGAAATTATAAATTTTTGTGATGTTGTGATTGGAAATGAGTCTGGCCCTATTTGTTTAGGTGCCTCACTTAAAAAAGAAGTTCATTCAATATATCTTCCAAAACACACAAAGCCTGAAAGCCAGATAATAAATAAAGAAATTAAGTACTATAATATTGATTTACTTACAGATGAAAAAATTACAAATAAAATTTTAAGATCAGTTATGAATAAAAACTGATTTGGCGGAGAGACAGGGATTCGAACCCTGGGTACTTTTAACAGTACACACACTTTCCAAGCGTGCGCTTTAAACCGCTCAGCCATCTCTCCAGCTACTGGTCTTTATTAATTTTAAGCACTCCTATAAATGCTTCTTGTGGTATTTCAACTTTTCCAAACTGTTTTCCTCTAGCTTTTCCTTTTTTCTGCTTATCTAGTAGTTTTCTTTTTCTATCTCTAGCTCCACCACCATGAATTTTTGTTAAAACATCTTTTTTAAAACCTTTAATAGTTTCTCTTGCTATAATTTTTCCTCCAATTGCTGCCTGCACTGGAATCATAAAATTATGACGTGGAATTAAATCTTTTAATTTTTCACAAACTTCTCTTCCAACTGTTTGAGCAAAATCTTTATGAACCATCATTGATAAAGCATCTACTGGCTCAGCATTAACAAGTATTCCTAATTTTACTAAATCTCCTTCTCTATGACCTATGATCTCATAATCAAAACTTGCGTAGCCACTAGTCATTGATTTAAGCCTATCATTAAAATCAAAAACAACTTCATTTAGAGGGATTTCATAATTTAAAACAGCTCTATTACCCGAATAGCTTAAGTTTGTTTGTACTCCTCTTTTATCCTGACAAACTTTTATAATTGCTCCTAAATATTGATCTGGTGTAATAATTGTTGCTTTAATCCAAGGCTCTTCAATAAACTTGATTAAAGTAGGTTCTGGTAAACTTGAAGGGTTTTGTAACTCTATTATGTCTCCTTTGTTCATATGAACTTTATAAACAACCCCTGGTGTTGTGGTTAATAAATTTATATCAAATTCTCTTTCTAATCTTTCAGTTATAATTTCTAGATGCAGGAGACCTAAAAAACCACATCTAAAGCCAAGACCTAACGCAGATGAAGATTCTGCCTCATATGAAAAACTAGCATCATTTAATTGAAGTTTACCTAAACCATCTTTTAATTTTTGATATTCAGAGCTGTCAACAGGAAACAAACCACAAAATACAACTGGCTTACTTGGTTTAAATCCAGGTAGCGCTTCTTGAGGTGGTTTAGTTGCATCACAAATAGTATCTCCCACTTTTGTTTCTGATAAAATTTTTATTCCTGTTGTTATAAAACCAATTTCTCCTGCATTTAATTCATTAACATCAGTTGCTTTTGGAGTAAATACACCTACTTTTTCAATTATATATTCTTGGTCAGTAGACATCATTTTAATCTTCATATTTTTTGAAATTTTTCCATTAATAACTCTAACTAGAATAACCACCCCTAAGTAAGTGTCATACCAACTGTCAACTAATAAACATTTTAAATCAGCATCTTTTTCTCCCTCTGGAGCTGGTAGTGACACAATAATTTGTTCTAGAATGTCTTCTATACCCTCACCTGTTTTCCCAGAGCAAGGTATGGCATTTTCAGTATCAATACCTATGACCTCTTCTATTTGCTTCTTTGTTTTTTCTAAGTCTGATGCTGGTAAATCAACTTTATTTAGTACAGGTACTATCTCATGCTTGGTGTCTAAAGCTTGATAAACATTAGCCAATGTTTGAGCCTCTACTCCTTGGGTACTATCAACAATTAAAATAGATCCCTCACATGCATACAGAGATCTACTAACTTCATAGCTAAAATCTACGTGTCCTGGAGTATCAATTATGTTTAGAATATAGTCTTTACCATCTTTTGCTTTATAATTAAGTTTAACTGTTTGAGCTTTAATAGTTATGCCTCTTTCTCTCTCAATATCCATTGAGTCTAGAACTTGTGCCTTCATTTCTCTTTCGGTTAGACCACCACAACTATGAATTATCCTATCTGCAATTGTTGATTTACCGTGATCAATATGCGCAATGATTGCAAAGTTTCTGATGTGATCAATTTTTGTCATGATTATGATCTAATCTTAGCACCAGTTTTGGATTCAACAGCAGAAATAATAAGTTGATTAATTTTGTTTAAATCATCCTCAGCCAAAGTTTTTTCTAAAGATTGAATAATTACATTTAATGCAATTGATTTTTTACCTTCAGGAATATTTACTCCTTCATAAACATCAAATACTTTGACAGATTTTATTAACTCTTTGTCTACATTAGAGATGGTTTCAATTAATTCTTGAACTTTAAAATTTTTATCTAAAACAAAAGCAAAATCTCTTTCTGATTTTTGAAAATCTGAATATTTATACTGAGTTTTTTGATCTTTTAATGATTTTTTTGGCTGTTTTAAATTGTCTAAAAATATTTCAAAACCCACTAAAGACTCAACTTTAATATCTAATTTTTTTAATATACCTGGGTGAATATCACCAAAAAAAGCAACTATTTTTTCTTTTCCTTTGTTAAGAAATATTCTTCCTGATTTTCCAGGGTGATAATAGCTTGGTGTTTCATCATCAATATAGAGCTTATCTTTATTATAACCTGCTTCAACTAAACTTTTGATAACATCACTTTTAACATCAAACACATCTATTAATCTTTCTTTTTCCAGCCAGCTTTGCCTAGCCAATTTTCCTGATCTTAATCCAGTAGCGACTGTCTGTTGCTCACCTGGCTCAGATCCTAAAAAAGTTGGACCTATTTCAAAAAATGACAAATCTTTAAATCCTCTTCCTAAATTCTTATTTAAATGAATTATCAAATTAGAAAAAATTGAACTTCGCAAAACGTTCAAATCAGAACTTATAGGATTAATTATTTTAATTTCTTTGTTATTTTCAATGAATAGTTGATTAATTTTACTGTCGGTAAAAGACCATGTGATAGCTTCAAAATACCCCTTAGAAGCAATAGATCTTTGTAAAAAATGAAATAATTTTTGTTTTAAATTTAATGTTTGTTTTTTTCTAACTTTTTCAGGTTCAATAATTTTAATTTGATCATAGCCCTTAATTCTTACAAGTTCTTCTACCACATCAACCTCCTGTGAAATATCTGGTCTCCAAGATGGTATAACGGCATCTAGCATTCTCTTGTTTTCTTTAATTTCAAATCCTAGGTTATCTAAGATTTTTATCATTTCTTTTATATCAATATTAAATCCAGTAATTTTTTCAAACAAAGAAGGATCAAATTTTAATGATTTTTTTTTAACATCTTCAATTTTTTGAATATCAAATTCACTAACTTCACCGCCACATATTTCTTGTATTAAATTAGCTGCTCTTTCAAGTCCTTGATCAATTGATAATGGATCAATACCTCTTTCAAATCTAAATTTTGCATCCGTATCTATATTCAAGATTTTAGATGATTTTCTGATTGATCGCGGACTAAAGTAAGCGGACTCAATTAACACATTCTTTGTATCTAGTTCAGTTCCAGTTCTTGTGCCTCCTATTATGCCTCCAAGACCTAATACGCCTGACGCATCTGATATGACACACATCTCATCCTCTAATTTATACTCCTTATTATCTAATGCTTCAAATGTTTCACCTTTTTTAGAATTCCTTACAACTATTCCTTTATCTATTTTATCAACATCATATGCATGAAGTGGTCTATTCAAATCAAACATTACATAATTTGTAATATCAACTATTGCCGAAATAGGTTTTTGGCCTAGAGCAATTATTTTGTCTTTTAGCCACTCTGGACTTTCAGTATTTTTTACTCCTTTAATTAAACAACTACCAAAGGATATGCATGCTTGATTTTTTTCATTTTCAATTTTTACACTAATTGTTTGTTTATTTTTTTTATCAAGTTTTTTTTCTTTTTGATTTATTAATCTTCCCGCGCCTGCAGCAGCTAAATCTCTTGCTATTCCTCTAACCCCTAAGCAATCTGCTCTATTTGGTGTAATAGAAATATCAATTACATTTAAATTTTTTTTTGGAAAATAATTTTCTCCTACTTTTTTGTTATATTTTTCTGGTAAAAGCTCTGTTATGCCATCACTTTCGTTTGATAGATTAAGTTCAGATTCTGAACAAAGCATTCCATATGAGGTTACACCTCTTATTTTACTTACCACCAATTTCATTTGACTTTTTGGCACTACAGCGCCAGGAGGAGCATAAATTGTTAATAAACCCTCTTTAGCATTTGGAGCTCCACAAACAACTTTTACTGGTTTGCCCGAACCTATATCAACATCACATACTCTAAGTCTATCTGCATCAGGATGCTTTTCAGTCTTCAGAATTTTAGCAATTACAAATTGATCAAGCTCTCCTGATTGACTATCAACACCCTCTACTTCTAAACCAATATCTGTAAGTTTATCGATGATTTGATTTTCATTAAGTTTGGTATCTAAATGATCTTTGAGCCATGCTGTTGTAATCTTCATCGGCTTAAGCCTCTATAGTTTGTTGGGACATCTATTGGATCAAATCCAAAATGATTTAGCCATCTATAGTCACAATCAAAAAAGGCTCTTAAATCATTAATGCCATATTTCAACATTGCGAGCCTATCTATTCCTATTCCAAATGCATAACCTTGGAATTCATCAGGGTTTACTTTAACATTTTTTAAAACATTGGGATGAACCATTCCACAACCTAAAACTTCTAGCCATTTATCACCTTCCCCAATTACTATTTTTCCATCTTTTATTTCATAGCCAATATCAACTTCTGCAGATGGCTCTGTAAATGGGAAATGACTAGGTCTAAATCTCATTTTAATTTTATCAACCTCAAAAAACTCTTTAATAAAATAATTTAAGCATCCTTTTAAATGCCCCATATTTATATTTTTATCAATATGTAGTCCTTCAACTTGATGAAACATTGGAGTATGAGTTTGATCGCTGTCAGATCTATATGTTCGCCCTGGTGCTATTATTTTAAAAGGTGGTTTATCATTAAGCATTGTTCTAATTTGAACTGGTGAAGTATGTGTTCTTAAAAGTAGCTCTTTTGTATCATCTAGATAAAAAGTATCATGCATATCTCTTGCAGGATGGTTATCAGGTGTATTTAACGCAGTAAAATTATTATATTCATTTTCAACATCTGGTCCCTCTTCTACACTAAAACCAATTTCTGAAAAAATTGAAGAAATTTCATCTATAACTTGAGATACAGGATGAATTTTTCCCTGAACAAAAGGTCTCTCTGGTAAAGTTATATCTATTTTTTCTTTTTCTAATTTTTTGTTAATCTCTTTTTTTTCAATATCATCAATTTTTATAGTAATTAAATTTTCAAGTTCACTTTTGACTAAGTTTAAATCTGATGCAAATTTTTTTCTTTCTTCTTCTGCTAATTTTCCAAGCTGTTTAAATTGCGAGCTGATTAACCCAGTTTTACCAAATAGTTCTGTTTTAATTTGATTAACTTGATTTAAATCCAAATTTTCTTTTAACTTTAAAAGAAATTCATCTTTTATTTTTTTAATATCAGACATATTGAGAGATTATTTCTTCACCGAAGAAAAACAATAGTGAAGATTAATTTAGTGCCGATTGAGCTTTTTGAACGATCGTTTTAAAGGCTTCTGGGCTATCGTATGCTATTTCAGCTAGTATTTTTCTATCTAACTTAATTCCACATTTAGTTAAACCATTAATAAATTTTGAATAAGTTATTCCTTCAGATCTAACACCTGCATTAATTCTTTGTATCCATAAAGATTTAAATTCTCTTTTTTTAGTTCTACGATCTCTGTATGCATATTGCATAGCTTTTTCCATAGCTTGCTTTGCAACTCTTATAGTGCTTTTTCTTCTGCCCCATTGACCTTTGACAGCTTTTAAAACTTTTTTATGTTTTGCGTGACTTGTTACGCCTCTTTTTACTCTAGCCATTTTATCCTCTTAAACTGTAAGGCATGTATGATTTAACTATTTTGCCATCTTGTTTTGACATAGCAGTCGTGCCTCTTAATTTTCTAATTTGTGAATTTGTTCTTTTTATCATACCATGTCTCTTTCCAGCTTGAGCCATCATAACTTTCCCTGTAGCTGAGATTTTAAATCTTTTTTTTGCTGAACTTTTAGTTTTTAATTTTGGCATAATTCTGCGGACTTATACAAATATTGGAATGGATTTACAACCTCTATTAAGCCTTATAAAGGCTGAATAACCATGATCATTTGCTTACCATCAAACTTTGGGTGCAATTCAACTTTGCCAATATCTTGCATATCAGCTTTTATTTTATCCATTAATTCTCTACCTAGGTGTGAGTGTTGTAGCTCTCTACCCTTAAATCGTATTGTAAATTTTACCTTGTCACCTTTTCCAATAAATTTTTTAGCATTTTTAACTTTAAAATCATAATCATGAGTTTCTGTAACTGGTCTCATTTTAATTTCTTTTAATAAAACTATTTTTTGTTTCTTTTTAGCAACATTTGCTTTTTTTTGAGCATCATATTTAAATTTACCCATATCAATAATTTTACATACAGGTGGTTTTGCGTTTGGAGCTATTTCAATTAAATCCAATCCTTGCTCTTTGGCCATTGATATGGCTTCATTTGTATTTATGATTCCTATATTTTCACCATCGCTTCCAATTACTTGAACCTCAGGTGAAGAAATTCTATTGTTAGATCTTGGACCTTTATCTTTAGTTCTTCTTTGAAAATAATTTTGTTTAAAATCTGCCACTTACTTTGAGGATGCTTTGTTTAAAGCTGAGAAAGTTTCTAAGAATAAGTTTAATTCCATATTTTCTTGTTTGTTCGTATCCAATCTTCTAATCGTTACTGAGTTACTGTCAACTTCTTTTTTTCCACAAATCAATAAAAGTGGTATTTTTGATAGTGAATGTTCTCTAATTTTATAATTTAAGTTATGGTTTTTTAAATCTACCTCAGAGCTTATGCCTGCATTATTAATTTTTTCATTTACTTCTTTTGCATAAGTATCAAATTCCTCTGAAATTGGAATTACAACAGCTTGTAAAGGAGCTATCCAAAATGGAAATTTGCCTGCATAATTTTCTATAAGAATTCCAATAAATCTTTCTAATGATCCAAATAACGCCCTGTGAAGCATTACAGGAATTTTTTTAGTTCCATCTTTATCAACAAAAGAAGCATCTAATCTTCCTGGTAAATTAAGGTCTACTTGTAAAGTTCCACATTGCCAATCCCTACCAATAGCATCTCGTAAAACAAATTCAATTTTTGGACCATAGAATGCTCCCTCTCCTTTATTAATTGTGTATTGAAGCTTTGAAGCTTTAACTGCATCTAATAAAGCTTTTTCAGCTTTGTCCCAAACATTATCATCACCAACTCTTAAGTCTGGTCTATCTGAGTATTTTAATATTACATCTTCAAATCCAAGATCTTTATAAATATCTAAAATTAAATTAGTAACAATCAAACATTCTGATGTAATTTGATCTTCTGTGCAAAAAATATGAGCATCATCTTGAGTAAAAGCTCTAACTCTTAAAAGTCCATGTAAAGCACCTGAAGGCTCATATCTATGTACTTTTCCAAATTCTGAAATTCTTAAAGGAAGATCTCGGTAACTTTTTAATCCTTGATTAAAAACTTGTACGTGACCTGGACAATTCATTGGTTTTATTGCAAATATTTTTTCATCTGGTGTTTGAGAAGTATACATATGCTCTCCATATTTTTCCCAGTGGCCAGATTTTTCCCAAAGAGATCTATCTAAAATTTCAGGAGTGTTCACTTCTTTGTAGCCAGCTTTTTCTTGTCTAGCTCTCATATATGCAACTAATTTTTGAAATAACTTCCAACCTTTTTCATGCCAAAATACTGATCCTGGACTTTCTTCCCTAAAGTGAAATAAGTCCATTTCTTTTCCAAGTTTTCTGTGGTCTCTTTTTTCTGCTTCTTCTATTCTTTTTAAATATTCATCTAAATCTTTTTGTGATGCCCAACTTGTTCCATAAATTCTTTGCAACATTTCATTATTTGAGTCACCTCTCCAATAAGCCCCTGATACCTTTGTTAATTTAAAGTACTTACCAATTTTTCCCGTTGAAGAAAGATGAGGGCCTCTGCATAAATCATGCCAGTCTCCATGAAAATATATAGAAACATCTTCACCCTGTGGAATACTTTCAATAATTTCAGCCTTGTATATTTCTCCTTTATCTTTGAAATGAGATATGGCTTTATCTCTTTTCCAAACTTCTCTTGTAGTTGGAACATCTCTATCAACGATTTCTTTCATTTTATTTTCAATTTTATTTAAATCATCTTCTGTAAAGGGTTCTTTTCTTGAAAAATCATAATAAAATCCATTTTCTATAATTGGACCAATGGTTACTTGCGTTCCCGGAAAGAGTTCTTGAACTGCCATTGCAGTTATATGGGCCGTATCATGACGAATAGTTTCTAAACCTTCTTTATCTTTTGAAGTAAAAATTTTAACTGAGCAATCCTCATCTATAACAAAACTTAAATCCTTAAGTTCTTCATTAACACTAATAATAGTTGCCTGCTTTGATAAAGATTTACTAATCTTTTCAGCAACCTCAAGTCCTGTTACTTTATTTGGAAATTCAATAGTGTTTCCATCTGGCAATGTTATTAATGGCATTTAATTTAATAATTTTTTGTATTCTGAATATGTAGAAAAACACATTTTTTCAACATTAAATTTTTTAATTATATTTTTTCTACCTTCTATACCAATAGATTTCAATCTAGATTCGTCTAATTGTAAGACTTCTATTATTTTTTTACTCAAAGCTTCTGCATTACCAGACTGAAATAAAAAACCTGTCACGTTATCAATAATAGTTTCGTTAGATCCCCCAATATCACTTGCTATTATTGGTTTTTCCATTGATTGAGCTTCAACTGCAACCCTTCCAAAAGCTTCAGGTTCTACTGAGGCTGAAACAACAATGTCTGATATTTTATAAGCTAACGGCATATTTTTACAATGTTCTATAAATTTTAACTGACTAGTTAGCCTATATTGCTCAGCCAATCTTTTAATTTTTTTGGTATAAATGTCTCTTCCTTGATCGCTACCCAAAATAATAGCATTAAAAGACTCATACCCCAGTTCTTTATTAACAAGATTTAATGCCTCAATAAATGTCTCCTGACCTTTCCAAGCAGTTAACCGACCTGGCATTAGGATAGTTTTTTTATTTCTATCAACTTCCCAATCTGAAATAATTCTGTTTTCTTCACTGTCTAAAATTGTTGATAATTCAAAATAATCAACATTAATTCCCCTAAAAATTACTAAGAATTTTTTTTTTAAATCTAAATATTTTGAATAATTTTGATTAATATGTGAAAAAATAAAATTTGATCCTGCTATAATTAAATCTGATCTAACCATTACTGAATTATATAATTTTTTAATTGAGTTTTTAAAATTATAAGTACCATGAAAGGTTGTAACAAACTTTCTTCTTGTAATTTTTGTTGCAAACAAACAAGACCAAGCTGGAGCACGACTTCTTGCATGAACAATTGATATATTATTTAGTAAAATAATAAAAATCAAAGCTATTGAATTAAAGAGCATTAAAAATGGATTTTTACTATGGACGGGAAGTTTTATTACTTTTACTTTTTTTTTATCAATAAATTTTAATAACTCTCCTCCACTAGTTACTATATAAGAAATACAATTATTTTCTGGTAAATAGTGTGCAAGATCGTAACAGCCTGTTTCTGCACCACCATATCCAAGTTTAGGAATTACTTGCAGTACTTTTAATTCTGAAGACATTTGATAGAACTATATATTAAGAATTAATTCTAATAAACTTATATGAATAAATTTAAATACATTAAGATCCTTAATAACAGGCAAATAAGATATTTAAGTAAGGATTATAGAGATAATCTTTATATTATTTTTTTACATGGTTTTATGTCAAGCATTGAAGGTGAAAAACCTCAAGCAATACTAAAATTTGCAAAAAAAAATAAGCTTGGTTTTCTTGCTCTTGAATATTCTGGTCATGGAAAATCCTCAGGAAAATTTACCAAGGGAAATATCACACAATGGTCAAAAGAAGTTGAAATAGTAATAAAAAAAATAGTTAAAAAAAATAAATTTATCTTAGTTGGTTCAAGTATGGGAGCGTGGCTCTCCTTAAATCAATTTAAATATTTTAAAGATCAAATTAAAGGTTTTTTAGGAATTGGTTCTGCTCCAGAGTTTTTACAAAACCTAATGTGGAAAAAATTTACAAAAAAAATGAAAAATGAAACTATAAAGAAAGGAATTTATAACTTAAAACATGGTAATTATGAGTATCCAATCACTTATCAGTTAATAAAAGATGGTAGAAAAAATAAAATCTTGAATAAAAACATTAAATCCAAAATCAATGTAACTATGATTCATGGAAGTAAAGATGAAGTTGTTCCAACAAGTTATTCTAGAAAAGTTCTTAAGTTATTTACTAAAGCTAATAAAAAATTAGTGATAATAAAAAATGGTGATCACAGCTTATCAAGTAAACGAGGTTTAAAAAAAATACTCTTAGAGCTAAATAAAATTACAACTAATATGGTTTAATCCTTCGATATAGCTTGGAAATTTTAAATTATAATCAAAATAACTTTTCATCTTTTTGTTGCTAACTTTTTTAGACTCATTATAAAAATTTTTCAACATCTCACTTTTAATTTGGTCAACTTCAATTTTTTCGATATTTTCAATATTTAATATCTTTGCTCCAAATAAAGTAACCTCTTCAGATGTAGAGGGTTTATCATCAGATAGATTGTATATTTCTCCTGACTTAAATTTTGATAAAGATTTAAATAATATATTTGAAATATCATCTACATGAATTCTAGAAAAAAAATGATTTTTTTTGTTGATCAATTTCACGCCTCCTGATTTTAGACGTATTAAAATATTTTTTTCATTAGAATAAATTCCAGATAACCTAAATATCTGAATTGGTATTTTCTTATTTTTTTCTAGAGAAAACCATGCATTTTCAGCTTTCAATCTTGCTATACCATTATTTGAAATTGGGTTTGTTTTGCTATTTTCATTAACCCACTCTCCCTTATGATCACCATAAATACTAGTCGCTGATAAGTATGTTATCCATTTTACTTTGGAATTTTCTATAAATTTAGAAAAATTTTTTATAACTAAATCTTCTTGATTTTCTGGTGGTATAGAAACTAAGATATGATCTGCTTCTTTTAATTTTACAACTAAATTTTGATCAAATTTTTCGCTATTAAATAGATAGCTATTATAATTAATACCATTGAATGTTTTTTTTGAAGACTCACTTCTAGAGGTTGCTGACAAATTGATATTATACTGCTCAACACTAAGCTTCTTTATAAAATTTTTTGCTACTTGGCCAAAACCAAAACAAAAAATATTTATATCCTTCATTTTAACTAACTTCTTTTATAATAGATTTTAAACTTATTGGGTTTTTTAGCTTATCAATCATTTCTTTTGGACAAACTTGAATAAAATTAGAAATTTCTCTATCAAAATTTTCTATGATCTTTTTAGAAAAATCTGAATTTGTCTCTTGGTGATGTTCTTGAACTAAATTTTTTAAATAAGTTATCCAATAATCTGTTTCAGGCGTTTGCCATACTACAGTCTCTGGGTTTACTTTTTTATCAAATTTCTTATTTATATCGTAAATAAAAGCCATTCCGCCAGTCATTCCAGCTCCAAAATTGTCTCCTACATCGCCTAGAATTACAACTGTACCACCAGTCATATATTCACAAGCATTAGAATCGCATCCTTCAATAACTGAAATTGATCCTGAATTTCTTACCGCATACCTTTCTCCAGCTTGACCTGCTGCAAAAAGTTTTCCAGATGTTGCTCCATACAAAACTGTATTTCCTATTATGGTATTCTCATGTGAAACTAGATTACTTTCGTCTGGAAGTTTAACTACGACTGTTGCGCCTGATAAACCTTTGCCAACATAATCATTAGCATCACCTTTTAAAATAAGTTTTAAGCCTTTTATTGCAAATGCACCAAATGACTGTCCAGCTGATCCTTTAAACTTTAAAGATAAAAAGCCATCTTCTAGTTTTTCAGATCCATATTTTTCATAAAGATGATTAGAAATTCTTGTTCCAACTGTCCTATGAGTATTTTTAATAATATATTCCTTTTCAATAATTTTTACTTTTCCAATTTGTTCTTTAATTTCAGGTAAAATTTCTTGATCCAAAGTATCTGGAACAGAATTTATTTCTGGAACTGTACAGTATCTTGTGTTCTCACCAGCATCTGTTTGAACAAATAAAGGATTTAGATCTAAATCATCTAAGTTTGGTGAAGCTTTACTTACCTGTCTTAATAAATCAGTTCTACCAATTATTTCATTTAATGATTTAAATCCTATTTGTGCTAAAATTTCTCTTACTTCCTCGGCTATAAATTTAAATAAGTTGACTACCTTTTCTGGCGTACCAGAAAATTTTTCTCTTAGTTTTTCATCTTGAGTACAAACTCCAACTGGACATGTGTTTGAGTGACACTGTCTAACCATTATACATCCCATGGCTACTAAAGCTGTCGTAGCTACTCCATATTCTTCTGCTCCCATCATGGCTGCAATAACAACATCTCTTCCTGTTTTAATTCCACCATCTGTTCTTAGAGTAACTTTATGCCTTAAATTATTTAAAGTTAAAACTTGATTAGCCTCAGTTAATCCCATCTCCCAAGGTATCCCCACATATTTAACACTTGTTTGCGGTGTAGCTCCTGTTCCTCCATTATGTCCAGAAATTAAAATTATATCTGCTTTAGCTTTAGCTACCCCAGCTGCGATTGTTCCTATCCCAGAAGATGCTACTAATTTTACACCAACTCTTGCTTTTGGATTGGCTTGTTTAAGATCGTAAATTAATTGAGCTAAATCCTCGATAGAATAAATATCATGGTGAGGTGGTGGTGATATTAGGGTTACACCCGGAGTTGAATGTCTTAATTTGGCAATTTCTTCCGTAACTTTAAACCCTGGTAATTGACCTCCCTCACCAGGTTTTGCTCCTTGTGCAATTTTAATCTCTATTTCGTTACAGTTATTTAGATATTTAAGTGTTACTCCAAATCTTGCTGAGGCTATTTGCTTAACTCTAGAATTAGCACTATCTCCGTTTTCCATCTTAATAAATCTTTTTTCATCTTCTCCACCTTCACCACTACAAGAGGCTCCTTTAATTCTATTCATTCCTATAGCTAATGTTTCGTGTGCTTCTTTCGATAATGCACCATGAGACATACTTCCACTTCCAAATCTTGTTAAAATATTTTCGATTGGTTCTACTTCTGAAATATCTAAGGATGGGTTTAAATTTTTATCTCTAAATCCAATCAAGTCTCTAAGGTGTATAGGAGGAAGATTATAAATACCTTCTGCATATTTTTTATAAGCTTCAAAAGAATTTGATGAAACTGCACTTTGCAAAAGATGAATGAGCTTACCTTGATATTGATGAGTTTCACCATCCTTTCTATATCTATAAATTCCTCCGATTGGTAAAACTGCATCCGTTCCTTCAAATGCTTCTTTGTGAATAGTTCTTAATTTTTTTTCTATTCCATTTAACCCTATGCCTGAAATCTTTGATAAAATTCCTGGAAAGTATTCTGATGCTACTGTTCTACTCAAACCAACTGTTTCGAAATTACATCCACCTCTATAAGAGCTTATGACCGAAATTCCCATTTTTGACATTATTTTCAGAAGTCCATAATTTACCGATTGTATATATCTAGCTATGCATTCATCGTACTCAAACTTTCCAAATAATTTTTTTTCAAACCTTTGATATAAACTATCCAGTGCTAAATAAGGATTAACAGTAGTTGCTCCAACACCTATAAGTGTTGCAAATGAATGCGTGTCTAATGCTTCTCCAGTTTGAGCATTGATTGATGCATAGCCTCTTAATTTTTTTTTAATAAGATAAGTATTTATTGCACCAACACATAATAGCATTGGGATGGGTAATCTTTTTTCAGAAATATTTTTATCACTTAAAACTAATTGCGTAAGGCCTTGTCGAACTGCAATTTCAGACTCTTTTCTAATTCTCTCAATAGAAGTTTCAAGATTTTCACTTTTATCAAAAGTACAATCAATTGTTATTGATTTTTCCCCAAAAAAATTAATAAATTTTTCTAATTGAGAATTTGATAATATGGGGCTGTCTAAAACGTATATGTTTTCTTCTGTTAAATTAGTAAAATCTAAAATATTTCCAAGATTACCAAAACGAGTTTTTAAACTCATAACCTTGTTTTCTCTTAAAGAATCAATTGGTGGATTTGTAACTTGACTAAAATTTTGTCTAAAAAAATGGTAAAGCGGTCTATAACGGTCAGACAATACTGCAAGTGGAGTGTCATCACCCATAGAGCCAATGGCTTCTTTCGCATCTTCTGCCATCGGATGAAGAATAAGCTCCAGATCTTCTAAACTATAACCAAATGTATGTTGTCTTTTTTTTAGCTCATCACCTGAAAAAGTAGATTTTTCATTCTTTATTGGGAATTTCTTTTCTAAATCAATTATTTGATTGTTAAAATGTTTAAACTCTTTTGCTAGATAGTCTTTTATTTCAACATTAGAAAATACTTTACCTTTAGCTATTCTAACTCCAAGAATTTCACCAGGTCCTAATCTGCCTTTTTTAAGAATTTGCTTCTCATCGATTTCAACCATTCCCGTTTCTGATCCTGCACACAATATTTTATCTTTTGAAATAGTATATCTCATTGGGCGTAACCCATTTCTATCAGCAGCTACTATAGCCCATTCATTATCGGTAGCTGCAATAGCAGCTGGTCCATCCCATGGCTCCATTGTGCTATTTAAAAAATTAAATAGTTGCTGGTGATCTTTTGATAATGTTTGACTTTTTTTAGACCATGCATCTGGAATTAACATTAATTTTGCAAGGGGTGCTGATTGGCCAGAAATATTTAAAAGTTCAAAAACACTATCTAGTGCAGCAGAGTCTGATGATCCTGGTTGTATAACTGGTTTTAAATTTTCCATATTATCAAATAATGGACTATTCATTTCTTGCTCATGAACTTTCATCCAGTTTGTATTTCCTTTGAATGTATTTATTTCTCCATTATGAGCTAATGCTCTAAAAGGTTGTGCCAGATCCCAACTAGGTGCTGTGTTTGTTGAAAATCTTTGATGAAATATTGCAAATCGAGATATAAACCGCTCATCCTTTAAATCTAAATAAAAATCTGCAATAGACTCCGCTAAAAACATGCCCTTATAAATAACTGACTTAGAACTTATTGAACAAATATAAAAACCTTCTATCGCATCTTTAATAGCTTCTTTTTCAATTTTTCGTCTTGATTCATAAATTTTTCTTTCTAACTCTTTTTCTGTTAAATCTTTATTATTATGTTTAAATAATACTTGAGTAATTTCTGGTCTTGTAAGATTTGCCTTTTCACCTAAAACTTTTGGATTTACTGGAACCTGTCTCCATCCATAAATACTAAAATTACTTTTTGTTAATTCACTTTCAACTAAAGTTCTTGCATTTTCTTGTGCTTGATAATTATTTCTGGGTAAAAAAATCATACCCACACAAATTTCTGAGCCATCATGGTCGTGACCTGTGATTTCTATCTTTTCAGCAAAGAAGTCTGAGGGAATTTCTAAATGGATTCCGGCTCCATCACCTGTTTTTCCATCAGCATCAACTGCTCCTCTGTGCCAAACCGCTTTTAGGGCATTAATTCCATATTCTACTACTCTCCTTGATTTTTTACCTTCTGTAGAAGCAATTAACCCTACTCCACAAGCGTCATGCTCCATTTCTTTAGAATAAACATGACCATCCTCAAGAATTTTAAGATTTTTTTTATAATTTTTCATTAAGCAACCTTCTCTTTACTGAGTTCTTTGGTCTCTAAAAAATTTTTTATTGATACTGCTACATCTCTTCCATCTTTTATGGCCCAGACAACTAAAGATGCACCCCTAATAATATCTCCTGCTGCAAACACACCTGGTAAATTTGTCTCCATAGTATCAAAATTAGTTTTTAATGTTCCCCATTTAGTAACTTGTAGATCCTCAGAACCAAATAGTTTTGGTAAATTTTCTGGATCAAAACCAAGAGCCTTAATTACTATGTCTGCTTTAATATTAAAGTGAGAATTGTTCTGAATTTCTGGTTTACGTCTTCCACTGTCATCAGGTTCCCCAAGTTTAATTTTATCCACCATCAAACCTTCAACTTTATTTGTTCCGATAAATTCTTTGGGACTAGATAGCCATACAAACTCTACTCCCTCTTCCTCTGCATTAGCTACCTCTCTTGCAGATCCAGGCATATTTTCTTTGTCTCTCCTGTAAAGGCATTTAACTGATTTTGCTTTTTGTCTGATTGAAGTTCTAACACAGTCCATTGCAGTGTCACCTCCTCCAATTACTACAATATTTTTTCCTTCAGCATTTAAAGTTCCATTATCAAATAACTCTACTTTGTCTCCTAATCCTTTTTTATTTGAAGCTGTTAAAAATTCCATGGCTGGAAATATATTTCCCAAATCTTTTCCTGGAAGATCTATTTCTCTAGCTTTATAAACTCCAGTTGCAATTAAAAGAGCATCATGTTTTTTTCTTAATTGCTCTAATGTAGCATCTTTTCCAACTTCAAAATTTTGAACAAATTTAATTCCACCTTCTTCTAATAATTTGGTTCTTCTCTCTACAACAAATTTTTCTAATTTAAAATTTGGAATGCCATAAATCATTAAACCACCAGCTCTATCATATCGATCGTATACTGTAATTTGATAACCTGACTTACGTAACTGCTCCGCAGCAGCTAGACCAGCTGGGCCTGCTCCTATAATTCCAATACTTTGACTCTTTTCATTTTTAACCTTTATTGGATTTACCCATCCTTGTTCCCAAGCATTATCAGTAATATACTTCTCAACTGAACCTATGGTTACAGTTCCATGTCCTGATTGTTCAATTACACAATTTCCTTCACACAATCTATCTTGTGGACATATTCTTCCACACACCTCTGGCATGTTGTTAGTGCTTTGAGATAATTCGTAAGCCTCTTTTAATCGTCCTTCTGCAGTTAATTTTAACCAATCTGGAATATTGTTACTTAATGGACAATGGACCTGGCAAAAAGGAACTCCACATTGAGAACACCTGCTAGATTGTTCACTTGCTTTATCGTTAATAAATTCCTTATAAATTTCGTTAAAGTCTTCTTTTCTATTTCCAACTTCTCTTTTAGGTGGAGTTTGTTGACCTATTTTAACAAATTTAAGCATATTTTCTGACATATTTAACTCTCAATAAATTTAGCATATATTAAGGTTTTATGTAATAAAAGACAAACAAGGTCAGTATATATGACCTTAAATTTTAAATAAATCCAATTAAATCTTAATATTTTAATTTATGCATATCTAATATGTTAAAATGGAATTGTTTAAATTATTGAATATTTAAGCTACGAAGCATTAAATGTTCTCAAATATTATTGAAATTATAATCTTATCAATAGTCCAGGGAATATCAGAATTTTTACCAATAAGTTCATCAGCTCACTTAAATATTGTTGAGATAATATTTGAGTTTAATTCTAACTCACTAATGATTGATGTTAGTCTCCATCTTGGCTCTTTACTTGCAATAGTTTTTTATTTTAGAAGAGAGTTATTAGACCTTAGAAATAATCAAAAGTTATTATCTTTATTAATTATTGGCTCAATACCAATTGTAATAGCTGGCTACGTAATCAGCTCCACAGGTCTAGTTAACCTATTAGAAAACAATTTAAAGATAATCGCTTGGACAACATTAATTTTTGGAATTATCTTATATCTCGCAGATAAAAGTAAATTTGATAAAAAAATATCATCTAACTTAAATTTTAAAACAATACTATATATTGGTTTGTTCCAAATGCTTGCTTTAATACCTGGTGTGAGTAGGGCGGGAATTACAATAACGGCTGCAAGACTTTTTAGATTTAATAGATTTGACTCAAGTAAAATTTCTTTTTTACTAGCTATACCTGCTATAGCTGGAGCAAGTGTACTGCAATTAAAAAATGTCATTGGTCAAAGCTTTGAGCTTAACTATCTTGTGCTAATATCTATCACTCTTTCTTTTTTATTTTCTTATTTTACAGTTAAGTTTTTCCTAGATTATATAAACAAATTTTCTTTAAATGTTTTTGTTATTTACAGAATAATTATTTCAATAATTCTATTTATAATAATATATAATTAATTTTTTTTTAATATTGGTGCTAATTGTGAAAACAAAACACCAAATAAAATAAATAAACATCCAAATAAATTATTTATATCTAAAATTTGATCTAATAAAATCCAAGCAGCTATTGTCGCAAAAACACCTTCTAACGAAAAGATTATTGCTGAGGGTGCAGGGGATATATTTTTTTGTGCATATATTTGTAAAACAAATGCAAGGCCTCCAGATAAAATTCCAGCATATAAGATTTGAAATTTTTCTTTAAGAATATTAGACCAAATAAAATCTTCAAAAATCAATCCTATAAATAATGACAAAGAGGAAACAATTAAAGTTTGAATCGCACCAATTGTTAATGGAAGATTATATTTTTCTATAATTTTACCAGTAAAAATAATGTGTGTACTCCAGAAAAATGCACCCATTATTATAAGTGCATCACCATTTCTAACTGTTGCGCTATAAAAATTAGTTAACAAATAACCTCCCATCACACAAAGAAGAACAGAAGGCCAAATACTCCAGTGAATTGGCTTTTTATACATGAAAAAAATTATAAACGGGACCATTGGCACATAAAAAATCGTAAAGAATGCAGCATTAGCAACATCTGTATAGAGTAAAGCTACTTGTTGAAGTGCTGATCCCAAAAATAAAGATAGGCCTATTAAAATAGCCAAGTTGATAAATTCTTTTTGATTTTTTTGTACTGATTTTGATATTTTTTTTCTTTCAAAAATAAAAGCTAAAGGAGCTACTACTAAAAAACCAACAAAAAACCTGACCGCATTAAAAGTGAAAGGGCCAATGTCGTCCATTCCAGTATCTTGAGCTATAAAAGTCGTTCCCCATATGAATGTACATAATAATGCACAAAATAATGATGATGTTTTTGACATTAATATCTATACAGCTAATTTATAAGCAAAATTTTTGCCTAAATTTTCTTTTAGATCATTATTAAATCTAGCTGCTTCAGCTCCATCAATTATTCTGTGATCATATGATAAAGAAAGCGGTAGCATTGTTCTTGTTTCAAATTTCCCATTAATAAAAATTTGTTTTTTTTGTGCCTTGCCTACTCCCAATATAGCAACTTCTGGATAATTTATTATTGGTGTAAAGAATGAACCTCCAATTCCTCCAAGACTCGTAATAGTCATAGATCCTCCAAAGAATTCTTTCTTATCTATTTTTAAATTTCTACATTGGTCACTTACTATTTTCAATTCATTGCTAATATATGAGATGCTTTTATTGTCAGCATTTCTAATTTTTGGCACCATTAAACCATGTGGGGTATCCACTGCAATTCCAACATGAAAATAGTTTTTCATTGTAATTTTTCCATTTTCAATATCATCTATTGAAGAGTTGAAACTAGGAAACTTTTTTAAAGATGCAACTAAAGCTTTAACAATAAAAGCTAATGGAGTAATTTTTTTTCTCTCACCTGTATACATATCGGTAAGTGAAGTTCTAAAATCTTCCATTTCAGTTATATCTGCTTCATCATGATTTGTGACATGAGGTATTGTTGTCCAAGAATTAACTAAATATGTAGAGGCTAATTTTTTAACCCTAGGCATATCTTTAACTTCAATTTCACCAAAATCAGAATGGGAATATTCACTAACAATTTTTTTTGATTGAACTTCGGTCTTATCTGGAGCTTTATTAATTTTAGAGGATATAAAATTTTTTACATCATCTTCCACAATTCTTCCCTGTCTTTCACTACCAACTATTTCATTAATATTAACCCCAAGTTCTCTAGCAAATTTACGTACTTTTGGGCTTGCAGATGAAATTTCTGAATTATCTTTTTTTATTGTATTTTGTGCTGGATTGACTTTTGCAATTTTTTCTACTTGATTTTGATTTGTAACTTGTTCTGCTTCTTTAATAGTTTTTTGTTCTATCTTTTCTTCTTCTTCTCCGGACTGTTCTATAGTTAATATTAAATCACCTTCTGAAACCCTATCTCCCACTTTAATTTTAACAGACTTAACCTTTCCATCAAAAGAAGCTGGTATTTCAACACTAGATTTGTCACTCTCAATTGTAATAAGTGGATCATTTTTAGAAACTGACTGGCCATTTGAAACTAGCACCTCAATTACCTCAACGTCTTTAAATTCACCAATATTTGGTACTTTAATCTCTTTATCTGACATCTTATAGTTTTGTTGGCATTGGTTTGCTGCCATCAATATTATACTTCTTTATGGCTTCTTTAGCGTATTTAGAAGCTATCAGTTGCTCTTTTGCTAACACACTCAGTCCATAGGCAACAATATGCTCTTTATCAACTTCAAAAAATTTTCTAAGGTTTTTTCTAGTGTCACTTCTTCCATAACCATCTGTCCCTAAAGAATAAAAACTTTTATTTGTATAAGGTCTAATTTGATCAGAATTCATTCTCATATAATCTGAGGCTGCCATAATCGGTCCTTCAGTTTTTCCTAAACACTGTTCTACAAATGAAACTTTTTGTTCTTTATCAGGGTTTAAGAGGTTATACCTTTCAACTTCCATACCATCTTTTCTCAACTCATTAAAGCTAGTAACACTCCAAATTTCACTATCTATCTGATATTCATTTTGAAGAATTTCTGCTGCAGACATCATTTCTCTCAATATTGTACCTGAGCCTAAAAGTTGAATTTTTGTTTTTCCATATCTATTAAATTCTTTAATCTTGTACATTCCTTTAAGAATTCCTTCTTCACAATTTTTATCTTTTGGCATTCCTGGATGTGAATAGTTTTCATTCATGGTTGTGATATAATAAAAAACATTTTCATTTTTTTCATGCATTCTTCTCAAGCCTTCTCTAAAAATAACAGCTAACTCATAATGAAAAGTTGGGTCATATGTTACACAATTTGGTATCGTTGAAGCTATCAAGTGACTGTGTCCATCTTGATGTTGTAATCCTTCACCAGCCAAAGTAGTTCTTCCAGCTGTTGCTCCAATTAAAAAACCTCTGGCCTGACTATCTCCAGCAGCCCATGCAAGATCTCCTATTCTTTGAAAACCAAACATTGAGTAAAAAATATAAATTGGAATCATTTCAATATCATGATTCGTGTAAGCTGTTGCAGCTGCAATCCATGATGACATTGCTCCAGCTTCATTAATTCCTTCCTCTAATACTTGTCCACTTTTATCTTCTCTATAAGAACTTAACTGCGCAGAATCTTCAGGTTCATATTTTTGACCTTCATGCGCATATATTCCTATCTTTTGAAAAAATCCTTCCATGCCAAAAGTTCTTGCTTCATCGGGAATAATTGGGACTAACCTCGGTGAAACATTCTTGTCTCTTAGTAAATTTGTAAACATTCTAACTAATGCCATGGTTGTAGACATTTCTTTTTCACCTGTTGATACTTTCATAAAATCAAAAATATCTTTTGCTGGTGCTTTTATTGGCTTTGCGTAAGTTGTTCTCTCTGGCAAAGAACCCCCAAGGTTCATTCTTCTTTCCTTGATATATTTAATTTCCGGAGATTTTTCATCTGGCTTAAAATACTCTACATTTTTTACTTGATCGTCAGTTAAAGGCACATCAAAACGATCTCTATAATATAGCAAATCATCTACGTCTAATTTCTTAGTTTGATGGGTTGTGTTAACACTTTCACCTGTTTTTCCCATGCCATAACCTTTGATGGTTTTAGCGATTATAACCGTTGGACTGCCTTGATTTTTTGATGCCTGATCATATGCTGCATAAACTTTATGAGGATCATGACCACCTCTATTCAATCTCCAAATATCTTTATCTGACAAACTAGAAACTAGCTCTTGTGTCTCTGGATATTTTCCAAAAAATTTTTCTCTAACGTAAGCTCCATCTCTAGCCTTCATTGCTTGATACTCACCATCAACAGTTTCGTTCATAGCTTTAACTAAATGACCTGTTTTATCATTAGCAATCAGTGAGTCCCAGTAAGAACCCCAAATTACTTTAATTACATTCCAACCAGCTCCTCTAAAACTTCCTTCTAGTTCTTGAATAATTTTTCCATTACCTCTAACAGGTCCATCTAATCTTTGAAGATTACAGTTTATTACAAATATTAAATTATCCAGTTTTTCCCTAGAAGCTAACCCTATAGCACCTAAAGACTCAGGCTCATCCATTTCTCCATCACCAAGAAATGCCCAAACTTTTCTACCTTCATCTTTAATTAATCCTCTATTAATTAAATATTTCATATATCTCGCCTGGTAAATTGCAAGCATAGGTCCTAATCCCATTGACACAGTTGGAAACTGCCAAAACTTTGGCATCAACCAAGGGTGTGGATATGAAGAAAGTCCCCCTGGTTTTACTTCTTGTCTAAAACTATCTAATTGTTTTTCATTTAATCTGCCTTCTAAAAATGCTCTAGCATAGATGCCTGGTGCACTATGACCTTGAAAATAAACTAAATCACCACCAAATTTATTATTTTTAGCTCTCCAAAAATGATTCATTCCTACATCATAAAGTGTTGCTGCAGATGCGAATGTTCCTATATGACCACCTAATTCAGGAAATTTTTTATTTGCTCTCACAACCATGGCTGCTGCATTCCATCTAATTAAAGATCTAATTCTTCTTTCAATGTTCTGATCTCCATTGGACTTGACTTCTGCCTCTGGTGGGATTGTATTTATGTAAGGAGTGTGTTGTGTATAAGGAATATTTGCACCTTCTTGATATGCTTTATTAATTAATTCTTTTATCAAAAAATGAGCTCTTTGATTTCCATCTTTTTCAACAACTGCAGATAAAGACTCTAACCAATCTTGTGTCTCTAATGGATCAATATCATTTTCATTTGTAACTTGAATTATTGTTTGTTTTTTTTCTGGGGCTGGACTTTGTTGAATAGCTTCTTCTTTTTTTTCATTCTTTAAAACAGATTCTGCTTGTTTAATAATACTTTCTGTATCTTTAGGAATTGGCTTTTCTGAAGGGCTTTCTTTTGAAGACTCAATACTTAATAATATGTCTCCTTTAGAAACTTTATCACCCACTTTAATATTTACAGATTCTATCTTACCAGAAACTGTTGATGGAATTTCAACACTAGATTTGTCACTCTCAATGGTAACAACAGGATCATTTAAGTTTATTTGATCTCCAACTTTTACTAAAAGTTCAATGACCTCAACTTTTTCAAATTCACCAATGTCCGGAACAAGTAATTTTTCACTCATTATTTTAAATCGATTTATACACTTAAAAAAAACTATATCTCATGTTATTTTAGCACAATAATAAGCCTTTTTGTGCAAACCTGTATTTTTATTGAACAAAAAACTTTAAAATTAACAAATAAATAAGAGGTTAATTTCTCTGAATGCACATGGCTATTCCCATTCCACCACCAATACAGAGGGTGGCACAACCTTTGCTTTTATTTCGTCTAATCATCTCATGAATAAGGGTTACTAAAATTCTGGTTCCTGAAGCCCCAATTGGATGTCCTATTGCAATTGCCCCACCATTAACATTTACAATCTCTTTAGGAATTTTAAGATCTCTAATTACAGCAATACTTTGAGCTGCAAATGCTTCATTTATTTCAAATAAATCGACATCTTCTCTCCTCCATTCAGCTTTTTCTAAAGCTAAATTAACAGCCTGAATTGGACCTAACCCCATCAACGAGGGTTCAACACCACAAGTTGCCCAAGAGACTACTTTAGCTAAAGGCTCTATATCTCTAAGTTCTGCTTCTTCTCTAGACATTAATATAGTTGCAGCAGCACCATCATTGATTCCCGATGAATTACCTGCGGTGACTGTTCCATTTTCTTTAAAAACAGTTTTTAATTTTTTTAAATCCTCTAAGTTTAGATTATTTCTTGGATGTTCATCTTTTTCGAAAATAAAATTTTTATCATCTGTATCAATCTTTAATTTGATCAGCTCATTTTTAAATCTATTTTCATTTGTAGCTTTTTGAGTTTTTTCTTGAGAATTTAATGCAAATAAATCTTGTTCATCTCTAGAAATTTTATATTTTTCTGCAACATTTTCAGCAGTTATTCCCATGTGATAATTGTTAAATGAGTCTATTAATCCATCATTAATCATCGTATCTACTAACTTATTTTCATCTAGTTTTTTATTTTCTCGATAAAATATAGCATGTGGTGCTCTAGACATATTTTCTTGTCCACCAGCAACTATAATTTTATTTTCACCTAGTTTAATAGACTGATATCCTGAAATTACAGATCTTAATCCAGATCCACATACTTGATTGATTATATGTGCAGGTTTTGAAACTGGAATTCCAGCATGAATAGAAGCTTGTCTTGCTGGGTTTTGCCCTAATCCAGAAGTCAAAACATGTCCCATAATCACCTCATCAATATCGTCTGATTTTAATTTTGATTTATAGACAGCTTCTTTAATAGCTAATGCACCTAATTTATCAGCACTCAAACCTTTTAAAGATCCTTTATATGTGCCTATAGGTGTTCTTAATGCAGCTGTAATAACTACATCATCTAGTTTTTTGGTCATTGCTAATACAACATAATATTTTATAAGTTAAATTACATTAAAAACTTTGATATACTGAGTAAATTATTTAATTAAGGACCGCTGGCCAAATTGGATAAGGCGCTCGGCTACGAACCGGGAGATTCCAGATTCGAGTTCTGGGCGGTCCACCAAAAAGGATAAATAACAATGTTAGATTGGCTACTAAAATCATCATTACAAAAATCAGTTATATATTTTTTTATAATTGTTTTTATAATTTTATTAATTTTAACTTTCATACTATAAATAACTATGAGTAATGAATTTGAGCAAATAAGTATTAAGCCTGGTTTTATGAAACACAATGGTGGTGTTTTATTTAGAACTATTTCTGAAACAGAATATGAATTTAAAACTACAATTAATGAAAATCATTTAAATGCTGCTGGGATAACTCACGGTGGTTATTTATCAGCCTTAATTGATGCAGGAGCGGGGACTGCTGCACATAGAGCATCTGGAAATGCACCTTGTGTAACCATTTCATTAGACTTAAAATTTATTGGTGCATCTAAAGTGGGAGATGAAATCACCGGTTTTACAAGAATTTTAAAAAAAACAAATTCACTAGTATTTTTGTTTTGTGAACTAAAATGTAACGATAAAATTATAACCTCTGCTTCAGGTATATGGAAAATTTTAAAAATAAAATCTTCTAACTTAGGTCCAGGTGGTTAATTTTTAATAATTTTATAAACTTTAAAATGAGAACTTTTCTCTAATGATTCGGTCATGTTTTAACCTATTTTTGTTCTTTATGGACAACAATATATGGTGGAGTAAAAATTTAAGGTACCATCAATAGAAATGTCTAAAAATAAAATTACAGCTGTTCTTGGTCCAACAAATACCGGCAAAACCTATCTTGCAATAGAAACAATGCTTTCTTTTGATTCGGGAATGATTGGATTTCCATTACGTTTACTTGCAAGAGAGGTATATGACAAAATTATAAAAAAAATAAGCTCTGATAAAGTTGCATTAATCACGGGTGAAGAAAAAATAATTCCTCCTAATGCAAAATATTTTCTTTGCACAGTAGAATCTATGCCAATCAATAAGCATTTAGATTTTGTGGGTATTGATGAAATACAAATGTGTGCAGATCATGAGAGAGGTCATATTTTTACTGATAGATTGTTAAATCTTCGTGGCGAAAAACTAACGATGTTTATGGGCTCTAGCACTATTAAAAATATAGTTAATAAATTGAATGAAGACACTGAGTTTATAAATAGAGAAAGACTTTCAAAACTTACCTATGTAGGGCATAAAAAAATATCAAGAATAAATAGAAAAACTGCAATAATAGCTTTTTCAACTGAAGAGGTTTATGCAATTGCGGAACTTGTACGTAGACAAAAAGGTGGAGCAGCTATTGTTATGGGCTCTCTAAGTCCAAAAACAAGAAATGCACAGGTTGAATTATATCAATCAGGAGATGTTGATTTCCTAGTTGCTACAGATGCAATTGGTATGGGAATTAATATGGATTTAGAAAATGTATATTTTTCAAACCTTAAAAAATTTGATGGTAAAAAATTAAGACGTCTTAATATGTCTGAGATTGGGCAAATTGCAGGAAGAGCAGGCAGATATTTAAATGATGGTAGTTTTGGAGTGACTGGAGACTGCAAAGATATTTCAGCTGAGGAAGTAGAATTACTTGAAAATCATAAATTTGAAGAAATTAGAATGTTATTTTGGAGAAATTCTAATTTAAATTTTAATAACGCTTTAAGTTTAATTAAATCACTTGAAGAAAAACCCAATAAAGATTGGTTAAGGAAAATACACGAGTGCGGAGATGAAAAAGTATTAAAATATTTTTTAAAAGATATGGAAGGTAACAAAATTGAAAACAACAGAGAAACACTTGAATTACTTTGGGAGTGTTGTCAAATTCCAGACTTTGTGAAAAAAACATATGGAAATCATATTGAAGTTGTTGGCAAGGTATTCAATTTTTTAAATAGTAATTATGGTAAAATTACCAATGATTATATGAGATTACAGTTGATGAAATTAGATAAATTAGAAGGAAATGTAGATTCTTTGTCAAATAGAATTGCAAATGTTAGAACTTGGTCTTATGTTTCCAATAAAATTAATTGGGTTGAAAACCAAGATTATTGGATAGAGAAAACAAAACTATTAGAAGATAGATTATCAGATAGACTACATGAAGAACTTACAAAAACATTTATTGATAAACGAGCCAGCGTACTCGCACGAGGCTTAAACCAAGATATGGATTTTAAAACTGAAATAATGGAAAACGACAAAGTAATAATTGATGAGCAGTTTATTGGTGATTTAAAAGGTCTAAAATTTGAAATGGACTTAAAAGTTGGGGCTTTAGAAACTGACATTAAATCATTGAAAAAGGCAGCAAGACAGACTGTGGGGCCCGAGCTTCAAAAAAGAGTTCAGTTAATCATAGAAACAGGTCTAATTGAATTAAAAGATGATTTTAAAATCTATTGGAAAAATTTTCCTATTGCAAAATTAGTAACCGGAAAAGATTATTTAAATCCAGATATACTTTTAATAGTAGATGATCTTTTAGATAATAATGACAAACAAAAATTATCAGAATTTATTGAAAAATGGGTTAATGAAAAAATTAATTTAATACTAAAAAGTTTAATTGATCTAAGAAATTTAAAAGAAAGTAACTCATCCATTAAAGCTTTAGCTTATCAATTGTATGAAAGCAATGGTGTAGTTAAAAGAGAAATGGTTACCGAATACTTAAAAAAACTTGGGCAAGATGAAAGAAAAATTTTAAGAGACTTAGGGGTGAAGTTTGGGCGTTATCATATTTTTTTATTCAAACTATTAAAACCTGAAGCAGTTTCTTTAAGAACTTTATTATGGAAAAATTTTAACCAAAAGTATTTTGAGTTGACGCCACCTACGTTTGGTTTAAATTTTTTAGATGACAAAAATAAAAGAAATAAAAAATTTATGCTTTTATGTGGATTTGAAAATTTTGATAATTATTTTGTTAGAATTGACATCTTAGAGAGATTATTTATGCTAATTATTAACGCTAGCCCCGAAAAGGATAAAGAAATTAAACTAGTACCAGAGATGCTTAATTTATTAGGATGTAGTAAAGATAACTTTAAGAAATTGATTGAAAAAATGAATTATAAAACTTTAGAAAAAGACAATGATATGTATTTTAGATATAATCCAAAAAAACAAATTAAAAAAACTTTTAAAAAAATAGATACTTCAAACAGCCCATTTAGAGTATTGAAAAACTTAAATTTGAATTAATGATTAGCTTTTTTAAAAATAAAGAAAAAAATGAACCTCAGGATAACTCTTATTCTAAAATTGCTGCCTTGCTAATTCATGCAGCAAAAATAGATGAGGCTTATGAAAAAAAAGAAGAAGATATTATTAAAGAAACGCTTATTGATTTAGGCGCACCGGTCTCTGAGATAGATAAAATTATGTCTGAAGCAATAATTGTTGAAGATAACTCAAATCAAATATTAGATTTTACAAGAGAAGTAAAAAATGTTCCAGATTCTGATAAAATTAAAATAATTGAGTCATTATGGAAAATAATCTATTCAAACGATAGTGCTGACATTTATGAAACAAACTTAATGAGAAGACTCTCAGGTTTACTATATGTGGATGCCAAGACAATGGGAGACTTGAAGTTAAAAGTAAAAAGTGAATTGGGAAAATGACATACGTTGTAAATGATAAATGTATTAAGTGTAAACTAATGGACTGCGTTGAAGTCTGTCCTGTTGATTGCTTTTATGAAGGCAAAAATATGCTTGTAATTAAACCGGAGGAGTGTATAGATTGTGGCGTTTGCGAGCCAGAATGTCCAGTAGATGCGATAGTAGCAGATACTGAGTCTGGGAGCGAAAAATGGCTTGAACTAAATACAAAGTATTCTGAAATTTGGCCAAATATAACTATTAAAAAAGATCCTCCAGAGGATAATGAAAAATATAAAAATGAAGAAAACAAGTACGACAAATATTTTAGCGAAAATCTTTAAAAAAACTCCTGAGAAAAAATTAAAAAAAAAAACTAAAGCAAAGGTAGCAAAAAAGCCTACGCTTCCTAAAGCTAAAGTTGTAAAAAAAAAAATTCCAGTAAAAAAAACTAAAACAATAAAAACAACTCCAACTAAAATTAAAAAAAATTTAAAAACAGTCTCTAAAAAAGCTGTTCCAGAAAAAGTAGAAATTAAAACTGATAATTTAAGAATTTCAAAAAGTAATGAAGTTAAGCCTGAAATTAAAAAGGTAAAAAAACAAGAAACAGAAAAAAGAGAATATAAAGTTAAAGATTACGTTGTTTATCCAAAACATGGCGTTGGCCAAATTACAGAGTTTAAAAAAATTAACATTGGTGGAATTGATGTTGAAACTTATGTTCTTAAATTTGAAAAAGACAAAGCCAATGGTATGGTTCCTGTAAATAAGCAATCTCATCTTAGACCTCTTGCAACAATAAATCAGGTCAATAAATGTATATCTATTTTAAAAAGCAAGCCAAAAATTAAAAGATCTATGTGGAGTAGAAGAGCACAGGAATATGAAGCAAAAATTTCTTCAGGCAAAATCTATGAGCTTGCAGAAGTTGTTAGAGATTTAAATAAAGGTGACGACTTAATGGTTGATCAATCATACAGTGAAAGACAGTTGTTTGAAAAAGCTTATGAAAGAATTTTATCTGAATTTCAAATAGTGATGGGTGTATCATTAGAAGATACCCAGAAAAAATTAGATAAAGCTTTAAAGAGAAATTTGGAGGGCCAAGCAAAAGCTGTGGCTGCACCAACTAAGATTAAAGAACCTATCACAGAATCTGACACAGACTCAGAGCCAATTACCGATACTGAGGATTAAAAATTAGGGCAAAAAAAAACGCCTCTCACACATAACGTTATGAGAAGCGTTTTTTGAAAAGTCTAAGATACTATCTTTTTCTTTTCTTCGCTTTTTTAGCTTTTTTAGCTTTTTTCTTAGTTTTCTTTTTAGCTTTTTTAGCTTTTTTCTTTGTAGCCATCTTTAGCTCCCTGTTTAAGTTAAACGAATCAAAGTGATTCGCTGTTAACTTATTTTTATTTTTTTATACAAGTGATGTCAATTCATTAATTAATTGGCAAATTACAAATTTATTTTTTAAAAAAAATTTTTTTTAAAATTTTTGTTATGTTAAAAACATTAACGTTTATGCGACTTATGATGTCTTTTATAAAAATTAATTAAAAAGTTTTTCTAACTCATTTTGATAAGTTTTTATAATTTTATATCTTTTTAATTTTAAAGTAGGGGTCATCATATTGTTTTCAATTGTAAATTGATTTTTAATTACAAAAAACTTTTTTATTTTTTCTATTTTACTTAAATTTTTATTTATTTTTTCTATTTCTATTTTAATTTCTTCATTCTTTATATTTTTATATTCTGAGCTTAAAACAATTAAACAAACTAGATAAGGTTTATTATCACCATAAACTAAACTTTGCTCTATGTAATTAGATTTATTTAAATCACTCTCTATTTTGATTGGAGAAATATTATCTCCACCTGGAGTTATAATTATATCTTTTTTTCTATCTGTTATTTTTAAAAACTCGCCATCAAACTCTCCAATGTCACCTGTAGATAACCATCCATTCTTTAAAACTTTATTTGTTTCTTCTTCATTATTCCAGTAACCCAACATCACATTTTCTCCTTTAACCAGAATCTCACCATCATTTGCAATTTTAACTAGATTTCCCCTAAATGGTTTGCCCACAGTTTCTACCCTGATTTCATTAATAGAATTACAGCTTACTACAGGAGATGTTTCGGTTAATCCGTACCCTTGTAACGTTGAGAGACCAATTGCATTTAAAAAGCAACCCACTTCTTTATCTAACGCTCCTCCTCCTGAAATAAATGCCTTTAAATTTCCACCGAATTGTTCTTTGATTTTCTTTCGTACTAAAAGATCACAAACCAAATTTATTAAGCTTTCTATTAATGAAAATTGTACTCTATTTAATTTCTTATTTCCAAGTTTGATAGTTTGATTGATTAAGAATTTTTTTATTCCTGTGGCTTTACTAAAATTAGTATTTATTTTTTGATGTAAATTTTGATAAAATCTAGGAACGGCCGTCATTATCTCAGGTGAACAATTTCCCATATTTTTTATAAGTTTTTCTATACTCTCAGCATAGAATACCTGTGCTCCCACGACTATTTGAACAAATTGGACTGTATGTTCGTATGAATGAGAAAGGGGTAACCATGTCAAAAATTTAGGTTTTTTTGAGACAAACTCTTTTAATAAACCGAGGGCTCCCTCACAATTGTTTAAAATTCCACCATGGCTTAATACAACTCCTTTTGGATTGCCCTGGGTACCAGATGTATAAATTATAGAAGCAATATCTTTTCTTTGAATTTTTAATTCAGAAAAATTTAAGGAATTAAAGTTTTTATTAGCAAAAATTTGATTAATACTTACATGAAGTTCTTGGTCAAATTCTTCAATTACATCAAAAAAAATAATTTTTTTTATAAATTTTTTTTTAGGTATAATATTTTTTACTTTTAAATACTGTGTCTTATCAGAAATGATTAAAACAGTTGGCGTACAATCATCAATTATATACTCATAGTCTCTTTCTACATAAGTTGTGTAAGCTGGAACTGTTATGCCCTCTGAAAGCATAATAGATAAATCTGATATCATCCACTCTGGTCTATTTTCTGATATTAACAAGCATCTATCACCTTTTTTTATATATCTTGATATTTCTTCAGAAAGTTTAATGACATTTGAATACACATCCTCCCAAGAATATTTTTTTTCAACTTCTTTTAAGGACTGTAAAAACACACTTGTTTTATCTTGTGTAAGATACTGTTTATAAAATAGTTCTAATAAATTATTAATTTTGTTTATTTCCATAAAATATTGGTGGGCGAAGAGAGAATCGAACTCTCACTTCTTGCGAAACACGATTTTGAGTCGTGCGCGTCTACCAGTTCCGCCACTCGCCCTTTGTTTTCCTTATTATAACTATAAAATTAAATAGTATAAGAACATAATTTATATTAAAAACAAAAAAATGCTTAATGAATTATATCAAAAAACTTTAAAACTTGCTGCCCACAAGAAGTCAAATACTTATCTTGCAATTTTATCTTTTACTGAAAGTTCTTTTTTTCCAATCCCACCTGACGTTATGATTGCTCCAATGGTTATTGCAAAAAAAAATGATTACTTAAAAATTTTTTTAATAGCTACTTTGTTTTCTTCACTTGGAGGTATCCTTGGATATTTTATTGGATCTTATTTTTTTGATCTTGGAATGATTGTAGTAGAATTTTATAATTATGAAGAAAAGGTAATTAATCTTAAAAATAGCTTATCTGAGGGAAGTGGTCTTTATGTGTGGCTTGCTACATTATTTCTTGCTGGGTTTACGCCTTTGCCCTTTAAAGTATTCACAATAACAAGTGGTATGATTGGTTTTAATTTGCCTATATTTTTCCTTATTTGTCTATTTTCTAGAGGGTTGAGATTTTTTATCGTCTCATACCTATCATATAAATTTGGTGATATTTTTACCAAGTTTATGAAAACTGATGCTGCAAAATGGTTTACAATTTTAGGTATTATAATTGTATTAATTTTTACCCTAATATATTTTGCAATTAAATAACACAAACATGATTAACCGAAAAACTACACTTCATCTTATATTGTTATTCAGTATTTTTGCTCTTTTAGCAGCCTATTTTATTGAACATATTTTGGGTCATCAACCGTGCAATCTTTGTTTAATTGAAAGAATACCTTATGTTGTTTCAATAGTTATAATTTTACTTTTTATTTTTATTCAAAAGTTTGAAAGATTTTTTTTAATAATTTTAAGTATTACATTTATTATAGCATTCTCTATTTCGTTTTATCATTTTGGAATAGAGCAAGGCTTTATAAAAGAGTCTTTAGTTTGTGACCTAAATTCTAATAATGCAAATTTGACTAAAGAAGCTCTTCTAAATCAGCTAAAAGAGGTTACAGTTAGCTGTAAAGATGCAACGTTTAAAATTTTAGGATTATCTCTTGCTACAATAAATATTTTTATCTCTTTAATAATCACAACTATAACTATAAAACTTTTCTTAACTTATGAAAAAAACAAATAAAGAAAAAGTAAAAGAATTTATTCGAGTTGATCACGCAGGTGAACGAGGTGCAATAAAGATTTATGAAGGCCAATTACTAGCTCTAAATACATTTGTTAAAGATGAAAACCTTAAAAAGAAAATTGAAGAAATGAAAATTCACGAAAAAGAACACTGTGAATATTTTGAAAATGAAATTAAAAAAAGAAATATAAAACCTACAAAGTTTTTACCTTTATGGGATTTGCTTGGTGTAGGACTTGGTTTTGGCTCAACAATGCTTGGGAAAAAAGCTGCTATGCTATGCACTGCCTCAGTGGAAGAAGTAATTGACGAACATTATCTAAATCAAATTAATGAGTTAGAAAACGATGAGAAAAAATTAAAAGAAAAAATAATTAAATTTAGAGAAGATGAGCTGCATCATAAAGATATAGCCTATAAAGAAGGTGCAACTAAAAAAGGAATGTATTCTATTCTGGATAAATTAATTAAAACTGGATCAAAAATTGCTATTAATATTTCTGAGAAAATTTAATTAAGCTTCTAACTCAACATCCCAATACAAATAATCCATCCAGCTCTTGTGTAGGAAATTTGGTGGGAAATTTTTACCATTTTTATGTAGGTCTTCTGTAGATGGCTGATATGGCTTTTGATTTAAGCCCATATCCAAATTTTTTAATAACCTTCCACCTTTTTTTACATTGCATGAAGAACAAGCAGTTACAACATTATCCCAGTTGGTTTGTCCACCTTTGGATCTTGGAAGTAAATGATCAAAAGTAAGATCTTCACCACTTCCACAGTATTGACATGAAAATTTATCTCTTAAAAAAACATTAAATCTTGTGAAGCTAGGATTAGACTGTGGTTTTATAAAACTTTTTAATGCAATAACACTTGGTAATCTCATATTAAACGATGGACTCCTAATAACTCTGTCATAATTACTAACTATAACAACTCTATCCAAAAAAACAGATTTTATAGAATCTTGCCAGCTCCATAAAGACAATGGATAATAACTTAAAGGCCTATAATCTGCATTTAACACTAGCGCAGGACATTTTTCTAAAGACAAATTCTGATCGTTAAAAATCATTATAAAAAACTCTAACTGAAAAAAAATAATTTATCAATAAGTAGAATTTAATTATATTTGAAAGTTATTTTTAATATAATTTAAAGCCGCGCTTGATGCCTCAATAGGAATATGATGTTCACAATTCTTTATCATTTTGGTTTCAATTTCAATATTATTTCTAATTAGGAAATCTTTTGCCTCTAATAAAAATGTTGGTGACACAACTGCGTCTTGATCACCATGTATCAATAGCATTTTAGTAGAAGAAGATTTTCTCATACTAAGATCATCTTGATTAATTATCTTACCAGAAAAACCAACAATACAATTATAATTTTGATTGCTAGTTAAACCTAAATTAATAGACATCATGCATCCTTGACTAAATCCTGATAAGCAAATTTGAGAATTATTAAGATTATATTCACTTTTAACTTCTTCAATATATTTTTGGAGTTTATTTTCTGCTTTTTTAGATTCTTCTAGAATATAACTTGGATCATCTTTAGTTAAATCAAACCATTGAAAACCTGCTGGGTTAATTTTACATTCTTCATGACCATCTGGACATAAAAAAATAGTATTAGGCAAAAATCTTTTCCAATTTAAGGTCAACATACTTATGTCTTTCCCATCACCCCCATAACCGTGCAGTAAAATAATAGCATTTTTAATTGGTATATCTTTTTCTGGCTTAATAATTGTAGTTGATAGACAAAGTGTCATAGATGTTTTTATTATGTTTTTTTTATTAAAAATTATTCTACAATAGTTTCATGATAACAGGAACATTAGTTAAAATTTTAGGTATTGTGCTTTTAATAGTTGTAGCAGTCGTCTTGATCTTAGGAATTGGAACTTTGTTCAAAGGTGGCGAAACTAGCAAAAAATATTCGAATAAACTGATGCAGCTAAGAGTGTTGCTGCAATTCATTGCTATAGTAGCATTGGTTAGTTTTGCTTATTTCTTTAAAGATTAATCGTATTGTTTTAGCCAATTAATAAAATCCAAATTATTAAAATCAATAGATCCCATAATACGCCCAAACTCTTCACCTTTTTTATTAAATAAAATAGTTGTAGGAACTCCCCTTAAAGAAAATTTTTTAGCCAAAGTAATTGGCGCATCAAAATATATCTCTAGATTTTGAATATTTAGTTCTCTAAAAAAAGAATCTGATTTAGAGAAATTTTCCTGACCAATATTAATAGGAAAAATTTTTAAGTTATCAAAATTACTATTTGACTGTAAGTCATCTAGAGATGGCATCTCCTCTCTGCAAGGAGCACACCAAGTAGCCCAAAAATTCAATATTAACAATTTTCCTTTAAAATCATCTAAATTTACATCATAATTATTCGAGTCTTTAAAAACTACTCCCTCATATATTTTTGTATTTTTTGATAAAACTAAATTTTTTATATTAGGTTTTTCTAGTGCATAACTAATGTTGCTAATTATTAGGTAGATAAATATTAATAATAATTTCATGCTAAATATGTATAATTAATTATCATGGTAAAAAATAAAAACAATATGGCAATATGGGGATCAAGAATAAAGAAAGATGCCTCAACTTTGTTTCAAAAAGTTGGTAATTCAATAGATATTGATAAAAAGCTTTTTCAAGAAGATATTTTAGGATCAATCGCACATGTTGAGATGTTATTTAGACAAAAAATTATTTCTTTTAAAATTAAGAATAAGATAATTTTTGGACTTAATAAAATTGAGAAAGAAATTTTAAAAAATAAATTTGAATATAATAAAAAATATGAAGATATTCATATGAATATTGAAAAAAGATTATTTCAAATTATAGGAGAAGAGGCTGGATATGTTCACACGGCTAGATCTAGAAATGATCAGGTAATTACTGATTTTAAAATGTGGACGACTTCAGCAACTAAAGAAATTAATAAGAATTTAGACAATATTATTAAAACCATTCTCAAAATTTCAGAAAAAAATATTGAAACCATAATGCCTGGGTTTACTCATTTAAAAAATGCACAAGCTGTATCTTTTGCCCATTATTTAATGTCTTATGTAGAAATGTTTAATAGGGACAAAAAAAGATTTACCTATAATTTAGAAAGTTTATCAGAAAATCCTTTGGGTGTTGCCGCTTTAACAGGTACTTCTTTTAATATTGACAGAAATTTTACTTCAAAAAAACTAGGCTTTAAAAGACCAACAAATAATTCAATTGATACTGTTGCAGATAGAGATTTTGTTCTAGATTTTTTATATAGCGCTTCTGTTTGTTCAATGCATATTTCAAGAATTGCTGAAGAGCTTATTATTTGGAACTCTGATGGATTCAACTTAATTGCACTTTCAGATAAAGTGGTAACTGGTTCTTCGATAATGCCTCAAAAGAAGAATCCCGATTTGTTAGAATACTTAAGAGGGAAAACTGGAATGGTTTATGGAAATTTATTTTCAATGCTGACAATTCTTAAAGGACTTCCCATATCTTATTTTAAAGATCTTCAAGATGACAAAGAAATACTCTTCAAATCTAATGAAATCCTCAATAATAGTATTGCTATTCTTAATGAGGTTTTAAAAAATCTAAAGCCTAATAAACAACAAATGTTAGACCTTGCTAACTCAGGCTATATTACAGCTACTGACTTAGCTGACTATCTTGTTAAAAATCATTCAATGCCATTTAGAAAAGCGTATCAAACTACAGCTTCTATTGTGAATTATGCAGAGAAAAAAAAGAAAAAATTGAATGAATTAAATATTGACGAACTAAAGAAAATTGAACCAAGGCTCACAATTGAAGTTTTAAAGATATTTAATGTGAAAAACTCTGTTAACTCTAAAAAATCTTATGGTGGAACGTCTTTTGATAATATCAAAAAAATGATAATGAAATATAAAAAGACGTAAAATGATAAAAAAACTAATTTTAATTTTTATAATTTGTTCTTTCTTGTTTTCATGTGGAAAAAAAGGAGATCCTCAATATGAGGGGAATGAAATGGTTTTTCCAAAGTCAGTAGATTGATGAAATATATAAATAAAAACTTAACAATTGAAAAAGTTAATGTTCAAAAAATAGCAAAAAAGTTTGGTACACCAACTTATTGTTATTCACACAAACGGCTAACAGAAAATATAAAAAATTTTAAAAAAAATTTTAGCTCTTTTTCTCCATTGATTTGTTTTGCTGTCAAATCCAATACTAATGTAAATCTGATAAGAGAAATTAGAAAATTAGGGCTAGGTGCTGATGTTGTTTCAATGGGTGAGTTAATGATGGCTCTAAAAGCAGGTATAGACCCAAAAAAAATTGTTTTTTCGGGCGTGGGTAAAACTTCAAAAGAAATAAGTTATGCAATTGATAAAAAAATTTTATTAATAAATGCTGAGTCTAAAAGTGAAATTATTGAAATTGAAAAAATTGCAAAATCAAAAAAAAAAATAGTTAATATAGGTATTAGACTTAATCCCAATACAGATGCTAAGACATTAAAACAAATTTCAACTGGAAAAAAAGAAAACAAATTTGGTGTAGATGAAAAAACTTTTTTTGAATTAGTAAATTTTACAAATCATTCTAAAAATATTAACCTTAAATGCTTAAGTGTTCATATTGGTAGTCAAATTTTAGATCACAAACCATATGAAAAAATGCTCAATGTAGTGAATAAAATAATAAAAAAAAGTGGTCATATCTTTGAATTTATTGATCTAGGTGGGGGCATGGGTATTTCTTATGAAAAAAATAGTAAAAAACTTAACTATCAAAAATATAACATTGCTATACAAAAATTTTTAAAGGACCAAAAAACAAAAATAATATTTGAACCTGGTCGATCTATAGTTGGTAATATTGGATTTTTAATTTCTCAAGTTATTTATATAAAGGAAAATACTAAAAAAGATTTCATCATATTAGATGCTGCAATGAATGATCTTATGAGACCTGCATTATATGGTGCAAATCACCAAACTATACCTGTAGTAAAAAATAATAGAATTTCAAACAAAACTTATGAATTTGTAGGACCAATTTGTGAAAGTACAGACAAATTTACAACTATAAAAGGTTTTCAGAAATTAAAAGAAAAAGATCTTGTGATAATGTGTGATGTTGGAGCTTATGGAATGTCACTAAGCTCAAATTACAATGTAAGACCAAAACCAGCAGAATTAATAATTAAAGGATCAAAGATTAATATTATTAAAAAAAGACAAAAACTAAAAGATTTGATTTAGTTTTTGATTAATATGATAAGAAATTTTTTATTTTCATTATTTTTTTTCTTAGGAATAGTTTTAATTTCCATAATTTTCTTGCCAGCAATTTTACTACCAAAAAAAATAGTTTTATTTGGTGGAAAAATTATGGGCTTTTGGACTTCTTTATGTTTAAAAATATTTTTATCAACAAAGATAATCATTAAAGGTAGGGAAAACATAATTAGAGGAAAAAAATTTTTTATAGCTGCTTCACACCAGTCAATGTTTGAAACTTTTTTTTTACAAACTATTTTTAATTCTCCTGTTTTTATTTTAAAAAAAGAATTGCTAATGATTCCTATATTTGGCTGGTATTTAAAAAAAATAGGGTCAATTTCAATTAAAAGAAATAAAATTTCTAAAGAAAACTTAGGTTTTTTCGATGATATTTCTAAACAAGTGAAATTATCTGAAAGACCTTTAATAATTTTTCCACAAGGAACAAGACTTTCTGCAGAAGATAGAACTCCTTTTAAAAAAGGATCTGGTAGAATTTATGAAGAATTAAATATTCCATGCCAACCAATCGCAATCAATTCTGGTAATACCTGGCCAAAACATGGTTGGAAAAAAATTAATACCACTCTAACTGTTTCAATTTTAAAACCTATTGAACCTGGACTAAGCAAGGAAATTTTTACAAAAGAATTGGAAAAAACTATTTATACTGAACTTGATACTTTAAGCTAGCCTTTCATAGGCATTACAACAAATATACTGTCAAAATCGCCTGGATCTTTAATTAATGCCGGAGACCCAGTATCATTGAAAAAAATTTCAATCTTATCTCCATCAAGTTGTGCTGCTACATCAATTAAATATCTAGAATTAAAACTTATTTCTAGATCATGATCAAACTTTACAGTTAAACTTTCTTTTCCATCACCACTATTTGTGTTGTTAACTGATAAGTTTAAAACGTCTTTTGACAAATTAAATTTAACTCCATCTTTTTTATCTAATGAAACTGAAGCAACTCGATCAACAGAGTCTAAAAATAATTTTAAATCTATTTCTAACTTCTTTTGATTATTCTTAGGTATTACCTGAATATAATTTGGAAATTTTCCATCAATTAACTTAGATATTAATATACTATTATTTAATTCAAATTTTATTTTAGATTTAATATTTGAAATTTTAACATCACCATCATAACTTTCTAACAATGAGCATAGTTGAAAAATTGTTTTTTTAGGAAGTATTATTGGTTCAAAATCTACTTGCTGGTCTAATCTTATTTTTGAAATAGACATTCTATGACTGTCTGTAGCTGCTGCTGTTAAAAAATTTTTATCTTCAGTTTGTGTTTGATGAAAAAAAATTCCACTTAAATAGTGTCTTGTTTCATCATTTGAAACTGAAAATTTACATTTATTCAATAATTTCAATAATTGTTTTGATTTTATAGAAAATTCATTTTGATTAAAGTTTTCATCTGTTAGTGGAAACTCAGATGTACTAATACAATTTAAATTAAAAACAGACTTTTCAGACTCAACTTGAAGTTTGCTAACGTCTGTTAAAGATAAATTAATTTTTTTTCCTGACGAAAATTTTCTTATGATGTCATACATAATAGATGACGTGGTAGTTGTGTTTCCTTCTTCTATAACTTCTACATTGTTAATTTGATGAATAAATATTAAATCTAAATCTGTTGCTGTAATTGTTAGGTTAGAATTACTCGCATTTAATAAAACATTTGACAAAATAGGGAGTGTGCTTCTTTTTTCAATTACGCCTTGGCAATAATTAAGTGCTTGTTGCAGATCTTGTTGATTAACGTTAAATTTCATTTTCTTTATTATACAATATCTGATTTTTTAGATTATTAATATTGTTTGTCATTTCTGGATCTTTTTCCTTCAATTTTTCAATGGTTTTAACTGAATGAATGATTGTTGTATGATCTCTATTAGAAAATTCTCTTCCAATTTCAGGTAATGACTTAGATGTCAAAATTTTTGTTAAATATATTGCTGTTTGTCTTGGTCTTACAAGATATCTAGATCTTCTTGAAGAAAGCATCTCACTTTTACTAATTTTGAAGAACTTACATACGGTTGATTGTATTAAATCTATTGTTACTTTGTTTTCTCCAATATTTAATAGATCTTTTAAAACTACTTTAACCTCTGATAAATTTGGAACTTTGTTGTAAATTCTTGAAAAAGAAACAACTCTATTAATTGCTCCTACTAACTCTCTAATACTTGTGGTTATTTCTGTGCTTATAAACTTTTGTATTTCTTCTGAAATATTTACTTGATTTGAGTAAAAAATGTTTAGTTCCTCTGTTTTTTGTTTAACAATTTTACTTCTAAGTTCATAGTCAGGTTTTTGTATATCCACAACAAGACCTCCAGCAAATCTTGATTTAATTCTATCTTGGATTCTTGATAATTTGTTCGGAGCTCTATCGGCAGAGATTATAACTTGTGAGCCTTTATCTAATAGTGCATTAAACGTATGAAAAAACTCTTCTTGCATTGCTTCTTTACCATTCATGAATTGAATATCGTCTATCAATAATATGTCAGTATTTCTAAAATACTCTTTAAACTTCACCATATCATTAGATTTGATTGATTTTACAAACTGATACATAAATCTCTCAGCAGAAATAAACATAACTTTGTTTTTTTCTTTTAATGAAAGACCAATTGAATTTAATAAATGTGTTTTTCCCATTCCAACTCCTCCATAAATATAAAGTGGATTATAATGAGAAATATTTTCTGAAACTTTCATGGATGCTTCATAGGCAAGTTTATTACTTGTTCCTGTTATAAAATTATCAAATCTTTTATTTGGGTCTATTCTGTTATATTGTAAGTATGTATCTTTAATGAATGATACGTTTTCATTATTTTCATTTTTAGTAAAATTATTTTCTATCTCATTTTCAGAATTTTTTTCAATAATCTTAAACTCTATTCTTGTTAAATCTTTCTTATACGTTTTTACTATTTGCAAAATTTGGTCTAAATATCTTGAAGTAATCCAGTCTCGAATAAATCTAGTAGAAACCGAAAGTAAGACATAGCTATTCATCTCTTCAACAAAGTCTATCTTTCTAAGCCAGCTTTCATATATATCGCTACCTAGCTTATTTTTCATATCCTTTTGAATTAAAGCCCAATCTAAAGCTTCAGATGAAACATCTTTTGTACTTTGTGTTGTGTTGTTGCTTGTCAT